>JBFWMG010000020.1:0-64457 GCA_050251715.1 Desulfovibrionaceae bacterium | reverse complement strand
ACCGGATTCGCTCGTCCATAGGGGCCACCTCTCTCCAGGGCATACCCACCTCCAGGTTTTCCTTCCTGGAAGTGTTAACCATGTTCCCGGATCATTGTGTCCACTATGTACTCGGATTGTACCGTTTCTCTTTCCTCTCCCCTTCCCCCGGGGCTTTCACCATAATCCTACTGCTCCGGCGCGAGGCGCTGGTTGATGAGGTCGAGCGCCCGGCGGGCGAGCTGGGTGACCTCGGGTTTGGATATCTGGTCGTCCGCCCCAACGGCCACGCCCTTGTGGCGTAGCTTGTCCGTGATGAGCGACGAGAAGAGGATGACCGGCAGGAATTTGAAGTCGGGATCCTCCTTGATGCGCTTGGTCAGGTTGTGCCCGTCCATCTGCGGCATCTCGATGTCCGACACGAGCACCTGCACGTAGTCCGTGACGCTGCGGCCCTCGGCGGCGGCCTTGTCCTTGATCTCGTTCAGGCGTTCCCATGCCTCGCGGCCGTTGCGGTGCGCCTCCACTTCGAAGTTGGCCTTTTGCAGCAGATCCTTCAGCATTTCGCGGATGAGGTTGGAGTCGTCGGCGATGATGGCATGGTAGCGCTTCTCGCCGCTCCAATCCACGGCATAGTCGAAACGCAGGGCCAGATCGGGATTCAGGTCCGCCACAATGGTTTCCAGGTCGAGCAGGAACACGATGCGGTTTTCCAGTTTGACCACGCCCGTGATGGAGTTGCCGCTCATGCGCGACACATACAGGCTGGGCGGCTCCACCGCCTCCCAACTGATGCGGTGGATGCGGTTGACCCCGGAGACCAGAAACGAGGTCGTCACGTTGTTGAACTCGGTGACGATGACCTTGGGTGCTTCGGTTTCCACGCGTTTCTTTTGCAGCCACAGGCTCAAGTCCACCAAAGGAATGACCCGCTCGCGCTGATTGAAGGCGCCCATGACCGAAGGGTGCTGCACATGCGGCATTTCCGTGATCTTGGGGGCGCGGATGATCTCCAACACTTTCGCCACGTTGACGCCGTAGTATCCCCGATAGCTCTTCCCCTCGTGGGCGGGGTCGGTCTCGGTCAGGTAGAACTCCACGATCTCAAGCTCGTTGGTGCCCGCCTCAAGCAGAATGTTTGTCTGGGCCATATAACCTCCGCAGGCAAGTGTCTTGCATTCTCCCACTATAAGGCTTCCAGCGTTTGCTGTACAGCGTCAATGATATGTTGGGGGGTTGACGCGCCCGCCGTGAGTCCCACCGTGGCGAAACGGTGCAATGCGTCCAGGGGGAGCTGGGCCACTGTCTCCACATGCACGCAATAGATGCCGCATCCCTGGGCCACATCGACCAGGCGGCGGGTGTTGCCGCTGGAAAAGCCGCCCACCACCACCATGGCCTCCACCTGGCCCGCCACGGCCAACGCCTCGCGCTGCCGGTCGCGGGTGGCGTCGCAAATGGTCTCCAGCACCGGCGTGCCCGCGCCCAGGCGGTCGAGCAGATGGTCCACGAGCTCCTCGAAGGCCAGCCGGTCCTGGGTGGTTTGCGCGGCCAGGAAATAGGGCGTGTCCTTGTCCAGGGGATGCGTCTTGAGCTGCTCCAGATTGTGGCACACGAAGCCGTCCGGTCCGGCGTAGCTGAGCAGCCCCTTCACCTCGGGATGGTCTTCCTCGCCAAAAAGCAGGAGCGACCTGCCCATCCCCGATTGTTCGGCGATAAGCACCTGGGCCCGTTTTACGCGGGGACAGGTGGCGTCCACAATGGCCACGTCCCGTTTGCGCAGGCGTGTCTCCACCTCGCGGGGGATACCGTGGGCCCGGATGACCACGCTGCTGCCGGGCGGGATTTCAGAGGGATCCGAGGCAATGCGCACGCTCTGCGCCTCGTAGTCCTCCAACACCTGGGGATTGTGGATGATGGGGCCAAGGGTGAAGATGGGCGGGCCCGCCTTGGCCGCGATCAGGGTGTCGAGCTTGTGCAGGGCGAGCGCCACGCCCATGCAGAATCCGGCGGTTTCGGCGCGCAGTACCTTCATGCGTTGTCCTCGGTGGCCGGTGCGCCCTCCCCGCGCGGGGCGGGTGCGGGAGGGGCGTAGGGCGACCAGCTTGCGCCGCAGGTGCGGCAGTGGTGCAGATAACTTTCCAGAATGGCCTCGCTTTCCTCAAAAGATCTACACAAGGCCATGGCGCGGCGCAACGTGCCGGCATCGGGCAGGCGCTTGACGTAGCGCGGCACGATGGTGCGCATGCGCAACAGCGCCAGGTGCTCCGAGCCATGGCTGCGGAACAGCGCCACATGGCGGCGGATGAGCGCCACCACGCGCTCGGGGCTTGGCTCGGCGGGTTCGCCGCCCGCGAGCAGGTGCAGATATTCGGCGCAGATGGCCGGGTTGGCCAGCGCGCCGCGCGCGAACATGAGGCCGTCCACCCCGGTTTCGCGCACGCAGCGCACGCCGTCCTCGGGCAGGATGAGGTCGCCGCTGGCAATGACCGGGATGGAAAGCAGCGCCTTGACCCGCGCCAGCGCCGCCCACTGTGCCGTACCCGCATACCCCTGCCGCGCGTGGCGCGGATGCAGGGTCAGCCAGCCCGCGCCCGCCTCCTGCACGGCCAGGGCCAGCTCGTCGGCGCGGTCCTCGCCCATGTCCCAGCCCAGGCGGATCTTTGCGCCCACGCGGCCCACGGCGCGCCCCTGGCCGGGTCCGGCGGCCGGGGGAATCGCGGGCAGCCCGGCGCGGTTCGCCGCGTCCACCATGGCCCGCACCAGGGTGTGCAACTGGTCCGGCGCCTTGCTCAACGCCGCGCCCGCCCCGGTCTTGACCACCTTGGGCACGGGGCACCCGGCGTTCAGGTCGAACCAGGAAAAACCCAGCTCCACGCAGCGGGTCAGCGCCTCGTCCAGATAGCGCGCCTCCGAGCCGAACAGTTGCACCACCAGGGGCGCGTCGGCGGGCTCGGTGTCCAGGAGGCGTGAGGTGCCCTTGTTGGAATAGTGCATGCCCTTGGCGCTGACCATTTCGGTGCAGCACACGGCGGCCCCGTTTTCGCGGCACAGCAGCCGGAAGGGCAGGTCGGAATACCCGGCCAGGGGCGCGAGCCAGGGCGCGTCGGGGCGGATGGGCAGGATGTGCGGATGGTGTTCAGGCATGGAGAATCCAAGGACAGGAGCCGGAAGGGGCTGGTGTCACGCCCATGAAAGACAGGGTCTTTGCTTGATAAAAAATAATTTCAACCTCTTGCCTTGATATCGCAACGGTGCCCCTGGGGACTGCGGCGCTAGACGCGCGTGTTGATGCCGATGCGCGCGCCGGGCCGCGTGGCCAGGCGGCCCGTGAGCACGCCCTGGTAGCCGGGCGGGAGCGGGCCCGCCCCCAGAAACACGGCGGCGCTCCCCTCGGGCAGCAGCGTGGCGCACAGGGCGGCCAGCTCGGCCGTGGCGTCGGGACGTTCCACAAAGAGGCGCACCGCTGTGCGGCCATCGGCGTGCAGCAGCCGCGCCAACACCGCGCCCAACGCCCGGGTGTGGCACCCAAAGGCGATGTCGGCCTTGGGGGCGCCAGCCTGTGGCGTGGCGGTCACGAACAGCTCCTGGTCGCGCGCGCCCGGCACGAGCCAGGGAACATAGCGCAACGTGCCGATGTTCCGGGCCGCGAGGTGGTAGTTTATTTCCCGTTGCCGGTCAAGGAGTGCGGCGTAGAGGGCCATTGCCCGCGCATCCGCCCCCACGGCGGCGAGAAACGCGCGCTTGCGCGTGGCGCGGTCGGGCAGGGGGGCTGGCGCATCCGGTGGCGCGCATGCCGCCGCCAGGGGAAAAAGCGTGGGCAGCAGGCTGTCCAACTGGTTGCGCAGCGACCAGAAACCTTGCAGGACCATGGCCGGGGCACCGCCCGGCCCGGCCTGGCCAAAGGGATCGCCGCCGTCGGCCAGCTCCTTGAGCTCGATGTCCGGGTCGAGGCGCAGGACGAGGAATGCGAGCTCCTGTCCCGGCGCGGGGCGGCTCTCGATGCGGGCGAGCATCTCCTGGCCATCCACCTCGACCCAGGCCAGGCCTTCCGCCTGCCAGCGCAGCAGCCGTCCGGTGAGGCGGTCGCCCACGCGATGGGCGCGGCGGAAACGTTCCTTGCGGGAGTCGGGCCGGTTTTGCCCGCCGCCCCCGCCGACGCCGGAGCCGGAAATGCGCATGCCTTCTCCCGGATGTGCGGCTGCGGCGCGCTAGGGCATCTTACCTTTGAAAAAAGATGAGATGCTCTTATGCATTTTGTTGAAATAATGCTTCATTACTTCAAATTTTCGCATTGTTTCAATGCTAGAATGCGCTAGCCGCGTTTCATGAGGATGAGTTCCACCTCGTCGGTGGAGAGATTGGTAGCCTTGGCCAATTCTTGCACGGATTTGCCCTGGCGGTGGCCCTTGACCACCAGATCGCGCAGCATGTGCGGCGACTGGGCCAGCTCCCGCGCGGTCTTGATGAGGTGGGTCAGCTCGTCGGCGCGTTTGGCCAGGGCGTCCTCGATGGCGCCCAGTTGGCGCTGGCGTTCCTCGAACGAGGCCATGAGTTCCTGTTCCAGTTCGGCGTTGAAGCGCAGTTTGGTCAAGAACTCTTCCTGCTTTTGCTGCAACTGGGTCAGGGCCGCCTCGGAGCGCTTGAGACGCCAGAAAAAGACCACCACGAGAAAGAGCAGGGCCATTTCCGTGAGGCTCAAGAGGATCAACAACCATTGGGATACGGGCATGGCTCTGGGGGGTTGAGGTGTTGCGCGCCCGCACGGCGCGCCGCAAGGGCAAGGGCGCGGCGGTCGCGCCGGGGGGTCATATCTTCACGTCGACGATGTTGCCGGACCAGGGACTGGACGCCGGAGGGGATTCCTCGTCCTCGGCTTCGGGCGCGGCGGCGTGGCGCTTGCGGCCGTGTGGGCCCGCGTGCTGCTGGCCGGGCTTCCTGCCGTTGTCCTCGCGCACCTTGAGGTTGCCGGTTTCCGTGGGCTCGTTGCCCTGCACCTCTTCGTGCGCCTTGGTGTTTTCAGCCGCCGCCTGCTGCTGGGCCAGGGATTGCTGCACCTCGGGGTGCGACTGTTCGGCATGGGCAATGGTCCCCATGATCGGGGTCTGTGCAATGAGGACGGGAAGGTTGGCCGCTATGGACATGTCACTTCACCAGATATTCCTCGATCAGCAGCTCTTCGAGCTGACCATTGGTCAGATACTGATTTATAACTCCCAGCAGATCCTTTTTCAAGAGGTCTACATTCTTCTTATCGGACAGGAACGTCAGATCCTTATTGCGCAGATAGTAGAACACCGAATCGCGCAGGGTCACTTTCTTGCTGCGGATCTCCCAGGCCAGCTTTTCATCCGTGGTGGGCGCGGAAAATTTGCAGATAAGGAAGCGGATCTGGCCGTCCTCGGTGCGGTGTTCCACCCAAAAGCGGTCCCAGGCAACGATGAAATCCTTTTTTTCCGGCTCTTTTTCGGGCTTTGCCGCGTCCTGCGCCGTGGCCTCGTCCTTTTCGGCGGGTTGCTCCTGCGCGGCGTCCTCCGCAGGCTTTTCCCCGGAATGGAAATAGAGGAATGCGCCAAGGCCCAGCAAAAGCAAAAGCAGGCCGCCGCCCGCCGCGATCTGGAATTTGCGGTTGCGGATGAGCGCCCGCCAGCCCGTAGGCTCTCCGCCGTCCGCCGCATCCGCATCCTCGACGGCCAGAGGCGAGGCTTCCTCCTCTTCCTCCTCTTCCAGAAAAGGGGCGTCCTCAAGGTCCAGTTCGACCTTGTCGCCCCCCATGGCAACGCCGCCGGCAGGCGAGCTCAACTCATCCGTGTCGAGTTGCGCCTTGTCGCCGCTCGGCTCCGGGGAGAGGTCGTCGTCCAAATCGGGTACGATGAAGAGCATGGCGCTACGCTAGCGGCGCGCTACGGTGGCCGTTGGGCCGGGCCGCGCCGGTTATGCGCCGAAGATCTTGTCGATCTTCTGCTTCAGCACGTCCGCTGTGAACGGCTTCACGATGTAGTTGGACACCTTGGCCTGCACGGCCTCGATGATGTTTTCCTGTTGTGCTTCCGCCGTGACCATGAGGAACGGTGTGTCGCCAAACTCTTCGCTGGCGCGCACCTTGCGCAGGAGCTCGATGCCCGTCATCTGCGGCATGTTCCAGTCCGACACGATGAAGTCTATGCCGCCCTTGTTGATGACATCCCACGCGGTTGTCCCGTCGTCGGCTTCCTCTATGTTGGTGAAGCCGATCTGGCGCAGGATGTTCTTGACGATGCGGCGCATCGTGGAAAAGTCGTCTACCACAAGGACGCGCATACTCAGATTTAAAGGCATAGCGGTCTCCCTCTCTAGGTTATGGCTTCACCGTAACGTTGTTTGAACATGGAGCGCAACCGCGCCAGCGCCTGGGAATGGAGTTGCGAGACCCGCCCCTCCGTGATGCCCATGACCTCCGCGGTTTCCCGCATGTTCAGTTCATCGCCGTAATACAGGGAGAGTACGAGCTTCTCCCGAGGTGTCAAATCATCGATCAGGTCGGCGACCTTGCCGATCATCTCCTGGAATGCGGCCGCGTGGTACGGTTCGGCCTCCAGATGGGAGCGGTCGTCAGACGCAAAGGTGTCCTGGATGGCGTCGAGGCTGATGCTCAGCTGGTTCTGCAACGCTTCCAGGCCGGTGCGGACGTCCTTTTGCTCCAGTCCGGTTTCCGCCGCCAGTTCCTCCTCCGTGGGAGAGCGGCCTTCGCGGTGCTCGATGCGGTGGCCCGCCTCTTCGAGCATGCGTACCCGCTGCCGCAGGCTGCGTGGAAACCAGTCAAGGCGCCGCAACTCATCGAGCATGGCGCCTTTGATGCGGTTTTCCGCATAGGTGTCGAACTTGATGCCCAGGGCGGGCCGGAACTTGCCCAGCGCCTCCATAAGCCCCAGGGTGCCGGCGCTGATGAGTTCGCCGAGCTCGATGTTCTTGGGCAGTTTGGCCTTGAGGCGCATGGCCAGGTACTTGATCTTGGGAGCATAGTGCCTGACGATCTTTTCCTGGTCGGAAGGCACGAAATCGCCCCACGCGATTGTGCCCGCCTCCATCACCTCCCAGGGATTACTGCTGGAAGAGGAGCTTTTTCCAGAAAAACTTGATGTTTCCATCGAGATTCGTCGCCACGTCCCAGGTTTGGATGGTTTGCGCCATCTGCCGTACGGCCTTGCTCGCCGGACTGTCCGGGAGCAGGTGGCAGAACGGTGTCTGCTTGATGACCGCCTGCCTTACTCCACGGTCTTGCGGGATAAACCCGGCAAGGTCAAGGGAAACCCCGCTCAAAAAGTGGTCGCACGCATTGTACAGCCGGGTAAAGATGTCCTTGGCCGTGCGCGCGTCGGGCGTCATGTTCAGCACCACCTTGAAGTGCTCCACCCCATGGTTGAGCTTGAGCACCTTGATGAGCGCGTAGGCGTCGGTCAGCGATGTCGGCTCCGGCGTGACGACCACAAGGCGCTCCTGGGCCGCGAGGTTGAAGTACAGCACCCCGTCGTTGATGCCCGCCCCGGTATCCACGAGAAGATAATCCACTTTTTCTTCAAGATAGTCCATAGCCTCCAGAAGGTCCAATTTCTGGGCCGTGGTGAGCGACAGCATCTCGCTGACGCCCGAGGTGGCCGGGAGTATGTGGAAGCCATACGGCGTTTCAAACAGGATCTTGTCGAGCCCCACGCCCTCGTGAAAGAGGTGGAACAGGTTCAGCGAGGGCGTCAGACCCATGACCACGTCCACGTTGGCCAGGCCCAGGTCCGCGTCAAGCAGGACCACGCGTTTGCCGACCCTGGCCAGTTCGTAGGCCAGGTTGGCGGAAAGATTGGTTTTGCCCACGCCGCCCTTGCCGGAGGTCACGGATAACACCAGGGGATACTCTCGGGCCATGCCCTTTCCTTTACTCGGGTTTCGCATTGGTTCGCTCACGCCGCCTCGGCCCGGTCGTTGCCCGCGCACGGAAGCTGGTGCTTGAAGATGAGTCTCCATACCACATCAGCCCGCGCTCCCGCCAGCGTATCCTTGAGGCCCGGCCCGAAGGAAAGGCCGCTGACAGGCAGTCCGGTGGCGGCCGCCGCGTTCACCAGGGCCGCGTAGGACTGCGCCTCGTCGAGCTTGGTCCACACGATGCTCGTGGCGCGCGGAGTGTAATACTGTCTTTGAAAAGCCGCAAACTGCGCCGTGACGTAGTACGGCGCGAGCACCAGATGGATGGACAGATCGGGCGCGGCGTCCAGTCCCAACGATTTCTCCAGCCCGGCCAGGGTCTCGCCGCGCACGATGTTGGGCAGGTCCACAAAGACCTTGTCAAATTTCCGTCCCTCGCGCACCGCCGTGGCAAAGGCCGCCGCGTTGCCCGCCTCCATGTACGCGAAGTCGGAGAGGTCGGCATAGTGTTGCAACAGAAAACGGCCCGCCGAACGGGTGTCGCAGTTGATGAGGCAGACGCGCAGGTCAGGGTTTTCCCGCTTGCACGCCAGGGCCATGCGGATGAGCGCCGAGCTCTTGCCCACGCCCGCGGGGCCGGCCAGGGCGTGGAATTTGCCCCGCCAGTTGGCCGCGCTCCACTCGCGCGTGGCCACCATCTGCCCCAGCGGTCCCAGCACCGACGCCGTGGCGTCGCTGCGCAACGCTTCGTACAGCCGCAGCGAGACCTCCGGGGCAAGCCCTTCGCGCTCCAGGTATTCCAGCGCCAGGCGTTGCCGGGGCGCCAGCACCCCCAGGTCGAGGTGGGGCTTCATGAAGGCGAGCAGGTGTTCCTTGATGGTGTTCCACTCGCTGTGCCATTGCCCCCAGCCGGGCGCCGGTCCGTCGCAGCCCGGTCCGGCCATGCCCTGCGTTGTCTGGGGCGCCATGGCCGGGTGCGCCGTGTCCGGGGCGCTGGCCGCCCCGCCCGCGCCGGATGCGCCGTTGCCGTTTCCCCGCCTGGTGCGCGCTTCGTCGGGCAAGCGCTCCAGCGCGGCGGTGATTTCGCAGCACGGCGCGCCGCCTTCGCGGAAGTTGCGCGTGCTCAGGATCACGGCGTCGCTGCCAAGCTCGGCCTTGATCCGTTCCATGACGGCGTGCGAGGTCGGTCCTCTGAAGCTTCTAACCTGCATTTTTCAGCACCACGTTGGCCACGGATTGGAGTTTGATGTCGCCCGGAATCTCGGCCTGTGAGAGCACGGGCAGGTTGGGTACGAAACGCAGCAGCAGTTGGGCCAGATGCGGCCGCAGCACCGGCGTGGTCAGCAGCACGGGCTGGCCGTCGGCCACGGCGGCCTTGTCCAGCGATTTGCTGATGGCCCGGATGATCTTCTGCGCCATGTTCGGCTCCATGGCCAGATAGGCGCCATGGTCGGTCTTGCGCAGGCTTTCCTGGAGCACCTTGTCGATGGCGAAGTCCAGGGTGATGATGGGCAGCGAACCGTCTCCGCCCATGTAGGGCTTCACGATGGTGCGCGACAGCCTTTCGCGCACATACTCGGTCAACTGATCGGGATCCTTCACGTTGCGGCCGTAGTCCGACAGCGTTTCCACCACGGTCAGCAGGTCGCGGGCGGACACGTTTTCCTTGATGAGGTTTTGCAGCACCTTTTGCACCTGGCCCAGGGTCAGCACGCCGGGCACCAGGTCTTCCACCGCCTTGGGCGCATGCTTGGCCAGGTTGTCCAAGAGCCCTTGCACTTCCTGGCGGCCCAGGAACTCGTGCAGATGGCGCTTGAAGATCTCGGTCAGATGCGTGGCGATGACCGTGGAGGGGTCGACCACGGTGTAGCCCGCGAGCATGGCCTCTTCCTTCTGGCTTTCGGGTATCCACAGCGCGGGCAGATTGAACGCGGGCTCGCGGGTTTCCACGCCTCTGATGCGGTGCTTCACGTCGCCGGGATCCATGGCCAGCAGATGGTCGATGAGGATCTCCGCGCCCGCCACCTCGTTGCCCTTGATGAGTACCGAGTACTGGCCGGGCTTGAGTTGCAGGTTGTCCCGCAGGTGCAGCGAGGGGATGACCATGCCCATGTCCAGCGCGAACTGGCGGCGGATGGAGCGGATGCGGGAGAGCAGGTTGCCGTTCTGGTTCTCGTCCACCAGGGGGATGAGGCCGTAGCCCACTTCCAGTTCCAGGGTGTCCAGCGGCAGGAGTGCCTGCACTTCCTCGGGGGTGTCGAGGGACGTGCCCTCCTTCTTTCTCTTCTTGTCGTTCTTGCCGCCTTCCTTGTCCACATCCCGCACGTCCTCATGGTACCTGCCCGCGATCTTGGCCGTTCCGTAGATAAGTCCGGCAAAGGTGAGGAAGGCCACGGTGGGCATGCCAGGAACCAGGCCGAAGATGACGAGCACGCCGGATACGAGCTTGAGCGCGCGGGCGTTGTAGGTGAGCTGGGCCAGGAATTCCTCGCCCATCTTGGCCTCGGCCGCGGCGCGGGACACGATGATGCCCGCCGAGGTGGAGATGATGAGCGACGGGATGGTGGAGACCAGACCGTCGCCGATGGTCAGCAGGGTGTAGGTGCGGGCGGCCTCCATCCAATGCATGTCCTTTTGCAGGGTGCCGATGAGGATGCCGCCGATGATGTTGATCCAGGTGATGAGCATGCCCGCCTTCACGTCTCCCTGCACGAACTTGCCCGCGCCGTCCATGGCGCCGTAGAAGTCCGCTTCGCGGCGGATGAGGTCGCGCCGCTTGCGCGCCTCGGGCTCGTCGATCAGGCCCGCGTTCAGATCCGCCTCGATGGCCATCTGCTTGCCGGGCATGGCGTCCAGGGTGAAGCGCGCCGCCACTTCGGCGATACGCGTGGTACCGGTGACGATGACCATCTTGTTGAGGGCGAACAGGATGAGGAAGATGACGATACCGATGATGTAGTTGCCGCCGACAACGAATTGGCCAAAGGACTGGATGACCTTGCCCGCCGCCGCCGTGCCCTCGTCGCCGTGCAGCAGGATGAGGCGGGTGGACGCCACGTTGAGCGCCAGGCGCAGCATGGTGGTGACCAGCAGCAGGGACGGGAAGATGGAGAATTCCAGGGGGCTTATCATGAACATGGAGGTGACGAGGATGACAAGGCCCATGGAGATGGAAAAAGCGAGCATCATGTCCAGGAAGATGGTGGGCAGGGGCACGAGCATCACGAAAAGGATGATGACCACGCCGCCCGCAAGCAGCATGTCACCCTGCTTGGCGAACTTTTCGTAGTTCATTTCAGGCATGGAGAAGTTCGAAGCCATGATTTTGACACCTTTCCTGGTTTTGCCTGGCGTTCCCTTTGCGGGAAGGCGCTGACAACCTATTGTGATCTCTTGAACTTATGCAGCTGTGCCAGCATGGTCGCCACGGCCTGGAACAGTTCCTCGGGTATCATGTCGCCCACTTCCACAGCACTATACAAAGCGCGTGCCAGGGGCTTGTTTTCCTTGATGGGGATGTTGTGCTCGCGGGCGATTTCCTTGATCCGCTCCGCCACCCTGTCCAAGCCCTTGGCCAGCACCACGGGCGCGGGCGCCTCGGTGGGGTTGTAGCGCAAGGCAATGGCGTAGTGGGTCGGGTTGGTGATGATGAGGTCCGCCTTGGGCACCTGGGCCATCATGCGCCGCATCATCACTTCCATCATCTTCTGCTTCTGCTTGGCGCGGATGGCCGGGTCGCCTTCCGCCTGCCGCTGTTCGTCCTTGACCTCGTCCTTGGTCATCTTGAGGTTTTCCTCATAGTCCCACCGGGTATAGACGAGGTCCGCCGCCGCGATGACCACGATGGGCAGCATGGCGTAGGTGACCATCTTGGCGCCGGTCGTGAGGATGTAGGCTGCGACGCCATGGGCGTCCAGAAAGAACATGGCAGGTATCTTGGCCATTTCGTTACGGATGACGATGTAGGGCGCAATGCCGATGACAATGGCCATGAGCAGGCTCTTGCCCAGCCTGATGAGGGTTTGCGCCGAGACGAACATGCGCTGTAATCCGCTTGAAAGATTGAATAGCCTGTTGAGGTTGAATTTAAAGACTTTGGTGGTCCACAAGGCACCCACCTGCAGGCGTAGCGTGACGTATGCGATAAAGGCGATGAAGAGCAGTATCGGAAGCAACATCTTTGCCAAGTTGATGCTGGTCATGACAAAAATGTTGTAGATATTCTGCTTCGTTGGGTCGAATGAGAAGCATTCCGTGAAAAACCAGTGGAAAATTTCAAGCATGTCATTGCCGATGTATTCAATATAGAAAACGAGAGCTACAAGACCGGCAAGAATTGTCGCCATCTTGCCCATTTCCTGGCTCTTGGGAACGCTGCCATCGTTTCTGGCCTTAGTGCGACGTTTTGTTGTCGCTTTTTCTGTTCTACTTGGATCTGCTTGTGGCATGAAGTGTTACCGTTTGTTTGTGCTGTATATGGCGCCGTTATATGTGGGCGGCATCGAGCAGTCTGTAGAACATGACCGGCATATGGGTAATGAATTGTTCAATGTACATGGACAGGGTTGTGAACAGGAGTCCAAAAAAGAACATGCCCACGCTGATCTTGAGCGGAAAGCCGATGATGAGGATGTTCATCTGCGGCGCGGCGCGACCCACCAGGGCAAGCGCCAGGTCGACCATGAACAGGGCTACCATCACCGGTGACGCGATCTTGACCGCGAGGACGAAGATGTTTGCGGAAAAGGCCAGGATCTGCTCCGTCAGCTGTGGCGACAGGAACAGGCTGCCGGGGGGCACCATCTTGAAGCTTTGGGCCAGGCCAGACAGCATGATGAGATGGCCGTCAAGCGACAGAAAGGTGAGCAGCGAGACCATGTAGAGAAAGTGCGAGGTCACGGCCTCCTGGACGCCGGTGTCGGGGTCGATGGCGCTGACCATGGCAAAGCCCATCTGGAAACCGATGAGTTGGCCGCCGGTCTGGACTGCGGCAAAGAGGAACCGCATGACGAGTCCCAGAACGAGGCCCAGCGTGATTTCGCCAAGCAGCATGATGCAAATGGTGAACGGGTGCGAGGGAAAAAGGCTGCCCGGCACATGCAAATAGGGAAAGAGCGCCACGGCCATGACCAGGCACACGGCGGGTTTCACGGTCTTGGGCACGGACTCGCCCCCGAAAAAGGGCAGCAGAAAAATCAACAGGCTGCACCGGAACAGGGTGAGAAAAAAGCTGAGCAGGGTGTCTGGCGAGTAGTTGAAGAGGTCCATGCCGAGGGCACTGCAAACCCTGGGCCATGAGCATAACAATATGATTTAACGAAAAGTTTTTTAGGAGGGGCCGCCGTCTCGCCCCTAGGGGGGCGTGGGGGTGTCGGCTCTTTGGGCGGGAACGCTAGGCGCCGTCGTCGGAGGGCGTGTATTCCGGCACGGCCTGCTTGAGCTCGGCACGGATGCGTGCGCCGTCCATGGCATCGGCCGCCGTGCCCAGCGTATCAATGAGCCCGCTCACAAGAGCCCAGTCGCAGCCGCCGCCGCGCAGCACCATGATCTGGTCGTGGTCCGTGGGCACCACGCCCTCGTCCTCGGTGATGAGCTCCTCATACAGCTTTTCGCCGGGCCGCATGCCGATGAACTTGATCTCGATGTCCTTGCCGGGCTCCTTGCCCGACAGCCGGATAAGGTCGCGCGCCATGTCCACGATTTTCACGGGCTGGCCCATCTTGAGCACGAAGATTTCGCCGCCGCCGCCCATGCTGCCCGCCTGCAGGATGAGCTGGCACGCCTCTTCCGTGGTCATGAAGTAGCGGGTCACCTCGGGATGGGTCACGGTCACCGGGCCGCCCTTTTCGATCTGGCGGCGGAAGAGCGGGATGACGGAACCCGCCGAACCCACCACATTGCCGAACCGCACGGCCATGAGCCGCGTGCCCTGGCCGCAGTGGGCCTGCATGATGCGCTCGGTGAGCCGCTTGGTCGCGCCCATGACGTTGGTGGGCCGCACCGCCTTGTCCGTGGACACCACCAGCAACCGGTCCACGCCCCGGTTCACGGCCTCGGCCACCAGGTTGGCCGTGGCCTGCACGTTGTTCCACACCGCCTGCCAGGGGTTGCTTTCGAGCATGGGCACGTGTTTGTACGCGGCGGCGTGGAAGATCACGTCGGGCTTGTGCTGGTCGAGCATGGCCGACAGCCACAGCCGGTCGCGCAGGCTGCCCAGCAGCACCTCGTAGGCCTTGAAGCGCCGCTCGTGCTCCAGCTCCATCTGCACGCTGTAGAGGTGGAATTCGCTCGCGTCGAGCAGGAGCAGCAACCGGGGCTTGAACGGGATGATTTGGCGGCACAGCTCGGAGCCGATGGAGCCGCCCGCGCCCGTGACCAGCACCACCTTGCCTTCCAGGTAGCCGGAGATGCCGCGCGCGTCGAGGTTGGTCTGCTCGCGGCCCAGCAAATCCTTGTAGTTCACGTCGCGCAGGGTCTTGAGCGAGACCTTGCCGTCCGCTATCTCGGACAGGCTGGGGATGGTCTTGGAGGGCAGCCCCGCCTGCTCGCAGATGTCCACGATGCGGCGCATGCCCTGACCCGACAGGGATGGCATGGCGATGAGCGCCTCGTGCACCTTCACCTCTTCGCTGTTCATCCAGAAGGGCAGGGAGGTGATGGGACCGATGATGGGCAGGCCGTGGATAAGGCGGCCCTGCTTGGTCGGGTCGTCGTCGAACACGGCCACGATTTCCAGCATGGTGTCCGGGTTGCCGTTGATCTCGCGCACCAGCTTTTCCGCGGCCTTGCCCGCGCCCAGCAACACACAGCTCCGCTGGGCGGCCCGCGCCTTCTTGTCGCCCGAAAGGGGAAAGCGCACCCAGCCCACGCCGTAAAACAGGCGGATGCCCACCCGCAACCCGGCCACGGCCAACATGGTGAACAGCCAGTCGAGCAGGAACACGGACCGGGAATAGCCCTGGAAGCGGTGGGTCAAAAGGAGCAGCGTGATCATTATCAGCGACGCTGCGGTCACGGCCTTGATGATGTTGAACAGGTCCGGGATGCTGGTATAGCGCCACATGCCCCGGTAGAGATCGAAATAGAACAAACAGCCCAGCTTGATGGCGCCGAAATAGGGCATCATGGCCGCGAGGTTCTCCATCTGCTCCCGGGGAATGGCCCCCTCGAACCTGGCCACATAGGCAAGCCAGTGCGATCCCAGCACGAGCGTGAGATCGAGCAGGAGAAGCAGATAGAAATTCAGCGACTTGAATTGTGCGCCCATGCGCGGTGCCTCGTGTGTCGTGTTACCTGTTTCAAACGTCGTCCGGCAAGTCGCGAACCCTACTTAAAAAATATGTGGAAGTGAATCACTATTCGCCCACAATGGTGCGGATGATGCCGCAGATGCGGTCCATGTCCTCCTCGGTGAGCGCGGTGCCGGAGGGGAGGCACAGCCCGCGCAGGAAGATGTCCCGACCCGTGTCCGCTCCCACGTATTCGCAGGCCGCGAACACGGGTTGCATGTGCATGGGTTTCCAGATGGGCCGTGACTCGATGTTGGCCGCCTCCAACGCCAGGCGCATCTGTTCGCGCAACGCCTCGCCGCGCGTGGCGTCCGGCTCGCCGGGCAAAAAGCGCACGCATGTGAGCCAGCGGTTGCCGCGCCCCACGCCCTCGGGCATGAAGCCGATGCGGTCGCCCAGCGGCGCGAGGCGGGTGCGGTACATGTCGTACACCGCGCGCTTTTTGGCCACGCGTTCGGGCAACACCATGAGCTGGCCCCGGCCAATGGCCGCGCAGACGTTGCTCATGCGGTAGTTGTAGCCCACCTGGGTATGCTCGTAGTGCGGGGCCGGGTCGCGGGCCTGGGTGGCCAGAAAACGCGCCTGCCGGGCGTCCTCCTCGCGCGCGCAGACCAGCATGCCGCCGCCCGAGGTGGTGATGATCTTGTTGCCGTTGAAGGACAGGATGCCGAAGCGGCCAAAGGTGCCTGTCTGCCGGCCGTCCACCGTGGCGCCCAGCGATTCCGCCGCGTCTTCCACCAGCGTGACGCCGTATTGGCCGCACAAGGCGGCCAGGCGCGCCACGTCGGCGCACATGCCGAAGATGTGCACCAGGATGAGCGCCTTGGGCAGCGCGCCCGCCTTGGCGCGGGCCGCGAGCCACGCCTCCACCAGGTCCGGGTCCATGTTCCAGGTGGCGGGCTCGGAGTCGAAGAACACGGGTCGCGCCTGCTGGTAGGTGATGGGACCGGCCGAGCCCATGAAGGTGAGATCCTGGCAGGGCACCGCGTCGCCGCGATCCACGCCGCACAGGCGCAGGGCGATGTGGATGGCCGCCGTGCCCGAGGACACGGCCACGCAATGGGGGCGCGCGGGCGCGCCCGCAGCCAGGTAGTCCTCCATCTCCCGCTCAAAGGCGTCGATGTGCGGTCCGGCAGGGGCGATGTAGTTGCTTGCGAACGCCTCGCGAACCAGGTCGAGCTCCGCGCCGCCCATGTGGGGGGGGGAGAGAAAAATCCGTTGGGTCACGTCATTCCGCCTTTTTGAGAACCCGCGCGGGCACGCCCGCCGCGAGCATGCCGTCGGGGATATCGCTTACCACGGCCGCGCCCGCGCCGATCACGCAGTCCGCGCCCACGTTCATTTCATGGATGATGTTGGCGCCCGTGCCCACCAGGGTGCGCGCGCCCACCACCACGTTGCCGGACAGATGCACGCCCGGCGCCAGGTGCACGCCATCGTGCAGCACGCAATCGTGGTCCACCGTGGCGCCGGTGTTCACGATGCACCCCCGGCCAAGGCGCGCGTCCGGGTTGACCGCGGCCTGGGCCATGACCACGCTGCCCACGCCAAGTTCCGCCGTGGGCGCCACATACGCCGTGGCATGCACCAGCACCGGGACGGCGTAGCCCTTGTCCAGCAGGCGCTGCAGAAAGACGAGCCGCAGGTCGTTGTCAAAGCCGATGGCCGGAAACACGAACAGGCCGGGCGCGGGATCGGGCAGGGCGTTGGTGGGGCCGATCACTTCCGCATGCATGATGTGCCTGCCGTGCTTGGCCGGGTCGTCGTCCAGAAAAAAGATGGCCGAATAGGTATCCATGCTCCGGGCGGCGTTTATCACCACCTTGCCGTGGCCTCCCGCGCCTATGATGTACAGCATGTGCGCCCTCCCGCGTGTCTTCTGTCCGTCGATCCGGCGTTGCCGCCCGCGCCGCCTACCGCTCGCCCTGGAATTTGCCGCGCGTGGCCTGGCCTGGCTCGTTGATGTCCGCGCGGCGCAGCACCTTGGCCACGGTCCGCCACAGGATGGCCAGGTCAAGGCGCAGGCTCCGATTGTCCACGTACCACACGTCCAGCCGAAAGACATCGGGCCAGGACAGCGCGTTGCGTCCGTTCACCTGGGCCCAGCCCGTGATGCCGGGCAACGCCTCGTGCCGCCGTGCCTGTTCGGGAGCGTACAACGGCAGGTACTCCATAAGCAATGGCCGAGGGCCGACAAGACTCATTTCGCCCCGCAACACGTTGAAAAGTTCCGGTAATTCGTCAAAACTCGATGCGCGCAGGAACCGGCCGAACCGGGTGAGCCGCGCCGCGTCGGGCAACAATGCGCCGTCCGCGCCGCGCGCGTCGGTCATGGTGCGGAATTTCATGATGGTGAACGGCGCGCCGCCCAGGCCGGGCCGCACCTGCCGGAACACCACCGGCGAGCCCAGGGCGCAGCGCACGGCCAGGGCCGTGGCCGCCAGCACGGGCAGCCACAGCGGCGCAAGCCCCAGCACCACGGCCAGGTCGAAACACCGCTTGGACAGGGGCACGCGCGGGATGCGCGGGGGGGCGGGAGTCGTCATGGCCGGGCCTCCAGCAGGGTGGCGTACAGGTCGATGTGCTGGGCGGCCAGGGATGTGGCGTCAAAGGATGCCTCGGCTTTGGCGCGGGCCGCCGTGCCCATGGAGCGGCGCAGGGAGGAGGACTCGATGAGCGTGCGCAGCGCCTCGGCCAGGGGGGCGGATTCGCGCGCCGCCACCAGCAGGCAGTGCCCGCCCGGCCCGGCGATGTCGCGGCAGCCGGGCACGTCGGCGGCGACCACGGGCAGCCCGGCGGCCAGCGCCTCCTGAAGGCTGACGGGCAGCCCCTCGCGGTAGGAGGGCAGTACGGCCACGTCGGTCATGGCCCACACCATGTCCATGTCGCGCCGCCATCCGGCGCAGACCACGTTGGGCCGCGCCGCTGCGCGCGCCACGTCATCCGGGGACAGGGATTTGGGATTGCCGGGATCGGGTTCGCCCACCAGCAGAAAGCGCGCCTGGGGACAGGCGGCGGCCAGCCGGTCCGCCGCGTCCAGGAATTCCCGCACCCCCTTGTCGAACAGCAGCCGGGCCGTGAGGGTGCAGACCACGTGTTCCGGCGCAAGCCCCAGGGCGGCGCGGGCCGCGCGCACGGCGTCCGGGGTTGCCGCGCCGGGCCGGAAGCGCGCAAGATCCACGCCGCTGCCCCGGATCATGGCGATGCGCGCCGGGCCGCACAGCCCGCGCGAGGCGAAATGATTCCGGTCGTCGTCGTTCTGGAAGATCATGGCCGCGCAACGGCGGGCCGTGGCGCGGTAGAGCGTGTGGAACAGGGTGCGCAGCAGCGCGCCCTTGGCGCCCGTGCCCAGGAACACGGACCCCAGGCCGGTGACCGAATTGACCACCACGGGCCCGCCGCACGGCA
The DNA here is from genome assembly GCA_050251715.1 of Desulfovibrionaceae bacterium. Taxonomy (GTDB): domain Bacteria; phylum Desulfobacterota; class Desulfovibrionia; order Desulfovibrionales; family Desulfovibrionaceae; genus JBFWMG01. The sequence continues at coordinate 45,888 of JBFWMG010000020.1, read as the reverse complement.
CGGCGAGCCGGGTGAAGATGTTGGGCTGGTGGGTGAAGCTGTGCACGATGTCCGGTCCCACGGCATCCACGTTGCGGCGGATGCCGCGCACGGCTCCGGGCAGGGTGGCGGGGTTGAGCGACCCGCGCGCCAGGTCGTAGGGATGCACGGTGGCCCCCAGCGCCTCGATGCCGCGCCGCAACGGGCCGTCGGGTACGCAGACGTGCACCGCCGTGCCCCGCGCCACCAAGGCCTGGATAAGGGGCTTGCGGAACGTGGCGATGTTCACGTCCACGTGGGACACGAGCATGACCGAGCCGGGTTGGCGCTGTTTTTCCTGCGTGTGCACCGTGCTGTGCTACCTGATTTTTCCTGACTTAAAAAGAGCCTGCCTTATGCTTCCCCGGCCATGGCCCTGCCTTCCCACCTGTGTCCGCCCTGCGTCCGTGCCGGTATTCCCGGCCAGCGGACAAAGGTCGTTATCCCAATTCTTTCTTTTCTGTCTGGAAATATTGTCTTTACTCATACCACCGGGAACCGGGGTTTGGGGCGGCAGCCTCGCAGGGGGCGCCACCCCCCAATGGGGGCAGTTCACCATTTGTTGTGGGGGGATTTGGACCGGACAGGGGCGGGCGTCTGTTCGCGCCCGCCCCTGTCCGGTCCAAATCCCCCTTGCGGCGAAGAGTGGACTGTGGCGCTCACACGCCTTCCGCCACCACACCACCGCCTCCACCTTCACCTTTTCCCAACCTCATCGCGCCGTAACGCCAGTCCTGCCCGTACCCTCATCCGCCTACTGGGGTGCAGGGGATCATCCCCTGCCGAGGTCCAGGCCGACTAGCCGTTAGGTGAGTGAAACGAACCTTACGGATATCGAGAGCAGAGATGCGAGCAGCCCTGGTCGCGCATCGCGCGAAATCTTCGTCGTTTTCTTCTGCTTTTCTACACCCCGAAAAAACGCCGCGCGTTGTTGCCGCAGGCGGTCCACAGTTCGGCCACGTCCATGCCGCGCACGCGGGCCACCTCTTGGGCGGTGAACACGGTGTAGGCGGGCTCGTTGCGTTTGCCGCGATAGGGGTGCGGGGTCAGGTAGGGGCAGTCGGTTTCGAGCATGAGCCGGTCCAGGGGCACGCTCGCGGCCGCCTCGCGCAGGGCGTCGCTTTTGGGGAAGGTGACCGGTCCGGGGATGGAGAGATGCCAGCCGTGGCCCACCAGGGTGGCGGCCAGGGCCGCGTCGCCGCCAAAGCAGTGCCAGAGCACGGGGCGGTGGGCAAAGCCCTGGTCCAGCAAGATGGCCACGGTTTCCGGGTGCGCGTCGCGGGAGTGGATGACCACCGGGATGTCGAGCCCGCGCGCCAGGGCGAGCTGGTCGGCCAGGGCGCGGCGCTGGTCGTCGCGGGGCGAGTGGTCGTAGAAGAAGTCGAGGCCTGTTTCGCCCAGCGCCTTGAGGCGCGGGTCCGCCTTGAAGGCGGCCTCCATGCGCGCCAGGGCGCCGGGCGTGCAGCCGGAGGCGTCGTGGGGGTGGATGCCGAGGATGAAGAACACCTCGGGATGGCGGTCAAAGAGGTTTTTGTTGGCCTCGTAGGCGTCCGGTCCCAGGAACACGTTGCCGATGGCGGCCACGCCCGAGGCGGCGGCGCGGTCCAGCACAGCGCCCAGGTCCGGGGCGAAGTCGGCCATGTCGAGGTGGGCGTGGCTTTCCACGCCGGTGCGGGGCAGGCCCAGGCTTTCCGGCGTTGGTGCGGCTGGCCGGTTCTTTTTCTTGCTCATGGTACGTCCTTGTATCACGGATGAAAAAGGCATTCTGGCCTTTTTCGCCTTGGGTTGGCAACCGCGCCAGCGCGCAACCCCGCGCGGCATGCCCCGCCTGGGGGCGGCGTACGGCGTGCGGGCTGCCTGCGCGGCGTCTGTTATGCGGTGATGCCGATGCGCGCGAAGTCGGCCCAGGGATAGTGGGACGCCATGCGCCGGATGCGGTTTTTCTGGGCGTCGGAAAACAGGGCCGCGCCTTGGCCCGGCTGGGCGATGGCGGGCGGCGGGGCGGTGGTGGCCAGGGCCGCGTCCATGGCCTCGGCGGTGCGCTCGATGTCGTGGAAGGCGAGGATGGCGCGCAGCACGCCGCGCGGGTCGGCGGTCCACTGTTCGCTGGAGGCCCAGCAGGTTTCCACCAGGCCGTTGCGGGCCACATGGCGCCAGGAGGCGTAGCACTGGATGAGCCACGGCGCGGCAAAGTCCACCAGCGAGTCCACGCGCGCGGCCTCGGGCAGGTCGAACCACTCGTCCGTGACGCAGATGCAGGGCGACATGGGGTTGCCCTGGTGCAGTTGCTCGTACAGGCAGGCCAGGGTGTCGTGGATGTCGCGCACCAGCACCACGGGCCGGATGCGGAATCCGTGCAGCAGTTCCACGGTGCGGGTGGTGGCCTTGACGTGCTGGCGGGCCACGGTCTTGACGTGGCTTTGGTCGATGAGCCGGGGCAGGGAGAGGTTCTGCTCGCTGTCGCGGAAGGCGTCGGCGTAGCTGGTGCGCACAAAGCCGGTGAGCACGTGCAGCGCGTCCACCAGGCGCGCCGAGCCGGTGCACGGAAAGCAGGCGATGAGGATGGTGGGCTCCAGGGGCAGCTTGGCCAGCTTGAAGGCGCGCGCGTCGCGGATGGTGCGCGAGAGGAAGAGGTCGGGATTGGAGTGGATGTCGTGCATGGTTCAGGCCTGGCGTTGGGGGGACGGGGGGAACAGTTCGCCAGAGGCGGCCCGGGTCCACAGCGCGGCAAGGCGCTCCGCCTGGGCGGCCTCGGCATAGGCCTGGGCCGTGGCGCGGCAGGCGGCCAGGGCGTCGGTTGCGCGCGGGTCGCCGGTGCGCAGCCAGCGCACGGCCTCTTCCAGCGCCAGGGCGGCGGCGGGCACGTCGGCGTCGGCGGCCCACAGGCCGTTGCCGTCCCAGGGCACGTCGCGCAGGGGCCACCAGGGGGCAAAACAGCCCGCCGGGTTGTCCTGGGGCGCCTGGCGCATGTAGTCCCAGCCGCCAAAGCCGCCGAATCCCACGGGCAGGCAGCCGCAGGCCATGGCCTCCAGGGGCGGCAGGGGGCAGCCCTCGGGAAAGCCGGAGGCCAGGAAAATGTGCGCGTCGGCCAACAGCCGGGTCACGCCGTCGCCGGTCTGGCCGCTGATGGGCACAAAGCGCACGGCGTCGGCCTGCCCCGCCATGACGAGGCGGGCCAGGAGCGTTTCGCGGATGCGTTCCACCAGCGCCTTGTTCTTGCGTGGCATGAAGGCGATGCGGATGGGACCGTCCGGTTTGGCCGGGGGGGGCACGAAGTGGCCGAGGTCGATGCCGGGGCGCAGGATGGGCGCGTCGCGGCCCGTTGTTTCCTTGATGAACCACGCCACGGGCTGGGACACGGCCAGGAAATGGACCGGAAGCTGCGTCCAGTGCACGTTTTCCGGCAGCGAGGAAAAGAGGTAGGACCAGTTCTGGCAATAGACCACGCAGCGGGCGCGGGCGGACAGGCCGGGAGCCAGCGCGTTGGGCCATCCCTCGGGCGCGACCCAGATGTCGTCCGGGGTCAGGTCAAGGGCGTTCCAGGGGCGCACGGGCACGTCCGCGCCGTCATAGTAGCCCAGCCCGCCCTCGCGGGGCACGGCAAAGGCCTCGAATCCCGCGCGGCGCAGGTGGGTCACCATCTGCACCAGCACGGCCACGCCGCCGGTGGGCTTGCTCACGGGGGGGATGAAGATGAAGGTGCGCATGGGTCAGCTGATCTCGCCCAGCGCGTCGCGGGCGCGTTCGCCCGCGTCGTCCATGGCCTTGGAGTCGCAGAACGCGCCGTGCAGGTAGAGGCGTTCCCAGTGGTCCGGGTCGGCATAGAAGGCCAGCGCGCCGCGCAGGCAGTCGTTGACGCGCCCGGCGCGGCGCAGGGCCGCGCACAGCCGCGCCACGTCCGAATCGGGCGGCGCGCCGTGCTCCAGATCTTTCAGTTCTTCAGGCGAGTATCCCGCGAAATCCGTTTCCATTCCCGCTCCATTGCCGTCAGGACGTGTCAGGGAGGCATCGTGCCGGGAGCATACGTCGTGCCGCGCCATGAGGCAAGGGCGCGTACGGCTTGCCTTGGCGCATCCGGTTATTTTATGGTAGCATTTCATATGTTGCGGCTGGTGCGGCACCAGCCGGGAGGAGTACCCATGCCCCTTGAGCCATCCTCTTCGTCCGCCACATGCGCGCCACTGTCCTTCCGTTGGCTGACCACGCGGTATGTGGTGGGGCTGTTGCTGGTGGCCGCGCTTGCCGGCGGCGGCTATCTGTTTTTCCAGCGCCTTGTGGACGTGCAGCGCACCAGCGCCGAACTGGTGAACGTGAGCGGCAGGCAGCGCATGCTTTCCCAGCGCATCCTGTCCTGCGCCCTGCAGGCGGCGGCGACCATAAATCAAGACACCCGCGCCTCGGACGTGCTGGCCCTGCGCGAGGCCATTGCCGACATGGAGGCGAGCGACCGTTGGCTGCTGGACCGTGGCGGAAGCGGGCAGGGCATCATGGACGATTTCGTGCTGTCCGTGTGGCGGGATGCGCCGTGGAAACTGGAAAAGCGGTTGGCCCATTTCCTGGCCGATGCCAAGGCCGTGGCGGCCGCCGCCGAAGCCGCCCCCTTGAGCCTGGATGACGCGCATCTGTTCACTTTGGTGGATTTGGGGCACTATGCCGTCCTGTCCGGGGCGGATGAGGTGGTGCGGCGGTTGCAGATAAACAGCGAACTGAAGATCGCCGAGCTGCATCAGTCGGGCAAGGGGCTGCTGGCGGTGATCCTGGTGTTGCTGCTTGTCGAGGCGGGGGTCATCTTCCACCCCATGGTGCGCACCATCTGCGCCAGCCAGGCCGCCCTGCGGGAGGCCAACGACCGCCTGGAGCGCGAAGCCACGACCGATCCGCTGACCGGCGCGTACAACCGGAGAAAATTCCGCGACACCATGCCGTTCGAAATGGCGCGCATGCAACGTTTCGGTGGCCCCATGGCCCTGCTGCTGTTCGACATCGACCACTTCAAGAAGGTGAACGACACCCACGGCCACGACATGGGCGACCAGGTACTCAAGGAGTTGGTGGCGGTGGTCAGAGAGACCATCCGCAAGGTCGACTACGTGTTCCGGTGGGGGGGAGAGGAGTTCATCGTGGCCGCGCTGTACACCCCTCCGGACGATGCGTTGGCCCTGGCGGAGAAACTGCGTGCGGCCGTGGAGGGCTATCCCTTTTGCGGCGGCGCCATACGCGCCACGATCAGCATAGGGGTGTCGTCGGTGCCTGTTGGCCCCTTTGAAAACGTGGAAAAGGCGGTGGCCGAGGCGGACGAGCGGTTGTACGAGGCCAAGCGCGGCGGCCGCAACCGGGTGGTGGGCCAGACTATGGCCGGTTGAGCCGCGCGCGGCCCGGCTACGTCAGTTCCTGCCGGTAGAGCAGGGATTGCCGCAGGGTTTCGCGGTCGATGTATTTGACCTCGGACCCCAGGGGGATGCCCTGCGCCAGCCGTGAAACCTTGATGCCCGGATATTCGCGCTCCACCAGGTTCTTCACGTAGGAAGCGGTGTTTTCGGCCTCCAGCGTGGTGCCCAGGGCCAGGATGATCTCGCGCACCGCGCCCTCGGCCAGGCGGCGGCGCAGGCGGTCCAGCTCCAGCGCCTCGGGCGCCACGCCGTCCAGCGGCGAAAGCAGGCCGCCCAGGATCATGTACGTGCCCTTGTAGAACCCGCCCTGCTCCAGGGCGAGCAGGCTGTCCCACTCGGACACGAGGCAGAGCAGGTCGGGGCTGCGGCGCGGATCGGCGCAGATGGGGCACGGGTCGGCGTCGGCCAGGCTGCCGCAGCGGTCGCACAGGCAGAGCTTGTCCCGCAGCTCGTACACGGCCTGGCCCAGTTGCCGGGTGCGTGCCTCGGGCCACTTGAGCAGCGTAAGCGCCATGCGCAACGCGGATTTCGGGCCCAGGCCGGGCAGCCCGGCCAGCTGCTCCACCAGCGCCTTGAGCGGTTCGGGTAACTCGTTGGACACGCGGGCCGCCTAGAACAGGCCGGGGATGTTCACGCCGCCGGTCAGCGCCTGCATTTCCGACTGGGACATTTCCTTGGCCCGTTTCACCGCGTCGTTGACGGCGGCCAGCACCAGATCCTGCAACATTTCCACGTCACCGGCCTCGACCACGCTCTTGTCGATGGTGATGGACTTGATTTCCTGCGCGCCGGTGCACACCACGGTGACCATGCCGCCGCCCGCAGTCGCCTCCACGGACCGTTCCGCAAGGTCTTCCTGCAATTTAGACATCTTACGCTGCATTATTTGCGCCTGGCGCAACAGATCGTTCATTCCTCGCATGGGGTAAGCCTCCCTTGGATTGATACACCCGCGTGGGCGTGTGGTTCGATTATGTGCCGTTGCCCTTGCGCGCGCCGGGCAGGCCGTGCAAGGGTTCGTGGTTCAGCATGGCCGCGCCAAATTCCTTTTGCAGCGCCTTGACCATGGGGTGCGCCAGCACCTCCTGCTTGAGTTCGGCCATGGTCAGGACGGGGTTGGCCGGCCCCTTGACCTCGACGCGCACGGCGGCGCCGAAATAGACGGCGGCCAACGGCGTCAGGATGTCCATGGATTCCTTGGCCAGCACCCGTTCGCAGTGCAGGTCGTTCTGGCAACGCAGTTCGAGCGTTGCGCCGTCGTATGCGCCGGCCAATCCGTGCAGGCCGTCCACGGTCTGGCCCGTGGCCCGGCCGCATGCGGCGAGGTAGGCGGCGAACCCTTCCCAGGTGCGCGGACCGGGCGGTGGCGGCGGTGCGCCTGCGTTCGTTCCCTCCGGACTCTCGTCCGTAGCGATGCCGGGGGGAACGCCGGGGGCGTCCGCTAACTCGCCAGACGCGCCAGACGCCGGAACAGGAGCGGACCGCACGGGCGCGCCAGGCGCATCGTGCGCCGCCGTGTCCGTGGGCTGCGCCACCAAGTCTTCAGGCTGCGCCGCCGTATCCTGGGGCGTTGGCGACGGCGCGGTCGGCGTGGGGCCGGATGGCGGGGCGACGGCCTCGGGCGTGGGCCGTGCTCCGTCCGACTGGGCCTGGGGCGCGCCGGGAGCCTGCGGCGGCTCCGGCTGCCCCTGGGAGCCGCCGGACGGCGGCAGGGGCGCAGGCGTTGGCGCGGGCCGGGCCTGCCGCACGGGTTGAACAGGTTGGGCCGGTTGGGCGGGTTGATCCGGTTGGGCGGGCGGGGCCGACTGGGCAGGCTGCGCGGGGTGCGCCGACTGCGGCTGGTCAAAAGGGCCGCGCCCGGAGCCTCCAAAGCCTCCGGGACCGCCAGGTTTGCCGGGCTGGCCGCCCTGCGCGGGCCGGGTCGTTGCCGGACCCGAGGCGCGGGCCGTGCCGCCTGCCGGGCCGGATCTGGGGCTGCCCATGGGCTGGGCGTTGGGGCCGGACATGGGGCCGGACATGGGGCCGGACATGGGGCCGGAGGCCGCGCCCCCCTGGGGGGCGCACGCCTTTTCCAGCGAAATGAGTTTGGGCAAAAAGGCCAGGTTGAGCAGCAACAGCTCCAATGCCAGGGCGGGCTCCAGGCTGGTCAGCACGCGGCGTTGGCCCTCCAGGGTGAGCTGCCAGCAGGCATGGATGTGCCCCAGCGTGAAGCGGGGCGCCCATTCCAGCCACAACCGGCCTTCCTCCTCGGGCATTTCCAAAAGCGGCAGCGCCGCCTCGCCCGTCTGCTTGAGCAGGAACAGGTTGCGCCACACGGCGGTCAGTTCGCGCAGGAAGAAGCCCAGGTCCAGCCCCTGGTCGAAGATTTCGGTGAGCGTGGTGGTGAGCGCGGCGCAGTCCTCGTCGCGCACGGCGGCCATGATGCGGAAAAAGACCTCCTGCCCGGCCAGGCCCAGGATGCCGCGCACGTCGTCCATGACCAGCTTGGGACGGCCAAGGGCGAGCACCTGGCCCAGCAGCGACATGGAGTCGCGCACGCTGCCCGCGGCGCGGCGCGCCAGCAGCTTGACCGCGGCGGCCTCGGCGTCGATGCCCTCCATGCCCAGGATGCGCTGCAGGTGCGCCTCGATCTCCACGGCGGTGAGCCGCTTGAAGGCGAAATGCTGGCACCGGCTGATGATGGTGGGCGGAAACTTGTGCGGCTCGGTGGTGGCCAGGATGAAGGTGGCGTTGCCCGGCGGCTCCTCCAGGGTCTTGAGCAGGGCGTTGAACGCCTCGCGGGTGAGCATGTGCGCCTCGTCGATGATGAAGACCTTGTAGCGGGCCTCCATGGGCGCGTAGCCGATGTCTTCCTTGATGCGCTTGGCGTCCTCGATGCCCCGGTTGGACGCGCCGTCGATCTCGATGACGTCGACCGCCACGCCCTGGGTGATCTGGCGGCACTGGGCGCACTGGTTGCAGGGCTCCGCCGTGGGCGCGGTGGCGCAGTTGAGCGCCTTGGCCAGGATGCGGGCGATGGTGGTCTTGCCCACCCCGCGCGTGCCGCTGAACAGATAGGCGGGCGCGACCTTGTCTTCGAGGGCGGCTCGGGACAGGATGGCCTTGACGGTCTCCTGGCCTGCAACGTCCTCGAACCGCTGGGGGCGGTATTTGGCGGTCAGGGAAGACTGGCTCATAGGCTCCTGCCGGGATGGGGCGCGGGGCGTTGATCCGCCCCGCGCCGTGATGACTGGATTGAAACCGGGGCGCCCACGGCGCCTTCCGGTGTCCCGCCTACAGGGAGTACCTGTGCAGCCAGGACTCGTACTTGGCGCTCTCGCCCTTGACGATCTTGAAGTATTCGGCCTGCAGATGCGTGGCCACGGGGCCGCGCTTGCCTTCGCCGATCCGGCGGTTGTCCACCTCGCGGATGGGGGTCAGCTCGGCGGCGGTGCCGCAGAAAAAGGCCTCCTGCGCGGTGTACAGCTCGTCGCGGGTGAAGTTCTGCTCCACCACGTCGTAGCCCAGGTCGCGCGCCAGGGTGATGAGGCAGTCGCGGGTCAGGCCGTCCAGGATGGAGCCCAGCGGCGGGGTCTTGATCTTGCCCTTGCGCACCATGAAGATGTTTTCGCCCGTGGCTTCGGACACATAGCCGTGTGTGTCGAGCATGAGCGCCTCGTCGTACCCGTCGGTTTTGGCGTCCATCTTGGCCAGCACGGAGTTGACGTAGTTGCCCGAGACCTTGCCCTTGGTCATCATGACGTTGACGTGGTGGCGGCTGAAGCTGGAGGTCTTGACGCGGATGCCGCCCGCCAGCGCCTCTTCGCCCAGATACGCGCCCCAGGGCCAGGTGGCGATGACCGTGCGCACGGGGTTGTCGGCGGGGTACACGCCCATGACGCCGTCGCCGATGAAGGCGATGGGACGGATGTAGCCCTCGGCCATGTTGTTGGCCTTGAGCGTTTCCAGCGTGGCGTCCACCAGGGCGTCCACGGAATAGGGGATGGTCATGCGCATGATCTTGGCGGAATCATGCATGCGGGCCATGTGGTCGCGCAGGCGGAACACGGACGAGGAACCGTCCGAGCACTTGTAGGCGCGGATGCCCTCGAAGGCGGATACGCCGTAGTGCAGCGTGTGGGATAGAACGTGGACATTGGCTTCGTCCCAGGGGACCAGCTTGCCGTCGAACCAGATGAAAGGCATTTTTTGAACCATGACGATATGTTCTCCGAACGTGATATTTTCGCCGTGCGGTTGCCTGCTCCCCCCACACCACGCGAAGTGCCGCACGCTAAAAAAAAGCCCTGACAAGGTCAAGCGGGGGCGGGGCGTTTCATGCGGCACGTGGGCTGCGGGCGCCGCACCGGCGCGGTGAGAGCATCGTAACTTTGAAAACGATTAGATGCTCTTATGCATTTTGTTGAAATAACGCTTCATTATTTCAAATCTACGCATTGTTTCAATGCTGGAAGGCGCTAGGTCTTTTTTTCGTGGCTGCCCCGGAAGTGCAGCCGCATGGGCGCGTGCTTGAGGCCGAACATCTTGCGCAGCGTGGTTTCCAGGTAGCGCTGGTACGAGGCCTTGACCCGCTCCTGGTCGTTGACAAAGAAGATGAACGTGGGCGGCCTGGTCTCGGCCTGGGTCAAATAATAGAACTTGGCGCGCTTGCGGTTGACCAGCGGCGGCTGGTGGCGGCGCACCGCCTCGGCCGCCGAGCGGTTGAGGAGCCCGGTGGGCACCCGGATGTCGCACTCCGTCCAGATGGTCTCGGCCATTTCCAGCACCTTGTCGAGGCCAATGCCCCGCAGGGCCGATGTGGCGATGAGCGGCACGTGGCGGCAGTAGCGCAGGGCGTCCGCAAAGGTGCGCACCAGGGCGGGGCGCTTTTGCCGCGCCACCAGATCGACCTTGTTCAGGGCCACCAGGAACGGGATCTTGTAGGAATCGAGAAAGGTGATGAGCCGTTTGTCCTGCGCGGTCAGGCCGTCCAGCGCGTCGATCATGAGCACGGTCACGTCGGCCCGTTGGCTGGTCTTGAGCGCCGCGTTCACGGAAAACCGCTCCACCGTGTCCGTGATCTTGGTTCTGCGCCGCACGCCCGCCGTATCCACAAAGGTGAAGCGGCGGCCCTCGCGCTCAAAGGTCACGTCCACGGAGTCGCGGGTGGTGCCCGCTATCTCGCTCACGATCATGCGCTCCACGCCCGCCAGCGCGTTGACCATGGAGGACTTGCCCGCGTTGGGGCGGCCCAGCATGGCCAGGCGCAACCCCTTGGCCGGGTCGGTGTCCGGGTGGCCCATGGTGGAGCGGAACAGGTTTTCCTCCAGCCCCTCCTCATCGCCGCCCGGACCCACGTCGCATCCGGCTTCCACCGCCAGTTCCGGTCCGGCCCAGGCGTCGCCAAAGCTGTCGGGGTCGTCCGGGTCGGGTTCGCCGTCGTCGCCTTCCATCAGGTCGTCCTCGTCCGGCCCCGGCAGCGCGTCCGGATTCGTGGCGTCAAACGCGTCCACCAGGGAGATGTCGTCCTCGTCCTCCGCCTCGGCGTCCGCCTCGGCGGGCGCGTCGTCCTCGGCCGGGGGCAGCATCTCGCGCAGCCGCGCCGCCAGTTCGCTCATGCCGTAGCCGTGCGCCGATGAGGAAGGCAGCAGGTCCAGGCCCAGGGCATGGAAATCCGCCACCATCATGTCCGCCTTTTCCGGCCCGTCCACCTTGTTCACCACCAGCAGCACGGGCTTGCCCGTGTGGCGGGCAAAACGCGCCAGGTGTTCGTCCAGGGGCAGCAGGCCGTCGCGGCCGTCCACGATCAGGGCGATGGCGCAGGCCTCGGCCACGGCCTCGGCGGCCTGGCGCAGGATTTCCGCCTCGAAGCCGCGCGATGCGTCCGGGCCTTCGGTGGCGCCGCCCCGGTCGTTCAGGGTCACGCCGCCGGTGTCCACCACGGTGAACGCCCTGCCGCCGTGGTGCACCGTGCCGTACATGCGGTCGCGGGTCACGCCGGGGCGGTCGTGGGTGATGGCCCGGTTCTTGCGGATGAGCCGGTTGAAGATGGTGGATTTGCCCACGTTGGGGCGGCCTATGAGGGCGATGATGGGGAGCATGTATGATACCCTTGGTAACGCAAGGGGCCGACGCCGCGCCTTTGGGGCACCGGGTCGGCCGCTGCTGGTGCTTCGGAAAAAAGTCCGCGCGGCCCGCTAGGCCGTGTTCGTCTCGTCCGTACGGGGTGCGCTGCCCGCGTGGGGTGCGCTGTCCGCCGGAGCCGCCGGTACATAGTCCGGCGCGTTGTATGTGCCGCTTTTGCCGCCGCTTTTGTGCAGGAGGCGCAGGTTGGTGATGACCACGTCCTTTTGCACGGCCTTGACCATGTCGTAGATGGTGAGCGCGGCCACGTGCGCGGCCATCATGGCCTCCATTTCCACGCCCGTGGGACCGGTGGTGCGGGACTCGGCGATGACGCGGATGGTGTTCGCCGCCTCGTCCGTTTCAAAGATCACGTCCGCGAAGCTGAGGAAGATGGGATGGCAGAGCGGGATGAGGCCGCCGGTCTTCTTGGCGGCCAGCACGCCCGCTATGCGGGCGGTGGACAGCACGTCGCCCTTGGGCAGCGCCTTTTGCAGCACCAGCGCCATGGTGGCGGGCGCCAGAACCACCTCGCACGCGGCTATGGCGCGGCGCTTGGTGTCCGTCTTGCCCCCCACGTCCACCATGCGGGCGCGGCCCGTCTCGTCCACGTGCGACAGCCGCAGAGTGTCGTCCTTGGGGGCGCTCATGCCTGACCGTCCATGGCCTTACCCACTTTTTTGAAGAAATTCTTCACTTTTTTCAAGGGTTTTTGATCCTCAAGCGCGGCGAATTCGCGCAGCAGTTCTTCCTGCTTTTTGGACATGTGCGCCGGTGTGACCACCTTGACCTCCACCAGCAGGTCGCCCTTGTGCGAGCTGCCCAGGTGCGGCAGGCCGTATCCCTTGAGCTTGAACACCTCGCCCGACTGGGTGCCCTTGGGCACGTCCACCTCGATGGGATCGTCCAGGGTGTCCACCTCGATGCGGCAGCCCAGGGCCGCCTGCACCATGTTCACCTGGCGCGATATGATGAGATCCTGGCCCTGGCGCACGAAGGTCTTGTCCGGCTCCACGTAGATGACCACGTACAGGTCGCCGGGAGGGCCGCCGTGCACGCCGGGTTCACCCTCGCCGCGCAGCCGCAGCCGCGAGCCGTTGTCCACGCCTGCGGGCACGCGCACCGAAAGCTCGCGCACTTCCTCCACCACGCCCTGGCCCCGGCAGGTGCGGCAGGGGGTGGTGATGACCTGGCCCTGCCCACGGCACACCGGGCAGGTCATGGCCACGCGGAAAAAGCCCTGCTGCTGCTGGATCTGTCCCGAACCGCCGCACTGCTTGCAGCGTTCGGGCTTGGTGCCGGGTTCCGCGCCCGATCCGTTGCACTCGGCGCACGGCACGTGCTTGGGAATCTTGAGCGTGACCTCGGAGCCCTTGGCCGCCTCGCGGAAGGCGATGTTCAGGTTGTAGCGCAGGTCGGAACCCGCCTGGGGGCGGGGGCCACGGCTGCGGCCCTGGGACGCGCCCATGCTGAACCCGAACAGGTCGCCAAAGATGTCGCTGAAGTGGCTGAAGATATCCTCGGTATTGGAGAACCCGTGGTATCCGTTGCCGTTCATGCCGTTGAAGCCGAACTGGTCGTAGCGGGCGCGCTTTTCCGGGTCGCGCAGCACGTCGTAGGCCTCGGCGGCTTCCTTGAACATGTTCTCCGACTCGGCGTCACCCGGATTGCGGTCCGGGTGGTACTGCATGGCCAGCTTGCGGTACGACTTCTTGATCTCGTCCTCGGACGCGGATTTATCCACGCCCAGGACTTCATAATAATCGCGACGGGCCATCTGCTCTATACTCCGGCCTCGGCAAGCGCCTCTTCGGTGGGCTCTTCGGGCAGCACCTTGGCCGCGCCGATCTCGCGCAGGGAGGTCACGACTTCCTTGTTCTTGGAAGCGACCAGGGATTCGTATCCTTCCCGGTACTGCTTGACCCGCTTGATGGCCATCTGGACGATGAGAAAACGGTTGTCCACCTGTTTCTGACAATCTTCAACGGTAATACGCGCCATGTGTGCTCTCCTGTATGGAATACTCAACCCGCGGGGGCGGGCGTGGGTTCTGGGTTGGGTGTTTCGGGCACGGAGCCGCCGTGCGCCGGGTCTTCCCTGGCAGGCATGAGCGCCTGCAAATCCTCAAGCAATTTGTCCGCCACCGGATGGAACCGTTCCGTGTCGCCCACCTGGAGCCAACACCGGCCCTTTGGCAGGTTCGGGTCGAGATAAAACCGGAAAAGCGCTTCGGGCTTGTTGTCGGCGCCCAGCAATTCCCACGTCAACGCATGGGTGGCGGACTGCGGCTGCGCATCCACGGGGTCGGCCTCGGACTTCAGGTCGGTCAGCCGCCACATGAGCATGTCCATGCCCACCACGTCACGGCCGCTCGACTCGATGATCCAGCCCGAGTCCGCCTTGGTGGCCCACAGCTCCGAGCCGGGATGGCCGTTGGGCATGCGCGTGAGGCGTTGCCGGGCCACCTCGCCGATGGCCACATCCGCCACCTTGCGCTCGCGCAGGGTGAATGCGGCGCGCGCCAGCTTGTCCACCCGCTCCTTGTCCAGCGTGAACAGGAGCCCTTGCCATGTGCTGCGCCCGGCGTATTCGATGGCGGGCTTGCCGTCCTTGCCCTTCTTGTCCCCGTTTTTCGGTTCCAGGGCGAACATGTCCACCACCACCGGCTTTTGCACGCCCTTGCGCCACACGGAAATGGTGGCCAGGGGCGCGGGAAGCAGCGCGGGCGCTGTGTCCATGAAGCGGCCCGCCGTCATGGTGGTGATGGTGTTCAGATATTCGTCCATCTCCCGCGCGGCGACAGCGGCCTCGGCCATCTCCTTGGGCTCGGTAAAGACATAGCCGTCCTTGGCGCGGCTCATTTCCCACGCCCCGGTTCCGGCCACGTCCACGCGCACCCGTTCCACCTCGGCCACGGGCACGTCCATGAGGCGCAAGTCATAATAATATTCCACGCCCCGGCCCAATTGGGAGCGGTATTTCGCGTCCAGCAGCAGGAGTTGGCGCTCCAGCGAGCTGAAGGCGTACACCCCGTCCTTGGTGGGGTTCTCGCGCCCCAGGGAAAGCCGCCATGCCGTGTTGCCCGTAATGGTAATGTCGATGCCGGGCTTGTCCAGCCCGAATTCGCCCACCAGCCGGTCGGGCACGTCGCCCAGGCGGCGTACCGGCTTGTTGTGCCCGATAAAGGCCGCCAGCGCCTCCACCTTGGCCGTGTCGGCTCGGTTGAGCGCGGGGTGCGCGTCCAGGGCCGTGGGCGCGGGACCGGCGTACCATGCGCCCTCGCGGTGGGTCAGGACAAACGAGCCATCCGAGGCGTTGACGGCTATGGTGCCCAACGTGGCGGGCGTTGGCGCGGGCCAGGACGGATCGGGCGCCTGCCGTCCGGTCGGCTTGGGCCAAAAGGACACCACGGCCCATACCACGGCCGCGAGCAGCACCAGCAGCGTAATACGTTTATTCATGTATGGATTCCAACCGGACTTCCGGTGGTCAAATATCGTTTCGTTTTCCGCCGGACGAAGGCGGCGTCCCGCGCGCGGTCAGCGTCCCGTGCGGCGGCGTACCGCCACCCAGGCCGCAAGGCACAGCGCGCCGCCGGGAACGACGGCCAGGGGCGTCCACATGAGCAACCTGCGCTGCCATACCGACAACAGCAGGAAGACGTTGGCGCCCTTTGGTTTGGATATGGTCACCAAACCCTCTTTCTCCATAAGCCACTGCACGCAGTTGCGCGTCAAGTCAAGGTTGCCCGACAGGCCCACATACCTGTCGGCCATGAAATCCTGGTCGCCAAAAACCACGGCGCGGGTGACGGGACGGGCGTCGTTGCCGGTGTCCGCCGCGTCCGTGGCGTCCCGCTTGCCGGGGTCGCAGGCCACGCCCAGCCACAGGGGGCCGGGCAAATCGGTCGCGGGATCGAACGCCGCCTTGCCCTTGCGCAGGCCGTCCAGGTCGCGCTCCAGCCACACCTGTTCCGAGGTGCGGGCAAGGGGCGTGACCATGGGCCGCGCCGCGCCCAGGCGTTCGAGCCGCACGCCGCCCGGTTCGCGCGCGGGCGCAAGCGCGGTGGCGGTGGGAAAGAGTGTTGTCAGCGAAAAGTCCCGTACCGCCGGGCTGGTGCCGTAGTCGCGCACCAGCGGCGTCATGGGATCGCCCACCACGGCGTCGCTCATGGGGTCGAGCACGAATCCGCGCCGCCGCTCCACGTGCAGGGCGCGGCGCATCCATTCTTCAAGATTGGTGGCGTGCCCGGCGTCCAGCGCCACGAACAGCGCGCCCCCGCGCGCGGCAAAGGCGTCGATCAGGGCCAGCTCGCCGGGCAGGAAGTCGCGCGTGGGACCGGCAATGACCAGCGCGTCCACCGTGCCGGGGATGGCCGCGAGCCGTGCCAGCAGCGCCGTGTCGGTGCGCACGCCCTGTGCGGTCAGGGCGCTGTTGAGGCGCGTGCACAGGGCGGGGTCGCCCTGATCCGCCTGCGGGGCGGGCAGGCCCGGCAGGGCGGGCGCGGCGGGTATGGGCGACAGCTCGCCGTGGCCGGTGGTGAACCAGACCGTGGACACGCGGGCGTTGCTGACACGGATGAGCGCGTTGGCCAGCGTCTCTTCGTCGGGCAGGTGCACGGTCTCGGTCTTGCCGCCGCACAGAAGCACCACGGTGCCCCCCTGCGTGACGCCGAGGTCGCGGGCGCGGAACGGGGAGCGGTCGGGGTCGACAAAGGAATAGGTAAAGGCCGGGGTCTGCCTGGCGAACATGTCGAGCAGGTCGCGGGTCAGGGCGCGGCCCGGCTCCTTGGGCCGGAAAAAGGCGGCGGCGGACACGGTGGCGTTGAGCTGGGCGAGCGCGGCGCGCGTGGCCGGAGCCAGCGAATACCGCTTGGTGGCGGTCAGGTCGCAGCGCCAGCCGATGCGCGTTGCCAGCACATTGACGCCCACCAGCACGCACAGGCCCAGCAGGGCGGCCAGCAGGGCGCGCGTGGTGCGTGGAAGACGAACGCCGCGCATGCTACCTCCCGCTCCGTTGGTTCTCCAGGCTGAGCACCGCCAGCCAGAAGAACGCCAGGATGAAGGTGGCGAAATAGACCACGTCCGCCAGGTCGAGCACGCCGCGCGTGAAGGAGGCGTAGTGCGCCAGGGGGGACAGGCCGTCCACCACCGGAGCCACGGCCGCGGGCACCGCGTCCTTGATCCACGACAACAGCCACAGCACCAGCAGCGCGGCAAAGGAGAGCGCCGCAGACACGATCTGGTTTTCCGTGAGCGTGGACAGGAACAGTCCCAGGCTCGCAAAGGCCGTGACCATGAGGAACAGGCCGCCATAGCCCACCAGGGCGGGCAGGGGTTCGGGCGTTGACACCAGGAAGAGCAGCAGCGGCCCCACCGCGCTGGCCGCGAGCATGGCCAGCAGGAACACGCCCAGGGCGAGCAGCTTGCCGCCCACGAGTTGCGCCTCGCTCACCGGGTAGCTGACGAGCAGCTCAAAGGCGCCGGAGCGTTTTTCCTCGGCAAACCCGCGCATGGTCAGGAGCGGCAGGAAAAACAGCAGGATGACGCCCGCGTTTTGCAGATAGGGGGCAAGCACCATTTCCGTGGGCGTGAAATCGGCCAGCTGCGGGTTCTGCATGAGCTGGATGCTGACAAGTTCGTAATAGCTGACAGAGGCGACGAAAAAATAGCCGGACACCAGCAGAAAGCAGGCCAGCACAAGATAGCCGAGCGGTGCGCGGAAAAACAGGCACAGATCCTTGCGGGCGATCAGCAGGCTCGCGTTCATGCGCCGGTCCCCTGGCCAGAGCCCGCCGCCGCCTTGTCCGGGGCGGGGGAACCCGTTCCCTCCACGCACACCAGGCGCACGAAGGCGTCCTCCAGGGTGGCGGCGGTGCGGGAAAATTCCAGCACCGGCCAGCCCCGTTCATGGGCCAGCGAGGTCAGGGCCGCGCGGCAGTCCGTGCCGGGCAGGATGTCTATGGACAGGCCCAGGCCGCCGTGGGCGCGGCCGAGCGGGGTGACGCAGGCCACGCCCGGCACGGCGGCGCAGCAGGTGCTGATGGCTTCGGCGTCGTGGTCCGGCGCGTCCAGGCGCAGCAGGTAGCGCCCGTGGCCAGCGGCGTCGCGTGCCAGATCGCCCGGTTTTCCCTCGGCCACGATGCGTCCGTGGTCGATGATGAGCACGCGGTCGCAGGTGCGCTCCACCTCGGGCAGGATGTGCGTGGACAGGAGGATGGTTTTATCGCGGCCCAGTTCGCGGATGAGTTCGCGGATGTCCCTGATCTGGGCCGGGTCGAGGCCCACGGTGGGTTCGTCCAGGATGAGCAGGCGCGTTTCGCCCAGGATGGCCTGGGCCAGGCCCACCCGTTGCCGGTAGCCCTTGGACAGGTGGCGGATGAGGGTGTGCACCCTGGGTGCGAGGCCGCAGGCGTCGGCCACCTGGCGGGCCTGGGCGTCGGGGTGCGCGGCGCGCTTGATGCGCGCGACCCAGCGCAGGTATTCCTGTACGGTCAGTTCGGGATACAGGGGCACGTTTTCCGGCAGGTAGCCGAGGGCGGTGCGCAGCCCGGAGCGGGCGTCGCGGATATCCGCGCCGTTGAACAGCACGGAGCCTGCGGCAGGGGCCAGAAAGCCGGTGAGGATGCGCATGGTCGTGGATTTTCCCGCGCCGTTGGGCCCGAGGAAACCGAGGATTTCCCCTTTGTTGACGGCGAAATTCAGGTCAAAGAGAACCTGGACGCGACCATAGTGATGGTTTATGTTTCGCACCTCAAGCATGAACGGCTCCGGAATGGCCCGGCGGATGAGATGACGTGCCGGGATTGCTGGGCAAGCGGGCGCACCGGAAAGGGTGCGTGCGCTGCGTGACCCTCAAATATACCCGAAGCGTGCGTGCAAGTCAATCTTTCGCGCCGTGCCGCCCCAAGCCCCGCGCCACGCCGCGCCGCAACGGGTGTCCATCATGTTTTTTACCACCGAGGTGTCTCCCGGATGACCCGAATCGGCTCCCTCAACTATGCCCAGAAAAACTGCGTGGCCAGCGCGGGCAAGCTGATGCAGCAGACCAACATGCTGTTCCCCGGCGCGCGTGTGGGCGTGGCCCTTTCCGGCGGCATGGACAGTTGGACCCTGTTGCAGACGCTCCTGCTGCGCCAGCGCATCACTCCCTTCGCATTCGAGATCATGGTGCTGCACGTGAATCCGGGCTTCGACGTGGGCAACCATGCCCCGGCCACGGCATGGCTCGCCGAGCATGGCGTGGCCGCCCATCTGGAGGTGGCCGACCATGGCCCCCGTGCCCACTCCGATGAAAACAGAAAGAATTCCGCGTGTTTTTTTTGCTGCCGTCTGCGGCGCAACGTGTTATTCGACCTGTGCCGCCGCTACGGCCTGACCCATCTGGCCCTGGGGCACAACAGCGACGACCTGGCCGCCACCTTTTTCATGAACATGTTTCAGACCGGCAGGGTGGAGGGGTTGTCCATCAAGGAGGCCTTCTTTGGCGGTAGGCTGACCATGATCCGCCCGTTGCTGTGGGTGGACAAGGCGACCATCCGCCGCGCCTGCGCCGCCTGGGGGCTGCCCGTCTGGCACAATCCGTGCCCGTCGGCGGACCATACGGCCCGCAGCCGGACCACGGCGTGGCTTCAGCAACGATTTCGGGAAAATAGTTACACAAAGCAAAACGTTTTTAATGCATTGCGCCGCTGGCAACTTGACTTGACGCCCGGAGTCGACTAAATTATCCGCAATTTGCCTTTGAATGGCCGTTGTTGCTGGTGGGCCTCTGGGGACGCCCACTCACGCTTTACTCAAACCGGGACGCAGATAGGTAGATATGCTGTTAAGAAAATACCATATCATGGTCTTCAAAGGCGATGATGGGGCGTGCAAGAACTACTATTTCCGACGAGGCACGCTCATCTTTCTCTCCCTGTTCTTCCTGGCCCTCATCGGCAGCAACGTGGCCCTCTGGGGCTACTTCACCCGGTACGCCACGCTGCACAACAAATTCCAGTTCGCTGAGAAGACGGTCGAAGAACAAAAAAACCAACTGCTCAATCTGGCCTCCAAGCTGAAAACCGTGGAAAAGGATTTGACGCGCATCAGGGACTTCGACTCCAAATTGCGCGTCATGATGAACCTGGACCAGGAACAGGCCGAAGCCAATACAGCCGTCGGCGGCCCAAAACAGAGCTTCTCGGACAGCTACCTGCCCATCTACAGACAAGAACTCCTCGCCCGCAAGATGCACAACTTCGTGCATCAGCTCAATACCGACATCCGGCTTGAGGAAGTGCGGCAACAAGAACTCATTCAGGCCTTCCGCGAGAACGAGGAACTGCTGTCAAGCACCCCCTCCATCTGGCCCGCCGAGGGCTGGGTCTCCTCGCCCTTTGGCTACCGCCAGTCGCCTTTCACAGGCAAGCGCGAGTTCCATCGCGGTCTGGACATCTCCACCCGCAGCGGCACGCCCATCGTGGCGCCCGCCACCGGCAAGGTCATCTTCACCGGGGTGGACAACGGCTACGGACGCACCGTGGTCATTGACCACGGCAACGGCGTGACCACCCGCTACGCCCACCTCAAAAGCTGGGTGGTCAAGACGAACGAGATCGTCGAACGCGGCCAGCTGCTGGCCCGGGTGGGCAGCACGGGCCGCTCCACCGGCCCCCACCTCCACTACGAGGTGCGCCTCAACGGCCTGTGCGTGAACCCCAAGCGGTACATCCTCAACTAGCGGGCCGCTGGGCGCGTGAGTGACGAGGGGCGCTGAATGACGAGGGGCGCTGAGTGACTAGGGGTGCGTGGCTAGGGGTGCTGAGTGAAGTTGGGGCGCGTGCGCAAGGCGCCCCAGGGCGCGTGAGCGGCACACAACCTTGATTGTCCAACCCTCCCGCAGGCTGCGGCCCTCGGGAGGGTTTTTCATGGAACGGGCCTCGCACGGCCCACGCCGCACAGGGAGCGTTGTCTGATGTGTGGCATCCTTGGTCTCTGGGGACAGCCAACCCCGCATGAATCCATGGCCCCGCTGCTGGAGCGCATGGTCGCCACCCTGCGCCACCGGGGGCCGGACAGCTCCGGCCTGTGGACGCTCCCCCAGGCCGGTCTCGGTTTCGGACACACCCGCCTTTCCATCCTCGACCTTTCGCCCGCCGGTCACCAGCCCATGCTGGGCGAGGACGGCGCCCTGGCCATCACCTACAACGGCGAAGTCTACAACTATCAGGACGTGCGCGCGGAGCTGGAGGCCGCCGGGCTCGCCCCGGCCCACGGCTGGCGCGGCCACTCCGACACCGAGGCCATCCTCGCGGCGGTGCGCGCCTGGGGCATGGAACCGGCCCTGTCCCGGTTCATCGGCATGTTCGCCTTCGCCCTGTGGGACGCCACCGCCCGCACCCTGACCCTGGTGCGCGACCGCCTCGGCATCAAGCCGCTCTATTATGGCTATGTGGGCGGCACCCTGGCCTTTGGCTCCGAACTGGCCCCGCTGCGCGTCCTGCCGGGATGGCGGGGCGGCATCGATCCCACGGCGCTCGGCCTGTACCTGCGCCATCTCTACGTGCCCGCGCCGCACTGCATCCACCCCGGCATCCTCAAGCTCGCCCCCGGCACGTTGGTCAGGATCACGGAGGCGCACGTGCGCGCCCGCACCCTGCCCGAACCGGAGGTGTGGTGGTCGCTGGAAGACCAGGTGGCCCACGGCCTGGCCCATCCCTTTGCCGGGTCAGAAACAGAGGCCGTGGACGCCCTGGAAAGCCTGCTCGCCGACGCCGTGCGGCTGCGCATGGTGGCCGACGTGCCCCTGGGCGCGTTCCTGTCCGGGGGCATCGACTCGTCCACCGTGACCGCGCTCATGCAGGCCGCCTCGTCCCGCCCCGTACAGACCTTTTCCATAGGCAGCACCGACCCCGGCTACAACGAGGCCGCGCACGCGGCCCAGGTGGCCGCCCACCTGGGCACGGATCATACCGAACTCTACGTGGAGGACGCCGAGGCGCGCGCCGTCATACCGGATCTGCCCCAATGCTATGACGAGCCCTTTGCCGACGCCTCGCAGATCCCCACCTGCCTCGTGTCCCGGCTGGCCCGGCAAAAGGTCACGGTCAGCCTGTCCGGCGACGGCGGCGACGAATTGTTCGGCGGCTACAACCGCCATCTCGTGGCACCGGCCCTGTGGACGCGGCTTTCCCGCCTGCCCGCCACGGCCCGCGCCGCCCTGGGCGTCATCATGCGCCACGGGGGCGAACGGGCGGTCCTGGCCGCCTATGCCCTGGCCGAGCCGCTGCTGCCCAAGGCCAGGCGCCACGCCATTTTCCGCGACAAGCTGCAAAAGGTCACCGACGCCCTGGCCGCCCCGGACCGCGCGGCGTTCTACCACGCGCTGGTTTCGTTCTGGAAGGACACCGCCCGCCTGGTGCCCACGGCCGGGCCCGGGGCCGCCCGCCGTGCGCCATCGCCCGCCGCGTGGGACGGGCTCGACTTCGCGCCGTGGATGATGGCCATGGACACCATCACCTATCTGCCCGGCGACATCCTCACCAAGGTGGACCGCGCCAGCATGGCCGTGGCCCTGGAGGCGCGCGTGCCGATTTTGGACCACCGGGTCGCGGCCTTTGCCTGGTCCCTGCCCCAGCATCTCAAGATCCGCGACGGCGTGGGCAAGTACATCCTGCGCCAGGTGTTGTACCGCCATGTGCCCAAGGCGCTGGTGGAGCGGCCCAAGCAGGGGTTCGGCATCCCGCTGCACACCTGGCTGCGCGGCCCGCTCCGGCCCTGGGCCGAGGCCTTGCTCTCCCCGGAAGCCCTGGGGCGCACCGGATACATCAAGCCCGGCCCCATCCGGAGCGCCTGGGCGGACCACCTGGCGGGCAGACGCAACTACCAGTACCACCTCTGGGCCGTGCTCATGTTCCAGGGCTGGGCCGAGCGCCACGCCTGACGCGCCGCCCCGTACGGGGCAGGGCCGCGTATTCATTGCATTGGCGATATGCATGGGGTATAAGGGCGACCGATCCAGACCGGCTGGCCGCGTTGGCTGTCCGGGCCAGATATAATCAAGGATGGATGGCGGATGCGCGAATTGTTCAGGCGATTGGGGCTGCGGCCCCTGCTCACGGTGGAACTGGTGGCCGCCACGCTGCTGGTGACGCTGCTCAATCTCGCCTCGCCGCTCTTCGTCATCCAGGTGCTCAACCGCTACGTCACCTTTGGCTTTGACGGCACGCTCATCACGCTGACCGTGGGCATGCTCGTGGCCGTGGCGCTGTTGTTCGGATTCCGCACGGTGCGCACACGCATCGCCCTGGCCATCAGCGCCGGGCCGGACGAGCATCTGGCCCAGGACGTGTACGCCGTGCTGGCGCGGGTCAAGGCGCAAGCGCTCGACCGCATAAGCAAGAACAAGGCGCAGGAAATGCTGACCCACCTGCATGCGGTGCAGGCGGCGTACGAAGGCCCGAACATCACGGCGGTGCTCGATGCGCCGTTTTCCCTGCTGTATATCGCGGTGTCGCTGATGCTCCATCCGCTGCTGGCGGGGCTGGGCCTCCTGGGCATGGGCGTCATGCTGCTGTCGGGATGGCTTTCCCTGCGCATGGGACGCGCCTCGGCCAAGTCCCTGCAGGAGATGAACGTGGCCCAGCGCGGCCATGCGGCCAACGCCCTGGTGGGCGTGGATACCGTGCGCGCCTTCCAGGCGGGCGGCTATCTGCGCAAGCAGTGGAACGAGCAGGTGCAGGCCATCAGCGGCATCAGGCAACGCCTGGCCAGCGGACGCGGCCTGTTCCAGACCGTCACCCAGACCGTCTCCATTCTCGTCAGCGTGGTCATCTACGCCATAGGCGCCATGCTGGTGGTGCAGGGCGAGATGACCCTGGGCGCGCTCATCGGCGTCAACATCCTCACCTCGCGGGCCATCCAGACCGTGTCGCAGTTCGTGCAGACCCAGGCGCTCATGCGCAAGGCCGTGGAGGCGCAGCGCGAGATCGGCAAGTTCATGTCCCTGCCCCTGGAGTCCGACAGCGGCACGGCCCTGGGCAACTACACCGGCAGGCTGGAATTCAAGGACGTGGCCTTCGGCTTTCCCGGCAGCACGGGGCCGCTGTTCGAATCGCTCAACCTGCTGCTCGAACCGGGCGGCATCCTGGTGGTGAACGGCCCCAACGGCTCGGGCAAGACCACCCTGGCGCGGCTCGTGGCCGGGTTGGTGGATCCCATCCGGGGCGAGGTGTTGGCCGACGGCATCAACCTGCGGCAGATGGCGCCTCCCTGGTGGCGGCGGCAGATCATGTACATGCCCCAGGAACCCACTTTTCTGCACACCACCATCCGGGAGAACATCACCCTGCTCAACCCGGAGGTGGATGAGACCACGCTCAACGCCGTGCTCAACACCTGCAACCTGGGCCGGTTCCTGTTCTCCAGCCCCGAAGGACTGGAGGAGGTCATCAGCGAATCGGGCCGCACCTTGTCCCTGGGCGTGCGGCGGCGGCTTTCCCTGGCCCGGGCGCTGGTGGCCGACGGCAGGCTGGCCGTGCTGGACGAACCCACCGAGGGGCTGGACGCCGAGGGCCGCCAGGCCGTGTATGCCCTGCTCAACACCATGGCGCAGCAGGGCAAGACCATCATCGTCATGACCCATGACCCCAATATCGTGAAGGGTGCGTCGGTGCGCCTCGACCTGGGCGTCAAGCCCGTGCCCGCCGTGGAGGTGGTGCGCGCCGCGCACCCCGCGCCGGGTGGTGCTCCCCAGTCCGCCCACAAGGCGCCGGACGGGAAGGCTCCGGACATGAAGAATCCGGACGGGAAGGCGCCGGGCGGGAAGGCGCCGGGCGGGAAGGATGCGGGCGTGAAGGCGGCGCTCCAATCCATCAAAAAAGCCGTTGACGCCAAGCGGGGGGCACAGGCGGGTCAGCCCGCGGGCGGCCAACCCACAGGCGGCCAAGCGGCTGGGCGGCTCGCGGCGCAGGGGGCGGCCAAGCCCGCCAGCCAGGGGCGCCGGGTGGCCAAGCCCGCAACGGCTCCGGTCAAGCCCAGCGCCACCCCAGGCAAGACTGAACCGGACAAAGAGTAGCCATGACCACCCAAACGCCACATCCGCCACAGCCGCCACAGGCCGACGCGCCGCGCGCCGAACAGACGGTCTCCAGGGCCACGCATTTCTTTTTGGGGTTGTGCGTGCTCCTTCTGGTGTCGCTCGTGGTCTGGGCGCACTATGGCGAACTGGACATCGTGAGCATGGTGGACGGCGAGGTCATCCCCTCCACCAAGGTCAAGCGCGTGGAACACCTGGAAGGCGGCATCGTGCGCGACATCCTGGTCCGCGAAGGGGACAAGGTGGTCAAGGACCAGGAACTGGTCATTCTGGAAAAGACCATCCAGGGGTCGAGCGTGAGCGAGGTGCAGGTGCGCATCAATTCGCTGGCCTCCGAAGTGGCGCGGTTGAAGGCCGAGGCCGAGGGGCTGGACGCCGTGGTCTTTCCCGAGGGATTCGAGGCGGCGCATCCCGACCTTGCCGGGCAGTCGCGCAAGCTGTTCGCCGTCAGCCAGATGCGTCTTGCCAGCGAGATAGCGGGGCAGCAGCAGGAAGTGGAACAGCTGCGCCAGGACATACAGAAGATCACGGTGCGTTTGTCCAGCTCCCGGGAGGGACTCAAGCTGCTGGAGGAGGAGTTGCGCATCAGCGAGGAACTGCTCAAGGACCAGCTCACCTCGCAGCTCAAGCACCTGCGCCTGCAACGCGAGGCCACCACACTGCAAAGCAGTATCGGCGAGGACCAGGCCGCGCTCAGCCGTGCCAGGGCCGCCCTCAACGAGGGCGCGGAAAAGCTCAAGAAGATCACCCATACCTTTCGCGAAAAGGCGCGGGACGAGTTGCGCAAGTCGCAGCGCGAGCTGGACGAATTCACCGAACGCAACCGCAAGTACGCCGACAGCCTGCAACGCACGGTCATGCGCTCGCCCGTGGACGGCGTGGTCAAGTCGCTCAACATCATGAGCGCCGGCGAGGTGGTGAAGGCGGGCGAGACCATCATGGAGATCGTGCCTTCGTCCGACAAGCTGGTCATCGAGGCGCACCTGCCCATCCAGGACATCGGCTATGTGGCCGTGGGCCAGGAGGCGGTGGTCAAGCTCGCCTCGCGCGACGCGCGGCGGTTCGGCAAGCTGGACGGCGTGGTGGCGAGCATCAGCCCGGACACCTTCACCAACGACAGGGGCCGCACCTTTTACGCGGTGCGGCTGGAGACGGACCACGATTATTTCCAGGGCAAGGGCGAACGCTACCAGCTCTATCCCGGCATGCTCGTCATCGCCTACATCCACACAGGCAAGCGGACCGTGCTGGAATATCTGTTTTCCCCGTTCCTGGATTCGATGTCCACGGCGTTTCACGAGCGCTAGAGCATCGTAACTTTGAGAAAGTTTAGATGCTCTTATGCATTTTGTTGAAATAATGCTTCATTATTTCAACTTGCAACATTGCTTCAATGTTACAAAGCGCTAGTCCGGCACGTTTGGCCGAGGGCATGACGCGATCATGCCGCGAACCAGGCCCAGGCTCGGGCCGCAACCCCGCATGGCCCGCATGAACATACTCTTTCTCCATCCCAACTTCCCTGCCCAGTTCCGGCACATGGCCGCCGCCTTTGGCTCCAACAAGCAGCATCGGGTGGTGTTCGCCACCATGAACGAACGCCCGGAATGGAAGATTCCCGGCGTGGAAAAGGCTGTTTTCGGCCTCAAGAAGGGGCCGGACGAGGGCACGCCCTTCATGACGCGGCATTTCACCGAGGCGCTGATGAAGGGCGAGGCCTTTTACGTGTTGGCCAAGGACATGGCCAAGCGGGGGTTCACGCCCGACATCGTGGTGGGCCATTCCGGCTGGGGCACCACCATGTTCGTCAAGGACGCCTTTCCCAAGATCCCTTTTGTCTGTTTCTTTGAATGGTACTACCGCGCCTTTGGTTCGGATGCGGATTTCGACCCGTCGGAACCCCTCACCGAGCGCACCCTCTTGCACATCCGGGCGAAGAACGCGCCCATCCTCATCGACCTGGCCGCCTGCGACATGGGATACAGCCCCACGCATTGGCAAAAGGCGCAGTTCCCCCGGGAGTTCCACGGCAAGATAGCGGTGCGCCACGACGGCATCGACACCACCTATTTCGCACCCATGCCGGGGCAGACCATGGTGCTGCCGGACCTCGACCTGTCGCTGGAGCAGGAGATCGTGACCTATGCCACGCGGGGCATGGAGCCGTACCGGGGGTTCCCGCAGTTCATGCGGGCCACGGAAATACTGCTCAAGAAGAGGCCGCGCTGCCATGTGGTCATAGCGGGATCGGACCGGGTGAGCTACGGCAGGCAACTGCCCGAGGGCGAGACGTACAAGCAGCGCATGCTCGACACCCTGGATCTGGACATGTCGCGGGTGCATTTCGTGGGATCGCTGCCCTACGGGCAATACAAGCGGCTGTTGCAGGCCTCGCACGCGCACATCTATCTGACGCGCCCCTTTGTGCTGTCGTGGTCCATGCTCGAAGCCATGAGCTGCGGCTGCTGCGTGGTGGCGTCGGACACCGCGCCCGTGCGCGAGGTGGTGCGCAACGATGTGAACGGCCTGCTGGTGGATTTCTTCTCGCCCGAGCAGATCGCGGCGCGCGTGGGCGAGGTGCTGGACGACCCGGACCGCAAGCGCGCCATCCGCGAGGCGGCGCGGCGCACCATCGTGGACCGCTTCGATCTTGCCAGGTTGTTGCCGGGGCACCTGCGCATGGTGGTCAACGTGGCCCAGCGCAAGCCGCCCATGGAAGGCGTGCCGCTTGTTCCCGGCGCGGACCCGCAGCGGGCCGCCACCTAGGGCCGCGCCCTTGAAGCGGCATCCCGCCGGTGAGTTAAGGGAAAAATAACTCCACTAATGTCTTGTTCCCACAATGCGTATCCGCTCATTGTGAGGGCGCGGCACGAGGCGTCCGCCGCCTGGCCGCACCGTGTCAGGCGGGTTTCAGGCTGGGATGGATGGCGATCTGGTTGCCGATGAGCGAGGCAAAGCCCGTGCCCGCGTGTTCGATCTCCAGAAAGGCCGCGTTGGCCGGAGCGGGCTTGTAGACCCGGAACGTGCGCATGATGCCCAGGCTGGCCGCCGACTCCAGGGGACTGATGAAGTCGTCGGCGCGGTCGCAGAAATACGGCTGGCGCGTCCAGTGCTCCATCTGCGCCGCATTGAGGAAATAGCAGCCGGAGTGGGGGTTGCGCACGCGCCGCATGGACACGGGCAGATCCAGGATCCGTGCCTTCACTTCGGGCTGTACGGAGACATCCTGGAAGCGGGCCGTGACCTGCGGCCTGGTTTCCCCGTCCACGTACACGCGCTTGAAGGCGCCGGTGGCAGGCGCCTCGTAGCGGTTGGGTTGCAACAGGGCCACGTTGCCCACATTGCGCGAAAACCAGCCGATCTTGTAGAAGAACCATGGGTCGTGCAGGATGAGGTCATCCTCGAGATAGCAGTAGTAGTCGTAGCCGCCCAGCCGCTCCCGGAACAATTCCTGGCATTCGTAGCCCAGGAACATGGGCGCGGCGTCCGAGGCGCGCTCGCTGTACATGGATGGGGGCAGCGGCAGGGAGCCGAGCAGGTGCCTGCCCTTGGTGGTGCAGACCACGACGTCGATATGCGAGGGCTCGGCATGGCCGGCGGGCAGGGCGGTCTTGGTCGTGATGTCCAGGATGCATTGGCCCGGTCCATAGAGTTGATGCAGGGCCGTGATCTGGCGCGTGAGCGCGGCGATGCGCGGCTTGGGATTTGTGGCCAAAGAGGCGTGCCGGCCGCCATCGGGGCTGAAGTAGTGGCAGATGCCGAACAGAATGCGCATGGACGGGTTCCTTGCAAGTCATGGACGTGGGCAGAAGCGACCGTAGCTGAAACAGGCCGCGCTTATCAAGCGATAGCGGCCAGCCAGGGGGAGAAGACGTGATGCATCGCAATATCTTGTGTCTGGACATCGGTAGCGGCACGCAGGATGTCCTGTATTTCATGCCGGACCGGGAGCTGGAGAATTGCCCCAAGTTCGTGCTGCCCGCACCCGCGCGCTACGTGGGCAAGCGTATCCAGGAACTGACCAAGGCGGGCCGCCACATCTTCCTGCACGGCTCCAACATGGGCGGCGGGTTTTTCCGCGCCCTGCAGGCGCACATGCAGGCGGGCTTCAAGGTCGCCACGCATCCGGTGGCCGCGCTGGCCATTGCGGACGACATCACCCGGCTCGAGGCGCAGGGCATCGCACTGGCCGAGCGCGCGCCGGACGGGTACTGCCCGGTGCATCTGGCGGATTACGAGCCCGGCTTTTGGCGGGCGCTCCTGGGCGCGGCGGGGCTTCCCTACCCGGATCTGGTGCTGGCCGCGGTGCAGGACCACGGCTTCCATCCCGGACGCAGCAACCGTGTGGGCCGCTTCAAACTGTGGGAAGGTTTTTTGCGCGAGACGGACGGACGGGTGGAGCAGCTCCTTTTCGCGTCACCGCCCGCCGCCTTGACCCGCCTGGCCACCCTGGCCGTGTCCACGGGCGGGCCGGTGGCGGACACGGGCGCGGCGGCCGTGCTGGGCGCGCTGTTCATGCCGGACATCCGCGCCCGCAACAGGGACAAGGGCATCCTGGTGGTCAATGTGGGCAACAGCCATGTCGTGGCCTTCCTGGTGCGCGACGACCGCATTTTGGGGGTGTACGAGCAGCACACCGGGGCCATGACGGGGCAGCGTCTGCGCCATGACCTGGAGGCGTTCCGGCAGGGACGGCTCACGTGCGACGTGGTGCTGAACGAGGGCGGCCACGGCTGCCTGGTGCTGGACGCGGCGCAGGCGGGCCGGGATGCGGACGCGTTCGCGCCCGTGTTCATTCTGGGGCCGCAACGCAAGATGCTGGAAGGGTACGGCGCGTTTCCCGCGCCGGGAGGGGATATGATGCTGGCGGGCTGCTTCGGCCTGCTGCAAGGCATCATGATGCAACAGGCGCAATGACCGAATCATAATGGCGGCCTGCGGCGCGGCGGCCGCGTCGTGATGGCGGCCTGGGTCGGCCTGCTGCAAGGCATCATGATGCAACAGGCGCAATGACCGAATTATAATGGCGGCCTGGGTCGCGGCGGGGTTATGAGGCGGCGCGGCGTGTCGTCATCTGGCGTGCGGCGCGTGTTCCTTTATTTCTATTTCAGGGAAGGTCGTCTGTGATTCCTCGAACAGGGGCGACTGCTTCATGGCTGCGCCGCACATGGGGCAGGTTGTGGTGTCCGAGCATTCGTTGATGGAGCATATTTCGAACACGCCGTAATGGCATGCCGCGTCGGAACAGCAGCGCTTGATGATTTGCGATTGGCAGATAGGCATGTGTCCTCTCCTGATAATGGAGTGCGGTATAGGCTTATAGTCATATTACAGCCTGTTGTGTGTTGTGTAAAGAGAATTGTTTGAATTCTTCGTGAGTTATGCAAAACGGCGTTGCCGTGTGCAAAAATGTAGGCCTTGGGGCGGTACGGCTGCATGCAGCAAAAAGTATGTTAAACCAGCTAGTTGAATAGGTCGCCAGGTGTGGTGGGGAAGCTCCGGACGCGGACCGGAATGCGCCGCGCCGGGTGCCCGGCGCAGTGCCAAAAAACGCTGCGATTTGCACCGCAACGTGATCTGCGCGGGATGCGCGATGACAGGGGGCGCACGAGACGGCTCGCCCAGCGGCAGACCAGCGGAATGGGGGATTGTCCGAAGAAGAAGGGGAGGCTGTGGGTGGCCGGGGCTAGGGGGCTTGCGTCAGGCCCACGATGGCCAGGCCGGCCGCATCCGCCTCGCGCAGGCTCGCCTCGGGATCGAAAAAGAGCGTCTTGCCCGCCTCGATGCCCAGGCAGGTCACACGGGCCGCGACGCAGGCCCGTACCGTGCCCAGGCCCACCGAAGGCAGATCCAGGCGCTCGTCCTGGCCGGGCTTGACCGTCTTGACCACCACGCAGCCCGCGCCAGCCAATTCGCCGCCACGGGCAATGGCCGCGTCCGTGCCCTCGATGGCCTCCACCGCCGCCACCACGCCCTTTTTCACCACCAGGCACTGGCCTATGTCCAGCGCGCCCACGGCCTTGGCCGTGTTCCAGCCAAAGCGCAGATCATCGCGCTCCGCGTCCGAGGGGGCGCGCGCGGTCAAGACGCCCTCGGGCGCGCGCAGTTGCGGTACCAGTTCCGCCGCCTGGAACACGGGCAAGCCCTCGCGCTCGAATTCGGCGGCCACGGCCCGGAGCAGGGTGTCGTCACCCTTGTGCGCGAGGGAAAAAAGGATCTTGATGGCCCGGGCATCGGGCCGCAGGGAGAGGGCGCGCGGTTTGTTGACCGCTCCGGCAAAGGCCACGCGGCAGGCGCCGTGCGTCTTGAAAAAACGGATGACCTTGCCGATCTGGCCCAGCTTGACCATGTGAAAGTGGTCGCATTCGCGGGCAAGGCCGGGATCGGAATAGCCCTCGAATCCCACGATCACCACGCCATGGCCCTGGCCGCGCGCCCCGCGCGCGGCCAGCACCGGAAACTGGCCGGAACCGGCGATAAGGCCGATGGGGGGCTTGGGGGTCATGCTTGCTCCACCACGCGGGCCGCATCCGTTGGCGCGGGCTAGCGCATGTTAGCATTGAAATAATGCGAGGATTTGAAATAATGAAGCATTATTTCAACAAAATGCATAAGAGCGTCTCATCGTTTTCAAAGTTGGGACGCTCTAGGTTTCCTCGTCCGACTTGTCCGCCGAGGTTACGCCGCGTTCGCTGTTGCGCACGAAATCCACCAGCGCCTTGATCTCGGGATGCTGGCCCCATTCGTATTCCACTTCCTCCAGCGCCTCCTGGCGGGGCAGCTCGGAGCGGAAAAGCCGCTTGTACGCGGAGCGCAGGGCGCGGATGGTGTCCTGCGACACCTTGAGGCGGCGCAGTCCCACGGCGTTGGGGCCGTGCATCACCGCGCGGTTGCCCACGGCCAGCATGTACGGGGGCAGATCCTGCGCCAGGCCGCTCATGCCGCCCAGAAAGGAGTGCGCGCCCACATGCACGAACTGGTGCACGCCGCTCATGCCGCCGATGATGGCGTGGTCGTGGATGGTCACGTGACCGGCCAGACTGGCCGCATTGGACATGATGACCCCGTTGCCCAGGATGCAGTCGTGCGCCACGTGGGTGTAGGCCATGAGCAGGCAGCCGTTGCCGATGCGGGTGACCATGCCGCCGCCCTCGGTGCCCCGGTGCAGGGTGGCGAATTCGCGGATGACGTTGTCGTCGCCGATCTCCAGGGTGCTGGGCTCGCCATGGAACTTGAGGTCTTGCGGCTCGCCTCCCACGCAGGAATAGGAATGGACGCGGTTGCCCTTGCCCATGGAGGTGTGGGACATGATCTTGGCAAAGGCGTCGATGACCGTGCCCTCGCCAATGCGCACCTTGTCCTCGATGACCGCTGCGGGCCCGATGGTCACGTTGTCGGCAATGACCGCGTCGGGATGCACCACCGCGGAGGGGTGGATGTTGCGGGCCATTTACACGTTCTCCTTGTCGATGACGGCGGCGGACAGCACGGCCTCGCACACCAGCGTGCCGTCCACGGTCGCCTGGGCGGTCATCTTGGACAACTGCATGCGCTGCTTGATGTCGAAACAGCGCAGCATGAGCTGGTCGCCGGGCACCACGGGCTTGCGGAAGCGGACTTTTTCGATGCCGGTGAACATGAACAGCTTGTTGACCAGCGGTTCGGGCGCGGACAGGCAGACCAGCAGGCCGCCCGCCTGGGCCAGCGCCTCCAGGATGAGTACGCCCGGCATCACCGGCGCATTGGGAAAATGTCCCTGAAAGAACGGCTCGTTGATGGTCACGTTCTTATACGCGGTCAGGCTTTGGCCGGGTACATATTCCACGATGCGGTCCACGAGCAGAAAGGGGTAGCGGTGGGGGAGCAGATCCATGATCTCCCCGATGCGGATGCTCTTGACGCCGGTCTCGGTCATTCGGTGTCTCCTTGGGCAAGCGCGGCCTTGAGGGCGCTGAGTTCTTTTTCCAGGCGGTTCAGGCGGCGGGCCATGTCCGGAAACTTGGGCATGAGCGCCAGGGTGCGCATGTAGGTGCCCTGGTCCACGGCGGGGATGCCGCCCATGGTCACACCGGGAGGCACATCCTTGGCAATGCCGGATTTGGGGCCGATGGTCGCGCCGTCGCCTATCTTGAGATGCCCGGCCACGCCCACCTGTCCGGCCATGGTCACGCCCTTGCCCACCTTGGTGGAGCCGGAGATGCCGACCTGGGACACGATGATGGAGTGGGGGCCGATTTCCACGTTGTGGCCGACCTGCACGAGGTTGTCGATCTTGCAGCCGGAGCCGATGGCGGTGACGCCGAGCGCGGCGCGGTCAATGGCCGTGTTGGCGCCAATCTCCACGTCGCTGCCCACGCCCACGATGCCCACCTGGGGGATTTTTTCCAGTCCGTTCGGGCCGGGCGCATAGCCAAAGCCGTCGCTGCCAAGCACCGCTCCGGCGTGCACGATGGTGCGGTCGCCAAGCTGTGTGCCCGCCATGAGCGTGGCGTTGGGATACAGGACGCACCCCGCGCCCACATGGCAATTTTCGCCAATATAGACGCCCGGAAAGAGTGTGGTGCCCGCGCCCACCTCGGCCCCCGCGCCCACAAAGGCAAAGGGGTAGACCGTACAGGACGGATCGACCGACGCCTCGGCGTGGAGGCAGGCGAGGGGGCTTATCCCCCGCATGCATCCCTGCGGCGTGGCGAACAGCTGCACGGCGCGGGCAAAGGCGAGATACGGGGTGGGGCTGACAAGCGCCGTGGCCGCCTGATCCGCGTGCGCCTCGTCCACGATGACGGCCGTGGCGCGGCAGCCGGGCAGCAGGTCGGCGTACCTGGGGTTGGCCAGGAAGCTGATTTCGCCGGGACCGGCCTTGTCCAGGGTATTGACCCCGGTAATGGCCGCATCACCCCTGTCCTCGCCCCGCAGGGCAAGGCCAAGGGTGTTGGCCAGATCCTTGAGTTTCATACGACCCCGCCGCGTGGGCTACTGCTTGGTGGCGCGCCAGGCGCGGTTCACTTCCACGATGAGCAGGCGGGTGAGATCCGTCTCCTTGTGCGCCCACACCAGGCCGCTGCTGGCGGAATCCAGGATCATGCTGAAGTTGTTGGCCACGGCGTAGTCGTTGACCGCCTTCATGATGAGTTCGGCCAGGGGCTTGGTGAGCTTGGATTCCTCCACCTGAAGCTTGCGCTGGTAGTTCTGCGCGGCGTCCTGGTAGTCGCGCACGCGGCGCTTGAACTCGATTTCCTTGTCGGTCTTGGCTTCCTGCGACAGCACCATGGCCTGCTTCTGCATGTCTTCCTGCATCTTGGCGATGGCGGCCTTTTCCACATCAAGGGAGTTCTTGATGTTTTCCAGCTTCTTCTGCAACTCGTTGCGTGCCTGCTGGCCGGGTTCGGACTCCGCCATGACCTTCTGCATGTTCACAAGGCCTATTTTGACTTCGACGGCCGAGGCCAGGGAAGGCAGAAGCAGAGTCATGACCGCCAGAAAGAGAAGGATTTTACGCATACCAAATCTCCTTGCATAAATGCTGCGCTGTATTGCTGTTTTTTGTGCGTCGTGCCGCCAAACGAACAGGCCGCCGCGCCCCCGGTATGGGCCGGTGCGAAAGCCTGTGCGACATGCCGTGTGTGTTGCGAATGCCCATGGGGTCTAGAAACCCGCGCCCATGGTGAACTCGACCTTGTGGTGGCTGCCCTGGTCCGTAATGTTGTCCAGCGCATAGCCGTATTCAACCCGGATAAGGCCCATGGGGGTGAAGAACCGCAGGCCCGCGCCCACGCTCTTTTTCAGATCGCCCAAATCCCAGTCGCCGTCGTCCCAGGAGTTGCCGATGTCGAAGAAGGTCAGGCCTTGCAGCCCCACATCCTTGTTGATGGGGAAGATGTATTCCAGGTTGGAGAAGAACTCCTTGTTGCCGCCGATGCGGTCGCCGGACGCCTCGTCGATGGGGGATATCTTGTAGCCGGGGTAGCCCCGGATGGAGTTGATGCCTCCCAGGTGGAAGCGCTCGTACACCGGCACGTCGTCGCTGGTGTTCTCGGCGATGAAGCCCGCCTGGGCGTGGAAATGGAACACGGTGTCCCAGAGCAGCGAGTGGAAGTAGTGGGAGTCGTAAACGCCCTTGACGTAGTTGTCGTCGCCCATGAGCAGGCCGCCGCCGTTGGCCAGGGTGAACTTGTTGATCGTGCCCCTGGTGGGCGCCAGATTGTCGTCCGTGGTGTCGCGCTCCGCGCCCGCGTAGAGCACGCTGGCCCAGTTCACGCCCTCGATGTCGCGGATGAGATTGGCCGCGTCCGCGTCGACGTTGTAGATGGTGTAGCGGTCCAGACGGTATCCCCAGAAGGCCTGGGTATATTCGCCCAACGGGTACGCGAAGCGCAGCTTCCCGCCCTGCGTGATCTTGTCGTAATCGATCAGCGAATCCTTGCGGTAGTAAATGTCCAGACCCACACCGAGCGGCGAATCGTTGAAGCGCGGGTCGATGAGCGACAGGTTGTACACGTTGGAGCTGCCGCTGAACGTGCCGGAAAGGATGGTCTTGTAGCCTTTGCCAAAGGCGTTCAGCTCGGACAGGGAAAGGGACACGCCAAAGCGGTCGTAGGTGGAGTAGCCCAGGCCGCCGGACAGTGAACCCGTGGTCTTTTCCTTGACCTTGATCTTGAGATCCAAGGTGTTGGGGTTGCCCGTGGGCACGGTTTCAATGTCCTCCACCTCGAAGTAGGCGGTCTTTTTCAACCGTTCGTTGGAGCGGCGCAGCTTGGTGCCCGAAAAGAGCTCGCCGTCGGCCAGCAGCACCTCGCGCCGGATGACGTTGTCCCGCGTGCGGTCGTTGCCCTCGATGGTGACGCGCCGGATGTAGACCTTCTGGTTCTTGGTGAGGATGAACCGCACGTCCACGGCCAGGGCGTCCGTCTGCTTTTCGACGCGGTAGTCCACGTCGGCAAAGGCGTATCCGAAATTCGAGTAGTGCTGGGTCAGGTTCTGGCCGTCCGAGCGCAGCACCGACCGGTCGAAATAGTCGTCCTCATCGGTCAGGTCGTCCAGCTTGGTGATGGTGAGCAGCGTGTCGGGCTGCTCAAGCAGGTCGCCCGCAAAGGTGACGTTGCCCACCTTGTACCGCTTGCCCTCTTCCACGGTAAAGGTGATGAAGATGCCGTCGTCCTTGAACTCCACCTGGGGCTGGCCCACCTTCACGTCCACGAATCCCCGGTTGGCGTAGTACGCTTCCAGGGCCGCGGCGTCGCGGTCCAGCATCTCTTCCTTGAGCACGCCCGAGCCCGTGATCCACGATAACATGCCGCGTTCGGCCAGGGCGAGCTGGTCCTTCAGGTCGTCCTGGTCGAGCTGCTCCGCGCCCTTGATGTCGATGCCCCGGATGTAGAGCTTTTCGCCTTCCTTGACCACGATGTTCAACCGGGCCATGGTGTCGTTTTCCTGCTCCAGCTCGTAGGACACCTTGGCCATGTAGTAGCCGTCCTTGCGGTACAGCTCGCGGACCTTGTTCAGGTCGTCGGCCAGGATCTTGAGGTTGAGCACGCTGCCCGTCTTGGAATTCATGGCCGCGATGATGTCTTCGCTGTCCAGCGCGTCCGAACCCACCACGCCGATGGTCTTGATATACGGCTTTTCCTTCACGTCGAACACCACCCGCTTGCCTTCGGGCAGGTCGTCCACGCGCACCTTGATGTCGTCGAAATAGCCGAGGTTGAAGACGGTCTTCATCTGCTCGTTGATGGTCTTGGGATCAAAGACGTCGCCCTGCTTGATGCCCAGGCGCATGAACACCACGTCCTTGTCCAACACCTTGTTGCCGATGACATCCACTTCGGCCACGACTTCCTTTTTCAGGAGTTCGTTCTTGATCTTTTCCGCAAGCTCTTCGAGGGCGGGCAAAATATTGATGAGATCCTGCTTGACCACGAACAGCGGCTTGGCCGGTTTGAGCCCATAGGCCTCCACCAGGCGCACGTCCAGGGACAGGGTTTCCCCCACCTGGCTGAAGCTGCCGTACACCGCGTAGTTGGCGCCCGCCAGAAGCGCCACGTCCTTGGCCACGGAAATGTCGAGGAAGTCGATCTTCTGCTGGGCTATGATCTGCCGCACCTCGTCGGGAGAGGGGGTTTCGAAGTCGAGTTCGCGCAGCCTGTCCACCAGCAACTGGGGCAGGCTGTCGTGCAGGTAACTCAAATCCGGTCCCGCATTCACTTCAAAGGGGAGCACCGCTATCTTCAACTTGCTGTCGGCCGCAAAGGCGGAGGCGGCCAGGGCAAGAAACAGGAGCGTGCAGCATGCGAAAACCAGTCTAGCCCGTCTGAGCATACAGTTCTCCAGAACGTAGTTCCAAGCGTCGTTGCAAAAGGCCTGCGAGGCCCAGATTGTGCGTGACCACGATGAGGGTCATGCCCAGGTCTTTGTTCAGCCGCAAGAGCAGGTCGCCGATGCGCCCGCCCGTTCGTTCGTCCAGGTTGCCCGTGGGCTCGTCGGCCAGCAGCACGCGGGGCCGCCGCAGGATGGCCCTGGCAATGGCCGTCCGCTGCCTTTCCCCCCCGGAAAGCGTGGTGACCCGGTGGTCGCCACGGTGGGCCATGTCCACAAGCTCCAGCGCCTCGCGCGCGGCGGCCAGCGCCTGGGCGCGGGGTTCGCCCGCTATCACGGCGGGCATGGCCACGTTTTCCACGGCGCTGAATTCCGGCAGCAGATGGTGGAACTGGAACACGAAGCCGATGTCGCGGTTGCGTAGCCGCGCCCTGGCCGCCGGGCCCAGTTCGTTCACATTGCGCCCCATGAAGCGGATGTCGCCGCGCGAGGGCGTGTCCAACGTGCCGAGCAGATGCAGGAGCGTGGTCTTGCCCGATCCCGACGCGCCCAGCACCGCCAGCGAGTCTCCCGGCGCCACGGTGAGATCGACATGCCGCAGCACCTCGATGGTTTCCGTCGGCCCCTGGAACTCCTTACCAATCCCGGCCAGTTCGTACAACAACGAATTGTCGCCGTTACTCATAGCGCAGCGCCTCGGCGGGTTCCAGGCGCGCGGCCTGCCGCGCCGGGTACAGGGTGGCCAAAAAGCACAGCGCCAGCGCCGATGCGCCCACCATGGTCATGTCCACCCAATTGAAAAGGATGGGCAGGTGGTCGAGCATGTACACATCTTCGGGCAACTTGATAAACTGATATTGCCGCAGAAGCAAACAGGAGCTGATTCCGAGCGCGTACCCCAGGGCCGTGCCCGCCGCGCCGATTATCATGCCCTGGAGCATGAAGATGGTGCGGATGCTCGCCCGCGTGGCGCCCATGGACATGAGGATGGCGATGTCCTGGGTTTTTTCCATGACCAGCATGACCAGCGTGGTGACGATGGAAAACGAGGCCACGAGCACGATCATGACCAGGATGACGAACATGGCGGTCTTTTCCAGCCGCAGCGCCGCGAAAAGGTTTTCGTTCATCTGCTTCCAGTCGCGGGCATAGTAGGGCGTGCCGCCCAGGGCGTCCACCACCCGCGCCCCGATCACGTCGGCGCGGTCCACGTCGTTGGTGCGGATTTCCAGGCCCGAGGCGCGCACCTCGCGGAAGCCGAGCAGGTCCGCCGCCGCGGCCATGTCCACATAGGCCAGCGAGCTGTCGTATTCGATCATGCCGGTGTGGAACAGGCCCGCCACCTCGAACATGCGCACCTTGGGCGCATACCCCGCCGCGCTGCGCGCGCCCGCGGGCGACAGCAGGCTGACCTTGCTGCCCTTCACCAGGCCCAGCCGGTCCGCCAGCTTGCGGCCCACGAAAATCTTGGGAAAGGGGTCGGAGCCGTTCAGGTCCGCGAGTTTTGCGCTGTGCAGGGTGCGTGCGATGGACAGCACCGAATCCGCCGATGCCGGGTCGATGCCGTAGAGCACCACGCCCTTGACCCCGGCGGGTGTGGACAGCATCACCTCGGAATAGATGAAGGGCGTCGCGCCCTCCACGCCGTCCATCGTGTTGACCGTTTCGGCCAGGCTCGCATAGTCGGCGATGCCGCCGCCCATCTGCGACAGGATGACATGCGCGTTCACGCCCAACAGCTTGTCGCGCATGTTGGTGGTGAACCCGTTCATGACCGCCAGGACGATGATGAGCGACGCCACGCCCAGGCAGACGCCGAGCACGGAGATGACGGAGATGACGGATATGAAGGTCTGCTTGCGCTTGCCGACAAGGTAACGCAGGGCAACGTGCAGCTCAAAGGTCATGGGGCGGGCCTTTACCCCGTTTCCGGCCGCAGCAGCGGAAAGAGGATGACCTCCCGGATGCTGGCCGAGTCGGTGAGCAGCATGACCACCCGGTCGATGCCCACGCCTTGTCCGGCGGCGGGGGGCATGCCGTACTCCAGGGCGCGCAGGTAGTCCTCGTCCATGAAGTGCGCCTCGTCGTCGCCCGCCTCCTTTTCCGCCACCTGGGACTCGAAACGGAGCCGCTGGTCAACGGGGTCGTTCAACTCGCTGAAGGCGTTGGCCAGTTCCCGGCCCGAGATGAACAGCTCGAAGCGGTCGGTCACCTCGGGGTTGTCGTCGTTGCGGCGCGACAGGGGCGAGATGTCCGTGGGGTAGTGGTAGATGAAGTGGGGCTGGATGAGCTTGGGCTCCACGGCCATGTCAAAGAGCTTGGCTTGCAGCTTGGCCAGCTTTTCGCCCTTGATGACCTTTTCGCCCTGGGCCTTGATGTATTTCTCCACCGCCTCGTAGTCGGTGTAGAATTCCTTGGTGAACCCGCCGATGGTTTCCAGGGAGTCGTAGAAGGTCACCCGCTTCCAGGTGCCGGCGGTGAGCACGATCTCCTGGCCCTGGTAGGTCACCACATCGGAGCCGGTGACCGCCCGCGCCAGGCGGGCGAACAGCTCCTCGGTGAGGTCCATGAGGTTTTCGAACGTGGCGTAGGCCCAGTAGAATTCACACATGGTGAATTCCGGATTGTGCTGGGTGCTGATGCCTTCGTTGCGGAAATTGCGGTTGATTTCGTAGACCTTTTCGAACCCGCCCACCAGGAGCCGCTTGAGGTACAGCTCGGGCGCGATGCGCATGTAGAGCTGCATGTCCAGGGCGTTGTGGTGGGTGATGAAGGGCTTGGCCGTGGCGCCGCCCGGAATGGGCTGCATCATGGGCGTTTCCACTTCCATGAAGCCGCGCTCGTCCATGAAGTTGCGGAACTCGCGCACAATGGTGGTGCGGGCGCGGAATATCTCGCGGGTGCGCGGCGTGACGATGAGGTCCACATAGCGCTGGCGGTAGCGTATCTCCACGTCCTTGAGCCCGTGGTATTTCTCGGGCAGGGGGCGGATGGACCGGGTGACGAGTTGGGCCGTGGCGGTGTCCAGGGTCAGCTCGCCGGTCCGGGTGAGGAACAGCTTGCCCTCCACGGCGACGATGTCGCCGATGTCGTATTTCTTGAAGGTCTGGTAGCGTTCCGGCCCCATGCCGTCGCGCGAGGCGCACACCTGCATGCGGCCCGACTGGTCCGCGAGATGCAGGAAGGTGATCTTGCCAAAGGAGCGCAAGGCCACGATGCGGCCCGCGATGGCGAAGGTGCGGTCCAACTCTTTGAGCTGTTCTTCGCTGGCGTCCGCATAGCTGCCGACGATGTCGGCTATCTCGGTGTCTTTATTGACCTTGTTCGGATAGAGAGGGATGTCCTGATCCAGCAGTTCGCAGGACTTGGCAACCCGGTTCCGGATGACTTCGTTCAGTTCGTCGCGTTGGGCGAAACTTTCCAACATGGGCATGAAATCTTCCACATGCGGTGACTTGCATGGGATCTTGATCTTCACGCGGGGCTTTCCGTTTGTGTTGCTCAAAACCGATCTGCTCCATTCCAAAATAAGATGCGTCGTGAATCGAAGAGGAGTATGCCTTTTGATGTGTGGCGTCAAGAAACGGCGGGCTGGCGAGGTGTTTTTGCCCGGTGCGCACTTTTTTTTTCGCAATGGGTGCTCGGGGGTTGACGCGGCGTCCGGTTCTCTATAAGAAGCGGTCTCTCCGGCGCGCAAGCGCGGGAGCATGTTCCCCGGTAGCTCAATCGGCAGAGCGGTTGGCTGTTAACCAATAGGTTGGGTGTTCGAGTCACCCCCGGGGAGCCAGAAAGCAAAAGGCCCATGTGCAAGCATGGGCCTTTTTCGTTGGTGCGGGTGCGTGGGGTGTCCTACAGCACCAGCTCCAGCCTCAAATTGTCCCGTATGACCGTGTAGCGGTCGTCCGGCACGCGCTCCACCACCCGGAACCCCACACTCTCATACAGTCCGCGCGACTCCGGCAGGTTGTCCACGGTCCACAGGAAGAGCTTGGCAACACCGCGTTCGCGGCACCAGTCCAGCGCCGCGTGCAGCAGCCCCTTGCCCATGCCCCGCCCATGAAACGCCGGGTCCACGATGAAGAAACGCAGCTGCGCCCCGTCTCCCTCCTTCGGGTCCGGGCGTCCCACAATGGCTATGGAGCCCGCCAGGACGTTCCCGTCATGGGCGGACAGAACCAGATCCACCGCAGGGTCGTATCGGTCCATGAAATCGCACAGATGGCGCAGCACCAAAATTTCGAACGGCGCGCCCGAATTCCAAATGGAGGCGTAATACCGCCCGTGCAGTTCGCCCACCCGGCCTATCAGCCCCGGCACGTAGCCCGTGCGCATGGTCCATGTCTTTTTCGCTGTCCGTGTGTCCATCTCGACGTCCCTTTTCGCTCTGTTCGCAGGGCGGTCAGCCCGTATACGGTTTCGCCTGGGCCCAAAGGTGCTCGAACGCCAGGTGCAGCATGGCCGTGGCCCCCTGGTTGTGGATGACCACGGCGGTGAAGCTGGGCTGCCCCGCCGCGGGATCCTGCATGGAAATGAGCACCACCTCGTTGTCAAAGGCCTGCATTTTGAGCGGCAACCGCGTTGCCGCCACCCGTACCTCCAAGCCCCATGCGGCGTACTGCGCCATGTTCTCGCGCAGCGCGTCGTCCGCCATGGCCGCGTCGTCCCACAGCGCCCGGTAGGCCAGCCCCCGCCGCAACGGCGACCGCATGAATGTCCGGTTCTGCTCGTCGGACAGGATCATGGGCAGGGTGATGCAGGCATCGATGCCGCGTTGCGCCGCGTCGGCCAGGGCCATGGCACGGTGCGCGATGCGCGTCTGGCCCGCCAGCACCTCCACATACGCCAGCGGGTCGTTCTGGCCATGGCCAAAGGCGAAGACCGGCCCCAGCGTCTCGGCCATGCGGTCCGCCAACGCGCGCGCCTCGCGGCGCTGCCGCTCCAGCGTGGCCTCGCGCTCCATGGCCAGCAGATCCAGTGCGATCCTGGGATCCACCGCCGCATACGTCTTGGGCGTGCCGTCCCGGGCCGTGCACAACCCCTTGGCCTCCAGGCCGCCCAGCACGTCGTACACGCGCTGGCGGGGTATCCCGGCCCGCGCCGCCACCGCTGCCGGAGCCATCTCGGGCCGCGACAGCAGCGCCACGTACGCCGCCGCCTCGTAGGACGTCAGTCCCAGCGGCGCCAATGCCTGCGGATCAACCATATGCGTCTCCTTGCTTGGTATGGAGGCAGTGTGTCACCACTTTAGAGTGGTGTCAATAGCCAGGGCCATGTGGCACGCAATGCAGGGACAGTGCCGCCCCCGCCGCGTCCTTATCAGCGGCGAGCGGCAGCGGGTGTGGACGACAAAAAACGCCGCGAATCACAAGGATTCGCGGCGTGGTGTGCGGGAATGGCCCGGCCGGGGTGCGGTGCTAGGCCGTGCCGGACTTGAAGCGGCCGATGATATCTTCCAATTCGCCCGCCAGCCCGGCCAGCTTGGCCGCAAGGCCGTTGACCTGCTTGGCGCTCGCGTTGCTCGCGCCCGCGGCCTTGGACACGCCGAGGATGTTGGCCGCCACCTCGTTGGTGCCCTTGGCCACCTCGCCCGCGTTGCGGCTCATGTCGTTGGCGCCGTTGGCCAGCTCGGCAATGGACGAGGCGATGTCGTCCGCGCCCTTGGTGGTTTCGGAGATGTTCAGCGAGATTTCGTCGGCGGCCTGGGTCTGCCGTTCCACGGCGTCGGTGATGCCGGTCACGGACTCGTTGATGCGGCCGATGATGGTGGTCACGTCGTTGATGACGCGCACGGCGTCCAGCGTGTTGGCCTGCACGCCCTCGATCTTGGCCGCGATGTCCTCGGCCGCCTTGGCGGACTGGTTGGCGAGTTCCTTGATCTCGTGCGCCACGACCGCGAACCCGCGTCCCGCCTCGCCCGCGCTGGCCGCCTCGATGGTGGCGTTGAGCGCCAGCAGGTTGGTCTGTTCCGCGATGCGCTTGATGACGGTGGTCACCTTGCCGATCTCGTGGGCCGCGCCGCCCAGCTGGGTCATGGTGTCCGTGGCGTTGCGCGCCATGGCCATGGCCTCGGCGGATACCTTGGCGCCGTCCGTGGCGTTGTCCGCAATGCTGCCGATGGAGCCGCGCCAGGCATACACCGCCTCGGTCACCGACACCATGGCCTGGGACATCTCCTCCGCCGTGGAGGAGACGTTGGTGATGTTCACGCTCATTTCCTCGGCGGCTGAGGCGATGGCGTTGATGTTCATGGAGATCTGCTCCGTGGCCGAGGCCACGTTTTCAGCCTGGCTGTTCATGGCCTCCGAACCGTCGCGCAGCTCCGTGGACACGGAGGACAGGTCGTCGGACGACGCGGAGAGGGTTTGGGTGTCGGTCTGGATTTTTGTGATGAGCCGGGCCAGGTTGGCGATGGTGGCGTTGAGCGACGTCTCCAGATCCAGGAAGCCGCGCCGGGCCTCATAGGCCTCTTCGCCGCTTTCTCCGGCCTGGTAGCGCACGGTCAGGTCGCCGTCGGCCATGCGTTGCAGGATGGCCGACAGGCGTTCGATCTCGCGCTTTTGGAACGCCTCCACCTTTTCGCCCTTCATGCGTGCGGCCTCGGCCAGTTCCATGGCCCTGCGCGCGCGCTCGGTCTCCCGCTCCAGCTCTTCGGTCTTGGCCTCGGCCTCCAGCTTTGCCTTCAGCTCGGC
Organism: Desulfovibrionaceae bacterium; assembly: GCA_050251715.1. Lineage (GTDB taxonomy): Bacteria > Desulfobacterota > Desulfovibrionia > Desulfovibrionales > Desulfovibrionaceae > JBFWMG01. The sequence continues at coordinate 2,297 of JBFWMG010000020.1, read as the reverse complement.
CACCATGCCCTTCACGTCCTCGGACAGGTCTTCCAACTCGCCGCTGAAGGTGGAGGATATGGTCGCGTCGAGGTCGCCCTCGGCAATGCGCCGGGTATAGCCCTGGATTTCGCGCACCGGGCCGGTGATGGAGCGGCCGATGAACATGACCAGCAGCCCGGCCAGCACCAGCGCGGCGGCGGTGGCGCCCAGGGCCACGATGCGGCTTTGCTTGTAGTCGTCGATGCGCTTGCCGAGCAGCACGTCCAGCTCGTCCACGGCCACGCGCCAATAGGTGAAGCTGGCCATCCGGGCGCGCGCGCCAGCGGCGAGGAAGTCCTCCACGGACACGGTTGCCTTGTCGGACGAGGCAACGGAGGTGAGCATGGCGATGAAGGCCTTGTTGGTGTCCAGGTAGGCTTGCAGCGCCGGAGGCACCTTGGTTTGCAGGGAGGGGCTGTGGCCGTAGAAATTGTCGTCCTCGTTGAGCGAGGTCTTGGTGCTGGCCTCGATGCGGCTCATGTCGGATTCCTGCACCAGCGAGGCATAGACATAGAACTGGAGCCGGTCGTCGTTGCCGAGTGCGGGCTTTGCCAGCGCCTGCGCGCCAAAGACCATGATGTCCGCCAGCCGGGCCTGGGTCTGGGGCAGGGCCAGCAGCGTGATGTCCATCATGTAGTAGCTGTCGAGGTCGGGGTCCAGGATGAGGTTGGAGGTGTCGCCGCAGTGGGCGATCATCTCGCGCACGTCGGCGATGAGCGCGCCGATCTTTTCGGGCGTGGGCGCGCGGCGGGCGTTTTGCCAGCGGTCCTTGACCAGGGAGGGTTTCAGCTGGCCTCGGTTGCGTTTGCCAAGGCCGTCGTCCGTGAACTGCAGGTCAATGCCGATGCGGTCGTTCACCTGGGCCAGGGCGGTAAAGGCCTCGTCGATCTTGGCGGCCTTGGCCGCTGCCTCGCTGTCTTGTCCGGCCAGGGTGTGTTGCAGGTATTGGGGCAGGTATTCCAACAGCCGTTCCAGCGGACGCTGGTATTCGTTGCCGTACGCCTCCAGCGTGGAAAAACGGATGTCGTAGCTGATGCCCTGGATGACGAAGAACAGCAGTACCGCAATGGGCAGGGCAAAGGTCAGGCTGCTGATGACCAGCTTGGTGGAGATGCGCAGCTGCGAAAAAAATTCCGTCATGACAACGCTCCTTTTGGACAGCCGGTGGGGAGGCGACCGGCATGTGACGGCGTGCAAGTGGCTCGTACTGATGGCGTATACTGTCGCGTCAGGTGTTACAAGGCCAAGGCGTCCTATTCTCTGAATGTATGTCAAAAAAGTAATATATGAAAGCCGCGCGTTTGTCAGGCGGCGTGGCGTGGATTTGCGCGGAAACCGGGCGATGTAAGAACACTAAATAAAAATGTGTAGTTATAGGGAGGGGCTTGTTCCTTGCCGGGCGCGGCGGCATTGTACAGAGGCCAAAAGGCAACAGGAATGGCGTGCGACGGAGCGCCAGGCGCATGCGCGTATGGATCCGCCACGCCTGGGAATGCCCTGCCTGTGGCCTGGGTGTGTGGATATGGCAAGGTTTTTTCAAAATTGTTACACACGGGAGGGGGGCATGCAAGGCTCCGGTCGCGGGGTGCAGGACGCCGACCGTGGGCGCGTGGCGATGCGCCCGGTGGGTGACGATGCGTCCGATGGGTGGGAACGGGTACGGCCCTGCGGGCGGGTGGGGGGTGCCCGGCAGGCAAACGGCGGGCCAAGCCCATGGGCCGGATACAGCCGCCTGGGCCGGACGCGGCCAAGGCCTGACCCGCCGCCGCGCAAACGTCACGCAACCGGCACGGCGCGGCCACCCGGGCGGGCGGGGCATGGGCTACTGAACTTCCACGCTCGGCGCAATGCCGCCGGCACAAGGAGATACCCATGCGTCTTACCGAAGAATCCGCCGCCACCCAAGAGATGGTCGTGCGGCTTGCCTGGACCGATTTCATCTGCATCCACGGCGACATGATGGCCGTGCGCGACGCGCACCACGCCGGTATGATCCGGTGCAAGGCCGACGGCCAGGGCGTGGTCGTGCGCATCAGCGGCGGCCACGACCGGGGGCTGTCCTTGCCGCTGTAGCGCCGCCCACCTGGGGAACGTACTTTCCCAACCGTATCCGCCTTCCCTGCCAGCCTCCCACCAGGGGAACCCGCTTGTCCCCTCCCGCATCCCCCTCCCCAACCAGCAGTTTTTGGGGAAAGAGAGAGGAGAGAGGATGGGGGTCCGGGGGAAGGAGAGAGGAGAGGGAAAACCCCTTTTTATGCTTGGAAAAAGGGGTTTTC
>JBFWMG010000019.1:0-65725 GCA_050251715.1 Desulfovibrionaceae bacterium | reverse complement strand
GAAGGAGAGAGGAAAGGGAAAACCCCTTTTTCCAAGCATAAAAAGGGGTTTTCCCTTTCCTCTCTCCTTCCCCCGGACCCCCATCCTCTCTCCTATCTCTTTCCCCAAAAACTGCTGGCTGGGGAGGCGGGTATGGTTGGGACAAGAATGGTCCCCAGGCGGACGGCTGAAGAGGTGGATACGGTTGGGACACGCGCGTTCCCCAGGCAAAGGGAATGCATCCGACGCCGTGAGCCGCTTGACGGTTTGTCCGCAGCCCGACGCGGGGCCGATTCCGGCCCCGCGCGTTCCACCATATTTCCGGCAGCCAATCAGGCCTTGCCGCCGTCCTTGGGCCGTTTGGCCTTAGGCCTGGCCGGAGCTTTCGGTTTGGAGGCCTTGGGCTCGGCCCCGGCCTTGGCCTTGCCCCCGCCCTTGGGCTTGGACTTGCCTTCCGGCTTGGCCTTGGCCGCGCCCCTGGCGGGAACGCGGGCGCTGCCGCCAGCCGGGGTAAACGAAAAGACCAGGGCGGGTTCCACCGGCCCCGCCGCCTTGTCCGCGCCCTTGGCCACGGCGTCCTTGATGTCGATATGGGCCACGCCGCCGCGTTGCAGCGCGCCGAACAGGATTTCGCGCGCCAGCACGTCCTGCAACTCCGTCTGGATGAGACGGCCGAGAGGGCGCGCGCCAAAGACCGGGTCGTACCCCTTGGTGGCCAGCCGGGTGCGCGCCCTGGCCGACAGGTCGAGGGCCACGCGCTTTTCGCGCATCTGCGCCTCAAGCTCGCGCACGAACTTGTCCACCACCATCTCCACGATGTCCGTGGGCAGGTTGTTGAAGGGGATCATGGCGTCGAGGCGGTTGCGGAATTCGGGGCTGAACAGCTTTTCCAGCGCCTGGCGGCCCTTGTCCCCCGAGCCCTCCTCCACCGTGGCGCCAAAGCCGATGCGCGCCGCGCTCATTTCGCGCGCGCCCGCATTGGAGGTCATGAGCAGGATAACGTTGCGGAAATCCGCCTTGCGGCCCGTGTTGTCCGTGAGCGTGGCGTAGTCCATGATCTGCAACAGGATGTTGAACAGGTCCGGATGCGCCTTTTCGATCTCGTCCATGAGCACCACGGCATAGGGATTCTTGCGGATGGCCTCGGTAAGCTGGCCGCCCTGCTCGAACCCGATGTAGCCGGGAGGCGCGCCGATAAGCCGCGCCACGGCATGCTTTTCCATGTATTCGCTCATGTCGTAGCGCAAAAAGGTCACGCCCAGCGACGCGGCCAGCTGCTTGGCTATCTCGGTCTTGCCCACGCCCGTGGGGCCGTAGAGCAAAAAGCTGCCCGTGGGCCTGTCCGGCCCGCCCAGGCCGGCCCGCGCCCGCAGGATGGCCTTGGACAGCGCCTCGATGGCCTGGTTTTGGCCAAACACCTTGCCCTTGAGTTCGCTCTCCAGGTTTTCCAGCCGCGTCTTGTCCGAGGCGGTGATGCGCTGGGCCGGTATGCGCGCCATGCGCGCCACGACCTTCTCGATGTCCGCCGGGGTGATGCGCATGTCCCTGCGCGTGTCCGCCCCGCGCAGTTTGAGCACGGCCCCCGCCTCGTCGATCACGTCGATGGCCTTGTCCGGCAGGTAGCGCTCGCGCAGGTGGCGTATGGAAAGCTCCACGGCCCGCTTGAGCGACGGGTGCGAATACTGCACCCCATGGTGCTCCTCGTAATAGACCTTCAACCCCTTGAGGATATCCAGGCATTCGTCCGCGCTCGGCTCGCCGATGTCGATCTTCTGGAACCGGCGCGACAGCGCGCGGTCCTTCTCGAAGTGGTTCTTGAACTCCTCGTAGGTGGTGGAGCCGATGCAACGGATGGCCCCGGAGGCGAGCACGGGCTTGAGAATGTTGGAGGCATCCATGGAACCGCCCGAGGTCGCGCCCGCGCCCACGATGGTGTGGATCTCGTCCACGAAGAGGATCGCGCCGGGCATGTCCTGCAATTCCTTGATGACGCCCTTGAGCCGCGCCTCGAAATCGCCCCGGTACTTGGTGCCCGCAAGCAGCGCGCCCATGTCCAGGGCAAAGATGGTCACATCGGTAAACTGCGCGGGCACGCCGCCTTCCACGATGCGCAGGGCGAGCCCCTCGGCCATGGCGGTCTTGCCCACGCCGGGATCGCCCACAAAGAGGGGATTGTTCTTGCGGCGGCGGGCCAACACCTGGATGGTGCGCTCCAACTCCTCGACACGGCCGATGAGCGGGTCGATCTGGCCCGCGCGGGCGCGGTCCATGAGATTGATGGTGAACTGGTCAAGGGCGGTCTTTTTGCCCTTCTTGTCCGGCTGCCCCAGCTCCTTGGCCGGAGTTCCATGGGCCGGATGGTCGCCCTCCTGCCGCAGCGCCTCGCGGGGCATGCGGTGGGAGATGAACTCCAGCACGTCCAGGCGGCTCACGCCATGGGACTTGAGGTAGTAGACCGCGTAGGAGTCGTCCTCCTCGAACATGGCGGCCATGACGTCACCCACCTCGACCTTTTCCTTGCCCGAGGACTGCATCTGGAGGATGGCGCGCTGCAACACGCGCTGCACACCAAGGGTCTGGATGACCTCGGTTTCAGCGCCCTCGGGCATGGTTTCCATATGGTGCTCGAAGAATTGTTCAAGCTGGCCGTCCAGCTTGTCCACATCCACCTCGCAGCCGGTCAGGATGTCGCGCCCGGACTCCTCGTGCACCATGGCGAACAGCAGATGCTCCAGGGTCAGGAATTCGTGCTTGCGCTTTCTGACTTCTCGCACCGCGCTCGTCAGGACGTTTTCAAGTCGCTTGCTGAGCATTTACACCTCTTCCATGCTGCTTCGCAGGGGGAAGCCCTCCTGCTTTGCCCGGGCGTGGACCGTGGCGACCTTGGTTTCCGCCACCTCGGCGGTGTAGACGCCGCAGATCCCCACCCCGGAGTTATGGATGGCCAGCATGATGCGCGTGGCCTCGGTCTCGTTCTTGCGGAACACATCCTTCAGGATGCGGACCACGAAATCCATGGTCGTGTAATCGTCGTTGTGCAACAGCACCCGATAACTGGGCGGTTCGTCCAGTTCCAGTTCCAAGTCAAGATCGCGTTCCAGGTCCGGTTTTGGATAATCGTTGCTCATACCCTTTGCCTGTGCCTTGCTCCTGTGCCTCTCGGGCCTTTGTGCATAGTAATACCGCTCATTCGGATGTCGAGGTGTTACCGGAGTCCGCACATAGGAAAAATTACCAATTCCTGCATGCGCGGTAAAGAAAAAAAACATGCCGGAGCCTGGGGCGGCACCCCCCGGACCGCCCCACCCCGGCGCGGCGGCCGCTCATGGCTGGCGGGCGGGCTGCCGACCCGCCAGGATGGCGGCCCGGTCCGCCGGGGCAAAGACAAAACCCTCATCCGGCGGCAGGCCATGGCGCAGCCTGTGCTCCCGGTTCAAGGCATGGTAGGTGGCCATGCCCGCCGGGGACGGGACAAGCTCCAGAGCGTCGGCGCAGGCAAAAAGCACCCCGCGCGCGGCCTCGATCTCCACGAATGCGCCAAAGGGCAACGTGTCGAGCAGGACCAACGCCTCGCCCAACCGCCACGTCTCGCGCACCTTTTCATAGCGAAACGCCTCGGCATAGCCGAGCCCCGCCAGCACCGCGCGCATGGCGCCGGCATCCGCCACCAGGGTCTCGGACTCGTCCCACACCTTGACGCCTGGGGGAACGGGCCCAGTGGGGGGACGCTTGAGCGTCAGCACGGCGCGGCCCTGGCCGCCGCCATCCAACGGCGCGGTGACGCGCAGCCGCAGCAACACGTCCGCCTGGCGCAACCTGCGGTCCGGGGTGTCGAACACCGCGTTCTCCTCAAACACGCGCCCCTGGCATTCGGCGGCCAAAGATTGTAAGGTGCGCCGCAGGGCGTCGTGGTCGGCGTCCGCGAATTTAAGCTCCGTCTCCAGTGTCATGCCAACTCCTCTCGCGCGGCGCATCGTGCCGGAATGGTTAGGGACTAGGCGACCATTGACGAAAAAGCAAGGAGAAGGCCGATGCACAAACTGCTGCTCATCGCCGCGGCCGGAGGATGCGGCAGCCTGGCCCGCTACGGATTGGCCGGTCTTGTCCAGCGCCTGGCCGGTTCCGATTTCCCCTATGGCACCTTTGCCGTCAACATAACGGGGTGTCTCCTGTTCGGCGCGGTGTGGGGGGTGTTGGAAAACCGCATGGGCCTGGGGCCGCAGGTGCGCGTCATCGTGCTCACCGGCTTCATGGGCGCGTTCACCACCTTCTCCACCTTCGCCTTCGAGAGCGCGGCCCTGTTGCAGCACGGCCAATGGCTGCCCGCCGCGGCCAACATCGCGGGACAGAATCTTCTAGGCATCACCATGATTTTCGCGGGCCTCATGGCCGGACGCGCCCTGTAACCCCCACGGAGAACCCCATGCACATTCCCCAACAAGCCGTCAGGCTCAGGATATTCACCGGCGAAAGCGACAAGTTCGAAGGACGGCTGCTCTACAAGGTCGTGGTGGAGGAAGCGCGGCAACAGGGGTTGGCGGGAGCCACGGTGCTGCGGGGGCTCATGGGCTACGGCGCCAACAGCCGCGTGCATGCCAGCACCATCCTGCGCCTGTCGGAAGACCTGCCGCTCATCATCGAAATCGTGGACGCGCCCGGCAAGATCGAAAAGTTCCTCGCGTTCCTGGACCAGCGGCTGGTGGAAGGCCTGGTCACCGTGGAGCCGGTGGAAGTCCGCTTTTACCGGCATTTCAACGGCGAGAAGCGATAGCCAGGCGCTTCCCGCGCCAGCCCCGGCTCACCCGCAGGTGCGCACCACGGTCATGGCTATGCTGCCCAGCGGCATGACCTTGTCCACGCCGCCCAGCTTGATGGCCTCCTGCGGCATGCCAAAGACCACGCACGACGATTCGTCCTGGGCAATGGTGAACGCCCCGGCGTCGTGCATCTCGGCCATGCCGCGCGCACCGTCGTCGCCCATGCCGGTCATGATGACGCCCACGGCGTTGCTGCCCGCATAGCGCGAGGCGGAACGGAACAGCACATCCACGCTGGGGCGATGGCGGCACACCAGCGGCCCCTCGCGCACCTCCACAAAATACCGCGCCCCGCTGCGCTTGAGCAGCATGTGCTTGTTGCCCGGCGCAATGAGCGCCTGGCCCCGCAGCATGGTGTCGTTGTTCTCCGCCTCCTTGACCGTGATGCGGCACAGATCGTTCAACCGCTTGGAAAACGCGGCGGTGAAATGCTCGGGCATGTGCTGCACGATGGCCACGGGGGGACAATTCTGGGGCAAGGCCTCCAAAAAGACGCGCAGCGCCTCGGTGCCGCCCGTGGACGCCCCCACCACCACCATCTTTTCCGTGGTCTGGGCCATGGCGCCGGAGACCGGCGCCGAGGGCAGCACCGCATCGGCGGACAGCTTGGGCTGCACAGGCGCCAGGCGGCTGGGCGACACCCGCCGCACGTTGGCTCCGGCAGCGGCCTTTACCGCGTCGCAGATGCGGATGCGCGATTCCTCCAGAAACTGCCGCGTGCCCACCTTGGGTTTGAGGATGATGTCGAGCGCGCCGTATTCCATGGCCTTCAGCGTGGTTTCGGCGCCAGCCTCGGTAAGGGTGGAACAGATGACCACCGGAATCGGATGCTGGGACATGATCTTCTTGAGAAAGGTGATGCCGTCCATGCGCGGCATCTCCACGTCAAGGGTCATGACGTCGGGCACCACCTCTTCCATGCGCTTGGCCGCAAAGTAGGGATCCTGGGCCATGCCCACCACTTCGATGGCGGGATCGGCGGTCAGCACATCGGCCAGTGTTTGCCGCACCAACGCGGAGTCGTCGACGATCAGCACCTTGATTTTCTTGCCCATATGTCCTCCAGACAAAGCCTCGCCGCCCCTTACGATCCTTTTCTGTACACGGTCGGCGCCGTCTGCCGTAGCGGCAGATCCATGCCCGCAAGGCTCTCGGAATGGCCGATGAAGATGTACCCCCCAGGCCGGAGATGCTGACAGAACTTCTGAAACAGCACTTCCTGCGTGGGCCTGTCGAAATAGATGATGACGTTACGGCAAAAAATGATGTCCATGGGCTCCCGGAACGAAAAGGCATCCATGAAATTGAGCCGCTTGAAGGCGATCTGCTTGCGCACCTCGGGGGCTATGCGCACCAGCCGCCTGGTGCGGTCCTTGCTGCGCAACAGATATTTGCGTTTCAAGGCGTCGGGCACGGGCGCCACGCGGTCTTCCTCGTAAATGCCCGCCACGGCTTTTTCCAGCGCCTGGGACGAAATGTCCGTGGCCAAAATGGAAAACGTGAAGCCCGCCGAGACCGCCTTGAACTCGTTGAGCACCATGGCCAACGTGTAGGGTTCCATGCCCACGGAACACCCCGCGCTCCACAGCCGCAGCCGCCGGTGCGGCCCGTTGGCGGCCATCCACTCCGGCAGGACATGGCCCGACAAGAAATCGAAATGCTTGGGTTCGCGAAAAAAATCAGTGGTGTTGGTCGTTACCGCGTTGATGAGGCTGCCCAATTCACCGGCCATCCCCTCACTGGTGAACAGATAGTCGCAATACTCGCCGTAGGTCGCCAGGCCCAGTACACGCAGCCGTTTTTGCAGCCGGGCCTCCAGCATGGTCTTTTTGGCCGGCGGCAACTTGATGCCCAATTCGGCATGGATGAACTCGCTGCATTGCTTGAAATCCTCTTCGGTCATGGGTGCGGGACGATGCGATACCGCCACCGCGCCATTCGGGCTGTCATCCCGCCCGCCGCCTCCTTTTCGCCAGCCCCCCATGCAACGTCTCCCGTATGAGAGCATCTTAACTTTGAAAAAGATTAGATGTTCTTATGCATTTTGTTGAAATAATGATTCATTATTTCAAATCATCACATTGTTTCAATGCTAAAACGCGCTAATGCAGCCTGACGCCGCTGTCCCGCTCGGCAAGATGCACGAGCCGCGGCACATCCAAAATGAGGGCCAGCGCGCCATCGCCCTTGATGGTGGCGCCGGAGATGCCTTCCACATCCCGATACACCCGCCCCAGGCTCTTGATGACCGTCTGGTGCTCGCCCACGACATGGTCCACCACGACGCCCACACGCGAACCCTGCACGCCCACGATCACGATCTGCTCAATGGACGGCGGCGCGCCGGGCACGGCGAAGACATCCCGCACGCGCACGTAGGGCACGATCTCGCCCCGCAGGATCACGAACCGCTTGGCCGAGTCCACTTCCGCCTCCCGGCTCAACTCCACGCACTCTTCCACATGGGTCAGGGGGATGACAAAGAAATCGTCGCCCACCTGCACCTGCAACCCGTCGATGATGGCCAGGGTGAGCGGCAACTTGACCGTGATGGTCGTGCCCTCGCCCTTGCGGCTTTCAATAAGCACCGAGCCGCGCAACTGGTCGATGGAACGTTTGACCACATCCATGCCCACGCCCCGGCCCGATACACTGGTCACCGAGGCCGCCGTGGAAAAGCCGGGCTGAAAAATCTGGGCGAAAACCTCCCGGTCGTTCAACTCCGCATCCGGTGCGATGAGACCACGCTCCACGGCTTTGGCGCGCACGGCATCCTTGTCGATGCCCTTGCCGTCGTCCTTGATGCGGATGAGCACCTCGCCGCCGGAATGCTCCGCCTCCAGCAGGATGGAGCCCTCCTCGGGCTTGCCGGCCGCCACGCGCTCGGCAGGAGTTTCAATGCCGTGGTCGATACTGTTGCGCAGCAAATGCACCAGCGGATCGGACAACCGCTCGATGACCGTCTTGTCCAATTCGGTTTCCGCTCCCTGGGTGGACAATTCGATCTTCTTGCCCAGTTCGTCGGACAGGTCGCGGACCAGACGGCGGAATTTGCTGAAGGTGGTTCCTATGGGCAACATGCGGATGCCGAGCGTGGAATCGCGCAACTCGTCGGACAGCCGCTCCAACTGCTCGGACAAGACCACCAGCCCGGGATCGTTGCGTTCCATGGCGGCCTGGGAGATCTGGGCCTGCACGATGACCAGTTCACCCACCAGGTCAACCAGACTGTCCAGCTTGTTGGCCGCCACGCGGATGCTGGTGGCGGCGTCGGTTTCAAAATGCTTTTCCGCCCGATGCTTGCGGATTTCGCGCACGGCGTTCTGCTCGGCCAGGGCGGCCTTGATCTGGTGGGGCGATACCAGCCCGGACTCGGCCAGGATATCGCCGATGCGCTTTTTGTCGCCCAGAACGCGATGCAGGTCCGCCTCGGTGATATCCCCCCGCTCCACAAGAATCTCGCCAAGCATCTTGTGTGCGGCATCGGCGTCGAGGCCGCCGTGGCGGTCGATGATGCTGACATCCACCACGCTCTCGTCCTCCACAAACAAGAACACCTCGCTCAACGCCTGGGCCGGAGCCGAGGTGCCCAGCACGACATCCCACCACGCGTGGCACAGCCTGGGGTCAAGGCTCTCCAGGTTCGGGATGGCGTCCACATGGGGAAAGACCACGCCCTGCCCCAAATCCATCAATTCCCGCAACAACGCCACGGGATCGTTGCCGGAAAAATAGATTTCCTCATTGGGTTTGAATCGGATGCGGTAGGTCACCGCTTCGGCGGGGGCGGCCAGGGACGGCGCCTCCGCAACGGGCTGCGGCGGGCCGTACAATCGTTTGAAGGCGGCCACCAATTCCCCGGAGCGGGCAAGATCCAGCTCCTGTTCCCCCTCGGCAACCGCAAGCAGGTGGGCAATGTGGTCGCGCGCGGCCAGGGTCAGATCGAGCAGCTCCTTGGTCACGGCCATGGCTCCGGTGCGCACCTTGTCGAACACCGTTTCCACCTCATGCGTGAACGAGGCGATATCATCGAACCCGAACATGGCGCCGGAGCCCTTGATGGTATGCATGGCGCGGAACACACGGTCGATGAGCGACTGATCTTCAGGATCGGCTTCAAGTTCGAGCAGCGCATGCTCCAATTCGCCGAGCAATTCGTACGCCTCTTCCTTGAATGCCTGGGTCGTGCTGTCCATTACCGTCCTGCTCCTGGCTGTTCCCGATCAGGCCGCAGCCGAAGTTACCGCAACAGTTTCTGCACCACGGCCAGCAACTGTTCGGATTGGAAGGGCTTGACGATCCACCCCGTCGCCCCCGCCGCCTTGCCTTCCTGCTTTATCTGCGTCTGCGATTCGGTCGTCAGCATGACGATGGGCGTGAAGGCGTACTCGGGCCGCTGCCGCAGCGCGCGGATGAGATCCACGCCATTCATGTGCGGCATATGCATGTCGGTAATGAACATATGAACGGGCTCGGCAAGCTTGTCCATGGCGTCCTTGCCGTCCACCGCGGCGATGACGTGATAGCCCGCGTGCGACAACGCCATGGAAAGGAGCTGCCGCACGCTTGCCGAATCATCCACGATCATGATGTGTTTTGTCATCTTTCCCCCGTGCGCCATCTACGGACGGAACAACCAACGCCCGCAGGGCTTGATCTTCCGCCCGACTTACAAAAATCGGATTTCCGCTCGCGCGGTGGTCTCGTTGACCGGCACCACCTTGATATCGGCCCGGGTACGCATGAATTGCGCCGCACCGTTCAAAATACCCTCAAAATACTCGAAAAGACCACGCCCGGATGTATACGTCATGAGAAGGCTATCACCTTTTTCCTCATATTTGAACCGGGGAGGATTGATGCCCGGATAATCTTTTGTGAGTTGCACATGGATGGCGTCCATGCCGAGCAAGAGCCCCCGCAACGTGTCCGCCTTGAAATAGCGGCGGTACATGGTGTGGAACTGCTTGATGGTATCTAGGCCAAAAACCTTGAAAACATCCTTGGTGCTCACGCCCTTGGCCTTGGCGGCCTCGTGGGCCATCTGCTTGAGCACCTGGTCGGGATAATTGGCTGTGGGCAGGAAGGCGGGATCGCCCATGGCCTTTTGCATGGCCTGGTAAACGGCGTTTCCGTAGTGCTGCCGGACGAAATCCTGCATCATCTTGGGCAGCACGCCGCGCATCTTGCCCTTGGACGCCCAGAAGGCGCTGGCATCCATGCCGCGCCCGGAGAAATCCATGGCCAGGGTGAGCAATTCCTGGGACAACTTGGCCAGATCGCGTGTGGCGGCCGCGGCCTGGTCAGCGCCTTCATCCGCTTCGCGGGCAATGCCCGCTATGTCCTCGATGCTGGCGTTGACCTCTTCGGCGGCGGCGGATTGCTGGTTGGCGGCGGCGGCGATCTGCGTGACGCGCCCCATCATGTCCTCGATGCGCGCCATGATCCGGCGCAAGGCCTCGCCGACCTGGTTGGACAACGCCGTGCTGTCCCGCACCTGATCCCGGGTCTGGGTCATGGACGCCATGGCGTTGCCGGAACGGTGCTGGATGGTGCGGATGGCCTCCTCCACCTCCTTGGTGGCGGTCATGGTCTTTTCGGCCAGCTTGCGCACCTCGTCGGCCACAACCGCGAACCCCCGCCCCGCCTCGCCGGCGCGGGCGGCCTCGATGGCCGCGTTGAGCGCCAGCAGGTTGGTCTGGTCCGCAATGTCGTTGATGACGCCGATGATCCGCCCGATCTCTCCGGCCTGGCCATCCAACTGAGCCAGATCGCCCGAGAGCGCCTCCGAGGACCGGGACACGCCCTCGATGCCCGCCACGGCCTTGTCCACCAAATCGACGCCGTCGCGGGCCGCTGTCTGCGCCTCGCCCGCCACATCGACCGAGGCGGCCGCGTTGCGGGCCACTTCCAGCACGGTGGCGGCCATCTCTTCCATGGACGCGGCCACGGATTCGGATTGCACCTTTTGCCGCTGGGCGCCGCGCGCCTGCTCATCCGCCGACGCGGACAGCTCTTCGGATGCCGACGCCACGCGTTGCGCCAGCTCGCTTATCTGCCCTCCCGTGGACATGAGCACGCCCTGCTGCTCTTCCAGCGCGGCCTGGGTCTTGCGGATGGAGGAGAGGTCCGTCATGGTGGCCACGGCGCCCACCAGGGCGCCCGTCTTGTCCACCACCCGGTCCGCCGCGACAATGGCGTAAAACGTACGCCCGTCCCACAAGCCCACTTCGCCCTCCACAGTGACCGGCGCGCCACCGGCCAAAATGGCATCCATAAAGCTTTCCTTGCGCGCGCCGTACACCGCCTCGGCAAAGCCCTGGCCTTCGAGTTGTTCCCGTTTTTTGCGGGTGAACGCCAACATGGAACGGCTGGCGTTGACGACCACGCCCTTGGCGTTGCACGCCACCAGCGGCGTGCCCACGGCATGGATCACGCCCCCGTAGAATTCCGCTTTTTGCCGGCACGTATCGCGCTCATGGACAACCTGGTCCAGCCTGACGCGGTGCGCGGCGGCCATGCGCGCCACCAGCCACGCCAGCGCCAGGGCAAGCGCCACGCCCAGGGCGGCAGCCACTCCCGTCAGCACGAGTCCAGGCTCGAAAAATCCCACGCCCGGCAACAACGCAAGCACTGCGGCAATGCCCCACAGCGGCCCCATGCCTCCCACATCATCGCGCTTTCCTTCGGACATATCTCCCCCTCACAGCGGCATACGGCCCAAGGGCCGTATGCATTGAATGACCATGCCGCGGGTTGCCCGCAGCAATGCGCCGACAACCCTCACTTCCACAAGCATACGCGCCACAGCGCTATTACGCAATCGGAAACGGGCAACACCATATATTCATTGGCAACTTGCGAGACGTGATGCGCTCGGGCATCGTGGCCTTGAAAAAGGTTGGATGCTCTGTGTATTTTCGTGAAACAACGGGGAATTGTTTTAGGAAAAATGCGCTAGGCGCCAAAAAGAAGACGCTGCAAATCCCGCACGGTGTCCGCGCCGCCGCGCACGGCGCGCCCCCGGTTCTTTTCGCCTGCTCCGGCGGCATCTTGAGGACAAAAGACGGGATCGTATCCCAGGCGGGCCGCCTGGGATGCGCGCATGGCGCGCCCGGCAACGGGCCTGACACGGCCATTGAGGTCCACCTCACCCCAGAACACGGCGCGTTCCGGCAGTGGACGGTCGTAGAAGGAGGACAACACGGCGGCCACCAGCCCCAGGTCCATGCCCGGATCCTGCATGCGCAGCCCGCCACCGATCTTGACGTAGATGTCGGACTGGCCAAGATTGAGCTTGAGCCGCTTTTCCAACACGGCCAGCAGCAGATGCAGCCGGTTCACGTCAAAGCCCAGCCCCGTGCGGCGCGGAATGGACAGATAGCTGCGGCTGACCAGCGCCTGCACCTCCACGGCAAAGGGGCGCTGCCCGTCCATGGCCAGGACCACCGCCGCGCCGGACAACGACGGATCGCGGTCCTCCAGGAAAAAGGTGGCCGGGTCCACCACCACCTCCATGCCCAGGCCACTCATGCGGAACACGAGCAGATCCTCATTGGGGCCGAAACGGTTCTTCAGCACCCGCAGCAGCCGGAACATCTGGCGGCGGTCGCCTTCCAGCGAGAGCACGGTGTCCACCATATGCTCCAGGAGCTTGGGACCGGCGATCTGGCCGTCCTTGGTCACGTGGCCCACCAGGATGCAGGTCGTGCCCACGGCCTTGGTGCGCTCGATGAGCTCGGTGGCCACGGCGCGCACCTGGCTCACCGTGCCGGGCAGCCCGTCGGCGAGCGACGAGGTGAGCATCTGCACGGAATCGAGGATGATGAGCGAAGGCGGCGCAGGCCCGTCGAGCACGGCCAGCGCGTCCTCCACGCGGGAGCCGGTAATGGCCGCCAGCCCGGAATCGAGCATGCCCAGGCGCTCGGCGCGCCGCTTGAGCTGGGACAGGGACTCCTCGCCGGACACGTACAGGCAGCCGCCCTGCGCCTGGCGCGCGGCGGCCACATGACCCGCCACCTGCAACAGCAGCGTGGACTTGCCGATGCCCGGCTCCCCGCCCAGCAAAATGGCCTGGCCCGGCACAAGGCCGGAGCCGAGCAGCGCGTCCAACGCATCCAGGCCCGAACTGTAGCTTTCGGCTTTTTCTATGCTGACGTGGGAAAGGAGGATGGGAGCCTGGCTGCCCAGCACGGACCGCGTGCCGCCAGCCCCGCCACGGGACGGACGCGCCGCCACGGATTCCTCCAGGGTGTTCCAGGCGCGGCACGAGGGGCACTGCCCCTTCCACTGCGGGCTGTGCGCGCCGCAGGCCGAACAGGTGTAGATGGTTTTGTCCTTGGCCATGATGCGCCGCGCCGATGGCGTTACTTCTTGGGCGGATCCTGCGCGGCCACGACCTTGACCGCGAACTGGCGCATGGTATCCGGCGGATTGTACAGCACGACCATGAACGGGACTTCGCCGCCCGGAGGCACGTTGGTGTTGGCCGTCAGCACGCCGACCTTGTTCTGCAACACCGATTCGAGGTCTTCCTCGCCCAGGGTCTTGAGCTGGAACAGCGACGCGGTGTTGCCGCACAGCACGGTCTTGGACACGATGCTCACGCCGCTCGCGTCGAACAGCGTCACGGACACCTTGATGAGTTCCTTGGGAATCTGGAAATTGTTGAACGCGGAGCCTTCGACAACCAGTATCTGGCCCGCCTTTTCATTGGGCAGGATGTACTGGCGCACGCCGCGCAGTTCGATATCCTTGATCTGGTCCGTGGCCATCACGTCCACGGTGCCGCCCTCGCCCTCGGTGGCGGCGTCCTTGGGAGCCAGGAACGGCAGGTACTGGGGCGCGAGGAAATACAGGCCCGCGCCCGCGCAGACCGCCACCAGCAGCACGCCGCCCAGGATGAGGCCGATGAGCTTGCCCTTGCCGCCGGAGCCGCCCTTGGCGCCTTTCCTGCCCTTCTTGCCCTTCTTCTTCGAGCCGCCATCGTCCAGGTCAAACCCCAGGCCGCCGTCGTCGTCATCGCCCAGGTCAACGTCCACCTCGACATCCACGTCCTTGCCGCGTCCCCGGCCCGAGGCCTTGGGCTTGGCGGCGGGTTCGCTGGCGGGCAGGTCGTCGGCCAGGTCGTCGGGAAGGCCGAAATCATCGTCGTCGGGAAGGCCAAACCCTCCGTCAGCGGTGCCGTCCTGGCCTTGCGCTCCGTCGCCGAAGTCCAGATCGCCCAGAATATCGTCTTCCTCGGGCTCGGGCGGCGTCAGGGGGAAGACATGCTGGCAGACCGTGCACTTGGCCTTGGCGCCAGGCTTGAACATGGCGTCGGGCAGGTTGTACTTTGTTGCGCATTTGGGGCAACTGACGTGCATCTGGTTCTCGCTTTGCGACGTGACCGCCGCGCATCTCCCTGTCCGGGATCTGGCGGCCGGGTTACTCGATGCCGCCCACTATTTCGTAGATGGCGTCGAGGTGGCGAAACTTTTCGGCATAATCCATGCCGTATCCAACGATGAATCCTTTTTTCAAGGTAAAGCCGGGAAAGTCAACCGTCAGATCCACTTCCCTGCGTTCGTGCTTATCAACAAGCGCGCAAATTTTCAAACTTTTAGCGCCCATTTCCGAAAATACCCGCACAAGCTCGCGCATGGACCGCCCGGTGTCCACGATGTCCTCCACGATGAGCACATGGCGGTTCGCCAGTGGCGTCTCCAGTTCGCGATGGATGCGTACCGAGCCGGAACTGCTGGTGCCCGCGCCATAGCTGGACAAGCGGATGAAATCGATCTCCGGCGACACCTTGAACCGGCGCACGAGGTCCGCGAAAAAGAGGAACCCGCCCTTGAGCACGCACACCGCCACCACCGGCTCGTCGCCATAGTGGGCGTTGATGCTGTTCGCCAGCGTCTCCGTGCGCATGCGGATCGCCTCGCTGGAGAGCACCTCCCGCAGCGTGTATCCTTCCATCACCATGTCGTCGCGTTGCCAGTCGGCCATCACATCTCCAGCAGCATGGCGGTTTCGTCGCATTCCGGGAATTTGGGACAATGGATACAGTCCGCCCACACCTTTTGGGGCAGCATATCCTTGGTCACCTCGCGGAATCCGACCTTTTCGAAAAACCTGGGCTGATAGGTGAGCGTGAACACCTTGAAGATGCCCAGCGTCACCGACTCGGACAGGCACGCCTCCACCAGCTTGCGCCCCAGCCCCTTGCCGCGCAGCGCCTCGCCCACCACCAGGGAGCGGATCTCGGCCAGATCGGCCCAGGCAATGGACAGGGCGCAACACCCGGACACCCCGGTCCTTTCCGCATCGGGCGAGGCCACGTAAAAATCGCGCAGATGGCTGTAGATGGCGTTGAACGAACGCGGCAGCAACAGCCCTTGCGCCGAACATTCCATGAGCAGGGCATGGATGGGCTTCGCGTCCTGCACGCGGGCCTTGCGGATGATATGCGCGCCCATCATTTCCTGCCCAGGAGCGAATCCACCGCCCCGCGCAAATCGTCCACGGACAGGAACCCGTCATGCGCCATGGCCAGCTCGCCGCTCTTGGCGTACATCAGGGTCTTGGGGATGGACTGCACCTGAAACACCCGGGACACGCCGGACCGGGTCAGGGCCACCGGATAGGTGAAGCCCATCTCGCCCCTGAACGCGGCGTAGGCGGTGGCGTCGTCATCCACGGAAAAACCCAGCACCACGAGCTCGTCCTCGGCATACGCCTTGCGCAGCGCCTTGAGATGGGGCACCTCCTGGCGGCAGGGCTGGCACCAGGACGCGAAAAAATTGACCACCACGACCTTGCCCCGGCTGTGGCTGATGGCGCGCAGCACATCCATATGGCTGACGCTTTCCACTTCGGGCGCGGCCAATTCCTCAAGCGTCTTCTCGCCGGCCTGGCCCTCCTGGGCTCCCCCCGCCACCAACGCGGCCGCCAACAGGACTCCCCATGCAAACACCACCCACGCGCGCATGATTACGCCCCCTCCGGCTTGCGGGCGCCAGCCGCCCGTTCGTGCAACCGTTTCGCCTCGCGCACCGCGCCCACGGCGTCCTCGGAATAGCCCTGCGCGCCTATGGTGCGGGCATAGTCCGCCGTCACCACCGCGCCGCCCACCATCACGCCGCAGGAAAGCCCCCGCTCGGCCACCAGGGCCACGGTCTCCTTCATGCGCACCATGGTCGTGGTCATGAGCGCGGACAGGCCGATGACCGTGGCGCCGCGCGCCTCGGCCTCGTCCACAATGCGCGTGGCGGGCACGTCCTTGCCCAGGTCCACCACGTCGAAGCCGTGGTTGCGCAGCATGAGGCAGACGATGTTCTTGCCGATGTCGTGGATGTCGCCCTCCACCGTGGCCATGATGATGACGGGCTTGACCGTGGCGCCGGATTCCGCCTCGAGCAGCGGTTTGAGCCGCTCGAAGCCGCGCTGCATGGTCTCGGCGGACAGGATGAGCTGGGGCAGGAAATATTCCCGGCGCTCATACTTGTCGCCCACCTCGGTGATGGCGGGTATCAGCATCTCGTTGACGATGGCGAAGGGCTTGTTCCCCTTGTCCAATTCGTCCTCAATGAGCGTCACGATATTTTCCCGGTCGCCAATGACCACGGCCTGGCCCACGTTCGCGGCGCGCGTCTTCTTGCGGGGCGCGGCCACGGCGCCGCCGGATGCGGCGCCGCCCGTGGCGGGCGTCCAATCGGCATAGCCCGCGATGTAGGACGCGGCCTGGGGGTCGCGGTCCATGAGCACTTCGGCGGCGGCCAGGGTTTCGCGCAGGCGCGCCGAGCCGGGGTTGGCGATGCAGGCGTTCAGCCCGTTGGCCACGGCCATGGCCAGATAGGTGCCGTTCAGCAGCTCGCGCGCGGGCAGGCCAAAGGAGATGTTGGACAGGCCGATGGCCGTGGGCAGGCCGAGCACGTCGCGGCAGTGGCGCATGGTGTCCAGGCCGTGGCGGCCCGCGTCGGGCTTGGAGGACACGGTAAGCGCCAGCACGTCCACGATCATGAGCCGCCGGGGAATGCCCAGCGCCTCGGCCTGGACGAGCAGGTCTTCGATGATGGCGATGCGCTCGGACGCGGCCACGGGCAGTTTCTTGCCGCGCAAGGGCAGCAGGATGAACGGCGCGCCATAGGTCTTGCACAGCGGCCCCAGGCGCTCCATGCGGCCCGGTTCGCCGCTGATGGAATTGACGAGCGGCGTGCCCGGATATTCGGGCAGGGCCGCGGCCACGGCCTCGGGATCGGAGCTGTCGAGGCACAGCGGCACGGTGAAGCGCGACACCAGCGTGCGCACCAGTTCCGGCAGCAGCGCGGTCTCGTCCACCATGGGCGCGCCCACGTTCACGTCCAGGATGCGCGCGCCCGCCTCCACCTGCTCGGAGGCGTACACCAGGGCCTGGGAAAACTGCCCGGCCTGGAGTTCGGCGGTGAGCTGCTTCTTGCCCGTGGGATTGATGCGCTCGCCGATGATGCGGCAGGGGAAATCCGGTCCCACGGGCACGGATTCGGCCCGCGAGGTGATGACCAGGCAGGGGGCCGGGGCCGGGCGGGACTCTGCGGCAAAGGCGCGCACCGCGCCGCGCAGGGCCGCGATGTGCGCGGGCGTGGAGCCGCAACAGCCGCCCACGCAACGCGCGCCCATGCCCACGAACCGCGCGGCCTGCGCCGCAAAGGCATCCGGGGCGAGGTCAAAGGCCGTGGAGCCGTCCTCGGCCAGGCGGGGCAGGCCCGCGTTGGGTTCGACCAGCAACGGGGTGTCCAGGCGTTCGAGCATGCCCTCCACCACCGGGTACAAACCCTCGGGGCCGGAGCCGCAGTTGGTGCCGATGAGATCGACCCCCATGTTCTGCATGGCGTCCACAAAGGTGATGGGCGGGGTGCCGGTCAGGCTCACGCCGGTCTCAAAGGTCATGGACACGCCCACGGGCAGCGAGCACACCTCGCGGGCGGCCACCACCAGGGCGCGCACCTCGGCCAGGTCGAAATGGGTCTCGCCCAGGATGATGTCCACGCCGCCTTCGGCCAGGCCGCGCACCTGTTCCTTGAAGGCCTCCACCAGTTCGCGGAAGGTCACGTCGCCCATGGGGCGCACGAAATGGCCGGTGGAGCCCACGCTGCCCGCGACGAACGAGCCGGGAGCGACGGCCTCCACGGCCTGGCGCGCCAACAGCGCCATGTCGCGGTTGAAGGCCACGGGATTGAGCCCGCCGGGGAGCTTGAAGCGCGTGCCGCCAAAGGTGTTGGTGGTCACCACGTTCGCGCCGGCGCGCAAATAGTCCTCGTGCACCGAGCGCACCGCCTCGGGGCGCTCCATGCCGAATTGTTCCGGGGAAACGCCCGGGGGCAGGCCGCGTTGCTGCAGCATGGTGCCCAGGCCGCCATCAAAAAGTATCACGTCGTGCGACGCGAGCGCGTGACGAAAATCAGCCAACGTCTTATCCTTGTTTCGGTTGCAGGGCGGGTTTTTTTCCCAAGACCGGGAAAGCGGCACGGGACGCGGCGTCCCGCCCAGGTTAAGTCGCCTCCATGTACTGAAAATCGTTGAAAAGGACAAACAAAAACTATAGGCTTGAAATCTTGACGAACACCACCGCCCGGAGCTGATGCAAATCCGGGCTGTTACGCTTGTTTTCCAACCCGCGCGCCGTGACCATGAATCAAAAACACCCCTTGGAACCAGAAATCGATACCACGCCGGACGCCGAAACCGACGGCGCGGAGGCTGGCCACAGCCTGCCCCCCGTCTCCCGGCCCGCGTCCTTTCCCATCTCCCGTTCCCGGGGCGCGGCGACCGACCCCCTCCAGATCTATCTGCGCGAAATCAGTTCATTTCCCCTGCTCGATCCGGACGAAGAGGTGGCGCTGGCCCGGCGCGTGCGCGACACGGGCGATTCCGACGCCGCGTTCCGCCTCGTGTCGTCGCACCTGCGCCTGGTGGTCAAGATCGCCATGGATTTCCAACGCCGCTGGATGCAGAACCACCTGGACCTCATCCAGGAAGGCAACGTGGGGCTCATGCGCGCGGTGCAGAAATTCGACCCGGAAAAGGGCATCAAATTCTCCTACTACGCCGCGTTCTGGATCAAGGCGTACATCCTCAAATACATCATGGACAATTGGCGGCTGGTGAAGATCGGCACCACCCAGGCGCAACGCAAACTCTTCTACAACCTGAACAAGGAAAAGCAGCGCCTGCAATCCCTGGGGTTCGACGCCGACACCGCCACCCTGTCCCAGAACCTGAACGTGCCCGAGGACCAGGTACGGGAAATGGAGCAGCGCCTCGACGCCTCCGACATGTCCCTGGACACCACCGTGGGCGTGGAGTCCAACACCACGCGCATGGACTTTCTGCCCTCCCTCGGCCCAGGCATAGAGGACTCCCTGGCGCAGGATGAAATCGCCAAGAAGGTGCGCCAGCATCTGAAGACCATCATCCCCCTGCTCAACGAGAAGGAAGTGGAGATACTCAATGACCGCCTGCTCTCGGACCAGCCCGTCACCCTGCGCGAGATAGGCGAGAAATACGGCATCACCCGCGAGCGGGTGCGCCAGCTCGAAACCCGGCTGTTGCAAAAAATACGCGACCACCTGGCGGAACGCATCGACGACTTTTCCCAGGACTGGATAAGCCACACCGAATGACCCGGAGCCACACGCTCCGAAACAGCCGGGCCACCCGGCGGAACATGCCATGAACCACACCCCGCAGGCACCCCTGCACCGCCCCACGGGCGCCACGTCCGCATCGGCCCCTGTCTTCCGCCTTGCGCACCCGGCGCGCCTGGCGGCCATCGCCGCCCTGGCGGCCTGCGTCCTGGCCCTGGCGGCCTGCGGCCCCGCGCAACACGCCGCGCCCGCCCACACATGGGAATTTTCGCCCCAGGGCGAAGCCGCCTACTACTACCTGCTGTTCCAGGACGCCCGGCAGGCGGCCAACGCCACCGCCGTGGACACCGCCGTGGAAAAGCTGCTGCCCCTGGCGGACACGCCGGACATCTTCCACGAAACCGCCAAATACTACTGGCAGCAGGGCGACGCCGCCCGCACCCGCGAGATCCTCAAACAGGGACTCACCATCTTCCCCGACCATCTCGGCCTGACCATTCTGCTGGCCCAGACCTATCTGGCCGAAAAGCGCATCGGCGACGCCGCCGTGACGTTGCAGGCCTACATCACCAAATATCCCAACGCCATGGAAGCCCGGTTGCAACTCGCCTCCATGTACCTGCAACATGAGCGCTACGCCGAGGCGCTGGACACCATCAAGGCCATCCCCAAAAAGGAACGCGGGGCCGAGGCGCTCTACTACATGGCCCGCGCCTACTCCGGCCTCGGCCTGCGCAAACAGGCCGTGGAGGCGCTGCGCGCGTCGCTGGACAAGGACTCCCGCTCCCTGGAGGCATGGGCCGAACTGGCCTACATGTACGAGCAGGACAAGGACTTCGCCGCCGCGGAAACCGCCTATTCCCGCATCCTGGAGCTGTCCGGCGACGACAGCGGCGAGGTGGACCAGGACATCTGGGTGCGGCTCATCGACCTGAACCTCAAGCTCAACAATCCCGACCGGGCCGTCGCCCTGGTCGCCCAGGGGCCCAAGGAGACGAGCTTCTACCTTCAGGCCGGCACCTCGTTCCTGGACAACGGCTTCTACGACCAGGCGCGCACCATCTTCACCTCCCTCATCAACCGGCAAAGCCCCAACAAGGAAGTCTACTTCTATCTGGCGCTGGTGGCCTACGAGGGCGACAAGAACCCTGCCGCGTCCCTGAAGCTTCTGGAAAAGATTCCCGACACGAGCAGCTACTTCGACCGCGCCCTGCGCTTTCGCAGCCACCTGCTGCACGAGCTGGGCCGCGACGACGAGGCGCTCGTCATGGCCCAGCTGGGCCAGAAGCGCTATCCCGATGAAAGCGACTTCAGCATCCTGGAAGCCGAGATCCTCGAAGCGCGCGGCGACCTGGCAAAGGCCCAGGCCATACTGGAAACCGCCGTGGCCAAATGGCCCGACGAAACCAGCCTGCTGTACCAGCTCGGCATCAATCTGGACAAGCAATCCAAGCAGGAAGAAAGCCTCGCGGTCATGGAAAAGATCATCGGGCTCGACCCCGAGCACGCCGACGCCCTCAACTACGTGGGCTACACCCTGGCCGACCTGAACCGCGACCTGAAACGGGCGCTGGTGCTGGTGCAGACCGCGACGCGGCTCAAACCAGACAACGGCTACATCCTCGACTCCCTGGCCTGGGTCTACTTCCGCATGGGCAAGCTCGACGACGCGTGGCGCGAAATCAACCTGGCCGTGGAAACGGGCCGCGACCCCATCATCTGGGAGCATTTCGGCGACATCGCCGCCGCGCGCAAGGATGTGCCCAACGCACGCAAGGGCTATCGCAAGGCGCTGGACATGGGCGTGCGCGACGCCGACGCCGTCAAACAGAAACTCAAGGCGCTGTAATGGCCATGGCGCGCGCGGCATGGCCGCGTCTCGCCACGTTGCTGCTGCTTGCGGCGTTGGCCGGAGGCTGTGCGCGGCCCGTGCAGCCCCCCGGCGAACCCGTGGACATGGCGGCGGCCCACGCGGCCTGGAACACCTTCCGCCGCATGGCGGAAAACGCCACGGTGCAAGGATTCGCCCTGACCGCCAGCTGCAATTACGCGGGCAAGGCCCAGAGCCGCCGCGTGGTGCTGCGCCTGTGGGGCGGCACGGACCTGCCCCTGCGCCTGGACCTGCGGGCGGGCATCGGCGCCACGGTCGCCCTGTTCGAGGAAACCGGCTCCGGTTTCACGGCCTACGTACCCGACCGGTCCATTGCCTATCTGGCCCCGGACAGCCGCGCGGGCCTGGGAGCCTTTGGCCTGCGCCTGCCCTTTGGGCTGCCGGTGCTGGCCCGGCTGGCCACGGGCGGCCTGTGGGAAGCGCATGGGCCGGAAAACATGCCGCTTTTGCCTGCGGCCTTTGCCGGGACAAGGCTTGTTCCCGGCCAAGGGTTCGCGTATGACCTTGGCAACACGGCGCCAGTCTCCCTGGTGGTGCTGGATTTCGAAGGCCGCCCCCTGCGCTGGGAAGGACCGGCATCCCACCGTTGGACACTGGAATTTTTTGGCCACAACACCGTGGGCGAGGGCCGTTTTTTCCCGCCCGACCGCATGACGCTGACCATGCCCTCGGGCGACAAG
The DNA here is from genome assembly GCA_050251715.1 of Desulfovibrionaceae bacterium. Classification (GTDB taxonomy): domain Bacteria; phylum Desulfobacterota; class Desulfovibrionia; order Desulfovibrionales; family Desulfovibrionaceae; genus JBFWMG01. Next base: position 43,752 of record JBFWMG010000019.1, on the reverse strand, counting down.
GCGCTGCTGGCGGTGAAGGAACTGGCCCTGCGGGCCACGCCATGGCCGGATGAGGCGCTTGCGCTGCCATTGCCGCCCGGAACGCGGCTTGAACGCATCCCCGGCCTTTTCAACTGAGTCACGTTTCGCCCGCCATGGCGGGACGGCGCATCCACAACCACGAGGCAACGCCATGACCCAGAACAGCGCCACCAACGAGACAGGCGGCCGCACGCCGGACGACGCCCCCGCAAGGGCGCGCACCGCCAACATCGTGAGCAATTTCCTTTTCGGCCTCAAGGTGCTGGGCGGCGAGATTTCCTGGCTGCTCATCCGCGCCCTGCGCACCTTCGAGCTGCGCCAACTGCGGCGCAGGCTCGAAACGGAATACGCCCTGCTCGGCCACTGGGCCGCAGACGCCCTGGACGCGGGGAGCCCGTCCGACCAGAAGGCCAGCGGCCCGTCCGTTCCGGACATGGGAGACGCCCTGCCCGCCCCGGACGCGGACACGGACATCACCCGCAAGCAAATCCGTTTCCTGCGCGACGAAATCGCCTTTCTCGAACAGGAACGCGACACCTCACGCACCGCGCATCTGCAACGGCAACGGGATTCCCTCGGCATCTAACCTCCAACCCACACCGCCATGACAAAACGCACCATCATCATCGGCTCGGACCACGCGGGATTCGCCCTCAAGGAAACCGTCAAGGCACATCTGCTGGCCGCAGGCCACACGGTCACCGACCTGGGGCCGGAAACAGCCACCAGCTGCGACTATCCGGTCTTCGCCCACAAGGTCTGCGAGCGGGTGCTCAAGGAGAGCGCCCTCGGCATCCTTGTCTGCGGCACGGGCATCGGCATGTCCATGGCCGCCAACCGGGTGGCGGGCATCCGCGCCGCGTTGTGCACCAATGAATACCTGGCGCGCATGACCCGGCTGCACAACAACGCCAACGTGCTGTGCCTGGGCGAGCGCGTTGTCGGCCCCGGCCTTGCCGCCTCCATCGCCGATGTCTTCATGGCCACGGATTTCGAAGGTGGCCGCCACCAGCGCCGCATCGACCTGTTCGATGCCGCGAATCAGCCCTAGCCGTCATACCCGCACCCGGAGGAAGCAATGGAAGCTCCCGAGAAAAATCTGGCCCTCGACCTCGTCCGCGTCACGGAAGCCGCCGCGTTGTCCGCCGCACGCTGGCTGGGCAAGGGCGACAAGAACGCCGGAGACCAGGCCGCCGTCGACGCCATGCGCCTGTCCTTCAACTCCATGAACATCTGCGGCACCGTGGTCATCGGCGAGGGCGAAAAGGACGAAGCCCCCATGCTCTACAACGGCGAGCGCGTGGGCACCGGCCTTGGCCCCAATCTCGACATCGCCGTGGATCCGGTGGAGGGCACCAACCTGCTCGCCTTTGGCCGCCCCAACGCCATTGCCGTGGTGGGCGCGGCGCCGGCCGGCACCATGTTCCACCCCGGCTCCAGCTACTACATGCAAAAAATCGCCGTGCCGCCCCAGGCGCGCGACGTGGTGGACCTGGACGCCCCTGTGGCCGACAATCTGACCAAGGTGGCCCAGGCTCTGGACAAGGACGTGGAAGACCTCATCGTGTTCGTGCTGGACAAACCCCGGCACCAGAACCTGATCCGCGAAATCCGCGCGGCGGGCGCGCGCATCCAGCTGCACACCGACGGCGACGTGGCGGGCTCACTCATGGCCGTTGATCCGCGCTCGGAAGTGGACATGATGATCGGCACGGGCGGCACGCCCGAGGGCGTCATCTCCGCCTGCGCCATCCGGGGGCTGGGCGGGCAGCTGCTGGCCCGGCTCGATCCCCAGTCCGAGGCGGAAAGGAACCGGCTCCTTGACGAGGGCATGGATCTGAAGGCAATCCTCACGGTGGAAAGCCTGGTGCGCGACGACAACGTGTTTTTCGCGGCCACGGGCCTGTCGGGCGGCACGTTCCTGCCCGGCGTCACCTACACGCGCCACGGGGCCATCACCCACTCGCTGGCCATGCGCGGCAAGACCGGCACCTTCCGTTATCTGGAGTCGCACCACAACCTGGAGTGGCTCATGCAGTTCAGTTCGCTGGCGTACCAGCAACGCGGCGAGGGCTAGCCGCCCGCCCGGGCTCCCCGCCTGTCCGCCCCCGCCGGGTTCGGACTCTGCGACACAAAAAAAAGCCCCGCCGTCCGGCGGGGCTTCAAATTGCTGACAAAGTTCAATCTGGCAGGCTGTTGAGAAATCGTCAGATGCGAGGCGCAAAAAAAGCGCAGGCCCGAAGACCGACTAGCTGTTAGGCGAGTCTACGAGCCTTACAGCTATCGAGAGCAGAGCTGTATCTAGACATACGTGAGGGTCTGCGCTTTTTGCAGCAACGAAGCAGATGGCGGTTTATCAGCAGCCTGAAGCCCCGCCGACTGGCGGGGCTTTTCATTTCACGCGGCAACGCGGCTATGGCGCGTCGTATTGGGCTTGCACTTCCTGGATAAGCTTCATGGCCTCGGCCAGCTTGGTCGCCTGCTCCTCGCTGTCGGCAGTGGCGGACAGATTCGCCACGCGCTGGGCCAGTTCCAGCAGCATGGTGGCGTACATCATGCGCTTGGCCTTTTGGGGCAGGGCGTCAAAGGTGGCCACGCGTTCCTCCAGGGCGGTGAGCTTGCCGTTCACCTGCTCAAGCTGCCCCGAAACCGCAGCCAGCTCCTTCACCTTGGCGGACACGCCCGTGATGTTCTGGTTGAGGCCGAAGAAAAAGATGACGACCAAGAGGACGGACAGCAAAGAGACGAAAAGAGACACCTTGCCCATGTCGCGGTACGTTTTGCTCATTGGTTCCTCCGCACAAGGAGCGGCGCCACACGCGCCTGCCGCGCCGCCTTTGATATGGTGTACGTTATCATGCGCTGTTTCCATAAGATTACTCCTCTTTTCGCAACGTTAGCATAACTTTTTCATGTAGTGGCACTATACACCACCCCATGGGAACACGCAAGCGGCAACCGGCCGCGTCACCTGTCCTCCACACGGCTTGCGTCGGAGACAGCCCCTTAGATATCACCGTTTTCAGCGATCTTCACCTCTTCGTAAGGCGCCAGCTTCTTGCGGTACCATTCGAGCTTGGCATGCTCCATGGCGCTGGAACACATGGAGAGCTTGTCATAGCTGGGGCCAATACGGTCGATCAGCAAACACGACAATTTGTAGAGACAATAATTCAGCTCCCCGCCGGAATTCACTTCCCGTGCCAATTCCTCAAGAAAAGGGTCAAACACGGCGCGTCTGTCTTGTGTGATATAAGGCATTTACGACTCCTGTTGCGTCCGTTGTGTGTGCGTTGCCGCCATTTTTGCAATCATGCCGTAACTGGCCGCCTTTTGTCATTGAAAAAATGGGAAGCATGCGGTAACCACTACTATCTGCTTCGCAGAATCGTGTTCATGCCGTCGGCGTTTCCGGGTATGACCTGCCACCCCGGGGGGGGAGGGGCCATTCATCGTTTGATCTGATTCGGGTCGCGTCGTGCGGCCTCAAGGATTGTTGCGCATGCGCTTGCGTGTCATCGAATTTGCCGCCGCCAACGCCGAGCAGGCCCGCCAACTTGCCTCCGAGCAACTTGAGGTTCCCCCCGAGGCCATCACCGTGACCGATGCCGGCAACGGCCTGTTCCACGCCGAGCCCGAAAACTGCGACGCGGAAATCGAACTCGACGTCGCCGAAGATATGATGGCCGCCACGCTGAGCGGCCTGCCCGCCAAGGGCAAGGGCCGCCCCATTTCCGTTGCGGGCATCGAACGGGCTCTGGTCAACGCGGGTGTGCGTGTCCCGCCCGACGCCGAACGCATCAAGCAGGTCGTGCGCGACATGGCCGATGGACGCGACATCCCGAACGCCGTCATCGCCCGTGGCATCGCTCCCCAACGCGCCACCGACGCCCGCATCGAAACCAAAAGCGACTGGAACCTCCCCATTTTTCCCGGCGACTCCCTCGGTTCGCTGGTGCCCGCCCAGGGCGCGCGCTTCGGCATCACCCTGGACGGCAAGAAGATCCCCTTTGAGGGCAAGGACAAGGGCCGGGACATCGTGTTCCCGGAAGAGGCGCACTGCCACATCGACAAGGTGTCCCTGGCCATCCGCTCCGAGACCTACGGCCTGGTGCTCCTCGACGACCAGGAAGTCAGCGTCAAACCGCTGATCCACGTCAGCCCGGATGTCATGCGCGTTACCGCGACCATATACGCCTCGGACCACATGGGCAGGCCCATCACCCACGAACGCATGCTGGACGCCATGGCCGCGCTGAACGTGTCCGAACCCCTGGACGGCAACGCCTTTGCCTCGGCCCTGGCCGAGGCGCAGCAAACGGGCGAACCGGTCAAGGACGTGCTCATCTGCCGGGGCATCAAGCCCAAAAACGGCCAGGACGGCTGGTTCGACATGCTGTACGAGGACGACCGCAGCGAGGTGGGGCTCTCGACCGACGGCGACCGCATCGACTTCCGCGCCCGTGGCGTGGTCAAATCCGTGCAACAGGACACCCTGCTCGGCCGCCTCATCCCCCCGACGCCCGGCACACCGGGCCGCGACGTCTTCAGCAGGATCATACCGGCCCGCGACGGCATCCCCTTTCTCCTCAATGTGGGCGACAACATCGTCACGTCCGAGGACGGCACCGAACTGCGCGCCGCGGACAACGGCATGGTCTTCTTCATCGACAACAACCTGGCGGTGACCGAGGTCTTCACCACCAAGGGCGATGTGGATTACTCCATTGGCAACCTGTCCCTGGAAAAAGGCTCTGTCCACGTGCGCGGCTCCGTCCTGTCCGGCTTCAGCGTGGAATGCCCCAACAACATCCTTGTGGACGAGGTCATTGAAAGCGCCATCGTCAAGGCGGGCGGCGACATCGAGGTCAGGGGCGGCATCATCATGGACCGGGGCGGCAAGATATCCACCCAGGGCGGCGTGTCCGCCCTGTTCTGCAAGAACGCCGTCATCGAGGCCCAGGGCGACGTGAACATCGCCCACGAGACCAACAACAGCATCATCTTCGCGCGCAAGAAGTTCATCGCCCGCCGGGGCCGGGGCAAGATCGTGGGCAGCACCATCCGCGCCGGGGAAGGCATCATCGCCAATGAGATAGGGTCGGAAATGGGGGTGGAAACCACCCTGCACCTGGGCATGGAACGCGAGACGGACGAAGAGAAATACGCCCGGAAAAAGAAACTCGACTTCATGCTCCAGAAGATTTTCACGGCCATCGGCAAAGGCTCGCCCAAGGACATCCTGCTCAAGGCGATACCTGAAAAACGCGCCGCCGTGGCCGAGCTGCTCAAGGCGCGCATCCGGTGCGAGCACGAACTGGCGGAAATAGAGGCCAGCATAGAAAAGGAACGCGAGGAGATGCGCAAGGCCATGAACTCCACCATCAAGGTGTTCGTGAAGATGCATCCCGGCGTCATCATCAACTTTTTCGGCACGGTCACCCGCGTCTCCAAGCCCATCCCCCGTTCCACGCTCTACTTCAACCCCGGGTCGGGCAAGCTCGAAGTGGGCAAGCTGTAGCCGCCCGCCCGCGCCCCGCTCCCTGCGGCTAATAGGGCAACGCCCCCGCCGACACCCAGCGGCACACTCCCGACGGCGGCTCGCTTCCAGATGATGCAACACCTCCGGCAACGGGCGGTTCCCGCCACCGGAGGTGTCCCCTATTGAAGCATCCTCGCGGCCCGCACCGCGGCCCGGCTAGCGCATTTTAGCGCATTTAAGTCTTGAAACAAGACTCGCCCCTGAAACAATGTCCCCTTGTTTCAGGGAAATGCATAAGAGCATCTACTCTTTTTCAAAGCTAAGATGCTCTAATCGAAACGCACCACGATGTCCTCATATCCCTTGCGCCACTTGGGCGCATGCAGCTCCTTGCCCGGCGCGAAATAGCCCACCGAAAGCAGGAGCGGGATCCAATAGTTCTTCGGAATATGGAAGGCCGCCGCCACCCCTTCCCGGTCAAAGCCGTCCATGGGATGGGTATCGAGCCCCAGGCTCGTGGCGGCATACATGAGCGACATGGCGTAAAAACCCGTATTCTTGGCGGCAAAGGCCAGGGCTGTTTCATCCGTGGCGCCATACAGCCCCTTGGCCGCGCCGGTGAACCAGTCATACTGTTCCGGCTTCATGCCGCCTGCGGCCACCATTTCCTTAAAATTGCGCTCCACCGTGGGGTGGCCCGCCTGCCAGCCGTTGCGGTCGGCCAACACGATCATGGTCACCGGCGCCTCGCTGACCTTGGGCTGGTCCCAGGCCAGCCCGCGCAGCTTCATCTTTTCCTCCCGCTCGCGCAGGATGATGAGATTCCAGGGTTGCAGGTTGAAGCTGGACGGGGTCTTGGCGGCCATGGTCACCATCCGGCGCACCAGCTCTTCGGGCACGTCCCTGTCGGGATCAAAGAAATTGACGGCACGGCGTTTGTCGAGAATCTGCGAGAAGTCCATATGATGCCTCCCTTTGCGCTGTTGCGGCGGGATGTTGCGGCGTTATTGCCAGTTGGCGTGCGACACGTTTGGCCTGGAAAGCAAGCAAGCATACCAGACCCACGCACGGAAGAGAATAAGCACGCGGCAAAAAGGTGGAAGACCTTATCAGGAATTATTACGAAAAAGATACCGGCCTGGCGACACACCCACCACCCGCCGGAAATGGCGGGAAAAATGGCTCTGGTCGCAAAACCCGGCGGCCAACGCGGCCTCGGCAAGGGGGCACCCCGCGTCGATAAGGGCACGGGCGCGGCGCACACGCTGCTCGATGGCGTATTCCGTGGGTGTGATGCCCATGTGCTCCAAAAAAAGGCGATGGAGGTGGTAGGGGCTGCAATGGGCGGCGCGGCCCAGCGCGTCCAGGGTGATGGCACCGGGCAGCGTGGCCTCGATATAGGCCTTGGCGCGGACAACCGCCGCATGCGCCTGGGGCCGCAGCGCCGCGTCCTCTCCCCCTTCTTCGGTTCCATCGGCGGGAACGGGCAGCGCGGCGTGGTTCAGGATGAGGTGGCGCAGCAAGGCCTCGCACGTGGCCGCAGGGGAAGCGCCGCTGGCCGGGGCATGCCCCTCGGCCCACCGGAACACGGCGGCAAAGGCGCGCAGCAGGTCCGGGTCGCGCAACGGGACCAGGGGAATACAGGGTTCGGGTGCATCCGGCCCGGCCAACGCGGCGACCGCCTGGCGCATGACCTGCGGCGCCACGCACAGCACGCGGTAGGACTGGGGGCCGTCCAGGGGCGCGCAGGCGTGCGACACGCCCGGTGCGAGCACGAAGAGGTGCCCGGCGGGGATGGCGATGTCCTGGCCGCGCAGGCGGATGCGCCTGCCGCCACCGTCCATGAGGCCGATCACCCAGGTGGCGTGCACGTGGCGCGGAAAGGCGGTGGACACGTGCCGCGCCCGCACGGCGCACACCCCGGGCAGGCCAGGCATGTCCATGAAGCGCACGGAGGCAGCAGGTGATGCGGATGCGACAGCCATGCGGAGCATGTACCGCGCCGCATGCCGCTTGCCAAGTGTGGGCAGGGCGCGGGCCTGCCCACCGGATGCCGCCCTGCTGCCTCCCGGCCCGTGCAAAGCGCAGCCGAGCCTTTCCGGGTACGGCGCGGCCAGCGGCACGCTACAGCAACGCCGGAAAGAACTTGGCCAGCAGCACCAGCCCATCCGGCCCCGCTTCCACGCGGTGCGCCTGGCCCATGGGGATGACGGCCATGCAGCCGGGCCGGTACGCCACATCACGTCCCGCGAACCGCGCCCTGCCCTGGCCGCGCACGATCTCGTGCAGCTCCCATTGCCCGGCGTGGACGTGCTCCTCCAGCACGCAGCCGGGATCGATGCGCACGACATGGCAGGACAGCGCGCCCGCCGTGTCGGCCCCGGTGACCAGATGCCGCAGCGCCACGCCCTGGAACACGGGATGCGCGTTCCAGGGGCATTCTCCGGCGCACACGTCCTTGCGCAGGTGCGCTATGGTGCCTTGGGCCAGGCAGGCCGCCATGTCGTGGGTTTCGCGGGGTTCGTTGGTATCCATAGAATCCTCCCTGTGTGTGATGCCGCCGCTCCAGCGGATGCGGAGCGGCCATGGGAGGATCATGCCGCGCGGGACGCGGCGCTTCTTGGACGATCTTGCGGAAAAAACGCATCCGGTCTGGGCCGGATGCCGGGGGTGTGCGGGTTAGAGCATCTTACCTTTGAAAAAGATGAGATGCTTTTATGCATTTTTTTGAAATAATGCTTCATTATTTCAAATCATCGCATTGTTTCAATGCTAAAATGCGCTAGTCGCGGAACCCTTCCGGCTCGGCGGCGCGCAGGTATTTGTGGAAGGCGTAGACGAATCCGTGGATGGCCAGGATGAGTCCGGCGCGGCCATCGAGGAACCCCCGGCGCAACAGGTATATCTTGGCGAAGCGGGCCGCGCCGTGGGCCAGGGCGGACACGAGGCCACCGCGCCGCCCCTTGGCGCGCAGGTCGTTGGCCGCCTCCTGCGTGTAGTAGTTGATCTTGTCCATGTGCGCGGCCAGGTTTTCATACGGCACGTGGCGGATGTCGCCCGTCAGGTTGCCCGTGGGGCCGAGCGGCTTGAAGGAATAGTGTGGCCCGCTGGCCGACACCTCCATTTTGCCGTTGCGGAACACGCGGAACAGGCGGTCGGGATACCACCCGGAATGCATGAGAAAGCGGTCGAAATACCAGGAACTGCGCGGGCACCAGAACCCGGCCAGCCCCGCGTCCGCGCCGCCGCGCACCGCTTTTTCCACCCCCGCGCGCAGGGTGTCGGTCAGCCACTCGTCCTGGTCCAGGCTCACCACCCAATCGGTGTCGATCATGTCCAGCGCGAACAGGAACTGGGGCACCGGCCCTTCCCAGGGCCGCACCACGAACGCGGCCCCATGTTTTTCGGCTATCTCCCGCGTGCGGTCCGTGGACTGGGAGTCCACCACCAGAATTTTATCGCAAAAGGCGAGCGACTCCAGGCACTTGTCCAGGAGCCGCTCGCCATTGAAGGTCAATACGAGTCCGGTGACGGTCTCGGCCATGGGGTCTGTCCTCAATGCTTGGGGCCACGCGGCAGGATGAGATTGAGCACCACGCCCACCACGCCCGAGAGGCCGATGCCGCCCAGGGTGAAGGCCTCGTTGCCAATGGACATGCCGCCTATGCCGAAGACCAGGATGATGGCCACGATGGCCAGATTGCGCGGATGCATGAGGTCATTGCCCGCGCGCACCAGGCTGTTCATGCCCACCACGGCGATGGCGCCGAAGAGCAGTATCATGATGCCGCCCATGACCGGCACGGGAATGGTCTGCAACAGCGCGCCCAGCTTGCCCACAAAGGCCAGCAGGATGGCCGCGATGGCGGCCCAGGTCATGATGGCGGGATTGAAGGCCTTGGTCAAGGCCACGGCGCCGGTGACTTCGGAATAGGTGGTGTTGGGCGGGCCGCCCAGCATGGAGGCCAGCGAGGTGGCCAGGCCGTCGCCGAGCATGGTCTTGTGGATGCCGGGCTCCTGCACGTAGTTGCGCCCCGTCACGCCGCCGATGGCCAGCACGTCGCCCACGTGCTCGATGGCCGGGGCAATGGCCACGGGCACGATGAACAGCACGGCCTGCAGGTTCCACTCGGGGAAGGTGAAGGCGGGCATGGCGAACCACGGGGCGTTGGCCACGGGCGTAAAATCCACCAGCCCGGTCACCAGCGAGCAGACATAGCCCACGCCAATGCCCACCAGAATGGGAATGAGGCGGATGATGCCCTTGCCCAGCAGCGAGGCGAAAATGGTGGCGGCCAGGGAGATGAGGGAGATGGTCAGCGCCGTGCCCTGGGGCACCAGTTGCACGCTGCCGTCGCCGGTCTTGCCCAGGGCCATGAACACGGCCACAGGCGCGAGCACCAGGCCGATGACCATGATGACCGGGCCGGTGACGATGGGCGGCAGCACGCGCTCGATGACGGACGGCCCCTGCCAGCGCACCAACTGGCTCAAAATGATGTAGACAACGCCCGCGGCGGCCAGGCCGCACAGGGTTCCGGGCACGCCCCAAGTGTTGGTGCCGTGGATGATCGGCGCGATGAAGGCAAAGGAAGAGGCCAGAAAAACGGGCACCTTGCCCTTGGTGATGACCTGGAAGAGCAGCGTGCCCGCGCCCGCCGTGAACAGCGCCACGTTGGGATTGAGCCCGGTGAGAAGTGGAACGAGCACCAATGCGCCGAAGGCCACGAACAACATCTGCGCGCCCAGGACACAGTCCTTGCCTTTGAATGAATACTCGGATGCGGATAGATCAGCCACGTGTCACCCCTGTTCCGTTGGAAGTTGCACCCCACGCCGGTCCTACCCCGGTCCGGCGCACGCTCCTGCCGCCAAAGCGTCTTGACCTTGAAAAGGTGTGGAGGCTCTTGTGCATTGCCCTGAAACAATGGACCATTGTCTCAGGGCAGCGTCCTGCCTCAAGGCAAAAGGCGCTATTTCGTGCCAAAGATCTTGTCGCCCGCGTCGCCCAGGCCGGGAAGGATGTACCCCACCTCGTTGAGCCGCTCGTCGATGGCCGCGGTGTAGATTTCCACGTCCGGGTGCTTTTCCCGCACCCGCTTGATGCCCTCGGGCGCGGCCACCAGGAAGAGCCCCTTGATGCTGGTGCACCCGGCCTCCTTGAGCAGGTCGATGGTGGCGATGAGTGTGCCGCCCGTGGCCAGCATGGGATCGAGGATGAGCGCCATGCGCTCCTCGATGTTGCGGGCGAGCTTGACGTAGTACTGCACCGGCTCCAGGGTGTCCTCGTTGCGGAACATGCCCACCACGCTGACCTTTGCCCCTGGAATCATGTCCAGCACGCCGTCCAGCATGCCCAGTCCCGCGCGCAGCACGGGCACGGCGGTGATCTTCTTGCCCCGGATTTCCTCCACGGTGACGGGCCCGGCCCAGCCCTGGATTTCCTTTTTCTCGGTTTGCAGATCCTTGGTGGCCTCATACACGAGCAGGCGCGCCACCTCGTTGGCCAGGGCGCGGAAATTCTTCACGCTTATGTCCCGTTCGCGCATGATGCCCAGCTTGTGCCGCACCAGGGGATGATCCACCAAATGAACGCCCATGCCGCCTCCTTCTTGCCGCGTGTGCGGCAACCTTGTACTGTTTCGCATCGCCTGCGCCTGGGCAGGATGCCTGGCGCGCCCAAAGGCCTCGCCCAAAAGGCAAGGCGCGCTTTCGGCGCAACCCATGGTTTTTATTTGCCTGTCGGCGGATAGCGATTATATTCTTTCGAGCCCGGCCGCGCGGCGCACCGCACGGCGCGGACCGTGTACGCCCGGATGGCGCGCCGTGGCGCGCGCAACGCCGGATGGCGCATGTGGGGTGCGCCTGGGCAAGCCCCATCCCGGCTGGCCCGCATAATCTTCAAGGTTGTAAATGGCAAGGCAAAAGCGGGTCAAGACTCCAGGCAAACAAAAACGGCTCCTCTTGCCTTTGGGAGCGCCCCACGGCCCACGCCCCGTGCCGTTTTTCAGGAATACATTTTTTTTTAAACAGGTCCACCCCAGCGTAACGAATTCGTGACACACGACACACATGCACTCACGGTCCCGGCCACGGCGCGGGGCGACCGGCTCGACCGTTTTCTGGGCAACGCCCTGCGCGGCGCGGACCTGTCGCGGGAAAAGCTGAAAACAGCCATCCGCGCCGGGCAGGTCACGGTTGACGGCGCGGCCTGGACCCGGCCCAGCGACACCCTGCGCGGCGGCGAAACCATCGTGGTGGCCGTGGCCACACCCCGCACCGCCGTGACCCCGGAAAAGGGCGAACTCGCCGTGCTGTACCGCGACGCCTCGCTCCTGGTGCTGGACAAGCCCGCCGGGCTGACCGTGCATCCCGCGCCCAGCCAGCCCGAGGGCACGCTGGTGCACCGGCTGGTGCACCATTTCCCGGAACTGGCGGCCATGGAGGGCTTTCGCCCCGGCATCGTGCACCGCATCGACAAGGACACCAGCGGCCTGCTGGTCGTGGCCCTGCGCGAGGGCGCGCGCCTCGCCCTGGCCAAGGCCTTTGCCGACCGCGCAGTGGACAAGGAATATCTGGCCCTGGTGCACGGCTGCCCGGAAAAGGATCGCGGCGGCATCGACCTGCCCATTGGCCGCCACCCCACGCACAAGACGCGCATGGCCGTGCTCGCCCACGGCGGCAGGCCCGCCCGCTCGGCATGGCGCGTGCTGCACCGCGATCCGGGCGGCCGCTTCGCCCTGCTCGGCGTCCGGATTTTTACCGGGCGCACCCACCAGATCCGCGTGCACCTGTCGCACATGGGCCATCCCATCTGGGGCGACGCGCTGTACGGCGGCGCGCCGGGACGGGACGCCCCGCGCGCCCTGCGCCTGCTGGCCCCGCGCCAGATGCTGCACGCGCACCGCATCGCCTTCACCCATCCCGCCACGGGCGAGCGCCTCGCCTTTGCCGTGCCGCCGCCCCCCGATTTCATGCGCCTTGCGCTCCACCTGTCGCGCCAGCCGCAGCGGGTGGTGGTCACCGGGCTGCCCGGCTGCGGCAAGTCCGCCCTGTCCGGCCTGCTGGCCGCGCGCGGCCATCCCCTGTTCAGCGCGGACCAGACCGTGGCCGCGCTCTACGAACCGGGCGCGGACGGCTGGGCCATGCTCCGGCAACGGTTCGGCGACCGCTTCCTTATCCAGGCCGGCGCCACGGGACGCAGGGACGGACAGAACGCGGCAAGACAGGACAAGGGTGTCCAGCAAGGGACAGGCATCGACAAGGCCGCCCTGTTCCGGGCCATGTGCGACGATCCCGCCGTGCGGCGCGAGGTGGAGGCGTGCATCCATCCGGCGGTCATGCACCGCCTCGACCTGTTCTGGCGGGAGCACGCGGCGGCGCGCGCCGCGCTGGCGGAAATCCCCCTGGCCCTGGAAGTGGGCTGGCGCGCCGGTCCTGACACGGTGCTCGTGGGCGTGCGCTGCCCCCGCGCCACGCGCCTGGCCCGCCTGGCCGCCAACCGGGGCTGGGACGAGGCCACCCTGGCCGCCATGGAGGCATGGCAGTGGCCGGAAGAAAAAAAACTCGCCGCCTGCGATCTGGTGGCCGACAACAGCGGCGGCCGTGACGCCCTGGATGCGGCGGTCCGCGACCTGGACACCCGCCTCGCCGCCCTGCGCCGCGCCCGCATGCGCGCCCTGGCGGCGCGGCTGGCAACGCTCTGGGCCGCGCCCCCGCGCGGCGGCACGCCATGATCCCCCTGCGCGACAACATCCCCAGCGTGCACACGCCCTACGCCATGTGGGCCATCATCGCGCTCAACGCGCTGGCCTGGCTGTGGACGCTCAGCCTCGCGCCCGGCGCGCAGTTCCAGGTGTTCCACGTCTACGGGGTCACGCCGCTGCGTTTTGCCGACCCGTCCTGGGCGCACCACATGGGATACCCCGACGGACGCGCCACGGCGCTGTTCACCTCGCTCTTCCTGCACGGCGGCTTCATGCATCTCTTGCTCAACATGTGGATGCTGTGGATCTTTGCGGACAACATCGAGGACGTGACCGGGCCGTGGCGCTTCGCGGCCTTCTACCTCACCTGCGGCCTGGCCTCGCTGCTGGCGCACATCCTGGCCAACCCCGGCTCCGCCACCCCGGTGATCGGGGCGTCGGGCGCCATATCCGGGGTCATGGGCGCCTACGCCATGCTCTACCCCCACGCCAAGGTGCGCACGCTCATCCCCATCATCATCATTCCCTTTATTTTCGATGTGCCCGCCGTGCTCTTTCTCGGGGCATGGCTCGCCATGCAACTCTTTTCCGGCATCGCGTCCGTGGAAACGGGGGGATCGGGCGGCGTGGCGTGGTGGGCCCACCTGGGCGGATTCGCCGCCGGGGCGGCGCTCATTCCCTTTTTCCGCCGCCGGGGGCGGTGCTACTACTGCTTCCGTCCCTGAAACCGTCCATGTTGACGGGACCGGGGGGATACAGCATAAGAAACGCGCCGCGCAAGCGGCAATCCCAGACACGAGGAACACCATGCTGCACGTAGAAAACCTGCATGTGAACATCGGCGACAAGGAAGTGCTCAAGGGCGTCAACCTGCACATCGCCGACGGCGAGACCTTCATCCTGTTCGGCCCCAACGGCTCGGGCAAGACCACCCTGCTCATGACCCTCATGGGTTTTGGCAACTACACCATCACCAAAGGTTCCATCACCTTCAAGGGCACGGACGTGACCAACGCCAAGCCCTACGAACGCGCCCGCCTGGGCATGGGCATGTCCTTCCAGCGCCCGCCCACCATCCACGGCCTCAAGACCCGCCACCTGGTCCAGATGTGCTCGCGCCACGGCGAGGTGGACGTGGATGCCCTGGCGCGCCGGGTCAACTTTGACGAATTCCTGGACCGCGACATCAACGCGGGCTTTTCCGGCGGCGAGATCAAACGCTCGGAGCTGTTGCAGCTCATGGCGCAAAAGCCCAGCCTGGTGCTCTTCGACGAACCGGAATCCGGCGTGGACCTGGAGAACATGGCGCTCATAGGCCGCACGGCCCGCGCGCTGCTCGACGGCGAACTGGAGCCCGACCCCGATCCCCTGCGCCCCATGATCGAACGCAAGGCGCGGCGGCGCACCGCCGGGCTCATCATCACCCACACCGGCTACATCCTCGAATACGTCAACGCCGACCGGGGCCAGGTCATGTACGACGGCCACCTGTGCTGCGAATCCCGCCCCCGCGACATCCTGGACCACATCGGCAAGTACGGTTACCAGGAATGCCTGCGCTGCCTCGGCTAGAGCATCGTAACTTTGAAAAAGTTTAGAAGCTCTTGTGCATTTTATTGAAATAATGCTTCATTATTTCAATTCGACACATTGTTTCAATGTGAAAATGCGCTAACGCGTTAACGTTCAGCTTACGGAGACCACCATGTCCGACACCGTGGACCTGAAAAAATACAATTTCTCCGGCGCCAACGAAAGCGCCATCGACGACCTGCGCACCCTTGGCGACGAGGACAAGCGCCAACTGCTCATGGCTGGCATCGACGTGAACGAGACCGAACGCAGCGGCTCGTTCCTGCACATGAACCACTCCGGCGTGCACTGCAAATCGCGGCACGAGGGCGTGGAAATCATGGACATCAACGCCGCGCTGGCCAAGTATGACGGCCTGCCCGACTACTACTGGAAACTCATCGATCCGGACAAGGACGAATACACCCGCGCCACCCGCGACAACTGCCACGGCGGCTACTTCATCCGCACGGAGAAGGGCGCCAAGCTCACCACGCCCGTGCAGTCCTGCCTGTTCATCAAGAGCCAGGGCGTGGGCCAGAACGTGCACAACATCGTGGTGGTGGAGGAAGACTCCGAGCTGCACATCATCACGGGCTGCGCCGTGGCCCACGGGGTCACGGAAGCCGCGCACCTGGGCATCAGCGAATTCTACGTGAAAAAGGGAGCCAAGCTCACCTTCACCATGATCCACAACTGGGGCACCGAAACCGCGGTGCGCCCCCGCAGCGCTGGCGTGTTGGAAGAGGACGCCGTGTTCCTGAACAACTACGTGCTGCTCAAGCCCGTGCGCGACCTCCAGATGTACCCCAGCCTCACGCTCAACGGCAGCGGCGCGGTGGCGCGCTTCAACTCGGTCATCGTGGCGCCCGAGGGCTCGCACATCGACACGGGCAACCGCATCATCCTCAACGCGCCCAACACGCGCGGCGAGATCATCGCCCGCACCCTGACCACGGGCGGCACCATCATCAACCGGGGTTTCATCGGCGGCTACAGCGTGCCCGCGCGCGGCCATCTGGAGTGCAAGGGGCTCATCCTGGGCAGCGGCGTGATCCACGCCATCCCGGAGCTGGAAGGCACGCAGCCCGGCGTGGAGCTGTCGCACGAGGCGGCCGTGGGCAAGATCGCCCAGGAAGAGATCGAGTACCTCATGGCGCGCGGCCTGGACGAGGACGAGGCCACCAGCACCATCGTGCGCGGCTTCCTCAACGTGGACATGGACGGCCTGCCCAAGGAACTGCAACAGGCCATTGACCAGCAGATCAACGAATTGGAGGCGGGCGGCGCCATGTAGGGGCCGCAGGCCATACCGTTTGCAACGGCCCGGCCTGTCCGGGCCGCTCGGACCGGGGGAAGGGGAGGTCGGTACGGTTGGGGCAAGCAAGGCTTCAAAAAACAGCAGGGATACATGGCGGTTCGTCAACAGCTTGAACGGCCTGTCCGGGCCGTTTTTTTCAACCCTACCGGACGGAACCAACCAAAGCCCGCAAGGAGAACCCCATGTTCGTGATTCTCGTGACCTATACCAAGCCCCTGGAGGAAATCGACAAGGCGCTCGTCGCGCACCGGGCCTTTTTGAAAAGCCAGTACGACGCGGGGCTGTTTCTCGCCTCCGGCCCGCAGAACCCGCGCACGGGCGGCGTCATACTGGCCCAGGCCGCCGACCGCGCCGCCCTGGAGGCGGTGCTGGCCACGGACCCCTTCCGGGTGCAGGGCGTGGCCGACTATACGGTCATCGAGTTCCAGCCCCTGATGACCGACGACCGCCTCGCCTTTCTGCGCGCCCAGTCCTAGGCGTGTCCCCTCAAAACGAGGGGTTGCGAAGCGTGAGGTCCACACCGTAACTGTATATTTTTTTTGAAAGACAGTGCCATGTCCGTCAAGGACGCGGCACGGGACGGGCCGCTGGCGAAGAACCGGCGGTCCGCCGCTGGCAGGCGCGCCCGGCCTCTTTGCCCCCGCAACGTCCGTGGCGCGCCGCCCCTCTCTCCCCCATCCGCCGAAGCCCCATTGCCCCCTGCACACCGCACCATCAGCCCCCTCGCTCCTTTTGCCGCTTGGCCCCGGTTGCGGGCGACGCAGAATATCTATTATCATATTACATACAGTACACTGATAATCCGCCCCCCCACCCGCTTCACTTGACACGTACGCCAGATCGTATTAATTGGCTTATAAAAGATAGACGAAACGTACAAACATGATTGACCACGCCGCCTACCACTACAGCATCACCCTCCACAGCGAGGATCTCGCCCTTGTGCACTGCCTGCGCGCGCTGGCCCAGTGCAGCCAGTTGCGCGGCAACAACCGCATCCCCTGGGGCAACACCCGCGAGGCGGATTGGCGCCGGGCGGACATGGCGGTCACGTTCCGTTTCTCCAACCCGGCCTACCGCGAGGTGTTCGCCAAGCACGTCCGCCGTCTGCTGCCGCCCGGCCTGTGGCGCGAGGTGGCCCGCGACGACCACGATCCGGCCATGCCCACCCGGTAGCCCCCGCGCCGTCCGTCGTGGTTCGCCGGTGGCTCGTCCGTGGTTCGCCGGTGGCTCGTCCGTGGTTTGTCGGTGGCTCGTCCGTGGTTTGTCGGTGGCTCGTCCGTGGTTCGCCGGTGGCTCGTCCGTGGTTTGCCGGTGGCTCGTCCGTGGTTTGCCGGGGATCCGGCCGTGGCTTCCCGCATGCCCCCCGTGGTTCGTCGGGGACCCGTTAGTTGTTCGCCCGCACGACGTCCGTGGTTTGACCGTGGCTTGACCGCGGCTCGTCGGTGATCCGTTGGTGGTTCGATGGCACGCCGCCCGTGGTTCGCCCGCATGCCGCCCAGAATCCGACCGAGGTTCAACCGTAACCCGTCAGATATCCGAACATAATGCGCCAGCACCGCGCCGTTTCCGCAGGCGGCAAGCGCCTCCCGTCCACACGGTCCGGCGCCCCCCAGCCCCCCTTGCCCAAGGCGAGGCGGCGGCCAGGGCGCATTGCAACAAGATGGCACGCACCCGACGCCATCTTTGCTTGACCAGACAAACGGTTGCCGTTACATCTCGCCCATGCCAGGATACAAGGCCCACATCATCACCGCCGGGGCGGTCGCAGGCGGCTCGCTCTACGGCCTCGCCTACTTCGACTACTTTCATGCGGACCCCATGGTCATGGCCGTGCTCGTGGCCATCTGCCTCATGGCCGCGCTCTTCCCGGACGTGGATACCTGCTCCGTGGGGCGCAAACTGTTCTACGGCCTGCTGGCGGGCACCGACGTGGTGCTCATGGTCAACGGCGAATACGAGTGGGCGGCCATCCTGGGCTTTTTCGCCATGCTCCCGGCCATAGACAACCACAGGGGGTGGACCCATACCTGGTGGGGCGCATTGCTGGTGCCGCTGCCCATCATCGCCCTGCCCATGTTCTTCTACAAGTTCGACTGGCAGCCCTTGCTGCCCTTCTATGTAGCCGCCGTGGTGGGCTATTTCTCCCACCTCGCCCTGGACAAGGCCGCCTGATCCGGCCCACCCGCGCCCATCCCGGCGCTGTTGCGCACAGCGCCCGCCCCGCCGCACACCTTGATTGCCGTCCCGATGCCGGTCACTACCCCGGCCAGCCCTCCGTCTACGCCTGAAAGGCGCGCATGAACCGGCGGTCGAGAAAATCCTTGAGCCTGAACGCCCACCAGCCGCTAAAGGTAAACCACCCGTTCCACCCCACCGCCGTGCCGTCGCCCAGGTTGTACAGCAGCAGGTAGCGCCGCTGCGGCGCAAAGGGGCGCAGGACCGCACGGGCCGGATCGCCCGCGTCCAGCACGGCCATCAGGTTGTGGCGCAGGATGGGATTTTGCCGCACGGCGTACACCCCCACCTTGTCCAGCGGCCTATCCGCAAAGTGGATGCAGTCGCCGCCGCCAAACAGCGCCGGGTCGTCCAGGCTTTGCAGAAAACGGTTCACCGCCATGCCGCCGTCCGGGCCCACGGACAACCCCGAATCCGCGAACAGGGACGCGGGGCGGATACCCGTGGCCAGCAACGCCATGTCCGCGTCCACCACCTCCCCGGTCGCCAGGGTGAGGCGCGCGCCCTGCCCTGCCGCGGCCACGTCCGCCACATACCCGGCCTCGCGCACCGACACGCCGCGCCGTGTGAGCGAACGCAGGCAATGCCGCCGCACCCCTTCCGGCGCGCGCGGCAAAAAACGGCGGCCCGCAAGCACCGTGATCCGTGGCATGACGGCGGTAGGGATGGCGCGGCACACCCGCGTGGCCAGCCGCCAGACGTTGCCCGCCAATTCCACCGACGCCGGGCCGCCGCCTACGACAACGACATGGGCGGCTTCGGAGGACGCCTCCGCCCCTGCCTCCCGTGCCACGAGCGCCCCCAGCCGCTCGCCTGCCGCCAGCAATCCCTCGATGGGCTTGACCGGAAAGATGGCGTTGCCTGGGGGCGAGGGCCGCAACGTCACGCCGCTGCCCACGTTGCACGACGCCACGTCGTAATCGAGCACCGCGCCCGAGGCGAGGTGCATGCGCCGCGCCGGGGCGTCGATGCGCACCACGCGGTCCTCCAGATAGGTTGCGCCGCGCCTTTCGGCCATGGCGCGCACGGCAAAGCGCACCTCTTCGGGCCGGTATGCGCCGCCCAACATGCCCGGCCCCATGCCCGAATAGTAGTGGTGCGGCGTCGGCCCAACCACCGTGACCCGGTACCCCTTGCCGACAAACGCCCCCAGATCGGCGAGAACGGCCATGTGCGCATGGCCCGCTCCGGCCAGCACCAGATGTTGTGCCATCCATCCTCCCCAGTGCGCCCCACGCGCACAATGGCATGCTGTCTTTTGCCGCCGTGGCGGACGATGCGAAAGGGTGCCCTGGCCGCTGGCGACCAGGGGTGGGCAACCACGGTTTCACCTCGGTTTCCAGCCACGCGCACCTGGTGCCGCAGCCGCCCGCCAAAGGCGCGACGGGCAAGTAAGCGCTTGACTCACGCGACGATAGCGAAGATAATCACACTACGAATCATTATGGGTTGCAGTCTCTTCCCAAGCCTGCCTGCGCCTCCCCAATGACACCATGAATACACGCGACAACCGAAAAACCAAAGCCCAACTTATCGCCGAGTTGGAAGAGCTGCGCACCCGGCTGGCCCACGACAAGGGAGCACCGGCCAACGGCGCGCCGAGCACGGGCACGGCCGAGCCGGACCTCATTGACTGGAGCGCATACGATGCGGCGCCCATAGGCGTCTTTTTGTCCACGCCCGACGGGCGCTACCTGTACGCCAACCCCGCCCTGGCGCGGATGTACGGCTACGCCTCACCCGCCGCATTGCGGGAGCACGTCACCAACATAGCGGACCAACTCTTTGCCCTGCCCGCCAACCGTGCGGAACTCTGGGAGTTGCTGCACGCTCAGGGCGAGGTGTCCAATTTCGAAACCCGCATCCGCCGTCAGGATGATTCCATCTTTTGGACCTCGCGCACCGTGCGCCTGGTCCGGGACGCGGATGGAACGCCCACCCACTGCGTCGGTTTTGTCTCCGACATCACCTCGCGCAAGGAGGCGGAAAACAAATACCGTATTTTTTTTGAAAAATCCGCGCTGGGCATCATGCACGCCTCGCTGGACGGCAAATTGACGGACGCCAACCCCGCCTTGGCGACCATCCTCGGCTATGACTCACCCGAGGAAATGATCGCCCTCATCCATGACATCACGACACAGATATACGTGACCCACGGGGAACATGCCCGCGTGATATCGCTTTCCGCGCATGACGCGGACATCATCTCCCAGGAAGCGACCTTTTCGCGCAAGAATGGATCACTGGTGGATGTGGAATATCATGTCCGGGTCGTACGCGGCACGCCCGACAATGGCTACAAGGATTACATAGAAGGATTCGTGCAGGACATCACGACGCGCAAACGCACGCAGATGGCCCTGCAAGAGGCCCAGGAGGAACTGGGCAGGCGCGTGGAGGAACGCACGCGCGCCTTGCGAAAATCGAACATCACCCTGCGCCGGGAAATCCACGAGCGCATCATTGCCGATCAAAAGCTGCGCGAAAGCGAACAAAAATTCCGCAGCATCACCGCCTCGGCCAAAGACGCCATCATAATGATCGACCACGAGGGCAAAACCCAGCTCTGGAACAAGGCCGCGGAGGGCATTTTCGGCTATACCGCGCAAGAGATCATCGGCAAGAACCTGCACGAATACCTCATGCCCGCGGAGGCCACCCCCCGCTTCACCAAGGGGTTCGGCATGTTCACCCGCACGGGGCGCGGTCCGGCCATCGGCAAGCTCCTTGAACTGACGGGGGTACGAAAAGACGGTACCACCGTTCCCGTCGAAATATCCATTTCCCCTGTCCGCTTTCTGGACAAATGGAGCGCCATCGGCATCATGCGCGACATCTCCCAGCGCAAGGAGGCCGAGGACGCCCTGCGCCGGGCCAAGGAAGAGGCCGAAGCCGCCAGCCGCCTCAAGTCGGACTTTCTGTCCGTGGTGTCGCACGAGCTGCGCACGCCGCTCACCTCGGTGGTGGGATTCGCCAAGATCATCCAAAAACGATTGCATTCCACCATCATTCCGCTCATTCCAGAGGACGCCGCCAAGCCCCAACGCGCCATTGGCCAGATTACGGAAAACATCTCCGTCATGATCGCCGAGGGCGAGCGGCTCACCGCGCTCATCAACGACGTGCTCGACCTGGCCAAGCTGGAGGCCAACAAGATCGAATGGAAGATGGAGGCGTGCTCGCTCCCGGCCCTGGTCGACCACTCCATGGCCGCCACCGCCGCGCTGTTCCGGGAAAAAGGCCTGGCGCGCGACGTGCAGGTCGAGTCGGATCTGCCCGACGTGGTCTGCGACCGCAACCGCATCGTCCAGGTGCTCATCAATCTCATCGCCAACGCGGTCAAATTCACCGCCAAGGGACACGTCTCCTGCCGTCTCCGTCGGCTTAAAGGCGCCATCCTCATCAGTGTCTCCGACACGGGCATCGGTATTCCGCTCAAGGACCAGACCGCTATCTTCGATAAATTCAGGCAGGTTGGCGACACGCTCACCGACCGTCCCAAGGGCACGGGACTCGGCCTTTCCATCTGCCAGCAAATCGTGGAGTACCACGGCGGGTCGTTGTCCGTGGAGAGTGAACCCGGCAAAGGCAGCACCTTCACCTTTTCCCTGCCCATACCCGAAGAAGACAGCCACGGCGTCATGTACCGCTGCTGACGCAACGCGCCGCGCCACCGTCCGGCGTCTTCTCATATGATACGCGTGGGGATTGGAATCAGCGGGAGGTGAGCCGGATGTACAGGTCGCCTGTCCAGGAACCTATCTTGCGCCCCAGCCCCTTCAGACGGATGGGCTTGCCCGGCGAATAATCCATGGGCAGGGTCACTTCCACGGACAGGGTCTTGCCCGACCACCCCTGCCGCACCTGCAAGCGGATCTTCGAGCCGGGGAACAGGGCCGCGCCCGGCAGGGAAACCACCTGCTCGTCATCCAACTGGTGGCGCATCCACGACTTTGCCCCGCCCCACACCCCTTGCGACAGATCCACGTTGGACGACGTGCCGCCCCACATGCGCCTGCGCTTGACCACCGGCGCGGTCACCGTGCCGCCGCTTTTGCGGATCTGGCTGTAGATATCTTCAAACACCTGCCGCGCAAAGGGATCCTTGAGGATGTCCTGCAAGACCTCTTCCTTGCGCCACGTGGTTCGTGGCGGCGGCTTGGGCTTGGCCTGCGCCCTGGCGCCAGACCCGGACCCCGCGCCTGGCCGCGAGGCAGAGGTTCCCGCCTTGGGGCCAGCGGAGGGGCCGGAGGCGCCGCCCGCGTCCCCAGGCGGACGCGACGCCGTGCCCGCCTTGCCCGGCGGCGGTTCCTTGGTCTTGCCGTCGCGGGTATATCCCTTGTGCGCGCCCGCGCCGTTGCCGCCCCCGTTGCTCTCCAAGACGCTCTTGAGCAGCACGTAGGCCTCGTTGACGCGCTGGAACATGCGCGCGGCGTGCGGGTTGTCCTGGTTCAGGTCGGGATGCAGCTCAAAGGCCAGGCCACGGAACGCCTTTTTCACGGCGTCCATGTCCGCGCCCGCAGGCAGGCGCAAAATCTTGTAGGCCTCTTCAACATGCATAGCGCGTTCCCCCGTTCCTGCCGCGCCCCCCGGCGCTACGGCAGCCGCAACGCCCTGGCGCTGTCCGGCGCATCATCCCCTTCCAGGCCGTTTTCCTTGATATACGCCACCCCTTCGCGCACAAAGGCGGCATGGCCCGCCTCGGGGTTGATGCCGGGACAATACTCCTGGGCCATGGCCCAGCTGTCCTCGTCCACCAGGTTGCCCCGGAAGAAAGGCCAGGCGCGGCACACGTCGGGCTTGGCCACGTGCACCGAGCATCCTTCCTTGAAAAAGAGGCAAAAACCGTCGCCGCCCACGCGCAGATACCATTTGCCGTTGCGTTGCTCGGCATACCGCTCCAGCATGGTGGCCTCGTCCAGGCCCAGGTGCGCGGCCAGGCGATCCCGGTCGCGCCGGGCCATGACGATGCCGCCGCCGCCCTCGCAGCAATGGCCGCACATGCGGCAGGTGAACGCGCTTTGCCCCTCATCGTGTGTCATGACATATATCCCTTACGAAAGTAATCGGTTGTGTTCAATCATCAGGCACCTGTCCTGCACCACGCGGATGCCGCTCCCGGCGAGCAGCACGGCCGCCTCCTCGCTGGTGATGCCGGACTGCATCCAAAACATGCCGGGCCGGGGATCAAGCGCCAGGCACTCCCGGGCATGGTCCGGGCAATAGTGCGCGGCCCGGAACAGATCCACGATGTCGATGGGGCCGGGAACGGCGGCCAGATTGGGAAACGCCGCAAGCCCCCAGACCGTCTTGCGCACCGGATGCACCGGATGCACCGTATAGCCCGCGTCGATAAGATACCGTCCCACCCGGTCCACGGGATGGCCCGGTGTGTCCTTGGCGCCCACCACGGCAATGACCTTGGCGGCGGCCAGAACCGCCTTTACATCCGTATCGAAAAACATGGCGCAACCTTTACGGCGGTCTCCCGCAACGGGGTCGTTTGGACGTAGCACAGGGGCGGAGCCTGTGCAATGCGCGGCCAGCCACACGTTGCGCCCCGCGCCGCGATGTCCTATGAACATCGGGCTGGCACACCACACGAGAGGAGACATGATGACCTGGACGCCCATTGAACGCATCCCCGCCGAGGAACTCGCCCTGCGCCACGCCCGCTGCCGCGACCTGCTTGCCGCCTGTTGCCCCGACGCCGCAGGCCTCATGGCCTTTTCCCGCGTCAACATCTATTGGCTGACCGGTACCTTGGGCAACGGCCTGTTGTGGCTGCCACGCGAGGGCGAGCCCATCCTGCTGCTGCGCAGGGGCATGGAGCGCGCCCAACTGGAATGCCCCCTCCCCCACATCCACCCCTTCCGCTCCTACAGCGACGTACCGGGACTTTTGGCCGAGGCGGGCAGCCCCCTGCCCGACAACGCGCCCATTGCCGTGGGCATGTCCGGCCTGCCGTGGAGCCTGGGGCAGCTCCTCACCGCCAAGCTGCCGCAACACGCCTTCATCAACGGCGACAAGGTGCTGCAAAAAGGCCGCGCCAAGAAAACCCCATGGGAGCTGTCCAAGCTCCGGCTGGGGGGCGAACGCCACCACATGTGCCTGCACGACCTGCTGCCCGAGCTGCTCAGGCCCGGCATGTCCGAGCGGGAGCTGTCGCACATGGCGTGGGCCGTGTTCTTTGGCCACGGCCACTGCGGCAACATGCGCATGAGCAATTTTGGCGAGGAAATATTCCTGGGCCACGTGGCAGCAGGCGAATCCGCCAACTATCCCAGCGTGTTCAACGGCCCGGTGGGCGTGCGCGGCGAGCACCCGGCCTCGCCCTTTGCGGGCTATGCGGGCACGGCCTGGACGCCCGGCACACCGCTGGTCATGGACATCGGCTTCTGCCTGGAAGGGTACCACACGGACAAGACCCAGATATACTGGGCCGGTTCCAAGGCGTCGCTGCCCGACGAGGTCAAGGCCGCCCACGCCTTCTGCGTGGAGGTCCAGACCCGCGCCGCCCACGCCCTGCGCCCCGGCGCACGCCCCAGCGACATCTATGCCGACGCCGTGGCGCGGGCGCACAAGGCGGGCTATGCCGACGGATTCATGGCCCTGGACAACAACAAGGTCGTGTTCCTGGGCCACGGCATCGGGCTGGCCATCGACGAATATCCCGTGCTGGCAAAGGGTTTTGACGAGCCGCTCGAAGAGGGCATGGTGCTGGCGCTGGAGCCCAAGATGGGCATCCGGGGACTGGGCATGGTGGGCGTGGAAAACACCTTTGAGGTGACTCCGGAGGGCGGCAAATGCATCACGGGCCACGCCTACGACATCGTCTGCATTGACGGATGACGCGGACCGGCGCACGCAGCCCCAGCCTGGAGCCTACCGTCCCCACGCCGCGCCCGGCCGGCTGAACGCGGCGGCGTCTCCTGTCGGTGGGACGCGGCAAGGCGGCGCCGCGCCAGGGAATCGGACACCATCCGCACGGTACGTGCCCAACGCCCGCCCCCAACCGCCCAAAACGCCAGGCGCACCCGCCCGGACCGGGCCTGCCGCCGTTATTGCCCGAAGGCCTGGGCCATGGCCTCTTCCAGCTGGCCTATGGTGAACAGGTCGCGCAGCACCAGGGGCGCGGCACCCGCATCGCCGCGCGGGAACAACGCGACCACGGGGATGGACTGGCTGCCCAAGGCCTGCAACAGGGAGGACGCGGGGAGATTCTCCTCCGTCAAATCGGCCTTGACCAGCCGCACGCCATACCGTTCGACCAGCGGCGCCAGGTTCCGCTGGGTCAGCGTCACCTTTTCCAGCACCTTGCAGTTGGGGCACCAGTCCGCCGTAAAATCCACCAACATGGGCGTCTTGCCCAGTTCCCGGGCGAAGGTTTCGGGCTCGAACGGCTCCCATTCGGCCACGGTCCCGGCTTGTGGGGCGTTCATGACGAGCAGGGTCACGGCCAGCACGGCCACGGCCAGCACCCTGGTCGCCACCCGTCTGGGCAAGTCATGGCGCAGGCCGGTCCATCCCCCCCATATCCAGGCGGCAAAGGCCGTAGCCAAGAGCGCGATCAACGCCGGGATCGTGCGGTCCCGGGGCAGGATGGAGACGAGGAACACCGTGGAGGCCATGAGGAAAAAGGCCACGCAATGTTCCAAAAAACCTGTCCAGACGCCCGGTCTGGGAAAGAAGCGCACAAGGCCCGGCCACGCGGCCATGAGCAGGTACGGCAAGGCCATGCCCAACCCGATGCACAGAAACACCATGCTGATGACATCCGGCGGTTGCAGCAGGGTCCAGCCCAGCACGCCGCCCAAAAGCGGCCCGCTGCAAGGCGTGGCAAGAAGCGTGGCCAGCACGCCGGTGCCCATGGCCTGCATCTTGGACTGGCGGCATTCGCCGCTGGGTGACGCGCCCCCCCCCTTCAGGTCAATGACCGGCAGATCGAACACCCCGAACAGGCTGAGCCCCAGGGCAAAAACCAGCAGCGCCAACCCCATGACGGTGTTGGGACTTTGAAACAGCCTGCCCCAGGCCAGATCGGACGATCCCAGGGTGAACCCGAGAAGCAGCGACAGCCCCAGAAAAAAGAGCAGCACGCCACAGGCGAAAAAGATATTGTGTTCGCGGAATTGCCTGCGCTTGATCCGCTCCGCCTCGGCGTCGGAAACGTCCAGGCAGGTGGCGGCCATCAGCGTGGACAGCTTCAGGCCGATCACCGGCAGCACGCAGGGCATGAAGTTGAGGATGAGTCCGGCCAGGAAGCCAAGCGCCAACGCCTTGCCCAAACCGCCGACTTCCAGGGCGGGCAAAAAATAGCTGGGGCGCAGGCTCCACTCCCAGGCGGAGGGCGCAGCCGTCGCACTGTCGGTCGCCCGTTGCAGCACGGCCTGGGCGGAATTGTCGTCAAGGCCCGTCAAAGGGGCGGCCTGGTCCGGGCTTCTCGCCGCATCGGGACCGGGCGTATTCCCCAGGCTGGCTGCGACGCCCAAATTGCCCACGGCGTTCAGATCGGCGGCGGCCTCCGGGTTGGCGGCGGCGTACAAAAACCACCAGGGCTGCCTTGTGGCGTCCAGAAGCGTTTCCCTATCCGCAGCCGTCCATTCGTGCCCCACCTTGGCCTTGACCGGAAAACAACTCGTGTCCGAGCAGATGAGCATGGACAGCGTACCCGACAGCACCAGATTCCCGCTCGCCGCCGCCTGCAGGGGGATGAACAGCGGGGTTTCCTCCTCGTACACGAACACGTTCTTGGCGGCATCGAACACATCGGGCTGGGCAACGCCGGGGGGATAATACACCGTCAGCGCGGGAGCGCCCGGTGCGTCATGCACGGCCAGCTTGGTGGGCAACCCCGTCGCGCCGGGGGGGTTGGCATAGGCGTGCAGCCCGGCGCCAGGCTTGATCCACAGCAGCGCGAGGAGATTGGCGTCCCGGTTCCGCCCTTCGCCCGCATCGCGGCCCGGACTCGCGGGCGCGGCGTACAACTCCCAATGCGCGGAATACAACGCCGAGGCCGCGCCCGCCTCGGCGGAACGGACACCAAGGCCCGCACCGCCAACGGCGATGGCCAGCAGCATGGCCCACACCACCACAAGAGCGTATCGATGTCGCATCATCGCCGAATCCTATCCATTACCGGGCCATGACACAAGCCATGCGGGGACCATTCGCGCCCCAACCCCAAAAGATGGCAGAAGAATTAAACTATCTCTAGAAAAAATCTTGATCTCCTACAATGATCGGGATAGGATGCCCCAAAAAAGATACAGTGCCGGGTATCATGGGGATTGTTTTAATCCGGCCTGTTTCAGGGGGAGATGGAATGCCGCAGGTTGCAGCACGGATCACGCCCGACCACGAAAAGTGGTTGAAAGACTATTTCCGGACCAAGAGCGCCGGAGCCGAGTTCATCCTTCCCTGGGCCGTGGACACCTTTTTCCGGGCGCTCAACGGTATCAAGAGCCTCTTTTCCGAGCCGGAACTCAAGACCATTGTCGAAGCGCACAAGGATATCAAGCTCCTCCCCGACCAGAGCCGCCTCGCCTATCTGCAACTGCGCCTCCAGGACGCGTGCGACCTGGATCTCATCCACACCCGGTACGGCGCAAGCAAGGTCAACCTTGAGGCGAAACTCAAGCGCATCGACGACACCCAGGCCACGGCGCTCATGATCTGGGCCACCGCCTTCTGGGTCAGCAAGGAAGTCGATGCCGCATCGCTGGAAGAGTACGTCAAGACGTACTGATCCCATTACGCATCCATCCCCTTCGCCGCGTGCCGGTTTGATTGCATTGCGCGCGCCTCGTTGCGAGCGGACAAGATGCCACAGCGCTTCCTCGCCGCATCTCCATACCATAAGCCGTATACAAATGTCTTTTCACTGCAAAGCGTTCGCTTTCCATAAGGAGACAGGTATGATTGCCGGAACCTCCCGCTGTCTGCTGCTTGCGGCGTGCATCGCCATAACCGCCCTGCTCTGCGCCCTCCCGGCACACGCGGCGGACACATGGAAAACGCTCGAACCGGGCTTGGAGTACGGCACGTTTCCCACCAGTGACACGCCGGATAATGCTGCCGCCCCACTGCATATCCTGCGCATCGACCCCAATTATTTCGATTTCACGCTGCTGACCGCCAAGGAGCGTGGCGTCCAAAGAACCGCTGCGGCGTGGGTGCACGACTACAACCTTCTGGCGGCGGTGAACGCGGGCATGTTCCAGCAGGACGGCGTCACCAACGTGGGATTCATGCGCAGCCCAACCCACACCAACAACCCGGCGTCCAACCACTACCAATCCCTGTTCGCCTTCCAGCCGACCCCGGACGCGGGCGCAGGCGCCCCCCGCGCCCGCCTTTTCGATCTGGACAGCGACGCGTTCCAGCGCATCGCGGCCACCTATACAGGCATGGTCCAAAACCTGCGGCTCATCAAACGCCCCGGCAAAAACCGCTGGGGCCAACAGCCCACCAAATGGAGCGAAGTCGCCCTGGGGCAGGATGCGGCCGGACGCATCCTGTTCATCTTTTCCCGCGCCCCGCTGTCGATGCACCAGTTCAACAACCGGCTGCTCGCCCTTCCCCTGGACCTCCAATGCGCCCAGCACCTGGAAGGCGGACCGGAGGCGTCGCTGGTGGTGGCGCATCCCGCCCTGCGACTCTCCCTCTGGGGCAGCTTCGAGACCAGCTTCAATGAAAACGACGGCAACCCGGACCCCTGGCCCATTCCCAACGTCCTGGGCATAGTGCGCCGCTCACCCTAGCGCATTTTAGCATTGAAGCAATGCGAAGATTTGAAATAATGAAGCATTATTGCAACAAAATGCATAAGAGCATCCAACATTTTTCAAAGGCAAGATGCTCTAACGCATTTTAGCATTGAAGC
The DNA here is from genome assembly GCA_050251715.1 of Desulfovibrionaceae bacterium. GTDB lineage: Bacteria > Desulfobacterota > Desulfovibrionia > Desulfovibrionales > Desulfovibrionaceae > JBFWMG01. The sequence continues at coordinate 14,524 of JBFWMG010000019.1, read as the reverse complement.
AATGCGAAGATTTGAAATAATGAAGCATTATTGCAACAAAATGCATAAGAGCATCTAACCTTTTTCAAAGGCAAGATGCTCTAACGCATTTTAGCATTGAAGCAATGCGAAGATTTGAAATAATGAAGCATTATTGCAACAAAATGCATAAGAGCATCTAACCTTTTTCAAAGGCAAGATGCTCTAACCTGTCCCCCGCGAGGACGCCGCAAAAAAAGCGCGCCCAAGGCGCGCTTTTTTTAAACAGTGGAGGATGGAGGCACTAGTCGGCGGTATTGGGCAACAGCACCTTGAGCTTACGCACCAGTTCGTCGCGCAGGTCTTCGTCCTGCAAGGCAAAATAGATGTTCGCCGTCAGGTACTCGGCCCAATCGCCCGCGTCGAAGCGCTGGCCCCGGATCTTGACCGCCATCATGCCCTGCTGCTTGAGCAAGGTCTGCATGGCGTCCGTGAGCTGAATCTCACCGCCGTGCCCAGGCTTTTGCTGCTTCAGGATGGCGAAGATTTCCGGCGTGAGCACGTAGCGGCCCGTAATGGCCAGAGTGGACGGAGCCTGGCCCACAGGCGGCTTTTCCACCATGTCATCCAACTCGTACAGGCCTGACGCGACCTCGCGGCCCTTGATGATGCCGTAGCGATTTACCTTGTCTGGCGGCACGTCCATGACGCCGATGACGGATTTGCCCGTCTCCTTGAAGACCTCGATGAGTTGCCCGATGCCCGGCTCCATGCCGAACATGAGGTCATCGCCCACCATGATGGCAAAGGGCTCGTCGTGGACGACATCCCGGGCGCAGAGCACGGCATGGCCCAGGCCAAGCTGCTGCTTCTGGCGCACGGCGATAATGTTGACCATCTCGGCGACATACCGCACTTCTTCCAAGATTTTTGTCTTGCCCGCACGTTCCAGCTGTGCCTCCAGCAGGAAATTATGGTCGAAATGGTCCTCGATAATGCGCTTTGACTGGTTTGTAATCAGGATAACATCGGTAATACCGGACTGCATGGCCTCTTCAACCACATACTGCACCACTGGCTTGTTGAAGACGGGAAGCATTTCCTTGGGCACGTTCTTGGAGGCGGGCAACGAACGCGTTCCCCACCCGGCCACGGGTATGACAACCTTTCTTACATCCATGGGCATCTCCTGAATAGATTTCCCTCTGTGCCGCTAAAGGGTTACGTTGAGATAACTGTATCAGGTTACGGCATGATGGCAAGCATTAGCCCCGCAACAACCGAAATTACTTGAGGTATTCCTTAATCGTTTGCGCCAGGAACTGGGCCTGCTCTTCCACCTTGCCCTGGTCCTCGCCCTCCACCATCACCCGCGCAACCGCCTCGGTGCCGGAATAGCGCAGCAAGACACGGCCCTTGCCGCCCAGCGCCTTCTCCGCCCGAGCCACAGCCTTGCTGATATCCGGAGACTGGTCAAAGGGTATCTTGCGCTCCACATGCACATTGAGCAAAACCTGCGGGAAGGGTTCGATGAGTCCCGCCAGTTCGGACAAGGGCTTGTTCTTCTCGCGCATGATGCGCAGCAGTTGCAGCGCGGCCAGAATGCCGTCGCCCGTGGTGCCGTGGCGCATGAAGATGAGATGGCCGGACTGTTCGCCGCCGAACATGGCGCCTTCGCGCCGCATGGCCTCGACCACGTGCCTGTCGCCCACCGGCGTGCGCAGCAACCGCCCGCCCCGCTCCTTCATGAACACTTCAAGGGCCATGTTGCTCATGACCGTGGCCACCAGGGTGTTGCCGGGCAGTTCGCCGCATTCCATGAGTTCCATGGCGCACAAGGCCATGATCTGGTCGCCGTCCAGCACGCGGCCCGTTTCATCGACCACGATGAGGCGGTCGCCGTCGCCGTCAATGGCGATGCCTATGTCCGCACCGACCTCCCGGACCATCTGCGCCGCCACCTCGGGATACAGGGAGCCGCACTTGTGGTTGATGTTCATCCCGTCCGGCTGGGTGCCTATCTTGTGAACCGTGGCGCCCAACTCCTCGAAGACGAGGGGCGCCACGCGGTAGGTGGCGCCATGGGCGCAATCGAGCACGATCTTCACCCCGTCCAGCGTCAGGTGGGACGGGAACGAATGCTTGAGTTGCACGATATAACGGCCCGGGCTGTCCTGAATCTTGAAGGCGCGGCCCACGCTTTCGGGCTGGGGATAGTGCCATTCCCCCTTGACGTCGAGCACCATGCGCGAGATTTCGTCCTCGATCTCGTCCGGGAACTTGAACCCCTCGCGGTCGAAGAACTTGATGCCGTTGTCCATGAACGGATTGTGCGAGGCGGAGATGACCACCCCCACGTCGGCGCGCATGTTGCGCGTGAGAAAGGAGATGGCGGGCGTGGGCATGGGACCGACAAGATACACGTCCATGCCCGCGGCGCAGAATCCGGACGTGAGCGCGGTCTCGAAAATATAGCCGGACAGCCGCGTGTCCTTGCCTATCACCACACGATGGCGCTTGGCGCCGTTACGGAAAAAGGTTCCAGCGGCAAGCCCCAGCCGCAACGCGATCTCGGGCACCATGGGATAGATGTTGACCTGCCCACGCAGGCCGTCTGTTCCAAACAACCTCTGCACATCCAACTCCTTGTCTCCGCGCCACCACGGCCAGGCCGCTTCTGCGGACGCGGTTTATAGACGGCTTTGCATCCACTGTTCCATGCGGACAGCGGCTCACTCCACGGTCACCTGGGCCACGTCGGGCTCGGCCCGCACCAGCGCGCAGCCCTCGGGCAGCACCACCCTGTAGGGCAGTTCATGCGTTCCCGCCGCCAAACCCGCACGCACCACAAGGTCGGCGCTGAACTGGTTCTTGATGTCCTTTACCCGCGACAGGGGCAGCGGCACGTCCACCAGGGCGCGCACGCGGCGCGGCGTAAACCGCAGGGACTTATGCCAGGGCGCGGAAACGCCGAGCTTGAGCGTGACCCACATTTGCACGGTCTTGAGGGCAAAGGTCAGCCTGGCCTTGACGATGCCCGGATCAACCTCCACCTCGGGCGGCAGGTTGAGATCCACGATCTGCTCCACCACCTGGCCATCGGTCACCCCCGTGGCGTTGAACACCAGGGCGCGGGTGGCCACGGCGTCCAGGGAGCCCACCAGCGATTCCGGCCCGCGCAAGGTCACTTCGGGGGGGTCGGAAGAGGCCTCGGCCAACTCGAAATCATCCGGCAACCGGCCATCCCAGAAGGGATGCACGGCAAGCGTCCTGGTCACCACCCGGTCCACATCCAGCGTCAGACGCGGCGGACTTATCTCCACCACCTCGAACGTCTTGGCCAGGGGAATTTCATCCGGAGACAGGGCAATGACGTTGGGCCCGGCCTTGAGCGACGAGAGATCCAGCGAATAGGCGGGCACCTTCTGGTCCAGGCTGTGGATAAGCCCCTTGGGGCCACGGATGCGGATGTCGATCTTGTTGCGCAACCCGGAACGGATGACGATGCCCGACGGCATGCCCGTGAATTGCACGGGCGCCTCGCGCCACACCTCCACCTTTTCCCTGCCGGACACCATGAACCACGCCACGATGGCCAACAGCAGCGAAAGGAGCATGTATTGCCAGTTGCTACCGCGCACGGTCGCTCCCTCCCCCAAGGCCCAGCGCGCGGGTGAGCACGCGCTTGATGCGCACCGCGTCCAGGCTGCGGGTCACGCGGCCATTGACCGCGATGCTGATCTCGCCGCGTTCCTCGGACACCACCACGGCAACCGCGTCGGTTTCCTCGGTGATGCCCATGGCGGCGCGGTGGCGGGTGCCGAACTCCCGGTGCTCGGTCACGCCTCCGGCCAGCGGCAGGATGCACGCCGCCGCGCGGATGCGGTTGCCCTTGATGAGCACCGCGCCGTCATGCAGCGGCGTGGTGGGGATAAAGATGGAGACCAGGAGGTCGCGGGAGATGCGGGCGTCCATGTGGATGCCCTTTTCCGCGTAGTCGCCCAGCCCCACGCTCTTTTCGATGACCATGATCGCGCCGATGCGCCGCTGGGCCAGGTGCAGGGCCGCGCCGATGATGTTTTCCAGATCCTTGTCCGCCGCAGCCGGCTTGCGCCACAATCGGCCCGCGCCCACGTCGGCCAGCGCGCGGCGGATGTCCTGCTGGAAAAGGATGATGACCACCAGGAAGATGGAGCTCAAGAAGTTGGCCAGCAACCAGTTGAGCGTATAAAAACCCAGTTCGGAGGAGAGGAAATAGACTACCAGGATAAAAAGCAGGCCGTAAATGACTGAAACTGCACGCGTTCCCTTGACAAGCAGGATCACCCTATAAAAGACAAAGGCCACAAGGCCAATGTCCAGGATATCCCGCCAAGTGATGCGAACGGATTCAAATTCAAACATTGCAACCTGTTATATATGTATATCGATTAACCGGACCACCGGCCCGTATGATGACCATACCGTACACAAGAACCCGGTCGCCTGCATCAACAATCTCATGCCCATCGCCGCCATACCGTCATGTGCGCACCCAATCCTGGGCCAGAGCCATCCCCACGGTCACGGCCTCCAGCGCCAGCGCGACCTCGTGGACGCGGTGGATGCGCACCCCCCGGCTGGCAAGCACCGCCGTGGCGGCCTGGGTGGCGTTGACCCGGTCGCCTGGCGCAAGCCCCAATAATCCCTGAAACATCGATTTGTTGGACAGTGCGGCCATCACCGGCCTGCCCAACGCCGCGAACACATCCACGTGGCGCAGGAGCGCCAGGTTGTGCTCAAGCAGCTTCCCAAACCCTATGCCAGGGTCCAGCACGATGCGGTCTTCCGGCAACCCGGCCTTGACCAGCATGGCAAGCTTATCCTCAAAAAAAGCGCGCACTTCAGAGACCACGTCACGGTATGTCGGCGCCTGCTGCATCACCTCGGGCCGCCCCTGGCTATGCATGAGCACATACCCGGGCTTGTACTGCGTTAAAACGTCAATCAGGGCCGGGTCAAAGGCGCACGCGGAAATGTCGTTGATGATGACCGCGCCCGCCTCCAGAGCCGCAACAGCGGTGGCCGCATGGTAGGTATCCACGGACAGGGGCGTCCGGAAGGACGCGTCGGCGGCAAGAGCGCGCACCACGGGCACGACCCTCGCCTGCTCCTCCTCCGGGGAAACGGGGTCGGCAAACGGGCGAGAGGATTCGCCACCCACATCGAGGATATGCGCCCCCTGGGACGCGAGCGCCCTGGCGTGCGCCTCGGCGGCCTGGGTGGAGGCGTGCCGTCCGCCGTCATAAAAGGAGTCGGGCGTGACGTTGACAATGCCGCAGATGAAAAAAGGGGCAGGGCCAAGCGCCCTGCCCCCCGAAACGGTCCATGCAATGTCCATGCGCCGCACGGCCCCCTAGGCGTCCGCCGGACCCTGGCCCGGCCCGTTGCCCGGTTTCTTGTCCGCGTCATCGGGCTCCAGGGTAAAATCGTCTTCGCCTCCGGCGTCCTTGGCGGCATGGCCCGCCGCCGAGTCCTTCTTGGCCGCCGAGTCTTCCTTGGCGGCCTGGACATACGCGTCATAGCCGTTGCCGCGCCCCCAGCTGGGACTGCCGTTGACAGGCAGGGGAGGAAGTTCCTCGCCGCGCATGATGCAGTCGAGATCCTCTCCGGTAATGGTTTCGCGGTCCAGGAGCGCCTGGGCTATCGTCTCCAGGAAGGCGAGGTTTTCGGTGAGCAGCCGTTCCGCCTTGGACTGCGCGTCCATGATGATGCGCTTCACCTCGGCGTCCACCTGGCGGGCGGTATCCTCGCTGTAGTCCTTGTGGTGCGCAAGCTCCCGGCCAATGAATATCTCTTCGGTCTTCTCGCCCAGGGAAAGCGGCCCCATGGCCTCGCTCATGCCCCACTGGCACACCATCAGCCGCGCCGTCTTGGTGGCGCGCTCGATGTCGTTGCCGGCTCCGGTGGTCATTTCCTTGAGCACCAGCAACTCCGCGGTGCGGCCGCCCAGCAGCACGACGAGATTGTTCTCGAGAAAGGTCTTGGAGTGGTTGTGGCGATCCTCGGCGGGCAACTGCATGGTAATGCCCAACGCGCGGCCACGGGGGATGATGGAGACCTTGTGTATCGGGTCGCAACCGGGCAGCAGCCGCGCCACGAGCGCGTGGCCCGCCTCGTGATAGGCGGTGACGCGCTTTTCATCATCGCTCATGATGAGGCTGCGCCGCTCCTTGCCCATAAGCACCTTGTCCTTGGCCATCTCGAAATCATCCATGTCGAGCTGATTCTTGCCCGCCTTGGCGGCAAGCAGCGCGGCCTCGTTGACCAAATTTTCCAGGTCCGCGCCCGAAAAGCCCGGCGTGCCCTTGGCCAACACATCCATATCCACGTTGCGGGACAGGGGCGTGCGGCGGGAATGCACGTCGAGGATGCGCTTGCGGCCCCGCACATCGGGCGTGGGCACCACGACCTGGCGGTCGAAACGGCCAGGGCGCAGCAGCGCCGGGTCAAGGACATCGGGCCGGTTGGTGGCGGCGATCAGGATGACGCCCTCGTTGGACTCGAAGCCGTCCATTTCAACCAGCAGCTGGTTGAGGGTCTGCTCGCGCTCGTCGTGGCCGCCGCCAAGTCCCGCGCCGCGCTGGCGGCCCACGGCGTCGATTTCGTCAATGAAGATGAGGCACGGGGCGTTCTTTTTGCCCTGCAGGAACAGGTCGCGCACACGCGACGCGCCCACGCCCACGAACATTTCCACAAAGTCCGAGCCGGAAATGGAGAAGAACGGCACGCCCGCCTCGCCCGCCACGGCGCGCGCCAGCAGGGTCTTGCCCGTGCCGGGAGGGCCGACGAGCAGCACGCCCTTGGGGATGCGCCCGCCCAGGCGGGTGAATTTCTTGGGTTCGCGCAGAAAATCCACGACTTCGGACAGCTCTTCCTTGGCCTCGTCCACGCCCGCCACGTCCTCGAACGTGACCTTGCCGGACTCCTGCGAGATGAGCCGCGCCTTGGAGCGCCCAAAACTCATGGCCTTGCCCCCGCCGCCCTGCATCTGGCGCATGAAGAAGATCCACACGCCGATGAGCAGGATCATGGGGAACCAGGACACGAACAGGGTCATCCACCAGGGAGCATCCTCCTCGGGCTCGGCCTGCACCTTGATCTTGTTTTCCATCAGGGTGGTCACAAGATTCGGATCATCCGGGGCATAGGTGGTGAACCGCTGCCCATCCAGGGTGGTGCCGATGATCTTGCGCCCCTGGATGCGCACCTCCACCACCTCGCCATGCTGCACGTTGTTGAGAAAATCCGTGTAGCTCGTCTTGGCTTGGTTGGACTGGGGCTGACTGAACATGTTGAAGAGCACGACCATCACCAGGGAGATGACCGCCCAAAGCATCAGATTCTTGGAAAAATTATTCAACTGCATTTCCTCCGTCGCCGCCCGAAGCGGCGACCGGCATGGGGTGGTGGCGGCCAGCAAAAAAACGCTGCGCGCCTTGCCGCATATTCATAAGTTCTCGACGGAAAAAAGCAAGCAGGAGACGGTGGATTAAGAGAAAAAACCTCGGCTTGAGTTCACAGGGCAAACCTGATACCTCATGCGCCTACCGAGGAAGCGTTTCGTCACCGGTGTGGCGCCTGGTCTTCAAAACCAGTGTGAGGCTAGACCCCTCAGGCAGGTTCGACTCCTGTACGCTTCCGCCATTCCGCCTTCCGGTCCGCGCATCCGCTTTCCGTCATCTCACTAGCGCGTTTCCGCACCAGCGGCAACTCCGTCCGCCCCGGCCTTCACGCCATCCCGGCACCCCGGCCGCATTGACGCTCCAGCGCCCTTTGGATAGGGAAACGTTTCGGCCTGTTCCCACCGTAACGCCAACCCCCATGCGCATGAAAGGGTATGATATTTTTTACCGGGACACCGTGTCCGGCCAGATAAACCGCACCCGGTTTTCCCTGCTGTCCGAGGAGGCGCTGCAACAGCGCCTGGACGCCATCGGAAAAAAATATCAGGTGGCGCTCATCCTGCGCGTCAACTCACTGCTGTGGACCACCCGCGCCACCATCCATCGCACGTTCGACATCAACGATCCCCTGGTGTTCTATTACCTGGGCGCGGAGATGAGCAAATATTACGCGGGCGCGGTGCGGCTGAAAAAAGAGCTGGCGGACATCGCGGCGCGGCAGGGAAAGGCCAGGCATATGGCCACGCTGGGCGAAGTGGTGGAAACCTACGCCGTGTTCCGGGAATACGTCACCACCGTGGAGCCTGGCCACGCCCTGTGCGTGTTTTTCACAAAAGACGGCAGCAGGCAGTGCGAGCGGCAAAAAGCCATCTTCTGCGAAGTGGTGGGGCTTGTCCCGTCCAAGACCTTCACGTTCATCGAGGTGCCCCTGCGCAGGGAGGCCAAGGGAACGACCAAGGCGTTCACCAGCTGCCGCATTGCGGCGGTGCCGGACTGGGTGTGCTTTTACAACCCGCGCGGCAAGCTGCTGGCGTTGCGTTTCCGCGCCTTCATGGACAAGTACATCCTGGCCCAGCACAGCCAGGGCGTGGCCATGAAGGGCGCGTCCGAAGCGGACATCAAGGAATCCTTCGTGCAATACATCCGCTGGGTGGAGGACAAACTCGGGCCGCCCGCCCCCTCCGGCCTCTGACCCAAGCCGTCAATCCCGCCCGTAGAGCCGCGTCATCGCGCCCAGCCGGTCCTGCGCCGCCTCGTCGAACGCGCCCGGCGCCAGGCGCCAGCCCCAGTTGCCCGCCAGGTTGCCGGGACGGTTCATGCGCGCCGCGCCGTCCAGCCCCAGCACGTCCTGCATGGGCAGCACGGCCAGCGCCGCCACCGACCCCATGACCACCCGCGCCAGCTCCCACGGCACGGCCTCGCGCGCCACCTCGCGGCCCAGATAGGAAAAAAGCCGCGCCTTGTCCGCGTCCGAGGCCTCGGTGTCGAACCACGCCAGCGCCGGGTTGTTGTCGTGCGTGCCCGTATATGCCACGCACTGCGGCTCCATGTTGTGCGGCATGTACGGGTTGCGCGGCATGTCCCCGCCAAAGGCGAAGAGCAGGATCTTCATGCCCGGCAGGCCGAACCGCCGCATCACCTCGCGCACGTCCGGCGTTATCACGCCCAGATCCTCGGCAATGATGGGCAGGCTGGAAAAACGCCGCTGCAACCGCCCCAAAAACGCGTCCACGGGCGCCTCCACCCACTCCCCGTTCATGGCCGTGGGCTCGCCCGCCGGTACCTCCCAGTACGCCACAAGCCCCCGAAAATGATCGATGCGCAAGAGGTCGAACAGCCCCAGGTTGCGTTCCACCCGCCGCAGCCACCAGTCGAACCCCGTGGCGGCCAGCGCGTCCCAGTCGTACACCGGCGTACCCCACAGCTGGCCCGTGGCGGAAAAATAGTCCGGCGGCACCCCGGACACGGCCACGGGCATGCGGTCCGGCCCCAGCTTGAACAGGCCCGGATGGGCCCACACGTCCGCGCTGTTGTGGTCCACGTAGATGGGCATGTCGCCGAACACGGCCACGCCCAACGCCCGGCAATGCGCCCGCAACGCCCGCCACTGCCGCTCGAACAGATACTGCTCGAAGCGGACCCGGTCGATGGCCCCGGCCATGCCGCGCCGCGCCGCGTCCAGCGCCTCGGGATGCCGGTCGCGCAACGGCTCGGGCCACTGGTGCCACGGCTGGTTGCCATGGCTGCGGCACAGCGCGGCAAAGAGCGCGAAATCATCCAGCCAGCCCGCATGCTCCGTGTGAAAACGTCCATAGTCCGGGTCCGCGTCCGGCCCGCCGTGGGCCTGGAAGCGCGCATACGCCTTGTCCAACAGCGCCCGCTTGTAGGCGGTCACGGCCGGAAAATCCACCCGATCCACGGGAAAGGCCGGGGGGGTCGCAATGTCCGCCGCGTCCAGCAACCCGTCGCGCACCAAGAGCGCCGGGCTCACGCACAGCGGGTTGCCCGCCAGCGCGCCGATGGAATGGTAGGGATCATTATAGGAATCCACGTCCGTGGGGCTGAGCGGCAGCACCTGCCACACCGACTGGCCGGTGCGGGCAAGCGCCTCCGCGAAACGGTACGCCTCGGGGCCAAGGTCGCCGATGCCGAACGGCGAGGGCAGGGACGTGACATGCAGCAGCAGGCCGCTGGATCGGCGCAACATGGTATCTCCTTATCAATGGGTGTGCACGGCGGGCGCTACCGTGGGATGGGCGCTACCGTGCGATGGCCGCAACCGTGCGATGGCCGCAACGCGCTGGAACGGACGCGGCGCGCGTCAGCCGCCCAACTGCCGCACGAGCAGGCGCAAGGCGCCCCCCGCGGCGCCGGGCCGCACGGTCAGCACGCGTTCCAACTCCAGCAACGCCTTTTCAAGGCCATACGCCGCAAGCAGGCGCGCCATCTCGTCATCCCCTTCCGGCAACAGCGCCCGCACCGGGGCGTGTTGCAGGTAGGCGTCCAAAAAGACGTGGCCCACGCCATGCAGCCAGGCCGGAAGCCAGGCCGCGAGCAGTTCGGCCTCGCGCCCACCGCCCGCGCCGCCGCGCGCCTCCAACGTGTCCTGGGCGACGCGGTGGAATGAATACAGCATGGCCGCCACATCCCGCAGCGGCGAACGCTTGATGCGCCGCTCGTGCAGCGTGCAGGCGGGGTCGCCGTCAAAGTCGATGAAGGTCAGGTCGCGGCCGCCGATGAGCACGTGCTCCAGGGTGAACATGCCGTGGCACCGGATGCGCATGCCGTCCAGCCGTTCGCCCACCAGCAGGTGGAACTGGTCGAGCATGGCGCCCTCGGCGCCCAGCAGGCGCGGCACCGCGTCGCGGTCGGCCTGGGGCAGGACGGCGGCATGCCGGGCGGCCTTTTCCAGCACCCGCGCGGTCAAGCTGCGGTATGCCTGATACAGCGAGCGCTGGTACAGCTTGGAAAAGGGTTCCGGCGCAAACGGGCTGCCCTCGGCGGCATCGGCCAACGTGCAGTGGAGCGCCGCCGCATGACGGCCCAATTGGCGCACCAATTCCAGGTTCGCGGCTGGCGCGGCCAGGATTTCCCGCAACACGTCGGGGATCGGCGCGAACAGGGAATCCGGCGTGTCGGGCGGCGAGGATTCCGACCGGCTGAGCACATGCTCGAAAAAGCCCACCAGCGCATCGCGCACATGGTCCAACGCCGAGCCCTGGTTGGGCACGTACCCCTGCACCACGGCCAGGGTCATGACGCCCCCGGACTCGCGGCGGAACTCCACGGCCCCGGCCAGGGCCGGCACATGGGCGAATCCCCGTCCAGCCAGCTGCCACGCGGCCTCAAGCTCGGGGTTGGTCACCGGCTCCATGCGCCGCAGCAGCTTGAGGGCGAACTGCTCGCCAAACAGCGCCACGGTGTTGCCCTGCTCGCGCACATCCACCACGGGCTCGCGCGCCCCAAGTCCCCCCAGTCCCATGGCCATGCGCCGGAACGCGGGCGTGCGCACGGGCGCAAGCTTGCCTCCCCCGCCCCGCAGCACACGGCGATGCGCCATGGCCAACAGCAGTTCCTGGCAAAATTCCCGTTCGCCATACATGTCGAACAACACGCCCTCCTCGCCCGTGGCGGCCAAGCGCAGCCGGGCCACCACCGAGGCGGGCCTGCGCTCCACGGCCCGCCGCGCCGCCTCGCCCGAGGCGAACCCCAGGGCCATGGCGTAGGTCTCGGCATCCGCGTCCTTGTACTCCACCCGCACCAGGCACAGCCGCGCGTCGCCCTCGGCCAGCCACATGTCCACGCCATGGCGCACCGCCGCATGCAGGATGCGCCCCCGGCCCGAGAACCAGCTGCGCCCAGGCACATGGACGATGAGCGCCTCTTCCAGGGCACGGCGCTCCTTGCCCCCGAACACCTCGCGCCAGTTGGTTTCGGCCTGCAACCGTGCGCTCGGCAGGTCGTCCGCCTGGCCCGCGCCTTCCCACGCGCCCAGCTGCGGGCTGTCGGTCAACTCGAACCAATAGAAGGTATGCGGCCCCAGGGTGAGGAAATACGGCGCGTCGCCAATGGTCGGAAACTCGGTGCGGCCAAAGACTTCCACGGGCCGCTGCCCCCTGAAGGCGGACAGGTCCAGTTCGGCATACTGCACAAACCGCGACAGGTTGGCCACCACCAGGATGCGCTCGCCCCCGCAGGTGCGCACAAAGGCCATGATCTTGCGGTTTTCCGGCGTCAAAAAGGCCAGACTGCCCCGGCTGAACGCCTTGTACCGCTTGCGCATGGCGATAAGCCGCCGGGTCCACCACAAGAGCGAATGCGGATTGTTCTGCTGCGCCTCCACGTTCACGGTCTCGAAATGGTATTCCGGGTCGATGATGGTGGGCAGATAGAGTTTTTGCGGATTGCAGCGCGAAAATCCCGCGTTGCGGTCGGCGCTCCACTGCATGGGCGTACGCACGCCGTTGCGGTCGCCCAGGTAGATGTTGTCGCCCATGCCGATCTCGTCGCCGTAATACAGCACCGGCGCGCCGGGCAGGGACATGAGCAGCGCGTTGAGCAGCTCCAGGCGGCGGCGGTGGTTGGACAGGAGCGGCGCCAGCCTGCGGCGGATGCCCAGGTTGATGCGCGCCTGCGGGTCGTCGGCATAGACCCGGTACATGTAGTCCCGCTCCTCGTCCGTCACCATCTCCAGGGTCAGTTCATCATGGTTGCGCAAAAACAGCGCCCACTGGCAGTTGTCGGGGATGGCGGGCGTCTGGTCCAGGATGTCCACCACCGGGTGGCGGTCCTCCATGCGCAGCGCCATGAACAGCCGGGGCATGATGGGAAAATGAAAGGCCATGTGGCACATGTCGCCGTCGCCAAAGTAGGCCACCGCGTCCTCGGGCCACTGGTTGGCCTCGGCCAGCAGCATGCGGCCCGGATACCGGGCATCCACATGGGCGCGCAACTCCCGCAAAAAAGCGTATGTTTCCGGAAGGTTTTCGCAGTTGGTGCCCTCGCGCTCAAAAAGGTACGGCACGGCGTCGAGCCGCACGCCGTCCACGCCGAGGTCGAACCAGAAGTCGATGACCCCGAGCATGACCTTCCGCACCTGCGGATTGTCAAAATTCAGGTCGGGCTGGTGCGCGTAGAACCGGTGCCAGTAATACGCCTTGGCCACCGGATCCCAGGTCCAGTTGGAGGTCTCGAAATCCTGAAAGATGATGCGCGCGTCCGTGTAGCGGTCGGGCGTGCCGCTCCACACGTAGAAATTGCGGTGGGCGCTGCCCGGCTTGGCGCGGCGGGCGCGCTGGAACCAGGGGTGCTGGTCCGAGGTGTGGTTGAGCACCAGCTCGGTGATGACGCGCAGGCCGCGCCGCTTGGCCTCGCGCAGGAACATCTTGAGGTCGCGCATGGTGCCGTAGTCCGGATGCACGGACACATAATCCGCCGCGTCATACCCGTCGTCGCGCAGGGGCGAGGGAAAAAACGGCAGCAGCCACAAGGCGGTGACCCCCAAGTCCTGCAGATAGTCGAGCTTGGACGCGAGTCCGGCGAAATCGCCGATGCCGTTGCCGTCGCTGTCGCAGAACGCCTTGACGTGCAACTCGTAGATGACCGCGTCCTTGTACCACAGGGGATCGGCCTTGGAGTCGATGACGGCGTCGGCCGGGGCGCCGTTTTGCGCCTGGGGGTCTGCCTCGGCCTTTTGGGAAGCCTTTGTGCTCATGCATACTCCTTGCAGCGGGACGGTCGTCCGTATGGGACGCGCTTACGCAGTGATAGCACATCCCCTTGCCGGAGTGAAACCCCGGAAACCTTGTGCGCGAGGAGGAACAGACAAAATAGGGGGCATTTCGCGTACGGCGGGGGGCGGCGCGACACGGCGCGGCGGGCAAGGCGGGATGCGCGCCCGGCCTGGAGGACGTTCCTGGGGGATGCCTCCGGCGGCCCAAGGGGATGATCCCCTTGGGGAACCCCGGCTGGGGAGACGCTGTGGCTAGAGCATCTTAACTGTGAAAAAGATTAGATGCTCTTGTTCATTTTGTTGAGATAATGCTTCATTATTTCAGGGGAGAGCCTTGTTTCACGGCGAAAATGCGCTAGCGGGCGGGACGGATGGCGGACAGGGGCAAACGGCTGGAGCAGGGGGAAAGGAAAAAGGAGTGAGGAGACGGGCGGCGACGTGAGGCGGGCGGCGGGGCGAGCCCTCTTTTGCTCCGCCGACGAAGCGTCGGGAGTCGCTGCAAGAGGACTCCCCCCGCCGCCCCTTGGACATGGTAAATTTGTTTCGGAGGGGGAATTTAAAAAAGCTCGTGCGGGCAGGCAGCGAGACAGCCCGAAAAGCCCTTCCCGCCCAATAAAAGCGGCATTATGCCGCCCGCCCACTAAAAGCGGCATTATGCCGCCCGCCCACTAAAAGCGGCATTATGCCGCCCGCCCGCTAAAAGCGGCATTATGCCGCGTGCCTGCCTGGGGAAATCGCTTGTCCCAACCGTATCCATCTCCCCCACCAGCAGTTTTTGGGGAAAGAGAGAGGAGAGAGGATGGGGGTCTGGGGGAAGGAGAGAGGAAAGGGTAATCCCCTTTTTATGCGTGGAAAAAGGGGTTTTCACTTTCCTCTCTCCTTCCCCCGG
>JBFWMG010000018.1:0-68009 GCA_050251715.1 Desulfovibrionaceae bacterium | reverse complement strand
AAGGGGTTTCCGCCCCCCTTCCCCAGACCCCATCCCCCCACCTTCCCCAAAAACTGCTGGTTGGAAGATGATGATGGGAGAACGGTGGATGGGGAAATAGGGCGATGATGGGAGGAGGAAGAGCATGTGGGGGGGAGGGAGGGCGTTGGCAGGCAATTGGGGAGATGGGGAGGGGGGGAAGGAAATGAGGGGAAGATGGGGACGTTGGAGGGCCATGAGGGACCATGGGGGGCATGAGGGGCATGAGGGGCCATGAGTGGAATGACGGGCGGGGAAAAGGCAAGAGGCGATAATCGGCCGCACAGCGCGCCTGGCGGGCTGGCCATGGAAGCATATGGAAGACGCAAGGAAGCAAGCGGGGCCGCCGGAACCGCAACCCGTGCGTGGGGGCGCATGGCGCGCGGGGCTTTTCCCCCGGCCCTACACCGCGTCGAGCCAGGGGCGGGCGATGAAATAGATGCCCAGGGCCGCGATGATGGCGCCCGCCGCCCGGCGGAACCAGCGGCTTCCCGCCTGCATGGAGGTGCTCTCCAGCAACCGCCGCACCGTGGCCGCCGAGCTGCCCGCCAGGGCGATGGGCAGGCAATGGCCCACGCCGAACAGCACGATGAGCAGCAGGCCGTCCGCAATGCGCTGCTGCACCGTGATGACCGCCAGGATGGGCGCGATGAAGCCAAAGGTGCACGAGCCGGACAACACGCCATAGCCCAGTCCCAGGACGAACGCGCCGCCCTTGCCGCGCAGGCGCAGGCGGCCCATCATGTTGCAGCCCGGACCGCGCCCGGCCACGCCGAGCATGTCCAGGGCCACCCACACGAGCACCGCGCCCACGGCCACGCTCCACCACGCGCCCACATCGCCGAACATGCGCCCCAGGAAAAAGCAGACCACGCCCACGGCGGCGATGGTGATGAACAGCCCCAGCGTGAACAGCAGGGCGTACAGGGCGGCCCGCCGGGAGCTCACCGCCCGGTCCTGGCCGCCCACGTAGCCCACGATGAGTGGAATGGAGGCGAGATGGCAGGGGCTGAACAGCACGCTCACCCCGCCCCACAGCAGGCATCCCACAGCGGCGGCCCACAGGCCGCCCGCCATCCATTCGTTGATCAGCAGCAGGAAACCGTCCACCTAGCGCACCCCAAGGCTTTTCAGAACACCCTCAATGGACGCCTTGTCGAAAAAGCCCTCGTGCCGGTACTGCTCCTTGCCCTGGGCGTCATAGAATATCTGCGTGGGTATGGCGCGCAGGCCGTACCGTTGCGGCATTTCCGTATTTTCCCACACGTCGATGAACACGATGGCGGCGCGGCCCTCGTATTCCCTTTCCAGTTCAGCCAGGATCGGCTGCATCATCTTGCAGGGGATGCAGGCCTTGGCGCCCAGGTCGATCATGGTGACTTTGCCTGGTACGGGCAGCTGGGTCGGCTCCTGTCCCGCAAGCGCCGGGGCGGCCAGGCACAGCAGGGCCAGCAGGCCTGCCGCCAGGACGCGGACCAAGCTCCGGCATGCCACGGTGGTGTGGGGGGCGGGCGCTAGGCGAGACATGCCGCCGCCTTGGCCGCCACCAGCGCGATGGTGGTGTCCGTGGGTTCGGTTTTGCCCTTTTCCAGCCCCAGGTCCGCCAGCCGTATGTGCTGAAAATTTGAAAAACCGGCCTCTTCCAAGGATTTCCTGGCGCAGTCGAGCGGGCAGCCGTCAATGGCCAGGATGGTCTCCGCCGCCTCGGTGGATTTCATGATGCCGGACACCCGGCCGCCAATGCCCGCCAGGCAGAACATCTTGCCGTGGCCGTCGCGGGTGAGCTTGCGGGCGACCTGGTCGGCCACCGCGCCCACGTCGGCCCCCCCGGAACAGGAAAAGATCAGCTTGGGCGCGGCGCTGCATGCGCATTTCGTGCTCATTGTCGTGGCTCCTTTTTTTAGAGCATCTTAACTTTGAAAAAGTTTAGATGCTCTTATGCATTCTGTTGAAATAATGCTTCATTATTTCAACTTGCAACATTGCTTCAATGTAAAATGCGTTAGGCCAGCATCTTGCGGAGTTCCGCCACCGAGGGCGCCTTGCCCACCACCTTGACCTCGCCGTCCACCACCAGGGCGGGGGTGGACATGACCCCGTACTGCATCATCTGGGAAATCTCCTTGATCTTGCCCAGTTCATAGTCCAGGCCCAGTTCCTTGGCCACGCTTTCCACATCCTTGGCCAGTTTTTCGCATTTGGGGCAGCCGGGCCCGAGCACGAGAATCTTCTTCATGATGTCTCTCCTTATGATACGATGTTTCCATATATGATGCCGCTGATGGTCGCCATGACCACCACGAGCGACACGTAGACCACGGTCTTTTGCGTCCCCATGACGCTGCGGATGACCAGCATGTTGGGCAGGCTGAGCGCCGGTCCGGCCAGCAGCAGCGCGAGCGCCGGTCCCTGGCCCATGCCGTTGCCGATGAGCCCCTGCAGGATGGGCACCTCGGTCAGGGTGGCGAAGTACATGAACGCCCCGGCAAAGGAGGCGAAGAAATTCGCGCCCACGGAATTGCCGCCCACGGCCCAGATGATCCAGTCCGAAGGGATGATCCCCTCGTTGCCCGGCCTGCCCAGCAGCACCCCGGCCACCAGCACGCCGAAGAACAGCAGCGGCAGTATCTGCTTGGCAAAGCCCCAGCTCTGGCCGAACCAGTCGCCCAGCTCGCCTTCGCGGCGGCTGGTGAGCATGGACAGGCCGACCACACCCGCTATGAAGGCCGCCTGCGGCGTGTGCGGCAGCAAAAGGCCCAGCAGCGCGGCGGGAAGCGCGGCCAGGAGGGCGTGCCGCAGCCGGACGCCGTACCAGGCCACGAGCGCCGCGCCGAATCCCAGGGCGAAGAGCGAGGTGACGATCCATTTGGAGGCGTATATCGCGGCCCACAGCCCCGTGTCGCCGTCGGGCCTGCCCCAGTTGGCGAATACCAGCACGCCCACCATGGACGCGAAGTACACGCCGGTTTGCCACAGGGGGCGCGCCACCTCGGGCTCGGGCAGGGCCGCCATCTGGATGGCCTTTTCCTGTTCTTCCTTGCGGTAGATGACGTGCATGGCCAGGCCTATGACCACGCTGAAGGCCACCGCGCCCACGGCCCGGGCCAGGCCCAGCTGCGGGCCGAGCACCCGCGCCGTGAGGATGATGGCCAGCACGTTGATGGCCGGTCCCGAATAGAGGAACGCCGTGGCCGGGCCAAGCCCCGCGCCCATGCGGTAGATGCCCGCGAAGAGCGGCAGGATGGTGCAGGAGCAGACCGCCAGCACCGTGCCGGAACAGGACGCCACGCCATAGGCCACGACCTTGTTGGCCTTGGGCCCCAGATATTTCATGACCGAGGCCTGGCTGACAAACACGCCGATGGCCCCGGCAATGAAGAACGCGGGCACAAGGCAGAGGATGACGTGCTCCTGGGCGTACCACTTGACCAGGTGGAAGGCCTCCAGCACGGCGTTGTCGAACCGGACCGCGCCCACGGGCAGATAAAAGCACCCCAGAAACACCGCGACGATGACGGCCAATGCCTTCCATTCCTGTTTCCAATCCATACGGCATGCTCCCGGCAGGTAAAACGCTTGGCCGTTTTGCCAAGTGTATGGTCAAAAAAATTAGTCCCCGGACCGCACCACGGATTCCAGGCACTGGAAAAAATTGAGAACGCACGGCACCCGGAGGCGGTAGAACACCTGCTTGCCCCGTTTCTCGTCCACCACGATGCCCGCCTGCTTGAGCAGCGCCAGGTGTTTGGACACCGTCGAGATATCATGGCCCACCAGTTCGGTCAGATCGCACACGCACCGCTCGCCGTGCGACAGGGCGTCCACCATCATCAGCCGGGACGGATGGGCCATGGCCTTCATGACGCGCGCGCGGGCCTCGTAGTGTCCTGTGGTATGGATGGGGATCTGGGGCATGGTGTATCCTTGGCTGGTTGGCCAACTGTTCATTTGGTAATAAGGCCAAGTGTTGCCCGTGTCAAGCGGTGCGGGCGTCTTTTTGTTGGATTTTGAAGGGCAAAGGGCTGTCGGGTGGGATGGGTGGCGGGGCGTGGGCGGGGCGCGCGACAGGAGAGGGGCGCGCCCCGCCGCCGGGGTTGCGGTTTCAGGATACTTCCACTAGGCCATTGGTACGGTCACGCGCCGTGTGCGGTGTCAGGACGGCTGCCTTGCGGGCGGGGCGTGCCCCGGCCCGATGTATGGGCATATATAACGGATAAGGATGCGGGATACTGTATGGATGGGACAAAGAGGCCGGAAACGCGGGAAGACGGGCCGAACGCGCAGTTGATATTGGAGAAGACCGTATACACGCCGGGCCAGTTGATCGACGCGGCAGGGGAGATCCATGGGCCGCAGGTGGCGTTGGCCGGGCGGTCCAACGTGGGCAAGTCCACGCTCATCAACTGCCTGGCCGGACAGCGCAAGCTGGCCAAGATCAGCGCCACGCCGGGCAAGACCCGCAGCCTCAACTACTACCGCGTGCGCCTGCCCGGCACGCCGGTGGACGATCCAGGGCCGTCGCCCCTGTATCTGGTGGACCTGCCGGGCTACGGCTATGCCAAATGCTCCAAGGTCGAGCGCGAAAAGTGGGCCAAGCTCATCGACGCCTTTCTGACCCGCTCGCGGGATCTGAAGGCCGTGGCCGTGCTCATCGACTGCCGGGTGGAGCCGCAGCGGCTCGACCTGGACATGACGGACTATGTGCGTTCCCTGGGCATTCCGGTCATCCCGGTGCTGACCAAGGCGGACAAGTGCAAGCAGCAGGAGCAGAGCGCCCGGCAAAAGCAGTGGCAGGCCATTCTGGGCGGCGCAAAGCCCATTCTTTTCTCGGGCAAGACGGGCAAGGGCAGCGTAAAACTGTGGGAAAGCCTGTTCGAGGCGGGCGGCCTGTCCCTTTAGATTGCTGACAAAGCCCCAGACCCCCATCCTCTCTCCTCTCTCTTTCCCCAAAAACTGCTGGCTGGGGGAGGGGAGATACGGTTGGAACAAGCGAATTTCCCAGGCAGAGTGCTGACGGGGGCGGTGGATACGGTTGGGGCAAGCGAGTTCCCCAGGCGAGTGGACTCATTGTCTGTGGATGAGGGCACGGAGGACAGTTTACCCGACGCCGTGAGCCGCAAGACTCCGAGAGAGACACAGCAGGGAGAGATGGGGGGGAGCAGCTTGAGGGGAGGGTGACCCCTCCCCTGAGTATCTTTTGCTTGGCCGGGCGTCCGGCTAGCCGTCGGCGCGCATTTGTTCGATGAGTTCGTTCAGGATCTTGTCCGCCTGGTCGTTGGGCACCTGGCAGGTGCCCACCTGCTTGTGGCCGCCGCCGCCGTGTTGCAGCATCAGCCGCCCCACGTCCGTGTTGCTGGTGCGGTTGACGATGGACCAGCCGCAGGTGAAGACCGTGTTCTGCTTCTTGAGCCCCCAGATCACCTGGATGCTGATGTTGCACTGCGGGTACATGGTGTACATGGTGAACCGGTTGCCCGTGTAGATCTCTTCCTGGTTGCGCAGGTCGATGAGCAGCACGTTGCCGTGCACGGCGGCGTTGGTGCGCACCATCTCGCGGTACATCTTTTCCTGCTGGTAGTAACGGTCCACCCGTTCCTTCACGTCGCCAACCTGCAGGATCTTGTCGATGGGCAGGGTGCGGCAGTAGCCGATGAGTTCCTCCATCAGCTGGTAATTGCTGACGGTGTAGTCCTTGTAGCGGCCCAGCCCCGTGCGCGGATCCATGATGAATCCAAGCAGGATCCAGCCCTTGGGCGCCATGATTTCCTCGGCGGTCAGGTCACCGCTGTCCACCTTGTCCACGAACTTGAGCATTTCATCGTATTTATTGGCAAACTTTGTGTTCCCGCCAAAATATTCCCACACGACGCGGGCCGCGCTGGGGGCGAGTTTCCATGCGCCCGTATAATCCTGGCCAGGGACAAGGCGCTCGGCCTCGCTGGCATGGTGGTCGAACCACATGCCACAGCCTTTGACGAACGGTACGTTCGCCAGGATGTCGTTTTCGGTCACGTGGACGGAGCCGTCCTGCAAGTCCTTGGGGTGGACGAATTTCCATTCATCCAGCAATCCCATTTCCTTGATGAGCACGGCGCAGGCAAGCCCGTCGAAATCGGAGCGGGTCAACAACCTCATAGTGGCAACTCCTCAACGTAATTTCTCTTTTAATCCCAATAAGCGTCGCATGTTAATCTACATGCCGGAGAGCGTGCTGGCAACCATTTTTATGTATCGCCTGGATCATATTTACCTGAAACGACGAAAATCGCAACGTTGTGCAAGGGAGGGAGTGCGTCACCGGTTGTTGGCCAAGGCCAGGCAGCGCAACGCGCGCAGCCGCTCGCCCGAGGCCTCGCCCTGGTCGCGTTCGGCGGGCGGCAGGGACACCGCCAGCATCCGCGCCAGGTCGTCCCGTGCCGCGTCGAGCCAGTCCGGCCCTTGTCTCTCTGCCTTGTCGGCCCGCGCCACCGCGAACATGGCCTCGAAGAGCCGCGCCGTGTGCAGGCGCATGAGCAGATCCACCCGCGTGCCAGGCCGCAACGTGCCGTAGACGGCGGTTTTCATGTGCAGCCCCGCCGCCAGCCTGCCCGCGTCGATGTACCGGGTCGGCAGGCGCAGCCGTTGGCCCAGCGACGCGGCAAGCGCTTCACCCAGCGATTCGTGCCCGTAATGGTGCGGCCACTTGCCGGGGTCTGTCGCGCCCTTGCCCAGGTCGTGGCACAGCCCCATCCAGGCGTGCAGCGGGTCGCCCGCCAGCCTGTCCACCATCTCCAGAATGTGCTTGAGCACGGACCCGTCGTGGTATTGCGGCGGTCCCGCCGGAATGGCGGAGAGGGGGGCCAGTTCCGCAAACCATGGGGCAAGGCAGCCGGCCTGGTCCAGCAGCGTGAAAAAACGGCTGGGCGCGGGGGCGGCCAGGGCTTTTTGCATCTCGGCGGCCACGCGCTCGGCGGCCAGCGTGTTCAGCGCTCCGCTTGCCCCGGTGGCGCGCATGGCCTGGACAAGGGAAGGGTGGGCCGTAAAGTCGGGCAATTCCGCCGCGAACCGCCCCGCCCTGAACACGCGGCAGGGGTCGATGTCCATGGCCGTGTCCGAGGCCGGGCGCAGCAGCTTGTCCCGGAAATCCCCCAGGGCCGAGGGATGGGCCAGGCAAAGGGAGGGCGTCCCGTCTTCCGGGGCGCAGGACAGGGCAACGGCATTGATGGTCAGGTCGCGTTCCAGCAGGTCGGCATGGATGTCCCCCGCGCGCGCCGGGGCGTATTCCGCGCCGCGCCAGAGAAAGATGGGAAAGGCCGCTCCCACGCGCTTGGCGCCGGGATGCAGGCGCTCGAAATCCCGCTCCGTGCCGAAATAGACGAAATCACGCTGCCGGGCGGGCCGCCCCAACAGCATGTCGCGCACCACGCCGCCGACCAGAAAGATATCCATATCAAAAGGGTAGCATGGAAGCCGTGGGCCTGGAAAGTGGGCCGCCGCCGCTTTGTGGCCGACGGATGGCGGCGCGGGCTGCTGACAAAGCCCCCGGACCCCCATCCTCTCTCCTCTCTCTTGCCCCAAAAACTGCTGGCGGGAGAGGTGGGTACGGCTGGGGCAAGCGGGTTCCCCAGGCGGGCGGCCTTCTTGTCTGTGGACGAGGGCATGGAGGGCCGTTTACCCGACGCCGTGAGCCGCAAGGCTTCGGGAAAGAGGCCGCAGGGATGGATGGCGGTTGAGCCTGCTAGGCAGGCGAATGTTTTCCGGGTACAAGCGCGGCATGCGCAATGCCATCCGTCTGTGGGCCGTGGGCCGATCCGAACTGTGCGCCCCGTGCGGCCCCGACCAGTTGGCCGCCGCCCATCCCGTGTGGGCGCGGGATGTCGCCGCCTTTGGTCCCTGGCTGCCCGACCCGGATTTGGCGGGGTTTGTCCGCGCCGCATCCCCAGCATCGCCCGTGTCTTTGGCATTTGGTGCATCTGGCGCAGGCACCGCCTCTGCCGCCGCCCCCGCCATGTCCGGCGACGTGGTGGTGTGCGGCCCGTGCGCCTCGACCTTTGCCGTGGCGCGGCAACTCGTTGCGGAGGGCGTGCTGGGGCCATGGGGCGCGGTGCTGTCCGTCAGCCAGAGCGGCGGGCGGGGCCAGCGGGGACGGAGCTGGCATTCCCCGCCCGGCAACGTGTACGCCGCGCTTGTCTGGCCGGAGCGGCCCGGTTTTCCTCCGGGGCTGACGCCGCTGCTGGTGGGGCTCATGCTGGCCGAAGGGCTGGCGTCCCTGGGCGTGGAGGCGGCGGTGAAATGGCCCAACGACATGCTTGTGGACAACTGCAAGGTGTGCGGGATCTTGGTGGAGGAACGGGGCGGATTGGTGCTGGCGGGCATTGGCCTCAACGTGGCCGCGCCCCCGCCCGCGACCGCCTTGCGCGACGGATGGGCCGTGCCTGCGGCTGGCCTGGGCCGGGCCGTGGGAGAGCGGGGGCCGCTGGCCGTGTGGTGCGCCGCGCTTGCGGCGGGGCGGCCTGTGGCCGAGGCGTTGCTCGGCCTGGGCGGCGGTGAGCGCATCGTGGCGGGCATCGAGGCGCGCCTGGCCTGGCGGGGGCGCACGGTGCGCATCCATGGCGGCGATCCCGCCGTGGCCGAAGGCGTGCTGCTGGGGCTGGCCCCTGACGGCGGCGCGCGCCTTGCGGTGCGGGGCCGGGAAATCGTCTTGTACAACGGCAGTGTTACCCCTCTGTAGCCTCACCCTTTCCTTGAACGTTTTTCCGTGCTGGCGCTGCGGCAAGGCAACGCGGCGGGCAGGGCGTCTCCCCGTGCGGTTTCCGGGATACGGGCGCGCGGCGCATGCCCCGCGCCATGTCTCCGTGTCCTCACCTGTTCCAGACCGCAGGCCGCGTGCGGGGGAACGCAACCTGTTGGATGCGGTTCCTTTAAACAATCACTTTAAGGAAACGGCGCGCCCGGCAGGGCGTCTTGTCACGGGCGGAGGCACGGGGCGGTGCGGCCGCGCCGCCGTGTGGCCGGGGCTGTTCCCCCCTGTCGCGCCGCACGCATGCGCGGCGCGAAGGGGGATGGGATTCGTCTTTGGCTGTCCCGGTGCGGGGCGGCAGGCGCCTACAGCTTGTCCTTGATGTTGTGCGCTATCCAGCGCTCGTCCCACCATTCCAGGGGTTGCACGGGCTGGCCGCTGACCAGCATGCCGAAGTGCAGGTGGTCGCCGCCCGCAAGGCCGGTGCTGCCCGTGTTGCCGATGACCTGGCCCCTGGCCACGCTTGCGCCTTCGGCCACGGCAAAGCTGGAGAGGTGGGCATAGAGGCTTTGCAGGCCCAGGCCGTGGTCGAGGATGACCACGTTGCCATAGATGCCCATGTTGCCCGCAAAGACCACGGTTCCCGCGTTGCCGGCGGGCACCGGATAGGCTTGCAGCGAGGCGAGGTCCATGCCCAGATGGTCCTGCTCGTCCACGGCGTTGCCGTTGTAGACATAGGTGCGGTGGTCGCCGAATCCGGCGCGCGGCGCGCCTTTCATGCGTTCGAATGCGCCTTGCCAGAGCATGGTGGGGGCGGTTGTGCGGCCAATGCCCATGAGCGCGGCGCGGTTGGCGGCGCGCAGATCGCGGTTGACCAGGAGAAAACGGTTGAGAGGCGTCATGTCTCCAGGGAAATCCTTTTCAAAATCAACCATTTTTGCGTTGAGGAAGGAGTCGGGCAGGTTGATGGTGTCGGTGCGGAACGTGTTGTGCAGCAGGTTGTAGTGGAAACCGGCCTTGCGCTCGTTGCCTGCCGCGTCCGTGGCCGTGAGCACGGGGTGATAGGTATCTTGGTCCATGAAATAGGGATAGGCGAAAAAGCAGAGATAGCGGCCATCGGCCTGCTTGTAGCCGGGGAAGAAGAGATCGCCCACGGCCACGCCGGTCGTGGCGGCGTCTTCGTTGAGGGTGTAGGCCACCAGAGCCGTGCCGCCGCGTTTGATGTTGTGCGTGCCGCTGGACACCGAGATGACGGGCGCGCGGGTGTCCAGGGTGTATGTCCGGGCGATATCCACCTTGTTTCCCTTGAGGAAATGGTAGTACGAGGCATCCTTGGCCGTCACTTCGATATCAAAGGAGCCGTCGGAGAGCTTGGTGGATTCCAGCGTGAAGGTTTCCGTGGCCTGGGGCACGGGCATGGCATAGGATTTTTCCAGGAGCGGCGTTCTGCTCTCGCGGCGCACGGCGTATACGGTTATCGAGGCGATGCCCGCGCCCTCGTCGGCGACCGCAAGGGAGAACGAGGTGCCCTTGCCCACGTGGCTGGCATCGGGCGTCAGTGTGGCGTTGGGCGGATCGGTGTCCTTGTAATAGAGAAAGACCACCGCACCCAGGGCCAGCAGGATGAGAATGGTGAAAAAGGAGAGGATGTAGCTCTTCCCGGATCCTTCGCCGCCGGACATCTGACCGTTGCTCAAAACAGTACCCCTTTGTGGCTGGCCGCTCGCGGGAATGGCCCGGCGGGCGGGTGAAACGAATGGACGCGGATGCGCCGCGTGAAACCGGGCAGACCATAGCAAAAGTCGTTGGGAAAGGACAGGGGCGGCTGGCCGCCGTGTTGTGCGGGCGTGCGGTTGGCGCACGGCGATCGTGTGGCAGAGGATGACGCCCCCGCGCTGGCTGCGCCTCGATTCGCAACCCGGTTCGTGCCCTGGTTGCCCCCCTGGATGCCGTCAAAAAGGTCCAACGCATGGGGTTCCATGCATTGGACCAGTGGTTCGCACCGCGCGCCAGGGGCCGCTTTAGCTATCGCGCCAGATGCCGCGTCAGATGCCGCGCCAGGGGCCGCGTCAGATGCCGCGCCAGGGGCCGCGTCAGATGCCGCGCCAGGGGCCGCCGGATCAGGACTCCAGCGCCTCCATGAGGGTGATGGCCAGTCTCAGAAAGTCGGCTTCGGTGATGATGCCGCACAGGATGCCGTCCTCCACCACGGGCAGGCAGCCGTACTTGTGGTCCAGCAGTATCTGGGCCGCGTCGCGCACCGCGGCGTCGGGCTGCACGCAGGTGGCGTCGGAGCGCATGATCTGCCGGATGGGAATGCCCGCGTCGATGGCGTCCTGGGTTTCGTGGTCCACATCGGCGAACTTGGAGATGGTGGCCTCCAGGATGTCCCGGTGGGTGACCAGTCCCAGGAACGCGTGCCGTTCGTCCACAATGGGAATATGCCGGATCCGCGCCAGCGACATGAGGGAGCGGGCCGCCTTGAGGGAGTCGCTCTCCTTGAGCGTGAAGACTTCAGCGGTCATGAGATCCTTGACTTGCATCGTGTGTTCTCCCTTTAGACGGGTTTATGGGATAATCCTCCATGCACGGGGGCGTGTCAAGGCGGGCATGCGGCGATTCCGGGCGATGTCCGGCCCCCCTGCCTGGCATGGACCTGTGCCCAGGGTTGTTTGGTTGACTTGGGGCTTGAAATCTGCTCTTCATCCCCCCACAAGCGGCCATTGGCCGCCATGCCGACATAAGGAGAAACGCGTCGTTGAGACCGGACCCGGTACGTATCAGGGAGAGGATGGTGCGCGAGCAGCTGGAGAGCCGGGGCATCCGCGATCCGCAGGTGCTTGCCGCCATGCGTGCGGTCAAGCGGCATCTCTTTGTGCAGGAAGCGCTTTTCGACCAGGCCTACGCCGACCATCCACTGCCCATTGGCCAGGGACAGACCATCTCCCAACCGTATGTCGTGGCGCTCATGAGCGAGCTTTTGCAATGCAAGCCGGGCATGCGCGTGCTGGAAATCGGCATGGGATCCGGCTACCAGGCCGCCGTGCTGGCCACCATGGGGCTTGAGGTGTACACGGTGGAGCGGATCAAGGAAATCTATCTCGAAACGCGCAAGCGGTTGACCCGTATGAAATTTTTCGGCATCTACCCCAAGCTGGACGACGGCACCCTGGGCTGGCCCGAGGCCGCGCCCTTTGACCGCATCATCGTCACGGCGGGTGGGCCCGAGGTGCCGGAACCCCTGGTGGAGCAGCTGGCCGACCCCGGCATTCTGGTCATTCCCGTGGGCAAGGCCAAGCGCAGCCAGGAACTGGTCATCGTACGCAAGGAGCAGGGGCGCGTCAGCCACGACAGGCGGGATGGCGTGGCCTTTGTGGATCTTGTGGGCGCGCACGGCTGGTAGCGCAACGCGGAGCGCGCAACGGATATGAAGCTGTTCAAATCATGGATGGACCGGCTGTGGGCCGTTGCCGCGACCAAGGGCGCGGGCAGGGTGCTTGCGCTGGTGGCGTTCACCGAATCCATCTTTTTTCCGGTGCCGCCGGATCTGTTGCTCATTCCCATGGCCCTGGCGCGGCGCGAACGCGCCTTCCGGCTGGCCGGGCTGTGCCTCGGCTGCTCGGTGCTCGGCGGCATGGCCGGGTATGCGGTGGGATACTTCTTCATGGAGACCCTGGGCATGCCCATTGTCCGGTTTTACGGTCTGATGGACAAATACGGGCTCGTCAAGGAATGGTACGATGCCTATAGCGCCTGGGCCGTGGCCGTGGCGGGGCTCACGCCCATTCCGTACAAGCTGTGCACGCTCACGGCCGGGGCGTTCAAGATCGATTTCCTGGTCTTCATGGTCGCCTCCACGCTGGCGCGGGGCGTGCGCTTTTTCTGCATCGCGGGTCTCATCTGGTTGTTTGGTGAAAAGGTACGGTTTTTTCTGGAAAAACGGTTCGACCTGGTGGCTTTGGCCACGGCCGCTCTGGTCGTGATCGGCTTCGTGGCCCTCAAGTATTTGCATTAGGCGGGGAAAAGACTATACTTCCTGCCAGAGAAGGAGAAGGATATGAGTTCCTCTTGCAGTACCTGTCCCTCCGCCAAGAACGGCGCGGACGGCAAGGATGAAAAAAGTGCCAAGACGCAGCTTCAGGATCAGTTGATTTCCTCAACGCTTGCGCGCATCAAATACAAAATTTTCGTCATGAGCGGCAAGGGCGGGGTGGGCAAGAGCTCGGTGGCCGTGAACATCGCGGCGGCCCTGTCCGTGAGCGGCTACAAGGTCGGCCTGATGGATGTGGACATCCACGGCCCCAGCGTGCCCAATCTGCTGGGCCTGCATGGTGCGGGCGTGGAATCCGACAAGGGCAACCTGCTGCGCCCCGTGGCCTACAGCGACACCCTCTCCGTCATTTCCATGGATTCGCTTCTCAAGGACAAGAACCAGGCCGTGCTGTGGCGCGGCCCCATGAAGCATTCGGCCATCCGCCAGTTCGTGTCCGACGTGAATTGGGGCGACCTCGACTTCCTGGTCATCGACTCGCCTCCCGGCACCGGCGACGAGCACATGACCGTGCTCAAGACCATTCCGGACTCCCTGTGCGTGATCGTGACCACCCCGCAGGAGATTTCCCTGGCCGACGTGCGCAAGGCCATCAATTTCCTTCAATATGCCCAGGCCAACGTGCTGGGCGTGGTGGAAAACATGAGCGGCCTCATCTGCCCCCACTGCCAGGGCGAGATATCCCTGTTCAAGAAGGGCGGCGGGCGCGATCTGGCCGAAAAGTACGGCCTGGACTTCCTGGGCGCGGTGCCCCTCGATCCCGCCACTGTCGTGGCCGGCGATCTGGGCAGGCCCGTGGTGTTGCTGGACGAGCAGACCCCGGCCAAGGAGGCGTTCCTCGCGGTCGCCTCGGCGGTTGCCAAGGCCGCGACATCGAGCCTTGAGGCGGCGGCCACCATCCACGCCTAGTGCATGCTAGCATTGAAACAATGCGAGGCGTTGGAATAATGAAGCATTATTTCAACAAAAAGGCATAAGAGCATCGCGTCTTTTTCAAAGTCAAGATGCTCTAGTGGGTGCCGCAAGGTAGCGCCTTTTGGGAAACGAGTGGTTATGCCCGTGCGCCCCAGGCGGGCGCACGGGCTCAAGCCGCAGCCGCGCATGGCCTGGCGGGTGTGGGTTCCGGGTTGCTGGTGTGACGGGTTGTTGACGTGACCGCAAAGGGCAAAGGGCAAGGATGCGAATGAGAGGAACGGTGGGCATGTGGCGCGGCGCGATGTTTTCGCTGGCCTTTCTGCTGGCGTTCCCCATTGCGGCGTTCGCGGATGCGACCTTCTATTACTACCAGGACCAGAAGGGCGTTTTCCACTTCACCAATGTGCCCGACTCGCCGCGCTATGGCGTGTTCGCCGTTTTTCGGGGCCGGTCCGACGTGAACCGGGGAGAGATCGAGCGGCTGGCGCGGCGCTACAGCGAGGCCTACGGCATCGATTACCGTCTGGTGCAGGCGGTCATCGAGGTGGAGTCGGGTTTCAGGCCCACGGCCGTGTCCAGGGCCGGAGCCGAGGGGCTGATGCAGATCATGCCCGAAACCCAAAAGGATCTCGGGGTCCGCAATTCCTTTGACCCCGCCGAAAACATCGAGGGCGGGGTGCGCTATCTGCGCCAGATGATGGACCGCTTCGGCAGCCTGTCCCTGGCGCTGGCGGCGTACAACGCCGGTCCCAAGCAGGTCGAACGCTACAACGGCATTCCTCCCTTCGAGGAAACGCGCAACTACGTGTACAAGGTGCTTGCCCTGTATAAGCGGATGAAGGTTCAATGATGTTCAATCTTGCCAATAAGATAACCCTTATCCGTATCCTTTCGGTTCCGGTTATCGTGTTTTTGCTTCATTTCCCGAACAGGATCAGTTGCCTGTTCGCGGCGCTGCTTTTTCTCATCGCGGCCGTCACCGACCTTGTGGACGGCGAGATCGCCCGGCGGCGGAACATGGTCACGAGTTTCGGCAAATTTCTCGACCCGCTGGCGGACAAGGTGCTCATCGGCTCGGTGCTCATCATGCTGGTGCAGCGTGGCTGGGCGCCGGGATGGGTGGCGGTGGTCATTATCGCGCGCGAACTCATGGTTACGGGCCTGCGCGCCGCGGCCATGGAAAAGGGTCAGGTCATCGCGGCCGACCGTTTCGGCAAGCTGAAGACCGTGTTGCAGAGCATGGCCGTGGCGCCGTTGACCCTGCACGAGCCCTGGTTCGGCATCGATCCTGTGCCCGCCGGAGAGATAATGCTTTACATAGCCCTTGGGATGACTGTACTTTCGGGGGCAAATTATCTGTATGGATTCTATAGGAACTGGTTGCCCGAGGATCGCTAGGACATCGCTGCCCGGGCAATGATGGATGCGGCGGACCAGGCCGCGCCCGCACGGAACCCTGTGTTCCGGCTGGCAAGCGGGTCACGGCGCGTCACTGTTGCAGCTCGTTCCGGATGTGCCGGACGGCGCCCAAGCCGGGGGTAGCCCCGTGTTGACGGAGGACGCCATGCGAGACGATGTCGCGAACCTGCATGCCCGGTTGGCCAGCTGCCTGCAAACGATCCTCGACCTTGAAGGCGATCTGGACCGTTTGGAGTTGGGGGAAACGCTCATGAGCGAATTTTCGCTCATCAAATCCTTCATCAACCGGGTGGGGGATGTGGATCTGGAAGAGAGCGATGTGGCCCGCATAGAAAAGGCCACGGCCAACTTTCTTGACGAGGTGCGTGGGCCGTTGTCCCTGCTGTATCCCGGCGGGAAAGGAAAAAATGCGCTCCACTAAGACTATCGCATGATATGGAGACGATTGTTCATAGGGGGCATGGTTGTCCTCAACCTCTTTTTGGTGTTCCGGCTTTTGTGCAGCGATGAAGGGGTGTTCGCGTACCGGGATCTCAAGGCCCAGTATACGGCGCTGGAAACACAGGTTGAAGAGCTGCGGCACCGCAGCCTGGAACTCAGCAAGGAGATTCGCCTTCTGAAATCCGACCGACCATACATAGAGAAGATGATTCGGCAGCAGATGAATTTCGTGGACCAGGACGAAATCCTCTACGTTTTTCCCGACACGCAGCAAGAAGCGCGCCCAGGAGCCGGTCAGGATGAACACGAAAATTGATTGGTACAAGGAAGTCCTTGAGTTGGAACCCGGCTCCAAGGTCTTCTTTCCGTTGGCCAAAATGCTCGCCGATGACGGGCGCGCCGCCGAGGCGGTGACCATCCTGCGCCAGGGGCTCGACCGCCACCCCGACCACCTGGAAGCAAAGCTCTTGTGTATCGAACTGGTGCTTGCGGTGCATGGGGTCGACGGCGGCGTGGTGCGCGATGTGGAGCGCCTGGCCGACACCATGGGGGCGTATCCCGGTTTTTGGCAGACGTGGGCCGATATTCTCGAAGACCAGGACGAGCGCGACTGCGCCTGCGCCGTGCAATTTTTGGCCGCCCACTTCCAGGGCAACGACGTGACCTGGGCCGAGGTGCTGGAGCGGGGACTCAAGGCCGTGCTTGGCGAATCGTCCGAGCATGCCGTGGCGCGTCCGCGCCCGGCTGCCGGCGCCAGGGACATGGCTGCCACCCGCGTTGCGGCTGCGACCGTTGCCGCCGCATTCGTGGAGGACGGCGGCGAGGATGAGCCGGAAGAGGACGGCGGCGACGCCGGTGCGTCCTTTGCGTTTTCCGAGGCGCCCCAGCCTTTCCACGAGGACGATGTACCCGTTTCCGCCTTTGAGGACGACATGGATATTGACGGCGGTGGAGCGATCCTGGGCGCGGACGAGAGCCGGGACGACGACGTCGATGACGAGGCGGATGACGGCGACGAAAGCATTTCCGTGCGCACCAGGACCATGGCCGTCCTGCTGGAAGACCAGGGCGATTACAGCGGCGCCCTTGATATTTATAAGGAATTGCTTGCCGCGGCCGAGCCCGGCCCCAGGCGCGACGATCTGGCGCAGCGCATAGCGGGCCTCACGGACAAGCTGTCCGGGTTGGCAAAGCCGGATGCGGGCGACAAGGCGGCTTCGGATACCCGGCCGCACGATGTGGCCGATGCGCTCAAGGGAAAGACCAAGCTCATGAGCACCCTGGAAGCGCTGGCCAGCCGGTTGGAGGCTCGGGCCGCCGGGTGATGCCGTACACGGCGCAACGCCGATCCGCCGCCGGGTCCATTGCCGGACCGCGTTGCGTTCTTATCCGGCCTGGCCGGATTTTTTCGGGCTGCGGACACGCCGCTGGCGGGTCCGCATGTTGTTTTCAAAAGCCTGACCAAGGGGACTATACGTGAATCAAGCGACCCGCTTGTTGTGCGCTTTTCTTGCGGCATGCACGCTGCTTGCCGGAGGTTGCGCCACCGTGCAGAATGCCTGGGAGAGCACCTGGGACGACACCAAGCAGCTCTACCGGGAATATGTCAATCCCGATCCCAAGATCGATCTGAAGAAAACCGATGACATCGAGGACGAGAACCAAAAGCTCGCCCGCCTCATCATGCCCGTGGACCTGTGGGTGGAGTCGCTCATCCGGTACATGGCCAACAAGGATATCTTTCCCGAGGACACCTGGATCGAGGGTCTGACGTCGTCCTATCCCTGGATTTCCGGCGTGACGGTGGTGGACACCAACGGCACGGAGCTGGCCGGAAAGACCCTGATGCCGCTCAAGCCGGTGGATGTCGCGCCGTTGCTGGCCTATGGCGACGCGTGGACGGACCGCCGCATACGCGCCCACTACGAAATGACCCCCCTTGGCCCGGAGATCTATCTGGGCGAGCCGTTTTTCAAGGAAAACGTCATGGCGGGGCTTATCGTGGTGCATTTCGACCTTGCGCCGCTGGTCAGGTTCTGTCCCAATCCCGACGAGCTGATAATCATGACCAGCGAGGACTACCTGTGGACCGGCAAGCACGATCCCGCGTCGCTGTCCCTGAAGAACCAGCCCTGGCCGGAGTTGCTCAAGGAAAAGGTCTATGGCGTCATCGAGAACGAGGACGGTGATCCGACCTTTGCCTGGGTTGCCCGCTATCTTGGTGAATTCCGTATTATCTATGCATCTTCCGTTGATTGACCGGGCCGGATGTAGTATATATTCCAAGCCGGGACAGTGATGCCGCGGCCAAGATGGATACGACACGGAGGACACCCATGCGCCAGATTACCGTGACCGAGCACCTGTTGCTGCACGAAAAGATGAAGCCCGCCGCCACCGGCCAGTTCACGAGCCTTTTGAACAACCTCATCCTGGCGGGCAAGATCATTTCACGAGAGGTGAACAAGGCTGGCCTTGTGGATGCGCTGGGCAGCACCGGCGACATCAACGTGCAGGGCGAAACCGTGCAGAAGCTTGATGAATTCGCCAACTCCATACTCATCCACCGCATGGAGCGCGCGGGCGTGCTGTGCGCCATGGCCAGCGAGGAAAACGCCGAGCTGATCCGGGTGTCGGACAAATTCCCCCAAGGCGACTACATCCTTATTTTCGATCCGTTGGACGGCTCCTCGAACATCGACGTGAACGTCAACATCGGCACCATTTTCTCCATCCATCGCCGCAAGTCCGAGTCGGGCACGGACGTGGAGCTTTCCGACGTGCTGCAACCGGGGCGCAACCAGGTGGCCGCCGGGTACATCCTCTACGGATCGTCCACCATGCTGGTGTACTCCACGGGCGCCGGGGTGCATGGCTTCACCCTCGACCCAAGCGTGGGCGAGTTCCTGCTGTCGCATCCCGACATCCGCATTCCCGAGCGCGGCAAGATCTACTCGGTGAACGAGGGATACTGGAACTACTGGGATGAGCCCACCTGCAAGGCGGTGCAGGTGTTCAAGGACGCCGACGCCGGCCGCTCCAAGCCGTGCAGCCTGCGCTACATCGGCTCGCTGGTCGCGGATTTTCACCGTACGCTGCTGTACGGCGGCATCTTCATGTATCCCATGGACTACCGCGATCCGGACAAGCCGCGCGGCAAGCTGCGGCTCATGTGCGAGGCGTCGCCCATGTCGTATCTGGTCGAGCAGGCGGGTGGCATGGCCACCGACGGCATCAATCCCATTCTGGACATCAAACCCACGGAAATCCACCAGCGCGTGCCGTTCTTCATTGGCTCGCCCTTTGATGTGGAGCGTGTCCGGCAGATCTATCAAGAGGGCTGATGCGCTGTCTGGGCATTGAGACGAGTTGCGACGAGACGGCGCTGGCCCTTGTGGACAACGGCCGCCTGCTGGGCGAGGTCATCGCCACGCAGGCCGAGGTGCACGCGCTGTTCGGCGGCGTGGTGCCGGAAATCGCCTCGCGCGAGCACTACCGCCTGCTGGGGCCACTCTACGACGAGTTGCTGGCCAAGACGGGCGTTGGGCCGCGGGATATCGACGTGGTGGCCGTGGCGCGCGGTCCCGGTCTGCTGGGCTGCCTGTTGACCGGTTTGGGGTTCGCCAAGGGGCTTGCCCTTGGCCTGGGCGCGCGGCTGGTGGGCGTGAACCATCTGCATGCGCATCTCCTGGCTCCGGGCCTGCATGGTCCCATTGCGTTTCCCGCGCTGGGGCTGCTGGTTTCGGGTGGCCACACCCATATCTATCGCATCCGGTCGGACACGGATTTCGAGTTGCTGGGGCGCACCCTGGACGACGCGGCGGGCGAGGCCTACGACAAGGTGGCCAAGATGCTCAACCTGCCCTATCCGGGGGGGCGTTTCGTGGACGCCCTGGGGCGGCGCGGGACCATGGTCCCGGACATGTTTCCGCGTCCCTATCTGGAGAACCAGAATTGCGATTTCAGCTTCAGCGGCCTGAAAACCGCCGTGGCCACGCATATAGCGGCCCGGGAGCATCTGCGCTTCGCGGCCTTGGCCGACCCGGATGCGGCGCTGGCCGGGCAGGGCGTGAGCCAGGAGCTTGCGGACATGTGCGCCTCGTTCAACCATGCGGTGGCGGATACGTTGCGCATCAAGCTGCAACGCGCCTTTGACCGGGTTGGGCCCGTGGCGTCGTGCATTGTGGCGGGCGGGGTGGCGGCCAACAGTTTCGTACGCGGGGCCATGGCCTTGCTGGCGGCTAAAAACCGTGTGCCGCTCTTGCTTCCGCCCCTGGAACTTTGTACGGATAATGGGGCGATGATAGCCTATGCGGGCGAGCGTCTCGCCGCGGCCGGACTGTTTCACGGGCTGGAGCTTGACGCCGTGCCGCGAGGCAAGCCCATTCCGTGGGATTATGAGGCGGGGTGTCGTCGGTTGCCTGGCAAGGGGGCGTGTGTTACTGCTTGACGTACCCCGTGGCCGTCATTATGTTTCGTAACCGTGGCAGGTAGCGGACGCAAAGCGTCCATAGCCGTTCTTCAGGCTTGATGTAAACGATATGGACATCTGATTACCATAAAGGAGTGGGGCATGGCCGATCAAATCACCGACAGCAGTTTCGAAGAAGAAGTCCTGAAGTCCGAACAGCCTGTGCTGGTCGATTTCTGGGCGCCGTGGTGCGGTCCCTGCCGCGCTATGGGGCCGGTCATCGACGAGCTGGCGACCGAATATGCCGGTAAAGTCAAGATTTTTAAGATGAATGTCGATGAAAATCCGGCATCACCGAGCAAATATGGCATCCGTGCCATCCCCACGCTTATCCTGTTCAAGGATGGCGAGGTTCTTGAACAAATCACCGGTGCCGTTTCCAAGAGCAGCATCAAGGAAATGATTACGCAAAAAGCACTCTCATGAAGCAATACGACAGTGTAGTCATCGGGGGCGGTCCGGCGGGTATCACGGCCGCCCTTTATCTTTTGAGGTCCGGGGCGAAAACCGCCCTTGTCGAGAAGTTGTCTCCCGGCGGCCAGGTGCTCATGACCGAGGAAGTGGAGAACTACCCCGGTTTTCCCACGGGCGTGAAGGGCTATGAGCTTGCCGACATTTTCGCGGCGCACCTGGATGCCTACCCCCTTGATCGCTTTGGCGACGAGGTCAAGATCATTGAGCACGTTCCCTACAAGAACCGCATCCTGGTAGGCGAGGAGTGGATCGAGGCCAAGACGGTCATCGTCTGCTCCGGCGCAAGCTATCGCAAGCTGGGCCTGCCCCGCGAAAAAGAGCTGACGGGCAGGGGCGTCTCCTACTGCGCCCTGTGCGACGGCAATTTCTATCGCGGCCAGGAAGTCGCGGTCATTGGCGGCGGCAATTCCGCGCTGGAAGAGGCGCTCTATCTGACCAAGCTGGTCAGCAAGGTGTATCTGGTGCATCGCCGCTGCGAATTCCGTGGCGACCGCATCTACCAGGAAAAGGTGCTCCTCAACGACAAGATCGAGGTCATGTACGACACGGTGGTTGCGGCGTTTGTCGGCGAAAGCGACGTGACCGGCCTGTTGTTGGAAAACTGCAAGACCGGCGAGCAATCCACCCTGACCGTGAACGGCGTGTTCATCTTCGTGGGCATGGAGCCCAGCGCCTCCTATCTGCCCAAGGGCGTGGCACGCGACGCCGGCGGCTTCATCATCACGGACACGGAAATGCACACCAACCTGCCCGGCATCTTCGCGGCGGGCGATATCCGCTCCAAGATGTGCCGCCAGGTGGCCACCGCCGTGGGCGACGGCGCCACGGCCGCGCATGCGTCCTTCCTGTTCATGGAACATGCGCATGAATAACCGGTTGGCGCTGTTGGCGCGTTGCGTGTCGATGGTGGTGTTGCTGTTTGCGACCGGCTGCGGCATTATTGACTATTTCCTTCTCCCCCCGCCCGACGACACCGCACAGGAGTTGTTCGAACTGGGCAAGGAGGCCATGCAGGAAAAGAACTATTCCAAGGCGGCGGAGCAGTTCACGCAGCTCAAGGACCGCTATCCGTTCAGCCCCTATACGCCGCAGGCGGAACTCGCCCTTGGCGACGCCTTTTTCCTGGACGAAAAGTTTCACGAGGCGGCGGACGCCTATTCCGAGTTCGAATCGCTGCATCCGAGCAATAAGGAAATTCCCTATGTGCTCTACCAGATCGGCCTGTCGAACCTGAAGACGTTCACCTCCATCGACAAGCCCAACTATCCGGTCACCGAGGCGTTGCAGTACTTCTACCGCCTGCGTGAGTCGTTTCCCGACTCCGAATACGCCGCCAAGGCGGTGGCGCATATCGACTCCTGCCGCCGCATCGTGGCGGACCACGAGATCTTTGTGGCCGATTTCTATTGGCGCACGGAGAAGTACCAGGCGGCATGGGAGCGCTATCGTTTCGTGCTCGCCAATTTCGCCGATCTGCCCGGCGTGTCGGACTACGTGACCAAGCGGTCGGAACTTGCCTATTTGAAATTTCAGGAAAAGCAGTCCCAGCAGACCTTGGACCGCATGGAAGGTTCCTGGAGAGACTATTTCGATTGGCTGTAGCCCGCGTTCAAGGCTTCCGTTGCATGCAGCGGAAGCCTTTTTTCATGGGGCGGGGCACAGCGGCAATCCGTGGCGGACCCAATGAGTGAGATATCCCTTTTTCCCGGTTGGTTGGGTGACCATGTCGTAGGCGACGCGTGCTTTGCCGCAGCCTATGACGCGGTGCCCGCCGAACGCCGTGCCTGGGTCAAGACGACCCTGGCCCGCCATGCCGCCTTGTACGGCGCCTGCGGCGCTGCCGTGTCCTCGGAGCGTACGGGGCAGGGCTGGCGGCTGCTGCGCCGGGATGCGCCCTGCGCCTGGGGGGTGCTGCTGGCGTCCGTTGGCGCGGTGTCTCCGGCCAAGCTTGCCGCGGCGCTCATGCCCATGCTCCAGGCCGGGGTGGCGCATATCGTGGTCGTTTTCGCGGGCAAGACGGCACCTGCGCCGGATTCCCTGCCTGTCGCGGCCCTGGCCGCCTTGGAGTTGGCGGGCCAGGAGCAGGTGGCCGCGCTGTCCTTTGCCCAGGCTGGCGAGCTGGTGCGCCAGATGGCGGCCAACGAGCCGGAGGGATGCGTCGTGGCTTTGGACGCCGCGCTTCCGCGCCGCGTGTGCGGCGACGCGCTGGACGCCCTGGACACAGTGGTGTGGCGGCCCAGAGGCGCCGCCACGTGCGGCGTGTGGTGCGAGGGCGCGGCATGGGATTGGGACGGGCTCGCCTGGGCGCACCCCGACATGGCCGTCACGGCCTGGAATGCCGGGAAGATGCGGCTGCCCAAGGGGTTCGCCTCCCGCATCGGCGACTTTGCCGCGTGTTGCGGGCAGGGGTACGGGGCGCTTTTTGTGCCGGACGATCTGGCGGCGAGCGCCGTGGTCCACGCCCCGGTTGTGCTGGGGCCGGGGCATGAAGGGTGCTGGATGTGGCCGGACCTGGGGCCGGCGTTTTTCCGCACCCGCCGGGTGGGGCTTTGCGGTTGAATTGACGGTAACCGGACGCTGCCAGGAACCAGGAGCGCTCCGTAACACGCAGCCTGCGCTGCATCATGCCCCATGAGCAAGAAAGCCGTTGCCAAGAACTATCTCGCCAAGCTGCGCAACATCGGCATCATCGCGCACATCGACGCGGGCAAGACCACGCTGACCGAGCGCATTCTCTTTTACACCCACAAGATCCACCGCATGGGCGAGGTGCACGAAGGCACCGCCACCATGGATTTCATGCCCGAGGAGCAGGAACGGGGCATCACCATCACCTCGGCCTGCACCACCTGCGTGTGGAACGACAAGACCATCAACATCATCGACACGCCCGGCCACGTGGATTTCACCATCGAGGTCGAGCGTTCCCTGCGCGTGCTGGACGGCGCGGTGGGCGTGTTCTGCGCCGTGGGCGGCGTGGAGCCCCAGTCCGAGACCGTGTGGCGGCAGTCTGAAAAATTCCATGTGCCCAAGCTCGCCTTCGTGAACAAGATGGACCGGCTGGGCGCGGATTTCGAGGCCGTGCTGGACGCCATGCGCACCAAGCTCAAGGCCAACCCGCTGGCCTTGCAGATTCCGGTGGGCCAGGGCCAGGATTTCGAGGCGGTCATCGACCTGGTGACCATGGAGCGGCTGGAGTTCGACCCCGAGGACCAGGGCGCGGCATACCGCCGCCTGCCCCTGGAGGGCAAAGACGCCGACATGGCCGGTCCGTGGCGCGAGACGCTGCTGGAAACCCTTGCCGAGACCGATGACGCGTTGCTGGAGCAGTATCTGGGAGGCGAGGCCATTGCCGTGGCTGATGTGCGCGCCGCCATCCGCAAGGCCACGGTGGCCATGCAACTGGTGCCCGTGCTGTGCGGTTCCGCGTTGAAGAATGCGGGCGTGCAGCCGGTGCTGGACGCGGTGTGCGACTATCTGCCCAGCCCCGAGGATGCGGCGCCCGCCGTGGCCGTGCTCAAGGCGACCAGGGAAAAGCGGACCCTGCCGCCGTCCTGGAAGGAGCCGTTGGCCGCCCTGGTCTTCAAGGTGACCATGGAAACGGGGCGCAAGTTGGCGCTCATGCGCCTCTATTCCGGCGCGTTGGGCGAGGGCGATGCGGTCATGAACGTGACCCAGGACAAGGAAGAGCGCGTGGCGCGCCTGTTCCGCATGCACGCGGGCCACAAGGAAAAGGTGGACCAGGCCTTGGCGGGCGAGATCGTGGCCGCTGCGGGCATGAAGTTCGCCCGCACCGGCGACACGTTGCTTGCCCCGGCCCAGGATGGCCGGGCTCCGGATCCGCTGCTGCTTGAGTCCATTGCCTCCTACAAGCCGGTCATCAGCCTGGCGCTTGAGCCCAAAAACAAGGAAGAGGGCGACAAGCTAGACGAAATATTGGAAAAATTTCTGCTGGAAGACCCGACCTTGTTCAACGAGGTGGATAAGGACACGGGCCAGCGCATCATTTCCGGCATGGGCGAACTGCATTTGGAAGTGGTGCTGGGGCGCATGCGCCGCGAATACGGCGTGGCGCCGCGCACGGGCAACCCGCAGGTGGTGTACCAGGAAACCGTATCCGCCAAGGGCGCGGGCTCGGGCGAGTTCCACCGCGAGTTGGGCGACGACATGCACTATGGCAAGGTCGCCCTGACCATCGAGCCGTTGCCGCGCAACGGGGGCAACAAGGTCCATTTCGAGGTGGACACCACGGCCTGGCCCGCCGCGTGGATCGATGCCGTGGCGCATGGCGTGCAGGACAGCATGCAGAGCGGGGTGCTCAAGGGGTATCCGGTGCAGGACGTGTTGGTCACGGTGACCGGCATGGAGCGCCTGGACGCCTCCAGCCCCGTGGGATACCAGATGGCGTGCGTGGGCGCGTTCAGGGAGGCCATGGCCGCCGCAAAGCCGGTGCTGCTGGAACCCATCATGAGCGTGGAGGTGTCGGTGCCGGACGAATTCGTGGGCGACGCCATCGGGCTGTTGGGCTCCAAGGGCGCCAAGGTGGAGAACATGTTCGACCGGGCTGGCCAGAAAACCGTGCAGGCGCTTGCCCCCATGCGCCGTTTGTTCGGCTTTTCCACGTCGTTGCGGTCGGCAACCCAGGGCCGGGCCGGGCTGGTGCTCACGTTTGCCCGGTTCGACGTACTGGAGTAGGGGCGCGGCCGTGATCCGGATGCCCCATGCCATGCCGCCGCCCCGCCACGGAGACCGGCCATGACGTGGTGGGTGGGTTTTCGGCGGCTGGTGCGTTTCAATTATCTGCGCATCATCCGGCTCAAGGCGTCGGCGCATTCCATCGCCTTGGGCATGGCGCTGGGCATTTTTGTGGGTTTTTTGCCCATCATCCCCTTTCAGACCGTGGTCGTGCTCACCTTGGCGCTGATTTTCCGGGCCAACAAGATCACGGCGGGCACCTTCACCTTCATTTCCAACCCCCTCAATCTCATTCCGTTCTATTACATGCTCTTTGTGGTGGGGCGGTTTGTGCTGCCCTTCGAGGGGGTGGCGTTCAACCCGGACAACCTGGCCATGAAGGACATGATCGCGGCGGGTTGGGACTTTTTTCTGGTCATGACCGCGGGCGGGGTGCTGCTTGGCGTTCCCAGCGCGGTGGTCACCTATTTCGTGGGCCGCTGGTGCGTGCTCACCTATCGCAGGCGGCGGGCGTTGCGGCTGTTGCGCAATCGTGACTGAGCTCGGGACTTGGCCTCGTGGCTGGCCTCTGGAATTGACCTCCGGGGGGGGCGCCGCCCGTTCATTTTGCGTTCTTCCGCGCACCTTCCTTGTTTTCATCCGTTGATTCCGGTATGTTTCGTCCAAAGACAGGGGCGTGCGGTTTGCAACGCCCCAAAGCTCAAAGGATGGATGCATGGTGGATGGTTCCGGCTCCACGCGGCTGGTGGTGGTTTCCAATCGGTTGCCCGTGGCGTTGAAACAAGTGGATGGGGAATGGCGTCTCACGCCTGGCAGCGGCGGCTTGGTGTCCGCCATGGCCCCGGTCTTGCGCAACCGGGGCGGTACATGGATAGGATGGAACGGCGCGGCGGATGGCGACGACACGCGCGAGGTGTTGGCCGCCTTTTCCAGGAACGCCGGGTATGACCTGCGCGCCGTGTCGCTGTCCCTGGAAGAGATCGATGGGTATTACCACGGTTTTTCCAATGAAACCGTCTGGCCTTTGTTCCATGACATGCTGGGCCTTGCGAGCTATGCGCCCGAGAATTGGCGCACCTACCTGGAGGTCAACCACAAGTTCGCCCTGGAGGTCGCCCAGGCGGGTGGGGAGTCGGACTACATCTGGGTGCATGACTACCACCTCATGCATGTGGCATGGGTGCTGCGGCAGATGGGCATAAAGCGCAAGACCGGATTCTTTCTGCATATTCCTTTTCCTTCTCCGGACATATTGCTCAAACTGCCGTGGCGGACCAAGGTCATCCAGGCGCTTCTCGCCTATGATCTGGTGGGGTTCCAAACCACGCGCGACCGGCGCAATTTCACCAAATGCGTGCAGCTGTTCCATCCCCAGGCCAAGGCGCGGGGCAGGGGGGCCGTGGTTTCGCTGACCGTGGGCGACCGCAGCCTGCGCGCGGGCAGTTTTCCCATTGGCATCGACTACACCGCGTATGCGGGAACGGCGGCCCAGCCCGGCGTGGTGGCGCGCGCCGCCGAACTGCGCCGGACCCTGGACGACCGCATCATCTTCCTGGGCGTGGACCGACTGGACTACACCAAGGGCATTCCGCAACGGTTCGAGGCGCTGCGCACCGCCCTGACCACCTATCCGGAACTCCTGGGCGCGGTGTCGCTCATTCAGGTGGCGGTGCCCAGCCGCGAGGAAGTGGGGGCGTACAAGGCGCTCAAGGAAGAGATCGAACGGCTGGTGGGCGACATCAACGGCCGGTTTTCCCGCCCCGGCTACATCCCCATCCATTACATGTACCGCAGCCTGGGCAAGGAGGAGTTGTGCGCCTATTACCGGGCGGCGGACGTGGCGTTGGTCACGCCGCTGCGCGACGGCATGAACCTGGTGGCCAAGGAATACGTGGCCTGCAACCACAGCCGCACGGGCGTGCTGCTGCTCAGCGAATTCGCGGGAGCGGCGGCGCAGTTGCAAAACGGCGCCATTCTCGTCAACCCGCATGACGTGGAGGGGGTGGCCAAATCCATCCGCCGCGCCTGCCGCCTGCCCGAGGACGCGCGCCGCATGTACATGCGCAAGATGCAGGACACGGTGCGCCGCACGGACATCTTCGGCTGGGTGGATTCCTTTCTGCATGCGGCCTTTTCGCGGTCGCTGGACGATTTTCCCGCACTGGCGTCCGAGGGCGTGGATTATTCGCTCTACGGCGTGTCGCCGGGCGTGTAGGGTCGTGCCCGCGTCCCGGTGGGCGGCGGGTAATGACTGCTCCTGCCATACCCATAGGCCAAGTTGCGCCCGCGTCCAGGTGGGTGGTGGTGGGCGTCGTTTCCCGTGCGTCGTGGCGGGCGGGGGAGCCCTGGCCCGCGAGGGGGCGCGCCACATGCCGCGCGGCAGGGCTTGGCGGCTGGGCGCGCATCTGGTACACGGCGCGCATCCGGTTTGTGAGCTAGGAACGCCATGAGTCCCCATTACGCCTTTGAGGCCAAGAAGAGCCTCGGTCAGAATTTTCTCCAGGATACCAATGTGGCCCGCAAGATCGTGGCCCAGCTTGAGTTGTGTCCCTCGGACCGGGTCGTTGAGATCGGTCCTGGGCCGGGCATGTTGACGCGGCTCATTCTGGAAGCGGGGCCGCGCCGGTTTGTGGCGCTGGAAAAGGACCGCAACTGGGCGGGGGAGCTGATGCGGGAGTGCGCGGGCGTGGACGTGGTCAACACGGACGCCCTGGCCTTTGCCTGGGAACGCGTGGGCGCGGGGCCGGACGGCCCGGCGTGGAAGATTGCGGGCAATCTGCCGTACAATGTGGCGTCGCCGCTCATGTGGGAGATCGTGAGCCGGGTGGGGGGGCTGACGCGGGCCGTGTTCATGGTGCAGAAGGAGGTGGGGCAGCGGTTGTGCGCCGCGCCGGGTTCCAAGACGTATGGGGCGCTGTCGGTGTGGGTGCAGAGCTTTGCGCGGGTGCGCATGGCCTTTGTGGTGGGGCCCAGCGTGTTCCGCCCCAGGCCAAAGGTGGATTCGGCGGTCATGGTTTTTTCGCCGCTGCCGGAGGCGGGAGCGCCCTTTGACGCGCGGGCGTTGTCCTTGCTGCTCAAACGCTGCTTCCAGAATCGCAGGAAGCAATTGCAAACGATTTTAAAGAGTTGCTGGAGCGAGGAAGTTGAAGCGTTGCTTGAGGGTTTTGGGGCGAACGGGATGTCCCGGCCCGAGGCATTGTCGCCCACCTGCTTTCAAGGCCTTGCAAATAACGTAAAAATTGGCATTTGAGCCTTGACTTCCCGCGAGAAAATTGGTTTCAGTGCACTGTGCTTGCGTCACTGGCGGGAGGATTGGCGGCCAGTAGGAAGCTGCCAGCGCCGGAATGACGTGTTGCCGACAAATTTGGGCGTATTGTTGTTTTTCCGGGCAATGGGGTGAAATCCCTTGTAAAGAGTGTTCAGACCGGGTAGACAGGCATGAACGCATACGTTGCCCGGCCTGGGCCGGGTTTTTTCGTAAGAAGCGAAACGGTAATCTTGACTACAAGATGTTTGGCACAACCCTTTGAGGAGGAGATGGCTGATGACTAAGGCTGACCTGGTTGTAAAAATTGCGGAAAAGACCAGCCTGACCAAGGCCAACGCAGAACGTGCGTTGAATGCGTTCTTGGAGGCCGTTGAGACCACTCTGGTGAAGGACGGCAAGCTTACATTGACCGGCTTCGGCACCTTTGTCGTCGAAGAGCGTAAGGCGCGCAAGGGCCGCAACCCCCGTTCCGGTGCCGAAATCACCATCCCCGCGTCCAAGGTCGTCAAATTCCGTCCTGGCAAATTGCTCAAGGACGCAGTGAAGTAGCACAGTCTCGGAGGCTTGTATCATGATTCAATACATGCAGCATGGCGAGACGGTGCACAGCGCGCTGCCGTGGGATATTCCGTGGTGGATGTCGGACCACTTTGTCTTTTTTGGCGTACTCTACCTGGTGCTCATGATCGTTGGCACCGGCGTGGGGTGGGTCGTGCTCCAGTCCTTGATGCAACTCAAGGGCGGAAACGCGTCCGGACACCACTAGGCTCTTCAGGAAATTTGCCAAAGGTCCGCCCCATGTGGCGGACCTTTGGCGTATGGCCCTACGCGGGTTGGCATCGCAAGAGGGGGCATTTGATGCTCCTTTGCCCGGCGTTTCCTCGTAGTGGATTCCGTCCCGGTCATATGGTTCCCGATGGCGTCGTCAGCGCCGGCTTGTGAGGTGGCGCGGCGGCGGGTTATCACGGCCTCTCGTGTGTAGGCGGGGTGGTTGGGGATCGGGCGCCTGATTAGGGTGGCGGGATCGTGGCTGTCATTTCCTGGGTGAGGACGGCCTGTTCGTCTGGGGCTGCTTGGTGTTGTCCCTCACGCGCGGGCGCATCATATTGAGGCGGCATTTAATGCTTGCCAAACATGCAGGGTCGGAGTAAGCTTTCCGTCTTTGCATTTTTGTCTTTGTGCGCTCTGCGCACCAGGGAGCATCCCCACGAAGGAGGTGAGGTACTTGCCCGGCGTTTTCCTCAACGACAACGACTCGAACTTCGACATCGCCCTGCGCCGTTTCAAGAAGCAGGTCGAGAAGGCTGGCATTCTGTCTGAGCTCAAAAAGCGGCAGCACTACGAAAAGCCCAGCGTCATGCGGAAGAAGAAAAAGGCTGCCGCCAGAAAGCGGCTTCTCAAGAAGATGAGAAAGATCAATTCGATGTAGCCTTTTACGCCAC
Source organism: Desulfovibrionaceae bacterium (assembly GCA_050251715.1). GTDB lineage: Bacteria > Desulfobacterota > Desulfovibrionia > Desulfovibrionales > Desulfovibrionaceae > JBFWMG01. The sequence goes on along the minus strand of JBFWMG010000018.1, from coordinate 38,096 downwards.
GGCAAGCGCCGCCCCGCGGCCGGCCGTTCCCGGTTCTGCACAACAACAACCGGCTCGTGGGCGGGAGCAGCACTCTTGTGTTGCCCGCCCACGACTTTTTTCACGAGTTGCCCCATGACGCTACTCTCCCAAATCGAATCCGATTTCGTGGCCGCCTACAAGGCCAAAGACCAGGTCAAGGTCGGTGTGCTGCGCATGCTCAAGACCGCCGCCAAAAACAAGCAGGTCGAACTCATGCGCCCGCTGGACGACGGCGACGCCATGGACATGCTGGCCAAGCAGGCCAAGCAGCGCCAGGAGTCCATCGACCAGTTCCGCGCCGCTGGCCGCGACGACCTTGCCGACAAGGAGGCCGCCGAACTCGTGGTCATCCTCGCCTACCTGCCCCAGCCGCTCTCATCCCAGGAACTCGAAGCCGCGGTGGACGCCGCCATAGCCGAGCAGGGCGCGAAAGGCATGCAGGACATGGGCAAGGTCATGCAGGCCATCATGGCCGCCCACAAGGGCCGTGTGGACGGCAAGGCCTTGAGCGCCCTCGTGCGCGCCCGTCTCTCCGCCTAGCAGGCCGCATGGACCAACGGACCCTCCAGCTTCTGGAACTGCCCAAGGTTCTGGCCCGGCTCGCCGCTGGCGCCGTGTCCGAGCCCGGGCAGGCCGCGTGCCTCGCCGCACGGCCCCTGGCCGATCCGGCCGGTGCGCCCGTGGCCACGGCCGGCGCGTCTTCGCACGTATACGAGGCCGTGAACCGCGCCAACGCCCTGTTGCGCCAGGCCATGGCCTGGCGGGCGGAGCAGGGGTTCTCGCTGACGCCCTTTCCCTCGCTGGACGGACTCATCTCCTTTGTGGCCAGCCGGAGCGGCGCGCTCGATCTGGACGCGCTCTTTGCCCTCAAGCAGGTGTTGCAGCTCGCCCGCGCCGCCGTGGGCGCGTTTGCCGAGGATCCCGACCGGGCCGCCATGCGCTGGCCCGACCTGGTGGCCATGCTCGACGGCGCGCCCTGGCCCGCCAAGACCTGGTCCGCGCTTGTCCGATGCATCAACGCCGACGGCCTGCTCAAGGACGAAAGCTCGCCCGAGCTCATGAGCGTGCGCCAGCAGATCCGCCACATCCACCAGACCTGCTCCCGCAAGGTCAAGGATTTCGTGGCCGAGGGCAACCTGACGCACTATCTGCAGGACGATTTCATGACCATCTCGTCCGACCGCTACGTGCTGCCCCTCAAATCGAATTTCAAGGGGCGGCTGCAGGGCATCATCCACGACTATTCCCAGACCGGCGAGACCTGTTATTTCGAGCCGTTCTTCCTGGTGGAGATGAACAACTCCCTGCAGGAACTGAAGCAGGAGGAGCGCGAGGCCGAGCGTGCCGTGTTGCGTTTTTTGAGCGAACTGGTGCGCGAGGAGCGGGACACCGTGGCCGCCGTGTACCGGCTGCTGGTGGACCTGGACGTGCTGCTGGCCAAGGTGGCGCTTGCCGCAGCCATGGATGGCCGCCCCCTGGACATGACCGAGGGCGCGCCCCTGCGCCTCATGGAGGCGCGCCACCCCCTGCTGGCCCTGGCCGGGCAGGACGAGGGCGGCGCGGCCCGCCAGGGACGCCGAGGCGAGGCGCGGCCCCTGGACATCGCCCTGCGCGAGGGACAGCGCGCCCTCATCATCAGCGGCGGCAACGCGGGCGGCAAGACCGTGGCGCTCAAAACCCTGGGACTGGCGGTGCTCATGGCCCTGTCCGGCCTGCCCGTGCCCGTGGCCGAAGGTTCCAGCCTGCCGCCCGTGGCCCGGGTGTTCGTGTCCCTGGGCGACGAGCAGAGCCTGGAGGACCACGTGTCCACCTACACCGCCCAGATCCGCCATCTGGCCTCCACCTGGGAGCGCATCGACGCCGCCACCCTGGTGCTTCTGGACGAATTCGGCGCGGGCACCGACCCCTCGCAGGGCGCCGCCCTGGCCCAGGCCGTGGTGGACAAGCTGCTGGAGCGCGGGGCGCTGGTGGGCGCGGCCACCCATTTTCCGGCCCTCAAGGTCTATGCGCTCAACAACGACGCGGTGCGCGCCGCGTCCGTGCTTTTTGACCCCGCCTCCAAGAAGCCGCTCTACAAGCTGGGCTACGACCAGGTGGGCGCGAGCCAGGCGCTTGACGTGGCGCGCGAGCACGGCCTGCCCGAGGAAATTTTGGAGCGCGCGCACAGCTATCTGCTGCTCGACGGGGCCGACACGTCGGGGCTCATGGACCGGCTGAACGGGCTGGCCGTGGAGCGCGAACGCGAAAACGCGGCCCTGGCCACGGAGCGCGCCAGGCTGCGCGACAAGCGGCTCAAGCTCGACGAGCGGTTCGAGCGGGAACGGAGCAAGCTGCTGGACGAGATACGCGGCCAGGCCCAGAGCGTGCTGCGGCAGTGGCAGCAGCAGCGCATCAGCCAGAAAAAGGCCATGAAGGAATTGGCGCAGGTGCGCGAGCGCCTGGCCGCCGAGGGGCGCACCAAGCCCGATGCCAAGCCTGTGGAGCCGTTGACCCTGCAAAAGGGCGACCGGCTGCTCTATCTGCCCTGGAACAAGGTGGGCGTGGTGGAGGAGGCGGACCTGAAACGCGGCCAGGTGAAGCTGGACATGAGCGGCGTGTCCATGTGGGCCAGGATCGCGGACGTGGGGCGCAGCGACGCCCCGGCCAAGCCCGTGGCGGGTGTCGCCCGCGCCAATGTGGCGGCGCGGTCCGCGGGCATGGTGCTCGACCTGCGCGGCCAGCGGGCGGACGTGGCCCTGGGCGAGGTGGAAAAATTTATCGATGCCGCCATCCTGGGCAACTTTGGCGAACTGGAAATCGTGCATGGCCGGGGCACCGGCGCGTTGCGGCGCGAGGTGCACGCCTTTTTGAAGGACTGCCCGGCGGTGGAGGATTTTTCCCTGGCGCCCGAGGACCGGGGCGGCGACGGCATGACCGTGGTGACGTTGAAATAGAAGCCCCGCCGGGGCGGTCGCAACCATTGGGAGAGGCCCGTGTCCGCAAAAGGCTTTGACCATTCCGCCGTGGAGGCGGTCAAGGCGCGCCTTGATCTCGCTGAGATCGTGCGGCGTTATGTGGACTTGCAGCGTCGCGGCGGGCGGTGGTGGGGACCGTGCCCGTTCCACCAGGAGACCAAGGGCTCGTTCTCCATTCTGCCCGAGGGCAATGCCTATTATTGTTTTGGCTGTCAGGCGGCGGGCGATGTCATCGACTTCTATTGCCGCATCAACGGGCTGGAATTCAAAGAGGGGTTGTCGCAACTTGCCGAGGAGGCAGGGGTAAACCTTTCCACGCACGCGCCGAATCCTAAAGAGTTGGCCGAGCAGGATTTCAAGCGGGCGAGCCTGAAGATGTACGCCCTGGCGGCGCAGTATTTTCAGGAGGGGCTGAAAGGCCCGTCAGGCGAGGTGTGCCGCGCCTATCTGGACCGGCGCAAGATTTCGCAGACCACCATCGAGCGCTTCAAGCTGGGATGGAGCGGCCCGGATTGGCACGGTCTGGAAACGTTTTTGTCGGGAAATGGGTTTGCCAAGGACAAGGCTGCGGAAGCCGGTCTCTTGTCAAAAAACGAAAAGGGAAATATCTATGATCGCTTTAGGGAGCGCCTGATCTTTCCCATTGAAAATTTATCCAATCAGGTCATTGCCTTTGGTGGCAGAGTACTTAACTCTGGGGAACCGAAGTACATCAATAGCAGCGATTCCGCCATTTACAAGAAAGGCGACCACCTGTACGGCCTGGCCCAGGCCCGCAGGGCGATTTCGCAGCACAAGAGGGCGCTGTTGACCGAAGGGTATGTGGATGTGCTGACCCTGCACCAGTTCGGGTATGAAAATGCCTGCGGCGTGCTGGGAACGGCGCTCACGCCCAATCAGGTGCAACGGCTGGGCGGGTTTTGTTCCAGCGTCGATCTGATTTTCGACGGCGACGTGGCGGGCCGCAAGGCGGCCTTGCGCAGCAGCGAAATGCTGCTGGCGCGCGGCCTCAAGTGCCGGGTGCTGCTCATGCCCCAGGGCGAGGACGTGGACAGCCTGTTGCAGGGGCAGGGGCGAGAGGCGTTCGAACAGGTGTTGGCCGAGGCGCGCGACGGCCTGGATTTTTGCACCCGCACGCTCATGGCCGATGCCTCGCCCAAAGAGATAATGGAATGGGCCAAGGCGTTTATCGGCAAGCTGTCCGAGCCGGAACTGGTGGCCTTCTACGTGCCCCGGCTGGCCGACGGGTTCAAGGTGTCGGAGCAGGAATTGCGTCAGGCATTGCCGGGCGCGCAGCAGGCGGCGGCCCCCACGGGCGGGCGGCGCCGCGAGCCGCGCAAGCCCGCGCCCGTGCCCACGCGTGGCAATGTGGCCACCACGCTGGAAAAGCAGATTTTGGAGTTCGCCATCCGCAACCCCGAGTTCTTCCCTCACCTGGAAGCGCATGGGGCTGCGGCGCTGCTTGGCTCGCAACGGGCCGGACAGCTGTGGGAGAAGATCAGGGAGCGCGACGCCACGGGTGCGGAACCTCACCTGGACACGGCGCAGAAGCGTTTTTGGGTTCAATGCCAGCTCGAGCGACCTCTCTTGGAGGGCAACAAAGAACAGGAGCTGGCGGACATCATACGCTTCATGGCCGTATACCGGGAACAGAAGGCCACGCGCCGTGTGGGAGAAGCGTTGCGTCAGGTCGGTGGAGCCGACCGCACCGAGGAGCGGAAGCTTTTGCAGGCATTGCAGGATTCCTTACGGAGGAACGATGAGTAACATCAAAGACATCCAGCAGATCAAGTCGCTTATCGCCAAAGGCAAGGTCAACGGCTTTTTGACGTTTGACGAAGTCAACAAGGCCTTGCCGTCGGAGATAAACACGCCTGAGCAGATCGAAGAGGTCATCGGCATCTTCGATCAGCTGGATATCGCCATAGTGGATTCGGAAAAAGACGGCAAAAAGTTGGGCATCACCCCTCAGGAGACGGACGAGGAGGGCGGTTCCAACCAGCTGGACCTGACCGAGGATGAGGAATCAACCGATTACTCCTCGCGCAGCACCGACCCGGTGCGCATGTACCTGCGCGAGATGGGCGCCGTGCCGCTGCTCGACCGCGAGGGCGAGGTGCACATCGCCAAGAAGATAGAGGCCGGGGAGCTGGACGTGCTCTTTGCCCTGGTCGAGGTGCCCGTGGCCATCGAGGAGCTCATCCAGGTGGGCGAGGATCTCAAGCAGAACCGCATCAAGCTCAAGGACGTGGTCAAGACCATCGAGGAGGACGACCCCAGCGAGGACGAGATGAACCAGCGCCAGCGGGTCATTCTTCTGCTGGACGAAATACGCGGGACCTTCCGCAAGAAACGCAAGGTCTACGCCAGGTTGGACGAATGCGCCCGGGTGGACCGCCGCGTGCGCGGCGTGCAGAACGACATCCTCTGTTTCAAGGAGGACATCGTCAACCGCCTGCGCGACATCAAGCTGGAAAAGACCCTTATCGACCGCATCATCGAGACCGTGGGCGACTACGTGCGCCAGATGCACAACTGTCAGCGCGACCTGTCCGCCTACATCCTGTCCACCGGCAAGACCCAGGCCGAGATCCAGGATCTGTTCCGCAAGATCGACGGCCGCGACATAAACCCGGTGCTGGCCGCCGACACCCTGGGCCTGACCGTGGACGAGCTCTTTTCCTTCAAGGAAATGATCTCCGGCAAGATCGAGATCCTTGCCCGGTTGCAGGACAAGTGCTGCCACAACGTCATTGACCTGGAAGAACTGCTCTGGCGCATCAACCGTGGTTCCGACGCGGCCCAGCGGGCCAAGCAGGAGCTCATCCGCGCCAACCTGCGCCTCGTGGTCTCCATCGCCAAGAAGTACACCAACCGTGGCCTCCAGTTCCTCGACCTCATCCAGGAAGGCAACATCGGCCTCATGAAGGCCGTGGACAAGTTCGAATACCAGCGCGGCTACAAGTTCTCCACCTATGCGACCTGGTGGATCCGGCAGGCCATCACCCGCGCCATCGCCGACCAGGCCCGCACCATCCGTATTCCCGTGCACATGATCGAGACCATCAACAAGCTCATCCGCACCTCGCGCTACCTCGTGCAGGAGCTGGGCCGCGACCCCACGCCCGAGGAAATCGCCGAGCGCATGGACTACCCCATCGAAAAGGTGAAGAAAGTCCTCAAGATCGCCAAGGAGCCCATCTCCCTGGAGACCCCCATCGGCGACGAGGAGGATTCGAGCCTGGGCGACTTCATCGAGGACAAGAAGGCCGTGGCCCCGGCCGAGGAAGTGGTCAACACCAAGCTCTCGGAGCAGATCGCCAGCGTGCTGGCCGACCTGACCCCGCGCGAGGAGCAGGTGCTGCGCAAGCGGTTCGGCATTGGCGAACGCAGCGACCACACCCTGGAAGAGGTGGGCAAGCTCTTCAACGTCACCCGCGAGCGCATCCGGCAGATCGAGGCCAAGGCGCTGCGCAAGCTGCGCCATCCCGTGCGCAGCCAGGTGCTCAAGTCCTATTACGAGAGCTGATATGGCACGATGTTTCATGGCAAGGCGGTCTTCGGGCCGCCTTTTTTTTACCGTGCGCCGGATGGCGCGGGTGGGGTGGGCCGGGGCGCTGGCCGCGTGCGTGTTGTGCCTCGCGGTTCGCGGGTACGCCGAGACGCTGCGCGGTTCCGTGGTCTTTGTGCCCGACGGCGACACCCTGGTGCTGGACAGCGGCGATGTGGTGCGCATCCAGGGCGTGGACACGCCGGAAATGGGCCGCGACGGGGCGCCGGACCAGTATTTTGCCCGCGAGGCGCGGGAAGAACTGGTCGCGTTGGTTTTGGGACAGGACGTGGCCGTGACCACCCTGGGCGGCGCGGCAAGGGATCGCTATGGCCGGGTGCTGGGCAGCGTTGCGCTGGCCGATGGGCAGGACGTGGCCACGCTGCTGGTGCAGGGCGGTTGCGCCTTCTGTTATCCGCATGATGACCAACCGGCATCGTTGACCGGGCCGCTGCTCGCGGCGCAGCGCCGGGCCATGGAGGCGGGGGCTGGCTTTTGGCCGCGAGTGCTGGCGCTCGACGCCGGAGGCGGGCAATGGATCGGCAATCGGCGCAGCCGCCGGTTCCATGGCCCTGGTTCGCCCCAGGGACGGGCGGTCGCCGCCGCCAACCGTGTGGTTTTTTCATGTCTGCGCGCCGCGTTCTGGGAGGGGTTTGCCCCGGCGCGGACCAGTACGCCGTGGCCGGCGGCGCGGCGGCAAGGGCGGGCGACCATGCATGACTGAAATATTGAGTATCTGTTCCTTGCCAAGGGCCGATTTTTGCGGCTACACTGCTACAGATTGGACGTGGTGCGGTTATTGGGCGGGACAAAGATAGACCGAGGGAGAAGCATGGCAGCCAAAGAGAACGCTGGGGGCAAAAGCAGGTGCGATTATTCCGAGCGGGATAAGATGTGCCAGGTCATGGATGAGGCGGGCGTGCCGCAGGAGGAAAAATGGCGCGCGCTTATCCTCTTCATGCGCAGCCTGCGCGATTTTGACTACCTGAGCGAGCTGCAACGTGCCGAGTTGCAGGCCTTGGTGATGGAAACCCTGAAGAACAGGGAGTTTGACGAAGACAATTTCCAGCAGATCCTGCAGCGGACCGAGGCCATCATCAGTTCCCGCTGCCTGCGCAAGCTCGAATCCGCCATGGAGGAGGTCAAGCTGCTCGTCCAGGAGTTTCAACGGTTGCTCAAGACCCGGACGCATGAAGTGCGGCAATTGGAGACGTTCACTGTGGAAACCGTGGAACAGGACATGGATCCGCAGGAAATGATCGCCCGTTTGCGCAATGCCTTTCATGAGGTGGTGGGCGCCATGGAGCAGGATACGGCCAACCTGACCGAAATGACCCGCACCGATCCGTTGACCGCCATCAACAACCGCCGCGCCTTGGACGAATATCTGCAAAACGCCGTGACCATGGCGCGCGAAGAGCAGTATCCGCTCAGCCTGCTCATGCTGGATATCGACCATTTCAAGAATTTCAACGACCAGTATGGCCATCGCATCGGCGACCAGGCGCTCATGACCGTGGCGCGCATCATGAAGAAGTATGCCCAGGAAGAGCAGGACAAGGGCACGGGCGACTATTTTATCGCCCGCTACGGCGGCGAGGAATTTTGCGTGGTGCTGCCCGGGGTGGATCAGGCGTTGGCCATGGCCATTGGCGACGAGCTCCGGGAACGGATCGGGCGGTACAAGTTCGTCATCCGCAGCAGCGACGGCGACATCCTGCACCGGGGCATCAAGATCACCATCAGTGTGGGCGCGGCGGTCATGCGGATCGAATGGAAGGGCGCGCTGGCGGAAAACCTGGTGGAGGCGGCGGACAAGGCGCTGTACACGGCCAAGAACGCGGGCAGAAACCGCGTGGTGGGGTACGATCCGGACCAGATGTAGCCGCGCAGCCGGGCCAAGGCCCGAGACGGCGCGGTCTGGCGGGGGTGTTTGTCCGGCGAAAGGCGGGCAACGCAGCCCTGCGACGGGGAGCGCCCCGGATGCCGGGCGTGAAAAAAACCGGAATCGGCGCATGGCGGGCCATGTGGGATGCCGGTTTTGTGGCGTCTGGGCAAAAGGGACGCCGTGCGATCGATCGGACCGCGTCGCGCCCTAGCGCGTTTTAGCAGTGAAACAATGCATTGTATTGAAATAATGAAGCATTATTTCAATACAATGCATAAGAGCATCGCATCTTTTTCAAAGTCAAGATGCCCTAAAAGGTGAGGGTCAGGCCCGAGGCCAGGGGCGTGACCGTGCCGCCGAACAGGGCGGTGAGGAATTGCAGGGCCGGGTCGCCGGTGCAGTGGCCGGGACAGCAGGCGGCCACGTGGTATTTTTCCATGGCCCCCAGGGTGCGGGTAAAGGCCGTTGCCTGCTCGTGCTTGAGGTGCAGCCCGCCCACAACCGCGTGGAACCTGTCCACGCCCAGTTCCTCGGCCGCCAGGCGCAGGGTGTTGCCCAGGCCGCTGTGGCAGCAGCCCAGAATGACCACCACGCCCTTGTCCGTGGCCACGGTCAGAAAGCCGTCGTCCGCAATGGTGTCGGGCCGCGTGCAGGCGGCGTCGAAAAAGAAGCCGTGCACCGATTCGAACGCGCCCGGCTTGCGCGGCACCGGGGCGAAGAACGTCAGCCCCTCGTCCAACGCCACGCTCCCCTCCACGGGTACGAATCCCGGCAGCGGGGCGCTCATGCCCACGGTGTCCAGGCCAATGGCCTTGACCGGCTCGCCTGGTTTGCTGACGAAGCGGGGCAGGGCGTGGTCGGGATGGGCATAGACCGGCCCGGCAAAGCCCACATCCTCGAACAGGGTTTTCAGGCCGCCGGTGTGGTCGTAGTGGCCGTGGCTGAGAGCCAGCCCTTTGGCTGCGGCCACGGGCACGGCCATTTTTTGGGCGTTGCGCGCAAACATGCCGCTTGCGCCCGTATCCCACAGCCACAGCGCGCCCGAGGGCAGCTCCACGGCCATGGACAGGCCGTGTTCCGCCTCAAAACCAGGCTGCGCGGTGTTGTCCGTCAAGATGTGGATTTTGACCTGCCCCATTGTTCCTCTCGATTCTGGTTTTCATGGCAATGCGTCAGTGGGGGGCTGCTCAGAGCCCGCATGACGCCTGTCACCCCATCCGCCGCAAGGCGTCCGTCATCCCCCTGCCGCAAGGCGTTATTCGTCGCCCTTGCCGCGTTGTTCCTGCTCGTCCTTGTACAGCTTGTAGGTGATGGAGTCCGCCAGCGCCTGCCAACTGGCCTCGATGACGTTGAAGGAGACCCCCACCGTGACCCAGCGGTTTTTCGCGTCGCCGGATTCGATGAGCACGCGCACGACCGAGGCCGTGCCGCCCGAGCCTATCTCGCGCGCCGTGAGCACGCGGACCTTGAAGTCCAGCAGCCGCATTTCGTCCAGCCGGGGATAAAAGGGGCGCAACGCCTTGCGCAGGGCGTTGTCCAGGGCGTTGACCGGACCCTTGCCCTGGGCGGCGGTATGGGCGGTTTCGCCTTCCACCTCCAGCATGACCGTGGCCTCGGAGAACGGCTCGTCCTCGGGCGAGAGCTTGGCGTCGTGGGCATTGAACTTGATGAGCTTGAAGAAGTCGCGCACGCCCCGCCTGGCCAGCTTGCGGAAGAGCAGCAGTTCCACCGACGCCTCGGCCGCGGCATAGTCGTAGCCCAGGCTCGCCTTTTGTTTCAGTTCGGCCATCAGCCCCTTGACTACGGGTTCTTCCTTGTCCAGGTGGAAGCCGTAGCGCTTGGCCATGGACACGATGTTGCTGCGCCCGGCCAGCTCGGAGAGCAGGATGCGCTGCTTGTTGCCCACGGCGTCGGGATCCATGTGCTCGTACAGGGCGGGATTGCGGCTGACCGCGCTGACGTGCACGCCCGCCTTGTGGGCGAAGGCCGCCGTGCCCACAAAGGGATGGCGGCCCGGCAACTGCACGTTGGCCACCTCGGCCACGTAGGAGGACACCAGGGTGAGCAGCGGGAGGTGGTGCGGCGGCAGGCAGGTGTAGGCGCCGTCCATCTTGAGCTCCAGCACCGGGATGATGGAGCAGAGGTTGGCGTTGCCGCACCGCTCGCCGTAGCCGTTGATGGTGCCCTGGACCTGGGTGGCGCCCATGCGCACGGCGGCGATGGAGTTGGCCACGGCCATGTCCATGTCGTTGTGGGCATGGATGCCGAGCGTCGCGTCGGGCAGCTCGGCGCGCACCGCGCGCACGATGTCGCGGACCTCGTGGGGCATGACGCCGCCGTTGGTGTCGCACAGCACCAGGACGTCGGCGCCCGCTTCGTGGGCCTTGCGCAACGCGGCCATGGCGTAGGCGGGATTGGCCTTGTAGCCGTCGAAGAAGTGCTCGGCGTCGAAGAAGAGCTCGCGCACGCGGGGGCGCAGGTGGCCGAGCGTGTCGGCGATCAGCTCAAGGTTCCTGCCGGTCGAGACGCGCAGCGCCTGCTCGGCATGGATATCCCAGGTTTTGCCGAAGATGGTCACCACGTCGACCCTGGCATCGAGAATGCCCTTGAGGCCAGGGTCGGTGGCGGCGGCGTTTTTGGGATGGTGCGTGCTGCCAAAGGCGGCGATGGTGGCGTTCCTCAGTTCATACGACTTGATCTCCTTGAAGAAGATCTTGTCCGTGGGACTTGATCCCGGCCAGCCGCCCTCGATGTACTGCACGCCCAGATCGTCGAGCTTGAGCGCGATCTTGAGCTTGTCCTCTGGCGTGAGGTTGATGTCCTCGGACTGCGCGCCGTCGCGCAGTGTGGTGTCGTAAACCTGTATCCGTTGCATGCCGCCTCGCGTGGTGATGCTTCTAATTCGTGTCGAGCCCGAACGCCTTGTGCAGCGTCCGGACGGCCAGCTCCAGGTATTTTTCCTCGATGAGGAGCGTAATCTTGATTTCCGAGGTGCTAATCATGAGGATGTTGATGTTCTCATCCTTCAGCGCCTTGAACGCCCTGGCCGCCACGCCGGAGTGGGAGCGCATGCCCACGCCGATGGCCGAGACCTTGCACACGTTGACGTCGTGCAGGATCTCCCGGGCGCCGATGACGCTGTTGACGTCGGCGAGGATCTCCATGGTCTGCTCCAGGTCGGCCCTGGGAATGGTGAAGGTCATGTCGGTATGCGCGCCCTGGCCCGCGTTCTGGATAATCATGTCCACCAGAATGCCTTTTTCCGCAAGGGGACCGAAAAGCGCGGCGGCGATGCCGGGCCTGTCCGGTACGTCGTGCAGGGTGATGCGGGCCTGATCCTTGTCATATGCGATACCGGAAACCAGCACAGCTTCCATGGTGGGATCCTCCTTGGTTACGAGGGTGCCGGGCGCGTCGCTGAAGGTGGAGCGCACCTGCACGGGAACATTGTATTTTTTGGCGAACTCGACAGAGCGGATCTGGAGCACCTTGGCGCCCATGCCCGCGAACTCAAGCATGACGTCGTAGGAAATCTTGTCCATCTTGCGGGCGCGCGAGCACATGTTGGGGTCCGTGGTGTACACGCCTTCCACGTCCGTGTAGATCTCGCATTCGTCCGCCTTGAGCGCGGCGGCCAGCGCCACGGCCGAGGTGTCCGAACCGCCCCGTCCCAGGGTGGTGATGCGGCCGTCCTCGGTCCAGCCCTGGAAACCGGCCATGACCAGCACGTCGTACTGGTCCATGAGCGCACGGCATTTCTGCTCGTCTATGCTCAGGATGCGCGCCTTGGCAAAGGCGCCGGTGGTCTTCATGTCCACCTGGAAGCCCAGGAGCGACCGGGCCTTGATGCCCGCGTCCTTGAGCAGCATGGTGAACAGCGCCACGGATACCTGCTCGCCCGTGGACACCAGCACGTCCATCTCGGCGAGATCGGGCCGGGGCGCCCATTGCCGGGCCAGGCCCAGGAGCCTGTCGGTCTCTCCGGCCATGGCGGAAAGCACCACAACCACCTTGTCGCCCCGGTCCAAGGCCGCTTGCACCTTGGCCTGGACCTGCTTCATGCATTCAAGGTTTCTGACGGACGTGCCGCCGAACTTTTGAACCAGGACTCGCATTGCTTCTCCTCTCACATGATGCGTATGTCGTTGCCGCGTCCCACACTGGAAAGCCGCGGGTACAGCTCGTCGCGATACCGCCGGGCCGTTTCGCCCGTCGCGGTTATCGCCACGGTCCGTCCGCTTTCGCCCGGCAGCCAGCGCAGCAGCAGATGGCAGGAAGGACGAAAGGGGGCGGAAAGATATTGGGCCCATTCCACTATGACCAGCCTGTCGCCCGCTTCCAGGGTCTCCAACAGGTCGTCATCCGGTGGCATGCCCTCCAGCCGGTACAGGTCGCAGTGCACGACCTCCGGGCGGGTGGGATAGACGTTGCACAGGTTGAAACTGGGGCTCGACACCTCGGCGTCTCCGCCACCGGGCAATGCCTCCACGAATCCCCTGGTCAGCGTGGTCTTGCCCGCGCCCATGCCCCCATCCAGCAGCACGGTCTGGTACGGTGCGTCAACAGGCAAGGCCTGGGCCAGCAAACGGCCAAGGGCAAGGGTGGCCTCGATGCCGGGCAAGAAAAGGGTTACGGGCATCCCGATCCATCCGCAAGCAAAAAGTCGTGGAAACAAAGGAAAACGCGGGCAGGCCGGACCCACCCGCGTTCGCTATGTAGCGCTTTCGCGCGCGCTCGACAAGGGTGTCGCCGCGCCGTTCTCCAAGAGCCCTGTTCCCGGCGCGGTTATCGCGCGCCAGCCGGCGCGGTTGCGCGCGCTCCACCCCGGCGCGGTTGCGCGTGCTCCACCCCGGCGCGGTTGCGCGCGCTCAACCCCGGCGCGGTTACGCGCGCTCAACTATGATGCGCAGGATGTCCTCCTTGCCGATCACGCCCACCAGCTTGCCCTTTTCCACCACGGGCAGGGTGTGCAGCTTGCGGTCCACCATCAGCGTGGCGATGGCGTCCACCGGCTCGCTGGGGTCCACAGCCACCGGGTCGGGCGTCATGGCCTTGGCCACGGTGGTGGCGGCGATTTTTTCAATTTCCCGCTCCATGGAGCTCAGCGAGGTCAGCGGAATGAAGCCGTCGAGAAACGTGAACACCGACGGTACGTTGATCTTCTTTTGTTGCGCCACGAGGTCGCTCTGGCACAGGATGCCCACCAGCACGCCCGCCGCGTCCACCACAGGCAGGCCATTGAACTTGTGCTCCAGCAGCAGCCGCGCCGCGGCGGCGATTTCGGTTTCCGGCGTCACGGTCACAGGTGCGGGCGTCATGATATCCTTCGCAGTCAGCATGCGGTCATCTCCTTGATGGCGGTTGGGAGCGTTTCCACAATGTCCCGGGCCGTATTCCCCCGCATGGGGAACGCCCTTGTCAACAGCATACCACAATATCCATGCCAGTACACGCCCAGGCAGGCGGCCTCGAACGACGGGATGCCGCGCGCCATGATCGCGGCGAGCACGCCCGCCAGCACGTCCCCGGACCCGCCCACGGCCAGGGTGGGGGCGGCAAAGGGCGACACCATCACCGGCCTGCCCGGTGCGGCCACCACCGTGGCCGCGCCCTTGAGCACCACGGTCACGCGGCTTTTTTCCGCCAGGGCGCGGGCCATGCCCGCGCGGTCGGCGGACACCATGGTCCTGTCCACGCCCATGAGCCGGGCCATTTCCCCCTCATGCGGGGTCAGCACGTCGTTGATGCCAAATCCCTCGTACAGGCTCGACGCCTGGGAGAGCCAATACAGGCCGTCCGCGTCCAGCACCATGGGATGGCGGCGGACGATGGGCCGGAGCAACGCGTCGAGAAAGGCGCGCGCGCCTGGCTCGCGGCCAAGGCCCGGTCCCACCACCAGCACGTTCACGTCCTCGCGGGCCATGAGCGGCGCGGCGCACGATGCGCTCCAGGCCTCGCCCGGGCCCAGGCCCATGGTCATGACTTCGGGCACGTCCGCCTTGATGACCGGCCCCAGCGCTTCCGGGCAGGCCACATGCACCAGCCCGGCCCCGGCCCGGTAGGCGCCCAGCGCGGCCAGCAGCGGCGCGCCCGTGAGTCCGGCGGACCCGCCCGCCACGGCCACGCGGCCCGCGGCGAACTTGTCCATGGCCGGATCCGGCTTGGGCAGCAGCGCGGCCACGCGTCCGGTGATGAGGCCGCATGAGGCGGGATGCGCCATGACCACCCGTTTGGGAATGCCGATGGCTCGCACATGCAGCTGGCCCACGTGGGGCGCGGCGGTGGGCAGGACAAGCCCTTGCTTGGCGGCGTGGAAGGTGACCGTGGCGTGGGCGCGCACGGCCTTGGGTTGCGGCTCGCCGGTCAGGCCGTTCAGGCCCGAGGGGATGTCCAGCGCCAGCACCCGCGAGGCCTCGCCGATATAGTTGATGACGTCGATCCAGGCCGCGAAGCCGCCGCGCAGGGAACCCTTGAAGCCGGTGCCCAGCAGGCCGTCCACCACCGCGTCGGGCCGCCAGGGCAGGGCGGGCACGGGGCCGGCCAGGTGGAGCATGGACACGCCGCACATGGTCGCCAGGCGCATGTGGTAGCCGCTGACGCCCTTGTAGGAGGACTTGGGGCGGGTGTGCAGCAGCAACACGTTGGCGTCCTGGTCGTGCAGGTGGCGGGCCAGGGCGATGGCGTCGCCGCCGTTGTTGCCCGGTCCGGCAAAGAGCAGCACGCGCTTGCCCCGGATGCCGCCCAGCATGGAGCGCAGCACGGCCAGCGCCTCGCGGCTGGCGTTTTCCATGAGCATTTCGTTGCGCACGCCCGCCTCGATGGCCTGGCGGTCCCAGGCGGCCATTTCCGCAGGCGATGGCAGGGGATCATAAAAGGGCATGGTTCCTCCGGGTCAGGATTCCAGCACCACCACGGCGGCGGCCACGTCGCGCCCATGGGTGAGGCTGATGCAGAAGCGGGTGACGCCCAGGGTCTGGGCGGTGCGCAGCGCCGCGCCGCGCAGGATGAGGTCGGGCTTGCCCGCGGCGTTGGAAACCACTTCGACGTCGTGAAAGCCGCAATCCTTGCCTATGCCCGTGCCCAGCGCCTTGCTGGCCGCCTCCTTGGCCGCGAAACGGGCCGCGAGAAAGGGGGTGGGGTTGTGCCGGGGCAGCCGTTCCAACTCGCCCGGCGCAAGGATGCGCTTGGCAAAGGCCTCGCCGAACCGCGCCCAGGAATGGGCGATGCGGTCCAGTTCCACCACGTCAAGGCCCAGGCCCACAATCATGCGGCTCCGCCTTTTTGCGCCGCCAGGGGCGCGGCATGGGGGTTGGGCCGTCCGGCCCGCCCCAGGGGCGCTGCGGACGGCGTTTGCGGCGCATGGCGCATCCCCGCCGAAGCGGACACACGGCACGTGCGGTAAAAAAGCGCATGTGTTCCTTGAAACACCAGCGCGCTGTTTTTCAAGGACACGCCCTAGTCCACAAAGGAGCGTATCAGCTCGGCCATGTCGCGCACGGCGCGGTCCATGCCCATGAGCACGGCGCGGGACACGATGGAGTGGCCGATGGAGAATTCGTTGATGCCCGGCACCTTGGCGAAGGGCATGATGTTCACGTAGTCGAGGCCGTGGCCCAGGTTGACCTTGAGCCCCAGATCCTGGGCATGGCGGATGGAGGCCAGGATCTTTTCCAGCTCGTGCTGGCGCGCCTTGGGCGTGGCGGCGTCGGCATAGTGGCCGGTGTGGATTTCCACGAACGCGCTGCCCACGGCCTTTGTGGCCTCGATCTGCCTGGGATCCGCCTCCACGAACAGGCTGGACACGATGCCCCGCTCGTGGATGGGCGCCAGATAGTCGCGCAGCTCGGTCTCGCGGCCCGCCACGGCCAGGCCGCCTTCGGTGGTCAGCTCCTCGCGTTTTTCCGGCACCAGGCAGACGATGTAGGGTTCGACGGCCAGGGCGATGCGCTGCATCTCGGGCGTGGCGGCCATCTCCAGGTGCAGGCGGGTGTTGCAGGTGCGCCGGATGATCTCCACGTCGCGGTCCTGGATGTGGCGGCGGTCTTCGCGCAAATGCACGATGATGCCGTGCGCGCCCGCCAGTTCGGCCATGTGGGCGGCGGTGACGGGTTCGGGCTCGTGGCCCTGGCGCTGCTGGCGCAGCGTGGCGATATGGTCGACATTGACGACGAGAACGGGCATTCCTCGCTCCTTTGGGATGGTTTTCTTCCGCTATTCTAGAAGCAGGGCGTGGAAAGTCAAGCAGCGTGCGGGGTTGCGCTGTGGCTCACGGCAAAAAAAACGCCGCCATTCCCTTCCCGGCATTGACGAATGTTGGGGCAGTGGATAGATGAAAGAGCTTTCAGAACAGAAACAAGGTGCGTACTACAATGAATATCTGCATTATTGGAACAGGTTATGTGGGGCTCGTCAGCGCCGCCTGCTTTGCGGAGATGGGCAACAACGTCTGCTGCGTGGACGTGAATCCCACTGTGGTGGACATGCTCAAGCAGGGAAAGATCCACATCTTCGAGCCGGGTCTGGACGAGTTGGTCAAGCGCAACTTCGCCGAGGGCCGCCTCACCTTCACCACCGACATCGCCGAAGGGCTCAAGGACGCGCTGTTCGCCTTCATCACCGTGGGCACCCCCTGCGCGCAGGACGGCTCGTGCGACCTGTGCTTCGTGGAGGGCGTGGCGCGCGACATCGGCCGCAGCATGACCGGCTACAAGGTCGTGGTGGACAAGTCCACGGTGCCCGTGGGCACGGCGGACAAGGTGCGCGCCATCATCGCGGCCGAGTTGGAGGCGCGGGGCGAGGCCATCGAGTTCGACGTGGTGTCCAACCCCGAGTTCCTCAAGGAAGGCGACGCGATCATGGACTTCATGAAGCCCGACCGCGTGGTGGTGGGCACGGACAACGTGCGCACGGCCGAACTGCTCAAGGCGCTGTACGCGCCCTTTGCCCGCAGCCGCGACAAGCTCATCGTCATGGGCGTGCGCAGCGCGGAGATGACCAAGTACGCGGCCAACTGCATGCTGGCCACCAAGATCAGCTTCATCAACGAGATCGCCAACCTGTGCGAGCGGGTGGGCGCCGACGTGCGCGACGTGCGCGTGGGCATCGGCTCCGACCACCGCATCGGCTACCAGTTCATCTACCCCGGCGTGGGATACGGCGGCTCCTGCTTTCCCAAGGACGTGAAGGCGCTCATCCACACGGCGCGCGAATACGACTACGTGCCGCAGCTGCTCGACGCGGTGGACGAGGTGAACAACCGGCAGAAGTTGGCCCTGGCCCGCAAGATCCAGCAGTATTACGAACCCCAGGGGGGCGTGGCGGGCAAGACCCTGGCCGTGTGGGGCATCGCCTTCAAGGCCAACACCGACGACGTGCGCGAGGCCGCGTCCATCCGCATGATAGACGACCTGACCGCGCAGGGCATGTTCGTGCGCGCCTTCGACCCCGTGGCCAAGCATGTGCCCGCGCTGCGGGACAACCCCATGGTGACCCTGGTGGACGAGCAGTACCAGGCGCTGGAAGGCGCGGGCGCCCTGGCCGTGGTCACGGAATGGAACCAGTTCCGCAACCCGGATTTCGACCGCATCAAGAAGATGCTGGCCGCGCCGCTGCTGTTCGACGGCCGCAACCTGTATGCGCCGCAGCTCATGGGCGAGCTGGGTTTCGCCTACTTCTGCATCGGCCGCCCGGACCCCGCGTAGCAGGCCGTTGAAAAACCGCAATCTATCGCTGCTGTCCTTATCCCTAGAGCCTCGCGGGGCTCGGCAAAGGGCTAAGGCGCCGCGTCAGTGAAAAAGTCCAGACCGCTTATGTATGCGCAATACAGCTCTGCTCTCGATATCTGTAAGACTCGCCTACGCTCGTCTAACAGCTAATCGGACTGCGCGTCCTGGACTTTCTCACTTCCTTGCATCTTACGCTTTTTGAACGGCCTGCGGATGCCATGGTGTCGCCACCAGGTAGCCGACTCGTTATCTTTCCCCACGCAAAACGGCCCGCATCGTTTCCGATGCGGGCCGTTGTCGTTGCGGGGATCGTGGGGGTCAGCAGCCCAGATTGAGGCAGCGCAGGCTGGAGCGGAATTGCAGCTCCTGCAGGATGATGCGCTCGTATTCCTGGGAAGAGCCTGAACCCGCCGTCATTTCCTGTTCCAGGAAACGTTCCAGGTGCTGCGTCTCTTCCCAGAAATCCAGCAGTTCGTCGTTGCCGAGCGCGCGGATCTGGTCGGAGAGGGGGATCTCTTCGGGATTGGGGAAATACCTAGCCATGCGGCATAACTCCTTGGAGGTGGGCAATGCGCACGCATTGCGTGTCACGCACCACTAAATCAAGCGGTTGGCCTTGGCAACAGCTTTTTCCGGGCGGCGCGCGGTGGGGAGGGCGTGCGGGGGAAAATGAAAAAAAATGTCGCAAATATGGACCGTCCCGGTTGCAAACATTTTTTTTTGAGATTACAAAGGATAATAGGATATGCGTGTACGATAGTGAATGATGACACTGTCAATGCAGAGAAGGAGTGGACCGGATGGATATACAAAAGAAGCAGGATGCGGAACTGCAACAGCTGGTGACGTTCAGTATCGGCGAGGAAGAGTTCGGCGTGGATATCCTCAAGGTTCAGGAAATCATCCGGACCATGGAGATCACCAAGGTGCCCCGTGCCCCGGAATTCGTGGAAGGGGTCATCAACCTGCGTGGCAAGGTCATCCCGATCATCGATTTGCGCATGCGTTTTGGCCTGACCTCGCGTGAGCACGACAAGCACACGCGGATCATCGTCATAGAGATAAACAACATGGTCGTTGGTTTCGTGGTCGACTCGGTTTCCGAGGTGTTGCGCATTCCCGCCAACACCATCGAGCCGCCGCCGCCCGTCGTGTCGGGGCTGGAATCCGAATACATCAGCGGCGTGGGCAAGCTGGCCGACCGCCTGCTCATTCTGCTCGACCTCGACCGCCTGTTGTCCACCGAAGAGGTGGATCGCCTCGGAGGCATTTGATCCGGGCTTTTCTTTCGGTTCCCAAGAGGCTATAAGAGGCCGCCCGGTCGTTGGACGGGCGGCCTTTTTTTGATGGCCGGGCGTGTTGGCCCGCCCCTGGCCCGGCAATGGCCCGCCCCGGCAGCCGCATGCGCAACGAGAGGAGTCTTCGTGTCCCTGCCTTCCCCCATCCGCCACGTGCTCGACGGGCAGTCCCCGTCCGCGAGTGTGGCCAAGAGCGGCCCCGGTTCCCGCGCCGTGCTGGCCGGAAGCGTGCTCGCCGCAGGCCGCAGCGTGGTCTACCTGGTGCGCGACGCCAAGGAGCTGCGCGAGGCCCGCGCCCTGCTTGGGCTCATGAGCGTCGATGCCGGCAAGCCCGCGTGGGAACGGCAGTGGGTGGTCATGCCGCCATTTCCGGCGGGTGGGGCGCTGGGCGCGCGCGGCGAACGCACCGCCGCCTCCTTTGCCTCGGACTGGGCCGAACGCATGGCCTGCCTGTTTGCCCTGGCGCGCGGCACGGGAACGCGCGGCGTGCTGCTGACCGTGGACAATTTTTTGCCGTTCCTGCCGCCGCGCGACATTCTGGACCTGCACCACGCGCCCCTGGCCGTGGGGGACGAGCTGTCGCCCGAGATCCTGCTCGACCAGGCCGTGGCCTGGGGCTACGAGCGGGTCACGCTGGTCACGCGGCCTGGCGAGATGTCCATGCGCGGCGACATCCTCGACATCTTCACCCCAGGCTACGAGGTGCCGCTGCGCGTCGAGTTCTTTGGCGACACCGTGGAGGAAATCCGGCTCTTCGACCCGGTGTCCCAACGCTCCAAAGGCTCCCTGCAGGAAGTCATCCTGCTGCCGGTCTCGCCGCTCATCACCAGCCCCGCCTTTGCCGACACCGCCCTGGCCGCCTGGGCGCGCATGGAAAAGGATGGGGAGCTTTCGGACAACGAGGCCTATGAATTCCGCCGCAGGCTGGAGCGGGGCGACGTGCGCATCCCGCCGGGCCTGTACTATGCCGCCCCGTCGCGCATGGAACAGTGGCTCCCGCGTGACGCGGTCTATTTCCTGTCCTCGCCCGAGGCGCTGCGCACCGCGCTGACCGAGGAATACTGGGCCTGGTGCGCCGCGCTGCACGAGGCGGGCGAACCGGACATGAACAGGCTGCCGCCCCTGACGCGCCATGCCGTGCGCAGCCACGACGCGGCCCATGCCGTGTTCGAGGACGCGCCCCACGTCCTGTTCGAAGAACTGGTCATGGGCGTGGCGCGCACCGGGATCGAACTGCCGGAACGGCGCATCGCCTCGCATGACGACCTGTTCCGGGAGGTGGACGCGCAGGAGCGCAAGGAGCGGCCCTGGCACTGCCTGGTCACCGCGCTCAAGGCGTGGCAGACCTCCCACCGCCAGACCCTGCTCGCCTTCCATTCCGCCCGTTCGCGCCGCAAGTTCATGGAGTTGGCGGAGCAGGAGGGCATACGTCCCTGGACCGAATACGCCCCTGAAAACGCCGGGCTGTTCGCCCTGGTGTCCCCGGTGCGGGGCGGGCACGAACTGGCGTGGGCCGCCACGCTCATTCTGGGCGAGGACATCATCCAGCCCAAGGGCGCCGTGCGCAAGGCGCCGCCCCCGCGCGATTTCACGGGGCTCAAGCGCTTCGACGACCTGGAGCCGGGTATGCTGCTGGTGCACCGCGACTACGGCCTGGGCCGGTTCGTGGGCCTGGAGCGCATGGACCTGGGCGGCGTGGGCAACGACTATCTGCTGCTGCACTATACCGGCCAGGACAAGCTGTACCTGCCCGTGGACCGGCTGGGCCTGGTGCAGCGCTACGCCGGGCCCGAGGGCGAGGAGCCCGCCCTGGACCGCCTGGGCGGCGTGGGCTGGGCGCGCAGCTGCTCCAAGGCGCGCAAGGCCATCGAGCAGATCGCCCGCGACCTGGTGGAGATGTACGCCTACCGCCGCATCGCCAAGGGCTACGGCTATGGCGATCCCGGCGAGTTGTACCGCGAATTCGAGGCGTCCTTCGGCTTTGAGGAAACCCCGGACCAGGCGCGCGCCATCCAGCAGGTGTTCATGGACATGGAGCGGCCCGAACCCATGGACCGCCTGGTGTGCGGCGACGTGGGCTTTGGCAAGACCGAGGTGGCCATGCGCGCCGCGTTCCGCGCCACGGTGGAGGGCAGGCAGGTGGCGCTTCTGTGCCCCACCACGGTGCTGGCCGAGCAGCATTACCAGAATTTCCGCAGCCGGTTCCACGGCTTTCCCATCAACGTGGCCATGCTCAGCCGCTTTGTGCCCAAGGCCAAGCAGAAGACCGTGCTCGACGCGGCGGCGCGCGGGCAGGTGGACATCCTCATCGGCACCCACCGTCTGTTGTCCAAGGACGTGAAGCTGCCCAATCTGGGGCTGCTCATCCTGGACGAGGAGCAGCGTTTCGGCGTGCGCCACAAGGAGCGGCTCAAGGAGATGCGGCGCAACGTGGATGCGCTGACGCTCACGGCCACGCCCATTCCGCGCACCTTGCAGCTGTCGTTGTCCGGCGTGCGCGACCTGTCGGTCATCGAAACCCCGCCCCTGGAGCGCAAGGCCGTGGACACCGCGCTCATCGAGCGCGACGCGGGCCTGCTGCGCACGGTGCTTGCGCGCGAGATCGAGCGCCAGGGCCAGGTGTTCTGGGTGTACAACCGGGTGCAGGGGCTCGACCAGGTGCGCCGCTTCGTGGAGGAGCTGGCGCCGGGCGCGCGCGTGGGCATGGCCCACGGCCAGATGGCCGAGCGCGCCCTGGAGGAGACCATGCACGCCTTCTGGCATGGCGAGCTGGACGTGCTGGTGTGCACCTCCATCGTGGAGTCGGGGCTCGACTTTCCGCGCGCCAATACGCTCATCGTGGACCAGGCCCACATGTTCGGCCTGGGCCAGCTCTATCAGATACGGGGCAGGGTGGGGCGCAGCGAGCGGCAGGCCTACGCCTACTTCGTGGTCAACGACGTGTCCGCCATCCCGGAGATGGCGCGCAAGCGGCTGCAGGTGGTGCTGGACATGGACTACCTGGGCGCGGGCTTCCAGGTGGCCATGGAGGATCTGCGGCTGCGCGGGGCGGGCAACATCCTGGGTGAGACCCAGTCCGGCCACATCGCCAAGGTGGGCCTCGACCTCTTTTTGGAGATGCTGGAGGACGAGGTGAGCCGCCTGAAGGGCGAGCCGAGCAGCGAGGTCACGGACCCGGAATGCGCCATCGGCTTCCCGGCGCACATTCCAGAGGATTACATGGCCGACGCCAAGGAGCGTCTCAAATATTACAAGGCGTTGTCTTCGGCCCACGACCGGGAGACGCGCGACGACCTGCTGGCGGAAATCCGCGACCGTTTTGGCCCGCCGCCGCAGGCGTTGCATCACTTCATCGCGGTGCTGGCGTTCAAGGATATTCTGGGTGATTTGCAGGTGGTCAAGGCGGAATTGCATCCGGGAAGAATCCGGTTGACCTGGGCGGAAAAGACCAGCAAAGTCAACGCCGGGCAGCTTGTGCAGTGGGTCGCGGCCAGGCCGGGCCGAGCCCGGCTGCTGCCCCCGGCCCTGTTGGAATTGCGGCTCGACGAGGCCGTGCCGCTGGAACAACGGCTGATCGACGCCGGCAATGCGCTGGCCGCCCTGTCCGAATCCCCTGCCGGGAAACACGCGGAGGAAACGCGTTCTTCATGAAGAAACTCCTGATAATGGCATGCGCGGTTGTTTTTCTGGCCTGCGGGTGCGCCAACGATGCCGAGGAACAAGGCGTTGTGGCCCGTGTGAACGGCCGGCCCATCATGCTCAAGCAGCTCAAGGCGCGCTATGACCAGCAGCAGCCCGGCTGGACCGGCAGCGCGCCCTCGTCCGTGGGCACGCTGAAAAAGGATTACGGCAAGGCGCTCAGCGATCTCATTGTCCACGCCCTGGTCGAACAGGAGCTTGAGCGGCTCGGCCTGTCCGTGACCGACGAGGAGCTCAAGGCCGCCGAGGACGAAATCCGCGCCGACTATCCCGACGACACCTTTGAGCAGACCCTGGTGGAAGGATACATCGACATCGACGTGTGGCGCGAGCAGCTGCGGGCGCAGCTGGCGCAGGACAAGTTCATGCGCGAGGTCATCCGGCCCCAGATCAAGATCAGCTATAAGGAAGCGGAAGAATACCTCGCCAAGCAGACCTATACGCTGCCTGAGCGCGTGTTGTTCATCCAGCTGGCCGGGCCTGACAAGGGCGCTCTGGAACGCGCCGCCGCGATCATCCTCGGCGCGCCCGCCGACCAGCCGCAGGCCGATGTGCTCGCCGCGCTGCCCGAAGGGGTGCGCGTGCACGAGCAGAAGGTGCGCACGGACCGCCTGCCCGACGATTGGCGCAAGATCCTGGATACCCTCGCGCCCCGCCAGGCCGGGCCGGGCACGGTGAGTGCCGAGGGTGCGGAGTTGCTCATTCTGCTTGAACGCATTCCCGCCAAGGTGCTGGATCCCTCGCAGGCGTACCCCTTTGTGGAAAAGGTGCTGTTGGAGCGCAAGATGCGCGACGCCTTCAATGCATGGTATGAAGGCGCGGCGGCAAGCTCGCAGATCCAGGTCAGCACGCACCTCATTCCCGGCAAGAACGACGAGGGGGAGGGCTCGACCGGTTCGACGGAGCCGTTGCCGCCCTCCCTGGACGAGAACCGGGACAGCTCGGCCGACTCGGAACCCGCGGTCGCGCCGGATGCCGCCGTTGCGCCGGACACGGACATGGTGCCGGTGCAGGGCGTGCCCAAGGATGACGAGTCCGACACGCCGGAAAAGGGTGTGCCGCCCGCGCCGGAAAGGTAACTGTTTTTTTTCTGGTTCGATGACGTGGCGGGGGGGCGTTCGTTCGGGCGCATCATCCCGGCCTTTCTTGCATCTTGCCGGGAAAGGGGCTACAAATCGTCTGCTGTGGCGAGTGCGTGCGGCACAGGATATCGTGGATATCCGATTGCGTGATACAACCCCATGGCAGACCGTATCGCCGGAGGATTACCGTTGTTGTATATATCCCGTCCATTGGTCATGGCTTTTTGTTTCTTGTGTGCGGCGGCGGGGTTTGCCCGGGCCGAAGTCATCGACCGTATCGTTGCCGTGGTGAACGGCGAAGTCGTCACGCTCTATGACGTCAACCAGGGCGTCAAGCCGGTCCTGGAACGACTGGAGCGCCAAGGCGTTGTCCCCAATAATGAAAAAGATCTGTACACGCTTAAAAAGAATTTCCTCGACCGGTATGTCGATCGCATCCTGCTGCGTCAGGAGGCCGAGAAGCTGAATGTTTCCGTATCGGACACGGAAATTGAGAAGCAGATCAAGGATTTCAAGAGCGCCAACGGCATGACGGAAGAGAGTTTTGTAGAGCATTTGCATGCGGAACGCATGACCCGCAAGGAATATGAAGACCAGATCCGCAGTGAATTTATCCGCCAGCGCTTGGTGGCGTATCAGGTCCGCCGCAAGGTTGTGGTATCACAGGAAGAGATTGAAAAATACTACAATGAGCACAAGCAGGACTACATGAGCGAGCGCACCATGGCGCTCAATCTCATTGTTCTGCCCCCGGACGTGCAGCCGGAAACCGTGCTGTCCAGGGTGAAGGGCGGCGGCATGTCCTTTGAGGCGGCGGCCCGCGAATATTCCGTGGGGCCGGGCGCGCTGGAAGGGGGCGATTTGGGCACCCTGAACTGGAACGATCTGGCTCCGGCCTGGAAAAGCGCCCTGGAGAGTGTCGGCGTCGGCCAGGTCAGCAACGTCTTCGACCTGGAAGGGCACAAGGCCATTCTGTACGTGCGCGAGGCGCAGCGGGGCGACGCCCAGCCGCTGGACCAGATCCGGGACGCCATCCTGGCCAAGCTGGAACAGCCCAAGCTGGAAGAACGGTTCCTCGAATACATGGAGCAACTGCGCAGCAAGGCGGTCATCGATATCCGTCTCTAGCCGGATCCGCGTCCGCATTGTCGTGTGAATGAACAAGGGAGATACAGCATGTCGCTCAAGGAAGCCGGAGAGATTCTGCGCACGGAGCGCGAGCGCAAAGGGCTTTCCGTCGACGAGGTGATGCGCAAGACCAGGATCAGCAGGCGCAACCTGGAGTCGTTGGAAGCCGGTGATCCCGCGGGGCTTCCCCATGAGGTCTACGTGCGGGGATTCATCAAGGCGCTGTCCGCGTTGTACGGGGTGCCCGTCGAAGACCTGCGCCGGATGATCGACGGCCATTACGGCGGCGGCGTTGAGGAGGAACTTTCGCCGCAGGCGCCGCCCGAGGCCAGCGTGACCGTGCCCCGGCCCGTTCCCATCCGTTCGGGCAGGCGGCGGGCCTGGCTTGTGCTGCTTATCCTGTGTGTCGTTTTCGGTGGCCTTGTGTGGGGCGGTATCGCGCTGTTCCGCAGCAACGTGCCCCTGGCCAAGTTTCTCAAGCCCGGCGTGGTGAAGCGCGACGACGCGCCCAAGGAACCCGCTCCGGACATCCAACCCGCGCCCCTTGAAGCACCGGCGGCCGACGCGTCCGTTTCCTCCCCCGACGGGGCTGGAAGCGACATGGCCGCCGCCGCGGTGCCGGACACCACGGCCGCCGCCGACGGCGTTCCCGGGCAGGTGGGCACGGCCTCCCAGGCGCCGGAGCAGGGCGTTCCGGCCGCCGAGCCCATGGCCACTGTTCCCGATCCAGCCCTTGTGGCGCCAGGCGCGCCACAGGCCGATCACGCGGCGGCTGCGGGACAGGCGGGACAGGCGAAAGCCACGACCGCGTCCACCACGCGGCAGGACGCCGCCGATCAGGCCGACAACGCGGTGTTCACGCACAGCCTTGAGATTGTGGCCCGTGGCGAATGCTGGGTGGGCGCGAGCATTGACGGCAAGCCCAAGGATTTCATCCTGCGCGAAGGCCGGACGGTCACCTTGCGGTTCAATGAGGCGCTGTCGGTCAAATTCGGCAACGCCAGCGCCGTGACGGTGCGTTTCGACGGCAAGGACTATCCGTTCGAGACGCCGCCGAGCCAGGTGCTGACCTTGCAGTTCCCCTGATCCGCGTCCAGGGGCGGGGCGTCTCTGGAACAGCAAGCAAAGGACAGTGGCGCGATGGCCGAGGCGTGTGCCGAATTCACGGAAAGGGTGCTGATTCTCAAGACGGGTCGCTTTCGGGAAACCGACATCTGGGTCCGCTATTTTTCGCCCAGCCGGGGTGTGCAGACCGCCTTCGCCTTTGGAGGCTGCAAGAGCCGCAAGCGCTTTTGCGGCTGCCTCGATCCCCTCAATCAGGTGGTGTTCAAGGTCAAGTGCAACCGCACCGGCGAATACCTGTGCCTGGAAGAAGGCACCCTCGTGGCGTCGTTTCCGCGTTTGCGCCACGACTTCCGCCGCCTGGGCGCGGCGGTCAACTGCTTGAAGTTTCTTGAGGCGGTCCAGCTGGGAGCCGAAGGCGCGCAGGCCGCCTACGACTTGCTCCTGGACACCCTGGGCGTGCTGGACGAGGCCGAGGAGGCGCCGCCCGTGCTGCCGCTCCTGTTCCGGGCGCGTATCGCCTTTGACCAGGGGTATGTTCCGGACTTTACCGCGTGCGCGATGTGCGGTACGCAGGCCGACGCCGCCACGGCGTTCCATTTCATGGTCGAGCAGGGCAGGGTGGTGTGCGGCGACTGCCTGCCCGGCGTGGTGCGCGCGGACGCGGCCCACGCCATGCGACTGCCCCTGAGCGGGGAAGCGCTCAAGTCGCTGGAGTTCGTGTGCGGCAACCCGCCCCGCGACTGGGCGCGCCTGTGCCTTTCGCCGCATGTGTTGCGTGAGTGCTCGCGCACCGTTGACAGCTTTGTCCAATACCATATGGGCCTGGCCTGGGACCGGGGCGGCTTCCGCCGCATCTGACCCCTGCCGGGCCGATCCGGAGAAACGCATGAATTTTCAAGATGTCATCCTGACCTTACAGCGGTTCTGGGCCAAGAACGGCTGCATCATCCAGCAGCCCTATGACCTGGAAGTGGGCGCGGGAACCTTCAACCCCGCCACCTTCCTGCGCGTCATCGGCCCCGAGCCGTGGAGCGTGGCCTATGTGGAGCCGTCGCGGCGGCCCACCGATGGCCGCTACGGCGAGAATCCCAACCGGTTGCAGCATTATTACCAGTTCCAGGTCATTCTCAAGCCCTCGCCGGACAACGTGCAGGCGTTGTATCTGGACAGCCTGCGCGCGCTGGGCGTGGACCCGGCGGTGCACGACATCCGCTTTGTGGAGGACGACTGGGAGTCGCCCACCCTGGGCGCGTGGGGGCTGGGCTGGGAGGTGTGGCTCAACGGCATGGAGGTCACCCAGTTCACCTATTTCCAGCAGGTGGGCGGCATCGACCTCGCGCCCATCAGCGTGGAGCTGACCTACGGCCTGGAGCGGCTGTGCATGTATTTGCAGGAAAAGGAGTCGGTCTACGACCTGATGTGGAACGACCGCGTGACCTACGGCATGGTGCACCACCGCAACGAGGTGGAGCAGTCCACCTACAACTTCGAATACAGCGACGCGGCCATGCTTCTCGATTTATTCAATAAATATGAGGCGGAAGGTGCGAGGTTGGCCAAGGCCGGGCTGGTCATGCCCTCGTATGACTACTGCATGAAGTGTTCGCACACGTTCAACCTCCTGGACGCCAGGGGGGCCATCTCCATCACCGAGCGCACCGGCTACATCCATCGCGTGCGCAACCTCGCCTCCGCCGTGGCGCGCCTGTACGCGGCCCAGCGCGAGGAGATGGGATATCCCATGCTTGCAACGACCGGCGCCTAGCCGGATGAATGAAGGAACGACACATGTCCAATTTCGTACTTGAAATAGGCACCGAGGAGCTGCCGGCGCGGTTTCTGGCCGGACTGGAGAGCGAACTCGCCGCCGCGTTCGGCGCGGCGCTGGCCGAGGCCAAGCTGGGCTGCGGCGGCGTGCGCACCCTGTCCACGCCGCGCCGCCTGGCCATCATGATCCATGGCCTGGACGCGGTGCAGCCCGAGGCCGAGGAAGAGGTGTCCGGCCCGCCGGTGCGCGTGGCGTTCGACGCCGAGGGCAAGCCCACCAAGGCCGCCCAGGGCTTTGCCAAGACCCAGGGGGTCGACCTGGCCGACGCCTATACCGTGAAGACCGACAAGGGCGAGTACCTTGCCGTGCGCAGGAAGACGGGCGGGGCGCGGACCATCGATCTGCTGCCCGCCCTGTGCGAGCGCATTGTGGCTGGTCTCAATTTTCCCAAGAAGATGCGGTGGGGCAGCCGTGACTTCGGCTTTGGCCGTCCGGTACGCTGGTTCCTGGCCCTGCTCGATGCCGAGGTGGTGCCTTTTACCGTTGCCGACACCCCGTCGGGCCGCGCCACCTGCGGCCACCGCGTCATGGGCGCCGGGCCGTTCGAAGTGGATCACGCGGACAGCTATCTCGCGGTTCTGGCGGACAAGGCCAAGGTCGTGGGCACGTCCGCCGCGCGCAAGGCCATCGTGACGTCGCAGGCCGACGAATTGGCCGCCGCGGCGGGCGGCAAGGTGGTGTGGAAGGATTCCCTGCTGGACGAGGTGTCCGGGCTGGTGGAATATCCCCGCGTCATCCTGGGCAAATTCGACCCCTCCTATCTGGAGGTGCCCCGCGAGGCGCTGCTCACCTGCATGGAGAGCCATCAGAAGAGCTTTGGCGTGGAGGGGGCGGACGGCACGCTGCTGCCCCATTTCGTGAGCACGCTGAATCTGGAGCCCAAGGATCTGAGCGTGGTGACCAAGGGGTGGGAGCGCGTGCTCAAGGCCCGGCTCGAAGACGCCCGTTTCTTCTGGAAGGCGGACCTTGCCTGTGAATTCGACGCATGGCTGGCCGAGTTGGACAAGGTCATCTTCCTGGCCGCGCTGGGCACTGTGGGCGACAAGTCCCGCCGCATGGAGGCGCTTTGCCGCTGGCTGGCCGAGCGCGTGGACCCGGCCATGGCCGATGACGCGGCCCGGGCGGGCCGCCTGGCCAAGGCCGACCTCGTGTCCGGCATGGTGGGCGAGTTCGACGAACTGCAAGGCATCATGGGCGGCATCTACGCCCGCCGCAAGGGCGAGAGCGGCGTGACCGCCGACGCCATCTACAGCCACTATCTGCCCACCGGCCCGGACAGCCCCGTGCCGGCCACCCTGGCGGGCGCGCTGGTGTCCATGGCCGACAAGGCGGACACGCTCATCGGCTGCTTCGGCCTGGGCATGATCCCCACCGGGGCCAACGACCCCTACGCCCTGCGCCGGTGCGCGCTCGGCATCAGCCGTATCATCATGGAAAAGGGGCTGCGCATCGACCTGGGGGCGTTCCTCAAGGCCGCGCAGGACGCCTATGCGGGGCAGCGGTGGAAGCTCGATCCGGCGGACGCCCTGGCCAAGGCCGAGGAGTTCGTGGGCCTGCGCCTGAAGAACCTGTTCATGTCCCAGGGCTATGAGACCGTCATCGTGGACGCCGCGCTGGGCGCGGGCATTGCCGACGTGTGGGCCTTGCGCGCCCGCGTGGAGGCGCTGGCCGCCTTCCGCAAGGAGGCGGATTTCCAGCAGGCCGTGCTCACCTTCAAGCGCGCGGCCAACATCATCCGCAAGCAGGGCGGCGAGGCGGGCGGAACCCTGACCGGGGCGTTTGACGCCGCGCTGTTGCAGGAAGACGCGGAAAAGGCGCTGGCAGGCGAGTTGGGGGCCATGGCCCCCCGGTTCGACGCCCTGTGGGCCGAGGACGATTTCGCCGCGTTGCTGGGGCTTTTGCGCGAACTGCGGCCGCACGTGGACGCCTTCTTTGACAACGTCATGGTCATGTGCGACGACGCGGTTCTGCGCGGCAACCGCCTCAACCTGCTCATGGCGCTGGTGTCGCGGCTGGGCAGGCTGGCGGATTTTGGCGCGCTCCAGGTTTAGAGCATCGTAACTTTGAAAAAGTTTAGATGCTCTTATGCATTTTGTTGAAATAATGCTTCATTATTTCAACGTGTAACATCGTTTCAATGGTACAATGCGCTAGCGCACAGGACGCGGCGGGCCGGAAAAAAATCTGGCCCAACGCTTGACAAAAGGGTACAAGGAAGTTTAAAGACCCTTTTTTCATAACGCAACGCATATAATCCAAACGCAGCAGCATTGCAGGAGGAAGAGTTTTGGCCAACCATAAGTCCGCTATCAAGCGCCACCGGCAGAGCCTCAAGCGTCGTGACCGCAACCGTTCCATCCAGACCCGCGTGCGTAACGTGGTGAAGGCTGTCCGCGCCGCCGTGGACGCCAAGGACAAGGAAACCGCCGTCACCGCCATGGCTACCGCGACCAAGGTCATCGACAAGGCAACCACCAAGAAGGTGCTCCACTGGCGCTGCGCCGCCCGGACCATCTCCCGGTTGCAGCTTGCCGTGAACAAGATCGCCTAGCATTTCGGTCGCATTCATATGACGATCCGCCCGCCGTGCGTGCACGGCGGGCTTTTTTTGCGGCTCCCCGCCTGTCCGCCCGCAGGCGTGCCTCGTTCGCGCGCCGCGTCTTTTCGCGTGGCGGCGCACCACGGTTTTCGAACCGGGCCAACCCGCCTGAAATCCCGTCGCCACGTCCGGCGGTGCGGCTGTTTTTTGGCGGCGCCATGCCCGTGCGTCCGCATCCTTCCCCTTTCCCTGCCGCTGGGGCCATCCCCACATGATATGCCAGCGCCGTTCCTGCCGTGTGTCTCCGGCTTTGCGGCCGGATGCGGGCAGGGGGCGTTGTTTGACAGATTCCGGAAACTCTGCTGTGCTGCGATCCATTGAAAATGGATGCCAGACCGTCTCGTTCGCGGCCTCACGCAGCGTGCTGGGGAAACGTAGGCCTTCTGCGGGGAAGGGAGGCGCTGGCCAGGGGCGTATTCCCTTGTGCGGTCCAGGGGGGGATGGATTGTACCGGTTTCATGCGGCATGGTGGTTCGGCAACCTGTTTCTTTTCAGGAGGGAGTACCGATGCGCGGACACATGATGTGTGCGATGCTGTTGCTTCTTTTGTCTTCCTGCGTCACGCCCGCCATGCAGGGGCCGTTCGTCGTCGGCAAGCCCTATGGCGGGCCGGCGCCCTATGCCGAAGGCATCCACCCCGGCATTGATTACGCCATCCCCACAGGCACGCCGGTCGTTGCCGTGGCCGACGGATCCATCGTGTATATACTGCCTGTTGAAGGCCCGGAAAACGGCTTGTTCGTCCGTATGACGCATGGAGGTGCCTTCAACTCGTTGTACGGCCATCTGGACAAGGTGGTCGTCGGCAAGGGGCAGCATGTGCAACGGGGGCAATTGATCGGTTTTTCCGGGGCGTCGAACAATTATCAAAAGAAGGACTACCAGCATCTGCATTTCGGCATCTGCAAGGTGGGAGGGAACTGCCAGAACTATTCCGGCTCATATGATCCGGAGCGGTACTGGCTCGGGGGAACGCCCCAATGTTTCGACCCCGAGGCGGCGGCTGCCGCTTTGCCACCACAGGCGATCACCCTGCCCCTGGCCTGCGGCCCATATGGCGACGCGCTGCGTCTCCTTTACAAAAGCGGACGGGACTGAACCCGCCCCCGCATGCGCCTTCAGGGATGCCCGTAGGCCCGGCGCGCCAGCGTCGCGCGTCTGTTCGGTCAACCGGAGGGCGGTTTTGTCTGTCTGAATCTTCCACCCTGTTCTTGCGCTTCCGTGCCGCAAAATGTAAGGAAACAGGCGCGCCCCCCGGTCGCTGACGGGTACCGCCACGCCGCCGCCCGGCGCGACGCCATGTAATGCCACTCCGATGGCGTGTTGCACGCAAAAAAAGGATATCCATGGGTCTTTTCAAGAAAAACGCCGCCAAGGATGAATTGAAGGTCGTGGTCATCGGCGCGGGCGAGGTCGGGTTCCACATTTCACAGCGCCTGGCGTTGGAAAACAAGAACGTCGTGGTCATCGACCGCAGCGCCGAAGCCCTGCGCCGCATGAGCGAACACCTGGACGTGCAGACCATCCAGGGCTCGGGTTCCAGCCCCATGGTGCTGGACCAGGCGGGCGTGTCCGACGCGAACATCGTGCTCGCGGTCACGGACAGCGACGAGACCAACATCATCGCCTGCATCTTCGCCAACATCCTGGCGCCCGACGCCTTGAAACTCGCCCGCATCCGCAACGAGGAATACAACCTCTACCGTGATGCGTTGTCCAACGAGACCATCAACATCGGCATGATAATCAACCCCGAGGTCGAGATCATCAAGACCATCGACCGCATGATTACCGTGCCCGGCGCGCTGGAATACAACGAGTTCGCGGACGGCCGCATCAAGATGGTGGGCGTGCGGCTGGAATCCGGGCCGCTGGTGGACACGCCGCTGCCCAAGGTGCGCGAAAAGGTGGGGGTGCCCATGATCGTGGGCGGCATCGTGCGCGAGGAGCGCCTCATCATTCCCACGGGCGCGGACAGCCTGCGCGCGGGCGACCTCGTCTATTTCGTGTGCGAGGAAAAGGATCTGGGCCGCGTGTTGCAATCCTTTGGCTGCGCCTGGAAGCCCATCCGCGAGGTCATGATTATCGGCGGTGGCAACGTGGGGTTCAAGCTGGCCAATTTCCTGGAACGCAAGGGCTACCACACCAAGCTTATCGATCGCGACCCGGAGCGCTGCCTCTATCTGGCGGAAAAGCTCAACACCACCATCGTGCTCAAGGGCGACGGCACCGACCAGGATCTGTTGCGCGAGGAAAACGCGGGCAACATGGATGTGGTGGTGTCGCTCACCGGCGACGAGGAGACCAACGTGCTCTCGTCCCTGCTGGTGAAGAGCATGGGCGCGAAAAAGACCATTACCAGAGTCAACAAATTCGCCTACATACCGCTTGTACGCGCCATCGGCATCGAGCACAGCGTGTCCACGCGGCTGTCCGCCATCAACTCCATTCTTCAGTTCGTGCGGCGCGGCAAGGTCATTTCCAGCGTGGCCATCAAGGGCGAGGAAGCCGAGGCCATGGAGGCCATTGCCCAGGAGAACTCGGACATCGTGGGCAAGCCGCTCAAGGATCTCAATTTCCCCAAGGGCTCGCTCATCATGTGCATCATCCGGGGCGATGAGGTCATCATTCCCCATGGCGGCAGCGTCATCGAACCGCAGGACCGCATCCTCATCCTGTCCACGCGCCAGAACGTCTCGCGCATCGAGCAGGCGCTCATGGTCAAGCTGGAGTACTACTGATGCGCCTTGGCTACGTACTCTATGTGGTCGGCGCGCTCATGGTATCGGTGGGGCTGACCATGCTCTTTCCGCTCGGCTTTTCCCTGTATTACCAGGATGCCGGCCGCGAACCCCTGGCCGTTTCCCTGCTCATCACCGTGGGGCTCGGCGCCATCCTGTTCGTGTTGTTCCGCCGCAAGAAGGCCGAGGTCATGAACCACCGCGAAGGCATGGCCATCGTGGCCATCGGCTGGCTGCTGGCGGGCCTTTTCGGCGGGCTGCCCTTCATCTTTTCCCACACCTTCGACGGTTCTTTCCTTTCCATGTGCACCAACGCCTTTTTCGAATCCATTTCCGGATTCACCACCACCGGGGCGTCGGTGATGACCGACATCGAATCCGTGCCCAGGGGCATCCTCATGTGGCGCAGCCTGACGCACTGGCTGGGCGGCATGGGCATCATCGTGCTTTCGCTGGCCATTCTGCCGTTCCTCGGCGTGGGCGGCATGCAGCTCTACAAGGCCGAGGTGCCCGGTCCCACCCCGGACAAGCTCAAGCCGCGCATCAAGGATACCGCCATGGTGCTGTGGCAGGTCTATCTGCTGCTTACGGTCATCCAGACCGTGTTGCTGCTCTTCGGGGGCATGGATCTGTTCGATTCGCTCTGCCACACCTTCGGCACCATGGCCACGGGCGGGTTTTCCACGCGCAACGCGTCGGTAGCCGCCTATGACAGCGCCTACATTGACTGGGTCATCACCATCTTCATGTTCATTGCCGGATGTAATTTTTCCCTGCACTACCTTGCCCTGACCGGCAGGGGCAGGGACATGCTGCGCGACCCGGAATTCCGTTTCTTCGGCATGGCCATGATCCTGTTTTCCCTCATCGTCACCTTCAAGGTGTGGGGATCGCACTACGAAAGCTTCTGGGACGCGCTGCGCTACGCCTCGTTCCAGGTTGTCTCCATCTGCACCACCACCGGCTTTGCCACGGCGGACTATGAGCTGTGGCCCGTGCTCACCCAGGCCATTCTCGTGTTCCTCATGTTCCTGGGCGGTTCCGCCGGATCCACGGGCGGCGGCATCAAGTGCCTGCGCATCCAGTTGCTCATGAAACAGGCCTACCAGGAACTCTTTCGCCTCATCCACCCCCGCGCGGTCAAGCAGATCAAGCTGGGCGGCAAGGGCGTGCCCCAGGAAGTCATGTCCGGCGTGTGGGCCTTTTTCGTCATCTATCTCGGCCTGTTCATCCTGTCGTCCTTCATCCTCGCGGCGCTCGATATCGACCTTGTCACCTCCTTTGCCGCTGTGGCCGCCTGCATCGGCAACATCGGCCCCGGCGTGGGCGAGGTCGGCCCCACGGACAACTATTTCGCGCTGCCGCTCCTGGCCAAGTGGGTGCTCATGCTCTGCATGCTCCTGGGCCGTCTGGAAATCTACACGGTCATCATCCTCTTCGTGCCCGAATTTTGGCGCAAG
This sequence comes from Desulfovibrionaceae bacterium, assembly GCA_050251715.1. Taxonomy (GTDB): domain Bacteria; phylum Desulfobacterota; class Desulfovibrionia; order Desulfovibrionales; family Desulfovibrionaceae; genus JBFWMG01. The sequence goes on along the minus strand of JBFWMG010000018.1, from coordinate 3,058 downwards.
TGATACGATAATACTGGGGGAAGGGGAGAGAGAAGGGAAACCCCTTTTTCAGCGAAAAAAGGGGTTTTGTACAACCCGGAACATGGTTGACACATCTATCCGGGAACATGGTTTACACATGTATTTTCCGTTCCGGCTCGGGAGGCCTGCTCAGGCCTTCCGGGCCGGAGTTTTTCAGCACGCCGAGAAACGTCGACCCGGCGGGGGGCGCTAGGATTTGGGGAAGCGAGATTGGGAGGGTAGTACAAGGCCGATGACGGAGGGCTTTTTGGGGCTTTTCAGGCTCGAGGGCGATCGGGGTAGGGGCGTTGCATTTTTTAGCGACCTGGCCTATTCCCCTCTGAACGCGGTGGATAACGCCGCCATCCGGAGGCGCGTACCCGCCATCCGAAAAGGAGGACGACATGCAGCCCATACACCTTGCCGCTCGGCACATCCTCGGCTTTGCCTCCACCTTCTCCCACGCCCGCACCGGGCGCTGTCTGATTCTTTCCAATAATTTCAATTCCTAGACGTAGCCGCTCCGGTCCGGAGCGGACGCATCCCCATCGCCCCCATACCCACGCGTCCCCCCGACGCATCCGTTGTTGCCCTGGCGCGCCGCGCTGCCGTGAGCGCCGCCCCATGCGTCCCAGACGCCGCACAGCGGATTTCGAGTGGCCGTGTATCATGCACGTTGTTACAAAGGCGCGCCGCGCGGTGGCGCGCACCATATCCAAGGGAGATGTGTCATGTTGCCCATCTATTTGAAAGGACTTGTCATTGGCTTTTCCATCGCGGCGCCGGTCGGCCCCATTGGCGTGTTGTGCATGCAGCGCAGCCTGGAACGGGGCAGGGTCGTGGGCCTGGCCACCGGCATGGGCGCGGCTGCCGCCGACGCGGTGTACGGGTTTGTGGCCGCCTTTGGGCTGGCCGCGTTTTCCGCCGCGCTGGTGTCCGGCGGCGGTTGGCTGCGCGGCGTGGGCGGGTTGTTTCTGCTCTGGCTCGGCGTGCGGATTTTCCGGTCGCGTCCCGCGGACAAGGCCGCGTGCGTGGCGGGCGGGGAATCGAACGGGACGCGGCGCATGGACGTGCTTCTGCGTGCCTTTGCCTCCACATTCGTGCTCACGCTCACCAACCCCATGACCATCCTGTCCTTTGCCGCGATTTTCGCGGGACTGGGCGTGGGCACGGGGGCAACGCGCTGGGAGAGCGTCACGCTTGTCGCCGGGGTGTTTTGCGGATCCGCGGCGTGGTGGCTCACCCTGTCCACCACGGCGGGCCTGTTGCGCCACCGGCTTGCCGCCCGGCTTGTGTTGGTCAACAGGGTGTGCGGCGCGGTGGTGGCCGCTTTTGGCGTGGCGTCGCTGGCGTCGCTGGCGTCGCTTCTCTAGCATCCGCTCAACCTTTGCCCGGTGTTTTGCGGGCGTGTGGGGCTGCAACCCCTCGTGTGGCCAGCGCGAGGCAGGGGAGGGGGAAGATTGGATGCGTGGTCCGGCGTGTGCCGCCTCGGGGTGATGCGTGTGCCCATAAAAAAGCCCCCGCCGGATCCGGCGGGGGCTTTGGTGGCATCCCGGGAACAAAAAGAAGCTAGGCGAGTTCGCCGAGCAGCTTTTCCTTGATGGCGTCGATGGTGCCTTCGCCGTCCAGGGTGATGTACTTGGAGCCCTTCTTCGCGGCAAAATCCTTGAAGAAATAGGCGGCGGCCAGGGTGCCGGTCTTGTCATCATAATAGATGTCGTGGCGCTTGTTGATGGCGTCCTCGTCCTGGTCGTCGGCACGGGCCTTGAGGTCGCCACCGCACACGCGGCACTTGTCGCCGTTGGGCTTGATGGCGTCGATGAAGATGTTGTTCGGGTGGTTGGGATCGTTGGCGCAGAGGCGGCGACCCATGATGCGGTTCTTGGCCACTTCGCGGGGAAGGAGGATCTCGATGATGTAGTCGAGCTTCACGCCGGCGGCGTCGAGCGCCTCGGCCAGCTTCTGGGCCTGCACGATGGAGCGCGGGAAGCCGTCGAGCAGCCAGCCCTGTTCGCCCGTGCCCTTCAGGGTCTCAAGCACCATGGGGATGGTGATGTCGTCCGGGACCAGGTCGCCACGGTCGATGTATGCCTTGGCTTTTTTGCCCAGTTCGGTACCGCCGCCGATGTGCTGGCGGAAGATGGCGCCGGACTCGATGTGCACCTGGTCGTACTTCTTTTTCACCAGGGAGCCCTGGGTACCCTTACCGCTGCCATTGGGGCCAAAAATCAATGTATTCATTGAGACATCCTCCTTGTTGAAATATTCACAAGCTCGTAGCCGAACAAGAGCGGCGTGTCAATGCAACAAGCTGGGAACATGCATCTTGCCGCGTAATACGTGGGGGCGGAGAGGGGAGAGCGTGTCTGGTTGCTTGGGCCGGGTATGCCCGGTGGCGGGGGATACCTCTTTTGCTCCGCTGGCGAAGCGCCAGAAGTCGCCGCAAGAGGCATCCCCCGCCACCTTTCGGATCGATGGGCCTGTGTGTTCCGGCGGAAGATGGGCGGGACGGGGCTTGTGTGGAGATGTTTCGGATCCCGAACCCTGTGCAAGCACGGTGGCCGATGGGGGGGGCACCAGCAGACAGCCTTACCCCCACGGGAACGTTTTGGGATGGGGGGCCGGAGAAGAACCTTTTCAATAATTCCTTCCTTTGCCTCCAGTGGCTTTGCCGCTGTTTGGGACGGGTATGCCCGGTGGCGGGGGATACCTCTTTTGCTCCGCTGGCGAAGCGCCAGAAGTCGCCGCAAGAGGCATCCCCCGCCACCTTGTGCGATGGGCCTGTGTGTTCCGGCGGAAGAGGGGCGGGACGGGGCTTGTGTGGAGATGTTTCGGATCCCGAACCCTGTGCAAGCACGGTGGCCGATGGGGGGGGCACCAGCAGACAGCCCTACCCCCACGGGAACGTTTTTGGGCGTGGGGCTGGAGAAGAACCATTTCAATAATTCCTTCCATTGCCTCCAGTGTCTTTGCCGCTGCTTGGGCCGGGTATGCCCGGTGGCGGGGGATACCTCTTTTGCTCCGCTGGCGAAGCGCCAGAAGTCGCCGCAAGAGGCAT
>JBFWMG010000017.1:0-69357 GCA_050251715.1 Desulfovibrionaceae bacterium | reverse complement strand
CCCCCCCCCCCCCCCCCCCCCCCCCCCCCCCCCCCCCCCCCCCCCCCCCCCCCCCCCCCCCCCCCCCCCCCCCCCCCCCCCCCCCCCCCCCCCCCCCCCCCCCCCCCCCCCCCCCCCCCCCGGGGCGTTGTCCGCAATTTGAGGCCGATCTACGCGCCCATGCCTTCCAGTTCCAGCGCCACCAGGTCTTCGTAGGTCTCGCGCTTGCGGGCGGTGATGACGGTGTCGCCATCCACCATGACTTCGGCGGCGCGGCAGCGGGAGTTGTACTGCGAACTCATGGTGAAGCCGTAGGCGCCTGCGGAAAACACCGCAAGGTATTCGCCCGCCTCCACGCCCGGCATTTCGCGGTCGCGGGCAAGGAAGTCGCCGGATTCGCAGATGGGCCCGACCACGTCCACGTCCGCAATGGGCCTGCCCTTGGGCTCCACCTCGGCGATGCGGTGGAAGGAGCCGTACAGGGAGGGGCGGACCAGGTCGTTCATGGCCGCGTCCACGATGAGGAATTTCTTGCTCGGGGATTCCTTGGTGTAGGTCACCCTGGTGAGCAGGATGCCGGAGTTGCCCGCGATGACGCGGCCCGGCTCCAGAATGAGCTTGAGGCCTGTTCCCTGGATGACATCGGACACCGCCTTGCCGAACGCGGCGGGGTGGGGCGGCTCCTCTTCATTGTAGGTGATGCCCAGGCCGCCGCCCAGGTCGAGGTACTTGATGCGCACGCCCAGGTCGGTGAGCTTGGTGTGGAAGGCCATGACCTTGTCCAGCGCCTCCATGAACGGCGCGATGGAGGTGAGCTGCGAGCCGATGTGGCAGTCGATGCCCACGGGTTCGATGCCCGCCAGTTCCACGGCGCGGGCATAGGTGCGCAGCGACGCCTCCAGGTCCAGGCCGAATTTGTTCTTCTTGAGGCCGGTGGAAATGTAGGGGTGGGTCTGCGGGTCCACATCGGGGTTGATGCGCAGGCTGATTTTGGCCACCGCGCCCATGTCCACGGCCGTGGTGTTGATGACCTCCAGCTCCTGCTCGCTCTCCACGTTGAACATGAGGATGCCCGCCTGCAAGGCCTGGCGGATTTCCTCGGGCTTCTTGCCCACGCCGGAGTAGACGATCTTGGCCGGATCCACTCCCGCCTTGAGGGCGCGGAACAGCTCGCCGCCGGACACGATGTCCATGCCCGCGCCCAGCGACGCCAGGAGCTTGAGCACGGACAGGTTGGAGTTGGCCTTGACCGAATAGCAGGTCAGGTGGTCGACGCCCTCGAAGGCGGAGTCAAAGGCCTGGAAATGGCGCGTGAACGTGGCGGCGGAATAGACGTAGAGCGGGGTGCCGTGGGTCTCGATGAGCCTGGTGACGGGCACGTTCTCCGCGTGCAGCAGGCCGTCCACATATTGAAAATGGTGCATGCGTTTCTCCTTGTTTCCCATCCGGATGGGTCGTGCCGGACTTGTAATGATCCAGACCGCGCTTGTCCAATATTTTTCAAATTGTCATCAAGTCGTTTTGCGAATCAAAGGCGCTCGATTCATTTCTTCCGCCACATCCCATGCCGCCGCATGGTGCAACAGCCACGCGGCATCCCCCTGGCCGGACATCATTCCTTGGGCCGGACAGCGCTCATGGCCTGGCCGGGCGGCGTGGCCGGTTCCCCCAGGACGGGGCACAGGCCCACGGGTTCCCCGGGCAGGCGGCGCATGAGCAGGTAGTTGGCGATGGGCGGGATGACGGGGGTGTAGCCGCGCATGAGCGTTACGAAACGGGGGTCAAGGGCAAGGTATTCGAGATAGTTGAACACATGGCCGCCAAAGCCCGGTTGGGGGCTGGTCAGGTCAAAGACGAGCAGCGCGGGCGGCGTGGCCACCAGGTCGTCCACCACGGTGGTAAGCAGATACTTTTCCGTGGGCGACATGGTGTCGGGCGCATGAAAGACAATGGGCGTGTCCTGCGGGGTGGAGGCATAAAACGGGGGCAGGGCGGCCAATGTGGCGTGGCGCACGGGCCAGCACGAACCGGTTTCGAGAATCAGCCCAAAGGCCGGAGCGGGGCGCGTGCTGACCACATAGATGGGTTTGTTTGCGGCAAAGGCCGTGGCCGCGCCCGAAAGAGTGGGGTCGCCCGACGCCACCTGGCGCATGGCGTTGTGCATGACGGTCCACTGCCCAAGGCCGAACCCGGCGGCCATGAGGCCAAGAAGGAGAAGGGGGGTGCCGAGGCGCGAGCCTCGCCGTTGCCTCCACGCGTCGTACCGGGCGAATCCCGCGGTGCAGCTGAGAAACAGCGCCGGGGCGGCTCCGGCAATCGTGGGATGCGTCCAGGCGGTGTGGGGGAAAAAGGCGGGCAATGCCATGGCGGGCAGGAGCGGCACGAGTGCGGCCAGTCCGGCATGGACGCGGCGCAGCCACGGCAGAGCCAGGCAGCAGGCGAGCAGGCCCGCGACAAAGACCACGGCGGCCGGATCGGCGGTCAGCGCCGCAAGCCGCCACGGAGACTCCAGCGGCACGGGCAGGGCCACGGCGAACGCGGCGCCCCGGGTCATGAGCGCCAGGGAGGACAAGGCAAGGACAAAGGGGATGGCCACGCCTTCGGGCCGCAGCATATGAAGCGCCAGGGCGCCACGGCGGCGCGCAGCCAGCCCGGCTATGCATTCACCGCCCAGCCAGATGGGCAGGGCGTTGGGCGCGGCCAGGAAGCCGATGCCCGCCAGCAGGCCGCAGGGCCAGGCCACCCAGCGCGTCAGGTTGCCTCCCGTGACGCGCACGCCCAGCGCCAAGAACCAGGGCATCGCCAGAATGGCCATGACATGGGCGGGTTGGCCAAACCGCCGTCCGGCCAAGGGCAGGCCGAGGAATGCGAAGGCGAGGAAAAACAGCGCGGCGTGGCGCAGGAGATGCGAGGCGCCGGGCAAGAGGCGCACGAGCAGCGTGCGGCACAGCACAAGGGAGAGCGCGGCCAGTGCGGCCACATAACCGTAGCATGCGGCGGCGGGCGCAACGCCCAACGTCTTGGCGGCCCAGGCGGCGGGCAACAGCAGGTGGCACCACGCGGCGGGCAGGCCGGGCGCGAATCCGGCGGTCAGGCCGTTGCCCGCCAGCAGCAGCAAGGCGGCGTACAGGCCCGTGGCCGCATCCGGATGCGGCGGCAGGGAGGCGCAGGCGATCCAGAGCGGCTCGGCAATGACCACCGCGCCGAGCAGCAGGAAGAAACACGCGTCCACGCGCGGCGAACGGACCAGGCGGCCATCGGCCGAGCGGGTAAACAGGGAACGGGTCAGAAAAGAGGGCAAGGGCATGCGTGGGTTCCAGTGTGGCGATCAACGGGTGATGGTGTCCAACGAGACCGCGCCTTCGGCATGGGGTTCGGCATTGGTGGCGGACAGCCGCCAACGTACCGGCTCGCCGGGGGGCAGCTCGCAGTAGGCCAGGGAAATACGCGGCCCGGCGGCAAAGAGTTCGGGCGTCTCGGTGCGGGACAGGGTGATGGTCTGGGCCGCCTTGAAGGGGCATTCGGGGCAATCGGCCGCATCGGCCAGTTCCAGCGACACGCTGTCCATGTTGCGCCAATTGCCCGCGATCTCGGCCTTGACCGTGAGGCAGGAGTCCTGGAGCAGGCCCGTGACCGAGGTGAAGCGGAAGCCCTCTTCGGTCTCCGCGGGGCGGGGCCATTCCTTCTTGCCGCATCCCATGAGCACGACCAGCACCACGAACACGATGGCAGCCAGGATGGCCGCGCCGCACAGCCTGCCCAGCGGCGAGGAGCCTGGCTTCTTACAATGCATCACTCGTTTCCCCATTCCTTTTTCCATCGGTTGAGCAGGGTCAGGGCGTCCATGGGCGTCAGCCGGTCCACGTCCACGCTGCGCAGGGCGTCGAGCATGGGGTGTCCCGCGGCGGCGGGCGCGCCCTCGGCGCAGGGCGCAAACCCCGGCAACAGCGACTGCGCCACGGCGCGGGGCGCGGTGAGCGTGTCGTCACGGTCACGGGCCTTGGCCTCCAGTTCGGCCAACACGGTCTTGGCGCGCTCCACCACCGGACGCGGCACGCCCGCCAGCTTGGCCACCTCGATGCCGTAGCTGCGGTCGGACGGTCCCGGCACCATGCGGCGCAAAAAAACGATTTCCCCGCCCCATTCCTTGACCGCGATGTTCATGTTGCGCACGCCGGGGATATGGCCTTCCAGCACGGTCAGCTCGTGGTAGTGGGTGGCGAACAGGGTGCGGATGCCGCTGTCGCCGCGCTTGGCCAGCTCCTCCACCACGGCCCAGGCCAGAGCCAGGCCGTCGAAGGTGGACGTGCCCCGGCCGATCTCGTCCAGAATGACCAGGCTGCGCCGCGTGGCCTGGCGCAGGATGCGCGCGGTTTCGGTCATCTCCACCATGAAGGTGGACTGGCCCATGGCCAGGTTGTCCGATGCGCCCACGCGGGAAAAGATGCGGTCGGCCATGCCGATGCGCGCCGCATGGGCCGGTACGAACGAGCCCATCTGCGCCAGCAGGGTGATGATGGCCGCCTGGCGCAGCACCGTGGACTTGCCCGCCATGTTGGGGCCGGTGATGAGCAGCAGCTTGCGCTCCTCGTCCAGGGCAAGGTCGTTGGGAATGAAGTCGCCCGACCCCTGCATGGCCTCGACCACGGGATGGCGGCCTCCCTTGATGGCGATGGCCGTGTCCAGATGCAGTTCGGGCCGCACCCAGTTCCAGCGCCGCGCGGTTTCCGCCAGCCCTTGCCACATGTCCAGGGCGGCCAGCACGTCGGCCATGTACAGGAACCGCTGCCGGGCGTCGGCCACCGTCTGGCGCAATGCCTGAAAAAGTTTGTATTCAAGCGCCTTGCGGTTGTCTGACGCGGTGAGCAGCTTGTCTTCCAGCGTCTTCAACTCTTCGGTGGTGTAGCGCTCGCTGCCGGCCAGGGTTTGGCGGCGGATGAAGTGGCCGGGCACGGCCATGGTGCGCGCGGCCTCGAAATAATAGCCGAACACGCGGTTGTAGCCGAGCCTGAGCTTGGGGATGGCGTGGGTCGCGCGTTCGCGCTCCAACAGCGCCTGGAGCGTGCCTTCGCCGTGTTCGGCCAGATCGATGCACTCGTCGAGCGCCGCATCGTAGCCGGTGCGGAACAGGCCGCCCTCGGTAATGACGTGGGGCGGGCTGTCCACCAGGGCGCGCTGCAACAGGGTGCAAAAATCCTCCAGGTCGTCCCAGGCGGCAAGCACCTTGCGCACGGCATCCGGGACGGGCGCGTCCGGCTGTTGGGTCGGGTGCGGCTCGTCCGCCTCGTGCCCCTGCGCGGGGGAGGCAAGCGCGGCGCGCACCAAGGGCAGGGCCGCGAGGCTTTGGCGCAGGGCCACAAAATCCTTGGGCGTGGCGCGGCCCAGAAAGATGCGCGTGGCGAGCCGCTCCATGTCAAAAACCTGGTCCAGGCTTTGCCGCAGGGCGGCGCGCATGTCGTCCGCCCCGTGCAGCCAGGCCACCACGTCCAGGCAGGCCGTGGCCGGGCTCAGGTCGCGCCACGGGTGGCGCAGCCGCTCGCGCAGCAGGCGGCCGCCCATGGGGGTCATGGTCTTGTCCAGCACCCACCACAGGGTACCCTTGCCCGTGCGGCCGTCAAGGGTCCGGAAAATCTCAAGATTGCGTTCCGTCAATTCGTCCAGGAGCAGATGGCGGGACAGATTGAGCGGCTTGAACTGCCACAGATGGGCCGGATCCTGCTTTTGGGTCTGGGTCAGATAGCTGATGAGCGCGCCGCAGGCGCCGGTCAGTTCGCGCTTGTCATCCAGGTCGAGCACCTGGAGGCTGGCGACCCGCTGGGCGCGCAGCAGTTTTTCCTCGGCCCGGCGCGGGTCGAAAAACGCCTTGAACGGCACCCTGTTGACGTACACGCCGTCCCCGGCCACCCCGGCGGGCATGGCCATCTCTTCGGGCAGGATGATTTCGCGCGGCCCCATCTTGAGCGCCCATTGCCACAGCTCGTGCTCCTTGCGCGTCTGGATGCCCGACCATTCGCCCGTGGACACGTCCACCCAGGCCAGGCCGCCCTGGCCCTTGTCCCGGTCCCAGCACAGCGCGGCAAGGTAGGTGTGGTTCTTGGCCGTGAGCGAGTTGTCCTCCACCACCGTGCCCGGCGTGAGCACGCGCACCACCTCGCGCTTGACCAAGCCCTTGGCCTGGCGGGGATCCTCCACCTGGTCGCAGATGGCGACCTTGTATCCCTTGTCCAGCAATTGGGGCAGATAGGTGTCCGCCGCGTGGTGGGGCACGCCGCACATGGGCACGCGGCAGTCGGCATTGGGATTGCGGCAGGTCAGGGTGATTTGCAGTTCCCTGGCCGCCACCTCGGCGTCCTCGAAAAACATCTCGTAAAAGTCGCCCATGCGGTAAAAGAGCAGGGCGTCAGGATACTGCGCCTTGATGCTCAAGTACTGCTCGAACATGGGGGTTAGCTTGGGGGCTGTCATTGAGATAGTAGGAATGCCAATAGGTTAAAATATGTCATTGAACAGTTGTTGTTCATTCTCGCGGCGGCGGGCGCAGGCCATCAGTCGGTCAACACGGTGCGGAAGGCAATGGAATGCCAGCTGTGGCAGCGCTGGCAGGTGAAGAAGATCTGTTCGCGCTTCAGGCCGCAGGACCGGCAGACGAACCGCTTGACCTGCCGTGCCTGGGACACGAAGAATTCGAGCTGCACCTTGAAGACAGGGCTCAACGCCTGGTCGGACATGGACAGCGCCAGCAGTTCCAGGCGGGCGGGCCAGAATCCGGGCTTGAGCACCAGGGTTTTTTCCAGCCAGTTGCGGGCGCGGTCATAGTCGCCGCACATCATGAGAATCCATGCCCCGTAATACTCCAGCAGCAGGTCCGGCGGCTGGTTTTCCAGCACCGGCAACACGGCGCGGCACAACTGCCTGTCCCCTTCGGTCGCGTTGGGAAAGGCGTCGGCGGGCAGGGAGGGCGCGGCGTCGTCAGGCCCGGAGGCCGCGTTCGGCCCGGAGGCCGCGTCCGGCCCGGAGGCCGCGTTCGGCCCGGAGGCCGCGTTCGCACCGGGCCGCGACGGTACAGGGCCGCGCATGGCCACACCGGCCAGGCTTTCCAGGTCCGCGCCCTTGATGGTGCGCAGCAGCCCTTCCATGAGCAGGAACCGCAACGGCGGCGCCACCTGTTCCATGCCGTCGCGCAAAAGGTTGCGGATGGCGTCCCATTCCTCGTTGTGAAAGGCCTGCTCGATGCGGGCGAGCCACGCCTCCACGGAACCGGGATAGACCTTGAGCGCCTTGGCCAGCCATTTGCGGCCCAGCGCGTCGTTGCCACGGGCGAATGCGGCCTGGCCGAGGCGCACCAGATAGTGCGCCTCGGCCCTGGGATTCTTGAGGGTGTTGTAGAACCGGGCGGCGCGTTCAAAATCGCCGCTGTCGGCGGAAAGCAGGGCCAGTTCGCTGGTGATGGCCTCGTTGTCGCCCCACAGCTTGCCCGCTTCCTCAAAGGCGCGCAGGGCGCGGTCCACAAAGCCGCCGCGCTTGTAGTCGCGCCCCAGTTCGTACCAGGCGCGGGCCTTGAAGCGCGAGTCGAGCCCGGGCCGCACGATGAGGTTGTTGCGGATCTGCACGGCGCGCTCGATCTCGCCATGGGAGCGGTAGAGGTTGCCGAGCGCGAGATAGATTTCAACGGCGTCCGGGTTGTTCTTGACGACCTGGGACAGCTCGTTGATGGCCGCCATGGTGTCGCTGGGCGCGGCCTCGAACCCCTCCTGCCCGTTCGTTGGGCGGGGGGAGGCGGGACCGGTCGCCAACCGGGAGAACAGGGACCGTAAAAACGCCATGACGCTCCGGCCTATTCGCCGATGCCGTCGCCGCTGGCGGAGGACACCGGAGCCGGCGCGGGAAAGCCCTTGTCTTCCAGCGGCAGGTTGCGCAGGGAGTTCACTTCCTGCTCAAGGCTGGCCATGCGCGAGCGGTATTGGCGCAGCTGACCGGAAAGACGGACTTTTTCCATAAAAAAGTAGATGATGGTGTAGGCGCCGCCCACAAAGAAGGCAAGCAGCAACAGGAAATAAAAGGGCAGCGGAATGGAATACCACGACCTGAAGAAGAGGTTGAACTGCAAGGTCATGGGTTCGGACAACACGGCGGTATTCTGGATGAAAAACATCATGGCCAGAAAGATCAGCAGAACATGGAGAAAGACTTTCAAAAAGCGCATGGTTCCTCCTAATGGGCTTATACGGGCCGCGCCAGCCGGTCGAACAGCGGCTTGAGCGCGTCATAGGTTGAGTCGATGTGTTCGGGGATGACGCGGGTTCCCGACAGCGCCATGAACGAGGCGTCGCCGTTCCAGCGCGGCACGAGATGGAAGTGCAGATGCTCCCGGATGCCCGCCCCGGCGGCCTCGCCCAGGTTGAGGCCCACGTTGATGCCTCCTGGGCGGAAGCGTTCCTTGAGAATGGCCGAGCAGGTCTGGATGAGGTCCATGATCTCATGGGTCTCGGTCTGGTCCAGGTCGGTCAACTGCATGACGTGGCGGTAGGGCGTGACCATCAAATGGCCGTTGTTGTAGGGAAAGATGTTCATGATGACGAAACAGTGCCGGCCCCTGTAGAGCACCCGGCGTTGCCTGTCCTCGTCCGTGTGCTCGGGCAGGCAAAACACACAGGTGTCCGGCTTGGGGCCAAGGATATAATCAAGACGCCAGGGCGCCCACAGTACGTCCATGATGTGCGCTCACCTCCGGGGCAAAGCGGGTTGTGGCCTCGACCACCCATGCAGGGCGCGGGCGTTTCATTTTCTACACCGGTTGCGCGCCAAGGGCAAGCAGCCACATACGCCGGCCAGGCGGCCCGCGCATTGCGGAAAGGCCGCCTTGCGCATCATGCCGTTTCCCATCCCTGTGCCAGGAGCTTGGCCGCATAGGACAGCTGCGTCTCGCGTGACGGGGCGATGCCGTCTATGCTGGCGTCGAGCACCGCGCGCAACAAATTGCCCACGGCGGGGCCGGGTGCCATGCCCAGCCTGCGCACCAGGTCGTCGCCCGTAATGGCCACGCGCTCGCCTTTGAGACGGGTGAGGAACAGCGAAATATGCCTGCGGGATTCTTCCTTGCGGCTGCGCGCCATAAGGTAGAGCACGCCCTCCACCGGCACGGGCGCCAGGATGTGATAGAGCTCGGACAACGCCGGGTTCTTGCGCCGCGACCAGAAGATGAGCTTGCGCCCGGCCAGGAACACCTGTTCGCGGAGCGAGGCGAAATCCTGCACCATGCGCGGCGTGAAATACAGCCGCCGCAGCAGGCTGGCCGTATCGTCGGGAGAACTGCCGGAACACAGGCCAAGCAGATAGATCTGCCACACCTCGGGACGCTCCTCCTGGTAGAGCAGGCGGTGCCAGTTGACGACCCGTTCCGCCTCGTGCAGCACGGTTTCCTTGCTCCGGGTCAGGGTCAAAATGGGGTGGATGGCCCGCATGAGCCCCAGCTGGTGCATGCGGCGCAGGCAGGCCATGGGCTGCTCCTCGTCCATGATGAGGCGGATTTCATGGAACAGCCGCGAGCCGGAGAGTTTTTCCATGAGCCCCAGGTGCAGGGCGTTCTTGATGAGCCGCTCGGTCTGCCCGCCTATGGAGAAGTTGTAGCGCTGCTCAAAACGCACGGCGCGCAGGATGCGGGTGGGGTCTTCCACAAAACTCAGGGAATGCAGCACGCGGATGACGCGGTCCTTGATGTCCCGCTGCGCCCCGAAAAAGTCCACCAGCCGGCCATAATGGTTGGGATTGAGCTGCACGGCCAAGGCGTTGACCGTGAAATCGCGGCGGTAGAGATCCATCTTGATGGACGAGAGCTCCACCGTGGGCAGGGCGGCGGGATACTCGTAGTATTCCAGGCGGGCCGTGGCCACGTCGATGCGTTCGCGGCCCTGTCCCCGGTCGAAGATGACCACCGCGGTCTTGAATTTGTGGTGGGCGCGTACCCTGCCGCCCAGCTGGTCGGCCAGGGCACGGGCAAAGCCTATGCCGTCGCCCTCCACCACCAGGTCCAGATCCAGGTTGGGCCGATAGAGCAGGATGTCGCGCACAAAGCCGCCCACGGCATAGACCGCGCATCCCCATTGCTCGCCCAGGTCGCCGGCCAGTTCCAGCAGCGCAAGGACGTCGCGGGGCAACCGCTCGCGCAACAGCGCGCGGATGTTGCGCTCGCGCCCCTTTTCCGGCACCAGCCGCTCCGGTATGCGCGCGGGTTCCTCGATCAGGGTGTTGATGATGTCCGTACGCGAAATCACGCCGATCACGTTGCCGTCACGCACCACGGGAACCAGCCCCTGGCGCTGGCCCATGATGGTTTCCATGACCGGATACAGGTCGGAATCCGGGGCCGCGACCGCACAGTCGCGGTTCATGTATTCCTTGACCTTCACCTGCCCCAGGCCGTGTGACAGCGCCTTGCTGGCGATCTGCGCCTCCAGCACGCCACGGCACTGCATGCCCCCGGCGGCGACCACGGGCAACGCCTTGAGGCTGTAGCGGCCCATGGTGTCCACGGCATGCTGTATGGTGTCCTCGGCCTCGACCACCACCGGGGGCGCGGTCATGATCGAGCGCACCAGTATCTGCGGGTTGATGTGCGAATACAGCAGGGCGAACAACTCGTCCTTGACCTGGGCGAGCGTGCGGTCGTTGACCGACGCGGACGCGGCAAAGGCATGGCCCCCGCCGCCAAGCGAGGTGCATATCTGGCCCACGTCCACCTCGGCGGAACGGCTGCGGGCCACAATATGGATGCGGTCGACCATGCGGCCCAGGGCGAACAGCACACGGATGTTCTCCATGTCCAGCAGCTTGTGGGCGAGCAGGGCGAAATCGCTCATGTATACGTCCGTACTGGCCTCGGCCAGGACAACCTCCACCCCGTTGATGTTGTGGGTGGCGGCCGATTCCAGCAGGGTGTTGAGAATGGTGATCTGCTGCGAGGTCAGGTCGCGGGTGAGCAGGTCGGCGATGACGTTCTGGTCCATGCCCCTGGCCTTGAGCCAGGCCGCCGCCTCGAAATCCTGGCCCACGGTGGAGGCGAAGGTGAAGGAGCCGGTGTCCTCATAGATGCCCAGGCCCAGGATGGTGGCCTCGTCAGGGGTCACGTCCAGGCCTCGGGCCATGATCTCGTGGACCAGCACCGTGGTGGCGGCCCCCCAGGGAAGCACCTTGCCCGCGATAGGGACCAGGTCTTCGCCGGGCTCGGCGGCGTCGGGATGGTGGTCGTAGACGTGCACCTCCAGGCCCGGCTTGTCGAGCAAGGCCTGGATGTGGGAAAGCCGCGACCGCTGCCGGGTATCCACCACCACCAGCCGTTGCACGCTGGCCATGTCGATGTCCTTGGCGTTCTGGAAATCGAACATGTAGGTGGCGCTCTGGATGAAGAAATTGCGCAGGTTCTTTTCCTGGCTGCCGGGAAAGACGAGCACCGCGCCGGGGTAGAGGCGGCTGGCCGCGATGATGGCGGCCAGGGCGTCAAAATCCGCGTTGTTGTGGGCGGTGATGATGGTGTGGGCGGCGATGTTTTTCATGTGCGCGACGGGCAAGGATTTTCCTTGGCCGGATGGTAGCCGCAAACCGCGCCGCGCACAATCCCGCCAGGGGCGCTTTCTCCATCTCCCCGCAATAAAATCATCGTGCTTCCGTCCGGAGTATGGTTGAAGGGCAGGCAGGCCTCGCCCAGCCTGGATTTTCCCGGAATACGTCCCTACATGAACGGTTACTTTAACTGTTTGTAATATTCTGAATTATAAGTATCTTTTCATAGTATTTGCCCGATCCGACCCCACGGACGCCATGGCAGGGGATACAAATACCCTCAGCCCCCGTCCCGCCTTGCTCCTTTAACTCTTCACCGGCGCATCCGGCGCTCGTTCTCCTTCTCTTGACCGCGTCACCCATTCGTGTCATATGCATGTACATACAAACGAGGGATTCATGTCACAACCATCACAGTTGCTCCACCGCTGCCTGTATTTCACCGCCAACACCCTGGCGCGCACTGTGTCGCGCATGGCGGACGAGGCGTTCGGCAGGTTGGGGTTGTCGCCGTCGCAGGCCTTCCTGCTCATGCTGACCATCGAAACACCCGGCATCAGCCAAAAAGAATTGAGCGGCCTGTTGCATCTGGCGCCGTCCACGATCAGCCGCTTTACCGATGCGCTGCTCGCCCGTGGCCTGGCCACCAAGCAGGCCCATGGCAAGACGGCCCGCGTTTTCCCCACCCCGGAAGGCAATAAGCTGCTCACGCCCATCCATGACGCCTGGAAAGCCCTCTATACGCAGTATTCCACCCTGCTTGGCGTGGAAGAAGGGGAGCGCCTGACCCGCACCATCGACGTGGCCAACGCGCTTCTGGAAAACGCCGAAGCCCCCGCCTTCCTCGCGGCCCAGCATCCAGCCCCCGCGTCCGAGTCCAAGGGGGTGTCGGCTCGCGTTCAGGGGCATGCGCCCGAGTCCTCCACGCCTGCCCCCCGGCAGACGCCCGCATCCTCTGCCTGCCTGCCCTCATGCGGGGCAAAGACGGACAAACCGTAGCGGCGTATTGTGCGGCATCCCGCCATAACGGTGTGCCGCGACGGAAGATGTATGCACATGCAACACAAGGAGGCGCTCCATGTCTGACAAGATCAACCTTGGCAGCAACGGCTTCACCCTGCCCATGCCCATGGCCATCCTGGGCACCGTGTTCAAGGGCACGTCCAATTTCATGGCCGTGGCCTGGTGCACACGCGTCAACTATGCGCCGCCCATGCTCATCGTGGCGTTGAACCAACGGCACGCCTCGCACGAGGCGCTTCGGGACACAGGTGTCTTCAGCCTCAATTTTCCGGACGAAAGCCAGTTGGCCGCGACAGATTATGTGGGGTTGGTGTCGGGCCACCGCACGGACAAGTCCGCCGTGTTCACGACGAAAGAGGGCACACTTCCCGGCGCGCCCCTGATCGCCGCCTGCCCCTACGCATTGGAATGCAAGGTGGCGCAGCGCATCGACCTGCCGTCGAATTCGATTTTTGTCGCTGAAATCGTGGCCACCTGGGCCGAGGAACGCATCCTGACCGACGGCGTGCCGGATCTCGCCAAACTCAAACCCTTCATGCTCTCCATGCCCGACAACCGCTACTGGTCCGTGGGCGAGGTCATCGGCAAGGCGTGGCACGACGGCAAGGAGCTGAAACGACTTTGATTTCTTGAGCAAATTACCGCTGGTCGCGTTGGCATGCGCGACAGAGATGGCTGGCGAAGGGGGGGCGTGCCCGATGCGCGTGCGGCAAGCCTTGCACCGGGGGACGATTGCGGGGGACGGCGTTGCCCGCGCCAAAGGGGGCTGCGTGCGGATGTGGCGCTCAGCGTCGGCCCGCGCAGGCGCGGCGCGGCGCTCGCCGCGCATAAGGCTCTTACGGACGTCGTTGTCCGCGTCCAGGCAACGAACGGGCAACGGCATGCCCGCATGCGGACTATTTTTCCTGCGGCGGCTCGCGGTCGTCAAAACGCCCGTCGCTGCGGTGGCTGGCCACATTGGACGACTTGCCCGCCATCCAGCCGATCCTGTCCGCAGGCCACACGTCGAAGTCGGGCACATAGGGTTTGACATCCAACACGGGCGTGCCGTGCAATACGTCCACATTCTCCAATTCCAGCACACCGTCCCGCACGGCCAGCAGACGCATCACGGACAGGCCGATGGGATTGGGCCGCTTGGGCGTACGCGTGGCGAACAGGCCATGGGCCGCATTGTCCAGAAACGGCGTCACAGTCATGTCAAAGCCGCGTACCTCGTGGAAATGATAAAGGACAATGACGTGTGAAAAGCCGTCCAGATCCGCGAAGGCGGGCCAATATTCCGGCAATATGGCGATGCTGCCCTTGATGCCCCGCGCGCCCGAGGGCTGGATGGGCATGCCTTGCACATCCTTGTGCGGGGTGTCGAAATAACCGATGGGCGTGAAGGCGATGGTCATGAAAATTCCCCTCAAATGGTCAACAATACCGCTTGTTTCTTTTCATATTGCGGGACATGGCGTTCTTTCGCACGTTGCATGATCGCCCCCTGAAATGCAAGGCGGGACGGCATAATACAAAGCCCTGGGGGAAGGAGAGAGGAAAGGGAAAACCCCTTTTTCCAAGCATAAAAAGGGGTTTTCCCTTTCCTCTCTCCTTCCCCCAGCCCCCCATCCTCTCTCCTATCTCTTTCCCCAAAAACTGCTGGTTGGGGAGGCCGATATGGTTGGGTCAGAGCGAATTCTCAGCCGGTCGGCATAATGCCGCTTTTAGTGGGCGGGCGGCATAATGCCGCTTTTAGTAGGCGGGAAGGGAATTCCGGCCTTTCGGCCTGTGTGGCCGCCCAACGTGTGTGTTCTCAGTCTCCCCGCCCAACGCTGATCCGCCCCCCCCCACCAAGACCACACATGCCTTTTTCCCTTCCCCCCCTTTGCCGCAGGCGCACGACCAGCGCGACCGCACCATGCGTCGGTACGTCTTCCGCCCCCGCAAACCGCGCCCATAGCACCGTCACCCCCCAACCAAAACGTTTTGAGGATGGGGTCCGGGGAAGGAACTTTTTCAAAAGTTCCTTCCCCGGCCGCCGGAGGCATTGCCGTTGCCGTTTCTTAGCCGTTTATCCGTTTGACCGTGGGTGGTAGCGCTTATGCAGTTCGCGCAGGCGGCCTGTTTGGACGTGGGTATAGATTTCGGTGGCGGTGATGACTTCGTGGCCGAGGAGGATTTGCACGGTGCGCAGGTCCGCGCCGCCTTCGAGCAGGTGGGTGGCGAAGGAGTGGCGGAAGGTGTGCGGCGAGATGGCGCGGCGGATGCCGGCGGCCACGGCGTAGCGTTTGATATTTTTCCACACCGCCACGCGGGAGAGGCCTTTGCCGGAGCGGTTGAGGAACATGATGTCCTCTTTGGGCTTGAACAGGGGGCGCCAGGATTTCAGGTAGAGGTCGAGGATTTCCTGGGCTGCGGCATGCACGGGCACGATGCGTTCCTTGGCGCCTTTGCCCCACACGCGGACCAGGCCTGTTTGCGGGTCGTAGTCCAGGGGGCGCAGGGTGATGAGTTCGGACACGCGCAGGCCGGAGGCATAGAGCAGTTCGAGCATGGCGCGGTCGCGGAAGCCCAGGGGGGTGCGGGTATCGGGTTGGGCGAGCAGGGCGTCCACCTCCTGCCTGGAGAGTACTTCGGGCAGGGATTTGGCGAGCTTTGGGTTTTCCAGGTAGGCGGCGGGATTGGTGTCGAGCAGGCGTTCGTCGAAGCACCAGCGGAAAAAGCCGCGCAGGGACGAGAGGTGGCGGGCGAGGGTGCGTTTGTCGAGCTTGCGGCGCTGGAGTTGGCCCAGGTGGAAGAGCAGGGCGTCTTCGGACACCTGGTCCAGCGTGGCGTTGCGGGTCTGCAGGAAGAGGAAAAAGGTTTCGAGGTCGCGGGCATAGGCGGCCACGGTGTTTTCGGAAAGGCCGCGCACCACGACGAGGTGTTCGAGGTAGCGGTCCGCTTGAGGCGGCAGGACGGCGGGGGAAGGTTCGCCGGGGGCCATGGCGGAAAGGGGCGCATGGCGCGGGGGGGCGTCCGGCGCGTCGCGCGGTTGGGTGGCGTGGCCGGTCTGGGGGGATGTTTTGCGTGGCATGGTGGGATGCTACACTCCTTGCGCACGGCAGACAAGGCGGGCGCGCCGTCCCATTGCGGCGCGCACGCGCGGGGCGGATCGGATGGCATTTGACAGCAAGGGACGAGACAATTAAATGTGTGCGCTTTGCAAGGAACAACGGCTTGCGCTGTTCCGCTTCACCTTCAACCCAAGCGCCAAGAGAGAGACACCATGTCCAAGTTTCCCCTCGCCAATCGTCTCGCGGTCCTGCCGCCGTACCTTTTCGCAGGCATCGACCGGGTCAAGGCCGAAGTCGCGGCACGCGGCGTGGACATCATCAGCCTCGGCATCGGCGATCCCGAACTGCCGACCCCGGACTTGATCATAGACGCCCTGGCGTCGGCGGCGCGCAAACGCGCCAACCATATGTATCCTTCCTATGTGGGCATGTTGAGCTACCGCCAGGCGGTGGCCGATTGGTACAAGGCGCGTTTTGGCGTTGATTTGGACGCCAAGACCGAGGTGCTGACGCTGATCGGCTCCAAGGAGGGCATCGCCCACTTCCCGCTGGCGTTCATCAACCCCGGCGACTTGGCGCTGGTGTGCACGCCCAACTATCCCGTGTATCAGGTCGCCACCTCCTTTGCGGGCGGCGAGGTGGAATATGTGCCGCTCACCGAGGACAACAATTTCCTGCCCGATCTGGACGCCATCAGCGATGACAGCTGGCGGCGCGCCAAGATGATCTTCACCAACTATCCGAACAACCCCACGGCGGCCATGGCCGACCGGGCGTTCTATGAAAAGCTGGTGGCCAAGGCGCGCGAGTTCGGCGTCATTGTGCTGCACGACGCGGCCTATACGGAAATCTACTTTGACGAGAACAACAAACCCATGTCCATTCTGGAGGTTCCCGGAGCCAAGGACGTGGCCATCGAGTTCCATTCGCTGTCCAAGACCTTCAACATGTGCGGCTGGCGCATCGGCATGGCCGCAGGCAACGCGGAACTGGTGGCGGGTCTGGGCAAGATCAAGGAAAACGTGGATTCCGGCGCGTTCCAGGCCGTGCAGGAGGCCGCGATCGTGGCCATGCGCAACGGCGGCCCGGCCGTGGCCGAGCTGCGCGGGATCTACCGCAAGCGCCGCGACGTGGTGGTGGACGCCCTGTGCAAGATCGGCGTGGCGTGCAAGGCGCCGGACGCCACGTTCTACATCTGGTCGCACATCCCGCACGGTTTCAAGTCCTCGCAGGAATTCGTGACCAAGCTGATCCAGGAGACCGGCGTGGTGGTCACGCCCGGCAACGGTTTTGGCGCGCCGGGCGAAGGGTATTTCCGGATTTCGCTCACCGTGCCCGAAGCGCGGCTTGAGGAGGCGGTATCACGCATCGCCAAGCTGTAAGCGCCTTTATCGGACTTGGATCCAACCAGGGCTCTGCCGAGGAGAACCTCGCCAGGGCTCTGGAGCTTCTGGGCGCGATCACCGGATGTACGTTGGGCGCGGTATCACCCGTGTACCACACCGAGCCGCAGGGTTTGAAGGACCAGCCCTGGTTTTGCAACCAGGTGGCGCGGCTGGATTGCGAGCCATGGTGGCGCGACGCGCCGGAATGCCTGATGGAGGAATTGCTGGCCATCGAGTCGCGCATGGGCCGCACCAGTGCCGTGCGCCAGGCCACCCCCCGGTTCGGGCCGCGCATCATTGACCTTGATCTTCTTTTCATGGACGGTGTAGAGATACACACGCCTGCCGTGACGCTGCCGCACCCGCGCATGCGTGAGCGGGCCTTTGTCCTGGTGCCGCTGCACGACATTGCGCCGGATCTAACCATTGGCGACGGCGAAACCGTTGCCCAGGCCTTGGCGCGGCTGACGCACGTCCGCGACGGCCAGGTCATCCGTCAAGACTAACCGCAAAGGATATCAGTATGATTAAATGGGTCATCCTCATTGTCGCCGGCTACCTGCTCATCAAGATGCTGTCCACCGACCGCCGCAAGAAGACCGAAGAGAAAAAGGCGGACGTGTCGCAAAAGGTCGCCACGGGCGAGATGGTCAAGGATCCGGTGTGCGGCGCGTTCGTGTCCAAGGACAGCGACATCCGGGTGCGCAACGGCGACAAGGTGTTGCATTTTTGCAGCTATGATTGCCGTGAAAAGTATCTGGCGCAGGTTGAAAAGCAGGGCGAAGCCAAGGAAATTGACGGATAGCGGACTCTTGCCAGCGCCGTTGCGTGCGGCGGACCGGGGGAGGCGTTTTCTGTACGGGTTGTGCGGCTCGCATGATGCGGGCCGCTGGAATTCTCCGGTATTCCTATCCGCATGGTACGAGGCCTGAACATATTGTTGCCCTGCCCTGCGGTCTTGTCGCGGCTGGGCAAGGCCATGATGTCCCGCTGTCATACGTTCCTCCCACCATTCTCATGAACCAAGCCAGCCGTAGATAAGGGCGACCTTACGGGCGTGCGCAGGGGCGTGCGCTCGGGCATGCGTTCGGGGTTCCCGCAAGGACGCACGCCGCGTCGCCGACATCCCCCTTTTGCAAAGTCTGAAGAGCAGGGCGCGGGCATGCCGTTTCTTTGGACGGATGGCTGGCCTGTGGCCAGTCCCGCCTGTGTGGCGCCGTGTTTCCGGAACAGGATGCGGCGGCGGGATGCCGGAGGGGCGGGCAGGGTGCTCATTTCCCTGTTGCTATGGTTAGTTGTGTGCCGCAGTGGCGTGGGTGTTCTTCGCTGCTTGGTATTTGGGCGACTTGAAGGGCGGGCGGTGTTCTGCCGTATATGACATACCATGACATATCCACCCGGTCATGGGCGTTTCACGACGCACAGCATCACGCGTAACCATCCGTTGTCATAGGACTTTTTCTAGATTTTTTCTAGACTCCAGCCGCGCGGCCAGGACGTTGCGCCATCCTTGCGCTAGCGTTGATGGGATGGTGATGGTCTGGTTCGGCATCGCCGGTTGGGCGAGACGACGGGATGCGGTGGCCACGCCGATATCCAATCATTCCACACGCATTCAACGCAGTGGAGCCGACCCGTGCTCCTGAACAACGCGGGATCAATGCCCCGAGAGGCCTATCATGAGGCCTACGTGCTCACCATTTGTCCAACGAAAATACAGCATAGCGCAACCAAGTGGCACGGCAACCGAGTGGCCCAGACCAACGCCGGGCAATGGAATGCCGTACCAGTGTGGACTCAATACGGCGCGATATGTAATTAAGCGACAATAATCATCAAATAGTAAGCCAACTCAGATATTCAGCAATTCCCAGGGAACTGTCACATTCGTCAGCGCGTCCCAGCACGGAAGGTGGTTCGTACACACTGGCCTCACGACGCGGAACGAACGCACGCCAAAAGGCGGATGCGGCGGACACGCCGGATGCAACGAAGCGCGGATGTGGCGGGAGGCCCAGGAGCGCACAAGCCAGAATCCAACCGGAAGCAACCGGCCAAAGGAATCGGCAGCAACCAGCCAAAGGGCAACGGCGATACACGCGCTCGGAACGCCGTTCAAAGGGCATCCTTGACCGCCACATCAAAAAACGTGCGATCGGCCCCCAGAATCCATGTTTAAAGGAATTCACAAACGCGCCCAAACACGGCCGCAGCCGTGCGCCACCCCCCCGGACCTTGTGTCTCATAATGTAAATTATGTTAACTTTAAAATAAGGTAACATGCTGATCTTGCAAATAGTCTTGCAAATGGTCTTGCAATGCTGCGTTACATGTCCGCCCGCCTCGTCCGGAAAGAATTGTCCCTCCCGAAACGCCTTGGGCCGGTTGCTTCCAGGCGAAGCAGTCCTCAAAAAAAAACGCTCACAATGACCTCCTGCGCTGTGTTTCGCCCTCATCCGACTCCGAGCCCACAACCATGCCGAAAAAAGGCTCAGATCGGCTGACACGGCGTTTGCGGTACGCTGTGCGCTCCCGTTGATCCCTGTCCGGTCCAGGCCCATGCGTGATCCGGCGCTATCGCAACGAGAAGGCCGTGGCATTCCGGTTGCCGTACCCGATCAGGCCGTGTTTACTTTCTTCAGGCTCCTGGCGTACGCACCGGATGGGCACCATTGCCTGGCTCGCCGCACCTTCAAGCCTCCACAGGGACTGGATTCACAGAAATGGACACCAAGGATACGGCCACCGCCCAAGGCGGCACGGGCGCATCGCTGCCGGAATCCGTCAAGCAACTCGGATGGATCAGCTTTTTCACGGACATCGCCTCGGAGATGGTCTATCCCGTTGTCCCGCTTTTTCTCGTGGCGTCGTTGGGCGCGCCAGCAACGGCCCTTGGCGCTATTGAGGGTGTGGCCGAGGCCGTCGTCAACATCATGAAAGGGCTATCCGGCCTGTCCTCAGACAGAAATGGCCGAAGAATCCCTTATATCAAGGCCGGATACGGTCTTGGAGTCCTGTCAAAACCCCTGCTGGCCCTGGCCTTTGCCTGGCCCCTGGTCTTTGTTGCCCGATGCGTGGACCGGCTGGGGAAAGGCCTGCGCACCACGGCCAGGGATGCCCTTGTCGCCGACGCCGTAGACTGCCGCATGGCGGGCAGAGCCTATGGTTTCCATCGCATGATGGACACCACGGGGGCCATTCTGGGCGCGTTGGCCGCCCTGCTCCTCCTGCATTATCTGCCCGCGAGCTATCGTACCATCTTCCTCCTGGCCGCCCTTCCCGGCGCTGTGGCCGTGGGATTGACCTTCCGCCTGCGCGAGGTCCGCCTCCCGGAGCGGGGCCGGGCGCGTCCGCCACTGCGCCTGGCATACCAAGGGTTGCCGCCACGCTATTGGCGCACGCTTGTTCCGATGGCTCTTTTCGCCTTTGCCAACTCCAGCGACGCTTTCCTGCTCCTGCGGGCCAAGAACCTTGGCCTGAGCGATTCGGGCGTGGTGCTGGCCTACGTCCTTTTCAACCTGACCTACGCCGCGTCCGCCTATCCCCTGGGGGCGCTCAGCGACCGGTGCGGCCGCTGGCGCATGATGCTCGCCGGTTGGGGGCTGTACGCCGGCACCTACCTCGGCTTTGCCTCTGTCGGGGCTGGCGGCATCTGGTGGCTCTTTCCTGTCTATGGCGTGTACATGGGCCTGACCGAGGGCGTGGGCAAGGCGCTCATTGCCATGCAGGCGCCCCCGGAGCGGCGGGGAACGGCTATCGGATTCTTCCAGATGTGTGTGGGGATCATGACCATGGCGGGCAGTCTTGCCGCCGGATGGCTATGGGATTGGCTGGGCTCGGCCGCCCCCTTCCGCTTTGGCGGGGGCATGGCCCTGGCCGCCCTTCTGGCCGTGCTGGTGTTGGCCCCGTGGCGCGGGAACACCGCCTAGTGTCGCGTCCTTGAAAAACATGGCAATGTTTTTCAAGGAAAAAATAATATATTTTATTTTATTATCCTCAAAATTCGTATCCACTCATTTTGAGGACGCGACACTGGCGTGAAGAACAAGAAAAAGGGCCGACGCGTTACGGCGTCGGCCCCTTTTTTCGCATGGGGCGCCCTGCCCTACTTCTTGGTCAGGCGGAACACGCCGTCCCAGGTCTTGCCGGGTTCCACGGGCGGATGTTCCTTGAACATCTCGCACCGCTTGAGAAATACCTCGCTGGGCGTGGTCTTGCCGTCGGGCACGCGCTCCAGGGGCATGGCCTCGCGGAAACAGGCCATGGCCTCGTCCCATTCCGTGGCCAGATAGTGCGCCATGCCCTTGTTGAAGATTGCGAAGAGTTTTTGTTCCTGCTCGGTCAGGTCGCCCTTGAGCGCGCACAGTTCGTACACCTTGACCGGTTCCTCCTTGCCCACCACCTGGATGTTGTCCAGGAACCGGGTTTCCACAAGGTCGCGGATCTTGCGCACCACACCGTCATCGCCCTCGAGCGTCAGCTCCATGGTGAAGTCGCTCATCATGGTGTACACGCCGTACTGCTTGGCCGCGGCCTCCAGGCGTGCGGACAGGTTCACCGAGTCGCCCATCATCGTATAGTTCATGCGCATGGACGAACCCATGTTGCCCACCACGATTTCGCCGCTGTTGATGCCGATGCGCATCTTCATCTCATGCACCAGCTTGGGCCATTTGGAATCGGGCGCCCACTGTTCGGGCGGCAGATGCTTGGTGTTGCGGCTGGGCGCGGCGGGATCCACCTTTTCCTGGGCCCACTTGGCCCGCAGATCCAGCAGGGTGTGCTGCATGGCCACGGCCACGCGGCAGGCGCGCAAGGCGTGGTCGGGCACGTCCAGTGGCGCGCCGAAAAACGCGATGATGGCGTCGCCCTCGTACTTGTCCAGCGTGCCCTTGTCGCCAATGAGGATGTCGGTCATGGCGGACAGGTATTCGTTCAGCAATTCAACGAGTTGGTGCGCGGTCAGGATTTCGGAAAAGCTCGAAAAGCCCTGGATGTCGGTAAAGTAGGCGGTACAGACGCGCGCCTCGCCGCCCAGTTCGGGCATCTCGTTGCTTTTAATCATGTTCTCAATGAGTTCCGGAGACAGGTAGCTCTGGAAGGTGTCGTGCAGGAACTTCTTGTGCCCTTCCTCGCGCATGAACTTGAGCAGCGTGAGTACCGTGAAGTTGGTGCCCAGCGTGAGCATGGGAATGAACGGCGAGATGTATACCTTCTTGTCCGCAAAGAACCATTCGGCGCCGAACCACATGCCGAAACCAATGCCCACGAGAGGCACCAACGACCAGATGGCCTTGGCCCACGTGAGGCTGCACGTGGACAGCACGCCCAGCACGACGATCATGATGAGCTCGAACCCCGGCACCCAGGTAGGGCGCGACACGATATCGTTGGTCAACAGGTTGTCCACAACCGTGGCGTGCGCCTCCACACCGGGAAAGATCTTGTCCAGCGGCGTGGCGCGGATATCCTTGAGGCCCGCCGCCGAGGTGCCTATGAACACGATCTTGCCTTGCAGGGCGTCCTTGGGCAGCTTCTTTTCCAGCACGTCGGCGGCGGAGATGTATTCGAAGGTCTTGCCCCTGCCGCGCCAGTTGATGAGCAACTGGCCCTTGGCGTCCAGGGGGATGATGGTCTGCCCCATGAGAAACTGGACCACGCTGGCCGCCGGGGAGTGGATGTCCCGCAACTGTTCGAACAGATCCTTCAGGGTCTTCACCTTGCCGGATGCGAGGATGCCCTGGATGTCCGATCCGCCGAAATTCTTGACGAAATGCTCGTTGTGCAACAACCCCGTCAGCACCTGCATGGGGTTGGCCGACGGATTGAAGCGCATGGACTCGGCGCCTTCCTGGTTCAACTTGAACACGTTCTGCTTGATCTGGAATCCTTCCATCAGCGTGGCCAGCGAAAGGCTCGGATAATATTGTCCGTCATAGTAGATGGTCATGGGCGTGCGGCGCACGATGCCGTCCGGGTCCGGGTCGGTGTTGTAGAACCCGGAATAGTGGGCATTCTTGGACAAAATGGGGAGGTTGCACACCGGTTCGGTGGCTACGAACAGGTTTTGTTCCACATTGGGGGGCGTGCCCTTGGCCTTGAGCACAGTGGCGCGCATGGTGTGCAGCACGCAGCCTTCACGTGGAATCTCCACAGGCTCGAAATTGAAGAAGTAGCCAAGCACATACGGCCCGCTGCCCAACACCCCCGCCAGCACCTCGTCGTTGTCCATCAGCGCGGCGGGAATGCCGGTAAAGCCGATGTCGATGAGCAGGTCGCGCTTGACCGACCGTTGCAGCGATATGGGCGAGGTGCGGTCCGGTTCGGCGAACAGGATGTCGAGTCCGGCGCTCATGGCGCCGTATTCGCGCAGGCTGGCCAGCAAAAGCGCCACGCGGTAGCGGGGCCAGGGAAACTGGCCGAATTTGGCGAGCGCCTTCTCGTCGATGTCCACGATGACCGGAATGCCCGTGGTGCGGTGGGAATAGGTGCTCTGCACCAGGGTGTCATAGACCTTGTTGTCCAGCGCCTTGATGAATTCCGGTTGGACCACGTAGAAAAAGCCCATGAGCAGGGAGATGCACATGCCTGTGCCGAAAATGAACACCCAGCCCTGCGACAGCTTCTTGAACAGCTTCTTGATGTATCGCGGAATCATGCCCCTCTCCTCGCTACGCGTGCGTAAAAACGGATAATAGCGCTAGTTGGAATGCTATAGCAGGGTCTGCGGAAAAAACAAACCCCAGCCATGAACGCCGGGGCATCGGGAACGCCGCCAAGGAAAACAACGGCGGGTGCTGGGTAGATAACCATCTGGAATAAAAAATGTAAAAGCTAACGTATCACTTGAGCCCCGGTCACGCTTCCCCGTTGGGGCGCGTCTTCCACCGCTTGTGCATCCAGAACCACTGCTCGGGCCAGGCCCGCACCCACCGCTCCACGGCCTGGGTGTAGAACAGGGCCGTGACGTCAAGCTTGTCCCGCCAGTCGCCGGGAATGTCCGCCGTCATCAGCGGTTCGTCGAATTGCAGCACATAACCGCCCTCTTCCGTGCGCCGCATGAAGGCGGGCCACACGCCCGCGCCGGAACGCACCGCCAGGAGCGCGGGGCCAACATTGACCGCCGCCGTCTTGCGCAAGAACGGCAGGAACACCGCCTCGTCATGGCGGCAGTTGTGGTCCACCAGGAACGCGGTGGCGCCGCCGCGCTTGAGAGAGCGCAGCACCTTGGCCGCCGCCTGCCGGTGCTCGATGATGGACACCGAGGGCCGCGTGCGCTGCCGGATGGTCAGGGCGTTGAGTGCGGCGTCGGGCAAGGTGCGCACCACCACATGCTTGTAGGGATGGTGGAAGAACAGGTGGAAGATGCCGGTCAGGAGTTCCCATGCCCCCATGTGGGCGGTGGTCAAGACCGTCGGCCCTTGGGCGCGGGCGGCCTCGCGCAGGATTTCGGGATTGACGATGTGCAGCCTGTCGCGCACGAATCGCCAGTCCACCGAGGAGGTGAGCATGCTTTCCAGAAAGGAGCGGCAATTGTGGGAAAAGCTCGCCTTGGCGATGCGCGCCGCTTCCTCGGGGGTCTTTTCCAGATGAAACGCCACGGCATCCGTGGCCAACCGGGCGCGCGACGGCGCGGCGGTCCACAGCGTCCTGCCCAGCAGGTTGCCGGCAATGGCCAGGTTTTCAAATCCAAGCTGCCGTCCCAGCGCGGCGGTGTAGGCATAGAGGGCTTCGCGCATACTGTCGCTCGGTTACACCATGCGTTCAAGGCGCTGTTCAAGCCGCCTCGTTTCCTGGGCCAAATACTCCGTGGTCAGCTTGTCGGTGGGGGCCAGGTCATACGGATCGCCAAACACCACCCGGACCCTGGAAAACGGCAACGGCAGCTGAAACTGGTCCCACGCCTTGCGGAACACGTAGCGCCGCGCCATGAACGAACGGACGGGCACAATGGCCGCGCCGGATTTGTGGGCCAGGTAGAGCGCGCCCTCCTTGGCCTGGTGGCGCGGGCCGCGCGGTCCGTCAACGGTTATGACCCCGTGGCGGCCCGTGGCTTCCATGATCTTCATGATCTCGCGCATGGCCTTGAGTCCGCCCTTGGAGCTTGACCCGCGCGCGCAGCGCACGCCCTGGCGTTCCAGGGGACCGGCGAGCAGCTCCCCGTCCGCGCTGCTGCTCACCACGGCGACCAGGGATATGTCCTTGGGCTTTGCCGAAAAACAGGCGAACAGCTCGTCGTGCCACAGGGCAAAGACAAGCTTGCGCCCCTGGGCGGCGGCACGTTCGCTCGCGATCTGGTTTTCATAGGTAATGCGCAACGTGGCTGTCCAGAGCCGACAGACCAGCGAGAGCAAGGGTGCGAACAGGGCCGGGTCAATACGCACGCGGGCCTCACGGGGCGACGCACTGGCCGTTTTGGCCGTCGTCGCTCGTCTGGAACTGCATCTGATAGAGTTTGGCGTACAGGGGGCAGGTCTCAAGCAGGGTTTCATGCTTGCCCTGGGCAATGATGTTGCCCTTTTCAATGACCATGATGCGGTCGGCGGACAGCACCGTGGACAGGCGGTGGGCAATGACGATGCTGGTGCGGTTCTGCATGAGGTTTTCCAGGGCGAGCTGCACGATGCGCTCGGACTCCGAGTCCAGGGCGCTGGTGGCCTCGTCCAGGATGAGCAGCGGCGGATTCTTGAGCAGCGCCCGGGCAATGGTCAGCCGCTGCTTCTGGCCGCCGGAAATCTTGACGCCGCGCTCGCCCACCACGGTCTCGTACCCTTCGGGCAGGTCCATGACGAACTCGTGGGCATAGGCGTTTTTCGCCGACGCCTCCACAGCCTCCATGTCCACCGAATCCTGGCCATAGGCCACATTTTGCGCCACCGATGCGTTGAACAGGAAGGACTCCTGGGAAACCATGCCCAGCGCCCGGCGCAGGCTCGTCAGGGTGTATTCGGAAAGATCCCGGCCATTGAGGCGGATGCTGCCCGACTGGGGCAGGTAGAAACGCGGGATAAGGTTGACCAGGGTGGTCTTGCCCCCGCCGCTCGGTCCCACCACGGCCACCCGCTCGCCCGCGCGGATGGTGAAGGACACCCCGTCCAGCGCGGGGGTCGGACATCCCCGGTAGGCAAAGACCACGTCGCGGAATTCCAGGCTCTCGAACGGGCCGTCCAGTACGGCGTCGCCGCCCGCCTCCTCCACGACGTCGGGGGAATCGAGGATCTCGAACACCCGTTCCGCGCCGGCCAGCGCGCCCTGGATGTCGGTGTTGGACGCGCTCATCTTCTTGATGGGTTCATACAGCAGCAACAGGCCGGTCAAAAAGGAGAAAAAGGTGCCAGGCGTGGATTCGCCCCGGATGACCTGGAAGCCGCCGTACCAGATGACGAAGCCCATGCCCAGCGCGCCCACCAGCTCCATGACCCGCGAGCTCATCTCGTCCACGATGACCTTTTTCACCAGGATCTTTATCAGTCGCCTGTTTTCCTCGCGGAAACGGGCGCGCTCCTCGGGTTCGGCGGCAAAGGCCTTGACCACGCGGATGCCGCTGAAAATCTCCTGCAGGACCGTGGAGATGTCCGCCACCTTGGCCTGGTTGCGGCGGCTGTACTTGCGCAGCTTGCGGGCAAAGTAGAAGAACGGCCAGATGGCCAGCGGTAACACCAGCACGGCCCAGATGGCCAGATACCAATCCTGCCAGAAGACCACGAAAATGAGGCAGATCATGGTCAGGAACTGGCGCAGCATCATGACGATGGCGGGCAGGCTGACGCGGATCATGGACACGTCGCTGATGACCCGCGACATGAGCATGCCGATCTGGTTGTCCTCGTAAAAGGTCACCGGCAGGTGGACCATCTTGGAGAACAGGTCGTTGCGCAGGTCGTTGAGTACGCGCAACCCGCTGTATTTCATGGTATATTGCTGGATGAACTGGAACGCGCCCTTGGCGATGATGATTCCCACGTACAACACCGGGATCCAGAACAGGGCGTCCGCGTCCTTCTTGAAGAAGATATCGTCCAGCGCGGGCTTGACCAGATAGGCGGCGCCTGCCGTGGCAGCCGCAACCACGGACATGGA
Organism: Desulfovibrionaceae bacterium; assembly: GCA_050251715.1. Taxonomy (GTDB): domain Bacteria; phylum Desulfobacterota; class Desulfovibrionia; order Desulfovibrionales; family Desulfovibrionaceae; genus JBFWMG01. The sequence continues at coordinate 42,293 of JBFWMG010000017.1, read as the reverse complement.
GGCGAAGCCCACGACGACCATGAGGGCGTAGGGCTTGAAATACCCCAGGCTGCGCTTGAGCAGCCGCAAGGATTCGGCGCGGGAGGGAACGGGTTTCTTGTCGGGCATCTGTGTTCTTCCTGGGGCGGCGTCCCAAAACAGGCGGACGCCGTGCTTGCGCTTGGTCCTAATGAATTTGCCGTCTAAAATCCAGCCTTATCGGACGCGTCCAACCGCACCGTATCGATAGAAAATGGCAATATGCATGGCGGTTTTTTATCGACAATATCCATTTGACGCGCCCCCCTCGCCCCATGCAGTGTGCAGGATAAGGAGAAACGACCATGCCAGAATCCGTGTTGCATTGCGAGGGCTTGCCCTGCCCGGAACCCGTGCTCAAGTGCAAGGCCCGCATCGAGGCCGATGCGCCCGCCACGTTGCGGGTCATGGTGGACAATGAGGCGGCCAAGGAAAACGTGACCCGTTTTCTGGGCACCAAGGGATACGACGTCGTCGCCACGCGTGACAACGGCGCGTGGCTTCTGGACGCCACCCGCCGGGGTGCGGCGGAGGCTCCGGCCTGCCCCGAGTGCGCGGTCATGACCTCGGAACAGTTGGCGGCGCTGGATACGAAAATCGCGGTATTCATCACCGCCGAGAACATGGGCATGGGCGACGACATGCTGGGCGGCAAGCTCATGTTCAATTTTCTTGGCACGTTGCCTGAACTGGGCGACGAGCTGTGGCGCATCATCTTGGTCAACGGCGCGGTGAAACTCGCCGTCGAGGGCAGCCATGTATTGGACAAGCTGCAAGCGCTCGAAGCGGCGGGCGTGACCATCCTTGTGTGCGGCACCTGCCTCGATTTCTTTGGTATTCTGGACAAGAAACGCGTGGGCGAGACCACCAACATGCTCGATGTGGTGACCAGCCTGCAACTTGCCACCAAGGTCATCAGGCCGTAGAGAGGGGCCATGCCCCCAAAAACAAAACCATCGCACGCCGGACGGCGGCAAGGGTCTCCCCGACCCGGCCGCCGCCCCGCCACGCCATCGGCCCAACACTCCCCTGCGCCTTCGGCCCAGGGGGCTTCCCCCTCTGCAACGCCCAAACCGGCCCAGGCCGGAAACCATGCCGCGCCCAGGCCTTCCGGCCGCACCGCGCCCCGTGGCCCCGCCGCGGCCGGACGCGCCGCGCCCAATGCCGCGCCTCCGGCCAGCGGCGAACCCATCCGCCTGAACAAGGCGTTGGCCGCCGCAGGCGTGTGCTCGCGCCGCAGGGCGGACGAACTCATCATGGCCGGAGCCGTGCGCGTGAACGGCGCGGTGGTGGACACACCGGGCGTCAAGGTGGTCCCGGGCCAGGACGCCATCGAGGTGGAAGGCCGCGCCGTGGAGCTGGCGCCGCCCGCCTCCCGGAAGCATGAGTACATCCTGCTGCACAAGCCCATCCGCACCGTGACCACCATGAGCGACCCCCAGGGCAGGCCCACGGTGCTCGACCTCTTGCCCCAGGCGCTGCGCGACGCCCGCGTCACGCCCGTGGGACGGCTCGATTTCTATTCGGAAGGGCTGCTGCTGCTCACCACGGACGGCGACCTGCTCCACCGCCTCACCCATCCCAGCCACCACCTGTCCAAGATTTACCTGGTACGGGCGCGGGGGCTGGTTTCGGACGAGGTGCTGGACATCATGCGTTCGGGCATGACGCTGGCCGAGGGCGACCGGCTCGCCCCAGTGGACGTGCGCGTGGTGCGCCGTTTCGACGACGGCGCCATGCTGGAGATGACCCTGGTGCAGGGCGTGAACCGGCAGATACGGCGCATGTGCCGCGACCTTGACCTGACCATCCTGACCCTGCGCCGCATGCGCCATGGCCCCATCGACCTGCGTGGCATGGCGTGCGGCGCGTGGCGGCGGCTGACCCCGGACGAGGTGGCGGCCCTGTACAAGGCCGTGGGGTTGAAGGAGCCATGCGCCTGACGCCATGGCGGGCGCTGGCCCTGATTCTTGCGCTCTTGTTTCCGGCCGGGACGGCGTGGGCCGATCTGTCCGCCCTGCCCCTGCCCCTGCCGGAAACCGAGACCCTGCGCTATGAAATAACGTGGAAATCCATCTACGTGGGCTACGCCACCCTGGAGACGCACGAAATCCCCGCACTGGCAACGCGCCTTGCTCCCCCGTCATTGAACGCCGCCGCAAGCGCGCCGGACCACGCGGCGCAAGGCGCTTGGGCCAGCCAACGGGACGCCCCGCCGGTGCGCCGGTTCCTCATGACCGTGCGCACCAACCCCTTTGTGGACATGTTCTTCACGGTGCGCAACCGCATTGAAAGCGAAACCGACGCCGCCATGAACGCGTCGCGGTACTACCGCAAAACCGTGCGTGAAGGCGGCACGCGGCGCGATTTCGAGGTGTTTTACGAGTCCGGCGCACGCGTGGCGCGTTTTCTGCCGCATACGGACACCCTGTTCCCGGACGCCGCGCCAGGCCGCACGCGCATCCTGCCCGACACCTTTGATCCGCTGGCCGTGTTCTACGCCCTGCGCACCCGCCCCTTTCCCGCCAATGGCGCCCTGCAAGCCCCGGTGAGCGACGGCAGGCGGTTCGACTATGTGCTGGCCGTGGACCGGGGGGCGGCCAGCGTGGCCACGGCGGCGGGAACCTTTGCCTGCCGCGAGGTGGAGGTGCGCATGCAGGGCATTGACGGCATCCTGCGCACCAGCGGCCCGCACAGTTTCACCATCTGGATCACCGATACGCCTCGCCGCCTGCCCGTGGCCGTGGAAAGCACCGCGCACATAGGCCCGTTCTCCGGTGTGCTGCGCGTGGCGCTCAAGGCGCTGCCCTGACGCGCCGCCCGCTTTTTGGGCTGTGTGGCGCGGCGCGCGTCTCGACTTCGGTGTTGGGATGGGATAAAACCGCAGGGCGGACGGCTGTTGCGCCTTCTTGCCGCGCCGGGCTTTTCAGTATACCCAGCGGGGTCCGCCCCATGCCGCGCCTGCCCCCCTTGCGGCTGGCGCGGCGGCATTGTCGTTGTTAACCGTTTGTTTTTAAGGATAACTTTTCAACGTTCAACCTCTGCTTGAAGTGCCGGTGCGGCCCCTGCGGCTGCGCGGTCCGCACATCCCGGAGAAACAATGCAGCTTTTCAATACCCTGACCAGGAAAAAGGAGCCTTTCATCCCGGGCGTTCCGGGCAAGGTCAACATGTATGTCTGCGGCATCACCGCCTACGACTTCTGCCACATCGGCCACGCGCGCTCCTCCGTGGTCTTCGACGTGCTGGTCCGCTTTCTCCGCCACCAGGGCAACGACGTCACGTTCATCCGCAATTTTACCGATGTGGACGACAAGATCATCAACCGCGCCAACGAGTTGGGCGAATCCAGCAGCGAACTGGCCGAGCGCTTCATCAAGGCCTTTCATGAGGACATGGACCGCCTGAACATCCTGCGCGCGGACATAGAGCCCAAGGCCACCGAGCACATCGCTGAAATGATCGGCATTGCCCAGACCCTCATCGGCAAGGGCAAGGCCTATGCCACGGCCTCGGGCGACGTGTATTTCCGCGTGCGCTCGTTCGCGCCCTACGGCAAGCTGTCGGGCCGCGACATCGAGGACTTGCAGGCGGGCGCGCGCGTGGCGCCGGGCGAGGAAAAGGAAGATCCGCTCGATTTCGCGCTGTGGAAGGCGGCCAAGCCCGGCGAGCCGTCCTGGGAAAGCCCCTGGGGACCGGGACGCCCCGGCTGGCACATCGAGTGCTCGGCCATGAGCGAGAAATACGCGCCCCTGCCGCTCGATATCCACGGCGGCGGCCAGGATCTGGTCTTCCCGCACCACGAAAACGAGATCGCCCAGACCGAGGCGGCCACGGACAAGGAGTTCGCCCGCTACTGGGTGCACAACGGCTTTGTGCAGGTCAATGCGGAAAAGATGTCCAAATCCCTGGGCAACTTCAAGACAATTCGCGACATCCTTGAGCAGTATCTGCCCGAGACATTGCGCTATTTTCTGCTGACCAAGCAATACCGCAGCCCCATCGACTTCACCTTCGAGGCCATGGAGGAAGCGGAAAAGAACCTGAAGCGCATCTACGAGACCCGCCAGCGCGTGGCCGTGGAACTGGAGCGCGCCAAATGGACCAAGGGGCCGGTGCCTCCGGAATTCGAGGGCGCTGCCGCCGAGCTGGAGGGCTATGCCGGGGACTGGCTGGCCGCCATGCGGGACGACATGAACACCGCCGCGGCCCTGGGCCACGTGTTCGGCGTGGTGCGCCTTGCCGGGCGCGCCATGGAGCACAAGGCCATGCGCAAGCACGAAGCCGGACAGCGCATCTTTGCCCGCGTCCTTGCCCTGCTCGACGACTGGGGAACCGTGCTCGGCGTGTTCGGGCAGGATCCCGCCGCCTTCCTGGCCGATCTCAAGGCGTGCCGCCTGGCGCGCAAGGGCATTGACGCCGCACGGGTGGACGCCCTGGTCGCCCAGCGGCAGGAGGCTCGGAAGAACAAGGACTTCGCCATGTCGGACACCATCCGTGACGAACTGGCCGCCCTGGGCGTCGAGGTGCAGGACACCCCGGCTGGCCCGGTGTGGGACGTGGCCTGAACCATGGACGGCCCACGGATGTCCGGTCCGGCCGGATAACGAGGAGCACGCGATGCGGCATGCGGCACACGGAATGAAAAGGGCTCGGCTCATGGCCAGGGCCGCCTTCACGCCGCTGCTTATCCTCATGTTGCTTGTCGGCCTGGTGGCCGCTCCGGTGGCCCACGCCTTTTTGGGCGATTTTTCCCTCAAGGACGAAAAGGAACTGGGGGAGAAATTCGTCACGCTCATCAAGGCCCAGATGCCCCTTGTGGAAGATCCCGAAATCACGGAATATGTCCGCGATCTCGTCAACCGCATCGCCGCGCAGCTCCCGCCGCAGCCCTATGACATCCAGTCCTATGTGCTGCGCAACAGCGCCATCAACGCCTTTGCCATCCCCGGCGGTTCCATCTTCGTGCACACCGGGTTGCTGCTGGAATTCGACCACGAATCCCAGGTGGCGGGCGTCATTGCGCACGAACTCGGACACGTCTCGCAGCGCCACATCGTCAGCCGCATCAACAAGTCGCGCATCGTCAGCTACGCCACGCTGGCGGGCGTGCTGGCGGGCATGCTGGTGGGCGGCAGCGGCAACGCCAAAAACGCCATGATAATGGGCTCCATGGGCGCGGGCCAGGCCGCCATGCTCAACTACAGCCGCGAGGACGAGCGCGAGGCCGACCACGTGGGCATGAACCTGCTCGTCAAGGCGGGTTTTCCGCCCACGGGGCTTGCGGAAGGGTTTGAAATCATTCGCAAGAAGAAATGGCTGGGCGGCACCACCATGCCCGCCTACCTGACCACGCACCCGGACGTGGAAGAGCGCATCGACGCCATGCAGCAGCGCATCGCCCACCTTCCCGAGGCCGAGCGCCTCATTGCGGAGGACGACACCCATTTCAAGCGCATCCAAACGCTCCTGCGCAGCCGTTACACCGATCCCAAGGACGCCGTGATTATCTTTGCGCAGCACAAGCCAGCCACCTGCCTCGACCTCCTGGGCACGGGCATTGCCTACAGCCGCCTCAACAAGATGACCGAGGCGACGGCCGCCTTTGAGCAGGCGCTCGCCTGCGGGCCCAACGATTCCCTCATCCTGCGCGAGGCGGGCCGCCACGCCTTCACGGCGGGCGACTACCCCCGCGCCGCGTCGCTGCTGCAAAAAACAGCCATCCTCAATCCCAAGGATCTCATGGCGCTGTTTTTCCTGGCGCGGCTGTACGATGAGCAAAAGCACTATGGCCAGGCCCAGACCTATTACCAGCGCATTCTCCGGAAACTGCCCGAGGACGCGGAGGTCAACCACTATTTTGGCCGCAGCCTGGGCCTGGGCGGCGACTATTTCCATGCCCACCTCTACCTTGCCTACAGCGCGCTGTACGCCAACGACCGCAAGCAGCTCGCCTTTCAAACGGACAAGGCGCGCGGCCTGGCCAAGGGCAAGGAGCAGAAGGACGAGCTGGACAAGTTGGATAAGGACGTGAAAAAACGCGAGGAATTCTGGTAGGCCAAGCCGGGCGGACAACGACCATGACCACTGCATATGTGTGGCCCATAGCGCGGGGCGCGCTGCATCTGGCGCAAGGCGACCTGACGCGCAGCGCGGCGGACGCCATTGTCAACGCGGCCAACAACCGCCTGGCCGGGGGCGGCGGCGTGGACGGCGCGATCCACCGGGCCGCCGGACCGCATCTGCTGGCCGCATGCCAGGACTGGGTGGCGGCGCATGGCCCGCTGCCCACGGGCCAGGCCATGCTCACGCCCGGCTTTTCCCTTGCCGCCCGCCACGTCATCCACACGGTCGGCCCCATCTGGCGCGGCGGCGGCGCGGGCGAAGAGGCGCTGCTCACCTCGGCCTACACCCGCAGCCTGGAACTGGCCCAGGCCCACGCCCTGGCCTGGGTGGCCTTTCCCGCCATAAGCTGCGGCGTATACGGATATCCTTTGGAATTGGCCGTGCCGGTGGCGCTTGCCGCGCTGCGGCGCGGCCTGGAAGCGGGGCTGGCCCGCCGCGTGGACATGTGCCTGCACGACGGCTCCGCCCTTGCGGCGTGGGCCGAGGTGGCCCGCGCCCTTTTCGGTCCCCCGACCGCGTGAACGAACGAAACGGAGAACGCATGGAATTGCATGGAACCACCATATTGGGCGTGCTGGACGACACGGGTCTGGCCATGGCGGGCGACGGCCAGGTGACCCTGGGCAACGCCGTGGCCATGAAGCACACGGCGCGCAAGGTGCGCCGCATTTACAAGGACCGCGTGCTGGCGGGATTTGCCGGCGCCACGGCCGACGCCTTTACCCTGTTCGAGCGGTTCGAGGCCAAGCTCGACGAATTTGGCGGCAATCTGGTGCGCGCCAGCGTGGAACTGGCCAAGGACTGGCGCAAGGACAAATATCTGCGCCGCCTGGAGGCCATGCTGCTGGTGGGCGACGCCTCGGGGCTGCTGGTGCTGTCGGGCACGGGCGACGTGATCGAGCCGGACGACGGCGTGTGCGCCATCGGCTCGGGCGGCGCCTACGCCCTGGCCGCCGCGCGCGCGCTGCGCCGCAATTCCGCGCTCGACGCCGAGACCATCGCCCGCAAGTCCATGGAGATCGCGGCGGAGATCTGCGTGTACACCAACAGCAACATCACCTTGGAAACCATACAAAAATGACGCGGATCACGGTCGCGGCACAGCGCATCCGCACCGGGGTGAAGCTGAATCTCTACCTGGAGGTCATGGCGCGCCGCGCCGACGGCTACCACGAGCTGCGCACCCTGTTCTATCCGCTGCCCGAACCGGGCGACCTGCTGGACATCGGGCCAGCGCCCGCCGGGGCCGGGTTGGTCTTCAGCTGCGACCAGCCGGGGTTGGCCGGACCCGGCAATATCGTGGTCAAGGCCTACGAGGCGTATTGCGCCGAGGCGGGCGCCAGGCCGGACATGGCCGTGCGCCTGGCCAAGGGCGCGCCCACGGGTGCGGGCCTGGGCGGCGGCAGCGCGGACGGCGCGGCCATGCTGCGAGTGCTGCGGGGATTGCCGGGCATGCCCGCCCTGCCCCGCGACCGGGTGCTGGCCATTGCGGCGGGGCTGGGCGCGGACGTGCCCTTTTTCCTCATGGACGGTCCGGCCTGGGCCACGGGGATCGGCGAAAGGCTCGAACCGGCGGCCGTGGATCTGGCGGGCATGAGCCTTGTGCTGGTGTGCCCCGACGTGGCGGTTTCCACGGCGTGGGCCTATGCGCGGTGGGACGCGCTCTTCGCGGCAAAATCCAGCGGCGCCCCATGCCCTGCGGGCGATTCCCGCTTGACAGATACGCCGACTGCGCCTAGTAAGTCTGTTTGCCGTTCGGGGCTACGGTTGTACAATAGTTTTGAAGAGGTGGTCTTCCCTGAATACGAGGCGTTACGCGTGCTCAAGGAAACGTGCCTGCGGCTCGGCGCCGCCGGAGCACTCATGAGCGGGAGCGGGGCGAGCATTTTCGCGCTGTTCCGCACCACCAAGGCGGCCCATACGGCGGCGGATGCGCTCCGCAAGCAATACGCTGCGGTTTTTGTGCATCATTCGTAGGGTATACTGGGGTGTAGCCAAGTTGGTAAGGCACGGGGTTTTGGTCCCCGCATTCGAGGGTTCAAGTCCTTCCGCCCCAGCCATTTTTTGCATGAGCCACGATGCGCGGCACGTACGCCCTTAGCGACGCCCCTGCGGCGCGTAACCTTCCAGCCCACATACGCAAGCCATGACACGTGACCTCAAGATTCTGACCGGCTCTTCGAACCCGGAACTCGCCCAGGCCATTTGCGAACATCTGGGGTGCCAACTCACCCCCGCCACGGCCAAGACCTTCAGCGACGGTGAGATCCGCATTGAAATCGGCGCCAACGTGCGCGGCGATGACGTGTACGTCATCCAGTCCACCTGCGCGCCGGTCAATTACCACCTCATGCAGCTCTGCCTCATGCTCGACGCGCTCAAGCGCGCCAGCGCGGGCCGCGTGACCGCCGTGGTGCCCTACTACGGCTACGCCCGGCAGGACCGCAAGGTGGTGCCCCGCGCGCCCATATCGGCCAAGCTGGTCGCCGACTTCCTGACCGTGGCGGGCATGAACCGCCTGGTCACCATCGACCTGCACGCCGGTCAGATCCAGGGCTTCTTCAACCTGCCCGTGGACAACCTGTTCGCCGCGCCCGTCATCCTGGAATACATCAAGAATCTCGAAGGCGATCTGGTCATCGTATCGCCCGACGCGGGCGGCGTGGAACGCGCCCGTGCCTATGCCAAGCGCCTGGGGGCGACCCTGGCCATCATCGACAAGCGCCGCGACGAGCCCAACAAGGCCAAGGCCATGAACGTCATCGGCGATGTGGAAGGCAAGATAGCCATCGTCATGGACGACATGATCGACACCGCGGGAACCATCGTCGCCGCCGGCGAAGTGCTGCTCAAGAACGGAGCCAAGGAAGTCATGGCCTGCGCCACGCACCCGGTTCTGTCCGGTCCGGCCATCCAGCGGCTGTGCGAATCCCCCTACTCGCAGGTGATCGTGACCAACACCATCCCGCTGGGCCAGAAACTTGAGGCATGTTCCAAGCTCAAGGTACTGTCCATGGCGGGCCTGCTGGCCAAGGCGATTCACAATATCCATACGGAATCGTCCGTCAGCGTCCTCTTTGTTTAAGAACATCCCACCGGAGGCTTCGGCATTCCGGACCGGGACGACAGTTACCATAAAAGGAGAAGGTATCATGAGCGAGATGTTGGAACTGAAGGTCCAGAAACGGACCGGTCGCGGCAAGGGTCCGGCCCGCCGCCTGCGTGTGAAGGGCTTTGTGCCCGGCGTGTTCTACAACGCCCAGGGCGACAACGAGCCCATCCAGGTGCTCGAACTGCCCCTGCGCAAGGTGTATGAAAAGACCGGCAGAAACCAGGTGTTCAATCTGGTCATCGAAGACAACGGCGCGACCGTGACCAAGCCCGCGCTGTTCTGGAAGCTCCTCAACCACCCCTTCAAGCGCCAGGTCGAGCACGTTGATTTCTACGGCGTGGACCTGGAGAAGGAAGTCACCGTCTGGGTGCCCGTCATTCTCAAGGGCGAACCCAAGGGCGTGAAGGCGGGCGGCCGCATGGAGTTCCTGCACGAAAAGCTTGAAATCACCTGTCTGCCCTTGAACATTCCCAGCGAAATCGTCATCGACGTTACCGGCCTGGACATCAACCAGGGCGTGCATGTCGAGGATCTGCCTCTGGCGGAAGGCGTCAAGGTCGTGCACGAGCACAACTTCAGCATCGTGTCCGTGACCCTGCGCGTTGACGAGGAAGAGGAAGAAGGCAAGGAAGGCGAGGCGTAGACCTCTCCGCATGCCGGATCGTTTTTTCGCGCCGCGCCGCCTCTCGGCGGCGCGGCGCGTCCCAACCGCGCTTCGGCGCGTTTTTTGTTTGGTGACGCATGGATACCATGGGATGCATTGTCGGCCTGGGCAATCCCGGCAGACAATACGAACGCACACGCCACAATTTCGGGTTCATGGCCGTGGACGCCCTGCTCGACGCGGTTTCCAGGGGGCGCATTCCCGGCGCCTCGTGCGAACGGCTGAAGGAATGCAAGGAGTACGCGCTGTGGCGCTGCCGCCTGGGCCTGCCAGGCCCGGCGCAGCTTGTGCTCAAGCCCCTCACGTTCATGAATCTTTCCGGAAATGCCGTGTCGCAGGTGTGCACATTCTACAAGATCGAACCCGCGAACATCCTGGTCGTGCATGATGAGCTCGACCTGCCGCTGGGCCGCATGAAACTGAAGGTGGGCGGCGGCACGGCGGGGCACAACGGGCTCAAATCCATTGCGGAACGCATGGGCAGCAAGGATTTTGTCCGGCTGCGCATGGGCATTGGCAAACCGGAGCGCGGCGATACCACCGGTTGGGTGCTGGGCGGCTTTGCCCCGTCCGAAACCGCCGTGGCCCGCGAGGTGATCGATGCGGCGTGCGACGGCATAGTGGATTGGCTGGAACGGCCTTTGGCCGAGGCCATGGAACGGGTCAACGGTTTTCGCGCGCCGTCCGCACAGCCAGCCGACACCGGCGAAGAGAACGGGCAATAGAACGGGCGGCGCCGCGTGCGATCAGACGTGGCAGAGGCGAATCGGCGTCGCGTTCCATATTTTTCCAGGCATGGACTATTTTTAACATTTCAGGTATGCTGTGTAATGTTGCGGCCAATTGCGGCTGCGGCCATTGGACCAAGGAGCACGATTTCACATGTTTTCCGTTGAAGAATTGGTTGTCTACCCCGCACAGGGGGTGGGCCGTGTGGAACGCGTCGAAAGCCAGGAAATTGGCGGCTGCACGGCGGAGTATTACATTGTCCGCATCCTCATCAACAACGTCACGCTCATGGTCCCGGTCAAGAACGCCCAGAACGTGGGGTTGCGCCCGGTGTGCTCCAGTGCGCGCGCCGAGGAAATCCTCGCCTCCCTGCACGACCGCACGGGCTTTACCGGCTATTCCGGCCAAAACTGGAACCGCCGCTACCGCGAATATTCCGAAAAACTCAAGAGTGGCGATCTGGCCGACGTGGCCTACGTGCTCAAGGAGCTCCTGCTCATTGGCAAGGACAAGGAACTCTCCTTTGGCGAGCGCCGGTTGCTTGAGCAAGCCATGAACCTCATTTCGTTGGAACTCGCCCACGCCCTGGGCAAGGCGCAAGGCGATGTGCAACGTTCCATTGAGGAAATCTTTGCCGACGTACTGAAGAAAGACAGCCAGGAAGAGTAAAAAACCGCTTGCCAACCTGCTTGGGTTACGCTACTTCTGCGCTGGACAGCACGTCTCCGACTGCATGACGTTCAAGTCTCACGGACTTTAGAAAGCAATATCCCACATCTCTTCTGAACAAGGCGGACATAGTTACCCCCGTCTGTGGCGCATGTATATCATCACGTCCCACAGTCCGACACCACATATACAAGAGCCGCGCGTTCATTCGCTATCATGCGGAAGAGAGCTGTCCTCCATCGTTTGAGCGGAGGCGGCGCATGATGAACCCAACGTAAAGCCGTTCGCCGCACCATGACCCGCAGCGTCGGCAAACATATCATACCAATCTTTAGCGCTTCACAATAAGGATATCTCCGGAGCACACTATGAATTTGTCCGAGCTGAAAACGCAGAGCATGGCCGAGCTGATGGAGCTGGCCGAACAGTACAAGATCGAAAACCCCAGCGGCATGCGCAAGCAGGAGCTCATTTTCGCCCTGCTGCAAGGCTGCGCCCAGCAAAACGGCTCCATCTACGGCGAAGGCGTGCTGGAAATCCTGCCCGATGGCTTCGGATTTCTGCGTTCCCCCATGTACAGTTACATGCCGGGCCCGGACGACATCTACGTGTCGCCCTCCCAGATCCGCCGCTTTGGCTTGCGAAAAGGCGACGTGGTGAGCGGTGCGATTCGCCCACCAAAAGAGGGAGAACGCTATTTCGCCCTACTACGCGTCAACGAAATAGGCTTCCAGGCTCCCGAGTTCTCCAAAAATCTTGTTCTCTTCGACAACCTCACCCCTCTCTATCCCAACAAACGCTTCATGATGGAAAACGGCGGCGAGAACTACGGCGGCCGCGTGGTGGATCTGCTTGCCCCCATCGGTTGCGGCCAGCGCGGCCTCATCGTGGCCCCGCCCCGCACCGGCAAGACCATGCTCCTGCAAAACATCGCCAACGCGCTCAACGCCAACCATCCCGAAGTCTACCTCATTGTGCTGCTCATTGACGAGCGCCCCGAGGAAGTGACCGACATGGAGCGTTCGGTGCGTGCCGAAGTGGTCAGCTCCACCTTTGACGAGCCGCCCACCCGCCACGTGCAGGTTGCCGAAATGGTTCTGGAAAAGGCCAAGCGCCTGGTGGAGCGCAAAAAGGACGTGGTCATTCTGCTCGACTCCATCACCCGCCTTGGCCGCGCCTACAACGCCGTGACCCCGTCGTCGGGCCGCGTGCTCTCCGGAGGCCTGGACGCCAACGCCCTGCAGCGGCCCAAGCGCTTTTTCGGCGCGGCGCGCAATCTGGAGGAAGGCGGCAGCCTGACCATCATCGCCACCGCGCTCATCGACACCGGCTCGCGCATGGATGAAGTCATTTTCGAAGAGTTCAAGGGCACCGGCAACATGGAGATCTATCTGGACCGCCATCTGGCCGAAAAGCGCGTGTTCCCCGCCCTGGACATGAACCGCTCCGGCACCCGCAAGGAAGAGCTGCTTCTCGATCCCGAGGTGCTCAACCGCGTCTGGATTTTGCGCAAGGTGCTCGCCCCCATGAATCCCATCGACTCCATGGAGTTCCTCCTGGACAAGATGAAGGGCACCAAATCCAACAAGATCTTCCTGGACGTCATGAACAAATAGCGTCCCCTGGCGCGCCCCGGAAGGCGTGGCGACCGACATTCCGGCCGGGGCGGCACAACCGCTCCGGCTTTTTTTTATGGTATAGGGAGAAACCATGGGCACACGGGTTCTGGTCATCGGCATAGGCAACCCCTTGCGCGCGGACGACGGCGTGGGCGTGCGCGCCGTGCGCGATCTGGCTGGCCAGGCATGGCCCGAGGGCGTGGCCTTTCACGAGGCGGGCATCGCCGCCCATGACCTCGCCTTCCGTTGCGAGGGATACGAGGCCTTGCTCGTGCTCGACGCCGTGCAGGCCGGGCGCGCGCCCGGTGAATGGTTCGAGCTGGGGCCAGACGATCTGGGCGGGACGCACCAGCCGGGGTTGAACTCCCACATGAACTTTGTGCAGGCGCTTACCCTGGCCTTTCTTGACGCGCCCATGCCCGAACTGCATTTGCTGGGCATCCAACCCTTGGACGCCGCGTCCTGGCGCGAGGGGTTCTCCCCCGTGCTGGAAGCGGCGTATCCCGCCTTCTTGGACGCCGCCAAGGCTTGCATCATGCGCCTTGCCAAGCGCTGACACGCCTTGCCATGGGCCAAAACCTCGACCGATACTTCAGGGTTTTCGTGTATGGCACACTGAAGACCGGCCAGTGCAACCATCCGCCCATCGCCCCGGGCGTGGCGGCCAAGGCCCGCGCCTGGACCTGGGGCAGGCTGGCCGACATGCCCGAGGGCTGCCCCATGCTGTTCGCGCCGCCCGCTGGGATACTGGCCCACGCCCGTGGTCCCGCCCATGCGGACCTGGCCACGCAGGGAGCGGCCCGTCCCCCCGAGCATGCCCTGTCCCACGCGCCCGGGCCGTTGTGGCGCACGGTCGCCGGGCAGGTTCTGTACCTTGACGATCCGGCCAGGTGGCTGCCGGAGTTGGACGCCTTGGAGGACTTCGGCCCCATGGAGCCTTCCCTCTATTGCAGGGTGCCGCTGCCCGTGGCCGTGGGCGCCGTGGCAGGCAAAACAGCCGTCCGCGCCTGCTGGGCGTATATCTCGCCGCACAGCCATGCGCTTGCCGCACACGGCGCCACGCCTTTGACATTGCCCCCTTGTCCTTGCAATTCACCTCCATTATAGTTGGGGAATAGGATGTGTTCCAGCCATCACACGCGCCCTGTGCCGCTGGCGCCTTGGCGCGCAATGGCGTAGGGTACGGCGCGGCAAATGGACCAATGCATGCCGCAACCGCCCCTTGCAGCCACAACGGCCAACCCAAACCATGCCGCCGTCATGAAATATCTGCCTCTGATCCTCTCTGCCCTGCTTCACGTCGGCACAACGACGTTTCTCATCTATGGGCCGCCCATTCTACATCTGGGGGCGCGTCCCCCTGAAATCTATGAGGTTTTCATCGTCGAGCCCCGGTCCGTCGCGCCGTTGCCTAAACCGGAATCCGCGCCTCACGTCGAACCCACGCCCAAGGCCGAGCCCAAACCCAAGAAGCAGCCCCCGGTCCAGACCAAAAAGAAAACCAAGGCCACGTCCCGGCAGCAGGCCGCGCGCAAGCCGTCGCCTGCGGAAACGCTGGCGCCGCCGCAGAGACGGGAGCCCGCCCCTCCCCTGCCCCCGGCTCCGGTTGTGGCACCCGGCGTGGCCGCCATCAGCCACGTCAAGACATCCATGGCCCCGGCCAATGCCACCACTCCTCCCGCAAAGCCCAAGTATTCGGCATCGTTTACGTATGACGAAAACACCATGTACCTGGGCAACGACGTGATCCTGCAAGACGGCAAGCCACACCGCGACACGCTCAAGCAGGGCTCGGAGCTCCGCTTCGCCTTGCGCCGCCTGGCCCACGACGCCTTTTCCCGCGAGGATTTTGCCGGTTATTATACCGTGGGAGACAGCCGATTTGTCAGCATTCTCGATCTGCGCGAGATCTTTGGCGACTACGTCCTGTATGACTCCCGCACCGGCCTCTTCCGCCTGCTGCACAAGACAGGGGAGATGATCTATGCATATGGCCCTGCATTCGCTGATGAAGAGCCTGTGGAAGGCTCGGTGACCTTCTTTCCCGTCAAGCACAAGGAAATGTACCAGGACAGCGAAAAGCCCGGCCATCTGATGTGGTTGCCCAAGGAACCCATGATGCAGTGGGGCACGCGCATCCGGCTGCAAGAGGAAACCGTGGAGGTGGGCGGGGCAAAACAGCTGCTGGTGCGCCCGCCCACGGATGCGTCCCTGCCCGCCGTTGTCTGGATATGCGACCGGGGCGTTCCCCTGCCCCTGGTGCGCGCCTTTGCCCATGCCCTGGCCGTGCGCGGTGTCATGGTCCTGGCCGTGGTGCCCGGCAAAATCCCCCGTGACGGGGCGCGGAGCCAGGCCTCCAGCGCCGAGCTGGCGGCCGACGCCCTGTCCGCGTTGCGGCTGCTGGCGGACCGTGCCGACGTGGATACGGCCAAGCTGGGCATTGTGGGCGTGGATGAGGCGGGCGGCGCGGTGGTCGAGGCGCTGGCGCGCATGACGGCCCCTGCGGCGGCCTTTGGCGTGGTGCTCAATACGCGCGTGGACAGCGTGGGAAGCCTTGCCCCGCCGCCATGGCCCCATGCGGACGCGGTCCGTGTGCCCCTGCTTGTGGCGTGTGTCACGGCCAAGCCCACCGTGCATTGGCAGGGGCAGTTGGAGGCGCTGCAAGGCATGCAGAATTTGCGGGGAAGCAGTATAAACATTCAACTTTTACCGGACGCTGCAACAGGCGCCATACAGTTGACCGGTCCGGAACTGTCCCGATTGCAATGGGTGCCGTCCCTTTCTCCGAGATACGCAGCGGACATTGCCACATGGATTGGATCCCGTTGAGTGACGGCCTTGTTATTTTGCCCCCGCCCTTGTTGATTATCCAATCAATTTCTTTCACAATTCCACGCGCCCTGCTGTGAAATGCATACCAATGTACTTTTCGTAACACTGGTTGCATAAGGTGATTTTGAAAAACCCGGTAAAACGCATCACCGCTCAACAAAATTGTTGAAATACTGCAAGGCGGACAAATATTTTTGAAATGAGCCGTGATTACCGTGCCTTGTGGGAAAAATGTATTGTCATTTCCAGTGTGGCGGTATATAACCAACTGCAAAATAGGTGTAGGAATTGTGTTCCGTGCCTTTTGCTGTCCAAACGAATCTCTGGACCGGGTCGCTGCGAGGAGAGGCCTTATCCCAGGATTTCAAGGATGGCGTAAGCAGAAAGCTGGATAGCGCGAAATCAGTCCGGCAAGTGTCAAGTGACCCAATTCAATCTTGGAGGTGCTTTATGAAAATTCATGTAGGTCTCGGCAAGGAGGGTACGGAGGAAAGGCTGAATAAACATGGCATTTCCCGCCGTAAATTCATGAAATTCTGTACCGCAGTGGCCGTTGCCATGGGCATGGGACCGACCTTTGCTCCTGAAGTGGCCAAGGCGTTGACTTCGAAGAAGAAACCCTCCGTCGTTTGGTTGCACAACGCTGAATGCACCGGTTGCTCCGAGGCCATTTTGCGCGCCACGGATCCGGACATCGGCACCATCATTCTCGACGTGCTGTCCATCGACTACCACGAGACCATCATGGCCGCTGCTGGCGAAATGGCTGAAAAGGCGCTGCACGAGGCCGTCAGCCGGGGTGGGTACGTGTGTGTCGTCGAAGGTGGCATCCCCACCGCCGACGATGGCGTGTATGGCAAGGTCGCCAACCGCACCATGGTTGACTACAACACTGAAATCGTTCCCAAGGCCGCCGCTGTCATCGCGCTGGGCACCTGCGCGGCGTTTGGCGGCGTGCAGAAAGCCGCCCCGAACCCGACCAAGGCCATGGGCGTGAACGAGTTCCTTGGCAAAAAGGGCGTCAACGCCATCAACATCCCCGGTTGCCCCCCGAACCCGATCAACTTCGTGGGCGCCGTGGTGCACTTCCTCACCAAGGGCGTGCCCGAAATGGACGACCTGAACCGCCCCCTGGCGTTCTTCGGCAAGTCCGTGCACGAACAGTGCCCCAGGCTGAAGTATTTCGAAGCTGGCAAGTTCGCTCCTTCCTTCGGCTCCAAGGAGGCGCAGATGGGCTACTGCCTGTACGAACTGGGCTGCAAAGGCCCGGACACCTACAACAACTGCCCCACGGTTCTGTTCAATCAGACCAACTTCCCCATCCAGGCCGGCCACCCCTGCATTGGTTGTTCCGAGCCGGATTTCTGGGATGCGATGAGCCCCTTCTACGAGTCCTAAGCCGGACGCGTGGGATCTCTTATCGTTTGGCAGCAAAGTACGTACAGAACGAAGTAAGTCTGCAATTTTCTCAAGGAGGAATAAAATATGTCTGGTTGTAAAGCAAAGTCGGCGCCTGTAGCGACGCCCTACAAAAAAGACTACTCCGGCAAGGTCGTTGTCGACCCCGTCACCCGTATCGAAGGCCACCTCCGCATCGAAGTCGAAGTGGAAGGCGGCAAGGTCAAGAACGCCTGGTCCAGCTCCGTGCTGTTCCGCGGCCTCGAAACCATCCTGAAGGGCCGCGATCCCCGCGATGCGCAGCACTTCACCCAGCGCTCCTGCGGCGTCTGCACCTACGTGCACGCCCTGGCCTCCACCCGCGCCGTGGACAACTGCGTGGGCGTGAAGATCCCCAAGAACGCCACCATTATCCGCAACCTGGTCATGGCTTCCCAGTTCATGCATGACCATCTGGTGCATTTCTATCACCTGCACGCCCTGGACTGGGTTGACGTTGTTTCCGCCCTCTCCGCCGACCCCGTCAAGGCCGCGAAGATCGCCAACACCATCTCCCCCCGTCCCACCAAGGCCGCCGACCTCAAGGCCGTTCAGGACAAACTGAAAGCCTTTGTGGAAGCCGGTCAGCTTGGCCCCTTCACCAACGCGTACTTCCTTGGCGGACACGATGCGTACTATCTGCCGCCGGAAGTCAACCTGATCGCCACCGCCCACTACCTGGAAGCCCTCAAGCTCCAGGTCAAGGCCGCCCGCGCCATGGCCATCATGGGCGCCAAGAACCCCCACACCCAGTTCACGGTTGTGGGCGGCGTCACCTGCTACGACGCCCTTCGCCCCGAGCGCATCGCCGAGTACGTGGCTCTGTATGAAGAGACCAAGAAGTTCATCGACGAAGTGTACATCCCCGACCTGCTGGCCGTGGCTGGCTTCTACAAGGACTGGGCCGGCATTGGCGGCACCACCAACTTCATGTCCTTCGGCGAATTCCCGTCCGACGAATACGACCTGAACAGCCGCTACATCCCGGCCGGCGTCATCTTCGACCGCAAGATCGGCGATGTGCAGCCCTTCAAGCCCGAAGAGATCATGGAGCACGTGAAGTACTCCTGGTACAAGGGTGACAAGGCCCACCATCCCTATGATGGCGTGACCGATCCCAAGTACACCGACCTGCACGGCGAAGACCGCTACTCCTGGATGAAGGCGCCCCGCTACATGGGCAAATCCACGGAAGTGGGCCCGCTGGCCACCTGCCTGGTCGCCTACGGCAAGAACCATCCCACCATCAAACCCCTGGTGGACTACGTGCTCGGCGCTCTCGGCGTCGGCCCCGAAGCCCTGTTCTCGACCCTGGGCCGCACCGCTGCCCGCGGTATCGAGTGCAAGGCCATCTCCGACCAGGGTCTTACCTGGGTCAAGGAACTGTCCGAGAACATCAAGAGCGGCAACACCAAGATCTACGAAGAGTGGGAATACCCGGCCGAGTCCCAGGGCGTTGGCTTTGTCAACGCGCCTCGCGGCGGCCTGTCCCACTGGATCACCCAGAAGGGCGGCAAGATCGAGAACTTCCAGCTCGTCGTGCCCTCCACCTGGAACCTTGGTCCGCGGTGCGGCAACGGCCTGCTCGGCCCGGTCGAAGAAGCCCTCATCGGCACTCCGATCGCCGACCCGGCACGCCCGGTCGAAATCCTGCGTACCGTGCACTCCTATGACCCCTGCATCGCCTGCGGCGTGCACGTCATCGATTCCGAGACCAACCAGGTGCACAAGATCAAGGTTTGCTAGTTCAAGGCGCCTCACAAGAATGGAAAAGGCCCGGCGTTTGCCGGGCCTTTTTTTATACGCTTGCGCCGTGCCCGTGGGGGGGCTTCCACGTCTCTTCCTAGACAAGCATTGGTACAGCGTATTTTTTTCCTTTGCGCCCCTTCTCTCGCCGCGTATGAAAGAAATACGGTGGGCATCATTTCTGACCAAGGGTGGCAACCATGAATGACGTCGTCGAGGCGCTGTTGCGCAACCATGATCTGTGCGTCCTGTGCACCTGCGGCGCCGGTGGCCCGTTGGCGTCGCTCATGTCCTATTGCGTGGAGGATGATCTGGCCATGCTCTACGTGGCCACAAGGGCGGATTCGAGAAAATACAAGAATGTGGAGCACAATCCCAAGGTCAGCGTGCTCATCGACAACCGCGACACCGTTGGTGATGCCGCACAGCGGTGCGCCCTCACCCTTGCCGGACGCGCCGAGGCCGTGGCGGATCTGGACAGGCGTGCCGTCCTTGGCGCGCATCTTCTGGCCAGGCATCCCCAGCTGGAAGGGATTGTCCAGGCGTCTGACGGTGTTATCCTCGCCATCCGCATCGACAGCTATCTGCTGGTGCGCGGTCCGGACAAGGCACTGTTCATACCGCGTGCCCCGCTGTGACGCGGGCTATCCCGCTCTCCCCCGCCCCGGCGCACCGGTGTGGGCCTTGGCGATTTCCGCTGCGGCTGTAAGCCTACAGCAGAATGGCGGCCACCGCGCCGGTCATGCAGGTGGCCAGGGTGCCCGCCACGATGGAGCGCAGGCCCAGATTGGCGATCTCGCTGCGCCGTTCGGGAGCCATGGCGCCCATGCCCCCCATCATGATGCCCAGACTGCCGCAATTGGCAAAGCCGCACATGGCGTAGGTCATGATGAGGCGGCTTTTGGGCGACAGCGCGTCGCCAGGCAGCCTGCTCATGTCCAGGTACGCCAGCAACTCGTTGAGCACCGTTTTTACGCCCATCAGCTTGCCGGCCACCGCCGTTTCGCTCCACGGCACGCCCATGAGCCACACCACCGGACGCATGGCCACGCCCAGCATGCGCTGCAAGGTGAAGGGCTGGCCATCGAGATAGGGAAGAAAGACAAGCAGCTGGTTGACCAGGGCCACCAGGGCCACCAGCACGATGAGCATGCCAATGATGCACAGCAGCAGTTCCACGCCCGCCAGTGCGCCCTTGGTGATGGCGTCCATGGAACTGGTGGCGTCGATGGCGGGCACATAGCCGCCGCCTGTATGTCCCTTCTCTTCCGGGACCATGATGGAGGCGATGAGGATGGCGGCGGGCGCGCTGATGATGGACGCGGTCAGGATGTGCCCCAGGGCGTCGGGGATGACCGGGCCGAGGATGGAGGCGTAGAGGAACATCACCGTGCCCGCGATGGTGGCCATGCCCGAGGTCATGAGCACGAACAGCTCGGAGCGGGACATGACGGCCAGGTAGGGACGGATGCATACCGGCGCTTCCACCATGCCCACGAAGATGTTGGCGGCCACGCCCACGCCCAGCGCGCCGCCCACGCCCATGGTTTTTTGCAGCACCAGCGACACGCCGCGCACGATGCACGGCACCACCCGCCAGTGGAACAGCAGCGCCGAGAGCGCGCTGACCACCAGCACCAGCGGCAGCGCCTTGAAGGCGAAGATGAAGGTCGCCTGGGGATACGCCTCGTGAAACGGAAGCGCCCCCCCGCCAAGATAGCCGAACACAAAGGTCGTGCCTGCGGTCGTGGCCGTGTCCAGGGCCAGGACGACGCGGTTGAGGGACAAAAAGACCGTCTTGAAAAACGGCGCGCGCAAGAGGCACACGCCAGCGGCGAATTGGAGCACCAACCCCGCCCCGATGACGCGAAGCGGCACGGCGCGTCTGTTTTCGCTGCACAGCCATGCCACAGCCATAAAGACGACAAGACCAAGAACGGGTTGGAGCACGCGAAAACCTCCTGGTGGTGAAGGGGGAGGAGACAGCCATATCCGGTGGGGGACATATCATGTCCGG
This sequence comes from Desulfovibrionaceae bacterium, assembly GCA_050251715.1. GTDB lineage: Bacteria > Desulfobacterota > Desulfovibrionia > Desulfovibrionales > Desulfovibrionaceae > JBFWMG01. The sequence goes on along the minus strand of JBFWMG010000017.1, from coordinate 21,325 downwards.
AGGACGAGCTCAAACCCGTATCGATACAGGTTACTTCCGCATTTTACATATGCTTGAAATATGCTATGCTGAACGGGCTGTTATTGCGATGGAATATGATGGACAGTTCGCATGGAGCGCAGAATGAAACGCATTGCGCTACACTCGGCCGTACTGTATTTGGCCCTACTCGTCCCAATGCTGGCGTTATGCGGTCCCATCCATGCATCCGGCAATGTGGTGACCATGGCCAGTCTTGAATGGCCGCCCTATACCGGTGCGCGTTTGAAGGGCCAGGGGGCGAGCGTTGTGGTCGCACGCATGGCGTTCGCCGCCATGGGATATGAATTGCGCGTGCTGTTCTTTCCCTGGAAACGTGCCGTGACCCTCGCGCGCATGGACACAACGGTGGCCGGATACTTTCCAGAGTACTTCAATGTCAACGCGGCGGATTCCTTCCTCTTTTCCAATCCAATCGGCACAAGCCCCCTTGGTTTCGCGGAACGTGCCAGCGCCCCGGTCGAATGGCAAACCGTCCATGATTTGGGGGGAATACCTATCGGCACCGTGGCGGGGTATGCAAACACCGACCTCTTTGACACCATGGCGGCGCAGGGCAAGTTGGCCGTGGAACCGGTAAGCGATGACGCCATCAATCTTGAAAAGCTCGCCAAGGGCCGCATACGGCTGGCGGTCATGGACTGCCAAGTCCTTCGTTATATGACCATGTCGCGCCGCAAGGATAGCAAGGAAAACAGTATCCAGTGCAATGCGAGATTGTTGGGAGACAGGACGCTGCATCTTTGCTTCCGCAAGGATGAGGCGGGGAAGAGGATACTCAAGATCTTCAATGAAGGGCTACGTCATATAGATGTCGAGTCGTTGCAAGAGTATTCAATGCGTGCAATATTCAATAGTCTCCTTCAAGACAAGACACGAAAGTAGCCTCCCTACTCTTCCATCGCCACCTTCAGCATGTCGCCCGGCTGGATGACATTGCTCTTCGTCAGTCTGTTCCATCTCTTGATATCATGCTGGCTCACATTGAACCGGCGGGCGATGCTGTAGATGGTGTCGCCCTTCTGCACGCGGTACTCAGCCATGGGCCCATAGGGCGTGTGTTGCGTGGTCAGGGGGATGGAAATGGTGTTGCCCGCCCGGATGGCTCTGGGCGAAGAGATGTTGTTGGCCTTTTGCAATTGCCCCACGCTCACGCCGAACGAGCGGGACAGGGAATACAGCGTGTCGCCTTCCTGCACGGTGTAGGCAACGCTGGGCGCGCCCTGGGCTCGGACCGTGCTGGGGGTGGCCTCGTTCCGGGCAAAGAGCTTGGCGGTGTCGGGACGGCCGGAGGTGCGCGCCGGACCAGAGGCAATGCTGGCCTGGGTCACGTTCCGGCCCGCCGGGGATTGCGCCATGGCGGCCGTCGGCATGGCGGGGATGGTGGGCATCTTCTTGACCATGGTGGGCTGGAAAGGCGGCGTGGGAACGCCCCCACTCGACGCGGGCCGTGTGGGCCGCAAGGCCGCGGCAAGGCGCTCGGGCTGCATGGCGGCGGCGGGTGTGCCGGGTTGTCCGGCCACGGCCTGCCGGGGTTGCAGGACGGCGGCGCTGGCCGGAGCGCCCTGCGGCAGGGTGTAGGCGGCGTCGGCGACCGTGGCGGCGCTGGAGCGCAAGCCCGCACGCGCATGGGCTTCCGCGCGGGACGGCACATAGATGGAGGTTTTTTCATGCGGATGGGTCCGCGAACCGATGTGCTGCGGGTTGTAGGCGGCAAATCCCCGCCACGGCATGCCGCAGGCATTGGCCACGCGGGTCAGGTCGGTGTTGGGCGGCACGGACAGTTCCACCACATCGGGCATGGCGGTCATATCCACCTGTTGCAGGCCCAGGTTGTCGCGGTCGTGCATGATGCGCACCAGGGCAAGAAACCTGGGCACATAGTTTTGGGTTTCGTCCCGCAGCACCGGCTTGCCTGTTCCGGGATCAATGGCCCGGGCCAGCTGGAAAAACGTGGTCGCGCCCGTGGCCTGCATGCCGCGTCCCACGGTGCCCTCGCCCGCGTTGTACGCCGCCAGGGCAAGGTGCCAGTCACGGAACTGGTTGTAGAGGATATTCAGGTAATCGGCGGCGGCGCGGGTGGCCTTGTAGGGATCGCGCCGCTCGTCCAGCCAACGGTCATGGCGCAGGCCGAAACGGCGGGCGGTCATGTACATGAACTGCCACATGCCCGTGGCGCCGGAGGGGCTGACCGCATAGGGATTGTAGCCGCTTTCCATGTAGGCGAGGTAGGCGAGTTCCTCGGGCATGCCCCGCTTGGCGAATTCGGCACGGGCAAAACCGATGTAGGGCTTGGAGCGTTCGATCCAGGTATCCAGTGTGGGCCGGATGGTCTGGGTAAGGTAGTCGTACTGTTCCTGCACGGCCGCGCGCGCCGCTGGTTCGGAGGGCATGCGGATATGCGTGCCGGAGGCGGGGTTGGCGTCGGCGCCATATTGCGGGTCGCTCCATGTCGTCAGGGTCTTGGGCGCGCAGGAAGCCAGCGCGATACACCCGATGATGGCGAGGAGAGACAGGTACCTGTTCATGGCGCAACCCCCAAAAGGATGATGACTGTTCAATTTTATTGACGCTTTTCTCCCTGCATGCAGTTAACGTGCCACCATTGCATGACTACATATTGATATGTAACCATTTGTTTTAACGTTATATTATTTTGATGAAACGAGTCCGGGCCCGTCATGCAGCCCCCCACCCCAACGTCCGGACGCGCCAAACCACCCGCAGCCCTGGGCAGGGCATGCGGCGTCGCACCGCCGGTCCGGGGCGACACGGCAAAAAACAAACCCCCTTGCCTTGGGCAGGGGGGAAAGACGAAATGGGGAACAGGACGGAAACGGGACGCGATGTGGCAATGGGAAGAGTGCGGCCTCGACCGCGCATGAACGCTAGTGCAGCCGGTCGCCGCCCCCCCGGCCCTTGACCACCTTGAGAAAGGCCTGTTCGGCCTTGCGGCGTCCCTCGGGCGTGGAGGGAAAATGGCGTTCCACGGGTTCTTCCGTCTCGCCCAGCCCCGTATGCGCTTTTTCCGCTTCATCCTTTTGCGCGGCGGTGTTGTTCACCACCATGCGCAGCCGGGGCGGCTTGGCGGAGGCCGTCTTGCCCTTGCGCATTTTCAGGCGAATGAGGGAAAAAACGAAAAGGGCGCACGTCAGCGGCAGCAAGAGGGCCGCATCGGCCACCGCCACGCAGTTGGCCAGGAAAAGAAGGCCGGTAATGTATACCAGGTTCACAACCCCTGCTCCTCGCAATACGTCTTGAACGCGTCGGCCAGAGCGGGCGCCGCCTCGGCCAGGGCGGGCAGCACCTCCCGCCAATCCGTGGTCACGCAGAGCACGCGGGCCAGATCGTCCCCGGTTTCGCCCCGGTGCAACTCCTGATAGAGCCATTCATCTTCCTGCTTCCAATACAGCGTATATCCCGAAGCGTCATGCGCAATGGCATACGCCGGTGTCATGCCGGTCAACGCTCCGGGAACCGGGAAACAGCCGAGAAAATGGCCCGGCGCGTCCTTTTCGGGATCAATAGTCGTATGTGTTGCCATATGGCCTGCCTGTGCGTGGATTCACGCGGCGTCACCACCGCGCTTCGGGTTGGATACAACGGGGCGCGCCAAGGCGCAATCCCCCCAAGCCAGGTCGCGCCCGATCCATTTTTCCCTTTTATTTCTCCTCGATCCATTGTAATGTTTCGGACGCGCGCCATGGTATGCTTGGTTGTGGACGGATGCACGGCGTCAGCCCGCAAAATATATGGATAATCGGCCCCATGTGCGCAGACGCCTCTCTGCCACTCCGATTCGAGTCCCTATGCAAGACAATCCCGACGCTTCCTACCTTGATCCCATTCTCGTCGAACGCATGTTTTATGCAGAGCGCTATGCATGGCTCGCATTGACCCAGGACATGGCCGCCGTCATGTCCGTGGACGGCGTTTTCGAGGATGTCAATCTCCATTGGGAATGGTTCACAGGGTTTACTCAAAGTGACCTGCTGGACAACTACCTTATGGAACACATCCACTACGACGATCGGGAACGCGCCTTGGGTGAATTCCAGAAACTCATTACATCGGATATTGGCACAGCCTCCTTTGTCTTTCGCTTTTTGTGCAAGAACGCAACGTACAAACGGCTCAACTGGAACGTGGTGTTTTCGCCGGAACACAACATGTTCTTCTGCGTGGTCAAGGATGTGACGACGCCGGACATCGACACCGCCATGCGCTACGCCTATCGCGACATCCTGACCGGGTTGTACAACCGCCTCTATCTGACGGACAACCTGCCGGGCATTTTGAGCAAAGCCAGGGAGGAAGACTGCCATCTGGCCATCTTCTTCATTGATCTCGATGGGTTCAAGCAGATAAACGACACCTATGGACACCGGGTCGGCGACGTATTGCTCAAGGAAGTGGCGACCCGAGGCACCCGGATCCTTTCCTCGAACGATCTGCTCTTCCGACTGGGCGGTGACGAATTTCTCGCCATCATGGGGAACTGCCGCGACAAGGACGCCATGGGCATGACCGCCCAGTCGTTCATCGACGCCATAAGCGCCCCCTTTGAGCTGGAGGGACGCATACTCGGCGTGGGCGCAAGCGTGGGCATCGCGGTCTTTCCCGACGACACCGAGGATGCCGACGACCTCATCCACATGGCGGACGAGGCCATGTATCACGTCAAGCGTTCCGGCAAGAACGCGTACGCCTTTGCTGCGGACGTGGCGGTACTTCGGGCGGCGGACCACGCCTGAGCCCCCTCCCCTGATCGACGGACCCTCCGGACAACGGGCAAACGCCCCGTCTTGCCGTGCGTCCGGCGTCAGCGCGGGGTGCAGGCAAAGGGCCAGATGACCCGCGCCCCGGCTGGACGCACCGTACCGTCGGGCAGCATGCAGGCAACGGGCACGCGCTTTGTCCTGTCCGGAAGGTCGCGCAGGGAGGAGGAATCCAGGGGCGGCCCGTGGAACAGGGCCAGGGGATCGAGCCATGCCCCGTGCTCCGGGATCACCACCCCGGCCACATGGAAGGCGTCGGTATCGCTCTGAAAGGCGTCCAGATGCAGGTGAAGGTGCCCTTCCTCGCCGTAGTAGCCGCCAGCAGTGCCGGTATCGCCCGCAATGGCCACCACCTCGCCCATGCGCACCCGCTGCCCCACCCGCAGGGGCGGCAGTTCGCGCAGGTGCTTGTACTCCGTATAGGTCCACACCGGCAGGCCGGTATCCTCGGGCGCATGCCGCAGCACCACCCCTATGCCGCCAATGGCCATGCCCGGCGACAGGTGCGCCACGGTCCCGTCGGCCATGGCGAGGATGGGCGTGTCCTCGGGCACCGGGATGTCCATGCCCCCGTGCAGCCCCCGGAAAAAGCGCATGCTCCGGGGCGATCCGTCGCCGCGCGTGGAAGCGCCGAAAGAGCAATTGACCGGGGGGCAGTCCACGCCGTCGGGAAACACAGGCCGCAGGCCGGTGGCCACAAAGCCCTTGGCCCGCATGTGTGTCAGGTCGGCCCGCATGGGCATGAACGCGCCCATGTCCGCCTCGTCCACGGGTTGACCGTGCTCATCCACCGGCACAGGGGCGGACGTGGCCGCGTCGCCCGCCGGCTTGCCGGTTTTTTTGCCCATCACCCCGCCCATCCTGGTCTGGCCCGGGTCCGCCACGGCCAACAGCATGGCCGCCAGCAGGCCCACCACCCAGACGATTCTCGTGCTCCGCATGGCCTCTTCTCCTCAGGCAAGAAGAAACAAGCGCACCACCCCGATGCCGGTGACGAGCTGGTACAGGGAAAGCAGGAACAACACGGTGTTGAGCACGCCATGGACAAGGGCCAATCGGCCATGCCCCTTGGCCGGGGTCTGCAGGATCAGGCCGGAGACAAAGCCGAACACGATGAGCGGGGCCATTATCATGCCCACCATGAAATGCCCTTCCGTCAGGTTGACGGTGCCCCAATCGTACCTGGCCATGCCCAGCCCCAGGCAGAAGCCGAAAAACCACACCGCGAGCACGATCTTGCCCAGCAGCACGTGCCGTTTCCAGTCAAAGCGGACCTTGGCCTTGGCGTGCACGAAGCGGAACCGCTGGATGCCCATGAACATGACGTAGGTGGACAGCACGGTGACGGACAACTGGATGATCGGATGCATCCACAACAGCATGGCGTACTCCAATGGGTCGGATGGTCAGTGGGCCAGCCCCAGGATGGCGGCCATGGAAAGCACCAGCGAGGCGTTGACCACGGCCAGGGCCACCCTGCCGTAGCCGCGCACGGCAAAGGCCGTTGTGGCCGCCCCGGCCAGCAGCGTGCCGCACAGCAGCGCGGGCGAGGCCATGCCCTGCCCCATGCTCCCCAGCAACGCGCCGGAAGCCAGGAAAAAGGCCATGATCCACAGCAGCATCAAGGGGTTGCAGGCCCATGGAGGCAGGCTGGCCGCCACCAAGGGGAAACCCGCCCTGGCGTAGTCGTGGCGGTGGATGGCCGCCAGCAGCCAGAAATGCGGGGTCTGCCACAGGTAGAACAACCCCATCACGGCCAGGATGCGCGGGTCGTGCGGGACGCCTCCCGCGGCCAGCCACCCGGCCAGCGGCGGGAAGGCGCCCACCGTGCCGCCCACCAGCAGGGCCAGGGAGGTGCGCGGCTTGAGCGGCGTGTACGCGCCGTTGTACACCAGCGGCACCGCCACGCCCACCGCGCCCAGCAGCCATCCGCCCGCCAGGAGGAACAGAACCAGCCCCACGCTCAGCAGCACGGCGGCCAGTTGCACGGCGTGGCCTGCGCCTATCCGGCCCATGGGCAGCGGGCGGTCACGGGTGCGCGCCATCAGCGCGTCGCGGCCGCGTTCCTGCACCTGGTTCAGGGCCGAGCACCCGGCGCACAGGCACAGCGCGCCCGCCACGGCGCAGGCCACGGACCATGGTTCGCCCCCGCCGTGCAGCAGCGCGCCGAACAGGGTCGCGCCCGCCACCATCAGGCTCACGCGCGGCCGCGCCAGTCGCAGGCCGACTGAGGCCATGGCCGCCCAGCGTCCGATGATGGCGCCCTGCCCGATGATGGCGTCCTGCCTGTTCATCGCGCCTCCGCGCCCCCGGCCAGCGATTTGATGTAGTCTTCCAGGGTGTCCACCTGTTCGCTGCCCAGGGTGTCGTACGGGGGCATGATGGGGGCGTATCCCTTCACGATCGCCGCCTCCGGCGTCAGGATGGATTCCTTGATGTATGCCTCGTCCGCCGTGACCTCGCGTTCCTTGCCGTTTGCAAGCACGATGCGCGCCGAGCCGTACAGCCCCTTGAAGGACGGCCCGGCGATCTCGGAACCGTCCGAGGAATGGCAGGAAAGGCACCCTTCCGACTCGGCCAGTGCGCGGCCTGGATGGGGCGCGCGGGCCTCGCCCTTGAGCAGATAGTTGACCATGGCCGTGAGCTCGGCATCGGGAATGGCGCCCTCGTAGGGGGGCATGATGTCGTCATACCCTTGTACCACCGTTGCGTCGGGTTTGAGGATGGACTGGCGCAGATAGGCGGCGTCGGCGACCACGTCCCGCTTCTCGCCATCGGGAAACACCACGGTGGTTTGCCGTCCGGCAATGCCCAGCAACGATGGTCCCGCGCCCTCGGAACCGTCCAGGGAATGGCAGCCCGTGCAGCCATGCGTGTCGAACAGCGCCACGGTTTTTTCGTCGGTGCCGCCGGCCAGCCACTCCGCGAACGCGTCCTGGGGCACGACCTTGAGCGTGGTAATCATGTTGGCGTGCTTGAGTCCGCAATATTCCGCGCACATGATATCATATTCCCCCACCTCGTCCGCCTTGAACCACACATAGGTCCGCATGCCGGGCACGGTGTCCATCTTGATGCGCATGGCGGGCACATAGAAACTGTGGATGACATCCACGGAGGTCATGTCCAGCTTGACCGCCCTGCCCAGCGGCGCGACCAGCACGTTGCTGCGCTTGCCGTTGGCATAGGAGAAACGCCACGACCACATGCGGGCCGTGACCCCGATCTCCATGGCGTCGGCAGGCACGGCGCGCAACGCCTTGTAGCTGTTCCAGCCGGACCAGAACAACCCGGCCACGATGCACACGGGAATGACCGTCCAGATGAGCTCGGCCCAAAAGCTGCCCTTGATGTCTGTGGGCACGGGATTGCGTGTGTAGTGGTAGCGCCACAGGAACCAGAGCATGGTCGCCGTGACCGCCACCAGGATGCATACGGAGAACCCGAAAATCAGCATGAAGGTGCGATCGACCTGCGCGGCGGCTGCGAATACCTGGGGATACATGGCTGCCCTACCTGTAGGCCGTGTCGAGGAAGGTGAACCCGATGAAGATGGCCAGGATGGCGAACGTGAGCAATACCGTGCCCTTGAACAGCCAGTTTTCGTATTTGAGATGCATGAAGAAGAGCACCACCAGCAGCGCCTTGGTGGTGGCTATGGCCAGCGCCACCAGCACGTTGAAAAATCCCAGGGGGATGCCCGCCACCTTGACCGTGACCGCCGTGAGGACGAGCAGCGCAAGCCATATGCCGATGAACAGCCCATAGCCGGGACCGTGGTGTGCGTGTGTCGTCTCGCTGTGCATTGCCGTCTCCTCGCGCACGCGGCTTACGTTATCAGGTAAAAGAGCGGGAACAGGTAGATCCAGATGAGATCGACCAGATGCCAATACAAGCCCCCGTTTTCAAGCAGTACGAAATTCGTCTGATTGACCCTGCCGCTCCGGACAAGGAGGAGCACCCAGGTCAACAGCCCCATGCCCACCAACACGTGGATGCCGTGCAGGCCGGTCATGGTGAAGTAGAGGGCGAAAAAGATCATCTCACCCATCGGATGCGTGGCCAGTTCCGGGGCTCCCGGAAACAGGCCGTGGTGGAACTTGGCCCCCCACTCGAAATACTTGTTCACCAGAAACGCGGCGGCAAAGGCTAGGGTGAGCACGAGCAGCCAGGTGACATGCCGGGTCGCCCCGCGCTGGATGGCGACCACGGCCAGGGCCACGCACAGGCTGCTGGTGATGAGAATGACCGTGTTGGCCGTGCCCACCGCCACGTCCAGCATCGTGCTGGCGTGGTGGAACTCGGCTGGATACCGGCTCAGATACACCGCGAACAGCACGAACAGGCCGCCAAAGAGCAGGATTTCCGTGAACAGGAAAATCCACATGCCGAAACGGGCGCCCTCGTCATCCTTGTGCATGTCATGCATCGGGCTTTACCCCCGCATACTCGTATGGGCCGCGCGTGACCTCGGGTTCGGCGTCGAAATTGAGGGTGGGCGGGGGCGACGGGGTGTCCCATTCCAGGGTGGCCGCTCCCCACGGGTTGCGGCCCACGGGCGAGCCATGGCGGATGCCCCGGTACAGGTTCCAGAACATGAGCGCGAGCCCGATGACCGTGACCCACGAGCCCACGGTCGCGGCCACGTGCAGGCTCTGGTACTGCGGCAGATAGTCGTAGTAGCGGCGCGGCATGCCCGCCAGCCCCAGCATGTACATGGGGAAATAGAGGCCGTTCAGCCCGAAAATCAGGATGACCGCCGCGGTGTTGGCGATCTTCTTGTTATACATCTTGCCGAAAATCTTGGGGAACCAGAAGTGGATGGCCGCGAACAACCCCATGCCCGTACCGCCGAAGATGACGTAGTGGAAATGGCCGACCACGAAATAGGTGTCGTGCACGTGCACGTCCGTGCCCGCCGCGCCCAGCACCAGCCCGGTGACCCCGCCCATGGAGAAGAGAAAGATGAAGGCCAGCGAGTAGATGAGGGGCGGCTCCAGGTGGATGGACCCCTTGTACAGCGTGGCCACCCAGTTGAAGATCTTGATGGCCGAGGGAATGGCCACGATGAAGGTGAGCAGCGAAAAGACGAGCACAGCCGTGTCGCTCATGCCGCTGACGAACATGTGGTGCGCCCACACCAGCGACCCGGCAAAGGCGATGGCCAGGCTGGATACGGCAATGGCCTTGTAGCCGAAGATGGATTTGCGGGCAAAGACCGGAATGATGTCCGACACCACGCCCATGGCGGGCACGATCATGATGTACACCGCCGGATGCGAATAGATCCAGAACAGGTGCTGGTACAGAATGGGATCGCCGCCGCGCGCGGGATCGAAAATGCCCATGCCGAGCACGCGCTCGATGAAGATGAGCAGCACCGTGATGCCGAGCACGGGCGTGGCGAGCACCTGGATCCAGGCCGTGGCGTACAGTCCCCAGGTGAAGAGCGGCAGCTTGGTCCAGGTGAGGCCGGGCGCGCGCAGGCGGTGGATGGTGACGATGAAATTGAGGCCGGTCAGGATGGACGAGAAACCGAGCACGAACACCGCCACGACCGCCACGCTCACGTTGGTGGTGGTCATGGACGAGAACGGCACGTAGAACGTCCAGCCGGTATCGGGCACGCCGCCGCCGGTGAACAGCGACACCAGCGCAATCACCCCGCCCAACACATACAGCCACCAGGAAAAAAGGTTGAGCCTGGGAAAGGCCACGTCCTCCGCGCCCAGCTGCATGGGCAGCACGATGTTGCCGATGGCCGCCGGAATGGAGGGAATGACGACCAGGAAGATCATGATGACCCCGTGCAGGGTGAACATGGCGTTGTAGGCCTGCTGCCCCATGATGGTGGGGCCGGGCGCGATGAGTTCGAGCCGCATGAGCACGCCAAGCACCACGCCCACGGCAAAGAACCCCAGAATCATGGAGAGATACAGGATGCCGATGCGCTTGTGGTCAATGGTGAACAGCCATGACGCCAGGGCGGATTTGCCGGGCGAATCCCAGAAGGTGGCACGTGGCGAGGCGGCGATGGACATCGTACCCCCGGATTAGCGGCGTTTTTTGCGTCCCAGAAGGAGCAGTGTGGTGAGCAGGATGACGATGAAGCCGATGATGCCGATGCCCGCCACCCGCATCAGGTCAAAGACGTAGCGCCTGCCCTTGGGGTCGTAGCTGAAGCAGTACGAGAGCATGCGTTTGACCGAGAGACCCACCCTGCCCTGGGCCGCCTCGGTGGCGGCCATGGTGATGTCAAAGGGCAGGAAGTCGAGGCCGTAGAGGTAGCGCACGATCTTGCCGCCGGGCGCCACGGCGATGACCGCCACGGGATGGGCGAAATCCTTGCCCATGCGCTGGAAATGAAACCCCAGCGCGTCCATGGTCGCGTCGATGTTGTCTTTGTCGCCGACCAGAAAACGCCAGTGTTCCGCCGGAAACCCCTTGTTCAGGGCGTAGCCGAAGTTGCGCTTGGACTTGGCGGCGGTGGCGGGCGTGTCGTTCTCGTCAAAGCTGATGGACAGCACCTGCAATTCCACGCCCGGTTCCAGGGCGACCTGGGGCAGCACGCGGGCAAAGGAGCTTTGCAGCATGGCGCACACGTTGGGGCAGCTGTAATATACGGGCAGGATGATGGTGGGCCCGGTGATGGCGTCGGGCAGGGTCACGGTTTTGCCTGCCGCGTCGGTGAACACCGCGTGGGCCATCAGCGTGCCCAGGTGCTCCTCCACGCCCGGGGGAGCGGGAGGGGCGGCGTCCGAGCCCTTGGCCGCATCCCCGGCTGGCTGGGCGGCCTGCCTGGCCGCCTCCTTCATGATCGCGTCATGGTCGTGCGGCGCGGCGTGGTCGTGCGGCGCGGCGTGGTCCATGGCCATGCCCTCATGCCCTTCCGGCGCGGCGCCAGGCGCGCCGGCGGCAGGGGCATCCGCGCCAGCGGCCCCTGCCCCCCGCGCCATGGATGCGGCCATGTCCCGCCCTTCGCCCTGGGGCGCGGCGTGGTCCATGGCCCTCTCCACGGTCGCGTTGGTCATGGCCGCGTTGGTCACGGGCGTGGCGGCCAGGGCGGCCAGGGCCGTTGCCAGCGCAGCCAGGGCGATACGGCGCATGATGCCCTGCATCTAGAATCCGGCGATAAAGGTGGCCAGGGCTTTGATCTCCTCACTCGACAGCTTCTTGACCATGTTCTTCATAATCATGGCCTTGAGGCCGCCATAGGTGCCGTCCTGGTAGCCCAGCAACTTCTTTTCAAGCACATCGGCGGCCTGTCCCTTCAGGGTGGTGCCTCCGGCCTTGGCCGAGGTGGCGCCGTCGGCGCCATGGCAGTTGGCGCAGGTCTTGAAGAGTTTGGCGCCCATCGATTCATCCGCAAAAGTGGGCACGGCCAACAGCGTGGCGAGTAAAAGGGCGAGAGAAGAGAACGCGATCAGCTTACGCATGGTGCATACCTCGTGATGCCGCAAAAGGATTTTGTCACGACTGCTTGATGCCTTTTCCTGTCTACACGCGGCAATGTCGAAAAAAACGTCGCTGCATACGCATTTTTTACATTGCTCCTCGCATCGTACAATGTCTGCCCCTTTGGCGCAAGTAGGATGGCATAAAGATGCAAGCAACTGCACAACGTGGCGTGCAATATGTGCAGTAAACTGCACATATTGCATTTGCACAAACGTAACAGGCTGACATAAAAGGGGGTGGCTATGGCACGGCATATGCTTCACCGTCCATGGTTCACAAACGGACATGAAAAAAGCCCGCACGGGCGGGCTGAAGGGTCATGGTGCTCCCGGCGTGATTCGAACACACGGCCTACCGCTTAGGAGGCGGTCGCTCTATCCACCTGAGCTACGGGAGCGCCTTGCCGGAGGTCGGGACGCATGGGACGCGACCAACCGGAGATGGTCTTTTATGGACGCATGTTCCGCTTTGTCAAGAACAGTTTGCCCGGCCACGCGGCCAGCGGGATTGCATGGGCGCGCCAGCCCAACGGCGACAACAGGAGTTTACAACCTGAAATTATGCCGTATATTGTAACAACCCGCCTCACAAGCGGCGCGACCCGCCAGCTCCGAGCTTCCGGGAATATCTAGGAGGACACATGGTTCGCAACATTACCCAACTCGTTCGACTCACGGCACTCATTCTGGTCATGACGGCGGCAACCGCCATGGCCGCGTCCGGACTGCCGCAGTTCACCGACCTCGCCAAAAAAGCGAGCCCGGCCGTCGTCAACATCAGCACCGTCAAGATCGTCAAGCAGCAAAACCAGTTGCAGGAGTTGTTCAAATTCCATCGCAAGGACGGTCCGCTCGGCGATTTCTTCGACCAGTTCGAACAGTTCTTCGGCCCGCAAGGTCCGGGCGGCAAAATGCCCGACCGCAAGCAGACCTCGCTCGGTTCGGGCTTCATCATCTCGTCCGACGGCTTCATCGTGACCAACAACCACGTGGTTGAAAAGGCGGACCAGATCACCGTGAACCTGCAAAAGAACGGCAAGGGCAGCGAAAGCTACGACGCGGCCATCGTGGGCCGCGATCCTGAAACCGACCTCGCCCTGCTCAAGATCGACGTCGACCACTCCCTGCCCACCCTCGCCTTCGGCGACTCAAGCGACATGGAAGTGGGCCAGTGGGTCATGGCCATCGGCAACCCCTTTGGCCTGGACCATACGGTGACCGCGGGCATCATCAGCGCCAAGGGGCGCGTCATCGGCTCCGGCCCCTTTGACGACTTCATCCAGACCGACGCCTCCATCAATCCCGGCAATTCCGGCGGCCCGCTGCTCAACCTCGACGGCGAGGTCATAGGCATCAACTCGGCCATCATCGCCAGCGGCCAGGGCATCGGCTTCGCCATTCCCAGCACGCTGGCCAAGAGCGTCATCGATCAGCTGAGGGAGAACAAGGAAGTCAAACGCGGCTGGATCGGCGTGACCATCCAGGACGTGGACGACAACATGGCCAAGGCGCTGGGCATGGACGAGCCAAAGGGCGCGCTCATCAGCTCGGTCATGCCCGACCAGCCCGCGGACAAGGCGGGCGTGGAGACCGGTGACGTCATCGTCAAGGTCAACGGCAAGGACGTGGCCACCTCCGCCGACCTGCTGCACAACATCGCCGCGCTCGCCCCTGGCGACAAGGCGCGCCTTGTGCTGTGGCGCAAGGGCCGCACCGTGACCAAGAGCGTGGTGCTGGGCCAGCGCGACGCCGCCCGCATCGCCCAGCAGCACGGCGCCCCGGGCCAGGGCGAAGAGTCGCCCCAAAACGCCGCCACGGTCCTGGGCTTGACCGTGCGCCCCGTGGGCCAGGAAGAGGCCCAGGCGCTGGGTCTGGACAAGCCCATGGGCCTGCTGGTCTCGGACGTGGAAAACGGCTCGCCCGCCGAGGAAAACGACCTGCGGCCCGGTGACGTCATCCTCCAGGTCAACCAGAAGGCCGTGTCCAACCCCGCCGCGTTCAAGGATATCGTGGAAAAGGACGGCAAGGAAAAGGGCGTGGTCATGCTGCTCATCAAGCGGCAGGGGCAAAACGCCTTCCGCACCATCCCCATGGCCAAGTAGGCGGCCCGGCATTGCCGCCGCACGCGGCGGCGCAAGGATCAACGCGGGGGACGCCGGGCAACTGGCGTCCCCTGTTTCTTTGGGGTAGCATGCACCATGGCGCACAGGCTTCTTGCACACAGATTGCGCAATGCATGGCACACCACCGTGTTCATTGCGGGCATGGCGGGCATCATGGCCGCCGTGGGCTGGGCATGGGCGGGTGACGCGGGCATCCTGTGGGCCTTGGCACTGGCCGTGGCGCTGCTCGCGCTGTCGCCGCGCCTGTCACCCCTGGTCACCCTGCGCCTGTACGGCGCGCGTCCCATCATCCCCTCCGACGCCCCCGCCCTGCACCACGCCCTGGATGAGATAGCAGGACGGGCCGGGCTCCGCACCGTGCCCCGCCTGCACTACATCCGGTCCGCCGCGCCCAACGCCTTTGCCGTGGGCGACGCGCGCCACACGCACCTCGCGCTCACCGACGGCCTGCTGCGCGCCCTGGACTACCGGGAACTGGTGGGCGTGCTGGGCCACGAGATCAGCCACGTGCGCCACAACGACATGTGGCTCATGACCGCGGCGGATATCTTCAGCCGCGTCACCTCGGTCTTTTCCCTGCTGGGCCAGTTTTTGCTGCTCATTTCCCTGCCCGCCATGATATGGCAGGGCCACACCCCGCCGTGGCCACTCATCCTGCTGCTCATGGCCGCGCCCTATGCCTGTGCCCTGCTCCAGCTCGCCCTGTCGCGCAACCGTGAATACGAGGCGGATCTGGAGGCCGCCGTGCTCACGGGCGACCCCCGGGGGCTTGCCTTGGCCCTGGCCAAGATGGAACGCCGTCCGTCCGGCCTGTGGCGGTTGCTGCTGCCCAGTCCCGGCGAGCCGCATCCCTCGGTGCTGCGTTCGCATCCGGACACGGACCGCCGGGTGCGCCGCCTGCTGTCTCTCACGCCGGGCGATCTGCCCCACCCGCCCCTGCGCGCCCTGGCGGAGGAAGCGGCCTGGCATTCCCCGCCGCCCTTTGCGCGCATCCTGTCGCCCCCCCATTGGAGACTGGGCGGCTATTGGTTTTAGAGCATCGTAACTTTGAAAATGTTTAGATGCTCTTATGCATTTTGTTGAAATAATGCTTCATTATTTCAACTTGTAACATTGCTTCAATGTTACAATGCGCTAGCGCCCGATTCCATTGGCAACCGGGGCCGGACTTGCTATAGCCTCTTCCGAAACGGCGAGGGACCGCCCCCGCCCCGACACGACTTATCTGGAGAATGGCATGACCGTTTTGACGCCTAGAGAGATTGTTTCCGAGTTGGACCAGTACATCATCGGCCAGACCCCGGCCAAGCGCATGGTGGCCGTGGCCATGCGCAACCGGTGGAGGCGCCAGCAGCTCGCCCCCGAACTGCGCGACGAAATAGCCCCCAAGAACATCATCATGATGGGCCCGACCGGCGTGGGCAAGACCGAGATCGCCCGCCGCCTGGCCAAGCTGGCCGGGTCGCCCTTCATCAAGGTGGAGGCCACCAAATTCACCGAGGTGGGCTACGTGGGCCGCGACGTGGAATCCATGGTCCGCGACCTCATGGAGATCGGCGTCAGCCTCATGAAGCAGGAGGAAGGCGACCGGGTGCGCGTCAAGGCCGAGCATACCGCCGAGGAACGCCTCCTCGACCTGCTGCTCCCCTCCTCTTCGGGCGCCGTGACGCCGGCTGGACCGGCCACCTTTGGCCAGGGCTACACCATCAACGCCGGCGGACAGGCGTCGGGCCCGGAGTATGGCGCGGCCATCCCCCAACCCGCCGCTTCGGGCGCATCGGTCGGACCGGGCGGCCCCGGCGCGGGGCGCGAACCGTCCACGCGCGACAAATTCCGCGCCCTGTGGCGCGCGGGCAAGCTCGATGACCGCGAGGTGGAGCTCGAAGTCGCCCAGTCGGGCGGCCCGCACATGGAAATCATGGCCATGCCGGGCATGGAAGACATGGAAATGCAGTTCAAGGACATGTTCAGCCGTGTCTTTCCGGCTCGCAAGAAGCGGCGCAAGGTCAAGATCAAGGACGCCTACGCCATCCTGCTGCAAGAGGAGTGCGACAAGCTCATCGACATGGACAAGGTGACCGAGTCGGCCCGGGAGCGCGTGGAGCAGAGCGGCATCATCTTCATCGACGAGATCGACAAGATCGTGGCGGGCCACCAGGGCGGCGGCAAGACCGCCGACGTGTCCCGCGAGGGCGTGCAGCGCGACCTGCTGCCCATTGTGGAAGGCTCCGTGGTCAACACCAAGTACGGTATGGTCAAGACCGACCATATCCTGTTCATCGCGGCGGGCGCGTTCCACTACAGCAAGCCGTCGGACCTGGTGCCCGAGCTGCAGGGACGCTTTCCGCTGCGCGTGGAGTTGTCCGCCCTGGGCAGCGACGAGTTCTACCGCATCCTCACCGAGCCGAGAAACGCGCTGACCGTGCAGTATGCCGCGCTTTTGGGCACCGAGGGCGTGACCGTGACCTTTACCGAGGACGGCCTGCGCGAGGTGGCCGCCTTTGCCGAGGAGATCAACCAGGAGACCGAGAACATCGGCGCGCGGCGGCTCTATACGATTCTGGAAAAGATTCTGGCGGACCTCTCGTTCGACGCGCCGGACCGGGGCGGCCAGAGCGTGACCGTGGACAGCGGCTACGTGCGCGAACGCCTGGCCGACGTGCGCGAGGACCGCGACCTGTCCCGCTACATCCTGTAACCGCCCCCACCCATTCAAAGGAAACGAGCCATGGAACACGGCAAGCAGACGGCATCCCTGCTCATGGAGGCGCTGCCCTATTTCAGGGATTTCAGCGGCCAGACCCTGGTCATCAAATACGGCGGCAACGCCATGGTGGAGGAACGCCTCAAGCGCGCCTTTGCCGCCAACATGGTGCTGCTCAAGTACGTGGGCATCAACCCCGTCGTGGTGCACGGCGGCGGCCCGCAGATCGGCAACATGCTCAAGCAGTTGAACATTCCCATCCAGTTCCGCGAGGGGCTGCGCGTGACCGACGCCGCCACCATGGACGTGGTGGAAATGGTGCTCGTGGGCAAGGTCAACAAGGAAATCGTGAACCTGCTCAATCTGGCGGGCGGGCGCGCCGTGGGCCTGTCCGGCAAGGACGGACGCCTTATCGAGGCGCGCAGGCTGGAAATGGTGCTCGACCGCAAGGACGCGCCGCCCGAAATCATCGACCTGGGCAAGGTGGGCGAGGTGGAGCGCATCAACGACCGGCTCATCCGCTCGCTGGAGCGCGAGGGATTCATCCCCATCATCGCGCCCGTGGGCACGGACGCCGAGGGCGAGACCTACAACATCAACGCGGACACCGTGGCCGGGGCCGTGGCCGCCGCGTTGGCGGCCAAGAAGCTCATCCTGCTCACCGACGTGCCCGGCATCCTGGACAGGGAGGGCACGCTCATCCGCTCCATGACCCGCAGCGAGGCCGCGCGCGCCATTGCCGACGGCACGGTGACCGGCGGCATGATCCCCAAGGTGAAGTGCTGCCTGGAGGCGCTGGAGGAAGGCGTGGAAAAGGCGGTCATCCTGGACGGGCGGCTGGAAAACTCGGTGCTGCTCGAAATCTTCACCAAGGACGGCGTGGGCACGGAAATCGTGCGCGGGTAGGCCTCCCTGCCCTTAAAAAAAATGCGACGCCCCCCGGCCTTGGCCGTGGGGCGTTTTGCGTGGCGGCGGGCATGGCGGGGGAGCGCGTCCGAGGGCAGGTCTAGGGGGGCGTGCCTGCCGGTAGGCCAGGAGCGGGCGCAACGGACGTAACAGTGGCACCGGGCGCTCGCCGCTCCATGTCCTGCGCCCAGGCGTGCAGGTGCTCCAGCACCGGGATCAGTGTCGCGCCCTGGCTGGTCAGCGAATAGTCCACGCGGGGAGGATTTTCCGGATGGGCCTGGCGCAACACCAAGCCGTCGGCTTCCAGTTCGCGCAATTGCTGCGTCAGCATCTTCTGCGACACGTTGGGCATGAGTCGGCGCAGTTCGCCGAAACGCACCGTGCCATGCGCACCGAGCAACCAGATGATGATGGGTTTCCATTTGCCCCCTATCATCATGATCGCCAATTCCATGGAACAGTAGTATTCCCTTCCGTTGTAGCTCTTTTTATCGCAACGTGGGGGATGTTGTGGCATGAAGGCACCTTCCCGAACAGGATGAAAGAGGGTTTCCATATGGTAACCACGGCACTGGAAAGTGCCTACTTGTTCAAAACCACTTCATCATAGTAGGTGTGTTCCCTCGGGTCAACGCGCCGGTGCGGGCCTCCAACGCAAGGCTGGAGCAGCCCCGGCGCATACATAAGCGAGGATGCCATGTCTTTCATCACCATT
This sequence comes from Desulfovibrionaceae bacterium, assembly GCA_050251715.1. Taxonomy (GTDB): domain Bacteria; phylum Desulfobacterota; class Desulfovibrionia; order Desulfovibrionales; family Desulfovibrionaceae; genus JBFWMG01. The sequence continues at coordinate 2,603 of JBFWMG010000017.1, read as the reverse complement.
GACGCCACAGCCTGCAAAGGCGACGGCATGTGCGTGACGGTCTGCCCTCTGGGCGCCCTGGAACTGGGGCCGGACGGCCTGCCCCGCGAGACGGCGGACGCCCGCTGTGTCGGCTGCGGCCACTGCGTGGCCGTGTGCCCGCACGCCGCCCTGACCAACGACATGGTCGATGCCGCAGGCTGCCTGCCCTTCCCCTCGTCCCTGCCCGACGCCGAGGCCGTGCGCGGCCTCATGCTGTCGCGGCGCTCGGTGCGCACCTTCAAGGACATGCCCGTGCCGCAAGCGGTTATCGCCGGTCTATTGGACACGGCACGCTATGCGCCCACGGCGGTCAATTCCCAACAGGTGGCCTGGACCGCCTGCGTGGACCCGGCCACGGTGCGCGAGGTGGCGGGCATGGTCGTGGACTGGATGCGCGGACAGGACTATTTCCCGCCCATGATCGCGGCATGGGATGCCGGCCGTGACATGGTGCTGCGCGGCGCGCCCGCCATCGTCGTGGCCCACGCGCCCACGGACTACAACTGGAAGACCGAGGACTGCGCCATCGCCCTGACCTATCTGGAACTGGCGGCCGCCGCCTCGGGCCTGGGCGCGTGCTGGGCCGGGCTGCTGACCAGGGCCGTGGCCACTGTTCCGGCCCTGGCGGCCAGGGTGGGTATTCCCGACGGCAGCGTGGCGTGCGGCGGGCTCATGCTGGGGTACCCGGCCCTGCGCTACCAGCGCGTGCCCCCGCGCAACGCGGCGCGGGTGACGTGGTTCTAGGCGGCCAGGAAATATCCTTACGGCAACACCGCCGGAGCCTGGGCTCGGTATGCCAAACGGCGGCGCATTGCGCCGCCGTTTGCTTGAATCGCATGGGATAGCCCGGCTATTCCGCCAGGCAGACCTCGTCCCGGCCATCCTTTTCCCGCACGTACACGTCCACGCGCTCCTTGCGCGCGGTCATGACGGTCTTGCCCACGTAGTCGGCGTGGATGGGCAGTTCGCGGTGGCCACGGTCCACCAGGACCAGGAGTTCCACCCGCGTGGGACGGCCAAAATCGAGTATCGCCTCCAGGGCGGCGCGCACGGTGCGGCCCGTGAAGAGCACGTCGTCCACCAGCACGATGCTCGTGTCGTCGATGCCGAAAGGGATGTCGGTGTGCGACAGGGTGGGCCGTACGGCCAGGCTGGTCCAGTCGTCGCGGTAGAGATTGATGTCGAGCTTGCCCAGGGGCACGGGAAAGGCGAGCTTGGCGTCGATGATATCCTTGAGCCGCGCGGCCAGATCCACGCCGCGCCGCTGTATGCCCACCAACGCCAGGGTGTTGCAGTCGGAATGGCGTTCCAGGATCTCGGCGGCGAGCCTGTCCAGTGTGCGGGATACTTCCTTGTCCGTAAGCAACGTCTTGCCATGCTTCATGGGGAATACAGCCTCCCGGCCAGCCCCGACGGGGCGACGGGTCGTTGGTTATGCGCCAAAGACGCGATGGGCTACACGCCTCGATTCAAAATCAAAATCTTCACCAGCCCCGTCCTTTTGTCAACACAGATTCACCAGCGGCAAGGGCATGCCGCCGTGGCTGTCCCCCAAAAAACGCCCGCCCTACCGCCCCCCTCCCCTTTCCCAGGTCTCGCGCCGCACCTGGTCGCGACAACGTTGTGAATTATGGCGCGCGGGTGGCCTTCCTAGAGGAATGGTCTATAAATGTACCCGTGATCGATTGACAAACCAAACAGTGGTCATTAACAAAAAACCACACGTAAACTGTACGGAGGACCGTATGCTTCAAGTAACCGAGACAGCCCGCAAGGAGCTGGCCGCCTATTTTGCGGACAAGGAAATCGCTCCCATCCGCATTTATCTGGCGCCCGGCGGCTGAGCTGGCCCCCGTCTTTCGCTGGCTCTGGATGAGCCGCACGACACCGACGAAGTCCTGGATATCGAACAGTTCAAGTTCGTGATCGAAAAGGATCTTCTGGCACAGGCCAAGCCCATCACCGTGGATATGACCTACATGGGATTCACCATTTCCTCCAACCTGCAACTCAGCGGTGGCAGCTGCTCCAGCGGCAGTTGCTCCAGCGGCGGCTGCGGCCATTAGAGCATCGTACCTTTGAAAAAGATGGGATGCTCTTATGCATTTTATTGAAATAATGTTTCATTATTTCAAATCCCCGCATTGTTTCAATGCTAAAATGCACTAGGCCGCGTCTTCTCACGCTCAGCCTTTTGTGTGGGCGGAACACCGCGTTTCCTCGCAGGATCCAATGGATACGCGCACATGACATGTGCGGCGTCCTGCCCCAAATATGGAATTACATTGAGCGGCCCCGAAAGGGGCCGTTCTGTTTGACAGCGTTCAATTCCCCAGGCTGTCGGGATATCATCCGATGCGGGGCGCGCCCTGTATAAGGCTCACCCCTTTATTGGAGCAAGGAAAAGCCCCGGCGCGTGTGCGCCGGGGCTTTTTGCGTGCGGTTGCTTCCTTGAGGGTCAGCCCTGGTAGATGATGGTGCCCACATGTTCGCCCGCCAGCGCGCGCCCGATGTGGTCCGGGTGGTTGAGGGCGTCGATGATTTGCAGCTGCTTGAGGCACTTGGCGCGCTGGAGCATGGTG
>JBFWMG010000016.1:0-70236 GCA_050251715.1 Desulfovibrionaceae bacterium | reverse complement strand
CATGCTGCTGGGGCTGTAGGCCCGGCCAGTGCGCAAAGAATAAAGATCCGGGGGAAGGAGAGAGGAAAGGGAAAACCCCTTTTTCCAAGCATAAAAAGGGGTTTTCCCTTTCCTCTCTCCTTCCCCCGGCCCCCCATCCTCTCTCCTATCTCTTTCCCCAAAAACTGCTGGCTGGGGAGGTGGATACGGTTGGGACAAGCGGGTTCCCCTGGCGGGCGGCCTCGTTGTCTGTGGACGAGGGCAGGTCGCCCGACGCCTTGAGGCACAAGGCCTCGAGAAGGAACCAGCAGGGATAATTGACAGTTTGTCAGCAAATTGAAGCCCGCCTGACGGCGGGCTTTTTGGCGTTGTGATGGGTGCGCGCCACGGGCGGTCCCGGGCGCGCCAAGGGGTCAATCCTCCAGCGTGGAGGTGTCGCCCACGTCCTGGCCCAGGGTCTGGGCCTTGAGGATGCGGCGCACAATCTTGCCGCTGCGCGTGCGGGGCAGGTCGGTGCGGAATTCGATCTGGCGCAGCACGGCCACCGGGCCCAGTTCGCGCCGTACGTGCTCGCGCAGTTCGCGCACCAGCTCGTCGTCGCCCTTCACATGACCGTTGAGCATGACAAAACCCTTGGCCACCTCGCCCTTGATCTTGTCCGGCACGCCGATGACAGCGGCCTCGCACACCGCCGGATGCGCGGTGAGCGCGGATTCCAGCTCCGCCGTGCCGATGCGGTGGCCCGCGATGACCAGCACGTCGTCGGCCCGGCCCTGGATCCAGATGTAGCCGTCCTCGTCCTTGCGCGCCACGTCGCCCGCCAGATAGCGGCCCGGGAATTTGGACCAGTAGACTTCCTTGTACCGCTCCGAGTTCTTGTACACGTCGCGGAACATGGCGGGCCATGGCCTGTTGATGACCAGCAGGCCGCCGTGGCCCGGCGGCACGGGGTCGCCGTTGTCGTCCACCACGTCGGCGTCGATGCCCGCCAGGGGCTTGGTCACCGAGCCGGGCTTGAGCAGGGACACGGGCATGGGGGCAATCATGAACTGGCCGGTCTCGGTCTGCCACCAGGTATCGAGCAGCGGGCATTCGCCCCTGCCTATCTGCTTGTGGAACCAGACCCACGCCTCGGGGTTGATGGGCTCGCCCACCGTGCCCAGGAGCCGGAGCGAGGCCAGGTCGTACCGCTTGGGCACCTCGTTGCCGAAGCGCATGAGCATGCGGATGAGCGTGGGCGCGGTGTACAGGATGTTCACCCCGTACCGTTCCACGATGGACCACACGCGGCCCGCCTCGGGGTACAGGGGATGGCCCTCGTACATGAGCGTGGTGGCGCCGGTCATGAGCGGGCCGTACACCGCGTAGCTGTGCCCCGTGATCCAGCCCGGATCCGCCGTGCACCAGAAAATGTCCGTGGGTTTGATGTCGAACACCCCCTTGAGGGTGCGGTGCACGCCCACCATGTAGCCGCCGTGGGTGTGCACAATGCCCTTGGGCTTGCCCGTGGCGCCCGACGTGTACAGCAGGAACAGCATGTCCTCGCTGTCCATCACCGCCGTGTCGGCAATGTATTTCTGCTGCCGCACCAGGTCTTCGTACCACAGGTCGCGCGGCTCGGCCATGGGCGCCTGCACGTTGGCGCGGTGCACCACCAGCACCCGCTCCACGCAGGCGCAGGCCGGGGCGTCCAAGGCGTCGTCCACAATGGCCTTCAGGTTGATGACGCGGCCGTTGCGGTAAAAGCCGTCCGCCGTGATGACCACGCGCGCCGCGGCGTCCTGGATGCGGTCGCGCAGCGCCTTGGCGGAAAAACCGCCGAACACCAGGCTGTGCACCGCGCCGATCTTGGCCGTGGCCAGCATGGCGATGACCGTTTCGGGCAGCGGCGGCATGTACAGCACCACGCGGTCGCCCTTGGCGATGCCCAGCGCGCGCAGGCCGTTGGCCAGCTTGTTCACGGCCCGGTAGAGTTCGAAATAGGTGAATTTGCGGCAGTCGCCCGGTTCGCCTTCCCACACCAGCGCCAGCTTGTTCTTGTTGGCGGTTTCGATGTGCCGGTCCACGGCGTTGTACACGATGTTGCACTTGGCGCCGGTAAACCACTTGTAGAAGGGCGCGTTGGACTCGTCGAGCACCTCGTCCCACTTCTTGAACCAGTCCAGCTCTTCGGCCGCCTCTTCCCAGTAGGCCTGGGGGTTCTCCTGGCCCAGCCGCATGGCCGCGGCGTGCTGGGGCGGGCTCACGTTGGCTTGGGCCGCCACCAGGGGATGGGGACGGAAAACCCGTTCCTCCTGCAACAGTGCGTCCAGGATGCCGTTGTTATCCATGCGTCCTCCCTTCCCGAGGGGAAGGTTGCCGGTTCGTGCCGTGCCATGCGGCGTGCGAGTATGCACCGTGACGCGGTTGCGGGACGGGACGCGAGCCGTTTTCGACCAAAGGCGCGTTGGCCGGGGTGAACGGCGGCAAGGAGAGATGGTGTCCGCGCGGCATGCCTACAATCCCAATATCTGTTTCAGTTCGTTGATGCGGCGCCGGCTGATGGGCAGCTCGATGCGCGTGCGGCCCGCCGTGCGCAGCATGAAATTGCTGCCGGGCAGGCTCGCTATCTCGGTCACCATGTCCAGGTTTACCAGGAACTTGCGGTGTACCCGGAAGAACCGGTGGTGGCGCAGGCGATCCTCCAGGATCTTGAGGCGGTACGAGGTGAGGAACTTTTGGTTGGCCGTGTGCACGTAGCTGTAGTCCTCGTAGGCCTCGATGAAGATGATCTGGTCGTAGGGGAGCAGTATGGTCTTGCCGTCCAGGGTGATGGCCAGCTTTTCGATCTCGGGCTGCTGGTGGCGGCGCGAAAAATCCCAGGCCGTGCGCAGGGCGGACAGGAAATTCTCCTGCTCCTCCTCGCCCAGGGGGAGCTTGACCGTTTCCTCCGGCTCCAGGTCGTCGTCGTCGGGCACGTCGCTGAACGAGGCGGCGGGCGGTTCGATGAGCCGGAACGAGCTCTTGAACTGCCGCACGCGGTCCAGGGTGCGGGCAAAGCGGTCGCGGTCCACGGGCCACAACAGGTAGTCCAGCGCGCCCAGCTCAAAGGCCTTGAAGGCCATGCTCTCGTCATGGGCCAAAAAGACCATGGCCGGACGGTGCTTGCGGCCCATGAGGATCTGGGCCAGCTCGATGCCGCTCACGCCGTCGGGCAGGTCCACGGCCAGGAAGAACACCCCGTAGGGGATGGCGTCCAAAAGCTGCATGGCCTCGAAGGCGCTGACCGCCTCGCCGAGCACCTGCAGCGTGGGCACGTCCTCCAACAGGTCGCGCAGTTGCTGCCGCGTGGCCGCGTCGGGATGGATGATGAGCGTGGTGAGTTGGGCCATGGTTTTGCCTCGCGCAGGGACGGCGCGCGCGCCGCCATCTTGTGCGTCCTCGTCTCCATGCCACGTCCGGGCGCTGGCTGTAAAGGATTGCCACGCATATGGCATGCCTGCGGCGCAAAGAGAGGGGCGCGCGGGGGCGCAATGTCGTTTGCTTATAGTGGTGATATGGAATATATGACACAAAGTTATGCATAAAACGATTAATGTGCGGCGATGCGGGGAGGCGTGGTGACTCCGGCGCTGTCCGTGGCGGAAGCAGCGGCGGCCCTGGGGATTTCCAAGGCCACGGTGCGCAACTGGATGCGGCGGGGACTGCTCGCGCCCTTGCCGGGGGCGGCGAGGACGGTGTTCGACCCTGTGCGGGTGGCGGCGCTGCACGAGGCGCTTGCCAGCGGCGCCATCGGCCGGTTGCGGCAGCGGGCCAACAAGAGCCGGGCCGGCTGCGGGCCGCGCGGTGGCGGGCCGGGTGGCGGGCCGGGTGGCGTGGACGGCGGCGGGTCGGGCGGTAACGGGTCGGGCGGAGCGGAGGGTGCGGGGAAAGGGGCGGATGACGGCGCGGCGCGTGGGGGTGGCGGCAGCGCGGCGAGTGGGCCCGGTGGCGTTGCCGCCGTGGCGCGCCGCGTGGCAGGGCTTGTGGCGGCGCAGGGTGTGCCCGTCCAGGTGGCCCTGCCCGTGCTGGCCCTGGCCGTGGTGCGCGACGCCGGACTGGCCACGCCCGCAGCCGCGTTGCGGGCGGTGGCCTCGGGCCTGCGCCGCGTGCCGTGCGCCCATGCGGGACTGGCCCGGGAGCTGGAGCAATGGGGCGCGCTCCTGCCCGTGAGCCGGGTGCGGCAGGCCCAAGGGCTGCTGTGCCTGCGCCTGCCCCAGGGGAGCGACGTGCTGGGGCTTTTGTACCAGCACCTGCGCGTGGCGGGGGACAGGAACGCACACGGCGCCTACTACACGCCGGGTCCGGTGGCGGCGGCCATGGCGGCGCAGGATTTCGATCCCCGCGCCACGGTGCTCGACCCCTGCTGCGGCACGGGGCAGTTCCTGCTGGCCTTCGCGGCCCTGGGCGCCCGCCCGGAACATCTGTACGGCCTGGACAGCGACCCCATCGCCGTGCGCATCGCGCGCATCAACCTCATGCTCGCCTATCCCGGCCACGAGGCCGCGCCCCGCATCCAATGCGCCAACGCCCTGTTCACGGCCTTTGGCCAGGGCGCGGACGCCATGCCCGGCCAGTATGAGCGGATCGTGACCAACCCGCCGTGGGGCGGCGCGTTTTCCGCCGTTGACGCCGCGCGGTTGCGCGAGCGGCATCCGGAAATCGCCACCGGCGAATCCTTTGCGCATTTTTTGCGGCTGGGCATGGCGCTGCTCGCGCCGGGCGGCATGCTCTCCTATCTGCTGCCCGAGGCGGTGCTGCACGTGGCGGCGCATGCGGCGGTGCGCCGCCATCTGCTGGCGTGCGGCCGCATCGAGCGCGTCGAGGAGCTGGGCCGCGTGTTCAGCCGCGTGTTCACCCCCGTCATCCGCATGGATGTCCGCAAACACCCGTCCGGGCCGGAGCGGGTTCAGGTGTGCGGCGTGCCGTCCGGGCCGTGCGTCCGGGCGCTGCGCCCCGTTCTCTCCAAGGAGGATTTCGCCTTCAACGTCCGTGTGGGCGCACAGGACATGGCCATCCTGGACAAGCTCTACGCCGTGCCCCACGCCACGCTGCGCCAGGGTGCGGACTGGGCGCTGGGCATCGTGACCGGCGACAACGCCCGGCACCTGCTCGCCGCGCCCGGACCGGATACCGAGCCGATCATCCGGGGCCGGGACGTGGCGGCGTATGCCGTGGCCACGGACACGGCGCACATCCGGTTCACGCCCGACCGCTTCCAGCAGGCCGCGCCCGAGCGGCTCTACCGGGCCGGGGAAAAGCTGGTCTACCGCTTTGTGTCCCGGCGGCTGGTGGTGGCCCACGACCGGGGCGGGCGGCTTACCCTCAACAGCGCCAACTGCGTCATCCCCAGGCTGGACGGCTATCCGGTCAAGGCGGTGCTGGCGCTCTTCAACTCCCCTCCCTACCGCTACGCGCACCAGCGCCTCTTCGGCGCGCTCAAGGTGCTGCGCCGCCATCTGGAAAGCCTGCCCCTCCCCCTGTGGCCGCCCGAAAAGCTGGAACGCCTGGAACACCTGGCCAACGGGGTGTTGCAGGGGGTGCTTGCGAAATGGGCCGTAGACGACTATGTGATGCACACCTTCGGGTTGACGGACGCGGAGGTCGAGCGCATTCTTGAAGACTCGTGAAGGAAGCGCATGACCGAAAAGCCCGGCGACGGCCCGACCCATTTCAGTCTCGGAGTAAAGCATGTCCAAGCTGGAGCATATCCGCAACTTCAGCATTATCGCGCATATCGACCATGGCAAATCGACCCTGGCCGACCGCATTCTTGAGATCACGGGGCTGGTGGCCGACCGCGACAAACGCGCCCAATACCTTGACCGCATGGACCTGGAGCGCGAGCGCGGCATCACCATCAAGGCCCAGTCCGTGCGCATTCCCTACACCGCCACGGACGGGAAGAAGTACATCCTGAACCTCATCGACACGCCCGGCCACGTGGATTTTAGCTACGAGGTGTCGCGGTCGCTGTCCGCGTGCGAAGGCGCGCTGCTGGTGGTGGACGCCACCCAGGGCGTGGAGGCGCAAACCCTGGCCAACGTCTACCTGGCCCTTGACAACGACCTGGAAGTCATCCCGGTGCTCAACAAGATCGACCTGCCCAGCGCCGACCCGGACCGGGTAAAGGAAGAGATCGAGGAGGGCATTGGCCTGGACTGCGCCCACGCCGTCTATGCCAGCGCCAAGACCGGCCAGGGCGTGGCGGAGGTGCTGGAGGCCATTGTCCATGGCCTGCCGTCGCCCAAGGGCGATCCCGACGCGCAGCTCAAGGCGCTCATCTTCGACTCGTGGTACGACGCCTACCAGGGCGTCATCGTCATGTTCCGCGTGCTGGAAGGCACCATCCGCGTGGGCGACCGCATCCGCATGTACTCCACGGGCAAGGACTACGAGGTCATCAAGCTCGGCGTGTTCTCGCCCGACGCCATGTACGTGAAGACGCTCGGCGCGGGCGAGGTGGGGTTCATGTGCGCCACCATCAAGAATCTGCAGAATGCCCGCGTGGGCGACACCATCACCCATGCGGCAAACCCGACCAAGGAGCCCTTTCCGGGTTTCAAGGCGGTCAAGCCCATGGTGTTCTGCGGCCTGTACCCCACCGAACCCGCCGAGTACGAATTGCTGAAGGTGGCGCTGGAAAAATTGCAGCTCAACGACGCCGCCCTGAGCTATGAACCGGAAACCTCGCAGGCGCTGGGTTTCGGTTTCCGGTGCGGTTTCCTGGGGCTTTTGCACATGGAGATCATCCAGGAGCGCCTGGAGCGCGAGTTCGACGCCGAACTCATCGCCACCGCGCCCTCGGTCATCTACAAGGTGCGCACGGTCAAGGGCGAGCAGCTCGACATCGACAACCCGTCCAAGCTGCCCGGCCCCACCGAGCTGGCCTCGGTGGCCGAACCGTATGTGCGCATGGAAATCCACGTGCCCAACGAATACGTGGGCAACGTGTTCAAGATCTGCGAAGATAAGCGCGGCATCCAGAAGGGCATAAAATATCTCACCGCCAAGCGCGTCATCATCACCTACGAGCTGCCCTTCGCGGAAATCGTGTACGACTTCTTCGACCGCCTAAAATCCGCCACCAAGGGCTACGCCTCCATGGACTACGAGATCATCGACTACCGCGAGGCCGACATGGTCAAGCTGGACATCATGATAAACGGCGACCCGGTGGATGCCCTGGCGGTCATCGTGCACCGCGACCGTGCCCAACTCTATGGCCGCGCGCTCGCCCTCAAGCTCAAGCGGTCCATCCCCCGCCAGCTGTTCGAGGTCATCATCCAGGCCGCCATCGGCCAGAAGATCATTGCCCGCGAACGCAACTCGCCCCTGCGCAAGAACGTGATCGCCAAGTGCTACGGCGGCGACATCACGCGCAAGCGCAAGCTGCTGGAAAAGCAGAAGGAAGGCAAAAAGCGCATGAAGAAGATGGGCAATGTGGAAATCCCCCAGGAAGCGTTCCTCGCCGCCCTTAAAGTGGGCGAGGACTAGTGCATTTTGGCATTGAAACAATGCATTTAGTTGAAATAATGAAGCATTATTTCAACTAAATGCATAAGAGCATCCCATCTTTTTCAAAGTTAGGATGCTCTAACCGTGCGGCAGGCTGCCGCGCACAACAAAAAGTGAAAAAAAGTGGGAAACAAGAACGTCCTTCTCGAGTACCTTGAGGCATTCATCATTGCCCTTGTGCTGGCCCTGTTCATTCGGGGATTTGTGGTTCAGGCCTTCAAGATCCCGTCCGGCTCCATGCTGCAAACCCTGCAGATCGGCGATCACCTGCTGGTCAATAAATTCATCTACGGCGTGAAGATTCCCTTTACCGACAAGATACTCATCCCGGTCGCCACGCCCGATCACGGCGACATCATCGTCTTCGAATTCCCCGAAGATCCGTCCAAGGATTTCATCAAGCGGATCATCGGCCTGCCCGGCGACACGATCGAGGTGCGCAACAAGGCATTGTACCGCAACGGCGAAAAACTGGACGAACCCTATGTCCAGCATACCGACCCCTCGCTCGTGACCTCCATCCGCGACAACATGGAACCCATCACCGTGCCCGAAGGCAAATACTTCGTCATGGGCGACAACCGCGACGAATCCTACGATTCGCGCTGGTGGGGTTTTGTGGACCGGGGCAAGATCAAGGGCAAGGCGTGGCTCATCTACTGGTCCTGGGGCGGTATCGACAACATCCGCTTCAACCGCATCGGCGACGTGGTGCGCTAGAGCGTCCCGGCCTTGAAAAAGAGGCGATGCTCTTGCGCATTTCGTTGAAATAATACGTCATTATTCCAAGTCGCCGCAGTGTTTCAATGCTGGCATGCGCTCGTCCGCAAGGCCACGGAAGCATCTGGTGGGAAGGGCGGTGCCGTCCATGCCCCGCCGCTGACGCGACCGCTCGCGGGGGGCTGCGCAGCTGACTGCCACCCCATTTGCCTTGCCGCCACGGGGGCATGGCGTTTCTCCCGGCCCGCGCCGCGTCAGGGGCACGGTGGGGGCGGCAGGACGTCGCGGCGCGTTTGGGCGCGCTGGTGGCGGGATTCCAGGTCCAGGCTCGCCTTGGTCAGCGTGAGCACCCGCTCCGTGGCTGCGGCGGTCAGGCGCAGGTCGGTTTCCGACAGCTCCAGCAGCGTCAGGATGTTCTTTTTGGCCACCGCGTAGCTGTACCAGCCGCCTGCCAGGGCGGCCAGGATCTTGGCGTCCGCCGTCAGGTAGCCGATGCCCGGATAGGCGAGGCGCCCCAACAGGGAGGCCGTATCCAGCAGGCCGCGCAGCACCTCCTCGCGGTCCTTGCCGTGCTGGGCATCGCCGGTGGCGTAAAACAGGCCGATGCCGTTCTTGAGCGCCTTGATGAGCACCAGCAGGGAAGCCGTGTCGCTGGACGCCTCCTTGCTCTTGCGCGCGGCGGCCAGGATGGCCTCGAAACGGTCCTGGTCGCGTAGCGCCAGCCGTTGCTCCACGCTACGCAGCCGCGCGCTCACGCGGTGGAAGGTGCTGGCGGATGCCTTCAGGCCCGTTTCCAGCACGCGGGTCGCGACCACGTCGATGGTCGCCGAGATGGCCGTGTCCACGGCTTCGCTGCGCGCCTTGTCCGCCAGGGCGAACCAATCCCCCATCTGCTGTTGATAGCTCGCCAGGCGGGCGTTGATGCGCGTCATCTCGGCCTTGGCCGAGGCGAGCCTTTGCCGCGCCGCGTCCGCTTCGTCGGCCAGCCGGGCCATGTCGCGCTCCGCCTCGGCCAGGGCCATGGCCTGGCCGAGCGCGCGCTCAAAGGCGGCGATGGCATCCATATACGCCATTGCGTCGGCCTCGGCCCTGGCCTGCGACGCCCGGCAGCTCTCGATGCGGGCGGCATCCGTGGCGGGCACCTGGGCGCAGTGGGCCTCGTGCGCGGCGATGGCGCTTTCCAGGGCGTGGCGTTCCTGCTCCAGGCCCGTCCGCCGGGCGGCCAGGGACGCGGCGCACCGTGCGGCCAGTCCACCCGGCAGAGGGACGGGGGGCGGCAGCAGGCCTTCGGCCCACACGGGAAGCGCCAGGCCTAGTCCTGCGTATGGGGCGTCGTGCTGGGGGGGGTCAGGCCTTCCAGGCCGTAGTCCTTGATCTTTCGATACAGCGTCTTGCGGCCTATGCCCAACATCTCGGCGGCTTTTGTCCTGTTGTTGTCCACGTGCTCAAGCACGCGCAGGATGAGTGTTCTTTCCTGCTCGTCAATCGTGGGGAACGGGTTGCAGCTCTCCGAATCATTCAGGCATTTGGTGATGTCCACAGGGAGCGAGCGCAAGGTTATCAGGTCGTTTTCCGAGAGGATGATGCCGCGCTCAATCACGTTGCGCAACTCGCGCACGTTGCCTGGCCAGTGGTAGGATATCAGGCACCGCATGGCCTCGGGGGACACCTTGTAGGGCGGCCTGTCCAGGTACAAATGGCTGAGAAAGTGCTCCATGAGCGCGGGGATGTCCTCCTTGCGCTCGCGCAGGGGGGGGATGTCGATGCGGAAGACGTTGAGCCGGTGGTAGAGCGCCTCGTGGAAGCGGCCCGCCTCCACCTCCTTGCACAGGTCGCGGTTGGTGGCGAAAAAGAACCGGATGTCCGCGCTGCGCTCTTCCTTTTCGCCCACACGCCGGTATCTGTGGGATTCCAGCAGGCGCAGCAGCATGGACTGCACCTCAAGGGAGAGTTCGCCCACCTCGTCGAAAAACAGGGAGCCGTTGTTGGCCAGGGCGAGCAGGCCTTCGTTGGAATCCACCGCGCCCGTGAACGCGCCCTTGCGGTAGCCGAACAGTTCGCTGCGCAGCAGATCCTTGTTGAACGCCCCGCAGTTCTTGACGATCATGGGTTTTTGGGCGCGCAGGCTCCGGCGGTGCAGTTCGTGGACGACCACGTCCTTGCCCACGCCGCTTTCCCCGGTGATGAGCACGGGCGTGTCCGTGGGCGCGACCTTGTCGATGAGAAAGCCTATGTGCCGTAAGGCTTCTGAGGAACCGATGAGTTTTATCTGCGACTTGCCGTTCTTGCTTGTGCGCAGGGCGCGCAGTTCCTTTTGCAGCACGGTGCGCTGGTAGGCCCGGTCGATGACAAGGTTTATCCTGTCGAGCGAAAAGGGTTTGGTGATATAGTCGTAGGCGCCCATTTTCATGGCTTCGACAGCGCTTGCCACTTCTGAATATCCCGTAATCATGATGACTTCTACGTCCGGCAGGGTGTCCCGGAAGCGTTCGAGCAGGGTGAGGCCGTTGCCGTCGGGGAGCCGGACATCCAGCACGATGACATCGAAATTCCGCTGCGCCGTGAGCTTGAGCGCCAGGGCCGCCGTGCCGGCCGTGGTGATCTGGCGGTTGGGCGTGGCCAGCTCCTTTTGCGCCAGCTTGCAGATGGAGGGTTCGTCGTCAACGACGAGGATCTGGATGATGTCCGATGCACACATGGCATGCCTCGCTAGCCATCGAAATGGGGCAGTATGATTTCAAAGACGGCCCCATTCGGCTGCCCATTTTCCGCCGTGATGTCGCCGCCGTGTTTTTTGATGATGTTGTAGCAGGTGGAAAGGCCGATGCCGATGCCCTGGCCCGCGGGCTTGGTCGTGAAGAACGGTTCGAACAGCTTGTCCAGGCTGTCCTCGGCAATGCCGTGGCCCGTATCCACGACCTTGAGGGTGACCATGCTTTCCTCCAGGGCGGTGTGGATGGTGATGTCGCCCCCTTCCTTGACCGCGTAGAGCGCATTGAGCACCAGGTTGAGCACCACCTGCATGAGCTCGCCCGGATGCCCCAGCACGCAGGGATCCTGCCCGGAAAGCCGCAGGTGGATGAGGCCGGGGGGCAGCTGCGACAGGCGCGGGTGCAGCAGTTTGAGGCAGTTGCCCACCACGTCGTTGAGGCTGACGATGGAAAAGGTGCGGATTTCCCGATGGCCGAAGGTCAGCATGTTCTGCACGATGTCGGAGCAGCGGTTGCATTCCTTGAGGATGATCTCCAGATATTCCTGAAAGTTGGCCAGCTGTTCCTGGCAGTCGCCATCGCCGCGCAGGCAGGTGGCCAGTTTGCCCAGGCGGCGGGTCAAGGCCTCGGCGAAGCCGATGATGCTGGTGAGCGGGTTGTTGATCTCGTGGGCCACGCCTTCGGCCAGCACGCCGATGGTGGCCATGCGTTCGGCTTGCAGGAATTTGGCCTGGTACTGCTTTTCCAGCGTCACGTCGCGTTGCAGCAGCAGCACCTTGCTCGGCGTGCCGTCGGCGTCGCGCATGAGCGAGGCGGTGCATTCGATCTGCCGGTTTTCGCCGCCCAGGTGCATGATCTGCACGTGGCGGCAGACCTTGTGGGCGCCCTCCTTGGCCATGACCAGGGGGCAGGGGGAACAGGGATCGTTTTGTCCCTTGAAGACCAGGTGGCAGGGCAGGCCGCGGGGGTCGGGCGCGTTGTAGGCCTCGTAAAAGGTGTTGTTCACGGTGAGGATGCGGAAATCGAGCGAGATGACGGCCATGACGTCGGGGATGCCGTTCAGGATGGCCTGCACGTCCTGGCGCTTTTGCTCCAACTCCACGTTGGAGGCCTTCAGTTCGCTGATGGTCCGCTGCACTTCCTTGAAGAAGCCCAGCTTGATGGACTCTATGCCGATAATGTCGTCAAGGCTTGTGGGGTGGGGCATCACCATGCCTCATAGTACAGGTTCAGGATGTTCTTCCAGGTGGCGGGCCGGGGATTGGTGAGCAGGCAGGTGTCCTTGACCGCGTTGCGGCTCACCTGCGGGAGCAGGGTCTTGTCCGGCAAAATCTCGCGCAGCCGGCAGGGGATGCCGATCTCCTCGCGCAATTGTTCCAGCGCCTCGATGCCCGCCAGGGCCGTGGCCTCGTCGGTACGCAGCTCCTTGCCGATGATGATGCGGCCCATGGTGGCCATTTTCTTTTGGCATACAGGCATGTTGTAACGCATGACCAGGGGCAGGAGCAGGGAGTGGGCCATGCCGTGCACCACATCGTACATGCCGCCCAGGGCATGGGCAAGGGCATGCCCCAGCCCCACGCTGGCGTTGGTGAAGGCCATGCCCGACGAGGTGCCCGCTATGGCGAGCTGCTCAAGGTCGTCCAGGCTGAGCGTTTCCAGGGCGGGGCGCATGTGCTTGATGAGCAGGTCGAGCCCCTTGAGGCTGAGCATCTCGGTGAAGGGCGTGGCAATGGGCGACACGTAGGATTCCACCGCATGCGCCAGGGAGTCGAACATGGGCGCGATGACCAGATCCCGTGTCAGCGTGCGCAGCAGCAGGGGGTCGGTGATGGAGATGTTGGGCACGAGGGTGCGGCTTATGAGGGTCATTTTGACATGCCGTTCCACGTCGGTGATGACCGTGAATTGGGAGATGTTGGACTCGCTGCCCATGGTGGTGGGGATGAAGACCATGGGCGGCAGCGGGTGCTTCACCTGGTTGGCGCCTTCATAATCCTGTATTCTGCCGCCATTGCTGACCAGCAGCGCCACGCCCTTGGCCGTATCCATGGGGCTGCCGCCGCCCAGGGCCAGCACCACGTCGGCCCCCTCCCGCTGGTACAGCGCCGCGCCCTCGTGCACCTGGTAATCGCGTGGGTTGGCGACCACGTTGTCGAACAAGATGTATTCCAGGCCTTCCTGGCGCAGCACCTCGCTCAACGCATCCATCCAGCCCGCCTGCACAACGCCCTCGTCCGTGACCACGAAGAGTTTGGAGGCTCCCAGCCGCCGCGCGCAGATGCCCGCGTACCGCAGGCTTTCCCGGCCAAAGATGAGTTCCGGAACCGTAAATTTGAAAATATCCATGCGCTGCTCCCCTTTTGATCCATGACAATGCCACATCCATCATTGTCTTACAATTATCGATCCAAATTGCCCATAGTGGTGTGTTTGGGCCCACGGCAGGTGCCCCGCGCGCAACAAGGCGGGACGGGATGGCTGTGCTTTCGGTGGGTTGGGAGAAAAGGGGCATGGCCGCTGTCCACGTCGCGGCGGGAGGCATGCCGCGCGCGCGGGGGAAGGTAGGGCTTTTTGACCCATGAAAAGGCGGTGAATGAGTCATCTTGACCCATACCCTGGCGGCGCCAGGGGGGGCGCATGCCTGCCCTGAGGCCGGAAAAACAGGGAGAATGGTCCCGGTGTCGTAAAAAAATAAAGCAGAGGAACCAATATGTTGTCTGAATGCCGCCGCCGCCTGGGCCGCGTGTGGCCGCATCCGGGCCTCACCTTGGCACCTGTCTTGCCATTGTCGCTGCGTCACATGACGACAACCGCCCCGTACAAGCAAAGGAGACGACAGTGAGCAAGAATACTCTGCACGAAGCGCGTGAGCAATGTCTGCCTGATGTGTCATCGGAAAAGATGCCCGAAAAGGGCGGAGGTGGCATATCCCGGCGCAAGATGCTGACATTGCTTGGTGTACAGGTCGCGGCGGGCGCACTGGTTTCGACCAAGGCGTTTGCCGCTCCCAAGAATTTCAACCCCAAGCACTACAACCGCAACATCACGCCGGACCAGCTGCCCAACTCCCGGGCGTGGCTCGTGACCGACCCCACCACCTGCGTTGGGTGCAGGACGTGTGAAATCGTGTGCTCGCTGGGACACGACGGCGTGTGCCAACCGTCCCTGAGCCGCATCAACACCACCTATGACCCGCTGCATTCCTTGGCCATGCTGGCGGTCATGCCCAACACCTGCCGGCAGTGCAACATGGCGGACTGCTATCTTGCCTGCGAATGGGACGCCCTCATTCTGGACGAGAAGACGGGTGCGCGGATCATCGACCCCGCCAAATGCCAGGGGTGCGGCGAATGCTACGCGGCATGCCCGTGGGACATGATCGTGCGCAACGAGGAAGCGGAAAAGTATTCCAAGTGCGATCTGTGCGGCGGTGATCCGCAGTGCGTCAAGTACTGCCCCGCCAATGCGATCAAGTTCGTACAATTGCGATAACATCACCCCAAAGGAGTGAAGCCATGAATGGATGGGCTGGAACAATATTGCGAGTGAATCTGGACAACAATACCATTACGAAGGAAAAGACGGAGAAGTACATCGATTATACGGGCGGCATCGGCATCGGCTACAAGGTCATCTTTGACGAGGCGCCCACGGCGGATCCCTTTAGCGCGGAAAACCGCATCATCTTTGCCACGGGGCCGCTGACGGGCACGTTGGCTCCCTCCACCGGCCGTTCCGAGGTCATCTCCATTTCGCCGCACGTCTACGCGCCCGGCGCCAAGCATCCGCTGGTCAGCCGCAGCGGTTTTGGCGGCTATTGGGGCGCGGAGCTCAAATTGGCGGGCTATGACGCGGTCATCGTCCAGGGCAAGGCATCCAAGCCGGTGTACATCAACATCAACAACGACACCGCCACCATCGAGGACGCCGCGTTCGTCTGGGGCCGCGATACCTTTGCCGCCCAGGATCTGATCAAGAAGCGCCTGGACGACGAGAAGGTCCAGATCGCGATCATCGGCCCCTCGGGCGAGCGCCGCGTGCGCATCGCGCCCATCATCCACCGCATCGGCAACGCCGCGGGCCAGGGTGGTTTCGGCGCGGTCATGGGCTCCAAGAACCTCAAGGCCATCGCGGTGCGCGGCACCAAGGGCGTGAAGGTGGCGGACAAGAAGGGTCTGGTCAAGTACGTCAAGAGCGTGCGCGAGTTCCAGCCCGCGCCCCTGGGCGCCACGCCGCTGTCCTCCGGCCCCCTGAGCTGGACGGAAAAGCACATCGATCCCAAGAACATCAACCAGCAGGCGCTGCGCTTTGACCAGACCAAGAGCTGCGCACCCTGGCTGAACGAATACCACATCAAGTCGCAATCCTGCTATTCGTGCCCGCAGGGCTGCTACTCCTACATGAACGTGCCCGGCATGGGCGGCGGCGCGGTCAGCTGCACCCAGTGGTTCTATTCCTGGCTCGGCAACCGCGACAAGGCCACCTATCTGGCCAACCAGCTGGCCAACCAACTGGGCGTGGACACCTTTGAGATGTTCCCCATGATCCAGTTCGTCTGGCACCTGCAGGACGAGATAGTGGACGGCAAGAACCTGTTGCAGCACCTGCTCGACATGCGCCTTGTGACCCCCGAGCTCTACAAGGGTTTGGAAAAGGGCCATTATCCTCCCAAGGGCGACATGGGCGAGGAAGGCCTGGAAACGTTGATGCGCATGATCGCCTTCCGCCAGAGCTTCCTGGGTGACAGCCTGGCCGAGGGCTTCCGCCGCGCCATGGACATCATCGCCGGGGAGTTCAAGAAGCGGGGCATGAAGCTGGCCGCCGAGCGCGTCATGGCCTTCGAGAACATGGAAGGCATCATGGGCGGCGTTGTGGGCGGCAACGGCGGCTGGGGCATGTCCGCGCACTACGACCCCAGAACCTTCGGCTACTACTGGGCGGTCAACTTCGCCGTGGAAAACAGGGATCCCAACCGCCACGCCATGACCAATCTCCTGGAATGGACCGGCCTGACCTTCGAGCAGGCCTTGCCCGTGGCCACGGCCCATTGGGGCAAGGACATAGCGGTGAACGGGTTGAACGACCTGCACCGCGAGCGCGACGTGCCCGCGACCTGGAACGGACACAAGTCCGCCCTGGCCAACGCCTACCTCTGCCAGTTCATCCACTACCGTGGCTGCATCAAGGACAGCATCACGGTCTGCGACTGGGTGTTCCCCATCATGACCAGCGGCCGCGAGGACCGGGACTACACCGGCGACGTGTCCGTGGAATACAAGCTGTTCGAGCTGGTGACCGGCGAAAAGATGACCCAGGAAGCGCTGAACGACCGTGCCGCCAGGATATGGATCATGCACCGGCTCCTGACCGCCATGGAATGGAACGACGGCAAGTTCGTGAACCTGCGCAAGGAGCACGACCAGTTGCCGGAGCATTTCTTCGCCCCGGTCGAAACGCGCCTGTTGCCTTCGTTCCCCCCGGCGGAACCGCCGCACCCGCCACTGGTGCGGGAGCACTTTGAAGACACAAAGACCGAGTACTACAAGATGATGGGTTGGGACGTGGAAACCGGCCTGCCCAAGCGCGCCACGTTGAAGAAGCTGGGCATGGCCGATGTCCTGGCGACGTTCGAGGCCAAGGCGTTCAAGCTGCCGGCGTAACCATAAAATTCCTTGTGCACCTCCATCCACAAGGGTTGTGAGCCCGCCGCCCACCTACACCTCCGGGGCGGCGGGCATCTCGCAACACAGACATGACCAGCGAGGACGTATGAACGTACTGCTTCTCAACCCACCCGCCATGCGGCTCATGAATCCCGCCACCTTCGAGCCGGATTTGCTGCCGCCCAAGACCTGGGTGCCGCTCGGCATCGCCTATCTGGCCAGTTCGTTGCGCGCCAGCGGCCACGCGGCGGAACCGTACGATCTGCACGACTGGGAATGGCATGACATTGCCGAACTCATCGCGCATCGTGCGCCCGACATCGTGGGGATCAGCTGTTTCACCTTTGGCCGGGCCAACGCCCTGCGGGTGGCGGCCCTGGCGCGGCGGGTGGCGCCCAATGCCTTTGTGGTCATGGGCGGACCGCACGCCACGCTGTTCCCGGAGCACATGCTCAACCATCCCGCCGTGGACGTGGTGGTGCGGGGCCAGGGGGAGATCACCATCGTGGCGTTGGCGGATTGCCTGGCCCGCAAGCAGGACTTGAGCACCGTGCACGGTATCGCCTTCATGCGGGATGGCCGCGTCCTGTACACGCCGCCACGCCCGATCATGGACAATCTGGACGGCCTGCCTTTTCCCGCCTATGACACGTTTTCCTTGGCCGAATATAAATCTCCTGAAATTCCCAGAGAATATATGGATCTGACGGGCACGCACGTCATGACCTCGCGCGGGTGTCCCTTTCACTGCCATTTCTGTTCGGTCAACCGGCTGTTCAACGGCAAGTGGGCCTTCCGCTCGCCGGAAAACGTGGTGGACGAATTGGAACTGCTGCGCGACACGCGGGGCGTGCGCCACGTGTATTTTTCCGACGACCTGTTCGCGCTGAAGCCCGCACGGGCCATCGCCATCTGCAAGGCCATGCTGGAGCGCAGGTTGGATATGGTGTGGATGGCGGAAACGCGGGTCGATTGCGTGACGGGCGAGATGCTGCGCTGGATGCGCAAGGCGGGGTGCTACCGGGTCTATTACGGTGTGGAATCCGGCAGCCCGCGCATCCTGCAATCGATCAACAAGGGGTTCACCGTGGCGCAGGTGCGAGAGGCCTTCCGCCTGACGCATGCGGCGGGCCTGGAGCCGTGCTGCTTCCTCATGGTGGGCAACCCCGGCGAAACCGTGGAGACCATCGACGAGACCGTCCAGCTCATACGCGACATACAGCCCGCCACCGCGCCGATCATGGGCCTGACCACGCTTCTGCCCGGCACGGTGCAGTACGAGAACGCCCGCCGCCAGGGCATCATCGGCGACGAATATTGGCATTCGGTCGATCCGCCTCCCGTGTATACGGGCGAGCACGACATGGACGACCTCATCTACCTGCAACTGCGCCTTGCCCAGGGTGTCAGCCCGGAGATCTACGAGCATATGCGCAACATGGGCCTGGATGAGAACTATTTCCGCCTGCGGCGCATGTTTTCGGGCGCATCCAGGGCCGCACGGCATTAACGCCCGCCGAATGCGCCCCGCGCAGTTCCCGCAAAGGGGTGCCCTGCGCAAATAAAAACCGGCTGCGGCAGGGCGCCGCAGCCGGTCGGTGCAGGAGGGGCGTGTGTCGAGCGCCTATCCCAGATGCTTCACGGGCCGCGCCAGGGCGGCCAGGAAATCCTTGCGGGTCATGCCCCTGACAGGCGCGGCCTCGGCCACGGCGTGGGTGTGGTACCGCTTGGGATCCACCTCGAAGAGGTAGATCACGCTCACGTCGTCCGGATCGGCCAGCATGGCCTGGGGACTCCTCTTTTTCACCTTCGCCAACCGCGTCTTGGCCAGGGCCAGCATCTCGTCGCGGTCGCCAAAGTTCATGGCCCCGGTGGGGCACGACAGCACGCAGGCGGGCTTGAGGCCGTTGTGCACGCGGTCCAGGCACATGTCGCACTTGCCCATGATGCCGGAAACCGGGTCCGTGCGCGGGATGTCATACGGGCAGGAGTCGCGGATGGCGTCCTTGTCCTCCTTGGCGGTCAGCTCGGTGAAGATGACCGCGCCGGTGGTCTCGTCCTGCAGGATGGCGTCGGGATTGTCCGCCGTCTGCTTGCAGGGCGGCACCAGGCAGTGGCGGCACTGCTCGGGGAAGAACAGCCACCGCATGCCGCCGCCGGTCTCGTCCTCGCTGAAGCGCACCAGCTTGTAGGTGTGGAACGACAGATCCTGCGGGTTCTGGTACGAGCCCACGTTTTTGGTCGGTTCCGCAGGGAGCTTGTGCCATTGTTTGCACGCCACCTGGCAGCCACGGCAGGCCGTGCACCGCGACGTATCGATGAAGAATGCCTTTTGCATAGTGTTTCAGCCTCCTACGCTTTGCGGACGTTGGCCATGAAGACCTTGGTCTCGGGTATGCCGGTATTGGGATCGCCCACCGACGGGGTCAGCAGGTTGGCGGAATCGCCGCCGCTGCCGTCGTGCGGCATCTGCCAGCCGTAGCACCACGGCATGCCGATCTGGTGCACGGTCTGGCCCATGATGGTGATGGGCTTGAAGCGGCCCGTGACCACGGCCACGGCCCAGATGGAGCCGCGCAGGGTTTCCACGTACACCTTGTCGCCGTTGGCGATACCCCGCAACGAGGCGAGCTCCTTGCTCATTTCCACGAACATCTGCGGCATGGCCTCCAGCAGCCAGGGCGTGTAGCGGGTCATGAGGCCGGTCTGCCAGTGCTCGGTGACCCGGTAGGTGCTGGCCACGAAGGGGAAGCGCGGGTCGCACACCGCCTTGGGCTCCTCGGTGAAGCGCAGGGCCACGGGGTTGTGCAGCTGCTTGGAGAACGGGTTCTCCAGCACCGGGCACTCCATGGGCTCGTAGTGCTCGGGGAAGGGGCCGTCCTTGAGGCCGGGGCCAAAGATGGAACCCACGCCGTGGGGCTTCATGATGAAGGCGCTCTTGGTTCCGGGCGCCCAGCCGCCGTCCGGCACGTCGCCGATCCACTTTTCGCCGTTCCAGGCGATGACGGATTTCTGCGGCGCATAGGGCACGCCCTTGTTGTCGCACGAGGCGCGGTTGTAGATGATGCGGCGGTTGACCGGCCAGCACCACGTCCAGTTGGGATACAGGCCGATGGCGGCCTGCTCCTTGGTCTGGGTCTTGTCGCGGCGGGCGGCCATGTTGCCCTTTTCGGTGTACGAGTTGCAATACAGCCAGTTGCCCGAGCAGGTGGAGCCGTCCGCCTGCAAAAAGGCGAAGCTGGGCACCAGCGTGCCCTTCTTGTACAGCGTGCCCTTGATCTCCACATCCTTGAGGAAATAGCCGTTGATGAGCTTGGCCACGTTGTGGGCGTTGTAGCCCTGCTTGTCCTGCCACATGTCCACGCTGAGCGCCTCGATGGGCTTGTGGAACACGCCGCCCTTGGTCTTGTACAGCTCGCGGATCTTCATGAACAGCTCGGTCATGATGTGGCCGTCGCTCTTGGACAGCCCCCACGGCTTGGGTCCCTGGTAGCGCCACTGCATCCAGCGCCCCGAGTTGGTGATGGAGCCTTCCTTTTCGATGGACACGGCGCAGGGCAGGAAGAACACCTCGGTCTTGATGGAGGCCGGGTCCACGTCCGGTCCCTTCCAGAAACTGCTCGTCTCGTTCTCGAAGATGTTGACGTTGACCATCCAGTCCAGGTTGGCGAAGGCCTTGCGGTTCTTGCCCGCATTGGCGCCGGAGCAGGCCGGGTTCTGTCCCCAGGAGAAGAAGCCCTTGAACGCGCCGTGGTACATGGCGTTGAAGAGTTGCAGCCAGGTGTATGTCTTGCCGTCCTCGGCCTTGGGCAGCCAGGCGTAGCCGTCCTCGGGCGCGGCGCCGGGGTACATGGCCTTGAGGAAGCTGGCCATGTACTTGGGATAGTTCTGCCACCACGCCGCGCTTTTGGGATCCTTGGCCCCGGCCAGGTGCGGGGCGCTCTTGGCCGTGTTGTACTGAGCCAGGGACGTGAGGGACGCGTTGGGCGTGCCCAGGTAGCCGGGCAGGATGTGCCACAGCAGGCAGTGGTCCGTGGAGCCCTGCACGTTGGATTCGCCGCGCAGCGCGTTCACGCCGCCGCCCGCCAGGCCGATGTTGCCCAGCAGCAGTTGCACCATGGCCATGGTGCGGATGTACTGCACGCCCACGGTATGCTGGGTCCAGCCCATGGCATACATGATGGTGCCGGTCTTGTCGGGCTTGCCCGTGGCCGCGTAGAGCTTGTAGAATTCGAGCAGCGCCTTCTTGTCCGCGCCGGAGGCTCCCACCACGCGGTCCGCGTCGTAGCGGGCGTAGTGCTTTTTGAGCAGGTTGTAGACGCAGCGGGGGTGCTTGAGGGTGGGATCCTTCTTGGGCACGCCCTGGTCGTCCAGTTCGAAGGCCCACTTCTTCTTGTCGTAGGAGCCGGCATAGTCGGCGCTGTCCGGGTTGGGCTTGTACCCGGAGAACAGGCCGTCATGGAAGTCGAAATCCTTGCCCACGATGTAGGGGGCGTTGGTGTGGCTGACCACGTAGTCGCGCTGGATGAGGTCGTGGTCCAGGATGTATTTGATGAGGCCGCCGAGCACCGCGATGTCCGTGCCCGCCCGGATGCGGCAGTAGAGGTCCGCTTTGGAGGAGGTGCGGGTGAAGCGCGGGTCCACGCTGATGAGCTTGGCGCCCTTGTCCATGGCGCGCAGCACCCATTTCATGGAGATGGGGTGGTTTTCCGCCGCGTTGCTGCCCATGACCAGGACGCAGTCGCTGTTCTTGATGTCGATCCAGTGGTTGGTCATGGCGCCGCGGCCAAAGGATTCGGCCAGGGCGGCCACGGTGGAGCTGTGGCAGATGCGCGCCTGGTGCTCGATGTACACGAGACCCAGCGCGCGCAGGATGGCCTGGTAGGACCAGCATTCCTCGTTGTCGATGGCCGCCGAGCCCACCGAGGCGATGCCGTCGCACCGGTTCACGGTCTGGCCCTTGGCGTTGACCGCAGTGAAGGTGGCGTCGCGGGTTTCCTTCACGCGCTCGGCAATGCGCTCCAAGGCCCACTCCCAGGACACGGTCTTCCATTCGTTGCTGTAGGGCGCGCGGTACATGGGCGCCTTGGGCCGCTCGTCGTTTTCGCCCAGTTGCCACAGCGACGCGCCCTTGGCGCACAGCGACCCCTCGTTGATCGGGTGGTCCGGGTCGCCCTCGGTGTTGATGGCGCGCAGGTTCGCCGTGTCCGTGTGCACGATGAGGCCGCACCCCACGGCGCAGTAGGGACAGATGGATGTCGTCTGTTTGGCCCAGCGCGTTTTGAGCAGTTGCGCGTGCGCGCGGGGCGTCTCCAGGCCGAATCCCAGGCCACCAAAGGCCGTGGCCGTGGCGGCGAGGGTCGACAGCTTGAGAAACCGTCTCCTGTCGAGCTTCATACGTTTCCTCCTTCATGAACGGTTGCATCCAGTGCGGCAAGGTGCCGCCGGGGTTGTCATTGTGCGCAACCATAGGGGAACGGGGGGTGACCGGGAAACGAAGAGGGGGGCGACTTACTTGAGTTTTGGCACCAGGGCGCACAGGCACCGGGCCACATCATGGAAGATGTCGTGGGCCCGGTTGTTGAAACGGAATTCCAACTCCTTGATGTACAAGAGGAAATAGCGGCATGCGATGCCGCGCCGCTGCTTGAGCTGCTCCTTGGCGTAGGGCCAGAAGCCGTGCGTGGCGTCTATGGCGAGTTTCCTGTCGTTGCGGCGCAGCAGGGGAACCTGGCGCAGGGCTTTGTCGCAGACCATGAGGGTCTGGTAGTGCTGGTAGCGGTCCGTATAGATGACGTCGCCCACCCGGGCCGCCTTGAGGCCGAAGTTGGCGCAGAAATGGGCCACGGATTCCGGGGCCAGATCCGGGATGAGATCCACGAAGACCATGCCCCCGGTCTCCACCACGCCGAGCACGGGCAACACCTGCGGCCCGCCGCCCGGACCCGAGCGCCTGCGCCGCGTGCGGGCCGTGCCCAGGGACGAGCCGAGGCCGCGTTCGAAGATGAGCGGCGCATCCAGGGAGTGGGCCATGATGGCGGCGCGGATGGTCTTGATGGCCCTGGCCGCCGTGTTGGGGGTGATGTCGAGCTGCCGCGCCATGACGGCGGGCTGCGTGTCCAGGCAGAAAAGCCGGATGCACCAGACCCACTGCTGCGCCGTCAGCCCGCAATTGTTCAGGAAACGGCGGCTGAAGTCATGGAAGGTGTAGCCGCACGCCCCGCAGCGCAGGCGGTGGTCCGAAAGCGCGTAGACCGGTTGCGCGCCGCAGCGGGGGCACGATTTTTTTTCCTTGCCCCAGCATGTCGCCGCCAAAAAGCGCCGTGCGCTCGCTTCTGATTTTCCTATTTTAAGAAAAGAGGTTACGTCCATCGCCACTCCCTGTTACTGCCAACTCGCATGTTAAAAATAACACATTATTATTTTGAATCAAATAGATAGATTCTGTCTATTGCAGGGGCTTGGCTGTTTCGACAATGTCAATGCGCGTGCCTGGTTGCGCGTATTTGCTCGGAGTGACTGTGTGTATTCGGGCAAGGCGGCTGGCTGGAGGGGGCATACGGGCGCGTGCACGCGCCGTTCTGCTCCGGGGGAGAGGCGCGCCGCAGGGGGACGGGCCATGGCGAGCGGCCGCGCCACCGGGCGTGGCGGGGTGCGGATGGGGCTGCGGCCGTCCGGCCGGGGCTATTGGGGACGCAGGGTTTGGGCGGCGCAGTGCGGGGCGCGGCAGATGGTGTCCAGAAATCCCAGATTGACCCGGCACAGCGCCATGAGCGTGTCGAACAGCCCGTCTTCGGCCCGCGCCGCCGTGGGGCAGCCCGCGCGCAGGGCGCGTTCCAGATCAACGGCCAGGCCGCCCAGGGTCTTGCCGCGAGGCTGCAACGGGAAGGTCACTGGCTCCACCCGGTACGGGTCCAGGTGGAGCAGGAACACGAGGTCATCCTCGCCGGGGCCGTTGTAGTTGCAGAAAATGAATGATCCCAAGGCGCCATGCGTCTCTTCCGCGTCTCCCTCATACGCCACGTACAGGCAGCGCCACGTCTGGCTGCTCAGGGCCGTGACCGGCACCCCGTTGACCGAGGGCAGGCCGTCCGTGCGGGGCAGGGCGGCGGGGTCGAGCCGCACGATGCGCCGTTCCGTCTCCCAACCGGCCAGGGCCGAGAGCAGAAACGGCTCCACGCCGTTGCGCTCATACCCATACGACCCGCGCAACAGGTCAAAGGACAGGCCGATGGGGAACACGCACCAGTCCGGCCACGCGAGGCGCGGCGACTCGCCCTGGTCGTGTTTGGTCTTGAGCAGGTGAACCTGCCGGAACACGTGGGGAAAGGTCCGTTGCAGAGCCAGGGAAAGGGCGACCACGGGCGTCAGTTTCATGGGGATTCCTCCTGGAGCTGATTGAGGCCGTGCAGCACAAAGCCGTGGTGCGCGGGCTGGATGACGTTCAGGCAACAGTAGTCCTGGCCCAGCCGGAACAGGTGGGCCAGAGGCATGCCAAGGGCGTGGCACAGCAGCACCCTGTTCACCCCCGCGTGGGCCACCACCAGCGTGGCTCCCGCCGCATGGGCGGTCCGCGCGACGCGTGCGAACACGGGCCAGGCGCGCGCGTCCAGATCGGCAAAACTTTCGCCGCCCTCGGGCCGGGCGTGGGCCATGTCCTGGCCGCGCGCCTCGTACGCGCCGGGGAAGCGGGCCCGCACCTCGTCCACGGTCAACCCTTCCCACGCGCCCAGGCAGATTTCGCGCAGGGCGGGTTCGGGTTCGATGCGCATCTCCCTGCCACGGCACACGATGGCCGCCGTGTCCAGGGCGCGGCGCAGGTCGCTGGACACCACCCTGGCCAGGGGCGTGTCCTCCAGGCGGCGGCGCACGGCCTCGGCCTGGGCGCGGCCCACGTTGTCCAGGGGCGGGTCGGTCTGGCCCACGAAGCGGCGGGGGGAAACCTGGGGGATGCGCCCGTGGCGCAGCAGCAGGACCATGCCGCGCATCATGCCTCCAAGGCCTGGGCCGCCAGAGCGGTCAGCGGGATGGCCGTGACGGCCTCCATGCGCTGGCGCATGGCCAGGGCGTTGGCCAGGCGGCCTTCGATGGCCGCGCGGGCCACGGGGTCGTGGCCGTGCCGTTCAAGCACCTGGCCGTACCGGGCCTCGATGGGCACGAGCGTGACGCCAGCCACCAGCTTGTCGGCCATGAACACCACGTCCGCCTCGTCCAGGGGGCGTTCGGGGTGGGGCGGGATGTCCCGGTGCGCGGCCACGATGGCGCCGATGGCCGGGAAGCCGTGCGCGTCGAGCAGGGCGGCCCCGGCGGCCTCGTGGTGCGCGTCGCCCTTGGCCACGTCGTGCAGCAGGGCGGCGCGGTCTATGCGGTCGCTGTCCAGCGAGGGACCGGCGCCGTGCCGGTTGAGCGCCTCGGCCACGGCCACGGCCACCTTGGCCACGGCCTGGCCGTGCGCCACGGCGAGGGCCGGGGTGCCCGCCAGGCGCAGCAGGGCCGCGCATTCCTCGCGGCTGGGCAGGTCGCGTTGGCTCCAGCGCGCGGCCAGGCGGGCATAGTCCGCCTCGGTGTCCATGTCGTGCAGGATGCCCGCGTCCGCCACCGGCACGTCGGCCACATCGTAGGAGGCGCGCGCCTCCAGGGTGTCCAACAGGCCGCGCAGACCCCGGGGGCCGGTCCACCGGATGATGGCCTCGCGCAGGAGGGCGGCGACCAGCGGCGGGTGGCCTCGTGTGCCGCGAAATGTGGGGTGCGTGACCAGCCGCGCGTGGCCGCGCCACGCGGCCAGGAGCGCGCGCACCGTGGCGGGCCGCACCAGGGGGATGTCCACGGGCAGCAGCAGGAACGCCGCCGCATCGGGCCGCAGCGCCGCCGCGCCCGCCTGCACGGAAGTGAACATGCCCGAGGCAAAGGCGTGGTTGCGCACGGGGCGCGCCCCGGCAGCGCGCGCCGCCGCGTCCACGGCCGCGCCGTTGTGGCCCGACACCACCAGTACCTCGCGCACGCCCGCGTCCTGGAACAGGGCGATGGCCTGGCCCAGCACCGTGCCGTTGCCCAAGGGGTAGAGCGGCTTGAAGCCGTCCATGCGGCTGGACAGGCCCGCCGCCAGGATGACGGCGTCCAGCGCGCCGGGCTCACATGCCGGGGCCACGCCGCCTCCTGTGCGCCCGCGCCTGCACCATTTCCGCCGCGATGGACAGGGCGATTTCCTCGGGCGTTTCCGCGCCGATGGCGAGGCCTATGGGACAGTGGGTGCGGGCGATGGCCGCGTCGTCCACGCCCTCGGCGCGCAGGGCGGCGTAGGTGGCGTCGCGCTTGCGGCGGCTGCCGATCATGCCGATGTACGCGGCGGGCGTGCGCAGCGCCTGGGCCAGCACGGTCTTGTCGTGCACGTGGCCGCGCGTGAGGATGACCACGTAGCTGTCCGCGTTCACGCCCGCCGCGTCCAGGCAGCCCTCGAAGCTGCCGGGCACAAGGATGCGGGACGCGGTGGGGAACCGCTCGGGGTTGGCGAATTCGGCCCGGTCGTCGATGACCACGGTGCGAAAGCCCACCTGGGCCAGCATGGCGGCGGTGTGCTGCCCCACATGCCCGGCTCCCACGATGATGGCCGTGCTTTGCACGGCCATGGGCAGCACGAGCACGCGGCCCGACGGGGTGTCCATGGCCTGCGCTTCCGGCAGGCGCGCCAGGGCGCCGGTCGCGGCCCGCACCAGGGCGTCGGGCGGTTGGGGCAGGTCCGGGGCCGGGGCGTTGTCCAGCAGCACAAAGCGTTCAGGCCCGTCCAAACCGCAGACCAGGGTCGCGGTCCGCCCCTGGCGCAAGGCCGCCACGGCGGCGCGGCACAGCGCACCATCGGGTGCGTTGGCGGCCAGGCGCACGAGCGCCACATCCAGCCTGCCGCCGCAGATCATGCCCGCCTGGGCGGCCTGGGTGTTGTCCAGGTCAAAGCGGTGCAGCCGGGCCGGGGCGTCCGAGTCGAGGAGGGCGCGGCAGGCCGTTATGACCTGCGCCTCCACCAGCCCGCCGCCGATGGTGCCGTGGATGGACCCGTTGCGGCGCACGGCCATGCACGCGCCCGCCGTGCGCGGCGTGGAGCCGCTTTGCAGGCATATGGCGGCCAGGGCCGCGTCTTCGCCCTGCTCCAGCAGGTCGGCCAGGGATTGCATGAGATCGATCATGGTTCCCTCCGTAGGGTGCGCTTTGCCGGGCTGATGCCTGGTTCCGTCCAGGGAAGGGTGGTGATGTCCAAAGAGAGGCCCGCGCATGACGGCAGCGCGGCCAGGGCATCGCGCGCGGCGCGGCGCGCGGCGTCCTCGCAGCCGGGCAGGGTGGCCAGGGCGGCGTGCAGGCAACGGTTGCCGTTGTGCCCCGAGAGGCTTGCCCGCACGTCGAGCACGCCGGGCACGGGCAGCAGCGCCTCGTCCAGCAGGGGCATGGTGAGCGTCGCCGCGCCGGGCATGGGCACGGCCTGGGCCAGGCGGCCTTGCACCCTGTCCAGCCGCCGCACCGCGCTGCCGCAGGCGCAGGGGCCGGGCAGCACGCGGCCCAGGTCGCCGGTGCGGTAGCGGATGAGCGGCATGGCGCGCCGGGTGAGCGTGGTGATGGCCAGTTCGCCCCACGCGCCGTCGGGCAGGGGCGTGTTGTCCGGGGCCAGCACCTCCACCAGCAGGTCCGCCTCGCGCAGGTGGCAGCCGTCCCGCGCGGCGCAGGACACGCCGCCGCCCAGGCCGGTTTCCACCGTGCCCCAATGGCTGTGCACGGGGCAGCCCCAGATGCGATCCACCTCGCGCTCCACGGCGCGGGGCACGTAGTCCGAGCAGAGCAGCACGGCGGTCGGGGCGAGCCGGGTGCGGGAGGCCTCGGCCAGCCGCGCCATGGCCAGCACCTGCACCGGAAAGCCCACGATGACGCCGGCGCGGCACGCGGCGGCAACGCGCACCGCCTCTGCCGGGTCCGGGGCCAGCCCGTGGATGACCCCGCGTGCGCCAAAGCGGGCCAGGGCGCGGGCCAGCAGGTCGCCCACGCTGTCCGGCGACTGGCCGGGCAGCAGGATGCACACGGTCTGGCCGGGCCGGGTAAAGGTGGTCATGCCGTGGGCAAAGAAATCCATGGTCAGTTCCAGGTCCGCGTCGGAAAAACAGAGCCGCTTGGCCGGGCCGGTGGTGCCGGAGCTGCGCAGGGACACCACGCGCGCCACCGCGTCCTGGGGCACGCAGAGCAGGCGCTGGCCCTCGCGGCGCAGGGTGTCCTCGGTCATGAGCGGCAGGTTGGCCACATGGGCCGGGCTGGCGAGCGAGGCGGCGTCCATTCCGGCCAGATGCGCGGCGTAAAAGGGGCTGGCGGCCTGGGCTCGGGCCACGGTCTCGCGCAGCCGGGCGGCCTGCCACGCGTCCAGGGATGTGCGCGTGACCGGGCTGGCACAGCCCAGGCGGACGGCGATCCATGGGTCGAGCGGGGTCAGGGCTGGCATGGTGGCTCCGATTGGCCGCGATACAGCGGGCGGCCATCCGCCGCCGTGAGATTGTAGGCGCAGAACGGCACCAGCCTGCCGTCCGGGGCGACCACATGGATGCAGCAGCCCTTGAGCCGCTCCAGATCCAGGGTCCAGGCGTCCTGAAAGGCCATGGCCGAGACGGAGAACGTCCATGTGCGCGCCTGCTCCAAAAAGGCGTCCAGGGACATGCCCGTGCCGGGCGCGCCCGGCAGAGTGGGAGCCTGGGCCGGGCCGGGCGCTGCCCCTTGCCCGGACAAGGACGCGGGCGTTCGATTTTTCTCGGCGCTGTCCCTTGTGCCTGGCGCGGCGCAGGCGCGGGCCGGGGGCGCGGCCCACTGCCGGGCCGTGTAGGCAATGGAGCGCCGCGCGCCGTCCACAGCGGACGGAGGGGCGGACGGAGGACTGGCCGACGGGGCGGACGGCGGGGCGGGCTTTGGCCCGCAGCACGGGGCGTCGCCAGCCAGCCGTCGCAGGCCGCCTTGCGCCGTGCGCACATAGCTGGCGTGGAACGAGCACAATGCGTGCTCGCAACCGGGCGGGCGGCAGTGGGCCACGCGCACCATGCCGTGCGTCTGGGTCTCCAGCCCGCGCATGATGTCGGGCAGGGTGATGCGCGCCGCGTCCGGCGGACCGGCATGGGGCGCGCTGGCCGCAGCCCTTGCGCCCGGCACGGCATAGCGGCCAAAATAGCTGATGGGCTGGAAATGCACGCCGCGCACCAGCGGCCCGGCGGTCAGCGCGTAGCGCACCAGCGCGCCCAACTGGCCGTCGTTCACGCCGGGCGCCACCGTGGCCACCAGCACCACCCCCAGTCCCGCGTCCACGGCATGGCGGACGGCCCGTTGCTTGATCGCCCACAACGGCCTGCCGCGCAGGGCGGCGTACACCGCGTCGTCCACGCCGTCGCATTGCAGAAACACCGAGGCCAGCCCGGCCTGGCGCAGGGTGCGGGCATAGGCCGGGTCGTCGGCCAGGCGCAGGCCGTTGGTGTTCAGCTGGATAAAGGAAAAACCCTTGGCCCGGCCCAGGGCGATGATGGCGGGCAGGTCGTGGCGCACCGTGGGCTCGCCGCCGGAAAGCTGGATGTTGCAATGGCCGCTCGCCTCGATGACGCGGTCGTACCAGAAGGCGATGGCCGGCAGGCCGGGATCGGCCTGTTCCGCGCTGGAGTGATCTCCGGCCCCGGCGAAACAGACCGGGCAGCGCAGGTTGCAGTGCTGCGTGATTTCCAGCAGCGCGGTGCAGGTGTGCTGGCCGTGGTCCGGGCACAGGCCGCAGTCGTGGGGGCAGTTGCCCGTGCCTTGGGTGTGGCAATGGCGGGGTGCGGACGGTGTTTTTGGGCTCTTCCAGTCTGCAAACGCGGGATAACCGCCCCGCCAGAGCACGGTCTCGAATGCGCCGTGGTCCGGGCAGGCCTTGCGCAGCACCACGTCGTCGCCCCGGCGGCACCGCTGGGCCGGGATGGCGGCAAGGCACACCGGGCACACGCTGCGCGTGCCGTGGCCCGCGCCGTGGCCGCGATCGTCGCGGGCGCGGGGTGCGCGCGCGCTGCCCAACGGGTCAAACATCGCTTTCCACCTTGCCTTCCGAGGGGTCGATGCCGTTGGCCGCCAGAATTTCCAGGCAGCGGCCAAAGGTGCGGGCCACAATGCCGCCGCATCGTTCCCGGTGCGGCTGGCCGCAGTCCTCGTTGCCCAATATCTGGCAGCAGCGCACGCCGCCATAGGCCTTGCCCACGGTGTCGCGGAACCAGTCGGCCAGTTCGGCGGCCATGAGCGCATAGCGCTCGTGTTCCGTCTCGTGGGCCGCGCCGCGCGCCGCGTACAGGGCTATGACGCACGACCCGCCCGCCAGTGCGCCGCATGCCTCGGAGCAGTCGCCCATGCCGTTGCACAGCCCGGCCATGGCGCGCACCAGATCCGGGTTGTCGCGGTCTTGCGCGTCCAAGGCCAGGGCGATCATGATCTGGCTGCAACACAGGCCGGACGCGGCCATCTGCATCATGCGCAATGCGGTGTCGTCCATAATGATACTCCGGGATGGTGAGAGCATCTCAACTTTGAAAAAGATTGGATGCTCTTATGTAATTTGTTGAAATAATGCTTCATTATTTAAAATTCTCGCAGTGATTCAAGGCTAAAATGCGCTAGTCCTTGCGGGCAAGCAGCAGATAGTAGCCCGGCCTGGAGGCAGCCCCGGCGGCGCAGGCCCGCGCCGCGCCGTCCGGGGGCAGCATGGTGTTCCAGAACGCCGCCAGCGAGCCATGGGAAAAGATGAGTTGCCCGGCCAGTTGGGCCAGATGGCGGCTGTGGTCCTCCCACAGGCTGATGGTGAACCCGCCCGCGCAAAGCAGCGCCATGATGTCTCGCCGGGTGCGCAGGCCGTCCAGGCAGCAGCGCGGTTCGGGCGTCTCGACGGCGGGGAGGGGGGAGGCGGACATGGCCGGGGTGCGGGCGTACACGTCGCACAACGCCAGTGATCCGCCCGGGCGCAGCACGCGATGGAACTCGGCCAACGCTGTTTCCGGCCACGGCAGAAGCGAGAGCACGCATTCGCAGAGCACGGCGTCCAGCGCGCCGTGCCGCAGGGGCAGGCGTCCCGCGTCGGCCTGGGCAAGGGCAAAGACCTCCTCCCGTGTGGCTGCGGCTGTCAGGTTGCGCGCGGCAATATCCACACCCAGGGCGCGATGGCCGCGCGCCGCAAGCAGGGCCAGGCTCGCCCCGTTGCCGCAGCCCACGTCGAGCACGCGGGCCGACGCGGGCAGGGGCAGCATGTCCAGGGCGTGCGCCGTCAGCGCCAGCCCACCGGGCCGCAGGGGGCCGCCCGTTATTTGCGCCAGGGGCGCGTGATGCATGGCCGGTCCAAGCATGGCTATTTGTCTTCCAGGAGTTGTTCCACTTCCAGCATCTTGCCCAGGGCCAGTTCCTCGGGCACCAGCACCAGCCCGCACCGGGCGCAGGCGGGCAGCTCCACCGAAAAGGTGTTGCCCATGTATTCCACCCCGACCGTCGTGGGGGTCAGCGGTTCGCCGCACGCGGCGCACTGCCAGTTGGTCCGCGGGGTGAAGGAAAAGGTGCTCATGCCGCGTCCCCGTCGTGTGCCCCGTCCACGGGCGCGGGCACTGGCGCGGCCATGGGAATGGTCATGCGGTGGCTGTAGGCGTTGTGCACCACGTACGCGGTGCCGCCCGCCCCGGCGGCCGGTTCATACTCCACCCAGTAGGTGACGCGCACGGGTTGCAGGCAGGCCAGGTTGCGGCCCGTGGCCGGGTCGTGCAGCTTGCGGCCCGTGGTTTCCGCGTGCTGGATGACGCGCTGCATGTCCTCGACAAGGATGCGCCTCTCCTCGCAACGGGCCGCCACCTCGGGCGCGAGGCGCAGGGTGATGGCCTGGTGTTCGGGCACGGGGTCCGCCTTTTCGCCCCACAGCGCGTCCAGCATGTGCCGCTTCAGCCGGGCGCGGTTTTCATGGCGTTGCGAAAAGCCCGGGGCTGGCCGCGCGGCAGGATCGGCCTGGCCTTGCGGCGGGGTGGAGTCCAACTGGTCCTGGCCGGGGAAGATGAGGTCGAAGAGGTGCAGGGCGTGCTTGCCCGTGGCGGCCAGGTTGTCCCGGCACATGGCGCAGTAGGCGAGAAAATCATTGCCGCTTTGCGCGGCGCGGTGCGCGGCGGCCTGGCGCGCCAGGGGCGGGTTGGCGTTGTACAGCAGGCCGCCGTAGCCGCAGCAGGCGGTCAGTTCGCGGCCCAGGCGCAATTCTTCCACGGGCACGTCCAGGCTGCGCAGCACGGCGCGCACCGCATCGCGCATGGGCGCGTTGTGGCGGGCGGTGCAGGGGTCGTGCAGGGCGAGGGGGGCCGTGGGCGGGGTGGCACCGGCCACGGCATGGCCCGCCATGACCTCCCACACGGAGACCACGGGCAGGTCCGGCGCGTGGGCGGCAAAGACCGAGGCGCAGGTGGCGCAGGCGACTATCAGCGTGGGAGGTTTTCCGGCGGCGCCCAGCCGGGCGGCTGTTTCGCGCACCTCGTCCAGCACCTCGGCGAACAGGGTTTCCCGTCCGGCCCACAGGGCGGGTGCGCCGCAGCAGCCCAGCGCAAGGCCCACCGGCCCGGCCATGGCCTGGCGCAGCCAGTCATAGGCCCGCGCCACATGGCCGGGTTGCGACCCCGCCAGCTGGCAGCCGGGGAAGAAGAGATAGCCGCTGTGCGTTGCGCCGGGCGCGTGGCGGGCCAGGGCAAAGGCGTTGCCGCGGTTGAAGCGCAGGTCCTCCAGGGCGAAATCGTGGGCCGAGGGCGGCATGATGCCGCGCGCGACCATGCCGCGCCGCGTGTCCAGGCAGAGCGTGGCCATGGAAAAATCATTGGGGCAGATCGCCTCGCACTGGCCGCACAGCATGCACGAGTTTATCATCCGGTTGGCCTGGCGGTTGCCTTTGACAATGGATGCGTTGTTGTAGATCTGCCGGGCGTAGGCCTTGGGATATCCTTTGTACGCGGCCAGATAGGCGCAGGTTTTGACACATTCCAGGCATTCGCAGCGCAGGCAGCGCGCCGCTTCCTGGGCTGCCTCCTCGGGGGAATACCCCGCTGCCGGGTCGGCCATGGGCACGGCGGGCAGGGGCGCGACCCCCGCCAGGCTGGTGAAGAGGCGGGTGGCGCATGGCCCTTCGCCCTCGCGCCGGGCGGTCAGCGACACGCCCTGCATGCGCCGGTCCATGGAGGTGGCGGCAAAGCGGCCCTGGGCCGCCCGCCACACGGGCGAGGCATGCGCCCCGCCGCGGAACACGCCCTCGCGGCTGGTGGCCTGGGTCGCGGGGTCGCACCGCACGGCCTTGCCGCCGTCGTGATCCACATCCCACACCGCCACGGCCGCCGCGTCCAGCGCGTCCAGGGACAAAAACACCGCATGGTGCGTGGCCAGACAGGTTTCCGGGAAATCAGGGGCGGTTACGGATGCGTTGGGTACGACGGCCACGCCCAGTTTGGCCAGCGGCGCGGTCTCCGCAGCCACCACGCCTGCGGGGAGCTGTCCGGCGTAGGCCGCGTACAACCCCTCGCCCAGCGCGGGCGCGGTGTCGAAAATGGTGACCGGATACCCCTTGCGGGCCAGATCCCAGGCCACGGTCAGCCCGGCCAGTCCCGCGCCCACCACGGCGGCGCGTGTGGCCTTGGCTGGCAGGGGCAACACGCGTTGGGCCGGGCCTGGCACGGCCACGCAGGCGCGTTCCAGCGCCGCGATGCGGATGGCGTCGCCCGCCTCGGCGCGCAAGCACCGCGCCTGGCAGGGACCGTCGCACAACCGGCCCAGAATGCCGGGAAAGGGCATGGCCTTGCGCAGCGCCTTCCAGGCCTCGCCGCCCAATCCCTTGGCCATGGCCAAGGCCAGGGCGCGGACATCCACGTGCAGGGGGCAGGCCGCCTGGCACTGGGGCTGTTCTTCCTGGATGCACAGGCTTTCCAGGG
Source organism: Desulfovibrionaceae bacterium (assembly GCA_050251715.1). Taxonomy (GTDB): domain Bacteria; phylum Desulfobacterota; class Desulfovibrionia; order Desulfovibrionales; family Desulfovibrionaceae; genus JBFWMG01. The sequence goes on along the minus strand of JBFWMG010000016.1, from coordinate 36,669 downwards.
CGCGGAGTTCTTGCTGGTCCACGGCGGTCCCTTGACTCAACGGGTGGAAAATATGGCGGGCCCGGCCCAAGGGTCGGACCCGCCGGGGTGTGTCTGGTTATGCCTTGGCCTTCAGTCCGGTCAGGATCTTCTCGGGCCGCGCGGGCAGCTGCGTCACGCGCACGCCGCAGGCGTTGTGGATGGCGTTGATGATGGCCGCGTGCGGGCAGGTGAGCGGCAGCTCGCCCACGCCGCCGATGCCGAACGGGCCTTCGGGGCGCGGCGACTCCACGTAGAGCAGTTCCATGTCGTCCGGGATCTGCTGGATGTAGGGGATGCCCGCGCCCTTCATGGTGCTGTGCTTCTTCAGATCCTCGAAGTCTTCGGTCAGGGCCAGGCCGATGCCTTGGGCCATGCCGCCGTACATCTGGCCGTCCACCACGAGGCGGTTGTTGATGACGCCCACGTCGGCGGCCAGGGTCATCTTTTCCACGCTGGTCTCGCCGGTCTTCATGTCCACGGCCACCTCGGCCAGGAACACGCCGTACATGTAGACCACAAAGGGATTGCCCTGGCCGTTGGCGTCGCAGGCCGTGCCGGGCGCGGTCCACTTGCCCACGTACTTGGTGGGCAGCGTGGCGTCGGCCATTTCCTGATAGGTGCGGTAGCCGCCGTCCTTCTTCATGCCCGCCACCAGCAGCTCGCAGGCCGCCTTGACCGCCTGGCCGGTGACCACCTGGGAGCGGCTGCCGCCCGCCGGGCCGCTGTTGGGCGCCTTGGACATGTCGTTCATGACCAGACGGATGCGGTCCGGGGCGATGCCCGCGTGGCGCAGCGCCTCGTGGGCGGTGCCCAGGCAGCCCGCGTCCGCGCCCTGGCCGTGGTCCTCCCAGCAGGAGAAGACGGTCACGGTGCCGTCGGCGTTCAGTTCGGCCCACGCCTCGGAGCCGTCCGGGCCGTCCAGGCCGCAGCCGTACACGCCCACGGCAATGCCCACGCCGCGCTTGACTTCGGCCGTGGAGCCCGCCTTGGCCTTGGCCTTGGCCGCCGCGTACCTGGGCTTGATGGTGTCGAGCAGCTCGGGCAGGCTGTACACCTCGGGTTCCTGGCCCGTGGGCGTGGTCGCGCCCTTGCGGTACACGTTCCTGTAGCGCAGTTCGAGTGGGTCCATGCCCAGCTTTTCGGCCAGTTCGTCCATGAGCACTTCGGAGGCGAACTCGCTCTGCGGCGCGCCATAGGCGCGGAAGGCCGAGCCCCAGGCGTGGTTGGTGCACACGGTGCGGCCTTCGCCCCGGATGCTGGCGATGTCGTAGCCCGAGCCGATGAACTGCGCGCCGCGCAGGGTGAGCAGGTCGCCGAACTCGGAATAGGGACCGTGGTCCACGGACCAGTCGCTCTCCATGGCCAGCAGCTTGCCGCTTTTGTCGGCGGCGTAGCGCAGGTTGATGAAGAAGGGCGAGCGCTTGCCCGTGTAGGTCATCTGCTGGTGGTAGTCGTAGTTGAGGAAGGTGGGACGGCCCGTGGCCATGGTGGCCGCGCCGACCAGCGCCTCCATGGTGGGGCTGAACTTGTAGCCAAAGGTGCCGCCCGCCGGGTTCTGCACCAGCACGAGCTTGTCGCCTTCCACGCCCAGGCCCGGGGCGATCATGGCCGCGTGCAGGTGCAGGCCGATGGACTTGGAATGGATGAACAGCGTGCCGTCGTCGTCAAGGTAGGCAAACCCCACGTCCGGCTCGATGGGCATGTGCGGTTGGCGGCCCACGTAGAAATCGTCCTCCACCACCACGGCGGCGGCGTCGAATACGGGCTTGGTGTCCGGCCCCTTGGCGATCTTCTGCACAAAGTAGACGTTGGGCGTGCCGGGGTGGATCTCCATGGCGTCCTCGGCCATGGCCGCGGGCGCGCTCATGTAGGCGGGCAGCTCTTCCAGTTCCACCTTGACCTTGGCCGCGGCGGCCTTGGCATGGTGTTCGGTGTCCGCGCACACGATGGCGATGGCGTCGCCGTACTGGTAGACCTTGGTGTCGCACAGGATGGGGCGGTCCCAGCCGTCGCCCTTGTTGGTGGGGAAGGTGATGAGGCCGGTGATGCGGTTCTTGCCCTTCACGTCCTTGGCGGTCACGACCTTGAACACGCCGGGCATTGTTTCCGCCTCGCTCGTGTCCACGGACAGGATGTTGGCGTGGGAGACCGTGGCCTGCACCAGGGCGCAGCGCAGGGTTTCCTTGGGCAGCTTCAGGCCCGCGTCCGCGCCATAGTCCAGCGTGCCGGTGACCTTGGCCACGGCGCTGGGGCGGGGATATTTGGTGCCCACGATGCGGCCGTCCGCAGGCATCTTGAACTCCAGATCCTCCAGCCTCATGTCGCCGCGCATGACGGCGGCCGCGTCCATGACCGCGTCCACCAGGGGCTTGTACCCGGTGCAGCGGCACACGTTGTTGTACTTCTGGAACCAGTCGCGCACGTCGGCGCGGGAAGGCGTGGGGTTTTCGGTCAGAAGCTGTTTGGCGGACACGATGAAACCGGGGGTACAGTAGCCGCATTGCGCGCCGCCGTGGGCGATCCAGGCCAGCTGGATGGGGTCGAGCTTGCCGGGCATGCCCACACCCTCGATGGTCATGATCTGGGCGCCCTCGGGCACGCGTTTCATCTTGGTGATGCACGAGCGCACGAGCTTGCCGTCCATGATGACACTGCACGCGCCGCATTGTCCCTGGCCGCAGCCGATCTTGGTGCCAGTCAGCATGAGTTGCTCGCGCAGCACCTCGGACAGCATGGCCTCCTGGTCAGCGACGACGTTTTTGGGCGCGCCGTTGACGTAAATGGTCTTTCCGAACATGTACATTCCTCCTTGCGGCACCATGCCGCGGTGGGTTGTTGGGTCGTCCGTCCTACCGTGCCTCGCCGCGTGGCCGGATCAGGCTCCCTTGCCGAACGGGCAGGCCGGAAAGCGGCAGGTGCCGCATCCGGCGCAGAAGCCGCCGTGGCCCATGGCGACGATGTCCTCCCTGGAAATGCGTTCGCCCGCCACGATGCGGGGCACGACGAGGTCGAAGATGCTGGCCTTGTGGTACATGACGCAGCCGGGCAGCCCGAGCACGGGCATGCCGCCCAGGTAGGCGAGCATGAACATGGCGCCGGGGAAGGTGGGCGCGCCGTAGGTGACCACCGTGGCTCCCGTGGCGCGGATGGCCGCCGGGGTCTGGTCGTCGGGATCCACGGACATGCCGCCCGTGCACACCACCATGTCCGCACCCTGGGCCGCCAGTTCCAGGATGGCGGCGGCGGTCCTGTCCCGGTCGTCGGACACCAGGATCTGCCGCAGCACGGTGCTGCCCAGGTCCGCGAATTTGCGGCGCACCACCGGGCCAAAGGCGTCCTCGATGCGGCCATGGTAGATTTCGCTGCCCGTGGTCACCACGCCCACCTGCTTGGGCAGGAAGGGCTTGACCTGCAACACGGGCGGCGCGGCGGCGCACATGGCCTCCACTTCCCGTATGCGCGCCTCGCCGATGACCAGCGGCACGATGCGCGTGCCCGCCACGGCCTGGCCCTTGCCCACGCACTGGTTGCCGTGCAGCGTGGCCACGGCCACGCTGTCCAGGGTGTTGACGCGGGTGAGCATCCCCACATCCACGGAAAAGAGCCCAGGCCTCTCGGCCACCATGTTCACGCGGCCCTCGCACACCTCGGCAAAGCGCAGGCCAGGTCCGGCCACGGCCTTGGCAATGCGTTCCGCCGCCTCGTTCTCATGGATCTGGCCCGGCTCAAGGAAAAGCACGTACACATGCTCCTTGCCCATGGACAGCAGCAGGTCGATGTCGTCCTTTTGGACCACGTGGCCCTTCTTGAACGCCCGGCCCTTGAACTCGTCGGGGACGATGCGCGTCATGTCGTGGCACAGCACGCTGCCCACCGCCTCCCGCACCGGCACAACCTTGGTCATGGGTCTGATCTCCTCATTGTCGCGGCATCCGCTGTTTCGCGATGTTATTATGTCACGAGAGGCATGGTATTCGTGTTTTTTATGCTCTTTGAGGCATAGCATGTCAAGTGTGTTGGTTTTGTTTGAAAAGCATGTTATAGTGATGTTTCAAGTGGTTGCGATATGGTGCGACACAGGGTGGAAAGGGGGAAGGCATGTTGGAAAAAACGAGACTGCGCTTCAAGTTGCGTATCTGGCTCGAATGCGACGAGGGCTTTTCGCTGGGACCGGGCAAGGCCGAGCTGCTGCAGGGCATCGAGGCGCGCGGTTCGTTGTCCGGCGCGGCCGAGGCGCTGGGCATGTCCTACCGCCGGGCGTGGGGACGCATCAAAAAGATGGAGGCCTCATTGGGCCGTCCCCTGGTGGAGAAACTGGGCGGAAACAAGGCGGGCTACCGGCTCACGCCCTTTGCCGTGCAGCTGGTGCGCGGCTACGAGGCGTGGATTGCGGCGGTGGAAGAGTATGCGGTCATAAAGGCGGAGGAGTGCATCCCCCTGGACATGGCCATGCACTGCGCGGAGCCCAAATAACAGCCCCCTTCTTTTTCCCATAGCCCGCGCATGATGGCGGGGTGCGCATGGCGCTGGCCTTGCGCCTGACGGGCGTGCGCCGGGGGCGGCTACAGGTTTTCGTAGGCCAGGGCGACCTCGCCCCGGATGGTGTCGGCCACGTTGCCGCCGGATGCGGCGATGTCGAGGGCGGAATGCACGCCCACCACGTGGCCCTGCCGGTACACCACCACGGCCTGGGCAAAGGATTCCACCTCGTCCGAATCGTGGGTGACCATAATCATGGGAATCCGGAAATGCTCCAGCACCCGTGAGATCTCCTTGCGCATGCGCAGGCGCAAGGGCTGGTCCAGGGCGCTGAAAGGCTCGTCCAGCAGCAGGATGCGCGGCTTGGTGGCCAGGGCGCGGGCCAGGGCCGTGCGCTGCTTCTGGCCGCCCGAAAGCGCGGCCGGCCTGTGCCGCGCCAGGTTCGCCAGGCCAAAGAGGTCGAGCAGTTCGTCCACCTGGCGCGCCTGTTCCCTGCCCACCCTGCCAAAGAGCGGCTTGAGGCCAAAGGCCACATTGTCCCACAGGGTCAGGTGCGGGAACAGGGCGTAGTCCTGGAACACATAGCCCACGCCCCGCCGCCGGGTGGGCACGTTCACCCCGGTGGCGGCGTCGAAGAACACGTCGCCATTGACCGCGATGCGGCCGGCGTCCGGGGTGAGCATCCCGGCAATGGCCTGGAGCGTCAGCGTCTTGCCCGACCCCGAAGGGCCGAACAGCACCAGCGACGTGTCGGAGGAGGCAAAGCGCGAGCGGAGGAGGAATTCCTCTCCCCCGCTGCGCATGCGCTTGGTGATGTCGATATTGAACTGCATGGGATCCCTGATTGGTTACGGCCGGTTAAAACCCCTGCCCTGCAACAGCGCGCTCCCCTTGTCGCTGGTGACGAAATCCACGAACGCCTTGGCCGCCTTGGCGTTGGCGGCTTCCTTGAGCACGGCTATGGGGTAGGTCACGGGCTTTTCCAGGGGCACTTCCGCAATGATCTTGACCTTGTCGCCGCCCTTGACCGCGTCGGTCTTGTACACGAAACCGCAGTCCACTTCGCCGCGCACCACGTAGTCGAGCACCTGGCGCACGCTCTCGCAGAAGATGTATTTGGCCGCCAGGGTGTCGTACACGCCGGACGCGGTGAGCGCGGCCTTGGCGTACTGGCCCGCGGGCACGGTTTCGGGCGTGCCGATGGCGATGGTCTTGACCTTGCCGCCGGACAGGTCGGCCACGCCGGTGACGGCGGCGGGATTGTCGGCGGGCGTGGCCAGCACCAGGGCGTTGCGGGCAAAGATCTTCACGGCGGCCTTGTCGGCGAATCCGCCGTCCACGGCCTTGTTCATCCACTTGGGATTGGCCGAGGCGAACACGTCCACGGGCGCGCCCTGCTCGATCTGGCGGAACAGCGCTCCGGACGAGGCGTAGTTGAGTTCCACGTCCACGCCGGGGTGGGCGGCCTCGAAGGCGGGTTCGATGTCGTTGAACGCGTCGGTCAGGCTGGCTGCGGCGGAAACCACGAGCTTCTCCGCGTGGACCGGGGCTGCGACGAGCAGCATGAATGCGAGAAGACACAGGATGTTGAGGCTGGTGCGGGACATGGGCGACTCCTTCATGGTGAGGTGTTGTGTGGGTTAATATGTGGGCCGCAGCAAGCGGCTGGTAAGCACGAGTATGGCCACGCAGACCACGCTGATGACCAGGACCAGGATGTTGGCCAGGTCGTCCTTGCCCGCCTGCACGGCGGAATACACGGCCAGCGAAAGCGTCTGGGTGCGGCCGGGCAGATTGCCCGCCACCATGAGCGTGGCGCCGAATTCGCCCATGGCCCGGGCAAAGGCGAGCATGGTGCCGGCCAGCACGCCCCGGAAGGCGAGCGGCAGCGACACGCGCAAAAAGACGGCCCACTCGCCCTGGCCCAGGGTGCGTGCCGCGTCCTCGTACTGCCTGCCCACGCCCTCAAGCGCGGCGCGGGCGGACTTGAACACCAGGGGAAAGGCGACCACCGTGGCCGCGATGACCGCGCCCTGCCATGTGAACATGAGGGTGATGCCAAAGGTGGCCTGGAGCCACTGCCCGAACACGCCCCGCCTGCCGATGAGCACCAGCAGGTAGTAGCCGAGCACCGTGGGCGGCATGACCAGGGGCAGGGTGCACACGGCGTCGAGCACGTCCCGGCCAGGGAAACGCCACCGCGACAGCACGTAGGCCGCCGCAAGCCCGCTCACCAGGGCGGCCAGGGTGGCCAGTCCCGCCACCTTGAGCGTGAGCGCCAGGGGCGTGACGCAGTCGAGCAGCCAGGAGGGCAGGCCGGCCATGCCGATCATGTCGGTCATGACCGGGCCTGCGTTCCCGGCGCGCCAGACGGCGCGCCAGGCGGCGGCGTGGGGTTGGAGGCAAAGGGCGCGGCGTGCATGCGTGTGTTCCTTGTGCGAACCGCCGCAGCGGCGGGGGTGCGGTGCAATCCTGTCTGCCGCGGATACAACAGTATCCGTGCCTGAACTGAAAAAAACCAGAACAACGGGCTGTTAGGTTTTTCCTGTGGGTGTGCAACCTACATTTATGTAGCTGCAATTCTGTCATATACGCCACTTCTGCGGGTTTTTGAATGGAACCGCCCCACATGTCACCCATATAGTTGTATTCGTGTCATGTGGCGCACGGGTGAATGTGGGGCAATGGTTTACGCCTTGTATACTTTGCAGGTGTGGTTTGCAGGGGCGTGTTTTGTGTCTTGCACGGTTTGGGAATGATTGCTAACGCTTTGCCGCAAGCGTGTGCCAGGCGTCGTTGCATGGTCTGCATTATGCATCGTCGTGGATAGGGTGGGCCATTGCGTGCCGATTGTGCACGATGCTGGGTGAAGCAGCGGTGTGCCCACGTACCGTTCGGTGTCATGGCCGGTGGCGTGGGCTGGCTGGACCGCGTGCGGGTCGGTCTGCCGCACGCATGCCCGGCGCACGCGTCAGGGAGAAACAATGATGTCTGAAAAAATGCCCCCCATGGAGCAGCTTGGACCGCACCGGCTACGCGCCCTGCGCGACCGCATCGACGCGGCCCTGGCAAGCCACGAGACCCTGTGCCGGGAAGGCGACCCGCTGGACAAGCGGTGGTCCAGGGCGTGCAGGCTGTTCACCGTGAAGGACGGCGTGCGCCACCTGGATGGCGCGCAGCTCGAATCGCTGGAAAGCGCCTTTGAGGCGTGGGTGGAGGTGTCGCGCGACGCCCGTACGCGCCGCTCCAGGGAACGGGTGTGCATCGTGTTTCTGGTGTTGCGCTACACGGGGGCGCGGCTCGGGGAGGTGCTGGCCCTGGATGAGCGCCGGGACATCGACTACCGCCGGGGCGTGCTGCACATCCCCGACGCCAGCGGCGTGCGCGAAATCCCGTTGCCCGGCAAGGCCATAGAGCGCATCAGGCGCCACTGCGCCGCCTTTGATCCGGAGCCTGGCGCGTCCGGCGCGCACCGCGAGCCGCTCTTTGATCTGGACCAGGGGTTCATCCGCCGCAAGTTTTACGAGCAGCAGGAGCGCACCGGCCTGCCCAAGGAGCTGCTCAACCCCCGCGTGCTGCGCACCTCGCGCGCCATAGAGCTGCAACGGGGCGGCATGCCGCTGCGCGCCGTGCAGGCCATGCTCGGCCACACCAAGGCGGATTTCACCGCCGCCTATGTCGCCCTTGCCGACAACGACCTCAAGCACATCATCCGGCATCACCTGCTCAAGGAATTCAACGTGGCCACCAGCGTGCGCAACACCTTTCATGGCGTGGTGGCGCGGGTCCGGGCCACCCCGGTGGCCAGCGAGGTGACCATGCGCACGCCGTCGGGATACGAATTGACCGGCATCATCACCACGGACAGCTGCGGCAAGCTTGGGCTGGCCGAGGGGCGCCAGGTCACGGCCCTGGTCAAGGCGACCTGGGCGGATGTGCGGCGGGCGCCCGAACCGCTGCCCCCGCCCGCGCGCAACACCTTCTCCGGCGTGGTCACCACCGTGGCCGAGGACGGGGCCATGGTGGAGGTGACCGGGTTGCTGCAGGACGGCACGCCCGTGTGCGCGCTGCTGGCGGCGGACCACCAGGGCGTGCGTGAATTGGTCAAGGGGGATGTCTTTCTCTTCGGTTTTGCGCCGTTATCCGTGATATTCAGCTGACCCGGCCCGGCCAGGCGCGGGAATGCCTTCTGAACGCAGGGCGGCGCGGCGCGCCGGCGCGCCCTTGACTGCGGGCGCTGTCGTGCTATGGCTCCGCCATGCCGCAGACCTCCCCTTTGCCACCCATGGGCGCGCCACGGACGCCGACGCGTTGGGTGCGCCCGCCGCGCACCCCGCTGGGCTGGCTGTTCGCCGCCTTGGCGGGGCTTGTGGTTGTGGCCGCGCTTGCGGTGGCCCCGTGGCTGGTGTGGCCCGACGTGGCGCATCTGGCAACGGAAAACCCCGGCCGCACCGCGTTCATGGCCTTTCGCGAGGCGCGGGAGCGGGACAAGGGCAAGCCCTATGGCGTGACCCAGCAGTGGGTGCCGCTGCCGCGCATCTCCCAATACGTGGTCATGGCCGTGACCATTGCCGAGGACGACGCCTTCTGGAGCCATGACGGGTTTGACACCGGGGCCATGTGGGACGCGCTGGAACGCAACGTGGCCAGGGGCGAGATCAAGGCGGGCGGCAGCACCATCACCCAGCAACTGGCCAAGAACCTCTTTTTTACGCCGGAGCGCAGCCTGCTGCGCAAGGCGCGCGAGGCCGTGGTCGCGGCGCGGCTGGAACGGGCGCTGACCAAGAAGCGCATCCTGGAGCTGTACCTGAACGTGGCGGAGTGGGGGCGTGGGGTTTTTGGGATCGAAGCCGCGGCGCGGCACTATTTTGGCGTATCCGCCGCAGGCTTGAGCCAGGAACAGGCCGCCCGGTTGGCCGCCGTGCTGCCCAGCCCCCTGCGCTGGAACCCGGCGGGCGACTCCCGCGTGGTGCAAAAACGCGCCCGCATCATCCTGGGCAGGATGATGCGCCGCCTGGGGGACGGGCAGGGCCGCGCCGCGCCGTGAGGCGTTCGGGCCGTTGCCCGGGATCGATGTGGGGGCTTATTCCACGACGTATGCGCCGGATTCGATGAGGCGGACGCACGTCTCCACCACCTTGGGATCGAATTGGACACCCGCGTACTTGCGCAGTTCGTCAAGCGCCATCTGTATGCCGAGCCCCGGCCTGTAGGGCCGGTGCGTGGTAATGGCGTCCACCACATCGGCCACGGCCAGTATGCGCGCCTCCAGCAGCATGTCGTCGCCCCTCACGCCGTGGGGATAGCCGGATCCGTCCAGCCGTTCGTGATGCTGCACCACAATGCGGCTGACCGGCCAGGGAAAGGCCACGGGGTCGAGGATGTCGAACCCCACCTGCGGGTGGGTCTTGATGATGGCGAACTCGGCGTCGGACAGCCTGCCGGGCTTGTTGAGGAACTCCGCCGGGACGTACAGCTTGCCTATGTCGTGCACCATGCCGGCCAGGCGCAGTCCGGGCAGGGCGCCCTGATCCAGGCCCATGGCCTCGGCCAGGGCGACGGCCAATGCGGTCACCTTGCGTTGGTGGCCCGCGGTGTAGGGATCGCGCACCTCCACCAGCGAGGTCAATCCCTGCACCACGCCCTCCATGGCGCCGTGCAACACCCGCAATTCCTGCAATTGGCCATGGGCCTTGGCCATCTCGAACTGCCGCACGCCGTCTCGAATGGCGCGCTTCAGGATTTCGGGCGGGCAGGGCTTGGTGAGGAAGCGGAAAATATACCCGTTGTTCACGGCGTCGACCGCGTTGGTGATGGTGGCGTTGCCGGTGAGCACCATGCGCACGGTGTTCGGCGCCAACTCGCACACCTTTTTCAAAAACGCGATGCCGTCCATGCCCGGCATCATGAGATCGCTGACCACGACCATGAACGGCATGGTTTCGATCAGGCGCAAGCCCTCCGCGCCCCCCTGGCACAGATGCAGGTCAAAGGATTTGCCAAGGGACCATTTGAAGGCTTGCAGCACCTTGGGATCGTCATCCACCATGAGGACGCGAGGGAGAGGGGTGGGCTTGGGCATAGTTGCTTCCCGAGGGCGGCGCGTCAGGGCGCAAGCACCTTGATGGGTTCCTGAAGGGGGTTGTTGGCCGCGAATTGCCGCAACCGTTGCAGCGAGTGGTCGGTCAGTTCCATGTTCTTGCGCAGCACCAGGGTGCCGCCCTTGGTGTACACGGTCTGATGCAGGATCATGCCCGCCCGCAGTTCGTTCACGCGCACCGTCTGGACTTCGTAGCGGCTCTCCACACCGAGCATGCCCTCCAGAAAATACAGCACCTCGGGATCGTATTGCTCGATATGCTCTTCCAGCGCCTCGAAGGCGTCCTTGGTGGTGGCGTGGCGTTGCAACTGGTTGTCGAAATCGCCGACCGCCTTGAGGATGCGTCCTCCCAGGGGGATGTCGAATCCGGCCTTGCCCGAGGTGGGAAAGCCCGACCCGTCGAATCCCTTGCCCTGGAAGAGCACCATCTCGGCAATGTCCTTGAGGCGGGGGATCTTTTCCAGCCACAGGTAGCCGGTCATGGGATGGCTTCTGAACTCCTCCATCTCCCGTTCTGTCACCGTCTTGCCCTTGTGGATTTTTCCCAGTGTCTCATCGGAAACCAGGATGCAGCCGATGAAGCTGAGCATGCAGGCCATTTCGTACATCCACTGTTGGCCCGGATCCATGTTTTCGGCGATGTAGCGCACATAGCGCTTCATGCGGTGGGCTTTTTCAAAGGCCTCCTTGTTGGTCAGCGACAGGATTTCCGTGAGCAGTTCCACGGTCTGGGCCAGGGTTTTTTCCAGCACTTCGCGTTCGGCCGTGACCAGCCGGTACTGTTTCATGGAATCGACGAGCGCCTTTTTCAGGTCTTCGCCGTTGCACGGCTTGGTGAGGAACTTGTAGATGTTGCCCTCGTTTACGGCGGCAATGGCGGTTTCCAGGTCGGCGTAGCCGGTCAGGATGATGCGCACCGTGTCCGGGGAGACGACCTTGACCTTGGACAGAAACTCCACGCCGGTAAGGCCGGGCATGCGGAAGTCGGAGATGACGATGGCGTAGGGTTCGCTGGAGGACAGCATTTCCAGCGCCTGGTCCCCAGACGCGGCTACATCGACCTCGAAGGCCTTTTGCAGGATGCGCTGGAACGATGAAAGTATTTTGGCGTCGTCGTCAACGATCAGCACCTTGTTCTTCATCCGGTGTCATCTCCGCGTAATAGGTGTCCGAAAGCGCCGTCCATGAGGCGAGATGCGCGGCGAAACGCGGATGGTGTTCCAGTTCGGCCGTGTCGTCCCGGGCCGTGTAGTCGGCGTGTATGATGTACCGTTTGTGGTCCATGGCGTTGGCCGTAAAAATCATGGCGCCCCTGTCTGTGGTGATGCGGTCGGGGGCGTGGTGGGTGGCCACAAGGTTCACTATGCTTTCGGGCATGCCCCACAAACCCAGGATGTAGGCGCCCACATCGGCGTGGGTGGTGCCAAAGAGCAGCCGTTCCGCCTCGAAGACCGTGAGGGCGTCCTGTTGCACCGACCGAATGACGTGAGCGTACTCTTTGGGAAAAAGGGCGGCAAGGGCGATTTTTCCCATGTCGTGCAGCATGCCGCCAATGAAGCAGGATTCCGAGGCGTCCTTTTCCTTTTTGGATTGGGAGGCCAGGGTTTTGACCAGCCCGGCCGTGCGGATGCAATGGTCCCACAACATGGAGAGCGAGAAACTTGGCTCGGGCGCCGCGTCGTGTATGGAAACGCAGTGCATGGCCACGATGATGGATCGTACGGTGTTGAGGCCGAGCATGGCGATGGCGTGCTCCAGCGAGGAAACGCGGCTGCGCAGCCCGAAGGAGATCGAATTGACGATGCCGAGAATCCGCGAGGAGATGGCGGGGTCGCAACGGATGATGGCGGCGATGCGCGGCAGGGCCGGCACGGGCTTGCCCATCTCGCGCACCACCTCCTGATACACGGCGGGCAAGGGCGGCAGGGCATGCAGACGGGCGGTCTCCTGTTTGACGAGCCCGTTGCCGAGCAGGGCGTCGGTGTTGCCGATGCCCTGGATCACCGCTTGCAACGTGGCGAAGTCGCAGGGTTTGTAGAGCACCTGATGGGCGTGGAACATGCAGTCGCCCTGACCGCCGAGCGATTGCCCGGAAAGGATGATCCTGACCGTGCCGCCGTGCTTGCGGGCAACCTCCTGCAGCAGGCACACGCCGTTCGTGTTGGGCATGTGCCAGTCGGTGACGAGCACATCCACAGGGGTGTGGGCCATGATTGCCAGCGCATCTTCCGCGTTGTCGGAGAATTGCATGTCCCATTCGGCCCGCAGGGGACTGAGCATGCGCCGCAACCCTTTGAGCACCATGATTTCGTCATCGACGAAGAGGATGCGTTTCATGAGAGCGCCTCCCGCTCCATGCCGTCGTGGATGGGCAGGCGCACGATAAAGGTGGTTCCCTCGCCGTCCTTGGATTCAAAGGAGATGGAGCCGCCGTGCTTTTCCACGATGACGGTGTGGCTGATGGCAAGCCCCTGCCCCGTGCCCTTGCCCACGGGCTTGGTGGTGAAGAAGGGGTTGAACACCTTGTCCTGGATCTCCTTGGGAATGCCGCCGCCGTTGTCGGCCACGCGCACCTCGACCCAGGCGTCGTCGTGGGAGGTGGTGATGGTGATCTGGCCTTTTTCTCCGGGGCGGTGCTCCTTGTCCTTGATGGCGTGGGTGGCGTTGATGATGAGGTTCAGGATGACCTGGTTGAACTCGCTGGTGTAGCAGGGCACGAGCGGCAGGCTGGGGTCGAGAACCGTGTCCACGCTGGCGTCGTACTTCCATTCGTTGACCGAGACCATGATGGTGCTGCGGATGGCCTGGTTGATGTCGGCCATCTCCTTGTCCGCGATGCCGGGATGGGAGAACTGCTTGACCGAATGCACGATCTCCGCGATGCGGCCCAGGCCGTCCAGGCAGTCGGCAAAGGCCGCGGGCAGTTCCTGCTTCATCATTTCCAGGTCCGCCTCCACCATGGCGCGGTGCAGGGTTGCGCCCAGCCGTCCGGTGGGCTTGCCCGCCGTGGCCAGTTGCGCCAGTTCCATGCTCTGCTCAAGCAGGGAAAGGATGGTGTCGCAGCTTTGCATGAGGTAGCGGATGTTGTTGTCGACATACTGGGCCGGGGTATTGATTTCGTGGGCAATGCCCGCCGCGAGTTGGCCGATGGATTCCAGCTTTTGCGATTGGAGGAGTTGGCTCTCCAGAAGCTTGAGCTTGGTCAGGTCGGTATAGACGCCGAATGAACCGGTAAACGTGCCGGTTTCATCAAAAAGAGGGGTGGGCGACACCAGGCAGAAGACTTTTTCGCCCGAGGGCTTGGTCCAGACGAGCTCATAGGTGTCGGTCACGCCTTTGGCGCGGCGGGCGATCTCGCGCTGGTACAACGCGGTGTTCTTTTCATCCAGGAACGCTGGCCAGGTGCGGCCCAGAATGTCCTCGCGGGTGCGGCCCAGCATGCGGCAGAGTTGGTGGTTGGCATAGGTGAGGACACCGGAGGTGTCGATGATGCCCAGCCCCTCGCTCATGGATTCCACCAGATACCGGAAGCGCTCCTCGCTTTCCTCCAGCTGCACGCGGGTATCAAAGGCTTCCAGCGTCTGGGAAAAGGCGTTGCCCAGGGTTTCGAGCAGCCACACCACATCCTGGCTGTAGGGCATGGCGTTGTGCAGGGAGTCTATGCCGATGCAGCCGATGGTTTCGCCCCGGCGTATCAGGGGCACCAGGATGATGGAGCGGATGCCGGTGTCGTGCAGAAACGCCTGCTCCTCGGCCCCGCCCTTCGCCGTGGCGGTTTCCAGCGAGACGCTGATGAATGTCTGCAGGCGGAGGGCTTGCAGCCAGTACGGGGGCAGCGGGTGCAGGAGCAGGTGTCCGCGCAGGGAGGGGCAGTCCAGGCTCGCCCATTCGTGGAGCACGGAGGGGGGATCGTCAAATTGCAGGATGAAGCAGCGGTCCGCATCGGTAAAGGTGCCGATGAGTCCCAACGCCGCCAGTATGGTCCGGTCAAGGTTGCCCTGGGCCACGTTGAGGAAACTGGAGGAAATGGACGAGGCGAGGCCTTCGAGGCCGATCTTGTGCTGGAGGGCGAACTCCGCATTCTTGCGGTTGGTTATGTCCAGCAAGGTGCCGGACATGCGTTGCGGCTTGCCGTCGTCGCTGCGGGTCATGACCTTGCCTTGGGCCAGCATCCAGCGCCATTGCCCGTTTTTGGCCTTGAGGCGGTATTCGCTGGAATAGATGGGCGAGAGTCCCTGGTGATGGCGGGTGACGTCTTCCAAGGCCTGATCCGCATCGTCGGGGTGGAGCAGGGAACGCCATGTGTCCAGACTGGCCGTCAGCTCATGCGGCTCGTAGCCCAGCATGCGCATCCAGTGGTCGCTGAACACCAACTGGTCCGTTTGCACGTTCCAGTCCCACATGCCCAGACCGCCGCCCTCCACAGCCAGTTGCAGGCGTTCCTGGCTGTCGTGCAGGGCGCGTTCCACCCGGCGGCGTTCGGTAATGTCCTCTCCCACGCAGACCAGATGTGTCACGGTGCCCGATGCATCCGCCAGGGGCGAGATGGATACGGACTCCCAGTATTCCTCGCCGTTTTTCCTTTTGTTGAGGATTTCGCCCCGCCACGGAGCGCAGTGCCGTGCGGTCCGGCAGAGGTTGCGCAGCAGGTCGGGCGGCGTGCCTTCACCCTTGAAGACGGGCGCAAGCGAACCCACGGCTTCCACGAGGGGCCAGCCCGTGTTCAGTACGAATTGCTTGTTGACGTATTCGATGCATCCCTCGGGATCGGTCACGATGACGGCGAAGGGGCTTTCCTCGATGGTCTGGACGAGAATGCGCAGTTGCTCTTCACTGTGCTTGCGGCCCGCGATTTCACGGTTCAGGTCGTCGCGGGAGGCGGTCACGGCCTTGAGTCCCTGGGCCATGGCGGCAAGGGCGTGCGCCAACGTGCCGACCTCATTGTCTTCAATGGGAGGGAAGGGGATGTCCAGGTCACCCTTGCTCAAGGCCGCCGCCGCCTCTTCCAGGGCGGCGAGCGGTGTGAAGATGTGCCGTCTGGTGAGCCCGATGGTCAGGGCGGTGATGGTCAGGGCGATGGTGACGAAAAGCAGGGCGAAGGAGAGGCAGTCATTCAGGATGGAGCGCGCCACGCTGTCGCGTGAAAAGGCGATGAGCACATACCCGATGGGCGTGTCCTTATAAATGATTTTACGCAATTCCCACAGGTAGTCGTTGCCCTGGGTCACCAGGGCGCGGTTCAGGCCGGGGTGGGACGCCCCCGTCTGGCTGGCCAACAGGGTGTCGTTGGTGGAAACCTCCGCATACACGGCGGCCTGCATATGGAAGATCGAATTGAGAATGGCCGTTGTGTAGGATTCGTTCAAATCCCAGACGGGCGTGGACAGCAGTATGGCGGTGCGCTCGGTGGCCTGAATGAGCTCCTCGCGCAGTGCACGCTCCACCATGTGGTCGGTGCGTATCGCCGTTATCAGGCTGCCCGCCGCGATGACGCAGAAAACCCCCATGAGAAGGCGGGAAATCAAGGTGTATTGCAGGCTTTTGGTGCGCATTGTTCCCGTTGGGTTGGTTGTCTTTTCCCCGTCTTTTCCGCCACGCGCGCTTGACAAGGGCGCATGCGTAACGGCCTGCCTATGGCGCTTGTCAGTAGAGCATATACGAAGAAGGACGATTTGTTGAGGGGGGCAGGCATTAAAAGCATGTTTTCTTGCCGCCAATGCGCTCTGGCCGTTCTTGACAAGCCGTCGGCGGGCGCGTAGCAAAAATGACCGCTGGTCACAAAATGACCGACGGTCATTTCACGGGAAGGCAATGGCAAGAAAGCAGCAGGAAAAATCGCGGCAAACCATGGCGGACCTTATGGCCGCCGCGGAGGAGCTCTTCAGCGGCAAGGGGTTTTTGGCCACCACGGTGGCCGAAATCACCCAGCACGCGGGCTATGCCAAGGGCAGCTTCTACCGCCACTGGGACAGCAAGGACGCGCTGTTTCTGGAGATAGTGGAGCACAAGCTGCATGCGTACCGCGAGGCCCGCGACGAGAAGATCGGCAGGGCGCGCACCCTGCGCGAGGCCATGCTTGTCATCTGGGATTTTCTGGAATCGATCCTGTCCGACCGCAACTGGGCCAAGGTCTTTTTGGAATTCACGGTCCAGGCCGCGCGCGACGCGGCCTTGAAAAAGACGTTGACCCGGCGGCAATACCGCCTGTCCGAGGCGCTCTTCGCCGATCTGGTGCGGGAGTTCGTGGACAGCGATTGCCCGCCGGAAAAACTGGGCGCGCTCAATACCGTCCTGTTTGAGGGATTCATGGTCCACAACGCCCTTGAGGTGGGCGTGTTGGATATTGCGGACATCCGCGAAGCCGCCGTGGCCCTGGCGTTGCAACTGGGCACCAAGGACGGCGTCGGCAGGGTGAAGGTACTGTGACACAGGCAACGCCCCACAAGGCATGAACCGGAGGTTTCCATGAAACGTGTTTTGTTCGTCCTGCTGGCCCTGGCTATGGCCTGCGCTTCCCTGCCCGTCACGGCGCGGGCGGGAGCCATCGAGCTGACCTATTCCAATTTCTTCCCCCCCACCCACGTGCAGTCGCAACTGGCCGATGCCTGGGCCAAGGAAGTGGAAAAGCGCACGGACGGCAAGGTGAAGATCGCCTATTTCCCGGGCGGCACCCTGACCAATGCCAAGCAGTGCTACGACGGTGTGGTGGAAGGCCTTTCCGACATCGGCATGTCCGCGCTGGCCTATTCGCGCGGCCGTTTCCCGGTGCTGGCCGCCGTGGACCTGCCGCTGGGCTATCCCAACGGCGTGGCCGCCACCAAGGTGGCCAACGCGGTGTACGAAAAGTTCATGCCCAAGGAGTTTGACGACACCGAGGTCATGTTCTTCCACGCGCACGGCCCGGGCGTGTTGTGCACGGCCAAGGCGCCGGTGGACAAGCTTGAGGATCTGAAGGGGCTGAAGCTGCGCGCCACGGGCAACTCCGCCAAACTGGTGGAGATCCTGGGCGGCACGCCGGTGGCCATGTCCATGCCCGACTCCTACCAGTCCATCCAGAAGGGCGTGGTGAACGGCGGCATCTATCCCATAGAGACCAACAAGGGCTGGAAGATGGCCGAAGTGGTGGACTATTGCACCCAGACCCCGGCCATTGCCTACACCACCACCTTCTTCGTGGCCATGAACAAGGACAAGTGGAAGAGCCTGCCCGCGGACGTGCAAAAGGTCATCCGCGAGGTGAACACGGAATTCGCGGCCAAGCACGGCGAGGCGTGGGACGCCGCCGACGTGCTGGGCAAGGAGGCGCTGCTGGCCAAGGGCGGCAAGCTGGTTCCCCTGCCGCAGGCCGAGACCGACCGCTGGATCAAGACCTCCGCCCCCATGCTCGACGCCTATGCCGAGGATGTGAAGGCCAAGGGGCTGGACGGCAAGGCGATCGTGGACTATGCCCAGAGCGTGTTGCACGAGAAATAACATGCGCGGTTGAAAAGGAGGCGGCATGCGCCGCCTCCTTTTTTTGCGCGGGGAGACAGGCATGGAATCGGGGAAGCGGCCCGGTGTCGTCGACTGGGTGGAACGGGCCATGAAAATGGCCGCCGCGGCCTGCGTCATGGGCATGGCCCTGCTGACGGGCGCGGACGTGGTGAGCCGGGGCGTGTGGAACGCGCCCATCATGGGCACGGAAGAGTTGGTGTCGCTCTTGGCCGTCTTGGCCATGGGGCTGTCCATGCCCTATGCCCATGCCCAGGGCAGCAACGTCGGCGTGGAGGTGCTCTACCGCCGTTTCCGGCGTCCCGTGCGCCGGCGCATCACCCGGTGCACCGACGCGGCGGGCGCCGCGCTCTTCGGGCTGACGGCGTGGCGGTTGGCGGTCTATGCCGCCACCCTGGCCGACAGCGGCGAGGTGTCCATGAACCTGGAACTGCCCGCCTACCGCATCGTCTACGCCCTGGCGGGCTGCTTCGCCGTGCTGGCGCTCTTCCTGGCGCTGGACATGGCGAAATCCTTTACCAAGGCGGGCAAATAGATGGACGCCACACTCCTGGGCCTTGTGGGCGTCGCGATCATGCTGGCGCTCATCATGACCCGCATGCCCGTGGCCTATGTCATGACCCTGGTGGGGTTCGCGGGTTTTTGCATGCTCATCTCCCTGAAGGGCGGCATGAACCTGCTTTCGCGCAGTTTCTACGCCACGTTTTCCTCCTACAGCCTGTCCACCATCCCCTTGTTCATCCTCATGGGGCAGCTTGCCTTCAACACCGGCATCAGCCGCAGGCTGTACAACACGGCCTACCATTTCCTGGGCCACGTGCAGGGCGGGCTGGCCATGGCCACGGTGGCGGCGTGCACCGCCTTTGGCGCGGTGTGCGGGTCGAGCCCGGCCACGGCGGCCACCATGGCCACGGTGGGCATTCCCGAAATGCGGCGCTACGGCTATGCGGACACGCTGGCCGCCGGATCCGTGGCCTCGGGCGGCGGGCTGGGCATGATTATGCCGCCCAGCGTGGTGCTCATCGTGTACGGCGTGCTCACCGAGCAATCCATAGGCAAGCTGTTCATCGCCGGCATCCTTCCGGCCCTGGTGCTCACGGTGCTGTTCATCGTGGCCGTGGCCATCAAGTGCCACCGCAACCCCGCGCTCGGCCCCAAGGGCGAGCCCTTCACCTGGGCCGAAAAAATCCGGTCCCTGGCCGGGTTGGCGGATACGCTGTGCATCTTCGGCCTGGTCATCGGCGGCATGTTCTTCGGCTGGTTCACGCCCACCGAGGCGGCGGCCATAGGCGTGCTGGGCGTGCTGGCGCTGTCGGGACTCAAGCGGCAGCTCACGTGGAAGGCCTTTGTGGATTCGCTCTACGAGACCCTGCGTTCCTCGTGCATGGTGCTGTTCCTGGTGGCGGGCGCGGTGGTGTTCGGCAAGTTTTTGGCGGTCACGCGCATCCCGTTCAACACCGCCGAGTGGGTGGCCTCCTTTGATCTGCCGCCGCTGGCGGTCATGACCATGATCCTCGCCATCTACTTCATCGGCGGCTGCATCATGGACGCGCTGGCGCTCATCATGCTCACCATCCCGGTCTTCTATCCGGTGGTGGCGGGCATGGGCTACGATCCCATCTGGTTCGGGGTCATCATCGTGCTGGTGACGCAGCTGGGCGTCATCACGCCGCCCGTGGGCATCAATGTCTACGTGGTCTACGGCATGACCCAGAAGATGACGCCGCCCATTCCCCTGGAGGCGATATTCAAAGGCACCTTCCCCTTCCTGCTGGCCATTATCGCGGGCATCGCGCTCTTCTTCATGTTTCCGCAAATCATCCTGGTGCTGCCGGGCCTCATGTATTGATTCCCTTGCAACGTGAACGGCCCCCCGCCAGCAGGTGGCGGGGGGCCGTTCGTGCATGGCCGGGGCGAGGGCTCCCGGCATGTGCCTCGGCGCGGCCGCAGGAGGCAGGGGGCGGCGCGCCCATGTCCGCATGTCCGGGCCGGGAGGCCCGGAAAATGCCGTGGCCGGGTAACGGCTCCCCGTCAGGCCCGGCAGGTGGGCGGCGGCGGGCGGTTGACCAGGAACCGGGTTGGGAGAATCCGGGGATTGCCGTTGCCGGGTGCGGTCAATACTCCCTGGGCAGCGCATCGAGCTGGGCCTTGGAGAACACGGGGCCGTCCTTGCACACGTATTCCGGGCCCACGTTGCACCGTCCGCACATGCCGATGCCGCACTTCATGCGGTTTTCCAGGCTCAAATAAATCTGGTCCGCGCGCCAGCCCAGCTTGTCCAGCACGGGCTGGGTGAATTTTATCATCACCGGCGGGCCGCAGACCAGGGCGATGGCGTTGTCCGGGCTGGGGGCCACCTCGCCCGTCACCGTGGGCACGAATCCCACGGTGCCGCTCCAGTCCGGGTGCTCGCGGTCCACGGTCAGGTGGATGGCCGCGTCGCCGCTTTGGGTCCAGGCCGCGAACTGGTCGCGGTAGAGCAGCATGCCCGGCGTGCGCGCGCCGTAGATGAAGGTGATGGCGCCGAAGCGGGGCCGGTTGTCCGGGTGCAGCAGCCAGGCCATGGTGGCGCGCAGCGTGGTGACGGCGTAGCCGCCCGCGATGAGCACGATGTTTTTGCCCTGGTTTTGCTCCAGGGGGTACCAGTTGCCCATGGGGCCGCGCACGCCCATGATGTCGCCGGGTTGCATGTCGTGCAGCCGGGTGGTCACCACCCCGGCGCGGAACACGGTGAAGAGCAGGTTGGCGCCCTCGGTGGGGCTGGACGCGATGCCGATGGGGCTTTCGCCCACGCCGGGGATGGACAGTTCGGCGAACTGGCCGGGGTGGTAGGCGAACGCCTTGGCGTCCTTGGCGTGCAGGAACGCCAGCTCGAAGCTGCGCAGGGTCTTGTCCTCGGTCTCCACGCGCACGTCGGCTATGCGCACCGGATAGGGGAGATAGGGGTTCAGCATGGCGATTCGTCCTTGAAAGCGGCGTTCATGGCCTTGACCACGTCGCGCACGTCGATGTTCACCGGGCACAGCCGCACGCAGCGGCCACACCCCACGCAGCCTATGGCCCCGTTGCGCTTCATGGGAATGTACTTGAATTTGTGCATGAACCGCTGCCGCACGCGGGCCACCTTCGCGCCGCGCGGGTTGTGCCGCGAGGCGTGCAGGGTGAACAGCGGGGACATGCAGCTGTCCCAGTTGCGCATCCGGCGGCCGTCGCGGCCCTGCATGGCCGTGCTCTCGTCCTGGATGTCGAAGCAGTGGCAGGTGGGGCAGGCAAAGGTGCAGGTGCCGCAGTTGAGGCAGGTCGCGGCCACGCGGTCCCAGTGGGGCATGTCGTACAGTTCGAGCACGGTGCGGGCCTCGATGGCGCGCATGTCCAGGGTGGCCTCGGGCGTGGCCAGGGCGGCCTCGGCGGCGTCCCGGCGCGCGGCGGCCGCGTCCATGTCGGCCTGCGTGGCCTCGGGCAGGCCGCAGGTCAGCGCCTCGCCGCGCGGGGTCGCGGGCCGGACCAGCAGCCGGTCGCCCAGGTCGGTGAGCAGCACGTCGCTGCCCGTGGCGTGGTGCGGGCCGCAGCCCACCGCCGTGCAGAAGCAGGTGGGGCAGGGGTGGTTGCAGGCCAGGGACACGATGGCCGTGGCCTCGCGCCTGCGTTGCCAATAGATGTCGTTGGCCCGGTCGTCCTGGCGGAAGATGGCGTCCAGCACGGCCAAGGCCTTGGCGTCGCAGGGCCGCACGCCGAAGAGCACGGCGGGCGGGCCGTCCAGGGGTTCCTCGGCAAGGACCATGGGCGTGTCGCCCCGGCTGGCGAAGCGCATCAGGCATTCGCTCTGGGGGAAGACGAATTCCTTGGGCGACATGTCGGTGTTCGCATAGCCGAAGTCGAGGGAGGCCGCGTCGGCCACCGCGCGCCATATGGTCTTGCCCGGTGTCTTGGGATCCTTGCCCGGCGCGAAGACGCGGCGGCTGCCGTCCGGGCCGTGGCGCAGGGTGTCGAGGAACCGCCCGAGGTCGGTTTTGGCGAGAATGCGTGTGGTCATCGGCGTCCCCTACTTGAAGTGTTCTTCCGGATCGTCGGGCCGGTACACGGCCAGCGGCGGCTCGCCCTCCGGGTCCATGCCGGCGGCGAAGCCCCACAGGGCGCGCACGTCCTTTTCCAGCTTGCTGGTCAGGCGGCGCATCCTGATGCCCTGCGGGCAGGCTGTCTCGCACGCGCCGCAGTCGGTGCAGCGGCCCGCGCAGTGAAAGGCGCGCAGGATGTGGAAGGTCTGCACGTCCGCCGCGTCGAGCGTCTTGCCCACCCACTGCGGCCTGGATTCGTCCACAAAGCATTCGGTGCAATAGCACAGGGGGCAGGCGTCGCGGCAGGCGTAGCAGCGGATGCAGGACGCGAACGTGTCCTCGAAGGCGGCCCACCGCCCGGCGGCGTCAAGCTTTTCCCAGGGCGCGGCCACGGCGTCGATGTCGCCGCCCGGATTGGGCACGGGATCGGCCACCAGTTCCCCGGGCACGCCTTCGGGCAGGACCGGGGTGCTCTGCACGCAGGTGAGGCAGTTGTCCCGTTTCACGTCGCGGCGCGGGATGCGCGCCTCGAACGGGTCGCCGTTGCGGTCGCGCCCCCGCACCACCAGGTCGTCGCCGTCGTCCTCGGCCGCCAGGATGGTCCTGTCCTCGAACCGGGCCGCGATCTTGCCGAGGTCGAGCATGCCCAGGCAGGGCACGCCGATGACGTACAACCGCTCCCGGGCCACGCGGTTTTCGTGCAGCAGTCCGTTCAGGCTGCGCGTGACGCAGCCCTGGGCCACCACGGCCACGCGGTCCGTGCGGCCCGAGGCGAAGGTGGCCAGGTTGAGCCCGCAGAACCCGTTCCAGACCAGTTGGTCCGCCTCGCCGGGCGTGGTGGCGATATAGGGCTGGCTGCGCAGGGGCACGGTGCCCGCGCGGTAGCCGATGACGCAGTCCACCTGCCCGGCTTCGAGCAGGCGGCGCGCTGTGGCGCGGATGGCGTTGGTGCGTGCGAGCATCATGCGCCTCCTTGCGCCTGACCGCGCAGATCGGGCAGGTCGGGCAGGTCGGGCAGGTCGATGCCGGACTCCGCCGGATTGGGGGCCAGCCCTTCCACGGTCTTGGCCAGCCGGGTGTTGGGGCCGAGCGCGCGCACGGTCTCCACCACCTCGATGGCCTTTTTCTGGAATTTTTCCGCCTCGGCCGAGGATATCCACGAGAAATGCACGCGGCCCCGCTCCACTCCCACGTAGTCGAGCAGGTTCATGAACAGCTCCAGCCTGCGCCGGGCATGGTAGTTGCCCGTGCCATAATGGCAGTCGCCGGGGTGGCAGCCCGACACCCAGATGCCGTCCGCGCCGTTGCGCAGGGCGTGCAGCAGGAATTTGGGGCTCAGCCGCCCGGAGCAGGGCACGCGCACGGCCCGGAAGTTGGCGGGGTACTGCATGCGGTTCACGCCCGCCAGGTCCGCCGCGCCGTAGGTGCACCAGTGGCAGAAAAAGGCCACGATCTTGGGTTCGAATGGTTGGGTCATGGGCGCTCCTATCCCAGAATGGCCGCGACCTGGGCCATGATGTCGGCATTGGTGAAGCCGCGCAGTTCCGGCGCGGCGCTGCGGCACGAGGCCGTGCACACGCCGCATCCCTTGCACAGCGCCTCGTTGACCACGGCCTTGCCGTCGTCGCCGGGCGCGATGGCCCCAAAGGGGCAGGCCACCCAGCACACGCCGCAGCCCACGCACTTGGCCGGATCGATGGCCGCCACGGTGCCCGCCAGGGTGAGCGAGGTGCGCGACAGCAGGCCGCAGGCCCGGGCCACGGCGGCGCGGGCCTGGGTCACGGATTCCTCCAGGGTCTTGGGAAAGTGGGCCAGGCCCGCCAGGTACACGCCCTCGGTCACGGAATCCACGGGCCGCAGCTTGGCGTGCGCCTCGGCGTACCAGCCCTCGGTGGACAGCGGGGTCTTGAACATTTGGGCCAGCGTGTTGTTGTCGCCTGGAATGATGGCCGTGGCCAGGCCCAGCAGGTCGGTTTTCACCGTGAGCCTGCGTTGCAGCACATGGTCCTTGAAGGTCACGGCCACCGCGCCGTTGTCCACGGCCACGCTGGGCCGGTCGTCCAGGCGGAAGCGGGAGAAGATGACGCCGAGGGCGCGCGCCTTCTGGTACAGGGTCTCCCTTTTGCCGTAGGTGCGCATGTCGCGGTAGAGCACGTACACCCGCGCGGCGGGATTGGCTTCCTTGATGTGGATGGCGGTTTCCACGGTATGGGTGCAGCACACGCGGGAGCAGGCGGGCCGGTCCGGCTCGCGCGAGCCCACGCACTGGATGAACACCGCCGTGCCTATGGCCCTGGGGTCCAGCGTGCCGGACACCATGGCCGTATCGATTTCGGGATGGGTCATGATGCGCGGGTCGCTGCCGTGGCCGTAGCGGCCCTCGGGGGCAAGCCCCTTGGCGCCCGTGGCCACGATGACCGCGCCGTGGTCGATTGCCGTCTCGTCCGCGCCGCTGGCGAGCGTGGTGCGGAAATTGCCCACAAAGCCGTCCACGTGGGCCACGGCGCTGTTCAGGTGCAGGTGCACCCGTTCCTGGGCGCGCAGCGCCGTTTCCAGTCCGTCCAGGTACGGGGCCACGGGGCCGCCCAGGGCGATGCGCAGGCTGCGGGCGTTGCCGCCCAGCTGGCCGGTGCGCTCCACCAGATGCACCTCGAACCCCTGGCGCGCGGTTTCCAGCGCGGCGGTCATGCCCGCCACGCCGCCGCCCACCACCAGCGCGGCAGGGGTGACGCCGAGCGTCACGTCGGCCAGGGGCGTCTGCAACCGCACCCCCGCCACGGCCTGGCGCACCTGGTCCATGGCCTTGCGCGTGGCGGCCTCGGGTTCGTCGGTGTGCACCCACGCCCCGTGGTTGCGGATGTTGGCCATGGCGAACAGGTATTTGTTCAGCCCCGCCGCCTCCAGGGTCTCGCGGAACAGCGGCTCGTGGGTGCGCGGGGTGCAGGCCGCCACCACCACCCGGTTGAGCCCCTTTTCCTTGATGACCTTGGTAAGGTGGACCTGGGTGTCCTGGGAGCAGGAAAAGGCGTTGGTCTCGGCGTGCGCCACGCCGGGCAGGGTCAGGGCGTAGGCGGCCAGCGCCTCGATGTCGATGACGCTGGAGATGTTGATGCCGCAGGCGCACACGAACACGCCGATGCGCGGCGCCTCGCCCGTCACGTCGATGGCCTCGGGCGTGGCTGGTGTGGCGACCTCTGTGCCCCGCGCCCCGGCCAGGGCGGCGCTGGCGGCGCAGGCCGCGGCGCTGGCCTCCATGACCGCGTGGGGAATGTCCTTGGGCTCGCTGAACGAGCCGCACACGTACACGCCCTTGCGCGAGGTGCGCACCGGGTCGAAGGGGTCCGTGGCCGCAAAGTTCCAGCGGTCCAGCTCGATGCCCGCCGCCTCGGCCAGTTCCCTGGCGTGGGTGGGCGCTTCCAGGGCCACGGAGAGCACGACCATGTCGAACGTCTCGACCACGGCCTTGCCCGTTTCGGTCACGTATTCCACCACCGCGCCCGTGCCGTCCGGGCCGGGGCGCAGGGAGTGGGGCCGGGAGCGCAGGGTGCGGATGCCCTTGGCCTTGGCCTGGGTGTAATACTGCTCGAAATCCTTGTTGTGGGCGCGCACGTCCATGAAGAAGATGGCCTCGTCATGGTCGTCGCCTGCGGCGTGGTCCGCCGTGACCAGCGCCTGCTTGAGCGCGTACATGCAGCACACGTTGGAGCAGTAGGCGTTGTCGCACTTGTTGATGGCGCGCGAGCCCACGCACTGGATCCAGGCCACGCGTTTGGGCGGGGTCTTGTCCGAGGGGCGCACCACATGGCCCTGGCAGGGGCCGGAGGCGGACAGGAGCCGTTCGTATTCCAGGCTGGTGACCACGTCGGGCAGCCGGGAATAGGCAAAGGTGTCGTAGGGCGTGGGATCGAAGGTGGACAGGCCGGGCGACAGGATGACCGAGCCCACGTGGATGGTCAGCTCGCGGCCCTTGTCCCCGAAGTTGATGGCGTCCGCCGGGCACGCCTTCTGGCACGCGCCGCACGTGCCCTTTTGCAGATAGATGCAGTGCTTCTCGTCCAGGGCGTACTTGAGGGGCACGGTCTGGTCGTAGAGAATGAACGCCGCCTTGCGTTGGTTCAGGTTGGCGTTGAAGGCGTCGTCCACCTTCTTGGGGCACTTGCGGGCGCATTCGCCGCACGCGATGCACTTGTCCGGATCCACGTAGCGCGGGCGCTGCTGCAAGCGGACCGTGAAATCGCCTTCCTCGCCGTCGATGCCCAGAACGTCCGTGAGGGGCATCAGCTCAATGTTCAAGTGCCGACCGCACTCGACCAACTTGGGCGAGAGTATTCAGAGCGCGCAGTCGTTGGTGGGGTAGGTCTTGGCCAGCTGGGCCATGACCCCGCCGATGCCGGGCTCGCGCTCCACAAGGTAGACCTTGTACCCGGTCTCGGCCAGGTTGAGCGCGGCCTGCTTGCCCGCAATGCCGCCGCCCACCACCATGACCGCCCCTCGGGGCTGTCCGTTTGTTCCATTCATGCCGGTCTCCGTTCTGTCTGTACGGCTGGCGCACCCAGGCCTGGAAGAGGCCGGATGCGCGCGTGCATTTCCCTGGAAGCGGGCGGACCCTGTTTCAGGGAAGAGTGTTGCTTCAAGACGATGGGGGCTACAGGCCGCATGCGCACAGGTCGTCGCCCAGGTAGGCCCGCTCGTTTTCGCCCAGCATGCCGAGCGACAGCGCGATCAGCGTCCACAGGTGCACCACATGGTAGCCGCCCTCGTAGTATGCGGACAGGTCGTGGATTTGCGAGTGGCAGTTGTGGCACGGGGCGATGACGTACTTGGCGCCGGTGCGCATGATCTGCTCATGCTTGCGCTCGCCGTAGGCGCGGCGCTGTTCCGGATAGCCCGATTGCAGAAAGCCGCCCCCGCCGCCGCAACAGTAGTTGTTGGACTTGTTGGGCCACATGTCGATGAAGTTCTTTTCGCCCACCACGCGTGTGACCACGAAGCGCAGGTCGTCGGCCACCGGGTCGCCAAAGGTCTTGCGCACCAGCTGGCAGGGATCCTGCACCGTGAAGGCCACGTTGCCCGTGTTCCAGTCACTGTTGACCGGGAGCCTGCCCTCGCGGATCCACCGGGCATAGAGCTTGATGATGGACTCGATCTCGAACTTGGGGGTGATGTTGAATTTTTGCAGTCCGAACCGGACCGCGTAGAGCTCGTGGCCTCATTCGGTATTGAGCCAGTACTTGCAGCCCAGATCCTCCACCGCCTTGACCTTGTTGCGGACGATGGCCTCCCAGCCCTCGTCGTCGGCCCCGAACATGCAGTAGTTCTCCGCTGCCCAGCCGGTGGACCCCAGGGTCCAGTCCGCGCCCGCCGTGTTCAGGATCTTCCACAGCGGCACCATCTCGTCGGGTTCGGTCATGGGCTCGCGCGAGTTCTGGTTCAGAAAGTACATGGCCCCGTGCCTGTTCATGGGCGCGTCCAGGTTTTCCTGGCCGGGCTGGTTTTCGCGCACCTCGGCCAGCACGTCCTCGACCACGAATGCGAAGTCCTCGGCCGAGGCGCCCATGGCGCTGTTGGTGTCCCTGCTGAGCGCCACGTCGCAGGAGTTGATGATGCCCTTGGGCCGGGTCTCGCGCGGCCAGCTTTGGCGGGCGTTGTACACCAGCTGCGGGATGTTGATGCGCATGGGGCAGGCGTGCACGCAGCGCATGCACATGGTGCACATCCACACCCAGGGCGTGGAGGTGACCTCTTCGTCCATGCCCAGTGCGGCCAGGCGCAGGAATTTGCGCGGGTCCATGTCCTCCATCCCGGAGGCGGGGCACCCGGCGGTGCATGCGCCGCAGGTCAGGCAGAGGTCCAGGTTGCCGCCCTCGGGCAGGATGCCGGCCACACGCTCCTTGAAGGAAGCGCCAGCGGGCTTTTCCAGCAGCGTGGGGGTCGTTGTGGTGTCGGACATCGATTGTCTCCAGATGGTCGGGATGCACGCGGGATCGGGCGGGCCGCCCCCGCGCATGGCGCTCGTGCTCTTTTGCGAAGGCCATGGCACGAATTATAAAAAAATAATACGATTGATATATTTTCTCAAATTCGTAACCGAAGATCTTCGGAACGCATGGTCAGTCCGCGCAACCGAGCTTGCGCGCGATATCCTTGGCGGCCCTGCGTCCCGCGCCCATGGCCTGGATGACCGTGGCCGCGCCGGTGACGATGTCGCCGCCCGCATAGACGTTGGGGATGCTCGTTTCGCCGGTTTCCTCGTTGACCATGATGTATTTCCAGCTGTTTAGGGTGATGTCGGGTTCGTTGTCCAGCAGCACCGGGTTGGAGCGGGTGCCCACGGCGATGACCGCGAGGTCGGTCTCCAGTTCGTACACGTCGCCGTCCATGGGCACGGGGCCGCGGCGGCCCGAGGCGTCGGGTTCGCCCAGCTCCATGCGTTGGAGCGTGACCGCGCGCAGGTTGCCGTGCGCGTCGCCCAGAAACTCCAGGGGCGCGGAAAGCACCTGCATGACGACGCCTTCCTCGATGGCGTGCTCGATTTCCTCGTGGCGGGCGGGCATGGCGTCGAGCGTGCGGCGGTAGACGATGTGCACGCTTTCCGCGCCCAGGCGCAGGGCGGTGCGTGCGGCGTCCATGGCCACGTTGCCTGCGCCGTACACCGTGATTCTGCGCCCACGGATGATGGGTGTGTCGTAGTGGGGGAAGTCGTAGGCCCGGCCCAGATTGACGCGGGTGAGGTATTCGTTGGCCGAAAAAACACCGTTGAAGTTCTCGCCCGGGATGTTCAGGAACCGTGGCAGGCCCGCTCCAACCCCTACGAACACGGCCTTGTATCCTTCTTCGAATAGATCCTGCAAGCTGAAGGTCTTGCCTCCCACGGTATTTTTCTCGAATTCCACCTGCATGGCGCGCAGGGCGTTCACTTCCTTGGCCACGATCCGTTCCTTGGGCAGCCGGAACTCGGGGATGCCGTAAACCAGCACGCCGCCCAGCTCGTGCAGCGCCTCGAACACCGTGACCTTGCAGCCGCGCGTGGCCAGGTAGCCCGCCACGGTGAGCGAGGACGGGCCGGACCCGATGCAGGCGACCTTTTTCTCGGGGTCGATGGAGGGGCACTCGGGCTTGCCGGACAGCAGGCCGCAGGCGTCCATGTGCATGTATTCGTCGGCCACGAACCGCTCCAGGCGGCCAATGGCCACGGGTTCGCCCTTCTTGCCCAGGATGCAGGAACCCTCGCACTGGTTTTCCTGCGGGCAGACGCGGCCGCAGATGGCGGGCAGGCTGTTGGTGGTCTTGATGACCCGGTAGGCCTCCTCGATGTCCCCACGGGACAGCGGCTCGATGAAGTGGGGGATGGGCACTTCCACGGGGCAGCCCTTCACGCACAGGGGCTTTTTGCATGCGAGGCAGCGCGAGGCCTCGGTCATGGCCATTTCCCTGGTGTAGCCCAGGGCGACCTCGTCAAAATTCCTCCTGCGCGCGGCGGGATCCTGGTTGGGCATGTCCACGCGAGCGGGGCGGGGCACGGCGGGTTTTTTGGTCTTCTTATTTTCCGTCATGGCATGTGCACCTGCGGTAATGGGTGTGGGATTCCTGTTCCAGATCCTTGAAGGCCCGCAGGCGCATGCCGAGCTCGGCGAAATCCACCTGATGGCCGTCGAATTCCGGGCCGTCCACGCAGGCGAACCTGGTTTCGCCGCCCACGGTCACGCGGCACGCGCCGCACATGCCGATGCCGTCCACCATGATGGCGTTGAGGCTTACCGTGGTCTTGACGCCGAAGGGCTCGGTGGTCCTGGACACGGCGGCCATCATGGGCACCGGGCCCACGGCCACCACTTCCTTGACCGAGGTGTCCGTTTCGAGCCGCGCCTTGAGCCGCTCGGTGACAAACCCCTTGTGGCCGTAGCTGCCGTCGTCCGTGGAGATGAGCACCTCGGACGCGAACAGCCGCAGCTCGTTCTCGAAGAGCAGCAGATCCTTGTTGCGCGCGCCGATGATGGCCACCACCTTGTTGCCTGCGGCGTGGTGCCCCTTGGCGATGTGGTGCATGGCCGCGATGCCCGTGCCGCCGCCCACGCAGATGACCGTGTCCATCTTCTCGATGTGGGTTTCCTTGCCCAGCGGGCCGCACAGGTCGAGAATCGTGTCGCCCTCGCCCAGCGCCTCCAGCATGGCCGTGGACTTGCCGAGCACCAGGTACACGATGGTGATGGTGCCGTTTTCCCTGTCCACGTCGGCAATGGTCAGGGGGATGCGCTCGCCCTTGGCATGCACGCGCAGGATCACGAAATTTCCCGGCTTCGCCTTGGCCGCGATGCGCGGCGCGGCGATGACCAGCTTGCTGGTCTGGTCCGGGATGAGCTGTTCCTTTTTGATGATGGTGTTCGCCATGTCTCGCCCGTGTGGTTTGGCGGCCCTTGCGGGCCGTGTCGCGTGTGCCGGAACCGCCGCCGGAATGGCCGCTGTCCGCGTCCCTTGCCCTGTGCGCGCCGGGCCGGGTGGCGCGGCGCAAACAAAATGTGGCTCCTGGCGTTTTGCAGGGAGCATGCCACAAGCGCGTGCCTGATAATATGTTAAAATAAAAGGGTTATTTCCGTCAGCCTTCCGAGCGCGTCCCTGTTTTCCTGCCTCGTCCGAAACCATTCTTGTTTGGTGGGAATGCATACGTTCCGCAGGGCGGCGGCAAGGATTTTGATTGATTGATCGATCAAGACAATGGTGTGATACTATGCTGATATCATAATGTTTCTTGCGGTGCGGGAAAGTCGAGGGCGCAGGCGTGGGCAGGCACGGGGGGGCGGGTGAGGGGCGCTGCAGGTGCGGCAGGACAAGAAGACGCGGCGGGTAGCCGAGGGGCGTCTCCCCAAAAACAAGGTTCATCCGGAAACACCTCCGGTGGGGCCGGGGGGCTGGATGGAGTGAGTGCCAGAAACGGCGACGGTTGGGATGCGCGTCCAATAGCACCCGCAACCGCCTCGGTTCCGCCCCTGGTCGAGCATCTGGTTTCTAGCTGTGCGTAGGTTTTAAGCCGACTTTCTTCAGGCGTTGTCTACCAGGGGCTCATGGGCGTTTCGGAAATCAGGTGCGAGAATATTTCTCAAAAATACGGTTGACGCAGTCAACCAATTGGAGGTATCTTGCCTCCTGGGATTGCATAGGGTTCGACAAGGGCCTTGATGCGTTTCACTCAAATGGAGGTCGCATGACCCAAGGCGCGATTTCAGATATAAGCAGGTCGTTAATCGAGATTGCTTGGCATTTTGGCCCAAAGGGGTTGAATGGAGAGTGCTGCGAAAACCTTACCATGCCGGAATTCATAGCACTGGACAAAGTCTCCACCACATACCATTGCGCGGTACAGGATGTTGGCTATTCGCTTGGATTTACAAAAAGCGGAGCAACCAGGATTGTTAACCGGCTTGAAAAGAAAGGATATGTCCAGAAGATTAAATCCCATGAAGATGCAAGGGTCTGCTGCGTGGAAATGACAGCGTCCGGAGAGCGCGTCCTGTCGTCCGCTAATTCACGTTATATGGAGCAGTTTCATGTCATTGCCGCAAAAATGCCGGGGTACACAGTGGCCGACATCGTTAAGTTGCTTACAGCAATGGCAACTGCCCTGAAGGCCTGACTTTTTTTTACGCATATGGTTGACGATGTCAACCTTGACAAGGAGAATTGTGGAATGAACAACCTAATCAGTACCGTTCAATATTTTTTTATCATTACCACAGAGCTGACGGTGCTTTTTTTGGGTATCAGCACGATTGTTGCTTTGGCATTAATGTATATACCGCAAGAAAAACTCAGACTGTGGCTCTCGCGTCGCGGGATTTGGGGCAACTTTCTGGGGGCCGTGGTTGGATCGCTCACCCCTTTTTGCGCATGCTCAACCATACCAATGACGCTTGGCATGCTGAATGCTGGTGCACCGTTTGGGCCGGTTATGTCATTTGTCATCGCTTCACCTCTGCTCAACCCCATCATTATCAGTATGGTCTGGGCACTGATGGGGATAAAAGCGTGCTTACTCTATTTCGGAGTCACTTTTGTGGGGTCGATGCTCTTCGGTGTATTTCTTGAAAAACTCAATGGGGCGAACTATGTCAAACGAGTGAGGGTCAAGCAGAAGTGTTGTAGCGTTCCCCATGGTTCTGAAAATAGTCCAATAACATTTTCTGGGAAATTAAAAGAGTCATTTATATCAGCATGGGGCGATTTTAGAGCGGTACTCGTCTATCTTCTTGTCGGTGTCGCAATCGGAGCTGGGATTTATGGATACATTCCTCAAGACTTTGTGACAAACATAGCCGGTCCAGACAACCCATTTGCTATTCCTATCGCAGCTAGTATTGGCGTACCGCTCTATATCAGGGCTGAAACAGCCATTCCGATTGGGTTGGCCTTGTCGCAAAAGGGGATGAGCATGGGCGCGGTTATCGCGTTAATTATCGGCGGGGCAGGCATGGCGATACCCGAAATGGCCATGCTGGCGAGTATTTTTAGAAAGCGTTTGGTGGGCGCAATCGTGGCTGTCATCTGGACAACAGCCGTCATGGGCGGATACGCATTCAACACTATTCTCTAATTTATAGGGAGAAAAGCCGATGAAAGACGAAAAAAAGGCCAGCTTTTTCAAAAAAATCTTCGGACAAAAATCCTCTTGTTGCTCATTGGAGCTTGAAGAAGTCGATTCGAATGAAGAAAAAAGTTCGTCTTCAAATAGTCCCGCAGCGCAGGGCTGTTGTTGTGCGCCAACGGATCTGGGTGTAAAAAAAGATAATAACAACAATTAGTAACGGCGAGGCAAGAGGGGTAAGTCATGGCGACATTCACCCTGCGCCGCTTTTCGGCGCCGGAGAGACTCCGGCGAATCGACAGGAAGCATCTCATTGCCCTTCAGGCGCACCATGCCGCCAATTTTTCCGACGTGGCGTAGCGTTGCCACCAGTCCAGCAGGAAGACGGCCTGGGCTACAACGCCAGCAGCCTCCTTTTGCGGACGCCAGGCAGAACGGCCTCGGAGGATCTGGCCGCAGCGCTGTTTTATGTGCATGAAATCTCGCCCCCCCGGGGGGGATTTCATGCAGGAAATAATCGCCGGGACGGGTATCGACGTCGAAATCGGGGCGAACGCCACGTCGGCAGACTTGGCGGACCAGATCTGGTTGGCTGACCGGGGAATCATCGAGAAGGTACAGGTCGATCAGTTCTTCATGAACGCCATGTCCCTTCCCTTTGTCAAAAGCACCCATCACCCGGATGAACCCCAAAACGGGGCGCAAAGGGTGCCCTTTGCGCTCCAGTACGGGGGGCGTTGCCACTCGGAGCGCAAACGAACTAACGCCGCGCTCCGGCGGCTGCGCCGCTTGGCCCCGCTGCCTGCGGGGCCGTCCTTATAAATGTGAGCACGAAAGTAGGTATTTTCTGCTCCCATTCATATCAGCCGAAGAGCGTTGCCGCCAGATGCGGATGAAAGGCGGCAAAGGCCACGGCCACCGTCGCGGTGACGGCCAGCACGCTGGCGGCGGTCATGGCCGTGGTGTCCACCACGGCGGCCATCAGGCGCGCCAGGGGCAGACGGGGCAGGGGCCGGTCGCCGCACTTCCTGCCGGGCATGGCGCCCGGCAGGGGAGAGGCGGTGTTAATGGCGCGTTCCATGGCTGGTTCTCCGGGCATGGTCCTGGCGCATCGTCACATTGAAACGATGTGACGATTTGAAATAATGATTCATTATTTCAATAAAATGCGTAAGAGCATCGAAGCTTTTCAAAGTTAAGATGCTCTAGAAGGGCCAGATCATGGGGATGACCGCCACGCACAAGATGAGGCTGATGAGCTGCAGGGGCCAGCCCGCCTTGAAGTAATCCATGAACGTGTAGTTGCCGGGGCCGAGCACGATGGTGTTGGGCGGGGTGGCCACCGGGGTCAGGAAGCAGGCCGAGGCGGACATGGCGATACCCATGAGCAGCGGCAGGGGCGACACGCCGCTGGCCACGGCGATGGGCACGGCCAGGGGGGCCATGAGCGCGGTGGTGGCGGTGTTGGACATGAAGTTGGTCACCAGCGCGGTGAGGCCGCACATGACCGCCAGCAGCATGACCGGGCTGGACACGTGGGACACCACGCTTTCGGCGATGAGGGCGGCGGCGCCGGAATCCACCATGGCCGTGGACATGGACAGCATGCCCGCGAACAGGAAGATGGTGGTCCAGTCAACGCTCCTGAAGGCCTCCTTCATGGTCATGCAGCCGGTGATGACCACGAGGCATGCGCCCAGCATGGCGGCCGTGACCAGGGGCAGGAAATTGGAGGCCATGGCCGCGACCACAAAGGCGAAAATCCCCAGGGACCAGAACATCTTCTCAGGGCGCTTGGGCTTGGCCGCCTCTTCCTCGGGCGAGCACTCGACCACGGAATTGGGCAGGAACTTCTTGCCGATGAGGGCGTAGTACAGCACGCCCACGAGGAGCAGCGGCACGCCGAACTTGGCGAATTCAAAGAAGCCGAAGGGCTGGATGCCCGCCGGGCCCATCTTGCCCAGCACGGAGTTGACCAGGCCGTTGGGGGGCGTGCCCACCAGGGTGATGGTGCCGCCCAGGGACGAGGCAAAGGCCACGGGCATGAGGATCTTGCCGGGGCGGATGCCCGAGGTGGCGCACATGCCCAGGATCATGGGAATGGCCACCACCGTGGTGCCGGTGTTGGACAGGAATGCGGACAGGCCGCCGATCACGATCATGGAGAGCAGCAGCAGCTTGGTCTCGCTTTTGCCCGCCGTCTTGACGGTCCACTTGCCCACCTTGTCCGCGAAACCGGTGACGAAAGTCGCCTCACCGACAACGAACATGGCCATGAAGATGACGACCCACACGTTGCCGAAGTTGGCGAAGGCCTTCTTGGCCGGGACGATATGGAAGATGGACAGGGCCACGGGCACGAGCATGGCCGTTACGGGCAGGGGCACGATTTCCGTGAAGAACAACACGGCGGAAACGCCGAGCACAGCCAGGGTGATGTAGGCGTTGGTCGGATCGACGGGCGCCTTGGCGGCCTCCGCCGCAAGGCATACGCCGACCGTTGCCAGCAAGACCGCCACGGTCATGAGCGCCACGTTCAGGAATTGTTTCATAGCTTCTTCCTCGGTGTGTTAACGGTGTTGGGTAATGATGCTCTTGTGTGGGCCTGCGGCCCGTTATGGAATGCCCTGGGCTCCCTCCCCGTCTTCCACCCAAGCCGGGAAGGGAGCCGATGATGGGCTATTTGCTACTCGTAGCTCTTGACGTAGGCGCCGATGCGGGCGCGGGATTTGGCCAGGCGGTCGACCAGGCTCTTGCGGTAGGCGTCCATGTCGGCGATGGGCGCGCGGGCCACGCCGGAATCCATGGCGGCCTGCGCCACGGCGGGCACTTCCCACTCGAGCAGGCGCGGGTCGAGCGGCTTGGGAATGATGTAGTCGATGCCGAAGCTGAGTTCCTTCACGCCGTAGGCGTCGCAGATCTCGCTCGGGACCGGCTCCTTGGCCAGGGCGGCCAAGGCCTTGGTGGCCGCGATCTTCATGGCCTCGTTGATCTCCGTGGCCCGCACATCCAGCGCGCCCCGGAAGATGTAGGGGAAGCCGGACACGTTGTTGATCTGGTTGGGGAAGTCGGAACGGCCCGTGCCCATCATGCAGTTGGGGTTGGCCTCCTTGGCGTCCACATAGGGGATTTCCGGGTCCGGGTTGGCCATGGCGAAGATGATGGGATTGGGGCACATGGACTTGACCATGTCCTTGCTCACCAGGTTCTTGGTGGACAGGCCCAGGAACATGTCCGCGCCCTTCATGCAGTCGGCCAGGCTGCCACAATCCTTGGCCTGGGCGAACGCTTCCTTGTACTTGTTCAGGCCGCCCCTGCCCTTGTAGATGAGCCCCTTGGAGTCGAACATGAAGATGTTCTTGGGGTCGATGCCGATGGTGGTGTAGAAGGTGGCGCAGGCAATGCCCGCCGCGCCCGCGCCCACGACCACGACCTTGAGGTCTTCGATGTTGCGGCCCGCGATCTCGCAGGCGTTGAGAATGCCCGCGCCGGAGATGACCGCAGTGCCGTGCTGGTCGTCGTGGAAGACGGGAATGCCCATCTCCTTTTTCAGGGTCTCCTCAATATAAAAACATTCCGGCGCCTTGATGTCTTCGAGGTTGATGCCGCCAAAGGTGGGCTCCAGCGCCTTGGTGATGTCGATGAGGCGGTCGGGATCGGAACAGTCGAGGTTGATGTCGTAGACGTCGATGTCGCAGAAGGTCTTGAAGAGCACGCCCTTGCCCTCCATGACCGGCTTGCCCGCCTTGGGCCCGATGTTGCCGAGGCCGAGCACGGCGGTGCCGTTGGACACGACCGCCACCAGGTTGGCGCGGCCGGTGTAGGTGTCCACCAGGTCGGGATCGGCGTGGATGGCCTTGCACGCCTCGGCCACGCCGGGGGAATAGGCCAGGGACAGATCCTTCTGCGTGTTGCAGGGCTTGACCGGGACGACCTCGACTTTGCCC
>JBFWMG010000015.1:0-77075 GCA_050251715.1 Desulfovibrionaceae bacterium | reverse complement strand
CATAAAAAGGGGTTTTCCCTTCTCTCTCCCCTTCCCCCGGACCCCCATCCCCTCTCTCAACCCTTTCCCCAAAAACTGCTGGAGGGGGTGGGGAGGGATTATACGGGAGGGTAAGTTGGGGAGCCCGGCGGGGGGAGGAGGGGACACTGGAACAGGACAGGGGGCGCGTTTGGAGGATGAGGACCGTCAGTGGCCGCCGTACACGCGACGTCGGTGGCCCACCTTGAGGACGAGAACAAGCACTTGCTCGTCCACGATTTCCACGATGAGGCGATAGTCGCCGACCCGAATTTTCCAGAGGCCGCTCAGGTCGCGTTTGAGGGGCGCGGCGAAATCCGTGGGATGTTGGCTGGGCGCGACGCGTTCGCGCAAAAAGCGAAGGATGCGGGCCTGGGCCTGTTTGTCGAGTTTGGCCAAATCCTTGCGGGCCGTGTCGGCAAACTCAATCCGCCAGGCCAAGGTGCGTCTCTATCTCGTCAAGGGAGTAGGTCCGTTCCTCGCCCCGGCGCACGCGCTCGCGCGCCTGCTCCGCAAGGTAGATGTCTTCCATCTCGTCGAGATGCGCAAGTATGGCCTCGCGAATATAATAGGCCTTGGACCGGCCAGTGGACGCTGCCAGCGCGGCCAGCCGTTCTTCCGCTTCTGCGGGCAGTCGGACAGAGGTGGGCATGGAGGGCTCCTTTGTTGTGAATACATGTATTCGCTTTGCGGGGGCGAGTCAAGGGCGGGAGGCAATGGGCGCGGGGCGTGCGGCGTGATGGACGGCCTGTCCACCGTGGTCATGGACGGCACCATGCTCAAGGGCATCATCAGGTACGACAACAAAGCGGGCTTTACCAACCAGTTCCTGCGCTGCATCAAATAGGTCGGAGTGTGCCGTCGCTTCGCGGACGTTCGCCTACATGTCTTCGACGGCCTTGCGGCGTCTACGCGACATGTAATCAGGCACATGAACAATGAATGCGTCACGCCTTCTAATAATTACGTGACTCACATCCTATGTGCCATCAACCATCTGACAAATTTTCTAGCGGGGAAAAGCAAGACAGTAAAAATCAGAAAAGCAACATTCTTTTGAAAATATTATCTTGTTATTTTTTTTGCAAACATGCTATATTAAATTTATCACAGCACCATTAATAGTAGTAGCATGGTCATTCATGATGCATTTGTTACAAACAAAACATATTATGATTTACGAAATGCATCACTCCATGTCTACGTACTCAGACATGCCACATTGCTTGGCTTTTTTAGCAAATCTCCGTATGAGCTGTACAATATAACTATATATATTGCCATAAAAATACATATACTTGGCATTTGTCAACATGTACCTCTCGCCAATTTCATACTCCGTCCAAGGTATTAGCTTTTTAAACTTTTCATCAACTATGCATGACTTATGCAGAATAAGATTCCTCACCTGGTGAGCTTCTGCAATAGCCTTTTTAGTATCTGAAGTGATTCTTCCAGATAGCGATATATAACTTAGCGCGCACTCAACTCTTTCAGCACCAATTTTGTTTGTCTGCTTTACTGATTCTAATATTTTGTCAGTAATTGCACTTGATGAATATTCTTTTCCTTGAATTGTTGCTGCTGCTCCTATCTTAATTTTTGAAAGCTCCTCTATTTCGATGTGCTCACCAGGACAATACATGATCCAGTCCTTAATTGCGTCACAGACTGCCGCTTCAAACGCAGTCCAAAATGATACAAAAAGTGCCGTCAAAAGGGGTTGAAACTTATTATTAATTATCCACATTGATTGTTCGAGCAAACAATTCTCTTGCTCTACC
The DNA here is from genome assembly GCA_050251715.1 of Desulfovibrionaceae bacterium. GTDB lineage: Bacteria > Desulfobacterota > Desulfovibrionia > Desulfovibrionales > Desulfovibrionaceae > JBFWMG01. Next base: position 75,273 of record JBFWMG010000015.1, on the reverse strand, counting down.
CTCTTAGTTGCTTCCTCATTCTGTATATCATCGAATTCATCTTCGCTAACTGAATAAAGCACAAGCAACGCATTTAATATCGACTCCTGCTTAACGATTCCGCTATGCGCCAATTTTTTCACTGCATCAATTTCTTCTGACTTTTTAATGAACCGATAAAAGGCTCTTTGAAAGCACTTGCATCTGATTTCCATCGATCTACCTCACATAACACTATATAACTTTTCACAACCTAAAACAAGTTCCCCATATGAGTAAAGTAGCTTGCAACAGACACCGATCAAAACAAAAGCATGCCTAATATTAATGATATTCACAAGTTATACAATGTATAATAACTTGCTCACCCTATTTTCTCTACACGCCCCACAGCCCGCAACCCGATAAGAGCGTTGGCGATAACTGCCTGCGAATAGGACGGGAGATCAGAAAGCATGATGTCCCGCTCGACCACGGGATGGGTCTCGGCCAATGCCGCCACAGCCGTGGACGGAAGGCGGTGTTGGGGGCGGGGGGTGTAATAGCGGTTGCCGTCCGAAACCAGGAAGGCCGAAGTCGTGGTTTCCAGAATCCTGCCGTCCGGCGCGAGTAGCAAGGCCTGGTCGAAACCCGCCTCCTCGGCCCAGCGCTGTTCCTGCCACAGGTGCATGCGGCTCATGCTCTTGTGCTCGTGCGCGGGGGAGGCGTAGCGGCCACGGCTTACGGCCAGCGAAAAAACCTTGTCCGCAGGGGGCGGGGTGTAGGCGTAGGCCGCGATCAACGGAGCCGCCGGAACGATTGACGCAGCCGGGACCACCGGAGCCGCCGTCGCCCCCGTCGCCCCCATCGCCGCCAGAGCCCCTGGCGACGCGGGCGCGCCAAGTCCCGCGCCCTCGATGGGATAATACACGTTCACCCGCGCCGTGGACCCGGCCAGGCCGTTGCGCGACAGCACCTGCGCCGCCACCGCCTCCAGGCCCGCCGCGTCCAGCCGCACGAACGGGACAGCGTGCGCCGTGAGGCTTGCCGCCAGCCGCGCCACGTGCGCCCCGGGCCGATGCAGCACGCCCCCGTCATACAGCAGCGTGCTGAAAAAGCCGCACCCAAAGCGGAACGCCTCGCCCGCCACGGCCAGCCCCACCCGGTCCTCGTGAAACCCGCCCTTCCAATAATAGATCATGCCCACCTCGTCTTGCCCCGGCGCATCCTGCCCGCCGTGTCCAGGCCCATCTCGTCCCGTCCCGCCGCATCTTGGCCTTCTGGCCACGGCCCATCGCGTCCAGGCTCGACTCGTCCCGTCCCGCCGCATCTTGGCCTTCTGGCCACGGCCCATCTCGCTCCGGCTCGACGCATCGCACCCGACGCGCCTTGTCCGCCGCGTCAGGCCCGATCCGCCCGGCTCGCCCCAACACGCATCGTCCCGCCCCGGCCCGCCAAGTCTGGCCCGCCGCATCTGGCCCGCCGCATCTGGCCCGCCCCGCCTGCCCCGCCCCGGCGCGCGGCGGCTTCCGGCGTTTGCCTTACCCGGCCCGCCATATGGCGCGGCTACGACTCCGGCCCCCGGCTCCAGCCCCCGACTCCGGCTCCGCCCCCGGCCTATGCGCCCACCATCTCCAGGAATTTCGACGCCTTGGCCATGGTCTCCTCGTATTCGCGCTCCGGGTCGGAATCGACCGTGATGCCGCTGCCCGCATAGAAATGGAACATCTTCGCGTCCGCATCCCACCAGCCGGTGCGGATGGCCACGCTCGAATCCATGTTCCGCTCGTCCCACAGCGCCACCATGGAACCGCAGTACACGTCGCGCGCGTGCGGCTCCAGCGCCTCGATGATCTCCATGGACCGCTGCTTGGGGCAACCCGTGACCGACCCGCCCGGAAACGCGTCCAGCAGCAGATCCACGCAGTCCGCGCCCTCGCGCAGCTCGCCGCGCACGTTGGAATACATCTGAAGCAGGTTCTCCACCACCATGACCGACTTGTGCCCCTCCACGCGCACCGAGCCAAAGGCGCAGTTGGCGGACACGTCGTTGCGGATCAGGTCCACGATCATGGACAACTCCGCGTCCTCCTTGGCCGAGCGGCGCAGCGTGCCCGCCAGCAGCGGCGAATATTTCTCAAAGGCCAGCGTGCCCTTGATGGGCTGCGACAGCACCTGCCCGCGCTCCACCTTGAGAAACCGCTCCGGCGAGGTGGACAGGATGCGGCGGTTGCCCGAGGCGAACCACGCGTACATGGGCGCGGGCCGCGTGCGCCACAAATGCAGAAAATGCGCGGGCGTGAGCGCGCGGCACGGCGCGTCGAAACGGATGGACAGGTTGAGCTGGTAGGTGTGGCCGTCGCGGATGCGCTCGCGCACCGCCTCCACGCCGCGCACGTACCCGTCGTGGTCCAGCGACGCGGCCAGCGTGCCCAGGCGCGGCCCGCCCTGGTCCGGCCCGCCCTGGTCCGGCCCATCCGTGGCGATGTCCGGGCCGGGCGCGTGCATCACGGCCAGCAGCGCCTCGGCCTTGGCCGGGGTGGCGGCGAACACGTCCAGGCGCATGGCGGCCTTGTCATAGCACACCAGCGCCTCGTATTTCTTGAAATGGCCCAGGGGAAGGGCGGCGGGTTTTGCCGTGGCCACGCCGCGCAGGGCCAGGCCGTAGCCATAGCTCAAGAAACCCAGCGCCGGACCGGGCGTGCCAAAGGCAAAGGCGCGCAGCGCCGCCTTGTCCGTGGACGCGGTGACAATGAGTTCGGCGCAGGGATCCACGCCGATGATCTGGCGGTTCTCGCCGTCAAACCCCTGGCCGGTCAGAAACATGTCCGCCCCGCGCTCGATGCCGAGCCGGGACGCCACCCTGCCGAACTGGTCAGGTCCGGCGTAGGCCGAAAAATAGCGTTGCATGGTCGATGAACTCCCTGCCTTGCGGCGTGAGAAAGGATTCGGGATGGAACTGATAGCCCAGGATGGGCAGCGTGCGGTGGCGCAGGGCCATGGGCACCCCCGCCGCGTTGGCGGCGATCACCTCCAGGCAATCGGCCACGCGGCTGGCGTGGAGGGAATGGTAGCGCGCCACGAGCCGGGGCGCGCCGTCCCAGACAATGGTGTCGGTCCTGCCGTGCACGCACCCGTCCAGCCTGTCGGTGGCGCCGCCAAAATGCGCGTTGATGGCCTGCATGCCCAGGCACACGCCCAGCACCGGCACGCCCGCGTCCAGCAGGCGGCCATGGCCGGGATACTCGCCGGGCGCGCCCGGTCCGGGCGAGAGCACGATCATGTCCCAGGCGCGGGGATCCACGCCGTCGAGCCCGGCATAGGGCGCAACAACGGGCGCAACGCCCGTGGCCGCCACGAGCAGGTGCTCCAGGTTTCGGGTGAAACTGTCATTATTGTCCACAAGCAGGATGCGCACGCCCGTTTTCTAGCGCATCCCGCCACCGATGGGAACACGGATTCCCGACGGATCGTGCGGCGGAAGGCGCGCCCTTGCCGATTGACATATGACTGTAACAATCCGTAGGTATCGAATGACGCTCGGCCGTTCCCGCCGACCGCCTGCCGGCCGGCAGGGCGCGGCGGAAGCGGCCAATACCCCGCGCCCGCCAGAGGCGGCGCACCCATGAGGTTGTTTTATGTATACGGCGTTTCAACAGGAACTCGAGCAGCTCAAGCACACCAGCATCACCATGATGGCCGCCGTGGAAACGGCGGTGGCGGATTCGATCAAGGCGGTGTTCCACCGCGACTGGATGGCCGCCGAATCGGTCATGGACAATGACGAGGCCATCAACGCCCTGCAGTACGACATCGACGCCAGCTGCCTGAAACTGCTGGCCCTTGAGCAGCCCTATGCCCGCGACCTGCGCTTCATCCTGGGCACCAAGAACGCGGCCAGCCAGCTGGAGCGCATCGGCGACGAGGCGGTGAACATCGCCGAGCGGGCCATCCTGCTGTCGCAGCATGGCGAGCTGCCGCTCAGTCCCGAGGTATGGGAGCTGGCCGACAACGCCACCGCCATGTTCCGCAAGGCGATCAAGGCGATGAACGCGGGCGACGCGGACCTGGCGCGCGAGGTATGCGCCATGAACGCGCGCGGCCATGTGCTGTACCTGAAGGTGTTCAGCCATTACATCAACTACATGATCGAGGAGAGCCGCGCCGTGCAGCGCGCGGTGCATCTCATGTTCCTGTCGCGTTCGCTGGAACGCGTGGGCGACCGCGCCACCAACCTGGCCGAGATCACGGTGTTCATCGCCACGGGCGAGGACATCCGCCAGGAGTGCGGCAGGTACTAGCGCGTGTCAGCCTTGAACCATTGCGAGGATTTGAAATAATAAAGCATTATTTCAACGAAATGCATAAGAGCATTGCATCGTTTTCAACGTTACGACGCCCTAGCCGCCTTTTTTTTGGAAATCCGCGCGCCGGACAATCCCGCGCCACGCAATGACCGCCGGGCCGCCGCCCGGCATGCGCGTCGTCAACAATACGGCATTACTTGTTTTTTTCAAACCACCTCCTGTTTGTTCCCGTGCCGCTTTTCTGGTATGGTCGCGCATTGCTGCGTCATACACCCTTAATACACTGGACACATTGGAAAAATGTCTGATTTCGTCCATCTCCATTGCCATACGGAATACAGCCTGCTCGACGGCGCCATCCGCCTCACGGACCTGTGCAAGACAGCCAAGGACTTTGGCCTGCCCGCCGTGGCCATCACCGACCACGGCAACCTGTTCGGCGCCCTGCATTTCTACATCTATGCCAAGAAGGCGGGCATCAAGCCCATCATCGGGTGCGAGGTGTACGTGGCGCACACCAGCCACGACGACCGCACCTCTGAAAACGCCAAGAAGCGCTACCATCTCGTGCTGCTCGCACAGGACATCACGGGCTACCGCAACCTGGTCAAGCTCGTGTCGCACGGCTATCTGCACGGCTTCCACTACAAGCCGCGCGTGGACAAGGCGCTGCTGCGCCAGTATGCCGAAGGCCTCATCGCCCTGTCCGCCTGCCTGGCGGGCGAGGTGCCCCGCGCCCTGGAGCACCAAGGCCTGGAGGCGGGCATCGCCATGGCCCGCGAATACGCCGACATCTATCCGGGCCGGTTCTACCTGGAACTGCAATCCAACGGCCTGAAGGAACAGGAGGAGCGCAACGCCCAGCTCATCGAGGTGGCCAAGACCACGGGCCTGCCGCTGGTGGCCACCAACGACTGCCACTACCTGACCAAGGACGACGTGGAGGCGCACGACATCCTGTTGTGCATCCAGACCGCCAAGACCGTGGACGACCCCAACCGCATGACCTTCGAGACCAAGGAGCTGTATTACAAGAGTCCCGAGGAAATGGAGGCCGCGTTCGCCCACGTGCCCGAGGCGCTGGCCAACACCGCGCGCATCGCCGAGCAGTGCAACCTGGAAATCAAGCTGCGCGACTACCGTTTCCCCCGCTACGCGCTCCCCGAAGGCAAGACCATCCAGGGCGAGTTTGTGGACCAGGCGCGCCAGGGGCTCGAGGACCGTTTCGCCAAGCTGCCCTACCAGGTGGACCAGGACGCCTACCGCGCGCGGTTGCAGGTGGAACTCGACGTGATCGCGCAGATGGGATTCGAAGGCTATTTCCTCATCGTGGCCGACTTCATCAACTGGGCCAAGCGCAACAACATCCCCGTGGGTCCGGGACGCGGCTCCGCCGCCGGATCGCTGGTGGCCTGGTCGCTGCGCATCACCAACCTCGACCCCATTCCCTACGACCTGCTGTTCGAGCGCTTCCTCAACCCCGAGCGCGTGTCCATGCCGGACATCGACGTGGACTTTTGCGAACGCCGCCGCACCGAAGTCATCAAGTACGTGTCCGAGCATTATGGCGAAGAGTACGTGGGGCAGATCACGACCTTTGGCAAGATGAAGAGCAAGGCCGTGGTGCGCGACGTGGGCCGCGCCCTGGGCATGAGTTTTGGCGAAACGGACAAGATCGCCAAGCTCATCCCGGAAGAGATGAAGATGACCATTGCCAAGGCGCTGACCATGGAGCCCGAACTCCAGCGCATGTACGACACCGACCCGCAGGTGAAAAAACTCATCGACGTGTCCAAACGGCTGGAAGGCCTGTCGCGCCACGCCTCCACCCACGCGGCGGGCGTGGTCATCGGCGACAAGCCGCTCACCGAGGATCTGCCGCTCTACCGGGGGAAAAAGGACGAAATAGTCACCCAGTTCGACATGAAGATGGTCGAGGAGGTGGGCCTCATCAAGTTCGACTTCCTGGGGCTGCGCACCATGACCCTGGTGGAGGACACCCTCGAAATCATCCGCCGCCAGGGCGTGCACGACCCGGCCAAGGTGGCCCCGGACCTGGACTCCCTGTCCCTGGACGACGCCGCCACCTACGAGATGTACGCGCGGGGCGACACGGACGGCATCTTCCAGGTGGAAAGCTCCGGCATGCGCAAGTACCTGCGCATGCTCAAGCCCACGTGTTTCGACGACATCATCGCCATGCTCGCGCTCTACCGTCCCGGCCCGCTCAATTCGGGCATGGTGGACGAGTTCATCATGCGCAAGCAGGGCGAGGTGCCGGTCACCTACCCCGTGCCCCAGCTGGAAAACTGCCTCAAGCCCACCTACGGCGTCATCGTGTACCAGGAACAGGTCATGCAGATCGCCCAGATCGTGGCCAGCTACACGCTGGGCGGCGCCGACCTGCTGCGCCGCGCCATGGGCAAGAAGAACGTCGAGGCCATGGCCGAACAGCGCGCCATCTTCCTGGAGGGCGCGACCAGGAACGGGGTGGACAAGAAGACGGCGGGCGAGATCTTCGACCTCATGGAGCAGTTTGCGGAATACGGCTTCAACAAGTCGCACAGCGCGGCCTACGCCCTCATCAGCTACTACACCGCCTATCTCAAGACCCATTTTCCCACCGAATTCATGGCCGCGCTCATGACCTCGGAAATAGCGAACCAGGACAAGGTGCTCAAATACATCATGAGCTGCCGCGACATGGGCATCGAGGTGCTGCCGCCGGACGTGAACGTGAGCTACCGGGAATTCGCGGTGCGGGACGGCAAGATCGTGTTCGGCCTGAGCGGCGTGAAGAACGTGGGCGACGAGGCGATCCGCGAGATCGTGGAGGCGCGGCAGGCCGGGGGGCCGTTCCGCAGCCTCCTGGATCTGTGCACGCGGGTGAACCTGCGCAAGGTGACCAAGCGGGTGCTGGAGCACATGATAAAGGCGGGCGCCGTGGACTGCCTGGGCTGCACGCGCAACGGCATGCTGGCCGGGCTGGACATGGTGGTGGCCCGGGCCCAGAAAAAGGCCAAGGACAAGGAGTCCGGCCAGGTGTCGCTGTTCAGCATGGTGCCCGAGGAGCCCAGCACGTGTCCCGGCCTGGGCTTTGACTGCGAGGAGCAGCGGGCGTCGGAATGGCCCGACGACGTGAAATCCGGCTTTGAAAAGGACGCGCTCGGCTTTTTCCTCACCTCGCACCCGCTCTTGCCGTACCGCTCGGAGCTGCGGCGCGCCCGGCTGCAAACCTTGAGCGACTGCGCGGAAATGGGCCCAGGCTCGGCCCTGCGCACCGCCTGCATCATCTCCTCGTGCAAGGAGCACCTCACCAAAAAAGGCAACAAGATGGCCTTTTGCCAGATCGACGACCTGACGAGCGCGGGCGAGCTGACCATGTTTCCCGAGGTGTATGCCGAGGCCAAGGCGGTCATGGCCCTGGGCAAGCCATTGTATGTGGAAGGCCACGTCAGCGACCGCGACGGCATGGGCAACGGCGATGACGGCGGGCCCAAGCAGGCCAAGATCCTGGCCGACTCCGTGCGGCTCCTGGCCGACACGCTGGCGGCCAACAACTTTCCGGTGCGCCTATCCCTGCCCGCCGCACGGCTGGAAAACGGCGGCCTGGCGGAACTGAAGGCGCTGCTCACCAGGCATCCGGGCCGCACGCAGGTACAGGTGCGGCTCACCCTGGAACATGCGGCGTGCTGGATGCAGCTGGGACCGGATTACATGGTGGATCCAAGCCAGGTGTTCCATGACGCCTTTGAGGCCTGGGTGGAAAAGGGCCGCGCACAGGCGCCCGACACCATGCCGGACGCCCTGGACGACGCCCTGGCCGATGCGCATGAAACGGAAAAGGAGACGGAGCGTGTCTGAACGCGGCAAATGGAAACTCACGGTGCGCGCCGAATTCGCGGCGTCGCACAGCCTGCGCAATTACGGCGGCAAGTGCGAGGCGCTGCATGGCCACAATTTCGGGGTGGAACTCACGGTCAGCGGCGATCGGCTGGCCCCGGACACGGACATCCTGGTGGACTTTACGGTGCTCAAGCGCGACCTGAAAGAGGTGCTCGACCTGCTCGACCACACGCATCTCAACGAGGTGCCGCCCTTTGACGCGGTCAACCCCTCGTCGGAAAACCTGGCCCGGTTCATCTACCGCACCATCCGGCCCAGGGTGGAGGCCGCCGGCGCGCGCATGGAATCGGTCACCGTGGCCGAACGCGCGGCCCAGTCGGCCACCTATTGGGAGGAGTGACGCGCCGTGCGGGTGGTGCTGCAACGGGTCAAGGAGGCGTCCGTCACCGTGGACGGAACATGCGTGGCGGCCATCGGTCCCGGTCTTGTGGGGCTGGTGGGGTTTGGGCGGGACGACGGCCCGGCCCTGCCCGAATCCGCCCCCTGGAAAACCATGTTGAAAAAAGTCGAGACCTTGCGTATCTTCCCAGATTCCGAAGGGAAAATGAACCGTTCCATCGCGGAAAACGGCGGCGGCGTGTTGCTGGTTTCCCAATTCACGCTGCACGCCGACTGCCGCAAGGGACGCCGCCCGTCCTTTACCGACGCGGCCGCGCCTGACGCAGCCCGGGCTCTGTTCGACGCCTTTGCGGCATCCCTGGACGCGGTCATGCCGGGCAAGGTACGTACCGGCGTGTTTGGCGCGGCCATGGATGTGGCGCTGGTGAACTGGGGGCCGGTCACCATTCTTCTGGACAGCGACGCCTTTCGATCGGACACTGGATACGCATGAAAAACGCCATCACCATACTGGTCGTCGACGACTCCCGCACCATGCGCATGACCCTGTCGCGCTTTCTGGGCGAGCATTACGTGGTGGAGCAGGCCGAAAACGGCCAGCAGGCCATTGCGCTGTATGAGGCATGCACGCCGGACATCCTGCTGCTGGACATCAACATGCCCCTTGTGGACGGCTTTGGGGTCATCGAGCACATCCGCGCCACACGCGGCGACCAGGACACCTTCATCCTCATGCTCACCGCCGAGGAGGAGCGCTCGCTCAAGCCCAGGGCGCTCAACCTGGGCGCCAACGACTTTCTGTACAAGCCCTTTGACCGCACCGAACTGCTGGCGCGCGTGGGCGTTGCCGCGCGGCAGATATTGCTGTCCCGCGAACGCCAGACGTATCTGGAACACATCACCCACGAAATAGAAATGGTCGCCGCCTTGCAGTCGCGGCTTTTGCCCCAGCAAAGCCCGTATATGCGCGAGGCGCGGGTCACGAGCCTCTACCGCCCCTCTGGCCAGGCCAGCGGCGACTATTACGACTTCTTTCCCGTTGGGGACGACACGCTCCGCGCCGTGGTGGCGGATGTTTCGGGCCATGGGGCGCGGGCGGCCTTCCTCATGGCCATCGTGCGCACGCTCATGCGCATGGCCGTCACGGACTACGTCGATCTGCCCGACACCTTTGAGCGCATCAACAGCCACCTGCGCGAACTCATCGGCGATGAGGACGACTTCGTCACCATGTTCGCCGCGGATATTAATTTTGCCGATAATAAAATAACCTACATCAATGCCGGGCATTGCCCCGGCATGCTCCTGACCGGCACGGACGTCACCGCGCTCACCCCGCAGGCGCCCATGCTCGGTTTTTTTGACGTGCACTACGCCTCCGACACCGTCGGTTTCGCCGTCGGGGCAAAGCTGTTCCTGTATACGGATGGTTTTTACGAATGGCAGCCGCCTGGCGGCATACCCTTTGACCATGACGTCTTCTGGGACATCGCCGCCGCAACGGCTGCCGAGGGAGAGCCGTTCCTCGACAAGCTCATGGTCCGCCTGGAAAGCCTGGCCGACGGAACCCCCCGGTTCCGTGACGATCTCACGGCCTTGTGGATACAACTGGAGCCGTAACAATGGATACCTTCGTCCTCACGACCTTGGCCCATCCCGGACCAAGCCGTAAATTGGCCAAGGCCGCGGTGGCCATCCTGTACGAGTCCATTTCGGACAGGGAGCTCATCTACCGCTGCGACCTGGCCCTGACCGAGGCGTGCGCCAACGTGGTGCGCCACGCCTATAAACAGTGCGAGCCCGGCAAATTGCAGATAACCCTGACCTTGACGCCGGGCGCGTGCGTGGACGTGGAAGTGATTGACTGGGGATGCGGCTTTGACCACCTCCCGGTATCCGTGGTCAACGCCACGCCGGATGCCGAAGGCGGCCGGGGGCTTTACATCATGTCCGAACTGGCCGACAGCTTTGCGGTGCGCCAGGACGAGGGCAGGAACATCGTGTACTTCAAAATCTTGGTACAGGAATCATCATGGACGCCCTACAAGTAACCAGGCAGAATGGCTCGATCCACGCCACCCTCACGGGGGAAATCACCCTTGATGTCGCAGGGTCGATCAAGGCGCAACTCGACTCCCTCCTTGAACAGAACGCCTACGAGTATCTCATCCTGGATCTCGCGGCCGTGACCTTCATCGACAGTTCCGGCATCGGATTTCTGGTGGCGCTCAACACGCGCATCAAGGCGGCGGGAAAAAAGATGCTCCTGTTCCGCCCCAGCACCCAGGTGCTGAAGACGCTCACCCTCGTCCAGTTGATGCACTTTTTCACCATCATCGACAACGAGGATGATCTGACCACGCTGTTGCCGGACTGATCCGGCGACAGCGACGCCCCCGCCCCGGAACCGGGAGCTGGCCAGGCAGGAAACCATGCCCTACGTGCTGCACCACCATTTCGAACCCGATATGGCGCCGCGTGCCCTCAAGCCGCGCGACATGGGCAATGGCGTTGTGGACCACTACGACCTGGGCTACGTGCAAAACGCCATCGTGCTCCAGGTGCTCGCCGAATTCACCCAGGTGGACGACGCGCAGGCCGCCGTGCATGACAGCCGGCTCGTCTTCCCGGAGCCGGTCTTCCCCATGGGACCCAACTGCCGCGTCAACCCCGGCAACCCCCTGCAACTGCTGGCAAGCGCCAACGGCCATGTGTGCTACGAAAACGGCAAGATCACCGTCAAGACCCAGGTATCCATCGATTCCGACATCGATTTCCACACCGGGAACATCCTGTTCGTGGGCGACCTGTCCCTGGAAAAGAACGTGCGCAGCGGATTCGAAATCCAGGCGCGCACCATCCGGGCGCATGGCGTGGTCGAAGGCGCGACGCTGAAGGCGGACAAGTCCATCGTCTGCCACGGCGGCATAAAGGGGGGCAAGCGGGCGGTGGTCACCGCCGGGGCGAACATCCGCGCCGCGTTCTGCGAGAATGCGGAACTTGCCGCCCAGGAAAATATTCTTATTGACGGCTCCTGCCTCCACAGCCAAATATATGTGGGGAAGCAATGTGCCATCAAAGGCAGGTTGCAGGGGGGGCATGTGCGCGGCGCCAGCATTGTCTACGTTGGCGAGGTGCTTGGTGGCGGATCGGGTACGATCACCACCATTTCCCTGGGATACGACCCCTTCCTGATTCGCCAAGCCGAGGCGCTTGACGCCAGCCTTTTGGAAACAAAAGAACGATTGCAGTATTATAAGTCGCACATGGAGCGCTGCGAAGACCTGTACAAGGAATTTGCCCCTCGCTTTGAAAAGGCGGAGAAAAAGCGCCGCATCTTTGAAAAGCGGCGCGAAGAGCTATGGCAACGGATCACGGCATCGGAAACCCTTGCAACGGCCAAAGTCGTCGTGCCGGGCGAAGTTCGGCCGGGCGTGGAAATTTCCATCGGCATGGTATCGTTCAGGGTCAACGATTTTCTCCAGGATGTGGCGTTTTCCCTGGCCGATGATGAAATTCGGATCACATCTCCAGCACTAATAAAGTAAATCCTCATGGATATAGCAACCATAATCGGCATACTAGGCGGCTTCGGCCTCATTATCGGCTCCATTGCCCAAGGTGGTGGGGTCGGCGCCTTTGTCGACGTGCCATCGGTCATCATCGTGTTCGGCGGCACCTTTGCCGTGACATTCATCATGTTCCCCATGAAGACGGTGCTCGGTTCCATCAAGGTGACCATGAAGGCGTTTTTGGGGAAAAGCCCCGACCCCAGCGAATCCATCCGCGAACTGGTGGGGCTGGCGGACAAGGCGCGCAAGGAAAGCCTTGTGGCCCTGGAGAAAGTGCAAATTTCAAGCCCGTTTCTCAAGCGCGGCATCCAGATGGTGGCCGACGGAACGGAAGAGTCGCTGGTGCGCGCGGTCATGGGCCTTGAAATCGACTACACCAAGTCGCGCCACCGCACCGGCCAGAACGTGTTCAAGGGCATGGGCACCTACGCCCCTGCCTTCGGCATGATCGGCACGCTCATCGGCCTGGTGCAGATGCTCCAAAACCTCTCCGATCCCGCGAGCATCGGCCCGGCCATGGCCGTGGCGCTGCTCACCACGTTCTACGGCGCGGTGCTGGCCAACGTGGTCTTTCTGCCCATCGCCAACAAGCTCACCGAGCGTTCCGCCGAGGAAACCACCATCATGGAGATGATCCAGGAAGGCGTCATCTCCATCCTCAACGGCGAACATCCGAGCATCGTCAAGGAAAAACTCAATTCGTTCCTGCCGCCGGATCTGCGGGAAGGATAGGCCACCATGGCGGACAAGGCTCCCCCGGTCTGCAAGAAATGCGACGACACGCCCTGCGAAGAGGGACTGCCCGGTTGGCTGGCCACCTTTGCGGACATGATGTCGCTGCTCTTGTGCTTCTTTGTGCTCCTGCTCTCGTTCGCCAAGCAGGACGTGCAGGCGTTCAAGACGCTCATGGGCTCCATCCAGGATGCCTTCGGCGTGCAGGTCAAACGCAAGGAAGCGCAGTACGCCGCGTTTTCGCCCTCGCGCTTCGAGCGCAAGGACGTGGAGCTCTCCCAGGAAAACAAGCAGGTGCTGGGGCTGGTGCTGCAACTCAAGGCGCTGACCACCCAGGACGAAAACCTGAAGAAAAGCGCCAAGATCGCGTCCGATGAAAACGGCGTTATCATGCGCATAACCACCGACGAATTGTTCGACCCCGGCTCGGCCACACTCAAGCCGGGCGCGGATGCCTACATCGACCACATCATCAGCGTGCTCAAGGAGCACAATTTCGATCTGGTGGTGCGCGGCCACACCGACAATCAGGCCGTGCATTCCCAGATATACCCCTCCAATTGGGAGTTGTCCTCCGCCCGCGCCGCCGCCGCGTTGCGCCGCATCATGGAACGCAGCGACATCCAGGCCACGCGGCTCAAGGCCGTGGGCTTCGCCGACACGCAACCCCTGGTGCCCAACAACACCCCCCAAAACCAGGCCATCAACCGCAGGATGGAGTTCTACTTCCATAGGCCGGAAGTGAGCACCTGGTAGCAACCGTGACTGACCTCGGTTTTCCATACCGCGCCGAACCGGTGCCCGACGACGGGAAAGATGCGGCCTCCGGTGCGGCGCCCGGCCCGGCCTCCGACGCAACGCCCAACGCGGGCGTGGCCGACGTGCGGCTGGTGTGGCCGGAGCGCACCTGGCACATGCTGGGCCGAGGCGGCGCGGCGCGTGAACGCGCCCTGGCCGAGGCCGCCGCGCCCGGCTCGCTGCCCGTCCTGTTCGGCGCGGGCCTGGGGCACGCCCTGGCCGCGCTGCTCGACGCCCCCGGCAACCCGCCCGTGGCCGTGCTGGACAAGGAAAGCCCCATCGAGGCCGTGACCGGCGTGCGGTCGCGCCATGCCGGCAACCCCCGCCTGATGTGGATTGACACCCCGGACCCGCATGAGGCGGTCAGGGCGCTCACCCGCTGGCAGATGGAGCACGGCGGCAAGCCGCTCTGCCCGGTGGTCAACCCCGTGTACCCCCGGCTCGACCGCGACTACTACGCCACCCTGCTCGCCCAGGTGAAGGCCAGCAGCTCCTATGATTTCTGGGCCAAGGCGCGCTACGCCAAATTCACCACGCCCCTGCCGCGCATCCTGTTCATCACCAGCCAATATTTCCTCATGGGCGAGGTGGTCACCGCCGCCCGCCGCCTGAGAGTGCCCCACCGCTTCATCCAGGTGGAGGACGACACCATGGGCCGCACGGAGTTCGTGGAAAACCTGCTGTCCACCATCCTCGACTTCAAGCCGGATTTCGTGTTCACCATCAACCACCTGGGCGTGGACCGCGAAGGCATCCTCATCGACCTTCTGGAACAGCTGCGCCTGCCGCTGGCGTCCTGGTTCGTGGACAATCCGCACCTCATCCTCTACCTGTACAACCGCCTGGTCAGCCCATGGACCGCCATCTTCACCTGGGATTCCGACAACCTGGCCTCGCTCAAGGCGCAGGGGTTCGAGCATGTGGCGTACCTGCCGCTGGGCACGGACGCCCAGCGCTTTTGCCCGCCCAGCCGCCCCATGCCGCCCTCGCCCCTGTCGGCGCAGGTGTCCTTTGTGGGCAACTCCATGCACTACAAGGTGGCGCACCGCATGAAAAAGGGGCGTTTTCCCCGCCCGCTGCTGCTGCACTACCGCGATATCGCCCGCGACTTCAGCGAGCACGAGGAACCGTCCGTGCGCGCCTTTCTGCGCAGCCATTATCCCGCCCTGGCCCCCCACTTCGAGGCGTTGGACACGGCGGAACGCCAGCTTGCCTACGAGGCCATGATAACCTGGGAAGCCACCCGCCAGTACCGCAAGCGGTGCGTGGAAGGCATCTTGCCCTTTACGCCGCTCATTGCGGGCGACACGGGCTGGAAGATCACCTTCAAGGACACCGACTCGTGGCGCTGGCACAAGGAAGTGAATTATTATACAGAATTGCCCGCCTTCTACCCCTTGCACGCCATCAATTTCAACTGCACCAGCAAGCAGATGAAGGGCGCGGTGAACCAACGGGTGTTCGACGTGCCCGCCACGGGCGCGTTCGTGCTGACCGACTGGCGGCGGCAGATGGAGCACCTGCTGGAGCCGGGCCGGGAAATCGCCTGCTACGACTCCCCCGACGAGGTGCCGGACATGGTGCGCCGCTACCTGGAACACCCACAGGATCGGGTGGCCATGGTGCGCGCGGCGCGCAAACGGATTCTGGCCGAACACACCTACGAACACCGCCTGCAGAGCATCATGCGCACCATGCAGGCCATCTTCGGCTAGCCCACCACGCGAGGCAGGCATGGCGCCCCCCCCCATTCTCATCCTCCAGATGCAGCGCATGGGCGACCTGGTGCTCACCTATCCGCTCATCCTGTGGCTGCAACGCCGCCATCGCGACCACCCCATATGGGTGGTGGCGGAAAAAGATTTTTTCGAAGGCCTCATGGCGCTTAGCCCCAAGGTCTTCTACATCCCCTGGAGTGGCGTGGACACGCTGCGCGCGCGCGAATTCACCATGATCGTGAACCTGTCCCACCGCCCCCGGGCGGCCCGGCTGGCCGACGAACTGCGCGCCCAGCGCAAGATCGGCCCGGTGGGCGGCGGCGCGGGCCGCCCCACCTACATCCAGGGCAACTGGCAACTCTACCGCGCCAGCCTGGTGAACAACAACCGGCACAACCGCTTCCATTGGGCCGACCTCAACGCCCTGGATCTGGTGTCCCGGACCGACATGGCCTCCACCACCTGGCCCGCGCCCATCCGGCACCCGCACGGGGGCGCCGAAGGCCGCATCGGCCTGTTCATCGGCGCAAGCCAGGAGGACAAACGCCCGCCCGCCACATTCTGGGCCGGACTGGCCGAAGAATGCGCCAAGCGCGCCCTCTCGCCCATCCTGCTGGGCGGCCCGGCGGAAATCCCCCTGGCGCGGGAGATCGCCGCGCAGGTCGATGCCCGCATCCCCAACCTGGTGGGAAAATTCCCGGTCAACGGCTTTGCCAAGGCGCTGCGCGGCCTTTCGCTGCTGGTCACGCCGGACACCGGCCCCATGCACGTGGCCGCCTGGACCGGCATTCCCACGCTCAACCTGTCCATGGGCCCGGTCAACCCCTGGGAAACCGGCCCCTACCCGCCCGGCCACTACGTCCTGCAGGCCGCCATGAGCTGCACCGGCTGCTGGCGCTGCATCCGGGATCGCACGCATTGCCGCGACCGCTTCACGCCCGGCGCCGTGGCCTATCTGGCGTGGCGCATCACCCAGGGCAAGACCCGCGACCTGGGCAAGGCCGCCCTGCCGGGGCTGGCGCTTTTTGAAACCGGCCGTGACACGGACGGGCTGTTCACCCTGACGCGGCTGAACCACCCCGCCGCGACAGGCGGCTCGGCGCGCGAGGCGGTCAGCCTGTTCTGGAACATCGCCTTTGGGGCGCATTTCGGCCTGTGGGACCACGCCCGCGCCAAGGCGTGCTGGCAGAACATCGCGCAGGCCCATCCCCGGCTCCGGCTCCGGTTTCTCAACGCGCTGGTGCAGTGCAGCCGCGCCCTGAACCGGGCGCTCAAGACGCAGCGCACGCTGGACAACGACTTCTGGACCTCCATGCCGCCGCTCATGCGCCCGCTCACGGGCTATCTGCTCCTTGACCTGCAAAACAGCGATTACGCGACCGAAGCGTTTGCCCGGGGCGTGGGCATGCTTGAGGAATGCATCGGCTACGACGCCTGACCCGGCGCGGTACGGTACCGTACCGTACGGATAAAGACCCGGGGGAAGGAGAGAAGAGAGAGAAAACCCCTTTTTCCAAGCATAAAAAGGGGTTTTCTCTCTCCTCTCCCCTTCCCCCGGGCCCCCATCCTCTCTTCTCTCTCTTTCCCCAAAAACTGCTGGCTGGAGAGGTGGATACGGTTGGGACAGGTGCGTTCCCCAGGCGGACGGCCAGCAGGGGAAGGGTGGGTACGGTTGGGGGGAGACACGCGCGTTCCCCAGGCTGATTGCTGGCTGGGGAGGCGGATACGGTGGGACACGCGAGTGCCCCAGGCGGGCGGCCTCGTTGTTTGCGGACAAAGACATGGCGGAAGGGGGCACCCCGCGCCGTGAGCCGCAAGGCTTGGAAAAAAAAACGGCAGGGAGGCGGCCCCGTGTGACGCGAGGCTGTAAGAATGAAGCAGCAGGGATACATGGTGGGTTGTCAGCAGTCGACCACCCCGCATTACAGGGGGAATCTGTTCCATGAAAAAAGCCGCGCGGGCCGGGAAACCCGCGCGGCATGCCAAACCGTGCGCCCGCGCCGACAGCTCTCCATGGCGCAGGGCGTTGGTGGTTCACTCAGTCTTCAAACTCCCCCTTGATGGTGCGGAAGAGCGCAAACAAAAATTCATCGGGCACGGTGTTGCCGTCAACGACCATGGCCTTGACCTGGGCCACCTCGTTGCGGCTGGGCGTGATGACGCGCAGCACCTCGAGCTGATGCTCATGGCGTTCGGCGGTGGCGGCCTCGACGGTTTCAATGCGCAGGGTCCAGACATCGCCGCGCTGTATCCATTGCAGATCCACGGTCTTGTGGGCGCGGTTCTTGTCCGTCACAAGCCGGATGAGTTCCATCAGGCTGAAAGGACGGGTTTTGCCCGCCACCCCGAGATACTCGCCCTGTTTGCTGCGGATGACCAGCGGCAGGCCGAGAAACGCCTGGGACGGCGCGCCGGACGCGGCATGGGCCGAACGCTCGTTGCGGTCGGAGCCGTTGCGTGCGCCTCGTGGGCCATGGATTTCATCGAGCACGCGGCGCATGATGTCCTCGCGTTCGCGGCGCAGGATGTCCACTTCGGACTGCAAGGATTCAAGCTGCTGGCAATACTGCCGTTCCATGGCATTCTTGGTCCGGGTGAGGGCGGCGACCTCGGCGCGCAGGGAATCGATTTCCGCGCGGAACAGGGCTTGGTTCTCCAGCATGCCGGAAACCTTGCCCAGGGCGGAGGCGATTTCATCCATGAGGCGTGTTTGTTCGGTCAGAGTGGCGGCGCTTCCCTGCGTGGCCAGGATATCCCTGACCGTTGAGCCGCTTTCCGCCACGGGACGTCCCAGCGTCTGGTATTTCATGGCCAACTCCTGCTCTATCTGTTCGGCAGACCAGCTTTTATTGAACATTTCCCTAATTTCTTTAAATATTTCCAAAGCCTCGCCTGGGTAGCGCACCCGTCTCCCCGCCCCGCCGGACTGCGGGATGAACTGATGGAATCGGTCCTTGTAATAGACCACGCTGGAAGGCGGAATGCCGAGCGTGCGGCCTATTTCGCGGAGCGAAAGATATGAGGAGGATGCGGCGCCCATAGGATTCGATCTTTTAATCATCACCTGTTCATCAATGTTGTTCATCAGTTCATTACATGACACCCCATATCCTGTCCAGTATTTTTCTACATTTTTTATAAACAAAGATGATGTGCATAAGGGATTGCAATATTTATCCACAAAAACAGACGAATAGACATAGAATTTACCCCACCGGAAAAACACGCCGCCCGCACCGCGCGCCCCACCGCGCGGAGCGGGCCAATTGATTTATTGCTAGCTTATTGCTCAATTGTTGTTCAATAATAAGACATATGCCGAACAAAAGCGGCCCCGCACAGCCCCCGCGCGGCACCCGGACGATCCCGCGCCCTAGCCAAGCACACAATGCCCCCCGCACCGCCCGCGCGCGGCATCCATGGCTAACGTGGCTATAAAACTGAGCATTCCATCCCCCTGCGGCACCCCGCACGTAGGCGGATCGCCAGGGCGGCGCACCAGTCCCCGCACCTCCCGCGCGCGGCACCCTGCCCCCCTGCGTCCCGATGCCCTGCTTCCCCGGCACGCCCGATGCCCTGCTTCCCCGGCACGCCCGATGCCGCGTACCACCTTGCCACGCACCGCCGCGCCTCCCGCCGCCGCGCTCATCCAGCGGGAAACATCGGGACAAGCCCCAGAGGCCTGCGCCACCAGCGTACCGCTGGCCATGCCAGGACATGGCGGGAACCATGCACCCGGCAGCCGTGCGCCCCACCCGGCCATGACGGACACCTCCGCCCACGACCGCACGGCCTGTCATAAAAGCATCTTGACCTTGAAAAAGATGAGATGCTCTTATGCATTTTGTTGAAATAATGTTTCATTATTTCAAATCCTCGCATTGTTTCAATGCTGACCTGCGCTAAATAATAGGGAAATGAGAGACGAAACATGCGCCGGAAGCGGGGCGCCATGGGAACGAACCCCTAACGCGGCGCGACGGCTGAGGGAAGAGCGGGGCGTGGCAGACCAAGACCTCATGAACCGCGTTGAGAGCATGGCGACCACCCGGCGAACGCCCCCCTCCCGCTTGCGGGCCATGGATGCGGCCGGAAAGAGCCCGCGCACGGAAAACCGCCCGGAGGTCAACGGACAACCCGCTGCCGCGACCGGACAACCAGAGGCTACATCATATTGACGGGATCGAGATCCAGGCTGAGGCGCACATGGGTGGAGGACGGCAGGCTGGCCTCCACATGGGCGTACAACGCCCGCACGGGCGGCCAGGTCTCCGCCTTGAGCAGGCAGTTGAACCGCTTGCGGCCGCGCAGCATGGGCAACGGCGCGGGTGCCGGGCCCAGCACCATCACGCCCAGCTTCTTGCCCGCGCGGCGCACCGCCGCGGTCAGTTCCGCCACCCTGCCCGGCCCCTCGGCCCAGTCCATGGGATAGCTCATGCGGATGAGCGCGAGTTTGACGAAAGGCGGATAGCGCCGCTTCCTGCGCAGGGCGACCTCCTGCTCGTAAAATCCCTCGTAATCGGCCCGGCGCACAAAGTCCCAACAATAATGATTCGTATCACGCGTTTGCAGCAGCACCACGCCGGGTTTGTCGCCCCTCCCCGCCCTGCCCGCCACCTGGAGCAGCAGTTGGAACGTGCGCTCCGCCGCCCGGTAATCAGGCACGTTCAGCCCCAGATCGCCATCCGCCACAATGACCAGGGTCACGTCCGGGAAGTGGTGCCCTTTGGAGAGCATCTGCGTGCCCACCAGCACCTGCGCCTTGCGGTCGCCAAAATCGCGCAAAATCTCCTCCAGCCGCCCAGGCCTGCGGGTGGAGTCGCGGTCCATGCGCAGCACGCGCGTCCCGTCGGGCAACGACGCGGCCAGGGTTTCCGCGATTTTTTCCGTGCCCTCGCCCATGGGCAGATACTGGCACCCGCCGCACGTGGCGCACACCACGGGGAACGGCTCGGACAGGCCGCAGTAGTGGCACACCAGCCGTTCGCGCCCCTTGTGGTAGGTCAGGCCAATGGCGCAGTGGGGGCACTTGGCCACGGTGCCGCAGTCCAGGCAGTACATGAGCGGGGCATACCCGCGCCGGTTGAGCATGATGATGGCCTGGTCGCCCCGCGCCACGGTTTCCTTGAGCAGGTCGAGCGACTCTGGCGCGAGCAGGTGCTCGGTGGCCTTGCTGTCGCGGATGTCCACCAGCCGGATGTCCGGCGGCGTACCCCCGCCCACGCGCCCGTCCATGGCCAGCACCGGGATGCGCCCCTCGCGGGCGGCGTAAAAGCTCTTCACGTCCGGCGTGGCCGAGCCCAGCACCAGCAGGCCGCCGGTCTGGCGCACGCGGAAATAGGCCACTTCCTTGGCCTGGTAGGTCAACCGCTCGTCCTGTTTGAACGAGGAGTCGTGTTCCTCGTCCAGCACCACCAGGCCCAGGCCGGGCGCGGGCAGGAACAGGGCCGAGCGCGTGCCCACGATGACGGCGGGCTCGCATGACCGGGCCAGGGCCAGAAAGGTCTTTTCGCGCTGGGGCACCCCCTGGTAGCCATGGTAGAAATGCACGGCGCGGTCCGGAAAAAACGCGGCGGCGGCGCGGCGCAACTGCATGGCCAGCGCCACTTCGGGCGCCAGCAGCAGGACCGAGCGCCCCCGCGCCAGGCAGGCCTTGGCCAACTCCAGATACACGGCGGTCTTGCCGCTGCCCGTGACCCCGTGCAACAGCCGCGTGCGGCTCCCCGGCCCGTCCGGCGCGGCATCGAGCGCCCCGGCCAGGGAATCCAGCGCGGCCCGCTGCGCCGCGCTCAAGGCAAAGGCGTTGCCGCCCGTGGCGCGGTCGCCGACGCCGACGCCCGGCCCGTCCTCGTCGTCCGGCTCCAGGCACACGTCGTCCGGCATGGGGCCCACCTGGACCAACCCCTGGGTGATGAGCTTGCCCAGCACCGGCGCGGCGGACTGGCCCAGGTCGCGCAACAGGACGCCGCGCGCCGCGTGGCCTTGTTCCAGCAGATATTCCAGGATCTGGATCTGCCGCTTGGCCCCGGGCCGCACCGGCCAGGGCGGATCCTGCGTCAGGGTGCAATGTTCCTGGGTTCCGGCGGTTTCGCCGGTGGTGCGCACCTCCACGCGGCCCGCGTCCCACAGCGCGGCCAACGCGGCCCGGCCCGCCCTGTCCAGGGCTTGCAGCGCCTGGGGCTTGATGCCGCGCGGCCTGCCCCCCTCGTAGGCCTGGAAGACGATGCGCGTGGTGCGCAGGGCCAGGGGCAGAAACGAGCCCAGCACCCGGCCGGGGGTGAGCATCTGGCGCACGGCGAGCTGCGCCACCATTTCCATATATGCGGCGTCGAGGAGCGGCGTGCGCTCCATGGGCCAGACCAGCGGCTTGAGCGTGATGGCCTTGCCGTCCGCGCCATCGCCATCGCCCCCGCCAGCGCCATCGCCCCCGGCCGAGCCATCGCCCTTGCCTGCGGCAGCCGCCCCGGCCATGGCATCCGCCGCGCCCAGCAGCACGCCCACGCGCAGGGCGTTCTTCGCGCCCATGGGCGCGAGCACCCGCAGGCCGGGCCGCCACATGGCGAGAGGCAGGTCATCCGGCACGCCGTAGGTCAGCGTGGCATAGGGGGGGCTCAACAGAGCGACATTCCAACTATTTGTCATATTGTGTTATTTTATGAAGAATGGTGCATGGGCAGCAAAAAAGGCATCCTACGCCGCGCCCTGGCGCGGCGCAACCGCAAATCCTGTGCCCGCCGCCCCAGCCGCCTTGACAACGACGCCCCGGCACGGGATGGCATGGTATCCAGCCACCACACGGAGGACGCCCATGATTATCGGCATTGAAGGCAGCCCGCGCAAAGGCGGCAACTCGCACAAGCTGCTCCGCGCGGTACTGTCCGGCGCGCGGCGGGAAGGAAAGGCGGCCCAGGAAGTCCATTTGCGCGACTACCGCTACGACCCCTGCGTGGGCTGCGAGGCCTGCCGCAAGGACAAGGCCTGCACCCGGTTCCACGACGGCATGACCCTGCTCTATCCCGCCCTTGAGGAGGCGCGCGGACTGGTGCTCGTCTCGCCGGTGCACAACTACAACATCACGGCCTGGATGAAGGCGTTCATCGACAGACTGTACTGCTATTACGATTTCGAGGACACGCGCCCCCGGGCCTGGTCCAGCCGCCTGGCGGGCCAGGGGCGCAAGGCCGTGATCGGCGTCGTTGCGGAGCAGACGCGGCGCGCGGACATGGGAATCGCCCTGGACGCCCTGCGGCTGCCGCTGGTGGCGCTGGGCTACGACATTGTGGCGGAACTGCCGGTGCTGGGGCTTTTCGACAAGGGCATTGTCGCGCGCCACGTGGAGATCATGGACCGCGCCATGCAGGCCGGGCTGGCGCTGGCCCACGCCCTGTGACCGCGTGAGCCGCCGCGCCCAGTGCGGGGCGGTCAACGGCACGGCCCATGGCCGTCCCCTGTCCCCTTGCCAACCGGCACCCGGTGGCACCGGCGGCCCTCTTGCCCCATGCCCGCGCAATCCCCCTTGCCGCGCGCAGGCAAATGCGTACACGGCGGCCCGCCCGGAGCCCTGCGCGCGCCTCCGTGGGCTTGTTAAAAAAAGAACAAATATGGCGGGATGTTGCACGGCACGAACTAAAGAACAACGATTTCATCCTGTTACCATCGCCAGCCCCTCGGCGGGAAGCATGTTTTTTTTTGGACAAAGCCGGAAAAAGTCGTTATATGGGGCCGATGTAATTTTCGGGGATGGCACCCACCCTTGATTTTCAACCTCGTTGGATAACATGACTCTACTCGACCAGTTGCGCGACCAGAGGGAGCAGCTTGCTGATGCATGGCTGCAATCGGTGTTCAAGACATACCCTATTGATACTGTGGGCTTTTTGCGCAGCAAAAAGGACCAATTCGCCAACCCGGTGGGCAACCGCACGACCAAGGCCATCCGCGTCTTGACCGATGAGCTGCTCAAGGACGGGCTGGATACGGAAGCGGTGCAAGAGCCTCTGGATGAGTTGATCCGGATTCGGACCATACAGGATTTTACGCCTGCGGCGGCCTGCGGCGTCATCTATTTCCTTAAGACTATAGTGCGCGATCTGATGGCAAAGACCCCGCTCACGCCGGAATTGATGACCGAATTATTGCAATTCGAATCAAAGTTGGATACTTTGGCCCTGATTTCATTCAACATCTATATCAAATGCAAAACCTTGGTCTACGAAATGCGGATCAAGGAGGTCAAACTTGCGCAACATCGGCTCTTGCAGCGAGCCGGTATGATATGCGGCACGGCGGCAGAGGATGAACCGGATACCAACCCCAACTGAAGTGCAACAGCAGCGAGGTGACGGTACATGGCAATGTTCATAGCACTCCTTCTGGTCTTAGCCCTGGGATGCGTCGGCTTTTACGGCGCACAGGGGAACCAGTTCCTGTTCGGAGTCGTCATCCCCTATGCGGCGGTTATCGTCTTCATAGCGGGTTTCGTCTCCCGAATCATGGCCTGGGCAAAAACCCCCGTTCCCTACAGCATTCCCACCACGGCCGGGCAGCAATGGTCCCTTGACTGGGTCAAACGCAGCCCGCTCGACAACCCCTCCACTCCGGTGGAAACCGTGGGCAGAATGCTCCTTGAAGTCCTGGCGTTCCGCTCTCTGTTCAGGAACACCAAGGTCACCTTCCACCCCGCCGGCGAGCAGATGGATATCGATGGCCGCGTGGGCTACAGCTCCTCCAAGTGGCTGTGGCTGTTCGCCATCTTGTTCCACTACTCCTTCCTCACCGTGTTCATCAGGCACTTCCGGTTCTTCCTGGAACCCGTGCCCGTCTGCATCCAGATCGTCGAATTCCTCGACGGCATCATGCAGATCGGCGTGCCCCGCCTGTTCCAGAGCGGCGTCATCCTGGCCGTGGCCGCGGCGCTTCTGCTCATGCGCCGCATCTTCGACAACAAGGTGCGCTACATTTCGCTGCTCAACGACTACTTCCCGCTCTTCCTGATCCTGGGCATCTCGCTGACCGGTATCTGGATGCGCTATTTCACCAAGACCGACATCGCCTCCGTGAAGGCGCTGACCATGAGCCTCGTCACGCTCAACCCCGCAATTCCCGAGGGCGTGGCTCCCATCTTCTTCCTGCACATCTTCCTGGTTAGTGTGCTGCTGATCTACTTCCCGTTCAGCAAGCTCATGCATATGGGCGGCGTCTTCCTCAGCCCGACCCGAAACATGCCCAACAACACCCGTTTCGTGCGCCATCGCAACCCCTGGAATCCGCCGGCCAAGTTCCATACCTACGCGGCCTACGAGGATGACTTCAGGGACGCCATGGTCGAAGCTGGCGTGCGGGTAGACAAAATGCCGGCGGACGCCGAGGCAGAAGAATAAGGAGCAGCCATGGCTAACTGTCCCAAACCCGAAGATCTCCTGAAATACGACTTTGGCATGCCGATGGAGAATTGGATGGACACCAAGCCGGTCTTCAAGGATGGCAGCTTCTGCTATCCCGCCAAGCCGGAAATCATCCAGGAAGTCGGTTTCCCCAACAGCCGCGTCTGGTCGCCTGCGGACGAAGACTGGCAGCTCCAGGACAACTGGTGGGAAATCCTCCACAACGGTTTCAAGGAACGCCTGGAGAAGTACCGCTCCTTCAAGGTGTTCATGGATATCTGCGTGCGCTGCGGCGCCTGCGCCGACAAGTGCCACTTCTTCATCGGCGGCGGCGACCCCAAGAACATGCCGGTGCTGCGCGCCGAACTCATGCGCTCCATCTACCGCAACGACTTCACCACCTTCGGCAAGCTGCTCGGCAAATGGTCCGGCGCCCGCAAGCTGACCAAGGACGTCGTCAAGGAGTGGTTCTACTACTTCTACCAGTGCACGGAATGCCGCCGCTGCTCCCTGTTCTGCCCCTACGGCATCGACACCGCCGAAGTGACCATGATGGCGCGCGAACTGCTCCATCTGGTGGGCGTGGGCATCAACTGGATCATGGAGCCCGTGCGCAACTGTAACCGCACCGGCAACCATCTGGGCATCCAGCCGCAGGCCTTCAAAGACATCATGGATTTCATGACGGACGACATCGAGGAAATCACCGGCGTGCGCATCAATGTGCCGCTGAACGAGCCTGGTCACGAAATCCTGTTCATCACCCCCTCCGGCGACGCCTTCGCGGATCCCGGCATCTACACCTTCATGGGCTACCTGATGCTGTTCCACGAACTGGGCCTGGACTACACCCTGTCCACCTATGCGTCCGAGGGCGGCAACTTCGGCCTGTTCACCTCGGCCGAAATGATGAAGAAGCTCAACGCCAAGATGTACCACGAGGCCGACCGCCTGGGCGCCAAGTGGATTCTGGGCGGCGAGTGCGGCCATATGTGGCGCGTCATCAACCAGTACATGGGCACCCACAACGCCGACCAGCTGCAGGGCAAGCATATGACCACGCCCCGCAGCCCCATCACGGGAACGGTCTTCCAGAACGCGGCCGACACCAAGATGGTGCACATCTGCGAGTTCACCGCCGACCTTCTCAAGCACAACAAGATCACCCTTGATCCCTCGCGCAACGATCACCTGAACGTCACGTTCCATGATTCGTGCAACCCGGCGCGCGGCATGGGCTTTTTCGACGAACCCCGTTACGTCATCCAGAAGTGCTGCAACAACTTCCACGAGATGCCGGAACACACCATCCGTGAAGAAACGTACTGTTGCGGTGGCGGCGCAGGCCTGAACACCGAGGAGATCATGGAAATCCGCATGCGCGGTGGCCTGCCCCGCGGCAACGCCCTGCGCCATGTGCAGCAAAAATACGGCGTCAACATGATGGCCTGCATCTGCGCCATCGACCGTGCGACGCTCATTCCGCTGGCCGACTACTGGGCTCCTGGCGTGAGCATTACCGGCACGCATGAGCTCGTGGGCAACGCCCTGGTCATGAAGGGCGAAAAGAAACGGACCATGAACCTCCGTCAGGAAGATCTGCCCGGAATGGAGGATGAATAACCATGTATAACGGCAAATACATCATCCCTGGAATCATCGTGTTCGTCGTGCTCATGACGGCGCCCTTCTGGCTCAACGCGATGACGTCCAGCTACAAACGGCCCGAGCTCAAGCTGCCCGTTGGCGAAAAGGCCTGCGTGGAGAGCACCGAGTTCATGCGCGCGGAACACATGCAGCTTCTGGACACCTGGCGTGACCAGGTGGTGCGCGAGCGCAACCGCGAATACACCAACGCCGAAGGCAAGAAGTTCGACATCAGCCTGCAGAACACCTGCATGAAGTGCCATTCCAACAAGGCCGAGTTCTGCGACAAATGCCACGAGACCAACAGTGTCGCCCCGTACTGTTTCACATGCCACCTCGAGCCCAAGGGGAACAACTAATGAAAAGCAGCAGAAGAAAGTTTCTCAAGGTCGCCGGCATATCGGCCCTGGGGCTTGCCGCTTCTCCCGCCCTGGAGGCTCTGACCCACGCGGCGCCCGAGGCGCACGCCGCTGAATACGCGCCCAAGGCCGAGGCCTTGCAGGCCAAGCGGTGGGCCATGGTCATCGATACCACCAAGTTCGAGTCCGCCGAGGATTTTGACAAGGTTATCGAGGCCTGCCACTCCTTCCACAACGTACCCACGTTCGGCGACAAGCAGGAAGTCAAGTGGATCTGGACCGATACCTATCATCGGACCTTCCCGGAACAGATCAACAACCACATGAATGAAGAGGTTGAGGAGCGCAAGTACCTGTTGCTCTGCAACCACTGCACCAATCCCCCGTGCGTGCGCGTTTGCCCCACCAAGGCCACGTTCCAGCGCCCGGACGGCATTGTCATCATGGACATGCACCGCTGCATCGGCTGCCGCTTCTGCATGGCCGCCTGCCCCTTTGGCGCACGCAGCTTCAACTTCAAGAACCCCAGGCCCGGCATTGCCGAAACCAACCCCACCTACCCCACGCGCATGCGCGGTGTGGTGGAAAAGTGCAACTTCTGCGCCGAGCTGCTGGGTAAGGGCGAACTGCCCAAGTGCGTACAGGCCGCCGAGGGCGCCATTCTCTTCGGCGATCTGGACGATCCGGAATCCGAAGTCCGCCAGGCGCTGGCCGAGCATTTCTCCCTGCGCCGTAAACCCAACCTGGGCACCGAGCCCGGCGTCTACTACATCATTTAGGGGGAAGCCATGCTCGAAAAAGCGCTTAAGGGAAAGCCCTCATATTGGATCTGGCTTCTTTTCCTCGGCTCCATCGCAGGGGCCGGAACAGTGGCCTATCTCTTCCAGTTGAACCTCGGTCTGTCGGTTACCGGCATGAGCCGCGACGTGTCCTGGGGCTTTTACATCGCCCAGTTCACCTACCTCGTCGGTGTCGCCGCCTCGGCGGTCATGCTGGTTCTACCGTACTACTTCCATCACTACAAACCGTTCAAGAAGATGATTATCTTGGGCGAATTCATGGCCATCGGCGCGGTGTCCATGTGCATGCTCTTCATCCTGGTCGACCTTGGTCAGCCGCAGCGCATGCTCAACGTCATCTTCCACGCCACGCCGAACTCCATCCTGTTCTGGGACATGGTCGTGCTCAACGGCTACCTGTTCCTGAACATCATCATCGGCTGGATCACGCTTGACGCCGAACGCAAGGAAGTGGCCCCGCCCTCC
Source organism: Desulfovibrionaceae bacterium (assembly GCA_050251715.1). Lineage (GTDB taxonomy): Bacteria > Desulfobacterota > Desulfovibrionia > Desulfovibrionales > Desulfovibrionaceae > JBFWMG01. The sequence goes on along the minus strand of JBFWMG010000015.1, from coordinate 47,289 downwards.
TGGGTCAAGCCTTTGTGCTACATCTCCATCTTCTGGGCGGTGTCCATCCACACGGTCACGGCGTTCCTGTACGCCGGTCTGCCGGCCCGCCACTACTTCCTGACCGCGATCATGGCCGCGCGCTTCCTCAGCTCCGCGTTCTGCTCCGGTCCGGCCATCCTGCTGCTGCTCGCGCTGGTGCTGGAAAAGGTCGCCAAGTTCGAACCCGGCGAAGAAGCCATCAAGTCCCTGTCCAAGGTCATTGTCTACGCCATGGGCATCAACGTCTTCTTCTACTGCCTGGAGTTGTTCACCGCCTTTTACAGCAACATTCCCGGTCACATGCACCCCATCGAATACCTGTTCCATGGTGTTGATGGCATGACCCAGTGGGTGCCCTTCATGTGGACGGCCGCCGTGCTGGCGATCCTGTCGCTGGCGCTGCTCATTCCGCCCAAGCTGCGTGAAAACCGCTCCGTCCTGACCTTCGCCCTCATCATCCTGGTTCTCGCGACCTGGATCGACAAGGGCATCGGCCTGCTGGTCGGCGGTTTCTCGCCCAACATGTTCCACGGCATCACGGAATATGTGCCCACCTTCCCCGAGATTCTGATTACCCTTGGCGTGTACTCCGTGGGCGCCATGGTCATCACCGTGCTCTGGAAGATCGCCCTTTCCGTCAAGAAGCAGGTGGCCAGCTAATCGGCCACACACCTCGCTCGCAAAAGAGCCTGCCTCGCGGCAGGCTCTTTTTTTTTGCAATGCAGAGGTCGCCGCAGCCTGCATCGGCAGGGTCTTTCATCCTGCCTCCGTGCAAGGCGCTACGGCACGCCCCCCAGCCCCCCTTGGACAGGACCGCCACAACAGGCGGAGGCATTCGAAACGGCGCGCCTACCGCGCCATCAGTAGCGTGCATTATCAGCAGGGTGCGTCAGACAGTGGCGCATGCCCTCGGAACGCTCACGCGCGGCCATGGTTTTGTCCGAACCCGCCACGCCGGGCTTGAGGAGGTGGAAGCCGAACGCAGACGCGTGGCCATGGCGTTCATGTTGGGAAAGGCGGTTCGCTTGGCCCGGGTCTGACAGGAACAGTACGCCCAGCATCCGGCAATCCGACGCACAAGCGGCCGGAGAGGCCGGAAAAGGACGATGCTAGGGCTCGTTTCGCCCCCAGACCACCGCGCGGCTGTCCCCTGCGGTCTTGATGGCGGGATGTGCGGCGGTTCCGGATTGACGTTGGTACGCCGAGAGGAGGACGGACGGCGGGTTCGGCACGCGAGAGTCCGAGGGCCGTAGCCCTCAGGATTTCCTTGCGGACGGTCGCCAACGGGCTGTCCCGCCGCAAACACGGCGGGGGGGGAGCGCTCAACGCGCCCCCCTTCGCCGACGGCGCCCGCTCCCGAGGACATCATGCGTGCGGCCGCGCCGCAGTGGCAACGCCCCACTGGCCGACGCGGCGCAGGGGGTGCCCTGTTTACCGCTACCGTGTTGGCATGAGCGCCACAGCGGCAAGGGGCGGGAGGTTTAGTTCCAAATAAAACGGCCACTTGCCAAGGCCAGCCTCCAACGCGGGCACGCCGCCCCCGTTGCCGGTGTCCGAACCGCCGTAATAGGCGCTGTCCGAGTTGAACACCTCTTCCCAGCGGCCGCCCTGGGGACATCCCACACGGTATCCGGGGCGCACCACGGGCGTGAAGTTGAAGACCCACAACAGCGGCCGCTCGCCTTCGGCCTTGCGCAGAAAACTGATGACCGAGCCCTGATAGTCGCTGAAATCCACCCATTCAAAACCGGACCAGTCGTGGTCGTGGCGGTGCATGGCCGGTTCTTGCGCCAACAGGCGGTTCAGGTCGCGCACCAGATGCGTCAGCCCCTGGTGTGCGGGAAAGGTGTTGAGAATCCAATCCAGCTCGCCCGTGGCGTTCCACTCGTTCCACTGGCCGAACTCGCACCCCATGAACAGAAGCTTCTTGCCCGGATGCGCCCACTGGTAGCTGTACAAAAGGCGCAGATTGGCCTGCTGCTGCCACATGTCGCCGGGCATCTTGGCGGCCAGCGCCTTTTTGCCGTGCACCACCTCGTCGTGGGACAACGGCAGCACAAAATTCTCGGAAAAGGCGTAGAGCATGGAAAAGGTCAGGCTGTTGTGGTGATAGGAACGGAACACCGGATCGTTCTCGAAATACGCCAGCGTGTCGTTCATCCACCCCATGTTCCACTTGAACGTGAACCCGAGCCCGCCCATGTACAGGGGGCGAGACACCCCCGGCCAGGCCGTGGACTCTTCGGCCACGGTGATGGCGCCGGGATAGCGGGCATGCACCACCCGGTTGAGTTCCTTGAGAAAGTTCACAGCCTCCAGATTTTCGCGGCCACCGTATTCGTTGGGGATCCACTCCCCTGCCTGCCGCGAATAGTCGAGGTAGAGCATGGAGGCCACGGCGTCGATGCGCAGGCCGTCCACATGGAATTCCTTGAGCCAGTACAGCGCGTTGGCGAACAGGAAATTGCGCACCTCGTTGCGGCCGTAATTGTAGATGTAGGTGCCCCAGTCCGGGTGTTCGCCCTGGCGCGGGTCTTCGTGCTCATAGAGCGCCGTGCCGTCGAACCGGCCCAGCCCCCACTCGTCCTTGGGAAAATGGCCCGGAACCCAGTCAATGATGACCCCGACGCCCTCCTGATGGGCGCGGTCCACAAACTCCTTGAATTCGTTGGGCGATCCGAAGCGCGAGGTGGGGGCGTACATGTGGCTGGTCTGGTAGCCCCAGCTCTCATCGAGCGGGTGCTCGGCCACGGGCATGAACTGGATGTGGGTGAAGCCCAGATCCTTGACGTAGGGGATGAGCTGGTCCGCCAACTCGCGGTAGGTCAAAAAGCCGCCGCCCGGCGTCAAGTCGCGCCGCCGCCACGAGCCCGCATGCACCTCGTAGATGGACACCGGCTGGTCGAGGGGCAGGCCGTGCGCGCGGCGCGCGTCCATCCACGCACGGTCGCGCCAGGTATAGTCGTCGATGCGCCACGTCACCGCGCCCACGCCGGGCCGGTGCTCCACAAACAGGGCATAGGGGTCGGTCTTGTACATCACCCGGCCATCCTGCTGCGTCACCCCGAATTTGTAGAGGCGCTCCTCCTCCATGCCGGGCATGAACGCGGCCCAGATGCCCGACGAGCCCACCGGATAGAGCGGGTATTCGCCGTGCCGCCAGTCGTTGAACTCGCCCGCCACATGCACGGCCTGGGCGTTGGGAGCCCACACCGCGAAGCGGTAGCCGTCCATGCCATCCTGCTGGCAGGGGTGCGCGCCGAGGATACGGTAGATGTCCCAATGCTCGCCCCGCCCGAAAAGATAGAGATCGAACGGCGCGATATAGACCGGGTACGTCGGTTGGGTATGCATACTGCTCGCTTTGGCCGGCACTAAACGGCCGCGCCTAATGACCTGTAAATATTAATATAATGACGCGCCGCCTTGTCCCAGGTAAATGCCTGCTGCATGGCGCGGTTGCGGATCAGGCTCCATGTCTGCGGCGCGTCGGTCCACACGCCCACCGCCTCCGCCACCGCGTCGTAAAAGGCGTCGGGATCGGGCGTATCGAACATGAAGCCCGTGGCTTCCGCGTTCGGATAGGGCACGATGGTGTCGATGAGGCCGCCCACGTGGGTGGCCACGGGCGGCGTGCCGTAGCGCAGGGAGTATATCTGCGTCAGCCCGCACGGCTCGTAACGCGAGGGCATGAGAAAGATGTCCACGCCCGCCTGGATGCGGTGGGCCAGATCTTCGGTATAGCTCACCTTGGCGGCCACCAGCCCCGGATAGTCCTCGCACAGGCTTTGGGCCTGGGCCTCGTATTCCGGCGCGCCCTCGCCCAGGATCACGATGCCCACGTTCAGTTCCATGAGCCGGGGCGCTATTTCCAGCAACAGGTCAATGCCCTTCTGCTCGCGCAGGCGGCCGATGAACCCCAAAAGGGGCCGGTCCATGAGCGCCGGAGACAAGCCCATCTCCTCGATGAGCGCGGCCTTGCAGCGCGCCTTGCCCTTGACCGCGCCAGGGCCGTAGGTCGCGGGCAGGAAACGGTCGCAGGCGGGATCCCAGACGTCATAGTCCGCGCCGTTGAGGATGCCCACCAGATCCTTGGACCGGCGGGCCAGGATGCCCTCCAGCCCGCAGCCAAAGGCGGGCGTCACGATCTCCTTGGCGTAGCTGGGGCTCACGGCGGTCACCACGTCGGCGTAGGCGATGCCCGCCTTGAGCAGATTGAAGTCGCCCCAGAATTCGCACCCGTCCTGATGCCAGGCCGAATGCGGCAGGCCCGATTCCCAGAACAGGCGCGAGGAAAAGCGCCCCTGGAAGGCCAGGTTGTGAATGGTCATGACCGTGCGGGTATCGGCCCAGAACGGGTCGGCCTGGCGCATGAAATGGATGAACGCGGGCAGCATGCCCGCCTGCCAGTCGTGGGCGTGGATCACGGCGGGAGGGGCTTCCAATTCCCTGGCCCACGACAGCGCGGCCCGGCAAAAGAAGATGAACCGCTCGCAGTTGTCGAAATAGTCGCCCTTGTGGGTGTTGTAATAGGAGCGGCGGTCGAAGAATTCGTAACGCTCCACCAGATACACCGGCATGCCGTGGTAGTCGGCCAGATAGATGTCCGCTGTCACGGGCGCCCAGGGATAGCCCACGGGGCAGTTCGAATAGATGAGGCGTATGGGATAGCCCGCCGTCCTCAACCTGCCGTAGAACGGCGTGATAACGGCGACGTTCACCCCCTGCCGATGCAACGCGAGCGGCAACGCCCCCATCACGTCGCCAAGCCCTCCCGTCTTGGAGAAGGGGTACATTTCGGAACTGGCGAAAAGGATCAACGGCTTGGGCGGCATCCTGTCCCCCTGAAGCGATATGGTGAGGCGGCAAGGCGAGGCGTGCCGCACCGTTGCGCCACTCGGCCCCGTTTTGGTAATACACCATGGCCCATGTATTGCAACACTCTTGTGTCCACTCAACGACGGCCAGCGCCGCCCGGCATCCCGTGCCCATCGCCCTGCCCCGCCAGAACGCGGCGAAAATCCTCCACAATGCGCAGATGGTCAAAGACCACGGGCCCGGGCAGGGCGTCGAGCGGAAAAAACACGGCGCGTCCGGCGTCGTCGCCCGCCCGCAGCGTGGACAGATCATCCGCCTGGGCGGTATAGACCACGGACAACGTGTGCTGGCGCGGGTCGCGGGCCGGGTCGGAATACACGCCCAGCAGCCCCGTCAGGCGCACGGCAAGGCCGGTTTCCTCCAGCGCCTCGCGCACGGCGGCGTGTTCCACGGTTTCGCCATAGTCCACGAAACCGCCGGGCAAGGCCCAGCCGTGGGGCGTGTTGCGGCGCTCGATGAGCAGCACGCCCCGCTCCGGCGTGTGGACCACCACATCCACGGTGGGCACCGGGTTGCGATAGTGCACCACGGGTTTGCCGCAATGCGGACACGGTTTTTCCAAAACCATACGGGCCTCCGGAGTTCGTGCGCACGCGCGTTCCCGCTTGGCGGAACCCCATGTAATGGTAAGATATTCCATGCACAAAGACAAGGTTATCCTGGTGCACAACGGCGCCATGGGCGATTTTCTCACGGTATGGCCCGCCCTGGCGGCGCTGGCGCGGCACGCGGGCCGCCTGCCAAAGCCTCCCGCGCTGTACTGGGCCGGTCGCGCCACGTGGCTGCCCTGGGCCGCCCCGCTTGGCGTGACCGCAGCCCCCGCCGCTTTGCGCCAGGCCGTGGAGGCGCTCTACACCACCACGCGCTGGCCCGACGCCCTGCACGGTTGCCGCGTCATCTGGTTCTGCCTCACACAACGCCCCGGCTTCCCCGTGGCCCTGGACCACCCGGACCTGTGGCTGCTGCCCACCGTGCATCCCGGCGAGTTTGCCCCGCCCCGCGACCTGCTGCGCCACGCCCTGGCCCGGCGCGGCGTGGCCTGGGCGGATGACTGGCTGGAAACCTGGCGGCGGTTTTTTGGCGCCTGGCAACGTCCCAGGGCCACAGCGGCGCAACGCATCCCGCTCTTCCCGGGCGCGGGGCACCGGCGCAAGCAATGGGGGGTGGTCAAGTTTCTTGAACTTGCCCAAAACCTGCGCCAGGCGGGCCTTGCGCCCTTCTTCGTCCTGGGCCCGGCGGAACGGGATCGCGGCATGGACCACGCCCTGGGCACGGAATTTCCCTGCGAGACGCCGGACGACATGGCGGCGCTGTCCGCCCTGCTCCTTGGGGCTTCCGCCGTGGCGGGCAACGACTGCGGGCCCATGCATCTGGCGGGCATGCATGGCGTGCCTGGCGTGGCCATCTTTGGCCCCACCTCGGAACGGCAATGGGGGCCGCAGGGCATGGCGGTGGCGGCATCCGGCATGGATTGCCGCCCCTGCACCCAGACCACGGCATCCCTTGCCTGCCCGCATGGGGCATGCCTGGAGGCCGTCACCGTGGCGCGGGTGCTGGAAACCATACGGGAGGTGGTGGCGTGACGAGGGTACAAACTATCAAAGCCGGGTTGCTGGGACCACCCCAACAACCCGGCTTCGGCAAAAGCAGGAAGGATACGTTTCTATAAGCAAGTGGCGGGCCAAACATGCCACCTTGCCATAAAATACTTTTTAATTGTTTAGAACCGGATAGTTACAAGCAAAAAACTCACATATTCGCCCATCCATCCAGTACCCTGAAAGTAAAAGATCTTAAACCCGATTGCACAACCCGGCCCACAGCGCCACAGCGGGGTTCAAATTTTAACACCGGCCCCGGCGTCCACCTCCACGCCAAATCCCGCCGCGCGCAACGCGGCCACGGAAACAGCGCCACACCGCAGCACCCGCACGGCCCGCTCGCCGCAACAGGCCACCAGCGTGGAGGGCGCACCGCCCCCCGGCCAGGGCTCGTCCGCCAATATGCCCGCCGTGGCGGACACCACCGCCGCCGCCACCTCTCCCGGCGCGGCAACGGCGGGCTGGCCGCTCCTGTTGGCGCTGGTGGCCACCAACGCGGTTCCGCCTTCCCGGCACAGCCGCGCGGCCAGGGGATGCGAGGTCACGCGCACGGCCACGCGCCGGTCCGGACCGGCCACGCCATCGGCCAGGCCCGCCACCGCGTCGCACAGCACGGTCAGGGGGCCGGGCCAGAAATGGTCCGCCAACCTGTCCAGGCCCGGCGGCAGCGAGGCGGCCACCAGGCCCAGCTGATCGCGGCCGCCCAGCACCAGGGGCAGCGCCTTGGCCGGGTCGCGCCCCTTGATGCGGTATATGGCCGCCACCGCCGGGGCGGCAAAGGCGTCGCACCCCACGGCGTAAAAGGTCTCGGTGGGATAGACCACCACGCCGCCGGAACGGATGGCGGCCAGGGCCGAGGCAAGGGACAGGAACGGCACGACGCCCTATGCCCCGGCGCCCGATGCGCCCGCAGCCTCGATGTCGGGGCCGAAAAAGACCTGGCAGGCCGGGGGCAGCACGTCCCACACGCCGCGCAGGGCGTCCTGCCAATGGGCCTCGTCTTGCGCCCGCACCACCTCGTCCACGCCGCGCAGCTCATCGCCCGTGAATTTCGCCTCCATCTTCATGTGGTTGCCCCACACATGCCCCCACCCGGCCCGGGTAAGGGGCGCGGCGCGGCCCGCGTCCTGCAGATGCACCACGCGCACGCGGCCGTCGTACAGCACGCGCCCGCCCGCCTTGCACACCTGGATGTCATGTTCCAGATCGTCCACCTGCGAGGGGTTGAAGCGCACATCGAAATCCGGAACGCCCAGGCGTTCGAGCAGCGGCCGGTTGAACAGGTGGCAGCACCCCATGACCGACAAACAGGGACGGCGGTAGTCGAACTGCCCCAGGTCCATCATGAGCGGCGCGTTGTTGGTGAAGCGGATGTGCTGCTCGCCCACCTCCTGGAAGAAGCGGTACACGTACTGGATGGTGGGCAGCGGCGACGGGTTCATCCCTTTGGGCCCGGCCACGGCCAGCCCGGCGTCCGCGCGCATGTCCTGCACGTAGCAGCGCAGCCAGTCCGGGGGCAGCACCACGTCGTCGTCCAAAAAGGCCACAAACGCGGCGGTGCGCGAGGCGTCGAGGCTGTACAGCCAGTTGCGGGCCACGGGCGCGCCCACGTTCACCGGCAGGTTGATGACCTGCACGGGCCGGCCGGCCGCCACGCGGGCCACGGCGGCGGAAAAATCATCCGCCGTGAACGCGGTCGAGCCGTTGTTGAGCAGCGTCACGGCGGCATCGCCGATGTCCGAAGCCAACAGGCTTTGCAGCGTGCCGAGCGTGGTTTCGAATTTGTTGAAGGTGTAGAAGCCCACGTGCACCCGGTCGCCCGCCAGCACGTCGGCCAGGGCCGGGGGCGCGGCGGGCAGGACCAGCTCGCGCAGGCGGTGGATGAGCGGCGCCTGGCCCGGCTCGAAGGCCAGGGATTCGGCCCACAGGCCGCGCGCGCCGTCCGTATCGCCCGTGGCCAGGGCCATGGCCGCCAGCAGGTTGTAGGTCAGGAAATTGCGCGGCCCAAGGCCCAGCCATTGCCGGGCCAGCGCCGCCTCGCCCGCGCCCCACGCGCCCCAGGCGTAGAACGGTGCGGCGGCCCTGCCCGCCGCATGCGCGCACAGCGCGGCGGCGGCGCGCAAGAAAGCGTCCCGTTCGCCGGTCTGCCACAGGTGCGACGCGGCCAGATGGCGCACGGCCAGCGGCGCGTCGGACGCGGCGCACGCCTCCAGCGCCTCCGGCGCGGCGCCCAGGGCGTCCAGGGCCGCAAAGGCCTGGGTGAGCGGTAGCCGCTCCTGCCCGGCCATGAGCCGTTCCACGTCCGCTGTCCAACGCGCGCACAGGGGCGAGGCCGGGGCAAGCCCCTGCAACTGGGCCACCAGCGAGGCGGTCATGGGATCAAAGGGATTGATGGCCAGGGATTGGCGCAGCAGCGACGCGGCAAGCGCCACGCGCCGCCGCATGACGGGCGTGAGCGGCTGCGTGAGCCCGTCCAGCAGATGCTGCGCCGACAAAGCGGCTTGAGCCGGTTCCACATAGCCGAACAAGCGGTGTATTTCCTGAACCTTGGCCAGTATCGCGTCCTGTGTCATGCTGTGCCCCGCGTGGTTGTCCGGGCAATGCGCCCGGCTTTCATTGGCCTAGACCATTTTCACGCACTTTTCAAAGGATTGTCTTTTCCCTTCGCGGCGGGTACCACGAGGCAAAACACATGGCAGATTGTTGGCAAAGTCCAATTTGTCAGGCTGTTGAGAAATCGTCAGATGCGAGCGATAGCCGTTGGCGAGTCTCCGAGCCTTACGGATATCGACAGCAGTGATGGCGCAAAAAAAGCGCAGGCCCGAAGACCGACTAGCTGTTAGGCGAGTCTCCGAGCCTTACAGCTATCGAAAGCAGCGCTGTATCTAGACATACGTGAGGGTCTGCGTTTTTTGCAGCACCGAAGCGCCCTAGCCCTTTGCCGAGCGTAGCGAGGCTCTAGGGATAGGGACAGCAGCGATAGATGGCGGTTTATCAGCAGCCTGAGGGAGCCTCATGAAAACCATCGCCTTTGTCTGGGTCGGCAAGCTCAAGGAGCCCTTTTGGCGGGACGCGGCGGCGCATTATTGGAAAAGCGCGGGCCGCTTCTTCCGGCTGGAGGAGACCATCATCAAGGACGCGCCGGGCAAACTGCCGCCGGACAAGCGCACCGCCCTGGAAGGCGAGCGCATCCTGGCCGCCCTGCCCGCCTCGGCCCTGGCCATCGGCCTTGACGTGACCGGCAAGCAGTATGCGTCCGAGCCGTTCGCCGCGCTGCTGGACAAGCTCACCGAAGACGCCAACCGCACGCCCACGCTCATCATCGGCGGCCCCTATGGCCTGTCAGCGCCCGTGGTGGCGCGCTGCGCCATGCGTGTGAGCCTCGGCGCCATGACCCTGCCCCACGAGTTGGCGCGCGTGGTGCTGCTGGAGCAGGTGTACCGCGCGGGCGCCATCCTGCACGGCCTGCCCTACCACCACGGCTGACCCCCACCGGGCGCGGCGGCCACGACGGCGCGCACCCGCGCGCGCTCGCCGCACGGTTCGCGTCGCCCACTTTATCCGCAAGACCCGCCTTGCCCGTCCAACGGCGCAGGAATTCCAAACACCTCACAGCGCATCGCCCCGGAGCCCAGAGCGGGACGAGCCCCTGCCCTTCGCCGGAAGGCGAGGATCAGGGAGCCCGCAAAAAACGAACCACCGTGGCGGATGAGGGAGAGAAAAGACCCAGAGGGTGGAGTACGAGGCGGCGCTAGGGCAGGTCGCGCAGGGAGCCTCGGCGGTTGAACGGGCGCTCGGCGCCGCCCAGCGACCAGGTGCCGCTGACATCGAAACGGGAATTCATGAGGTTGGCCCAGTCCAGCAGCACCGTGCCGGAACCATGCACGGGCGCGGGCTTGGCGATGCCGAAGGAGCGCAGGTTGAGCGTGCCGTCCGCAAGTTCGGCCAGCCCCTCCACATCCTCCACATCCAGCCCCATGAGCCCGAGCCTGGGAGAGGAGATGCTCAACGTGCCGCTCTTGGGCGGTCTCGCGTGCAGGCCGCCGAAATCGAGGGAGGCCATGATGTCGCACGTGCCCGCCACCCCTTGCCGGGGCGCCAGGCGGCCCAGGTCGACCCCGCCCTGCACGGTCACATGGCCGCCACGGGTCACCGCCACATCCAGGGCGCGCCCGCCCGTGACCATGGTGGCCCGCACGAGCGGCGAAAAGCCGAGACGCACGGCCAGTTCGGAGCACGCAATGCCCCCCTTGGCCATGGAGGCGCGCAGCCCCCGGATACGCAGGCGGGTCAAACCGGCATCGGTCACCGCGTCCCACTCCAGGGACACGCCGGACGTGCGCGCGTCGGCCATGCGCAGCACCTTGTCCCACACCACATCCCACGGCGCGAACAACAGGCCGCCCAGGACAAGGCCGACGCAAAACAGCACACCAGCGGAAAGAAGGGAACGACGGCTAGACGCCATGGCCACTCCTGAAACGGTCAACGGGCAAGGACAAGCTGCACATCGGCATGATCGGGCTTGTCCAGGCGGTGGTTCAAATTGCAGGAAAGAATCTTGAGCCCTCCCCGATCCGTCAGGGAGTCCAAAAGAGCCAGCAGTTGCTTGAGGTTGACGGACTGGAAGAGCATCTGCACGCCGTCCTGCCCCCCGGCGATCTGCATGGGCCGCACAGCGGCCAGCAGGTCGTCCAGCTTCAGTTCGCGCGTGACCTGCTGGGCGGCCGCCAGGGGGGAAAGCGCCGCGAGCGGTCCCATGACCGTCTGCCGCTCCAGGTAATCCTGCACCAGCGGCGTGATCTTGTCGAACTGCCTCTCCTGGGAGTGGATACGCGACATTTCGCTGTCGCACATCATCGAAAAAATCAGGAACAAGCCGAGCCACAAAGCCACCCAGGCCAGCACAAGCAGGCGCAACCCCTGCCGCTGCCGCTCGGCGGACCAGTCTTCCCAGAAACGCACGTCTATGCCTGCCACCATGGTCGCCCCGTCGTCTAGCGGGCAAAGGCGACCCTGAAGATCAGGGCCACGCCGTTGTCCGTGTTGGATGCCTGTTCCAGCGTGAATGCAAACCTGGGGTCGCCGCCCAGCCCCTGCATCATCTTCTCAAGCTCGTCATAGCTGGCGATGCGCGCGCGGATGGTGCCCGTATCGCGGTTGAGCGAAAGGCTGTCCACGGCAAAGCTGTCCGTGGCCGCACGGCTGAGCAGCACCAGGAGTTCGCGCATGTCGATACCCGACACCTGCGTGCCTCTCACCTGGTCCAAACGAAAGAGCAATTTGCCAAAGGGGTCCGGCCCCAGGTCGTCGCCCAGGGCGCGCGCATATTGCGCGCCCACCGCCGCCTTCCATTGGGTGGCCTGCTGGGACAGCCCGTGCCAGCGCCACAGGGCTCCGGCGCAGAAAAGCACGCCCACAAGACCAAGGAGGATAAAGGCGCGCACCCAGGCGCGGGGATCGCCCACCTGGGCCGACGAAATATGGCGCAGGGGCAGACGCAACTTGGGCAGCTTGATCTGCGCCGCGTCCAGGCCCGCCAGCACCGTCGCCAATTCCAGAGGCGGAGGCGGGGCATCCAGTTCCAGGGCGGCGCTACGCCGGGCCAGTTCCCCGTCATCACCCATGAAATAATAGAGCTCGTCGTGGGCGTAGAGCGCCCTGGGAGCGCCGTTGCCGCCCCACTGCCACTGCGGCAGCTTTTGGGCCTTCGCCACGGACCACGCCAGGAAAAACGGGGTGGTGACCACGGTGGCCCGCGCGAAGAGCGCCTCGTGCTCCTCCCAAAACGCCATGAACCGCGGGTGACTGTAAAAGCCCAGCAAACTGCCGTTGGTCTTGACCGTGCCGTTTTCCTGGTTCTGCTCCACGGCGGGGAAGAGGTGCTGCATTTGCAGCTTGGCCGCGGCCTTGATGTTGCGGTCGTTCTCCCCACCGCCCTTGGCCTGGAAGAAAAAGAAATGGCTGTCCGGCACCAGGGCGAGCACCGGAGCCTTGGACGCGGTATCCGGCATGCTGGCGGGCACGATGGCGGCCCCGTCGAAAAATCCCCATTCAGGTTGGGTGTCCTGAAAGGAGAGGACGTAAAAACTTTGTTTCGGCATATGATGTCGGCGTATCGGCCCGGTTCAGAACAAATCCTTGGGGCGGATGGTGAGAGCGCCCCGGTTGACGACGGTCAAACCACCCGTTTCAGCATCGATTTCCCGTGAAACGATATATCGTCGTTTCACATATACCAAAGGCGCGTCAACCTCAATGATAACCCGAAAGGTGGTGGATTTGACCGTCACCAGCGGCAACGTCGCGGTATACAATTCCACATTGCTTGCCAGAACAGGTATGGCCAATTGTAACTCGCTGATATTCTTTAAGCCACCCTCACGTTCTCGCCAGTGTTCAAGACTAAGCCACTCCGAGGCAAGTTCGGGCAGGTAGGCCTTGAACACATTTTCTGGTACGAAATTGACGTTCAAGCGGTTGTCAGTGCTCCAAACCGTGAAATGCTCCCTGACCCATTCAGGGTCGGCATCTTCCCAGCTATCGACGAGCAGCACCTCTTCCAGGGTTTGCAATTGCCGGTCGCGCTGCTGATACGCCCGGCCAATATGCGCAAACCCCTTCCCCTCGCTGCCAAACACACGCTCCTCACGGTCATCGTCAATCCAGTCCTGCAACAGGAGGACGCCTTTCACAGGGCGCCGCGCGTCATGCAGCAACTCCTCCACCGCGGTACGTGTCCGGTTGCCGCCCAGCACCTGGTTCAGATTCAGACGGGCGTTGCACGGGGTGATGGTAATGGTCAGGTCACCCTGGCGCCAGGGAGTGGCCCAGGGCTCGTCGACGGCGTCCGACGCACCGGTCAAATCGTGCCGCAACAGATCGTCCACAACCAGAAGTGCCGCATCCGCCTCGGTGTCCGCCTGCATTTCCGCTTCGAGCAGACGCGCGTCGTAGGACTGCTTGAAGGCCTGCTCCTGGCTGGCCAGGACAATGCCCATGAGCCCAAGCAGGCACACCAGGACAAGAATCACCGCGCCCCCCCGCTGGGGCTGGCGGCGCGACGTCTCCACGCCGGGGCACAAGGGATTGTTATGGCGCGTTGACACGTTCAACCATCACTTCCTCATGTTCCTGCTCAAAAAACAGCGTCAGCCGCAGGGCGTTTACCTTGGGCGCCTTTTCGGTTTCCCGCAGGGATATCATCCGCTGCGTGGACACCCATTCATTCAACTTCGAGGCATGGTACTCGAGCGTCCAATTGCGCACGCCGCGCAGCAGGGTCAATGTCTTTTTATGATGGAGGGCGCGGTCCACTTCCGTCCTGGTCATGGACTGGTCGTCGAACGACCACGTTACCGTGACCGGCAGCGTCCCGTCGAGCAGGAGGTTGTGGGTTGTCACAAAGGACACCCCCGTTCGGTCGACTTCAAGGGACTTCGCGTCCTGGAAATCCATCAAGTCCCTGTGCAGCATCCGGCGCACCGCCACCAGGTCGTCGGCATTGGCGAACCGCTGCCGCAACATCGCGCTGGCGTCCACGACCTGGGTCATGACCTGCCCCACAAGCACCATGAGCATGCCCATGATGGCCAGCGCCACAAGGATCTCGACCAGGGTGAAGCCGGAGGCGCGTCGGACGCGGCACGCCCGGCGGCGCTTAACGCTCCTCGACAAGATACCATCCCCATTCGGTGGCTTCGCCCCGCACCGAGGCCCGCAAGGTCACGGGACGGATGATCGGAGGCAACCAATCATCCTCACCCTGCAATCGGCGGCGCTCATATCCCGGCACCTTGAGATCCTCGCCCTGCAATCGGCGGCGCTCATATCCCGGCACCTTGAGATCCTCGCCCACCTGAACCTGCCACTGCGTCAACTCCCTGTCGGGATACGGTATCCAGGCGTCTCCCGTGGGTTCCAGGCTCGGCTTTTCACGCTCGGCAAAAAAAGTCGCCACAAAGTTCATCCGCTCCCATGACGTGGCATACCGCTCGGCCATGTCAAAGGCGCTCTGCTGGCTGGCAATGAACGTCAACGCCATGACCGAGGCCACAACAAAGGCCACCAGCACCTCGATAAGGGAAAAGCCGGACGCCCCGCCGCGCCGATCGGCCCGATCGCACCGGTCCTGGGCGGGATTATTTGAAGCGCACTGCGAGGACATCACTTTCCAATGCATCACCGTTCATCAGCTCAAGCCGCACCTTGTCCATAATGCCGTCGCGATAGATGCGGAAAGAAAAATCAAGCCCTTCGGGCGGGAGGTCGTTGACCACGCACCGGGCGGCGGCAGCGGGCAGGGAAAAACTTTCCTTGCCCCACAGAATGAAGCTGCCCCCCACCTTGATGCTCAATTTCTGTGTCTTGTACTCGGTCACGGCCACGTTGCGCACCGTGTCCAGAAACGCGTTCAGTTCCTTGGCGGCCTCGTCCTCCGGGGCGCCACGCGACACATCGAGCGACGGGAGCAGCGAAAACCAGCCGATCCCGATGATGAACAGCACGATCAGGATCTCGAGGAGAGTGAATCCGCGGCAACGGCTGCCCACACGCCCTCCCGGCTTCAGGAGCCGAGTTCCCAGCTCTTCAGATCCTTGGCCACGCCCTCGCCGCCCGGCTCGCCGTCCGCGCCAAGGGTGAGGATCTCGTAGGGCCGTTTCTCATCGCCGGGCGAACGGTAGATGTACTCGTTGCCCCAGGGATCCTTGGGACTTTGCTGGGTGTCCAGGTAGCCGCCTTCCTTGTAGTTGCGCGGCAGCGGCGGCAGATCGGGCTTCTTGATGAGCGCCTTGAGCCCCTGCTCCGTGTTGGGATACATGCCGTTGTCCAGCTTGTAGAGCTTGAGGGCGAATCCCAACTGCCGCATGTCGACCTGGGCCTTGGTCACCCTGGCCTCGTCGGGCCGGTCAATGATCTTGGGCGCAAGCACGGCGACCAGCATGCCCAGAATCACGATCACGATCATGATCTCCAACAGAGTGAAGCCCTCTTCCTTCTTATGCATCAACACCTACTCCTCACGCTTATGGAAGGTTTTCAATATGCGCCATGTCCTGCCACGCCACCGGGGCGTCCGCAAGCAGGCCTTCGCGAACCGGCAGGCTGCCGGGATAGGGATTGTACAGTGCGCTGCCTTGCGGCGCGGCGGTCGCAAGCGATCCGTTGGGCCGCCACCAGAGGAAAAAGCCTTCCTCCGGAATATACCGGCAATACAAGGTCTGGTCCTGTGTGGCATAGACCGGGTCGGCCAGGGAAAACCGCGTGCCCGCCGCCTCGAAGCCAGCCCCGCCGTCCAGCCCGACGGGAACCCAGTCCCCGGCGTCCACCGTGGCGATCTGCCTGCCCTCCTGCACGGTGTAGTAGCGGTCCTTGCCGTCAATGTCGTGCACGTGCAGCGCACCGGCCGAGGGAGAGTGGCGCACGATCAGGACCGAGGCGCCAAGATGCACGTTCTTGACCAGGCGTTTTTCAAAGGTCCGGTAATAGAGCCCGCCGTCGCGTTCCAGATAGTGCGGCGGCGCATCGTCCGGAGCAACCTCCTGGCGGCGCACCAGGTCAAAGCCGCGCACCGCCCCCTCCGTGGGGGTCAGGATCAGGCGCGAGCCCTCAAAACGGGCAGCGGTGAACGGCGCGCCGGGAATCCGTATCTGATCGACCATCTTGCCGGCGTGCGGCGACCACAAGGTCACCCAGCCGCCCTGGTCGGCGGCCATGAGCACGCCTTCCTGGGGAGTGAAGGCGAGCGCGAGATTCACATACCGCAACCGGGCGATGACCTTTGCCTCGCCCGCCGTCGGCCCCACCCACAGGTTGTGCACCTCGTCCACAAAAGCGAGCCAGGAGCCCTTGGGTGACAACGCCATGGAGACGATGGTGCTCTTGGGGTCAACGGCCTGCACCTGGGCGCAGTGGCGCAGGTCGAACACGTGGATGCGGGCATGCTTGGCCTCGTCCACGGCCAGATAGGGGCTTCCGGCGTCCCACGACATCGCTCCGATCCCCCCGTTGCCGGGCACGGACACGCCGGGGCAGGGCCAGTCGCTCCATACATAGACGTTGCCGTCCGTCAAACCCGCGGCAAGCCCCTTGTCATCGGCATGCCACGCGGCAACGCCCTGGGCCAGGTGCAGCACCGCATGCGCCGGTTTGAGCTGGAGCAGGAATTTGTCCTCGAACCCCTTGGGCGGGGGCGTATACAAGGTATCCAGGGCGAAATACTGCTTGCGCTGGGCATCGGCCAGATACTGGGCCAGGGTGCGGGTGGGGCCGAACAGCCCGTCATGCACGCCGTCCTTCGGGCTGGGGGCGACCAACACATCAACGGCCTCACGGGCCTGCGGTGCGGTGGCTTGGGGCGGGGCGGGCGTCTGGGCGGCGCACGCCGCCAGCATGGAGGCCACGGCCAATACCCACGCCACGCGCAGCCAGCCGGGCACGCCCTGTCCACGCGCCGCCATGGCGCCCGTCTCACGTGCCCGCATCGTGTCTTGCTTGTCTATAACCATGCGCATCCGTATACTTTCCCTCATTGAATCTGCCTCGTTTTAGAACAAGTTGGGCAACAAGGGAATATACTTCTTAAGCCCCAATCTGTAAAAGTGGCAGTAATTGTAGAAAAAATGAATGGCTGCGGGCGGCAGCACGCTTTTGTACCTGTCCCAGGCCCAACCAAAAAGCAGGGAGGGAAAGAAGATGAGCGCGGCCCACATGGTGGACTGGGTAAACAGGTGCATGGCGCAGAAGGCAAGCGAGGCAAGCACGTTGGCCAGACTGCATGGGCCAAAATGGAACCTGCGGCCAAACACCCTGTCCAGCGCCTCCTGAAGGAGAAACCGGAACAGAAACTCCTCGTACAGCGCCTTGACGAGCAGCCAGTCCCAATCCATCTGGATGCGCGGCAGGGGCGTGAACCAGGCGGCCAGCCCCAGCGAGGCCACGACGTAGAACCAGGGATCCCGGATGGCGTGGAAGGCTCTGCGCACCTGGACCCTGACGGTGGAGCGTACCAGGGCGAAAAGAGACGTGACGGACATGCAGCCGTGCTAATCGCTCGTGCCGCGAAAAGCAAGGGTCGCGCGCCCCATTACCCCCTTGCCTTGCGCGCCCGCCTGGGTCACAGTGGGCGCGCCACCGGGCGGCAAGACCGCCGTCCAGGCGGCTTTGCACCGCAACCCGCAGCAGGTGACAGGAGACCATGGTGCGTTTGAAACATATTTTCGGCGCGGCAAAAGCCGCCGCCCCTTCCTCCCGCCCCCCGGCCGCCCCTCCCGTGCCCGCCGCCCTCACGCAGCCCGCCGCTCCGGCGGCGCCCCTGTCGCTGCTGGGCCGGTTGATGCAATGGAAGATGCCGCTTCTGGTGCTTTCCTACATTCTCATCTACCTGCTCATCGACCTGACGGTGGACAACCTCATCCGCTACTACATCTTCTGCATCTTCCTGGTGGTTTCGAGCCTGTACTTCTCCTGGTACCTGGGCGGCAAGGAGACCATGCTCTACGTCACCTTCTTCAACATATTCTTCGCCTTCATCTTTTCGCGGCTGCTGTATCTTACGGGCGGCGAGACGTTCTACCGCCAGATTTTCCTGGGCCGCTCATTCCTGGTGCTCTACATCATCTCCATCGTGTTCATGGCCATCATGATCCGCCGCAAATCGCCAGCCGACCTGGAAAAGGAACGCCGCGAGGAATACATCCAGGAAGAGCGCAACAAGCGATTGCAGCTTGAGCTCATGGTGGCCACGGAAAAGCTGACCCACGACCTCATCACCCAGGCCAACCTGGTCAAGGACGAACTCCTCCTCCTCAACGGGGCGTGGAAATCGGAAATCCACTCCATCATCAACGACCTGCCCACGGTCAAGGAACGCGAACTCTACAACCAGATCGTGGCGCCCTTTCAGGAAAGCATCATCAGCCACCTGCGCGACCTGGAATCCCGGCTCTCGTTTTCGCCAAAACCCGAACCGCTGGAAACCGTGCGCGCCCTCCTCGCGGGCAAGCTCTTTTCGGACAAGATCCACAAGGACAACCGCATCCGGCTCGACGTGGATGACACCGGCTGGCGGGAAAACCCCACCTGCGTGGTGCTGGACGTGAACAAGCTGTGGGAGATCGTCCTCAACCTGGTGCGCAACAGCCAAACCGCCATGGAACTGAAACAGATACGGCTTCTCAAGACCGACAAACAGGCATTTGCGCATTACAAGCCACGCCTTGCCGTGCAGTGCGAGGCGGCAGGCGACCGGGCCTGCATACGCATCATGGACAACGGCGGCGGCCTGGACGACGCCGTGCTCGGCGATCTGTTCAAAAACCCCCTGCCCTCCTCCAAACGGGGCGGCAAGAGCTATGGACAAGGCACCATATTCGTGAAATTCTTCGGAGAAAGCATGGGGATCGAATTGGGAGCCCGCAACACGGACGCCCTGGGGGAAAAGGGACTTGAGGTCACATTGACGGTTCCCGTCCTCAAGACCGTGCCGCAGGATGCGGCCCCTGGCGCATCGACCGCCCCTCCCCATGCCGCGCCGGCCGACGCCGCGCAAGGAGAGTAGCGCATGCCCCTGCATGATGCCGACGGACAAAAACGGTTCTTCTTCGCCCTGGTGGACGACGAAAGACGGATCCACGACTTCCTGGTCAGCGTGCTCCAGGAGCATGGCCTCCTGCGCAAGCACGTCTCGTTCTACGACCCCCTCGGATTCATCGAATTCCTGCACACCACGGACGAGGAACCCGACATCATCCTCCTCGACATCAACTTCGAGAACGCGGGCCTGTCCGGCGTGGACATCATCCCCCACATCCGGGAGGATTTCCCCTACCTGCCCATCATCCTGCTCACCGGCATGGACAACGACGCCATCCGCGAGGCGCAGGACTACCAGTGCACCTACTTCATCCCCAAGCCCGTCAGCCCCGAGCAACTGGCGCGCATGGTCCGTTTCTACATGGGCAAAAGCAAGAAAACCAGCCAGTTCATCCAGTCGTTGACCACAAACCTGGAAGAGTACAAGGAATACCAGAAGCTGCTTGAGGAAGAGATAGAAAGCCTGCACGCCAAGGTGGAGACCGACGGCGCGGACGAGGACCACGCCGAACACACGGCCAAAAAGGAAAAGGCCTTCAAACGCATCAGCGACCTTCTGACAGGCATCCTGCAAAACAGCGAGGCCATGCCAAGCTTCCTCAAGGATCTCGAAGGGATATTCAATAGCCAATACGACCTGTTCAAAAAGGTCATGGAAGTGCTCATCCGCTTTGACGTGGACATATCGAGCCCCGGACTCAACATCCACAAGGTCCAGGGCACGGAACACGTGTTCAGCGCCCGGCTGTCCAAGAAGGTGCGGCTCTATTTCTACCTTGGCCCCAGCACGTCCAAGCGCCGCCTGCTGCGCCTCGATACGACCCACGACACCAAATACATGGACCGCTGGATCAGGGACAACGCGTCGACCTATACGAACTGACGGCCCTTGCCCGCCCGCACGCGGCGCCCGTATCCGCAACGCCAATAAAAACGCCTCCAATGGAGGCGTTTTTATTGATTCATATCCCGCGCCGCAACGCTACAACACCTCGTAGATGCGGACAAAGGGAAAGCCCTCGTACACCAACCGGAACACGGAAGCGATCTGCGGCATCCGGGGATCGTCCATGAACAGGTGCACCGTGGTGGTGTTGAAAGCCACGTCATCCATAAGGTGATGGACGCCCGGGGGATTGTCGATGATGAGGTGCGGCGCCAGTGGATTCTGGGGAAAATCGTTGTGTTGCCGGCCGACACTGTCCAGGATGTCCACGGTCTTGATGGGCACGACTCCGGCCGTCGCCAGTTTTATGGCGCCAGCTTTGAAATCCGCCTGGAAATTTTCTATTATCTGGTTGACGTTGGCCTTTTGCCCGGACTGCTTCACCGGATCCCAGGTGCCATAGAAGGATATCCAGTGCATGAGCCGCAAATTCTCCAGCGGCACCACCAGATACTGCTTGTGCGCCGGATGCAGTCCCATGTCCTCCGCAGCCATGCGCCGCACCAGATCACGCACCTCGGTCGCGGTCATGGAGGCCCACGCCGCCGAAGGCGAATAGTTGTGGAGCGCGCTGTACTTGATGATCTGCGCCGCCTGCCTGGGGCTTGGCGAGGCCAGCGCCACGCCAAGGGGATACACGGTCTGGCCGCCATGGTTGGCGCCGTCGCCAAAGGAGATGCGCTCCGCGTAATAATGCGTGGCATAGCCCCAGTCCCACCAGGTCCAGACCCTGGCATCCGGAGGGGCGATCTCCTTAAGCTTGATGAGCGCCTCACAGTGCTGTTTGCTCAAGATGGGCGTGGGCGGCAAGGTCGGATAGACCGTCAGGTACGGCTCCATGAGAAAGACGGTGAGCATGCCCATACCCGCCAGCGCGCCCAATCGGCGCAAGCGCACCCTGCGCAAGGCCCAACGCACCGCAAGGCAGACCGGAATGGCGATGCCCAGGGCAAATGCCGGTCCGGCGAACATCACGGTCCTGCCGCCGATGATGCCTGCCGCAAGGCCCAAGGCCGTCATGGGCACCAGGAAAAGATACAGCGGCCAGACAAGGCACAATCCGGCATAGCCGACCACGCCCAGCACGGCAACCGCCACCCATGGATGAATCTTGTTCAACATTTCAACCAGGGGAAGATTCTGCGCCTCGATGACGCTCTGGGTAATGGCCGGGTACGTCATGGGGTCGCTGACGGTCTGCGTTGCCTGGGGAACGAGTTCCGCCGTGCTCTTGTAGTATTGCAGCAGAGTGCGGTCCATGAACGACCACATGAGATCCAGCGCGCCGGAATAATGGGTCAACACCACGATGAGCACAACCCAGGGCCATGACCGCTTGAGCGCCGCCTGCAACACCGCCGGCCGCCACTGGTAGAGCGAGGCCAACAGCACGGCCAGGACGAGTCCTGTCTCCGGCATGGCCCACACCAACTGGAAAAGCACCAGCCCCAGCAACAGGTGAGGACGTTTTTCCCGCGCGCCCCACAACAGCGCCACCACCACGGCCACGGCAAACGCCGTGATGGTCGTCTTGGCGATGTGGGCATAGGTGGATTGGAACAAATAGGCCAGTACCGCGAACACGAGAATCACCCAATACCGGCTGGCCGGAAAATCCTCCGGGACGGCATGGACGGATTGGGGTGCGACGGGCTGCGGGGCCGGGGCGGCCTTGCGGACCTTCCTGCCCTTGATCTCTCTCGAAGGGGTGGATGCGGCCGCGCCACCCCGCCTGAACACGCCCAGGAGACGCCCCACAACGCTTGTGCCGTCCAGATAGGGCTGCAACCAATACGCCAGGCTCCAGGCAATGAACAACGGCAACAGCAGCGTCACCACATCGGTGTCGTAATAGCCGAGCCGGGTGCGGAAATAAAAGCCCGGCTCCAGGGTGACAAGCACCCCCGCCAGCAGCCCCGCCTCGACGCACCCCAGAACCCAGGCCCACAACAGCATGGCCACGGCCACCAATCCACCGGCCACCGCCGGCGTCCAGAAGGCCACGGTCCCCAGGCTCAAGCCTGTGGCTCCAGACACTATTCTGGCGAACTCGGCCAGGAAACTGCCAGTGGCCTTGCCCACGCCCTTGGCGCCGGCCAGCCAGTGGTAGGCGTCGTGCGTGCCCATGATGTATTCGCCGCCCACGCGCATGGCGTCATTGTCCCACCGCGCCACGTCCTGGACGCGCATGCCGCATCCCACGGCGAACACAATGAGCGCCAGCAGCGCGATAAACTTCCAATCCTGTTTCAGATTGGGTGGGGTCACGGGTAGCAACGGCATAAGCGCACACTCCTTGAGAAACCATGGCGCGCCAAAGGCGGCGGCAGTCTTATGATCTGGTCAAAACAGAAGACGGCCGTTATCTGACCATCGTGGTCAGATCGAAGATCGGCCCCATGATGGCGAGCACGATAAAGGCGACCATCATGCCTATGGCCAGAATCAGCAGCGGTTCAAGCAACGAAACAAGCCGCTTGAGCGTGTTGTCCACATCCTTTTCATAAATATGGGACACCCGCAGCAAAAAGGGGCCCAGCTTGCCCGCACGCTGCCCCGTGGAAAGCGTCAGCAGGAAAATATCCGGAAAGGCGTTCTGCCTTTCCAACACCTTGTCGAGCGGCTGGCCCGCCGCAACCTCTGCCCGAGCCATGCGGATAAGGTTCTGAAAATACACGGACCCCACGACCATGGCCGAGCTGTCCAATGCCTGCACCAGCGGAATGCCCGCCTCCAACTGAAAACCAAGCATCCCCGCAAACCGGGCCAACGTGTTCTTCTTGAAGAGCGGCACCTGCCACACCAGCCTGTCCACCCGCTCGGCAACGCTGCGCTTGCGCTTGTAGGCATACACCGCGCCCAGCGCGAGCGCCACGGGCGCAAGCAGCACGCCCGGCCCCATGGCGTTCAAAAAATCGCCCACGGTGATGAGCACCTGGGTGTGCAGGGGCAGCGCCTTGTGCGCATGCACGAAGATGGTGGCGATCTTGGGCAGCACCTGGGACAACAGGAACCAGATCGCGCCGCATCCCACGAGGAAGATCACCGCCGGATAGACCATGGCCGTCATCAGCCGGCCGCTCACCTCGGAGCGTTGTTCCTCGTACTCGGACACCTTTTCCAACACCTGGCCCAGGCGGCCAACGCTTTCCGCCACCTGCACCATGCCCACGTACACCTTGGGAAAATCCCGCGGATACCGCTTGAGCGCCGAAGAAAAGGCTTCGCCGGTCTCCACCGCGTCGCGCAGGTTGAGCCAGATGCGCCCAGCCTTGCGCCCAGCCATGCGCCCCATCAGGTCGAGCGCCTGCGCCAACGAACTGCCGGTTTGCAACAGCAGGCCAAGGTAATGGAATGATTCGCCCAGCCGGATACGGCTCGGCATGAGCATGTCGCGGAGATTGCCGAACGAAAAAGAAGCGTCGCCCCCCTTGCGGTTCACCGACGACAGGGTAAGCGGCAGAAGGCTTTGGTCCTGCAACAGGCTAAAGGCCTTGGCCTTGCTCTCGGCCTCGATAAAGCCTTTCTTTTTCTTCCCCCGGGTGTCCAGGGCTTGATATTGGAACGTCGGCATGATGTCCGGATGGTCGGTACGCCTGCTACAGGCGGGTTACGCGAAGGATTTCCTCGTAGGTGGTCTGCCCTTCCCGAACGAAACGCATGCCGTGCTCCCACATGGTACCCATCCCCTGGGCCTTGCGGTAGGCGCGGAAGGCGTCCACGGAAGCCTTCTGGATGATGAGCGAGCGCAGCTCCTCGTCGATGGGCATGAGTTCGAAGATGCCGCGCCGCCCCTTGAACCCGGTGTGGAAGCACGCCTCGCATCCGGCGCCCCGGATATGGGTGGTGGCGGTCTCGCCGGCCTTTCGCAGCAGGTTCAGGGTGGCGTCTTCCACGCGCACCTCCCGGCTGCAATGGGGGCAGTTGATGCGCACGAGCCGCTGGCCCATGGCCAGGGTGAGCGACGAGGCCACAAGGAACGGCTCCAGCCCCATTTCCAGCAGACGGGTAATGGCCGTGGGCGCGTCATTGGTATGCAGGGTGGTCAACACCAGATGGCCCGTGAGCGAGGCCTGGATGGCCGTGCTCGCGGTTTCCTGGTCGCGCACCTCGCCCACGAGCAGGATGTCCGGATCCTGGCGCAGAAAGGCACGGATGGTGTTGGCGAATGTCACGCCGGCGGAGCGGTTGACCTGCACCTGGTTGACCCCTTCCAGGTGATATTCCACCGGATCTTCCACGGTCATGATGTTGCGCGCTTCCTGCACCAGCTCGGAGAGCGCGGCGTACAGCGTGGTGGTCTTGCCGCTGCCGGTCGGGCCGGTGACGAGCACGATGCCGTGGGGCGCGCCCACAACCTGCCGGAAGGTGGTCAGTTCCCGCTCGGGCATGCCCAGGTCGGGCAGGGAAAGAATGGTCTTGGAGCGGTCGAGCACGCGCAGCACGGCTTTTTCGCCGTTGAGCGTGGGCACGGTGGACACGCGGATGTCCACGTCCTTTTGGCCCAGGCGTACCTGGATGCGGCCGTCCTGGGGGGCGCGGCATTCGGCCACGTCCATGTCGCCCATGACCTTGATGCGCGCCAGGATGGTGGGTTGCAGCGCCTTGTCCAGCGTGCGCAGGGTGTGCAACTCGCCATCCAGCCGAAAGCGCACCTGGAACTGGTTGTGCTGCCCCTCGAAATGCACGTCGCTCGCGCCCTGGCTGATGGCCTGCTGCAAGGTCTTGTTCACCAGCCGCACGATGGGCGCATCCTCGTGGGACCAGCCGAGCAACTCCTGGCTGTCCAGCTCCTCGCGCGCCTCGTTCTCGTCCTGGCTGTGGTCGTGTTCCTCTTCCCACAGGGCGAGCGCCTGCTCCAGCACACGATAAAACTCCGCCTCCGCAGGCTGCTCCGTGGCCAGGGGCATGCCCAGCACCCAGGCCATGTAGTCCGCCATGGGCAACGCCCGATTGCGCAGCACCCAGACGGTCAACCCACCGTCGTCGCAGCGCACGGGCAAAAACTCGTTGCGCTGGGGAAAAGCCAGATACGCCCGGATAACCTCTTCGGGCAGGTCAGCCAGATTAATCATGCGCGGCAACTTCCTGCGCGCTTCCAGCCGCCGCGCCGTACTGCACGGGGCTGCCCGAAGGCGCCGATGACGGAGCAAGGCTGACCGGGCCGCCGGTCCGGGTGGAGTCCGGGGTTACAGCGGGAGGCGTCTCGCCCTCCTCCTTCTTGTCGCCGAACTCGATCTCGAACTGCTTTTCGAAGAAGTCCTTGTAGGTGTCGTTGGTGCTTTGGACATCCTGCAGCTTGCCGTGGGTCAGGGCGTGGGCCGCGCTGGCGGTGCTGATGATCTTGGCGGAAATGAACACCATGATCGTGGTCTTGTCGTTGGAATCGGCTTCCTTCTTGAACAGCCAGCCCAGGACGGGAATGTTCGCCAGGCCGGGGATGCCGACTTTTGACTTGTCATTGGTGTTGTCCACCATGCCGCTGATGACCATGGTGCCGCCGTCCATGAGCTGCACCGTGGTCTTGGTGGAGCGCTTGAGCGTGGTGGGCGCGGTGGATGAGACCGAACTGGACTGCACCTTGTCGATGGACTGCTCCACCTCCAGGCGCACGAGGCCGCTTTCCCGGTTGATGGACGGCTTGACCTTGAGCGACACACCCACGTCGCGGTAATCGTAGGCATAGACCGGCTTGTTGGAGCTGTCGTAGGAGGTGGTGGTCTGGTAGGGGCGGTTTTCGCCCACAAAGACCTCGGCGTCGGTGTTGTCCAGGGTCATGACCTGGGGAGTGGACAGGATGTTGATGCCGTCCACGGTTTTGACGACGTTCACCAGGGCGCCGATGGTGGGATAGCGCTTGCCGCCGTAGGAGATGATATTGCCCAGGATGCCCAGGGAGAAGCCGCCGGGCAACGACGTGATTTCAGGCATGGTCTTGGAGGTCGAGCCATAGACCGGATCCGCGTAGGTCAGGAAACTGCTGGACGAGCTGTCCACAAAGCCGATGGTGCCCGTTTCCCCGCTGGATGCGCCGCCGGCCATCCATTCCACGCCGAACTCGCGCGAGTCGTTGAGCGAGGTCTCCATGATGAGGGCTTCGATGTAGACCTGGTCCTGCGGCTTGTCGAGCTCGGTCATGATCTCTTCGATCTGGGGCAGAATCTCCTTGGAACTGATGACCAGGACGGAGTTGGTATCCTCGTCCGCCGCGACCTTGAAGGCGTCGGACACGGTCTTCTTGGAGGTCTCGCCCTTGTTCTCCACGATCACTTCGACCAGGGACTGGAGCACCTGGGCCACGGAGGAGGCCTTGGCGTTCTTCAGCCGGTACACGCGCAGACCGGAAGCGGCCTGATCCACATGGTCGATCTGCTGCAACAGTCCCTTGACGTCCTCAAGCTGGCTGGCCGTGCCCGCAAACAGCACGCTGTTGGTCCACACTATGGGCTTCATGAGCGGGATTTCCGAGGTCTTGCCCCGCTTGACCAACTCGGCATACATCTCGGAAAGCATGGTCACCACGCCCGTGGCGTCGGCCACGGCAAGCGGCAACACCTCCACCTTCCATTCCGGACTCAGCTTCAGCACCATGTTCATGATCTTGAGCATGCGCTTGATCTGGTCGCGCTTGTCGCTGATCATGATGGCCCTGGCCTGGGGAATCTCCTGCACCGACCCAACCTGCGACTTGAGGCCGTTGAGCAGGGAGGCCACACCGGCGGTGGGCACGTCCTCGGCCACCTGGTACACGGTGACCACCAGTTCCTCGCCCGTGCCGGCGAGCGCCTTGTCGCTCTGCTTGACGGCCGGAGGAATGGCGCGCGCCGCGCCCACGGGGAAGACATAGAGCGCATCCCCCTTGGCCACGGCCTGCAAACCGGAGGTTTCGAGCAGCTGATGGAAAATGGCCATGAGTTCCGGCTCGGTAATGGCCTGCTGCGAATAGATGTTGAATTTGGTCTTGGGAATCTGGTCGGCCTGGTAGATGATGTTC
This sequence comes from Desulfovibrionaceae bacterium, assembly GCA_050251715.1. GTDB lineage: Bacteria > Desulfobacterota > Desulfovibrionia > Desulfovibrionales > Desulfovibrionaceae > JBFWMG01. The sequence continues at coordinate 20,255 of JBFWMG010000015.1, read as the reverse complement.
TGCCCGGAGTACTTGCCGATGAACCGGATGAAGTCCTCAAGCAGGACGTTGTCCATGTTGGCCTTGAGCGATCCCGTTTCCGGGATGCCCTGGCGGACTTGCGCCTCTTCCGCCCCGGCGGCCGACCACGCGCCCGCCAGCGCGAGCAGCGCCAAGGCCAACGCGCCACGCCGTATCACTGTCATCCACCGCATTTGTGCACACATCATGCCGTGCTCCCCGACTCGGTTACCGTTCCCCCCGCCATGCGGCAAAGGGTCATTTCAGGACGATCAGGAGATTTTTGATGCTCCCGTCCCGTTCCACGTCGATACTCAGGGACTGCGCCTTGGGCAGTCCGGAATACATCTGCATCAAAGCCTGCGGCCCATTGATGGTCTCGCCGTTGATCCGCTTCATGATGTCGCCATTGCGGAATCCGATGTTGTTCAGGATGGAATTGGGCTGAATATTGGAAATGGTGAACCCGTCGATCTTGCCGTCCGCAAGATGCGGCTTGTACAGCGCCTGTTGCAGCAGCCACGCCGGATCCTTGAGCACGTTCACCGCTTCCGTGGAAGAAATCTCGAATGTGCCCTCTTCCGCGCCGGGATAGTATACTTCAGCGCTTTTCGCGGCCTTTAGCTCCTCGGCCTTGCCGTCGAGCGTCCACAAAAACACCGTGACCTGCCGCCCGCCCTTGTCCCAGATGAGGCTGTCCTCGCGCAACTGCGTCAACTGCCAGCCGTTGATGACGTCGCCGGGAAAGACCTGCTCGGTCTTGCCGTCCACGGTCACCAGGGCCATGGAACGGGCGCCGATCAGAATACCGCTTATTTCCCAGCTTTCCGGGTCGCCCGGCCCTGGCCCCTGGGCCTTCCGGGCAGCCTCCTCATCCGTGGGCGGAATGAACAGGCCGAGCACGTTGCGCTTCAGGATGGCCGCATGCCGCCCCGCCGTGCGGGAACCGCCCGGCTCCGCCATGGGCGCGGCATCCCCGCCGACCGACACGCCGCCCCTGCCGCCCATGACGCCGCTCACGGCGTAGGCCACCGCCAGCCCCAGCAACAGCGGGGCCAGACGGAAAAACAGCGATGGACGCAGATAACTGCTTGCAGCCAAAGAATATGCTCCAATGTTTAATACAAATAATCCGCTAATGGATACCCCACGGCACCGCCAAAGTCCAGCATATTCCCCCTTCCGCGCCTCCTCGCCGCGCCGTGCGGGAATCCCGGCACGCACCACGCCGGGGGCCAACGCGCGCCCCCTGCCCGCCCCCCAGCCGACGCACCGCTTTCATCCCATGCGATTTTACGGTAGGGTCCGCCCTTTGCGACACCAACACCGCCACCAGGGCGGCTTCGGAGACCACATGCTGCACATGGAATATCTCACGGAACTGGAAGAGTACATCACGTCGGGCCGCCTGGCCGAGGATTTTTCCAACTCCCCGGAGGAAAGGCGCTTCGAGATCCTCGATTTCCTGGAAAAACTCATGGACGTGGCCGAAGCCGCCGACAAGGTGGCCACCGAGGTCATTTTCAAGGACTCCATGCTGTCCATGATGTCCGGAACCTCCCCGTCCGAAAAATAAAACGGTCAGCGCCCAGGCGCCACGGCCCAGAACCAGCGGTCCTTGCCTCCGGCGCGATACCCGGCCTGCGCGGCCACGCGCCAGCCGTCCGGCATGGCGCCGCCCTCGGGCGCCGGCTCGGAGGCCAGGAACACCACCCGGCCATGCGCGGCCAGGAACGGCGCATCCAGCGGGCCGCGCACGAAATCGAGCAGCGCCCGCCACGGCATGAAGGCGCGGCTCACGATCATGTCCACCGGGGCGTGCCGCGCCAGGGCGTCCTCGGCCCGGCCCGCGAACACGCGCGTGCGGCCAAGCCCCAGCGCGGCCACGGCGGTTTGCAAAAACACGGCCCGCTTGTCACGCACCTCGACCATGGTATACTCGCCTGCGTCCCACATGACCCGCAGGGGGATGCCTGGCAGCCCGGCCCCCGCCCCCAGGTCGAGGACACGCGGCGCACAGGGCAGGCCAAGGCCCGGCAGAAACGTGACCAGATGCAGGCTGTCGGCCACCAGATCGTCCAGCATGGTCCGCCAGTCGCCCGGCCCCACCAGGTTCATGGCCTTGTTCCACTTGACCAGCAGGCCCAGGTAGGCGGCCAGCGCCTCGGCCTGGGTTCCGGTAACGGGCGCCGCGCCCGTCATGCGGCGGCAGGCGTCGGCCACGGCCTGTCCGGTGGGGGGAACGGCGGCGGGGCCGCCGGTTGCTCGCGTTGCGTGTTTCATGGTGTGCGTGGGGGGGGTTAAGGTTGAATTCAGTTGCGCCGCGCGCCATGATGCACTAATCACCTCTGTCGAACAAGCGCCGGACCACCGCGTCCGGCCATGTGCGGATAGCATTCAGGAGGATCCCATGACCATCGACACCACCACCGCCGTGCTCTTCCCCGGCCAGGGCTCGCAGGAGCCCGGCATGGGCCGCGATCTGGCCGACGCCTCCCGCGAGGCCATGGAGCTGTGGAAAAAGGCGGAAAAAGCCAGCGGCGCGCGCCTGCGCGAAATATATTGGGACGGCGGCGACGAGGCCGCCATGGCCCAGACCCGGTATCTGCAACCCGCGCTGACCGTGGTCAACCTGAACCTGTGGGCCCACGTGGCGGACCGGGTGAAACCCGTGGCCATGGCCGGGCACAGCCTGGGCGAATTCAGCGCCCTGGCCGCCTCGGGCGCGCTGTCCGTGGACCGCACCCTGGAGGCGGTGAGCCTGCGCGGCCGCCTCATGGCCGAGGCGGACCCGGACGGCAAGGGAGCCATGGCCGCCCTGCTCAAGCTCTCCCAGGGACAGGTGGAGGAGGTGGCCGCTGCGGCGGCCAAGGCCACGGGCGAACTGTGCATCGTGGCCAACTACAACTCCCCGGCCCAGTACGTCATCAGCGGCACGGTGGCGGCCATCGAGGCCGCCTCGGGCATGGTGAAGGAGTTCAAGGGCCGCGCCGTGCGCCTGCCCGTGTCCGGGGCATTCCACAGCCCGCTCATGGACGAGGCGGCGGCCGAGCTGGCCTCGTTCCTCAAGAAGCTCGACTGGAACAGGCCCAAGACGCCGGTCTGCTGCAACGTGACCGCCGCGCCCGAAACCGACGCCGACGCCCTGCGCGGCCTCATGTGCCGCCAGATGACCTCGTCCGTGCGCTGGATCGAGATCATCGCGGGCCAATACGCCTCGGGCGTGCGCCGCTTTGTGGAGGTCGGCCCCAAGGGCGTGCTCACCAAGCTGCTCAAGGCCAACCTGGGCGACCACGACGACTGGAGCGGCGAGAACCTGGGCAACAAGGAACAGGCCGACGCCTTTTAGCACCGGGGCGCACGCCACGCGCGCCCTTGCCGTTCGAGGCCATGCGGAACGGCCACGACAGGGGCGGGTTGGACGGCGGGGCCGTCGCGGAACGCGGCGTGACGCCTTTCGCGCCCCGAATGACGATTATCCCCGCCGCGCGGTGGTTTGCTCCCCGCGCGGAACATGATACACGACACCCTTGCGTGGCGGTCGGGCATGCCCCCACCGCGCACGACGCAACGAAAAGACGGTAGGACCATGCGCGCAAAACAGCATCTGGAAACGCTTTTAAAGGATTTTGTCCGCGAACGCGGCTTTACGTGGCCGGACAAGGCGGGCATCGAACCGCCCAAGGACCGCCAGTTCGGCGACATGGCCACCAATCTGGCCATGGTGCTGTCAGGCCAGGCCAAAAAGAAGCCCCGCGACCTGGCCGAGGAGATCAAGGCCGCCATCGAGGCGCGCGACGCCTCCCTGACGCTGGACATCGCCGGACCGGGCTTCCTCAACGTCACCTTCATGCCCGCCTTCTGGCAGCGCACCGTCACCGACATCCTGGACCAGGGAGACCGGTACGGTGCGGTGGACGTGGGCAAGGGCCGCAAGGTGCAGGTGGAATACGTGTCCGCCAACCCCACCGGGCCACTGCACATCGGCCACGGGCGCGGCGCGGCCACGGGCGACAGCCTGGCGCGCATCCTGCGCTTCACGGGCCACGACGTCACCACGGAGTACTACATCAACGACGCGGGCCGCCAGATGCGCCTGCTCGGCATGTCCGTGTGGGTGCGCCTGCAACAGTCGCAGGGCAAGGACATCCCCCTGCCCGAGGATTCCTACAAGGGCGACTACATCATGGACATCGCCGCCGACGTGCTGCGGGACACCCCCGGCATCATGGACCTGCCCGAGGCCGAGGCCGTGGACATCTGCCGCCGCCGGGCCATGGACGACATCCTGGCGGGCATCAGGAAGGACCTGGAGGATTTTGGCTGCGAGCACCAGGTCTGGTACTCCGAGCAATCGCTGCTGGACGCGGGCGGCGTGGACAAGGCGTTCAAGCTGCTGACCGACGCGGGCAAGGCCTTTGAAAAGGACGGCGCGTTCTGGTTCCGCTCCACCGAATACGGCGACGACAAGGACCGCGTGCTGCGCAAGTCCGACGGCCTGCTCACCTATTTCGCATCGGACATCGCCTACCACGCGGACAAGTACCAGCGCGGCTTCGACCTGGTGGTGGACATCTGGGGCGCGGACCACCACGGCTACATCCCGCGCATGACCGCCGCGGTGCAGGCGCTTGGCAAGACGCCCGCCAACCTCAAGGTCATTCTGGTGCAGTTGGTGAACCTGTTGCGCGGCGGCGAACAGATCGCCATGAGCACGCGCGCGGGCATGTTCGAGACCCTGGCCGACGTGGTGGCCGAAGTGGGCGCGGACGCGGCCCGCTTCATCTTCCTTTCGCGCAAGTCCGACAGCCACCTGGACTTCGACCTGGAGCTGGTCAAGCGGAAGAGCATGGACAACCCGGTGTACTACGTGCAGTACGCCCACGCCCGCATCTGCTCGGTGCTGCGCAAGGCCGAGGAACGCGGCGTGGCCCAGACCGCCATGGACGCCGCCCCGCTCGATTGCCTGGACACCCCCGAAGACCTGAACCTGCTGCGCCAGCTTGAGCGGTTCCCGGACGCGCTGGCCGCCGCCGCGGAGAACCAGAGCCCGCATCACGTGAGCTTCTACCTCTCGGAGCTTGCGAGCGCGCTGCACAGATATTATACGGTCAACCACATCCTTGGCGTGGATGACGAGGCGGTCATGCAGGCGCGGTTGCGGCTGGTGCGCGCCGTGGCCCAGGTCATCCGCAACGGTCTGGCGCTTCTGGGCGTCAGCGCTCCGGAAACCATGTAGCGCCGCACCACCACGATACCTATGGACATCGAGAAAAAACAGGACAAGGACAAGGCGGCCCCCCGGAAGTACACGTTCCAGCTCTCGCGCGTGGGCATAGCCTGCGTGGCCACGGGCGCCATGATCGCGTTGGTGTGGGTGTTTGTCTTCGGCGTGCTGGTGGGCAGGGGCTACCACCCCGAAAACAGCGTGCCGGAACTGGCGCGCATCATCCCCGGCCCGCCCCAGACGTCCGGCGACGACGTGGCGCCCCAGCAGGCGGCCCCACCCGCCAAGGTCATTCCCGCCGAAGAACTGCAATTCCCCAAGGCGCTCAAGGACAACACCCCGCCCGCCGTGCCCGCCGCCCCCGCCGCGCCGGCCAAGGCGACGCCTCCCGCGCCGGCCGAGGCCAAGAAGAAGAGCGCGGCCCAGCCCGCCGCGCCCGCCACGGCCACGGCGGACGCCCCAGGCAGCCGCTTCGCCTATATCTACCAGGTCGCCTCGTTCCGCCAGATGGACCAGGCGCAGGACATGGCCAGGCGCCTCAAAAGCGCGGGCCTGGCCACGACCATAGAGAGCGCGACCAGCAACGGATCCACCTGGTACCGCCTGCTGGTGCACATGAAGGGCCGCCCCGAAGACACCCGCGCGCTCAAGGCGACCCTGACCGAGGCGGGTTTGGGAAAGCCCATGCTCCGTTCGAAAAACCCCCTGTAGCGCCACCGGCCGGTCGAGACGGCCCATGCGATATAACGGTATAACGTCAATGGCACGCAAGGCGAACGGGTCAGGCAGGACGCCGGATTAAGCGACCAGACACCACGCCTTGGCTTAAAACCATGGGAATAGTGTTGACGGTGGGAAGAATTTTGAGCAAATACAACTAGCAATGCCGCATAGTGCGGTACGCACGCACGAATCAGGAACCGATTCATGTCCCGCACATCATCGATATTCAGCGCGCCCTTCGCCTCGCTGGGCCGAACCACCCTGTCCTCGATAGGAGAGATGGGCGCGGTATTCCTGTTCTTTCTCGACGGCGTGCGGCGCATCTTCTCCTCCCCCAAGATCCTGCCCAAGATCGTGCACCACATCTACTTCATCGGCGTCAAGTCGGTGTTCGTCATCGTGCTCATCGGCCTGTTCACCGGCATGGTGCTTGGCTTGCAGGGCTATTACACGCTTGTCAAATTCGGCTCCGAAGGCCTGCTGGGCGCGGCTGTGGCCCTGTCGCTCATCCGCGAACTGGGGCCGGTGCTCACGGCCATCATGGTCACGGGCCGGGCCGGGTCGGCCATGGCCGCCGAGATCGGCGTCATGCGCATCACCGACCAGATCGACGCCCTGGATGTCATGGACATCAACCCCATCAACTATCTGGTCAGCCCGCGCATCGTGGCCGCGCTCGTCTGCTTTCCGCTGCTCACGGCGCTCTTCGACACCCTGGGCATCATCGGCGGCTACCTGACCGGCGTGGCGCTGCTCGGCATCAACAAGGGCGTCTATTTTTTCCGGGTGGAATCGAGCGTGGAGCTGTCCGACGTGATGGGCGGGTTCTACAAATCCATCGCCTTTGCCGTCATCGTGGCGGTCATCAGCTGCTACATGGGCTACTTCACCCACACCCGCAAGGACGGCGTGGGACCGGAAGGCGTGTCCAACGCCACCACATCGGCCGTGGTCATCTCCTGCGTGCTCGTACTCGTGGCGGACTATGTCATGACCTCCTTCCTCTTGTAACGCGCGGACGGCACAACGCATCATGACCACGACACCAACGACGCAAGCCTGGGACATCCGCCTGGAAAACCTGCGGGTCGGCTATGACGACCACGTGGTGCTGGACAACGTGAGCGCGGACATCCCGGCAGGCCAAATCACGGTCATCCTGGGCGGGTCGGGCCATGGCAAGTCCACGCTGCTGCGGCATATCCTGGGGCTCAATCGGCCACGGAGCGGCACGGTGCGCATGGGCGGACGCGACTTTTTCGCCCTGTCGGGGCGCGAGTTCCGCACCATCCGCCGCCGCATCGGCGTCTTGTTCCAGGACGGCGCGCTGCTCGGCTCGCTGACCCTGGCCCAAAACGTGGGCCTGCCGTTGCGCGAGCATACGAACCTGCGCAAGGCCGACATCGAAAAAGTGGTGCGGCACAAGCTGTCGCTGGTGGGCCTCGACGAATTCATGGATTATTTTCCCAACCAGCTTTCCGGCGGCATGCGCAAGCGCGCGGGCCTGGCCCGGGCCATCGTCATGGATCCGCCGGTGCTGTTCTGCGACGAGCCCACGTCGGGCCTTGACCCGATCAACGCCGCGCTCATGGACGAGCTGCTTCTGGACATGAAACGGCTTCTGGGCGTGACCATTGTCGTGGTGAGCCATGACCTGGAGAGCCTGGACACCATTGCCGACCATGTGCTGGTGGTGGGCGAGGGACGCCTGTTGTTCCAGGGCGACCTGGCCACGCTCAAGGCCACGGAGGAACCGTTCCTGCGCCGTTTTCTGGACCGTCAGCCCGGCGAACGCCCCAGCGCGACCATGGCCGAGGAAGATCCGGCGGTGCGCAACGCCATCCAACGCGGGCTTGGGCGCTAGCAGTGTTGCAACAACCCCGCCCCGGACGCACCGGGGCAAGGGACAGGTGAATCATGCAAAAATACGCGAAAGAAACCGCCGTCGGCCTTTTTGTCTTTGCCACCCTCCTGTGCGTGGCCTACCTGACCATAAAACTGGGCCGCATGGAATTCATGGGCGACAACGCCTGGACCGTGACCGCGCGGTTCGCCAACGTGTCCGGCCTGCGCGTGGGCGCGGACGTGGAGATGGCGGGCGTGCCCATCGGCTCGGTGGCGGGCATCACCCTTGACGGCAAGACCGATGCTGCCGTACTGACGCTGCGTATCAACAACGGTGTTGAATTGACCGACGACGTCATCGCCTCGGTCAAGACCAGCGGCCTTATCGGCGACAAGTACATCAAGCTCACGCAAGGCGGATCGCCCGACCTCTTGGCGGAAGGCGGGCGGATCACCGAAACGGAATCGGCGCTGGACATCGAATCGCTCATCAGTAAATATGCCTTTGGCGACGTGGAGAAGAAATAGCGTCCCAAGGCGGCTCACCATAGGGGGATTGTCATTATGCGGCGGCTGGCTGTGTGCACCATGGTCTTTATGCTTCTTGCCTGTTCCACCCTGGCCGTGGCGGCGGATGGACCCTCCGCGACCATGGAAAAGGCCGTGAACAGGGTGTTGGACATCCTCAAGTCCGGCAACTACGCGGACGCATCCAAACGTGAGGTGCTCCGCGAACAGCTCAATCCCATCGTCAACGACGCCTTTGATTTCAACGAGATGTCCTGGCGCACCGTGGGCCGCCAATGGCGGGACTTTTCCGACGCGCAGCAGCAGACCTTTGCCGGATTGTTCGCGGATCTGCTCACCGAGACGTACATCGACCGCATCCAGGCCTACTCCGACGAAGAGGTGATCTTCACCGGCGAGGTGGAGGGCTCCAAGGGCAATGTGGAAGTCCATACCGTGGTCAAGATGGCGGACAACGACATCCCCATCAACTACCGCATGTCCGACCGTTCCGGAACCTGGCGCGTGTACGACGTGTTTGTGGAGGGCGTGAGTCTGGTCAAGAACTACCGGGTGCAATTCCAGGAAATCCTGGTCAACGGTTCGCCCGAAGAGCTGCTGACCGTGCTGGGCGACAAGGTCGCGGCCATGAAAAAGGAACGGGCCGCCAAATAACGCGGCGAGAGAAACTTGGAGCACAAAGCCATGTACCACCGCTTGCCGTTATGCGCGGCCCTTGCCGTGACCTGCGCCCTGTGGGCGGCGACCGCCCTGGCGCAGCCCGCGTCCCCGGACGCGGCGCCTGGTTTCGACGTCGCGCCGTCGCCCTACGACGACCCCTCGTATGACACGTTGCGCGGCGCGCTCCACCGTTCCGGCCTGCTGGTATCCGCCGCGCCCATGGCTCCCATGGGCAACGAGCCCGCCGACGCGTTCGACGACGGCTTTGGCGGCAACGGGTACGGGGAAACCGGCCCCGCCGTGGCCGATCCCCTGGAAAAGTGGAACCGCTTCTGGTTCCAGTTCAACGACTCGTTCTACTTTTACGTCACCAAGCCCCTGGCGCGCGTCTACAACGTGGTGGCTCCCGAGCCCGTGCGCGTGGGCGTGAAGAACGTCTTCCACAACCTGCTCGCGCCGGTGCGTTTCGTCAGCCTGCTGTTGCAGGGCAAGTTCATGGGCGCGGGCGTGGAATTCCAAAGCTTCCTGCTCAACACCACCTTTGGCTTCGGCGGCCTGGTCAACCAGGCCGAGCACTACAAGACCGTGGTGCCTGTCCATGACGAAGACCTGGGACAAACCCTGGCCACCTGGGGCGTGGGCAACGGCTGCTACATCGTGTGGCCCTTCCTTGGCCCCAGCACCCTGCGCGACACAGTGGGCATGGTGGGCGATTCCTTCCTCGATCCGGTCTCCTACATCACGCCCTTTGGACACGACTTCGTGTCCGAAAACCCGCCGTTCGAGGAGACGCTGCCGCTCAAGGGCTACCGCAGCTTCAACACCCTGTCGCTGCACATCGGCGACTACGAAGCCATGAAAAAGGCGGCCATCGACCCCTACACGTCCATGCGCAACGCCTACATCCAGTACCGCAACAAGGAAGTGGCCCGCTAGCGCATCTTGCCATTGAAGCAATGTGGCAGGTTGAAATAATGAAGCATTATTTCGACATAATGCATAAGAGCATCCAAGCTTTTTCAACGTTGAGATACTCTAGAGCGCACCGCCCTTGCCGACCCATGCCATCCGAGCCCCGGTCCTGCCGGGGCTTTTTGTTGGCGGGCCGCCCCCGGCGCGGGACACCCGGCAGCCACGGCGCAGCCGCAGGCATGGGAACGCCCGGCTCCTTCCATGCGGAACTATTGACACTCGTTGACAAAAGGTTCACCAAAATAGCATGGACAACACACTTTCAACGCGGATCGTCAAGGCGGTCTTCGGACTCGAAGCCACCAACATCTGGCAACTCGACGAAACCCGCCTGTCGCCCGGCAAGCGCAGGCTGGCCTCCGGGGGACGATGGGCGCTGCTCGTGGTCGAGGGCGTGGCGCGTGATGCGCTGCTGCTGCGCGCCTCGGCCCTCACCTTCACCACCATCCTGTCCATCGTGCCCTTTCTGGCCGTGGCCTTTTCCGTGCTCAAGGGCATCGGGTTCCAGAACAAGGATTTCATCCGCGACCTGCTCATGCAGGCCTCGGCGGGCCGCGAGCAGGTGGTGGACCACATCATCACCTACATCAACCAGACCAACGTCAAGACCCTGGGCGGCCTGGGCATGGGCCTGCTGCTGTTCACCGTCATCAGCCTGCTGTCCAACATCGAGGCGAGCTTCAACCGCATCTGGGGCGTGGAGCGCGGGCGCTCGCTGGGCCGCAAGACCACGGACTATTTCTCGGTCAGCCTCATCTTTCCCGTGCTCATCGTCACGGCCATCAGCTTCACCGCCACCCTGCAAAGCAACACCGTGGTGCAAAAGCTCCTCACCTATTCCGTGGTGAGCGAAATCTACCTCTTCATCTTCCGCATGGTGCCGTACATCAGCGTCTGGCTCGCCCTGACCTTCCTCTTCATGTTCATCCCCAACACGCGGGTGCGCTTTCTGCCCGCCCTGGGCGGCGGCGTGCTGGCGGGCACGGCCTGGCAGCTGGCGCAGTGGGCGTACATCACCTTCCAGATCGGCGCGGCCAAATACAACGCCATCTACGGCAGCTTCGCCCAGTTCCCCCTGTTCCTGGTCTGGGTGTACATGAGTTGGGTCATCATCCTGCTGGGCGCGGAAATGAGCTTTGCCTTCCAGAACCTGCGCACCCGGGAGATCCAGGCCAAATACCGCCATGTCAGCACCGAGCAGTCGCAGCGGTTCGGGCTGGCCGTGCTGCTGGAACTGGCGGCCACCATGCACAGGAGCGGCCCCCCGCCCGCGCTGGAGGATCTGGCGGACACGCTGGGGCTGCCCCTCATCCTGGTGCGCGACCTCCTGCTCGTCCTGGAACAGGAGGATCTGGCCGCCAAGCTGGACAGCGAGGACGGCCGCGAGCGCTACGGCTGCATCAAATCCCCTGACGCCATCCGCGTGCTCACGGTCATGCACTGCTTCAGCCGCCACAACGCATCGGACATCGACACCGCGCCGAACCAGTCCGCCACCCCCGCCATGCGGGCCGTGGACCGCATGCTGGCGGCCCTGGAAACGCATGAGGCCAACGCCACGTTGGCCGCACTCATGGCCGGGCGTATGGACAAACGCGCCCCAGCCGCCCAAAACGCCTAAGACAACACGTCACGAGGTCACCCATGCCCGCCCTGTTTGCCGCGTGGAAAAAAATGCGCCTGTCATGGAAGCTCGCCTGGGTGGCGGGCGTGCTCTTCGTGCTCTACGTCGTGGCCGGATTCCTGGTCGTGCCGCCCCTGGCCAAGCGGATCATGGTCTCCGCCATCCGCGACGCCCTGCACCGCGACGCGCGTGTGGAGGCCGTGCAGTGCAACCCGCTCACCCTGCAGCTGGAGGTGCGCGGTTTCGCCATCATGGAAAAGGACGGCTCCGAGCCGTTCGTGTCCTTCACCCGGCTGGCCGTGAACCTGGACGCGGGCACGGTGTTCACCCTCACCCCCTCGGTAAGCGAACTGCGCATCGAAGACCCCTATGCCCGCATCGTGGCGCTGGGCGAGAACACCTTCAATTTTTCCGACCTCATCCTGGACAGCGGCAACGGCACCACGCCATCCGGCAACGCCCAGAACGGCAAGCCCGTGTTCCCGGCCCTGCTCACCAACCTGACCGTGAGCAACGGCACCCTGGCCATTGTGGACACCGTGCACGACAAGCGGCACACCGTCACCGGCATTGACCTCGCCATCCCGTTCACCTCCACCCTGCCCGACGATTCCACCAGGTACGTGGAACCGGTCCTGCGCGCGGTGGTCAACGGCAATCCATTGGAGCTCAAGGGAAAAACCCTTCCGTTTGCCGACACCATGCGCACGGATTTCACCTTTTCCCTGCACGAGACCGACCTGACGCGCTATTGGGACTATGTGCCGCTGCCCGTGCCCGTGGCCCTGTTGTCCGGTTTTCTCACCATGGACGTGTCCCTGTCCTTCGAGCGGGGCGCGGGCGCGCTGCCCGCCCTGGCGGTTTCCGGCGTCGCGCGGCTGAGCGACGTGGCCGTGGCCCGCCGCCGCGCGACCCAGCCCTTTGCGGGATTTTCATCGCTGGCCGTGGATCTGGAGCGGTTCCGCCTGCTGGAACAGGATGTCCACATCCGCGACATCACCCTGGAACGCCCGTTTGGCTCGGTGGTGCGGCAACAGGACGGCTCCCTCGACCTGGTGTCCCTGCTCACGCCGCCCGCCACGGACTCCGCGCCCGAAGCGGCCACGGGCTCCATGCCTGAACCAGCCGCAGACGGGACGCCCGAAAAGGCGAGCTATGTGGTCACGGCGGACCGCGTGGCCGTTGTGCAGGGCTCCTTCACCGTCACGGACCAACAGGCGGGAGGATTTCGCAAGACCATTGCGCCCGTGGATCTGACCATCACGGATTTGAGCACCCAGCCCGACGAGCGCAGCGGCTTTTCGCTGGCCGTGGGGCTGCGGGACGGCGAGCGGGTGCGCGCCGACGGATCGTTCACGGTGTCGCCTCTCTCGGCCAACGGCACGGTCACGGCGGCGGGGCTGTCCCTGCCCGCATACGCCCCCTATTACCAGGACGCCCTGCCCCTGGCGCTGGTGTCCGGCACGGCGGGTGCGGGCACGCGGTTCGCCTATGCCGACCACGCGGGCACGCCCGCCATGCGTCTGGATGGACTGAACGCCACAGTCGGCGGCCTGGCCCTGCGCAAGCCCGGTGCGGCCAAGCCCGACCTGAAGCTGGAGATGCTCACGGTCGCGGGCGGCAGCCTCGATCTGGCGGGCCGGGCCATAACTATCGGATCGGTCGCCCTGCGCGGCGTGGACGCCACCCTGGTGCGCAACGCCCAGGGCGAGGTGGACGTCGTGGCGCTGTTCGCCGCCCAGCCCAAAAACGCCACGGCACAGGCGGCACCCACCGCGCCCGCGCCCAAGGAAAAAACGGACGAAGCAGGTTGGAAGGTGCGCGTGAACAGGGTGGACATGACCCGGAGCAAGGCGGTGTTCCGCGACCTGGCCGCATCGCCCGAGGCGCGGTTCGCCCTTGGGGACATCGCCCTTGCCGTGCGCGGCGTGGCGCTGGACGGCGGCGCGCCCATCACCGCCACCCTGGCGGCCACGCTCAACAACGACGGCACGATCGCCACCGAGGCGCGGCTGACCCTCTCTCCCTTTGCGGTGCACGGCGTCTCCACGCTCAAGGGCATAGCCCTGGCTCCGGCCACGGGCTATCTGCCGCCCGACGTGCCGGTGCGCATCGACGCCGGAACCGTGTCCGCCAAGGGCGCGTGGGATGTGGGCGAAGGCGGCGGCGCGGCCTTCGCGTACCGGGGCGACGTGGGACTGGACAAACTCTTCGTGTCCCAGCGCGGCACGGGCCGTCCCCTGATGGCGCTGGGCGGTCTTGACGTGGCCGGGGTGGATACGGCGGGCATGCCCCTGCGCCTTGCCGTGGACGCCGTGCGCGTGCGCAACCTGTCGTGCAAGGATCCCCAGGAGGGAGCCAACGTGGCGGTACTGGCCGCGCTGGACCTGGGCGCCACGAGCCTGACGCTGCCCGACGCCTCGGCGGTCCCGGACACGGCGGGAAACGCGACGGGCGCGCTGGCCATCGGCCCCGTCACCGTGGACGGCCTGCGCGTGGACGCGGCCATCGACGCCACGGGCAACGCCACCATAGGCCGTTTCATCGCCGCTGTGCGCGGCTCGGACATGTCTTCCGGCACCCCCTCCGAAGCGCCGCCATCCGCCCCCCCGGCAGCCAGCCCGGATGCGGCCCCCGACGCGGGAGCCGCGCCCCAAAAGCCGCTGTTCGGCAGCCTGACCGTGGACCGGGTGTCGCTCACCAACGGCCTGGTCACCTTTGCCGACGCCACGGTCTCGCCCGCCTACACGGTGGCGGTGCAGGGCATCACGGCGGCCGTGGCCGGTTTCGACCAGACCCCCGGCACGCGCACCGCCTTTTCGGTCAACGCCTCGCTGGACGGCTCGGCTCCGATCATGGTGGACGGCAGCCTCGTGCCCTCCGACAGTTCCGTGGGCACCACGCTTTCCCTGACCCTGGCCAACATGGACATGGCGCCGCTGTCTCCCTACACGGCCAAGTACATCGCCTACCCCTTGAGCACGGGCAAGCTGGCCATCGACACCCGCATCCAGCTTACCGACGGCGCGCTGGACATGGGCAACGTGTTCCGCATCGCGGCCCTGACCCTGGGCGAGCGGGTCAAAAGCCCGGACGCGCCCAATCTGCCCATCAAGCTGGGCCTTGCCCTGCTGGCTGACCGCGACGGCAACATGCAGCTCGACGTGCCGGTCAAGGGCCGCATCGACGACCCGCAGTTCCGGCTGGGCAAGGTCATCTTCGGGGCCATCCTCAACCTGTTCGGCAAGATAGTCACCGCGCCCTTTGCCCTTTTGGGCAACCTGTTCAGCGGCGGCGGCGGGCAGGACGGCGACCTGGCCTTTGCGCCGGGCAGCGCCACGCTCGACCAGGCGGCCATGGACAAGCTGGCCGCGCTGGCCAAGGCACTGACCGCCCGCCCCAGGCTGCGCCTGGAGCTGACGGGCTATGTGGACCGGCAGGCCGACACCGCGGCCCTGGAGGAACGCGCCTTCCAACGCCAGATCAAGCAGCCCAGGTACACGGCCCTGGAAAAGAAGGGCAAGGCTCCGGCATCCGTGGACGCGGTGACGTATACGCCCGAGGAATACCCTGATCTGCTGCGGCAGGCCTATGAGGCCGCGCCCTTTGCCAAGCCCAAGAACGTGCTCGGCATGGTCAAGGACCAGCCCGTGGAGGTGATGGAGCAGGCGTTGCGCGAACACGCGGTGGTGGACGAGGACGGCCTGCGTGCCCTGGCCATGGACCGTGCCCGCGCGGCGCAGGAATTTTTGCTCGGACCCGGCGGCGTGGCGCAGGAACGGGTGTTCCTCAAGCTCTCGCCCCTGGATCCGCCGGAAAAGGACGCGGCAAAGCCCAAGACCCGCGTGGAGATGGGATTGCGCTGACCAGGCACGCCGCGCGCGCCGTCCGGCGCCCGAGAGGGGCGATCAACGTGATGGGATGAAGGAACGGACCGGACCCCCGCCCCGTTGGCCGGAGTGGCGGGCGGGGCGCCATGGCCCTACGGGATGCGCGCCCATAACCTGTCGCGGGACACGCGCCCGCAGTGTCGCGCGGCATCCGCGCCAGCGGCCTTGCCGACGCCGCGCGGGCCGGAAAACAGGGGATGGGGGGTCAGGAGAGCGCGGCCAGCAATTGGGCAAAGCCGACCATGCCGTGGTCCGGGTCCATGCGCGTCCAGACAAGCTGTTTGCCCTCGTCGTCCTGTGCCTTGGCCTGGGCCGCAAACTGGATGCCGATGAAGATGTGGCCCTTGCGGGTGAACTTGTTCTTGACGCTGCCGGACACCCATACCATGCGGTATTTCTTGCTCGTTTCGTTGTAGACGAACAGCTGGATGACCACATCTTCCCCCTGGCGCAGATCCTCGTGCTGCGACACGGGGGACACGGCGACGCCCATGCCGTTGACCGAGATGTCCACCACCTTGGCCGGGGTGATGTTCTGATCCGTCACCTTGGTGTTCACTTCCAGAACCGGCTTGAGCATGAACGCGGCGTTGTAGCCGTCCGTGGGCGACAGCAACCACAGCTTGGCCCGCACCATGCGCTGGTCGCGCACCTGATAGCGGAAATCCTTGCGCCGCGACTGGTAGTCGAAATAGATGTTCTTGCGCACGACAAGCTTGCGCCGGTCTATCTCGCTGATGAATCCCCGGAAGCAATTGTACCGCTTGCCGCCCACCTTGACCGGCGTGAAGTAGACGTTCACCATCTTATTGGCGTCGTCCTTCTTGATCTTGCGGGAGTTGAGAATGTCGATGCGGATGCCCGACGCCTGGATGTCCTCGATGCGTCCGGTACACAAATACTCGAACCGCTTGGCGTTGAGCATGAAGATTTCCAGCGTGAAGCGGCCCTTCAGGATGACGCCGAGCAATCCCTCTTCCTGGGACTTGTCCACCCGCTTGAAATAATATTTCGCCAGATAGCCGAGATACGTGCTGTTGCGGTAGGCGTATGCGCCAAGGACAACAACCACGACCACAAGCAGAATCAACAAGACCAGCTGCAAGTTCTCCGAGCCGCCGGCAGCCATGGACCGCCGCGTCTCCTGCAAAAAACGCATATCAACGGCGCTGAGAAAGCGCGCCGCATCGAACTCCATCATCCGCCACCCTCCGGGATGCAGGCGCCACCATCACCCGGTACGCGGGTGTCTGGCGGTGCGTGGTGAAAAACACGCCATGGTGCATGTGCCCCACTGTAGCCGCACATGCCCCTCTAGGGCAAGGCGTGGTGCGTTTCTGTACCTCTTTTCGGCACATTTGCCCAATGCATTAGAGGCACCTAACCGCATCCCCTTGAAAGGACTTGACGCTGTTGCTCGGGACGGATCATATGCATCCCATGGACACCCCCCGAGACCACCTGAGCGCCATTCTTGGCCAGATGCGCGAGCTTGCCGCATACAGCGGCACGTCCCTGATGCGCGCAACGGTGGAAGGCCTGGCCAGGGAGGCGCTCGACATCGTGGCCCAGTGCGGCGGCACCCCCCCACGGGAAGCCACCGCCGTTGGGTTCGTCCTGCTGGAGCTCACGGAAGCCGACCTCATGTCCGGCCGCAGGTTCGAGGCCGCACTGCCCTACTGGCTGGTCCTTGGCCCGGTGGGCTGGTGCATCGCCACAAGCTATCTCTTCAAGAACGTCACCTATTTCCCTGTCTGCGAGCGCTACCTCAACACCCTGCCCGCCGCGGACCGCTGGCGGCTGCTGCAACAGATATTCTCCACCCGCATGCCCCGCCACCAGGCCTTGGACGAATGGGTGCTGACGGCGTTGCACGCCGACGACGACGCCGAAGACATGCCCGACATGGCCGGAGCCATCGCCTTTCTGGAAGAGGTGGCGGCCTCGGGAGCGCCCTTGCGCCTGCAAGTCAAGGGCGCGTTGACCCGCATGGGCGCGGGCAAGCGGCTGGACATCCTGCTGCGCAACCCTGTGCGCAAGACGTCCACGGCCTCCCTGGCGCGGGCCGCCCTGGCGCTGCGCGTCCCCCTTGCGCCGGACGTGCTGGCCGAGCATGTGGCCTCCGCCGTCACGGACGAGTTGGCTCCGCTCTTTGCCCTGGCCGCATCCACACCCCAGGCACGCGATGCGCCGTCGCTGCTTGCGGCGGTGGAGCAACGGCTGGCGGCGGTGTGCCGCGACGGCGGCCCCGCGCTCATGGACGGATTGCGGGCGTTTTTGGCCCTTGCCCCCAAGCCCAAGGACGCCGCGCTGACGCGGCTCCTGCACAGCCTGCCCGGTCTGGCCGCGCCCGCGTATGCCGCGACCCTGGCCCTGGCCGGCGACCTGCACGACAGCCTGGCCGCCACCCTGCCCAATGCGGACAAGGCGGCCCTGGACGCGCGCACCACCGCCTGCTGCATCAAGGCCGCGCCGGATATCGCGGCGGGCATTGCCCAGACGCTTTCCAGCCCCGGCCAGGAACACGCCACCACCTGGCCCGGCCCCCAGGCCAAGGCGCTGGCGCTGCTCGCCGCGTCCCACGCCAACCGCACCTATGCCGCGCCCATGGTCTTCGAACGATTGCGGCCCACCCTCCCGGCCACAGGCGAAGCGGACAAACGCCGCCTGGCCCGGGGCATGAAGGACGCGAGCAAGACCCTGGCCGTTGCCTGCGGCATTACCGGCAACGAGATCGACCCGGCCGAGGTGGAAGTCGACATGGCCATGGACGGGGTGGGGTTCGACTACCGGGCGCTCATGGCGGGCATGGACGCCTCGGGCGAAATCAAGGATCTGGACCTGGCCGACGCCTATGCCACGGACGTCGCCACCTCGGCCAAGCAATGCATCAAATGGAACCTGCGCGGCAGCGTCCTGAAACAACTCTCCTTCGACCACTGCACCTTCCAGTCCGTGGACGGTGAAGGCGCGTTGCTGGAGGGCTGCCACTTCACCCACTGCCGCTTTGACAAGGTATGGCTCGGCCACGCTGTCTGCATCGACTGCGTGTTTGAATCCTGCACGTTTGACAAGGTCGACAGCCCGGCGGCGACCTTTGTCCACGGCACCTTCTCCCACCACGCCGCCACGAAATGGCATGCGCCCGAAGCCGCGTTCGTCCACTGCGCCCTCTCCTGGTGCGACATCCGCGACGCGGATCTTTCGCACGCCTGCCTGCTGCGCACCACCGTCGCCTCAAGCCGCTTCGCCTTCGCCATATTCAACCACGCGGCCTGCATCCGCTCCCGGCTCACCGGGGTGGAATGGATCGCCTGCCTGTTCCAGGCCACGGACTTCGAGCGCACGTCCTGCCTGTCCAGCGACGCCTACGGCTGCGTGTTCACCGCCTGCACCTTCATGGATGTGGTATCCGACGAGCCGGCGTTCCTGGAAAACGAGCGCCTGTATCTTGAGCACGCCACCCTGCGCGCGGCCGTGGCCGCGCCCCCCGTGCCCTCCTGGCTGCGCGGGCCGGATGGGGCGGTGCTGGCGCGCGCCGTTGTGTCCCTGTGGGCCGAGCACAAGCAACTCAAGGAGCGGCAGGCACTTTTCCTGCGCAACAATGCCCGCCGCCTGGCCCTCACCATGGGCATCCTGGGGGGGTACAAGGCGGAATGCTTCGACCTGTTGCCCTACGTCCTCGCCTCCCGGTCCTTCGAACGCCGCCACGCCTCGCGGGAAGAGTTTCCCATATGCCGCGTGAGCGGGTATTGCCCGCCCTTTGCCCAACGCGGCCTCGCCCTGCGCCACTTCCAGGAGTTCGACCCCGACCCCGCCTCTTCCGATGGCGCCTCCCCCGTGCGCATCGAGGCCATCTACACCATCGGCAGCGTGGGCAGCCTGGCCATGACCAAGGCCTCGGACATCGACTATTGGATCTGCGTGCATCCGCAGGACGCCACGCCGCAAGCCATTGCCGCGCTCTCGCGCAAGCTCACGCTCTTCTCGCACTGGGCCGACGAGACCTTTGGCCTGGAAGCCACGTTTTTCGTCATGGATCTGGATGCGGTGCGGCGCAACGACTTCGGCTTTTCCGACAAGGAAAGTTCCGGCTCGGCCCAGGCGCTGCTGCTCAAGGAAGAGTTCTACCGCACCGCGCTCAAGGTCTGCGGCCGCACGCTCGCCTGGTGGCTCACGCCCCCCGGCTCGGTGGGCGAGGCAGGTACGGAGCGGGCGCTGCGCAACCTGGAACGCGCCTCGCTGGGGCTGGTCGCGCCCTCGGTCAACATGGGAGGCATGGCCGACATCCCGCCCGAGGAGTTTTTCGGCGCCTCGCTGTGGCAGATCATCAAGGCGCTGAAGAGTCCCTTCAAATCCATCCTCAAATTCGCGCTGCTCGAAAAATACCAGACCGAAATGCGCGGCCACGGATCGGACTACCAACTCTGCGAGCGCATCAAGGAAAGCATTGTCCGCCAACAGGTCGACATGTTCGCCACCGACCCCTATGCCGTGCTGTTCAAGGAGGTGCGCGACTTCTATGCCGGTCGCGGCGACACGAAAAGCGTGGAGTTGATCCGCCTGGCCTTCCTGCACAAACTCGACGTGACCGCCGCGAATCTGGCCGGTGCGGGCGAGGAAGGCATGCAGAAGCGGCGGTTCCTGGAGGAACTGGCGGCCCAAGAAGGCAACGGCCACGACCCCGCCGCCATGCTTGCGGCATGGCGCGGCGGCGTGGACCAGCAGATAGCCCTGGGCAAGCAGATCAACGCCTTCATGATGCACACCTACGTGCGCATCCAGG
>JBFWMG010000014.1:0-91798 GCA_050251715.1 Desulfovibrionaceae bacterium | reverse complement strand
CCCCCCCCCCCCCCCCCCCCCCCCCCCCCCCCCCCCCCCCCCCCCCCCCCCCCCCCCCCCCCCCCCCCCCCCCCCCCCCCCCCCCCCCCCCCCCCCCCCCCCCCCCCCCCCCGGGTCTTTGTCAGCCAGCAATCCGCGTCCCAGCGGGGCTAGCGTTCGATGAAATTGGCGGCGAATCCGGCGCAGTGGCAGTCGGAGCCGTACTCCTTGAGAAATTCGAGCCGCTTGCGCACGCAGGCCACCAGGCCGTCCCTGTACACCACCCAGGTGCGGCCATAGTTGGCGCACACATAGGCCGCGCCCGCCGCGTCGGCTCTTTTGACGGTGCGGGGCGCGCCCAGCATCCCCTCCACATCGGCCGGGGTCATGCCCTTGCGCGCCGCTGCCGCCGCATCGCGGCTGGCGCGGGCCATGTCGGCCAGCACGGCGTCGCGGGCCGCCTCCAGCTCCCGCAATTCCTGAAACACGCGCACGCGCGGCCCGGCCTGGCCGGACGCGGCCGAGGCATAGGCGTCCAGCGGGTTGGCCAGACGCACGGTTCCCCCCGCATCCACCCTGGGCGCGGCGGCGTCGCCGGGTTGCGGGGCGAGCGCCCGGTTCTCCAGGTCGGCCACGCGCTCCTGGCGCTGCATGAGCCGCGCCCTGGCCTCGCCGTCGGCGGCCAGGCGGGCCAGCGTGGCCCCTACCGCCTCGGGATCGATGACCGCCGACACCGTGAGCGTCACGGCAAAGCTCTGCCCGACCACGGACAGCTCTTCCCTGACCACCTCGGCCTTGACCACGGCCCCGGAAAAGGTCTTCACCTCGTCCCGCGACAGGGCCGAGGCCTGCGACGCGGTGTAGGACTCCATCCATGTGCCGGCCTTTTCCATGATGTCCCGCTTGGCCTCCAGAAAGCACAGGCCGCGCGCCTCGGCCTTGGATTGGCCGTCGCCCAGGACATAGGTGCGGGTGACCTGGATGGTTTCGGCGGCGGCACGGGCCGTGGACGGCAGGGCCGCGAGGACAAGGCAAAAGATGCCCAGGGCAGTTACCCCTTTCAGGGCACGGGATACGCGGGATGGGGTGTGGGAAACATGCACGGCGCCGCCTCCTTGGCAGTTTGAAAGGATGCAGCAATTGTCGGGCCAAAACCGCGCCAGCAAGGACGCCCCGGAACGATGCGCCAGGCCGTTACAGAATGATTTCCGTATCCTGCGACACCGCGAAACACTCCATGCGCACGCCGCGCGCCGCCACAATGGCGCGGCAGTGGTCCACCATGGCGTCCAGGGCGTCGTCGCCGCGGTCCTGGTTGTGATGGAACAGGCCAAAGCGCGCCACCCCGGCCTCCATGGCCAATTCCAGGGCGCGGGTATAGGTGGAATGCCCCCAGGTCTTGGTGATCTTGTATTCGTCCCCGGTGTATTCCGCGTCGTGGAACAACACGTCCGCCCCGGCGGCGAACGCGGCGTAGTCCTCGAACGTGGCCCCGCCCCGGTGCCGGTGCTCCAACTCGTTGTCCGTCAGCAGCACGAACCGCTTGCCGTTTTCCTCGAACCGGTAGCCCAGCCCCACGTTGGGGTGGGACAGGGGGATGGAGCTGATGGCCATGGGACCAAAGGAAAACGGCTCGTCCAGCGAGCAGGCGTTGTCAAAGGTGATGCCCGAGGCGAGTTGGTGGAAGGGGATGGGGAAATAGGGGCGCTTCATGGCCTCGGCCAGGTGCTTTTCCATGGAGCCCTGCTTGACGGGGCACCCGAGCACGCGGATGGACGCCTGGGGCATGTACACGGGCTTGAAAAAGGGCACACCGAGCATGTGGTCCCAATGCACATGGGTAAAGAGCATGGTGCAGGCAAGCCTGCCCTGGCGCACCAGGCCGTTGCCCAGCCTGCGGATGCCCGAACCGCCGTCGACGATCAGTATCTCGTCGTCCGCGTTGCGGATTTCCAGACAGGTGGTGTCCCCCCCATATCGATCGTAGGTGGCGCCGGAAACGGGGATGGACCCGCGCGCGCCCCAGCAACGGATAATCATGTTCGCCTCGCTTCGGTCGCCACGGTGATCTGCCTGCGTGCCTGCTTTCGCCCCATGCCCCCTCCATTATGTTGAAATGGATAGCCCGGCGCGCGCAGGATTGCAACTCGTCCCCCCGCGTCCCCCACGCCCCCGTCATGCCTTCCTCGTGGCATGGACCCTCGGGCCGCATCCTGCTACCATGGCGCCTGCCCCGGCAACGGCGCGGGCGGTCGCGCCCCTGCCTCCCGAACGACCAGGAAACACACAAGGAAGCGCATGTACCCTGCCGATACGCTTGAAAAATATGCCGAAGTGCTCTTCTGGGGGCTGTCCGTGGCCCTGGACCGCAAGCCCAAGAAAAGCTCGCTCATCCTCGTGCGCTACGACCTTGCCGCCCTGCCCCTGGCCGAGGCCGTGGTGGGCCTGCTCCACGCGCAGGGCATGATCCCCATCCCCCGCGCCAACCCCACCGCGCGCATGGAGTACGACTTCTACACCCTGGCCAACAACAAGCGCCTCACCTACGAGATCCCCGGCCTGCGCGAGCTGTACAGCCAGCTCACCGGCTCCATCTCGTGCATCGCGCCCGAGTCGCTCACGCATCTGGAGCACGTGGATCCTGAAAATATCTCCATGGCCAACAAGGCTCGCCGCCCCCTGCGGTCCATCCTGCAAAAGCGCGAGCAGCTGGGTGAATACGCCTGGACCCTGTGCCTGTACCCCACCCGGGAGCTGGCCGCGCGGGCGGGCCTGGATCTCGCGGCGTTCGCCCGCGTCATCGAACGCGCCTGCATGCTCACCGACGGCGCGCCCGTCACCAGCTGGAAGCTCCTGCGCAAGCAGGCGGACGAGGTCAAGGCATGGCTGAACGGCCTGGACATCGGCGGCCTGCGCGTGGAGTCGGACAACACGGACCTGCTGCTCGCGGTGGGCGAGCGGCGCAAATGGGTGGGCATTACGGGCCGCAACATCCCCAGTTTCGAAATCTACACCTCGCCGGACTGGCGCGGCACCGAGGGGGTGTTCTACGCCGACCAGCCGTCCTTCCGCACCGGCAACCGCATCAAGGGGGTCACGCTCACCTTCAAGGGCGGCGAGCTCACGCGCCTGACCGCCGACGAAGGCGAACCCTTTGCCCTGGAACAGGCGGCCATGGATCCGGGCGCGCGCCGCCTGGGGGAATTCGCCCTGGTGGACAAGCGCTTCTCGCCCATCGACCGCTTCATGGCCAACACCCTGTACGACGAGAATCTGGGCGGCGCGCACGGCTCCTGCCATGTGGCGCTGGGCAACTCCTACGCCAACACCTTTGCCGGCAAGCAGCCCCAGTTGGACCACGACTTGAAAAACGCCCTTGGCTTCAACATGTCAAGCCTGCATTGGGATCTTGTCAGCACCGAGCCCAAGCGGGTCACGGCCATCCGCAAGGACGGCTCGCGCACCTGTATTTACGAGAACGGCCAATTCACGTATTGAGCCGACCGGCCGCACCGCCGCAGCCCATCACCACAAGGAGCACACCACCGCCCCATGAGCTACGAGCCCATCCGCATTTACGGCTTTCTTTCCGCAGCGCCCGACTCGATGGCCCACGCCCTTGCGCGCGGCTTTGACCTGACGGAGCTGGACTACAAGGACGGCGACCTGACCCTGGAGTTCGAGGGCAAATACTTTTTCCTCGACGACCTGATGGAGGCCATTGCCCCGCACCTGCGCCCCGAAACAACGGGCCGCCTCGACTACATCGACCATGACGAATGGACCATGACCCGCTTCAAGTTCAAGGACGGCGCGTACACCATGGTCAAGGTCAACCTGAACGACGTGCTGGAACGCTATAGCCACGAATAGCCCCGGCGGGCGGCAAAAAATGCCCAGGCAGCGGCACCGCCCAGAACACCATCCGAACAACATGCTGATATCATAGACATGTTTTCCAGGCGCACGGTTCTTGCTTTTTCTGTTTCACCGAGACAGGACACGACCAGAACGCGGAGGAACGCATGAGCACGACCAGCATCAACACCACCATCACGGGCAAGGCCGCCGACCCGTTCAGCTCCCTTGACGCACTTTTGAACAAGGCGCGCAGCACCGCCGCGAACAAGCGCACCCAGGCCGCGCCCCAAGCCCCCGCCACGGAAAACGCCGCGACAGCCGACGTGGGCGTGGCCGACCGGGAAGCCAAGGCCTCCTATCTGGCCACCATGTCCATGCTCGGCTCCGGAACCCTGGGCGAGGCCTCCATGGGCTCCCACGCGCTCGACCCGGACCGGGTGGCCAAGCTGCTGGAACTCTAGAGCATCTTGACTTTGCAAAAGCTTAGATGCCCTTATGCATTTCCTTGAAATAATGCTTCATTATTTCAAATCCTCGCATTGTTTCAATGTAACAATGCGCTAGGGTCTTGTATTGAACTTTTGCGCGCAACGGCGCGCCGCGTCCCGCCCGCCACCACGCGGAGGCGGGCGGGACGCGGCGCGCCGTTGCGCGTGCGCATGGGGGCGGCACGGCGGGCGATGCCCGAAAAGGGACGCGCCGTGCGGCCGGGATCGGCTGGAGGCCACAGCCCCAAGGGCCGCCACAGGCAGGGGACGCAGCACGTATCGCAAGGCGGTACGCGGCATGGAGCCGGGGACCGGGAGCCAGGATGCGGCTGTCAGGAGTCAGGGAGCCAGGGCCAGGCGGGGTGCGAACCAGGGCCAACGAGCCGGAACCAAAGGCCGGAGCCAAAGAACCAAAGCCAACGGGCCGGAGCCGGGAGACGTGGGGGCCAGGGTGGTGTGGGAGGCCTCTGTGGCTGTGCCAGCACCCGGAGCCAGGGGGCATGGGGGCCAGGGCCAAAGGGCCGGGGGCGGCGCGGGTCAGGCCTGGTCGGCCAGCCGCTTTTGCAGGGAGGCGTGGATCTTGCGGGCCATGGCCTGGCCGGGATCAATGTCCAAGGCCTGTTCCGCCGCGGCAAGGGCGGCGGGCAGATCGCCCGCCTTGACCAGCAGGCGGGCCAGGCGGGCATACAGGTCCGCGTCGTTTTCCAGCACCCGCATGCCCTGCTCCAGGCAGGCCCGGGCGCTGTCAAGGTCGCCCAGGGACTCATGCGCCTCGGCGCCCACGACGTACAGGCGCGGATCGTCGGGGCACGCGGCAAGCCCCTGGTCCAGATAGCGCAGGGCGGGCTTGGCCAGGCCCACCTGCATATACTGCTCGGCTATCAGCCGGAAAAGCAGGTGTTCGTCCACATAGGAGCCCACGGCCTCCTGAAACGAGGCCTCGGCCTCGGCAACCTTGCCCGAGGCGAGCAGCTTGCCGCCCCGGATGAGGCAACGGTCTATGGCGAGTTTGCGATCGCGCATCTGCTCCATGGTTTCGGTCTCCATGTCCGCCTTGATGCGCTTGATCGCGTCCACCATGGTCAGCAGCAGTTTTTTCGCGCCGCCTTTTTCATAGACCAGGCCGCCCTCCACGAACCGTTGCACGCCCTCCACCCTGTTGAGGTGTTGCAGGAGCTCTTGCACCAGGCTGTCGGCCTCCATCTTCTCACGCCCGACGATCGCGCCGCCCGCCAGGAGCTTGAGCCCCGACGCCAGCGAGACAAGGGAGCGCAGCAGCTCGCTGCTGTCGTAGCCCCGCGCCAGCCTTTGGTAGTAGGCTCTGGCGCGCGCCACATGTTCCTTGAACTCCATGAAGGGTTGTTTCATCGTCATTCCAAGCTGTTGCCATTCCGGGACAATCCCCAACCTACGCGCCACATGCCGCCCCGTCAAGCCGGAAGCGTCCCCTCGCGGATCAAGGAGGCGCACACCGCTGGACACGCGCCAACGCAGGATGTACAACGCTATGTGTATACCCATGGCGAATGTCCTGGCGATCGGTAAACGCTGTGGCAAGGCATTGGCTTTCCGCGCCCATAGCGGAACTAATAGCGACAATTTGAGCTTCCACAAGGAGTTGGCGCGATGAGCACCGGCGTTGAAATCGCAAAACCCTTTATCAAGGCGACCGTCAACGTCCTGTCGACGATGGCCATGATCCAGCCGTCCCCCGGCAAGCCCTTTATCAAAAAGGACAGTTCCGCATCGGGCGACGTGTCCGCCGTCATCGGCTTTACCGGGGATAAGAACGGCAGCATTTCCGTCTCGTTCACCAAAAAATGCGCCATCGCCCTGGTCAAGGCCATGCTCGGCGACGACATCGAAGACATCGTCAAGGACACCAAGGACGCCGTGGGCGAAATCACCAACATGATTTCCGGCCAGGCCCGTGCCGGACTGTCCGAAATCGGCATGAACTTCAACGGCTCCACGCCCTCGGTCATCATGGGCGACAACCACACCATCACCCACGTGACGAAATCTCCCGTTATCTCCATACCCTTTACGACGCCCCACGGCGAATTCTTCGTGGAGTTCTGCTTCGAATAACCGCCCTCCACGCACCGGGCATAATCCAACGGGAGCCGGATATGGAGTATTTGAAGGACTTCAGGTCGCTGGATTTCCTTGAACAGATAGCCGCCCTCGGCAACGTGGAAGCAGCCAAGCAGCCTGACTCGATACCGGAACTGTGCGCCCTGTATCTCTCACCGGTCAACGACGACGCCGTGGACACCATGGTCCGCAACACCCTGCGCGCCGTGCTGCTGGCCAACCAGCGGGAAATCCTGCGCGGCCTGGAAGCGGATGAGCCCAGGATACGGCAGTTCTGCGTGGGCATGGCGGGAGACAAGGGACTTGTCGACGCCGCCCCGCAACTGATGGCGCTGGCCGACTCCCTGCACGACGATCCCGAGGCGCTGGCCGACGTGCTCATGGCCATGAGCCGCATCAAGGCGCCCGCCTTCCGCGCCGCCTTCCACACCCACGCCCGCCATGCGGACGACATCATCGCGGGCCTGTGCCTGCGCATGCTCGGCGAATACGGCGACCCCGCCGACCTGGGCATACTGTGCGACATCATCGCTGCCGCCGAGGGCGCGGACGCCTATGAAACCTGCGCCGTGACCACCTACAACGCCATCCTCGGCCTTGGCATGTGCGCCTCGCCCGACGCCCTGGCCTTTCTGGTGGAAAAACTGCACCACAAGAATCCCACGGCGCGGCGCATCATCCACGAAACCCTGGTCCACGTGGGACCGGCCTGCATCGAATACGTCGCCAAGGCGTTCGATTCCCCGGATACCGACGCCCGCATCATGGCCGCCAACGTGCTCGGCTTCATCGGCGACAAGGCCGGCGCCTCCGTGCTCATCCAGGCCATGGACAAGGGCGCGGTGGAACACCCCAACCTGCGTTTCGCCGTGTTCGAAGCCCTGGGCAAGATCCCCAACATGACGAGCCTCATCTGCCTCATCGACGCCCTGGTGGGCGAACACGACGAGGTGGTGCTCATGGCCGTGGTCACGGGCCTGGAAAACCAGATGCACCCGGCCGTGGTCAAGAAGCTTGTCGCCCTGCTCAATCAGGATCTCGGCAACCCCGACGGCCAGGGCCAGAAAGTGGTGCGCGCCATTGCCGCGGCCAAGGCCGTGACCCTGTTCAAGGCCTTGTTTTGCGACGAGGCGCTCACCCAGGCCATTCTCACCCGCGTGGCGTCCTCCAACGACGACGAGGCCATAGCCGCCTTTCGCGCCGTTTGCGAGGCCATGGACGACCCACGCGCCGCATCATGCGTCCAGACGCTGGCCGGCGCCGCCGTATCCCAAAAGAAGGGATCGCTACTGGCCATCGACGACTCCACGGCCATGCGCAATTTCTACCGGAGCGCCGGTTCGAGCCTCGGCTACGAGGTGGTCACGGCGGAGCACGGCAGGGAGGCGCTCACCCATCTGGAGTTCGGCACGCCTTTCGACGTCATCGTGGTGGACATGAACATGCCGGTCATGGACGGCATCGAGTTCACGGAACAGGCGCGGACCATGGAGCAGTATGCGCACACGCCCATCGTCATGGCCACGACCGAGTCCACCAAGTCCCAGGCCGTGCTGGCCCGCAACGTCGGGGTGACCACGTTCCTGAAAAAGCCCTTTACGGCGGACGTGCTGCAACACAAGCTCAAGCACGTGCTCGGCACATAGGCGGCAAGCGCCCCCAACGGCCCGCCCCCGTGCCATGCGCCCCCGTGCGCGGGCAACGGGCCTGATCCACAACCACCACGGCAACAACGTGGCCCCGGCAACCCGTGCGCGGGCGACGGGGGTCTCCACACCCGGCCGCACGTGGCGCGCCCTGCGCCCCCCCCCCCCCGATGACGCCAGGAGCCGCCCGGCGCGGCGATGAGGCGCCAGGCGCGGCAACGGCAGCGCGGCGCGGCGATGAGGCGCCAGGCGCGGCAACGGCAGCGCGGGCGCCCTGCCTGTCCGGGGCTCGCACCTTGACCGTGCCCCTGTCCCATCCTTCTGACGCGTGCGCCCTGCCTGTCCGGGGCTCGCCCTGGCCGCACCGGCCCAGCGGCATCGGGACGCGGCATTTTTTCCCGCACATGGCCGCGCCTGTTTTCCTTGCCGCTCACCCGGCCGGGGCGTTCCACGCCTCCCCATCCGCGCCCGCCTGGCGGTGCCACTCGCTCGCAACGCACTCAATTACCACTCATTCTCCCCTTATTTTAGCACGTTATTCAGTCGCCATCTTATCGCCACATCCTTGTCAACCATTATTTCACGACTCTCTCTAGACTTTTCCGGAGTGCCTTGCCGCCCTCTCCACAAGTGCCACCTTTTAACTATTGGAAGACATTAACAATTCACTCGATGACATATTGCCGCAAAAACAGAACCCTTGCGAGACGATGCCACGTCATGCCCCGCCAGTTCTGGGCTGATGCCAGGTGCCACCCAAAAGAGCCGTGCCGCAAGCCGCTCGGCCCTTTTTTTGCGGGAATAAAAAATAATCCTTTTTATTCCAAACAAAAAGCATCCTATTTTTAGTTTTCTAAAGAGCCCGTCTGTACAAAAAAATGGTGAGGGGGTAGATTGCAGTCACCCTTTTCGGACGCGGAAGTGTCTAGACAAGGTTTAGAAAGTTTCACCCCTGCCCGGGGGGGATTTCGTCATCCAGCACCGTGGACGAATTCTCCCCCGGGCCTCCGTAACGCATCCGCCCACACCGGCCCAGGCCGCGCAACGCCGGGATGGGTGGAACCATTTTACGCCGCAGGAACAGATCAATACGCTTGCACGGCACGCATGAAGGACATGACACATGTGGGGTTCCTCCTCTTTTCGATCCGCCTGGACACACGTTCGCGGTTTTGAGCGCCTAAGCCTCTGCGACTGGCCTGGCCACACCAGTTCCGTGGTCTTTCTGGGCGGTTGCAGCATGCGCTGCCCCACCTGCCACAACGCGGACCTGGCCTGGCGGCCCGAATGGCTGCCCGTCTACCCCCGCGAACTCATCGAACAGCGGCTGGCCGCACACAGGCAATGGCTCGACGGCATCGTGGTCACGGGCGGCGAGCCCACCGAGGCCTTTGGCCTGGCCGGCCTGCTGCGCGACCTGCACGCCTTTGGCCTGCCCATCAAGCTGGACACCAACGGCATGCAGCCGCATGTGGTGGCGGCCCTGCTCACCTCGGGCCTGGCCGACGCCTTCAGCGTGGACGTGAAGGGTCCGTGGAGCAAATACCCGCAGCTGACCGGCAACCAGGTCTCCGCCGAGCAGGCCAAGGACCGCCTGGAACGCATCTTTCTCTTGGCCGGGGACTGCCCCCGCGCCTTCCGTTTCCGCATCACCCAGGTGCCCTGTCTCACTGACGAGGATATCGCCGAGGCGCAGAGCTATCTGCCCAAAGGTTTTTCGTTGACCGTTCAAAGGTACGTACCGCCCAGGAGGACGCATGCCCCAACAGATTCTCAAACGCGATGGATGCCTGGAGACGTGGTCGGTGGACCGCATCGCAGCGGCCATTCTCAAGGCGCTCAAGGCAAACGGGATCAAGGATCCCCTGCTCTCGAAACGGTTGGCGCGCAAAGTTGAGAGCAAGCTTGCGGACGTAACCATCCCCCAGCAGGAGCAGGTACAGGATCTGGTCGAGCAGGTTCTGATGGAATCCCGGCTCTACAACGTCGCCAAGAAGTACATCATATACCGCGAAAAACGCCGTCAGCTGCGCGAGCAGAAGGCCGCGTTCCTGGATATTGCCGAAACCATCGACAACTACCTGGACAAGGCGGATTGGCGCGTCAATGAGAACGCGAACATGACCCACTCCTTCCAGGGGCTCATGCTGCATTTGTCCGGCACCCTGCAGGCGCGCTACGCCCTGGAGAAATACCCCGACGAGGTGCGTCTGGCGCACAACCACGGCTATTTCCACATCCACGACCTGTCCTTTGGCTTGGCGGGCTACTGCGCGGGCTGGAGCCTGCGCGACCTGCTGTTTGAAGGGTTCAACCTCGAAGGCCGCTCCTCGGCCGGGCCGCCCAAGCACCTGGACACCGCCCTGGGCCAGATGAACAATTTTCTGGGCACCCTGCAAAACGAGTGGGCGGGCGCGCAGGCGTTCAACAACGTGGACACCTATCTCGCCCCGTTCGTGCGCCACGACAAGCTCACCTACAAGCAGGTGCGCCAGGCCATCCAAAAATTCGTGTTCAACCTGAACACCACCAGCCGCTGGGGCGGGCAGAGCCCGTTCACCAACCTGTCCTTCGACCTGGTCGCGCCCAAGCACATCGCCATCGAGGGCGCCATCATCGGCGGCAAGATCACCGACACGCCCTACGGCGACTACGGCAAGGAGATGGAGTGGATCAACAAGGCCTTCCTTGAGGTCATGCTCGACGGCGACTTCCATGGCCGCATCTTCTCCTTCCCCATCCCCACGTACAACATCACCACCGACTTCCCGTGGGACACCGAGATCGGCGAGCTGGTGCTCAAGCTCACGGCCAAGTACGGGGTGCCCTACTTCCAGAACTTCATCAGTTCGGACCTGAAGCCGGAAGATGTGCGTTCCATGTGCTGCCGTCTGCAGATGGACCTGCGCCAACTGCGCACCAAGGTCGGCGGCCTGTTCGGCGCGGGCGACCTGACCGGCTCCATCGGCGTGGTCACGCTCAACCTGCCCAAGCTCGCCTATCTGTCCCAGGGTGAGGAAGATTTCCTCGACATGGTCACCGAATACGCGGAGATGGCCAAGGACGCGCTGGAGTTCAAGCGCAAGGTCATCAACGACAACCTGGACCGGGGCATGTTCCCCTGGTCCAAGCGGTATCTGAAAAACGGCTACCGGGGCCATTTCTCCACCATTGGTCTGGTGGGCGGCCACGAGGCGTGCCTCAACCTGCTCGGCAAGGGCATCGAGTCCGACGCGGGCGTGCGCCTCATGCAGCGCACGCTCAACCACCTGCGCGACCTCACGGCCCATTTCCAGGAGGAGACCGGCAACCTGTACAACCTGGAAGCCACGCCCGCCGAGGGCACGAGCTACCGGCTGGCCAAGATCGACAAGTCGCTCTACGCCGACATCCGCGCCGCGGGCAACGGCACCCCGTACTACACCAACTCCACGGCCCTGCCCGTGGGCATGACCGAGGACGTGCTGTACGCCCTGGAGCACCAGAACAAGCTCCAGCCGCTGTACACCGGCGGCTCGGTGTTCCACACCTTCCTGGGCGAGGCCGTGGCCGATCCGTCGGCCCTGAAGAGCTTCATCCTCAAGGCGTTCACCAAGACCAAGCTGCCCTACCTGTCCATCACGCCCACCTTCTCCATCTGCAAGAAGGACGGCTACCTGCATGGCGAGCAGTACACCTGCCCCACCTGCGGCGGCGAGACCGAGGTCTACACCCGCATCGTGGGCTACTACCGCCCGGTATCGCAGTGGAACAAGGGCAAACAGGCCGAATATTCCGACCGCCGCACCTATTCCTGCGGCTGTGAGTAAACGCGCGACTGCTGCCGCGCTTTCCATCCCCTCCTTGCCCCCCGGCTGCTCTGCGGCAGCCGGGGGGCTGTGCGTGCAGGGGGGAGCCAAACAACCGTCACACGGGCTGGGTTTGGGCCGTGTCCACCGCCGGAGGCTCGCCGCCGCGCCGTACGCCATACTATAACACACCAATATAATTTAAATATTATAGCATAGTGCCGCCATGCTCGCGCTTGGCACGTCGCATGCAATACCTCTGTGAGCCGCTCGCTCCCCGACCGGCCGCAACGAACACATCGAGGATGCCATGCACACCGTCTCCTGCCGCCCCCTGCTGCTCGCCGCGCTGCTCACCCTGGCGCTCACGCCCGGCTGCGCCGCCGTGTCGCCGCTGCTCAGCATGACCGCCGCCCTGACCTCGGGCGCGCAGTATTCACAGGAAAGCGACGCGCAAATGACCTATGCCGCGCCGTTCCGCAACGTGCTGGGCGAGACCAAGAACGCCATGGCCGACATGGACATCGTCGTGGAGAAATGCACCTACGTGAGCGGCGGCCAGCGCATTGTGGGCCGCACGCCGCGCTACCCGGTCACCGTGGATGTGGTGGCCATCACCCCCAAGCTGACCAACGTGGTGGTGTCGGCGGGCAACTCGATCCTGGACAAGGACAGGGCCACGGCAGTGACCGTGACGGAACAGATCCAGCTGAAGCTGGCATCGCTGGGAATGGTTGCGGTACGCAATACCGCGCGTGCCGAGGCATCCGGCGACCATGGGGCTGCGGCATCGGCCCCGGCGCCCGTGGCGGCGCGGGAGGAGGCAGCGGATTCCGGCAACATGCCGGGGGTTGCGACCGGCGCGGCCCTTGCCGCCGGGGCGACCGCACCGGCACCGCAGGCGGACACGGGCAGCGCGACGCGCGCGGCTGGGCCGACACCGCCGCTAGCGAGTACGCACACGGCACCGCAGGGTAAGGCACAGGCGTCAGCGCAGGCGGCGTCACAGACATCAACGCAAGCGGCTTCGCAGGCACCAGCGCTGCGTGCGGTGCAGGCGTCCACCAAGACGCGGCTGGCCCATGCGGGCAAGCCCGTGCGCCCCGCCGCGTATCAGGCCAAGATGCGCGCCCAGGCAACGGCCACGCCCCACGCCGCGCCCGCGGCCGAAGGCACGGCTTCCGCAGCCTCTCCCCGCCAGTCCGGCGCGGCAACCGGCACGGTGTTGGGCGCGGCAGGCGCAGTGCCACACCGGGCAACGGCCCCAGCCCCATTCCCGGCGGCAACGCCGACAGCGGCCCCTGCCGCAGCCCCTGTCGCGGGCCTGGCAACCCCATTGGCACAGCCCCGCGCCACGCCAAAGGGGCATGTCGTCGCGACCCAATCCACGACGACAAACACCGAGAGCATTGCGACGACAATTACGACGACAATTGAAAGGAACAGCTCACAAGAAGAGACAGTTGCAGTCATAACTGACGCGGACGGAACGCCGTCGCAGGGCTTCAGGCTCTATCCGTAAACGACGACAAACAGCCCAAGGCCACCCCGCGCGCTACCCCAGCGCCACAGCGCCCTCCAGCAACGCGGCCGCCGCCGCACACGACGTCCGGGCGCGCACCTCCAGCACCACCTCGCCCCGTTCCACCGCATCGCCCGGCTTGCGCCGCAGCACCACCCCGCACGCCGGGTCTATGGCGTCGCCCTTGCGCAGCCGCCCCGCGCCCAGCATCCGGCACGCCTGCCCCACGGCCAGGGCGTCGATGCCCGCCACCACCCCGCCGCGCGCCGCCCGCACCTCATGCGCGCACGCGGCCTGCGGCAGCACGCCGCACGGATCGTCGGCCACGCGGGGGTCGCCGCCCTGTGCCGCCACCCACTGCCTGAATTTTTCCAACGCCGACCCGTCCTCCAGCGCCCGCCGCACCATGGCCGCAGCCGCCGCCTCGGCCTGGTCGCCCGCCGTCGCCACCGCGCCGCCCAGCAGCAGCATGCGGCCCGCCACGGTCTCGCACACGGCCAGCAGATCCCCGCGCCCGGCAAACGCGCCGCGCAAGAGCAGCACCGCCTCCTCCACCTCCAGCGCGTTGCCCACGTGCGTGCCCAGCGGCGCGTCCATGGGCGTGATGCACGCCGCCACCCGCTTGCCCATGGCCGCGCCCACGGCCTCCATGGCCCGCGCCAGCCGCGCAGCGTCATCCCTGGACCGCATGAACGCGCCCTGCCCGCATTTGACGTCCAGCACCAACGCGTCAATGCCCTCGGCCAGCTTCTTGCTCATGATGGACGCCGCGATAAGCGGGATGCTGGCCACGGTGCCGGTCACGTCGCGCAGGGCGTAAAGCACCTTGTCCGCAGGCGCTATGGCCGCGCTCTGCCCCGCGATGCAGCAGCCCACCGCCGCCGTGATGCGCGCGTACTCGTCCAGCTCCAGGCCGGTGCGGAACCCCGGAATGGCCTCCAGCTTGTCCAGCGTGCCGCCCGTGTGCCCCAGCCCCCGGCCCGACAGCTTGGGCACGGCCACGCCCAGCGCCGCGCACACCGGCGCGGCGATGAGCGACACCTTGTCGCCCACCCCGCCCGTGGAATGTTTGCCCACCTTTGGCCCGCGTATGGCCGACAGGTCCGCCGTCACCCCGGTTTCCAGCATGGCCACGGTCAGGGCGGCGGTTTCCGCGTCGGTGAATCCGTTGAGGTATCCGGCCATGAGCCAGGCCGCGATCTGGTAGTCGGGGATGGTGCCGGCGGCCGCGCCCGTGGCAAAGGCGCGCAGGTCGTCCGCGTCCAGTTCCTGGCCGTCCCGTTTCCTGGCGATGATGTCCAGGGGGTCGTGTCCCAATTCTCCACCTCCCGGCGGGGCAAATACGCCCGCGCCCGCCTGTGCGCCAGGATACGCGCCGCGTTGCGCCTTGGCAATCGCGTCCCGCCACATTCCCTACGTATCCGGGGGCTTTTGCCTTTTTTCCACCCCTGTGTTGACACATGCGGCGAATAGACCCAAGGTACCTCCGAAAAATACGCGCGCCGTCCGCACGGACCGGCTGCCACACCATTCCCGCAAGGAGCATCTCATGGCGCAACACATTGTCATCATCGGGGCCGTGGCCCTTGGGCCCAAGGCCGCCTGCCGCTTCAAACGCCTGGAGCCCGGCTCCAGGGTCACCATGATCGACCGCATGCGGCTCATTTCCTATGGCGGCTGCGGCATCCCCTATTTCGTGTCCGGGGACGTCAGCTCGCCCGAGGAGTTGCAGTCCACCAGCTACCACGCCATCCGCGACGCCAATTTCTTCAAGACCACCAAGGACGTGGACGTGATGACCGGCACCGAGGCCGTGGGCATAGACCGCGCGGCCAAGACCGTGACCGTGCGCGACGTGGCCACGGGCAAGGAAAGCGTGCTGTCCTATGACAAGCTGGTCATCGGCACGGGCTGCTCGGCGCGGCGCATCCCCATCCAGGGGTATGACACGCCCGGCGTGTTCGCGGTGTCCAGCCTGGACGAGGCCATCGCCATCAAGGCCATGGTGGCGCGCGGCGACGTGGGCAGCGCGGTCATCGTGGGCGGCGGGTTCATCGGCCTGGAAATGGCCGAGGCCTTTGCCGACATGTGGGGCATCGAGACCACGGTGGTGGAGGTGCAGCCGCAGATTTTGCCCGGCGTGGCGGGCCGCAACCTGGCGCGCATGGCCCAGAAGGTCATGGAGGAAGGCGGCGTGACCTTCCATCTGGCCGAGACCGTGCAGCGCATCGAGGGCGACGGCAAGGTGGAGCGCGTGGTCACCAACAAGCGCACCATCGAGGCGGACATGGTGGTCATGGCCGTGGGCGTAGTGCCCAACGACCAGCTGGCCAAGGCGGCGGGGCTGAACGTGCACGAGCGCGGCGGCATCGTGGTGGACGCCACCATGCGCACGTCCGATCCGGACATCTTTGCGGGCGGCGACTGCGTGGTCATCAAGCATCAGGTCACGGGCCAGCCCTTTTTCCTGCCCATGGGTTCCATGGCCAACCGGCAGGGGCGCGTCATCGGCACCAACCTGGCGGGCGGCGCGGCCACATTCGACGGCGCGGTGGGCAGCTGGTGCGTCAAGCTGTTCGAGCAGGCGGCGGCGGGCACGGGCCTGACGCTGAGCGCGGCGCTGGCCGCCGGATTCGACGCGGTGAGCGTGCACGTGTCGCAGTTCGACCGCGCCCACTTCTACCCCACGCGCGATTTGATGAGCCTGGAGATGGTGCTGGAGCGCGGCTCGCGCCGGGTGCTGGGCGTGCAGGGCATTTCGGGCAACGGCGACGCGCTGGTGGGCCGCATCGACGCGGTGGCGGCCATCTTGCCGCACCGGCCCACGGTGGACGACATCAGCAACCTGGAGCTGGCCTATTCGCCGCCGTTCGCCTCGGCCATGGACATTCTCAACGCGCTGGCCAACGCGGCGGACAACACGCTGGCGGGCCGCATGAAGACCATCGACGTGGACGCGTTCGCCGAGCTGTTCGCCAACAGGGACGCGGGCGACGTGGTATTTTTGGACTGCCGCGCCTCGGGCAATTCGGACGAGTTCGCGGCCAAGTACCCGGATGTCTGGAAGCCGATCCCGCAGGACGAGCTGCGCCGCCGCATGAACGAGGTGCCGCGCGACAAGCAGCTGGTGCTGGTGTGCAACACGGGCGTGCGCTCCTTCGAGGCGCAGATCGTGCTCACGGACGCAGGCGTACCCAACACCCTGAACCTGCAGGGCGGCATGACCGCCGTCAGGAAGTGGGGGATGGATATTTAGCGCCCTCGCCTCCCGACTCTCGCCAAATCCAAAAGCCCCGGCCCGCGCCGGGGCTTTTGTTATGCGGCACGCAAAGTGTGTCCTATTTGGCCAATCTGGCCGGGCTACAGGCGACAGAGCTGACCGACACGCCGTCAGGCATGGTGAAATATCATGGCTGAAAATTGTTTCAGAGCAGTCAAGACTAAGCAGGGCGCCTTTGTGCGCGGGCCAGGAAAGACAGGGACAAACCCGAAGCGCATGGGAACAGCACCAGAACAAATGGAATAGCCCCGTTTTCGACCAAACATCCTGAGAGGATAGGACTAGCCCTTTGTCCAAACCTAATGCTAGAGGGGAAACAGTGGCTGGGGTGCTGGCCGCTGTCCAGCGTCGACGGTTAACAGTGGTCGAGAAGGTTCAGCTGGTCCAGAAGTCGTTGCCCCCGGGGATGAACGGCTTTTCGTCGCTCGCAAGCACGGCGTCTCTCCCCCCTGTTGTTCCTCAGGAAGAAACGCATCTGCGACGTAGGCAAGGCGCCGTTCAAACCGATGACCAAACGGTTGGCGCAGGGGAAGTCCATGCGCTCAAGAAGAGCATACGCGGCCTGGAGCGAATGTTGGTCAAAAAGACAAAGGAGGTCGAGATCCTTCAGGAGGCGCTGGAGATTGCGCGGAAAAAAACCGCCCTCGCGCACTCTGTTGTCATGGGAGAACGGTTCCCGATGAAACGTGTCGCCGAGGCGTTGACGGTTTCACGCTCCAGACTGGCGGAACGGTTGAAGGAGCCAGCTCAAGGGAGTCCGCCTCACTTTTCCAAGGCTGATGACGAGGTGCTGTTGCCCCTGATTCGCGAAATCATCGACACCGCCTTACCTATGGCAACCTCCGGGACTGCGCAGTGTTGAACCATCGTTTGAAGCAAGCGAGCCATGTGAGCGCCAACCACAAGCGTGTGTATTGGGCATCTCCCGTTCTGCTGATAAATGATCCAGAGATTGAGTCCTCTTCTCTTTACCCATTCAATAACTTTCCATATAATCAAAAAAAGGGTGACTCTGCATGGAGGCTGGACATACGGTACGTGCTGTTGTTGGGGATAATTTGCGATAAACATACTCATCATGATAGACAAAGCGCTAAGCCATAGACTTCGAGGTTTCTCTCAATTCGAGAGTTCGCCATCTGCTTTGGTCAAAGCATGTTCATCAAAAATGAAATATCTCGAAATTGACACTCGGGTCAGCAGAGATGGCAAAATTTACATCAATCACAACCCCGCCACAGGCCAAAACCATTCTTGCCAGGTTGTTTTCAAAGAGACGGATTCATCTCAACTCAACACGATAACCTTCAAGAATGGTGAAGAACTACTCTCTCTTGCGAATACCTTGGAGATCTTTTCCAGGCTCTCAAACCTCGGTCAGATTTTGTGTATCGACATCAAAGATTTTGGATTTGAGAAAGAACACTTAAAACTAGTCAAACAGTTCAACCTCGAGGACAGGGTAGCTTTCGTGTCGTGGATTCCCCAGACGTTGATTTCGTTAGCTGAACTTGGAACTTCATCTCCCTTGGTTCTCTCCCATTTCAACACCACAGTCATGGGGAATGTAGGAAAAATCCTGACCAAGGCTTGTCGAAAATTAATACTGCCATTCTCCCACTTCGTGCTGCTGGGCCAGGACAGTTATTCAAGACCGCTTGGCGATAAGTCTGTCGGATACCAGCATGCAATCTTGTTACACACCATTCCAGACAGCATACTTAAAATGCTCACCATAAATGGCGGTGGCATATGCACTCATAGGTCAATGGCTACCCGCAAGTTGAGTCAGTATTGCAAGCAGGTGGGATTATCCTTATGGGTTTTCAGTGCTTCGACAATAAGTACTTTTGATAAATGCACGAAAGAACTCAACGCAGATGTCGTTTTTTGCGAAACAAATTTATTTTAAGCAACAAGGACAACTCACATTGAGCAACTTACCCCTACATCCTGCTCCGTTTGGATATATAATCTATTGCATTCTCCCGCTTGTTGCCATCGCTCAATGGATTGTCATCATCCGACTGGCTCTCAACAACTCAGTATGGGACAGCCTGGAAGGTGTGACGGCTGCAAAAAACGCAACGTACAAGCGGGCGTTCATCAATGACGGTTTCTTTCTCATTTGGAACATTACACCGATTTTCCTTCTCGCAACATATGCGTATATTTCAATCAATTGGCCAAACTGGGAAGCGGACCTCCTTTTGCTCAATCGAGATGAACTGGTAGACGCGTACTGGGCAACATATTCCTTTCGTTTCAATATCGCCACACTCTTGATAATAACAATCGCTGCCGTGGCGGCAGTCGCAATCCAACTGGCAAAGCAAAACAGCTTTATCAAGCAGCGGACATATATCTACTGGTGGGACACAAGAATAAGCAAGACGATCTTCTGGATTCGGCTCATTGCACTGTTCTTCAATATGTTTGCTGTGCTTTACACAACACTAGCCATCGTCTCATTAAGTTATTTCATGCTCAAGGCAATAAAAATCGCCAACTTGAACCTCACTTTCTTTCACCCTGACAGCACTGGCGGCCTAGGAGTCTTTGGTGACATGTCTATTGTAATGGCCAGTGGATATTTATTCATATCCGGAATAGGGCTTGTCGCCATATTTGATCACGGATTCCGTCAAGGTTTTTGGCACAACGTTTCCGACCTGAGCGCACTGTTCTGCCTTATTCCAGCACTTGTTATTCTCTTGTATCCTGCAACAGTAAACAGAGATCGTCTTATCACAACGTTTAATCCCCTCAATAAACAAATCGAGCAACTTCTTTATAAGGAGATCCCAACAGAACTTCATAATATCCTCAACCCGCCTTCATCATCTACGGATGACGAATCCAAACAACAACGGGCGTTGAGTGTATGGCTTCAAGCCAGAAGCCACCATATTAGAATGCTCCAGGTCGTTTTAAGCATCAGGTATTTTCCTCTAAGCATCGGCACGTTCCTGTCCTTGGTTGCTTCATGGCTCGTCCCACTATTTGTATGGGCCTCTTTCCGGCTAGTTAGTAGCAAGACTAGTTGACAATATAGTCCGCTTCCTGTGCAGTAAGCAGGAATGGCAGAGCAATCTCAACACGACTGCTTGGTCTTCCCGTATCCTTGCCGCCAAAAACAAAAGCCCCCGGCTTGCGCCGGGGGCTTTTTCGTCGTCAGTGCGGTGCGGGGCATCGTCCCGCGTGCCGGGGACGGGGCGGGAATTATTCCTCGCCGCCCTCGACCTCTTCCTCGTCCAGGCCAAAGTGCATGGCCATGATCGGGCCGTAGTAGATGCCCTCGTCCTCCAAATCTTCCTCGATGCGCATCAGCTGGTTGTACTTGGCCAGCCGGTCGCTGCGGCACAGGGAGCCGGACTTGATCTGGCCCGTGTTCAGGCCCACAGACAGGTCGGAAATGAAATCGTCGCCCGTCTCGCCCGAACGGTGCGACACCACGCAGGTGTACGACGCCTGCTTGGCCATCTCGATGGTGTCCAGCGTCTCGGTCACCGTGCCGATCTGGTTCAGCTTGATGAGAATCGAGTTGGCCACGCCGTGCATGATGCCCTCGGCCAAGATGTCCGGGTTGGTCACGAAGATGTCGTCGCCCACGATCTGGATGCGCTCGCCCAACACGTCGGTCATGTGCGCCCAGCCTTCCCAGTCGGCCTCGGCCAGGCCGTCCTCGATGGAAATGAGCGGGTACTTGTTCACGAACTCGCCAAGGAACGCGGTCATGCCCTGGGCGTCCAGCTTCTTCTTCTCGCCCGCCAGCACGTACTTGCCGCTCTTGTAGAACTCGCTCGCCGCACAGTCGATGCACAGGGCGATGTCGCGGCCAGGAACATAGCCCGCTTCCTCGATGGCCTTCATGATGTACTTGAACGCCTCGTCGTGGTTCTTCAGGTTGGGCGCAAAGCCGCCCTCGTCGCCCACGCTGGTCACGTGCTTGTCCTTGGCCAGGATGGTCTTCAGGGTGTGGAAGGTCTCCGAACCCATGCGCAACGCCTCGGCAAAGCTGTCGGCGCTGAGCGGCATAATCATGAATTCCTGGATATCCAGGTTGTTGGGCGCGTGCGCGCCGCCGTTGATGATGTTCATCATGGGCGCGGGCAACACCTTGGCGTTGACGCCGCCCAGGTACTGGTACAGCGGCAGGCCCACGAAATTGGCCGCAGCGCGCGCGGTGGCCATGGACACGCCCAGAATGGCGTTGGCGCCCAGGCGGGTCTTGTTCTCGGTGCCGTCCAGCTCGATGAGGAAATTGTCCAGCGCGGTCTGGCGGGTGGCGTCAAAGCCCACCACGGCCTCGGCGATCTCGCCCTGCACGTGCTCCACGGCCTTGAGCACGCCCTTGCCCTTGTAGCGGCCCTTGTCGCCGTCACGTAGCTCAAGCGCCTCGCGGGTGCCGGTGGAGGCGCCCGACGGCACCGCCGCCACGCCCACGGCGCCGGATTCCGTAGTCACTTCCACCTCGATGGTGGGATTGCCGCGCGAGTCCAAAATCTCTCTTGCCCATACGGATACGATAGTGCTCATGCCTTGCTCCTTGCGGTTTGGGTGCGCCACGCCCGGCGCCGGATTGGCCGGGGACTCGCGACGACGCTATAAGAGTGTACCACTCGTCCGCTACACGGACGTTCCATGCTGTTGTGCCTTGTATAACAAAAAAAGTCCTTCAAGCAACAGGTCCGGGACAACGGTGTCCAGGACCGGCGCGACCGGGGCGATCCGTGCGGCCAGGCCGCCGGTGCCCACCACGCGCACGTCCCCGCCCAGCTTTGCCTTGAGCCGCGCGCACAACCCCTCGGTCATGGCCGCGAACCCGTACACCAGCCCCTGGTTCAGGCTGTCGGCCGTGGACCGGCCTATGGCCAGCTCGCCGGGATCAATGGCCAAATTCACCTGCGGCAGCTTGGCGGTCTGCGAGGCCAGCGCCCCGGCGGACGACAGCACGCCCGGACAGATGAGCCCGCCCAGATACGCCCCGTCCCGCACGCAGTCAAAGGTCGTGGCCGTGCCGAAATCCACCACGATATGCGCCGGGGCCGGGTGCAGCGCATGGGCCGCATAGGCCGTGACCAGCCGGTCCGCGCCCACCTCGCCGGGCCGCTCGTAGCGGTTGGCCAGGGGAATGGGGATGTCGCCGGGCGCGAGCAGTAATTTCTGCCCGAAATATTTGGCGCAGGCGTCGCGCAGGGGGCGCTCCATGGCTGGCACCACGGAGGCGGCCACGCAGGCCGCCACGCCGTCATTGCCGCAGGCCGCACCGTCCCCGCCGCGCACGGCCACGCCCGCGTGGGCGCAGGCCGCCGCCAGGGCAAGGCCCAGCGAATCCGCCGTGTGCCGCAGGTCGGTGGGCAGGGCGAACGACGCGGCCAGCGCCTTGCCGGCCTGCGCGCGCACGGGCGCGACCCCCATTTTCATGGTGGTGTTGCCCACGTCGAAAAGAAGCACCCAACCCGCCATGTCCGTTCCTCTCACCCCGCCGTCCGCAACCGGGATTGCCGCCGCGCCGCGCGCCGCTATCCCCGCGTCAGGCCACGCAGGTCCGCGTTTCCGCCATGGCGCGCAGCATCTTGTTCATGCGCGCCATCTGTATGGACAGGCCGCCCTCGAAACTGCGGGCGGCCACCGGGGCAAGCGCGCCCCACAGCCGCATGTCATAGATAAAAAGGGTCGTGTGCTTGTCCAGCGGCTCCAGCGTGAACCCCTGTTCGACCTCCAGGCACACCGCCGCGCCCCATACCGACCGCCACCGGAGCGCCCTGCCCGCCGCAAGCAGCGTGACATCGGCGGCAAAGCGGCGCACGTCGCCGGAGCCCATGCGCACGGCCAGCTCGCAACGGCTTCCCACGGCGCATGCGCCAGCCACCGTGACGAGAAACGGATTCCATTTCGAATATGAACCAAAATCCGTCACGACGCGCCACACTCCCATTGAGGCGGCATGTATATGTATGCTTTCCTGAAAACGTCGTTCAAGCATGTTTTTTCCATCCGCAACGCGGAATCTACCCTCTTTTTCCGAAAAAACAACCCTTGACGAGCGGGCGCCGCAGCCTCGACACCTTGCTCCCCCCTTAAAAAACACGTACAACGTGATACTTAATTACACCACCATATGGAGGCCACCATGCTCCCAGCCGCGCTCGTGCCCGCGCCGGACGCCATCCCCGTAGCCAGTGTCTGGTTCGAAGTCCTGCTGCTCGTCACCTTCCTGGCCCACCTCCTGCTCATGAACGTCATCGTGGGCGGCGCGATCATCTCGTTCGCGCGGGCCTTCACCCCCTCGCCGCACACGGCCCCGCCCACAAAAGCCCTGGGCAAGCAACTGCCCACGGCCACGGCGCTCACGGTCAACTTCGGCGTGGCGCCGCTGTTGTTCCTGCAAGTCCTCTACGGCCAGTTCATCTACTCCAGCTCGGTGGTCATCGCCTGGTGGTGGCTCGCGGTCATCGGGCTGGTCATGGCCGCCTACTACGCCTTCTACATCTACACGCTCAACTACGACCGCCTCGAGGGCTATCGCCTGTTCGTCATGGCCGCCGCCATGGGCATGCTGCTGCTCACCGGCTTCATCTTCGTGAACAACATGACGCTGATGCTGCGCCCCGACCGCTGGATGGCCTACTTCGACCACCCCGGCGGCACGCTGCTCAACCTGGGCGAACCCACCCTCATCCCCCGCTACCTGCACTTCATGCTGGGCGCGGTGGCCGTGGGCGGGCTGTACCTCGCCTTTATGCAACAACGCAAGAAAAACAAGGGGCTGGCCGGACCGGAAGCCGACACCGCCGTGCGCTCCGGCATGCGCTGGTTCACCCTGGCCACCATAGCCAACACCCTTGTGGGCTTCTGGTTCTTCGCCTCCCTGCCCCGCGAGGCCATGCTCGCACTCATGGGCGGCAGCTCCGTGGCCACGGTGGTGCTCATTCTGGGCGTCGTGGGCACCGGCGCGGCGCTCTACACCGGATCGCGGCGCATGATAGTGCCCGCGGCGGCCAGCACCCTGTTCACGCTCATCACCATGGTGGGTCTGCGCGACATCGTCCGGCGCATCTACCTCGCGCCCTATTTTTCCACCGCCGACCTCACGGTGACCGGCGAATACGGCTCCATGACCATGTTCCTCATCTCGCTGGTGCTGGGCCTCGGTCTCGTCTTCTACATGCTCACACTCGCCGCGCGCACCGACGGCGGCACCAAGGAGGGCTAACATGGATTACCCCGTCTGGTTCATCCCCGGCCTGTCCGACGCCTTCCTCATCGCCCTCATCTCCGTGACCCACGTGTTCGTGGCCCACTTCGCCGTGGGCGGCGGCCTGTTCCTGGTGCTCACCGAAATGAAGGCGCGGCGCGAAAACAACCCGGTCCTGCTCAACTACGTCAAAAGCCACACCAAATTCTTCCTGCTGCTGACCATGGTCTTTGGCGGCGTCAGCGGCGTGGGCATCTGGTTCATCATCGCCCTCTCCTCGCCCGCCGTCACCTCCACGCTCATCCACACCTTCGTCTTCGCCTGGGCCACGGAATGGGTGTTCTTTGTGGGCGAAATCGCGGCGCTGCTCATCTATCACTACAAATTCGACACCATGCGCCCCAAGGACCACGTGTTCGTGGGCTGGATGTACTTCCTGTGCGCCATGATGAGCCTCATCATCATCGCGGGCGTGGTGGATTTCATGCTCACCCCCGGCAAGTGGCTTGAAACCCGCGACTTC
Organism: Desulfovibrionaceae bacterium; assembly: GCA_050251715.1. Classification (GTDB taxonomy): domain Bacteria; phylum Desulfobacterota; class Desulfovibrionia; order Desulfovibrionales; family Desulfovibrionaceae; genus JBFWMG01. The sequence continues at coordinate 67,413 of JBFWMG010000014.1, read as the reverse complement.
TGGGACGGATTCTTCAACCCCACCTTCTGGCCCTCGGTCTTCTCGCGCTCGTTCATGTCCTTCATGTTCGCGGGCATGTTCGCCTTTGTCACCGCCATCCGCATCAAGGACGCCACCACCCGCGAGGCCATGACCCGCCTGTCGGCCCTGTGGGTGGCCGCGCCGTTCATTTTCTGGCTCGCCTCCTGCTACTGGTATCTGGTCGCCCTGCCTGCGGGCCCGGCCGCCATGGTGTTGGCGAAATCCACGGAAATACCGCCGCTCATGCAGGGCATCATCTGGATCGGCCCCGTCATCGTGCTCTTCTGCCTGGCCTATGCCTTTCTCATGCCCAACAACGTGCGGCCCGTCATGGTCGCCGTGGTGCTGGCCCTGGGCCTCAGCCAGATGGGCCTCTACGAGTGGATCCGCGAGGCGGGCCGCAGACCCTATCTCATCTTTGACCACACCTATTCCAACCAGATCAAGAAAACCGAGCTCGCCGCCGTGAACAAGGACGGCGTCATGGCCCACTCCGGCTGGTTCAAGGACGACGCCATAACGGACGCAACGCGCCTGGAGGTGGGACGCACGCTCTACGGCCTGCAATGCGTGGGCTGCCACAGCGCGGGCGGCCCCCTGCTCGACATCCTGCCCCGCACCGCCAAGTTCTCGGTGTTCGGCATGGACGCCCAGCTGGACGGCCAGGGCAAGGTGCGCGAATACATGCCCCCCTTTGCGGGCAACCGCGCCGAACGCTGGGCGCTGGCCACCTACATCGTGGAAGGCCTGCACGGCAAAAAGGCCGCCCCGGCCGCCTATCAGCCCAAGCAGCACAAGACCGACATACCGCCCTTTGACGCGGACACCGCCGAATACGTGCTCATGGCCTGGAACAACCTGGGCATGCACTGCATCTCGGACAGCGAGCCCTATTGGGTGCTGCTGCCCCCGGCCAACGACCTCTTTGCCCAGCTCATCAAGCGCGGTCCGGCCCCGGAAATCGTGACCGAGGGCGTGACCTTGCGCTACGAGGTGGAAAAGGGCTTTGAAAACCCGGCCAGACACGTGGACTTCTGGAAGCACGCCCACTCGTCCTTCGGGGCCAAGGATCTGCCCGAAAACGTGGGCCTGTCCGGCAACGCCATGTCCGGCGCCATGAAGCTGTCCGAAGACCTGCGGGCCTTCGAGGCCACGCTCGTGCCCGTCACCCCCTACCCGGACGAGGGCGGGTTCCAGCCCTACCCCACCTTCACCATCACCGCCGTGGACGACGCCACCGGCAAGGTGCTGGCCACCACCCGCATGGTCGCGCCCACCTCCACGGAAATGGGCTGCAAGAACTGCCACGGCGGCGAATGGCGCGTGGACGGCGTGGCCGGGTTCACGCCCGAGACCTCCCGCGACGTGCTGGCCGTGCATGACCGCATCTCCAAGACCAACCACCTGGAACGCGTGGCCAAGGGCGAAACCATCCTCTGCCAGTCCTGCCACCCCGACCCGGTGCTGGGCACCAAGGGCCAGCCTGGCCGCCTCAACTTCCCGGCCGCCCTGCACGGCTTCCACGCCAACTACCTGTCGAACCGTGGCCCCGAGGCCTGCTACGCCTGCCACCCGGCCAGCGCCGCCGGTCCCACCGGCTGCCTGCGCGGCACCCACGCCAAAAACCTGGACTGCACCACCTGCCACGGCACCCTGGAAGACCACGCCCTGTCCCTGCTGAAAAAGGAACAGGAGGCAAAGAACCCGCGCGCCGACGCACTCATGGCCAACATCAAGCCGCGCACCGTGGCCAGCGTGGCCGACGTGAACCCGCGCACCCCCTGGCTCATGGAGCCCGACTGCCTGAGCTGCCACGACCATGAGGCGCGGCCCCAGCCCGGCACGGTCTCGGCCTTCAACAAGTGGACCGAGGGCCAGCCCGGCCAGCTCTACCGCCTGCGCCGCGACGACATGGAAGCGGTCATGTGCGAGGCGTGCCACGGCTCCACCCACGCGGTCTACCCGGCCACCAACATCTACGGCGCAGACCGCGACAACATCCCGCCCCTGCAATACCAGGGCATGGCCGGAGCCATGGGCAAGAACGGCGGCTGCATAGCCTGCCACGGCGAAGAAATGGACGCCTCGGCGCACCACCCCATACCGGAATAACCCGATACCGCCACAGACCAGGGCGGGCGCAAGCCCGCCCTTTTTTTGGCACTGCGGATCACCGTCCCGTCAGCGGCCTCACGCTGCCCCGACAAGGCCTATGGCATGATTCGTGCTTTATTTTCCCCCAGGAAAAGTTGTCCCTGGATGGACTCACCGAAAACTCCGTGTCGCGAGGGGAGCCATGTACCGCGAGATACCGTACATCGAAGTGCACGCCGTGGACCATTGCAACCACAACTGCCGCTGGTGCCACAATTACTCGCCTTTTTCGCCGCAACGGGAGTATGCCGCCCAGGAATACATCCCGTGGTTGGATCTGCTGTGGGACAAGCAGGTGCCCGTACGCCTCATTTCAGTCATGGGCGGCGAACCCATGCTGCACAGCGACATCGAGAATTTTTGCGCCGCGCTGCTCGAACGCTACCGCACGCCGTTGCTCATGACGACCAACGGCTTTTGGCTCAGCGAGGACGCCATCCTGGCCTACGGTGGCCTGTGGAATATGCTGTCCCGGATCAAGATATCCCATTATCCCACAATAATGCGCCGTCTGGGTGGTGAGAAGCGTGTGGAGGAACTGCTCAATCTGCTGCGCGCCCGGCATCCGCACCTGTCGGTGGAGTCGCCGATCAAGTATGCCTTCAGCAGGCTCTCATTCCACGTGGAACCCCGCGAGGTCACCCATCCCTGCTTCAATGCGGGGTGTACCGCCCTGTTGTCCACTGGGATCATGGGCCGCTGCGGTGCCGGGGCATACATGCATTTCGCCCCTGATGGCTTGTTGACCGAGCTATTCCGGCAGTCGCGGCACATGTTATACGATCTTCGCCGCTACGATTGGACGACGTTCTGGATGTGGTTCAACAGATTCCCGATGGATGCATGCGAACATTGCAGCTTTGGGCAAAGTTCCCCCCTGGTGCAATGGAAGGTGGAAAAGGGACGCAGGCCTTTCAATACAGACTATGAAGCGGCGTTTGCCGTGAAGACTGCCATCATGCACCTGCGCCACGGGCACGCCGCGCAGGCGCAACAGTGCCTCGAAGCGGCTGCCGCTTCCGGCCACCAAGCCAAGGAGGTGGCCAACGCACGCGGCTTGCTGCACTACCGCGCCGGCCGCCTGCATGCGGCCAGGGACTGTTTCCGCCAAGCCCTGGATCTTGATCCCGCCTATCTGGACGCGGCCCGCAATCTTTCGCACACCATGCGGCGCGACGCCCTGAACCCTCAGGCCCATTGACCCGCAACGCCTTCGGCCAACAGGCAGGCGGCATACCCGCCACCAACATCTACGGCAAGGACCGCGACAACATCCCACCCCTGCAATACCAGGGCACGGCGGGCGCCATGGGCAAAAACGGCGGCTGCATCGCCTGCCACGGCGAAGAAATGGACGCCTCGGCGCACCACCCCATACCGGAGCAAAAATAGCGAAGGGAAGGGATGCAGATTTCGCGCCGGGGCGGCGCGACCAGGCTACGCGCATCTCTGCTCTCGATATCCGTAAGGTTCGCGTTGCTCACCTAACGGCTAGTCGGCTGGACTGCGGCAGCGTGACGACGCTGCACCCGTTTAGGCGGATGGGTGAGGTGGCTTGGTTGGAGTGATTGCCGCTGCGGCGTGTGTGTCAGTGGGGCGGTTGGCGTGGGCGGAGGAGGTGTGCGAGAGCCTCAGTCCACTCTTGAAGAAAAAGGGTTTTTCCTCTCTCCCCCCTTCCCCCCAGCTCTTCTATCCGTTTTCCCGCTCCTCGCCTTTTACAAACTTTGCTGCATTATACGAGCTTCTTACCAGCGGCGCGCAGTGCATGTGCGGGATGCCGTGGGCGCGGCCGCAGGCCTCGTATTCGTAGAAGGTGGTGGGGTAGACGTAGCGTTGCACCAGGGGGTGGTGGCGGGTGGGTTGCATGTACTGGCCCACGGTGACGATGTCGCAGCCGATGCGGGCCAGGGCGATGATGACGTCGTAGATCTGGTTGTCGGATTCGCCCAGGCCGACCATGAGTCCGCTTTTGGCGGTGTGGCCCGCCTGCTTGACGCGGGCGAGAAGTTCGAGGCTTTGGGCGTAGTCCGCCTGGGGGCGGATGGCGGGATAGAGGGAGGGAACGGTCTCGACATTGTGGTTCACGATGTCGGGCGCGGCGTCGAGCACGGTGTGCAGCGCGGCGGGGTCGCCCTTGAAGTCGGGGATGAGCACCTCGGTGGTGCAGGCGGGCATGGCGGCCTTGACGGCGCGCATCGTGGCGGCGAAATGCGCCGCGCCGCCGTCGGGCAGGTCGTCGCGGGTGACCGAGGTGATGACCACGTGGGCGAGGCCCAGGGTTTGTGCTGCGCGGGCCACGCGGTCCGGCTCGGTGGGGTCGGGCGCGGCAAAATCGTGGCCGGGTTCGATGTTGCAGAAGGCGCAGTTGCGGGTGCACACGTTGCCCAGGATGAGGAAGGTGGCCACGCGGCGCGAAAAGCACTCGTAGATGTTGGGGCACTTGGCGCTCTGGCAGACCGTGTTGAGACCCATGTCCCGGAGCAGGTCGCCGGTGCAGGAAAAATTCTTATTGCGCGGCAGCTTGATGCGCAGCCATTGCGGAATGCGCAACGGCTTGGAAGGCTCGTGCGAAGACATCCTTGACCTCGTGCATGGTGACGGCGTCGTTGCCGGATTCGATATGGATGGACGTGGGGTGCGTGTCCGCGAGGCCGCACAGGGTGATGCAGTCGAACAGGGACAGATCGCGGCCCACGTTGAGGGCGATGCCGTGGAAGCTGACCCACTTGCGCACGCCGATGCCCACGGAGGCTATCTTGCGCGGGCCGACCCACACGCCGGGGCGGTCGGGGTCGCGGGTGGCGGCGATGGCGAAATGGGCCAGGGTCTTGATGGCGGCCTCTTCCAGGTCGTGGAACATGGCGCGGATGCCGCCGGGGCGATGGGCCAGGCGCACGATGGGATAGGCCACCAGCTGGCCGGGAAAATGGCAGGTGATGTCGCCGCCGCGCGCGGCGCGGGCAAGGGTTATCCCTGCCTCGCGCAGGTAGTCGTCGGACACGTGCAGGTGCTCGCGGCCCGCGTGCCTGCCCAGGGTGATGACCGGGTCGTGTTCGAGCAGAAAAAGCGTTTCCTCGCCGCCTACGGCCACGTCGGCCAGGCGTTCCATTTGCAGGGCTTCGGCCTCGGCATAGCCGATGCGGCCCAGATCCACCACCTTCATGGCAGGCGGACCTCTATGGCTCCTGATTTGGCGTCGCGCGTGATCTCTTCCGGCCAGGAAAAGCGGACAAGGCAACCGGGCGGCAGCTGGTCGAACTCATTGGCTCTGGGCCGGGACAGCACGAGCACGAGGCCGCGCTCGGAACAGCCGTAGCGCGCCAGTCCGCCGTGGCCGGGAACGGTGAACCCTTCGGAGATGATGCGCGCCACACCCTGCCCCGGCTCCACGGCGGGCCAGGGCGGCACGCCCCCGGACGCGGTTGCCGCGCCTTCCGCCGTGGCGGCGTCGGGACGGCGCGCCAGGGCCAGATAGCCCAGGCTCACGGCCTGCTTGGGCAGGCCCGCCTTGGCCGTGAGGTCCGCAAGCCACTGGGGCGTGCCCAGGGCGGGAAGGCGGAAATGGCACCAGAACGAGGCGTTGCGGGCCAACTGGGGGCAGTCGGCGGCATGGGTGCACGGCCCGGCGGGCAGCCAGCCGGAGCCCACGGCCCCGGCCCGGGCCAGCCCCATGAGCTTGCCGCCCAGGCGGTTGCCCGGCTCCACGAACAGGGCGCGCACCGATGCGCCGTGCAACGGCGGCTTGCACGCCGCCAGCAGGGTGCGGGTAAAGGCGGCCACCTGTTCTTCCAGGATGTCGTCGCGCCCCCAGCGCATTTCGTTGAACACGTTGGCCGCCACCAGCAGGTCGGCCTTGTGGCGGATGGAGGCGAGCCCCTTTTCCAGGGGTTCGTTGACGCAATGCACATGCCACGGCAGGTCGCCGCCCGCCATGTGCTTGAGCAGATCGAGCCCCAGGTGCATGGTCTTTTTGGCGGTGTCCACGCAATAGGCGGTGATGCGCCGCGTACGCAGCTCGGGCCGGGCCATCCACAGGGCCAGGAGCACGGTCATGGGGCCGGAGCCGAGGTCGATGACCGTGCCGCCATCGGGGATGTCGAGATCGAGGCGGGGCAGCAGCATGCCGAGGCGCAGCAGGTTCCAGGGCAGGAAATAGTGCAGGTACGCGGCCTGGGCCTGGGGCGATTGCAGGTATTTCGCATCCCGCTGGCTGCGTTCGGCGGTGAGCAGTTCGGAGAGCAGCTTGATGTTGGGCGGCAGCTCGCGCCGGTGGGCGGTCTTGAGCGGCCAGACCGCGCGCAGGGAACGCTCCACGGCGTCCAGCGCCTCCCGCAGGGCCGCGTCGGGCACGGTAAAGGCGGACTCGACGGGGGACGCGACGGGTGCGGGGGGCACTGGGGACGCGGTGGGCGGCGCGGGCACTACCGGGGCGCCGGACGGCTGCGGCGGCGCGCCCTGCGCGGCCGGGCGGACGGCCGCGTCGCGACGCGGTCTTTTGCCGCCGCGCGGCGCACGGGACGGCCCGCCTGGTCCGCCCGCGTTGGCGGGATTGGCGGAATCGCCCCGGTGCGGGTGCGCACCGGATTTGCCGCCGCGCCGGGCGCGGCCTGCGGAAGAACCAGAGCCTTTGCGGCCACGCGTATCGTCAGGGCACATAGACAAATCCCATCCTGGCTACGAATTCATCCGAGAAATTCGGTTCATCCACCAAATCAATGACCTGCAGGGCGTATGCGGCGGTTTCGGCCCACGCCCGCATGTCCGGGCGTTCCAGAAACAGCCGCGCCCCGGCCAGGGAGCTGTTGCCCGCGATGCGCGCCAGCCGCCCCATGCCTTCGGGCAAAAAACCAAGTCCCTCCAGGTCGTCGGGCGACACATGTTCGCCCATGGCCCCGGCCAGCCACACGCCTTGCAGGTCCGCCGGGCTAAAACCCACGGAGTCGAGCAGCCGCGCAAAGGCGATGTTGAAGGCCGCCTTGACCTTGAGGATTTCCTCGATGTCGCGGGCCGCGAGGTACATGCTGCCCGGCAAGGGGAACCGGCGCTCGCCGCGCACCTCGTAGAGCGTGGCCGCAAGCCTGGCGGCCAGCGGACTGGCCGGGGCCGTGGCCGCGAACCGACCTTCAAAATCGAGCAGGCCCGCCTTGTACAAGGCATGGACCAGGGAAAGATAGCCGGTGCCGGTGATGGCGTGCGGCGCACCGCCGCCCATGACCGTGGCGGTCACGCCCGAGGGCGTGAGGGTGAACGCCGTGGCGACGCCGGGTTCGGCCATGGCCCCGAAGGTGAGGCCAATGCCCTCCAGCGCCGGGCCCAGGGGCACGCTGGCGGCCATGAAGGCGTCGGGCGCGGCGGCCAGGATGAATTCGCCATTGGTGCCCATGTCCGCGAGCATGAAGGGATACTCGGGGGACACGCTCCCGCCCGCGCACAGCCAGGCAAGCCCCGCCGACAGGTCGCCGCCCACGAACGGCCCGAACAGCGGCGGCACGTACATGTCGGGCAGGCCGTCCACCGTGGCGATCTCGCCGCCCATGTACTCCAGCCGGTAGGGGGCGTGGGCCAGGCCGTCAATGGGTTTGCCGAGCGCGATATACGTCATGACCGAGTTGCCCGCCACGCAGCAGGATTCGGGCCTGGCCGGGGCATTCCGGACAATGGCGCGCAGCCGGTCGAGCACGAGCCTTTGTAATGTGCGGCCTCCCTCGGGATGGGCCTGGACATAGGCTATGCGCGACATGATCTCGCTGCCCGCGCCCATTTGCGGGTTCACCTCGGTGCCCGAGGCGAGCACCCGCCCCCCGGCAAGCACCTGCCAGTGCAGGCTGGTGGTGCCCAGATCCACGGCCAGGGAAACCGGCTGCCCGGCGGTGGCGTCCCACGCCCCGGCGGCCGTGTCCGCCTTGGGGTGCAGGCGCGGTTCGGGCAGGATGAGGCACATGCCCGCCGCGGGCTGGTGGCGGCAGGCAAGCCGCCATCCCGCTTCCAGTTCTTCCGGGGAAAACGCCAGCACCTCGGCGTCGCAGGGCGCGGGCGGCGCGGAGACGAAACGCACGCGGCACTGGCGGCAGCGCCCCAGGCCCGAGCACAGGGGCGGCGCGGGGAAACGGCCATGCAGATAGATGGCCTGGGCCAGGGTGCGCCCTTTACCCGCCTTGAGCACATGGCCCTGCCCCATGTGGTCGATGACCGTAAACTGTGCCATGACGCCTCTTATGACTCGGAGCGCACAAGCAGAAAGGACGCGCTCCGGCGGCTTTGTGGCATGGCCCCGCCTGCGGCGTGGCCGTTCCCATTACTGCACGCGACAACATGAAGCATTGTGCGTTCGCAGCAATATGCCACGTTTCCGTCACCCCGCCAAGGCTATCATGGCCACCCCGGCAGCCATGAGCGTTGCGCCCGCCAGCCTGGGCAACACATGCTTTTCGCCAAAGAATAGATGGCCGTACACCACGCCGATCAGTCCGGAGAGCCGCTTGACCGAGATCATGTAGGCCGCCACGGTCATGGTGATGGCGAAGAAATGGAGCACCACATGCGCCGTACCCATGGCCCCGAGCAACAGCCCTATGCGCGGATGGGCCAGCAGCACCCGGGGCCGCGCCCGCCCGTAGGTGAGCGCCACCAGCAGCACCAGGGCGTTGTGCGAGGAAAACACGACCCCGGCCGCATACAGCGGCGACGATTGCAGGGCAAGCGACTTGCCCACGGTCACGGACACGCCGAGGATCAGCCCGGCAAAGGCCATGAGCCGCACTCCCTTGTCGCGCGCCAACGCCCGGAAGGGTTCGAGCAGCGCCCCGTGCCGCGCGGTCTCGGCATTGAGCACATAGCCGCCCAGCGTGACCGTGGCGATGCCCGCCACGCCCCACGGCCCCATGCCCTCGCCCAGCATGAACCGGCCCGCCACCATGACGATCATGGGCGACAGGGCCATGAACGGCATGGTCAGCGACAACGGCGAAAGGGCGATGGCGCGCATGGAACAGAGATAGGCCAGCAGGTTGAGCGGCAGCACCATGGCCAGGGTAAGCCAGAACGACAGGGGCAGGCCGCCCTCGGGCGGCGCGGCCACGAACGCCACCGCAAGCATGAGCGGCAGGCCGTAGGCCACGGGATAGGCCGCGTATTCAAAAGACGACAGATGGGTGAGCCGCGCCTTGATGATCGCCACTTCGGTGGCGGAAAACACCGCCGTCAACAGGGCAAGGGGGAACCAGAGCATGGGAAAACGTCCACGCGGCCCGGCCTAGCCGAGCAGCAGACGGTCCGAGGCGAGCTTTTCGCCGCGCAGGGTGTAAAACCGTTCCAGCAGATCCTGCACGCCGAGGTTCTTTTTCTCCTCGCCGCGCACATCGAAAATGATTTCGCCCCCATGCAGCATGATGAGCCGGTTGCCCAGGGAAATGGCCTGGTTCATGTTGTGCGTGACCATGAGCGTGGTCAGGCGTTGCGCCTCCACGATGGAACTGGTCAGCTCCAGGATCTGGTGCGCGGTCTTGGGGTCGAGCGCCGCGGTATGCTCGTCGAGCAGCAGGATTTCAGGCCGCACCATGGTGGCCATGAGCATGGTCAATGCCTGGCGCTGGCCGCCCGACAGCAGGCCCACCTTGTCTTGCAGGCGGTCCTCCAGCCCCAGGCGCAGCAGGCGCAGCTTGTCGCGGAACAGGTCGCGGTCGCGGCTCTTCACGCCCATGGACAGGCCGCGTTTGCGGCCCCGCTTGAAGGCCAGCGCCATGTTCTCCTCAATGGACAACGAGGCGCAGGTGCCGCGCAGCGGATCCTGGAACACGCGGCCCAGGAACTTGGCGCGCCTGTGCTCCGGCCAGGTGGTGATGTTTTCCCCGGCCAGGCGCAGGGTGCCGCTGTCCGGATAGAAGCTGCCCGCGATGCAGTTGAGCAGCGTGGATTTTCCCGCGCCGTTGGAGCCGATGATGGTGATGCAGTCGCCCTGCTCCACCTCCAGGCTCACGCTGTTGAGCGCCAGCACCTCGTTCACCGAGCCACGGTGGAAGAATTTGATGATATCGACGATGGTCAGCATGGCCGGGCCCGGAGCCTTTCCTTGATTTGGGGCGCTATGAGCGCGATGATGACCAAGAGCGCCGTGATGAGGTTGAGGTCGCTGGGCGTGAAGGCGAACGAGCCGAGCTTGAGCGAGAGGGCCACCGCTATGGCCAGGCGGTAGACCACCGAGCCGAGCACGGCGGCGATGATCGCCCGGGTGACCGAGCAACTGCCAAAAACCGTTTCCCCCACAATGACGGACGCGAGGCCCGCCACGATGGTGCCCACGCCCATGTTCACGTCCGCCGCGCCCTGGTTTTGCGCCACCAGCGCGCCGGACAGCGCCACCAGCGCGTTGGACATGCCCACGCCGAAGATGATGACCCAGTGCGTGTTGACGCCCTGGCTGGTAATCATCTGCGGGTTGTTGCCCGTGGCCAGCATGGCGAGGCCGATCTCGGTGTGCATGAACCAGACAAGGAACACGACCACCACCAGCGCCACCACGCCGAACAGGATCGGCGAGGCCAGGTAGCCTGGCAGCCCCATGCCGGTGAGCGTGTCGAGCACCGACGGCTTGCCCAGCAGCGTCATGTTGGGTTTGCCCATGACGCGGATGTTGATGGAGTACAGGGCGATCATGGTCAGGATGGAGGCGAGCAGGTGCAGGATCCTGAACTTGGTGTTCAGGATGCCGGTGGCCATGCCCGCCAGAAATCCCGCGCCCATGGCCAGCACAAGCGACAGATAGGGATCCACCCCCGCCGTGATGGCCACGGAGGACACCGCCGCGCCCAGGGGCAGGCTGCCGTCCACGGTCAGGTCGGGAAAGTCGAGGATGCGGAAGGTCAAATAGACGCCCAGCACCATGAGGCCGTAGACAAACCCCTGTTCCAGGGCGCCGAAAAAGGCGTACCAAGTCATGCGTCTTCCACTGGTTCAAAAAATGACCCGGAGCCGGGCGCGCGCCCGGCTCCGGGGAAATTGCGCCGGGACGGCTATTCGATCACCTTGTCCGCGCGATCCAGCACCTTGGAGGGAATGGTCACGCCCATGGTTTTGGCGGCGGTCTTGTTCACATACATCATGAGATCCTGCAGGCTTTCCACGGCCATGGTGGCGGGCTTGGAGCCGCCAAAGATGCGGTTGGCCATCTTACCGGACTGGCGGCCCATGCGGTAGTAGTCCACGGCCAGCGCGGCAACGGCGCCACGGTTCACCGAGTCGTTGTCCGCCGCATAGAGCGGCAGCTTGTTCTCGTTGCACACCTTGACCACGGACTCGAAGGCCGACACCACCGTGTTGTCGGTGGGGATGTACACGGCTTGCGCACGGCCCACAAGGCTTTTGGCGGCCTGGTAGACGCCGCTGGAATTGACCACCGGCGCCTCTTCCACGCCAATGCCCTGCACGGCGCAGGCGGCCTTGAGCATCTTCACCAGCACCTCGGAGTTGGCCTCGCCGGAGTTGAAGATCACGCCGATGGACTTGATGCCGGGATGGAACTCCTGGATGAGCGCGACCTGGCGGTCCACCGGGCTCATGTCGGTCATGCCGGTCACGTTGGCGCCGGGCGCGTCCATGCTGGCGGCAAGACCGGCGGAAACCGGATCGGTCACAGCGGTGAACAGCACGGGGATGTCCTTGATCTTCTGGGCGCAGGCCTGGGCGGACGGCGTGGCGATGGCGAGCACGAGATTGGGCTTTTCGCCGACTATGGTGCTGGCGATCTGCACGGTGGTGCCCATGTTGGCCTGGGCGATGTGCACATTATATTTGATCGGGATTTCCTTTTCCTTGAAATAGTCCTGGAACCCCTTGAGCACGGCGTCCAGCGCGGGATGCTCCACGAACTGGTTCACGGAAACGGTATATTCCTTGGACTTGGCGCCGGCGATGGCCGCAGGCAGACACACCATGACAAGAATCATGCACAGAATCAGACGTTTCATCAGACTCCTCCGTATGATGATGAGATGGATTGGAGCCCCGGCACGGCGGGCAGCAAGCAAATCATGTTCCTCTACTTGCCCATATGAGTCAAGCCCATTGGCGCAACCTTCCCGCGGACCATGCCGAATCCTCCCGCCCGCATTGACATTGTTCCCCCTCTGCGCCATGTAATAGGCTGCGTGAGCCCGCATTTTCCATTTCCGCCGCGCGCACGACGACTGAAAGGAGACCGCCCATGCCCGTCCCCGCTGGCCCCGACCGGTCCATCCTCATCGTGGACGATGAGGAAGGCGCGTGCATCACCCTGCGCGCGCTCCTGTCGGACCTGGGCGCCTGCACGGTACGCCGCGAAGGGGAAGAGGCCGTGGAGGCCTGCCGGCAAAAACTGGACAACGGGGAACACTTCGACCTCATCGTCATGGACATCATGATGCCCGGCATGGACGGCATCACCGCGCTGACCGCCATCCGGGCCATGGAAGAGGAACGCCGCCTCACCCCCCGCGAGCAGGCCAGGGTCGTCATGCTCTCGTCCACCACCGACCCCACCGCGCCCCTGCGCTCCTACTACCGGGCCGGAGCCAATTGTTTCCTGCCAAAACCCATTGATTTCCGCACGCTCGAAGAAGCCTTGCGCAACATCGGCTTTCTCGACTGATCCCGCCATGCAACGGCATGCCGGGCGCGCGGGACACGCGTCCCGCCCGGTCAACAGGGCACGGGCAAGGGGCCGCCGCCCAGTTCTTCCCACCGCGCCAGCAACCCGTCGCACGCCTTGTCCAGAAGCGCATCGCACCAATGCTCCGTGCGCTCCAGAATCACGGCCAGCAGCTCGGGGCGCGCCACGGGAACCCCGCCCTCGATGAACAGGGAGCTGGTGACGTGCCGCAGCTCTTCGGGAAAGTCCGCCGTGGTGGCGTTGACGTTGCATCCCATGCCCACAATCGCCCAATCCACCTCTTCGTCGATAAGGCCGAACTCCACCAGCACGCCGCAGACCTTGCGGCCGTTCACCAGCACGTCGTTGGGGTATTTCACGACCGGAGACAAGGCGGTGCAACGGCCTATGGCCTCGGCCACGGCCACCGTGCCCACGGTGGTCAGGAGCGGACGCACGCCCGCGTCAAAGCGCCCCCGCACGATCACCGAGCAGTGGATGCCCCGTGGCGCGGAAAACCACCGCCGCCCCTTTTTCCCCCGGCCCTCGGTCTGGTGCTCCGCAATCACCACGCAGCCGGACGCGGCCCCTTCCGCCGCCCAGACAATGGCCTCCCTGTTGGTCGTGGTGGTGCTTTCCAGGCACCGCCACGCCTGCCGCCCCACAACCCGCGTCGCAAGCAGCGGCGCAACCCGCTCCCCGGTAAGCGCGTCGGCCTTGACGGCCAGGCGGTAGCCCCGGCGCGGGCTGGACTCTATCCCATGCCCCTCGGCCCGCAAACAGGCCACATGCTTGGCCACGGCGGCCCTGCTTATGCCCAGCTCCAGGGAAATGGCCTCGCCGGAGCACCACCCGCCGCCCTGCTCCAACAGGGCAAGAATCCGCTGTCTGCGGCAAGACGCCGCAGCGCCCCCCTGTTTCTCTGTCGCTTTATTGTAAACCATTGAGTGTCACTTTTTGGTTGACATTACCGGGCGCATCTTTCTATTTTCCGCTGCCCCACACGACACGCGCCCGCCCCAGGCAAGGCGCGGCAACCACGCATACGCAGGCAGGGACGCACCATGCATGCTCTTTTCATCACCGCGCTGCAACAGGCATTGGAAGGCACGGCCCTCACGGCGGCGCAGGCCGCCGCGCTCATCGGCCTGTTGCCGGAACACACGCTCGATCTCCTGGCCGTGGCGCGCGTCATGGCTTCCACCAGCCGCGCCGCGCCGTTCACCTGCGGCATCATCAACGCCAAGTCGGGCCGCTGCGCGGAAAACTGCCGCTTTTGCGCCCAATCCATGCACCACGCCACGCAGGCTCCGGCCTATCCGCTCGTGTCCCGCGACACGCTGCTCGTGCAGGCGGAACGGTTTGCCGGGGAGGGCGCGGCCTACATGGGCATCGTGACCAGCGGCACCGGGCCGGTCGGCCGGGACTTTGACGCGCTGTGCCACGCCGCAGCGTATATTACGGCGCGGGTGGATATCAAGCTGTGCGCCTCCTTCGGCATCCTGACCGCCGCGCAGGCCGTGGCGCTCAAGCAGGCCGGGTATGCCAGCTGCCACCACAACATCGAGACCGCCCGCAGCCATTATCCCGCCATCTGCACCACGCACGGCTTCGACGCGCGCATCCGGACGGTCCGCAATGCCCAGGCCGCAGGCCTGCGGGTGTGCTCCGGGGGCATCTTCGGCCTGGGCGAAAGCTGGGCGCAGCGCATCGAGATGGCGGCGGAACTGGGGGAACTCCAGGTGGATTCCGTTCCCGTCAACTTTCTCACGCCCATTCCGGGCACCCCACTCGAAAACAGCCCGCCCCTGCCGCCGGGCGAGGCCTTGGGCCTCCTCGCCCTGCTGCGGCTCATGCTTCCCGGACGCGACATCGTCGTGTGCGGGGGACGCGCGGCCACGTTGCGGGAATGGCAAAATCTCGTGTTTTCGGCGGGCGCCAACGGCATCATGGTGGGCGACTACCTGACCACGCCGGGCAGCGCCCTGGAGCACGACCGCGCCATGCTGCGCACCCTGGGGCTGCGGCCATGACCGCGCCCGGCGCCCTGTGCTGCGTCACGGGCACGGACACGGACGTGGGCAAGACCGTTGTCACGGCGGGCCTGCTGCGCGCCCTGGCCGCCACCGGCCTGCGCGCGCAGGCGATCAAGCCGGTGCAGACCGGCTGCCCGGCGGCCGCGCAGGGGGAGCCCGCCGCCCCCGACGTGGCGGTGTACGCCGAGGCCGCGCCCACGGCCACTGCCCTGGCGCTGCACACCCTGCGCACGCCCTGCTCGCCCCATCTGGCCGCCGCGCTGGATGGCCGAAAACTGACGGCCGCCGCGCTGGCGGACGGCGTGCGCCGCCACGCCGCCCAGGCGGCGCTGACCCTGGTGGAGGGCGCCGGGGGCGTGCTCGCGCCGCTCAACGAACGGGAAACCATGCGCGACCTCTTCGCGGCGCTGGCCGCGCCCGTCATCCTGGTGACCACCAACCGGCTGGGCGCGATCAACCACACCCTGCTCTCCCTGGAGGCGTTGCGCGCACGCGGGCTGCATGTGGCGGGCGTGGTCATCACCGAACCCGCAGCGCCAGCGCCGGACGAGGAATCACAGCGCATCCGCCGGGACACCGTGGCCGCCATCGCACGGCTGGGCGGCCTGCCCGTGCTGGCCCGCATCCCCTATTGCCCGGACCTGGCCTCGGACCGCGCCCCGGTCCGGACCGGGGCGTGGGAGCACATAGCCAGGCAGCTGGCCCCCGCCGCGCAGGCGCTTGCGGCGGATTGCGCGGGCGATGCGACGCCGGATGCCCCGGACGCGCTGCTGACCTTTGACCGCGAGCACGTGTGGCACCCGTACACCTCGGCGACAAAACCGTTGCGGGCGTGGGAGGCCGTGGCCACGCGGGGCGCGCGCATCACGCTGCGCAACGGCGCGTCCCTGGTGGACGGCATGGCCTCGTGGTGGTCGGCCATCCACGGCTACAACCACCCCCGCCTGCTGCGCGCCCTGCACGGCCAGGCCGCGCGCATGCCCCACGTCATGTTCGGGGGACTGACCCACGCCCCGGCGGTGGACCTGGCGCGCCGCCTGCTCTCCCTGGCCCCGCCGCGCCTGGCCGGGGGCCGCGTATTCTTTGCGGATTCCGGCTCCGTGGCCGTGGAGGTGGCCCTCAAGATGGCCGTGCAATACCAGCACGCCACGGGCCACCCCGAGCGGACCGTGTGCCTCACGCCCCGGGGCGGCTACCACGGGGACACCCTGGGAGCCATGAGCGTGTGCGACCCGGTCAACGGCATGCACGGCCTGTTCGCGGGCATCCTGCCCCGGCAGGTCTTCACCGCGCGCCCCGCCTGCCCGTTCCACGCGCCCTATGACCCCGGCCCGGCCAGGGAGCTGGAGGCAGCGCTGGAGCGGCACGGCGCCGCCACGGCGGCGGTGGTGCTGGAGCCCATCGTGCAGGGCGCGGGCGGCATGTGGTTCTATCACCCGGACTACCTGAAACGGGTCCGCGAGCTGTGCGACGCGCACGGCGCGCTGCTCATCCTGGACGAGATCGCCACGGGTTTTGGCCGCACCGGCAAAATGTTCGCCGCCGAATGGGCGGGCGTGTCGCCGGACATCATGTGCGTGGGCAAGGCGCTCACCGGGGGCGTCATGAGCCTGGCCGCCACGCTGGCCACCCGGGAGGTGGCGCACGGCGTTTCGCGCGGCGGCGGGGTGCTCATGCACGGCCCCACCTTCATGGCCAATCCGCTGGCGTGCGCCGTGGCCTGCGCCAGCCTCGACGAACTCGCCGCATCCCCCTGGCGGGAGCGGATTGGCCGCATGGAGTCGGCCATGGCCCAAGGCCTTGCGCCGTGCCGCCACATGGACGGCGTGGCAGACGTGCGCGTGCTGGGCGGCATCGGCGTGGTGGCAATGCGCCGCCCCGTGCACGTGGAAAAACTCCAGGAATTCTTTGTCAGGGAATGCGGCGTCTGGATCCGGCCTTTCGGCAGGCTGATCTACATCATGCCGCCCTATGTGGCCACCGGCGAAGAGATCGCCGCGCTTGTCCGTTCCATCGCAACCGCCATCGAGGAAAAGAAATGGGAATAATCGCACTGTGCCTCTATGCCGCCGCCCTGTTCCACATGACCTGGCGCATACGCCGGCAGGGCGACACCGTGGCCTCCTTCTTCATCAACGACCGGTCCAGCGGCGCGCTGGAGGTCGGCCTGTCCATCATCGTCTCGTGCGTGGGCGCATCCGCCACCATGGGCGTGGTGGGCATGGCCTTCACCGTGGGCACCCCCGCCGTGTGGTGGCTGGGCATGGGGGCATGCGGCCTGCTGGCGCTCAGCCTGTTCCTGGCCAAAAAAGTGCGCGCCAGCCAAGCCCTCACCATGCCGCAGCTTGTGGAGACATACCTGGGAGCCCCTGCCCGCCCCATCATCGCGGCGGTCATCGTCATCTCCTGGGTGGCCATCCTGGCCGCGCAATACGCCGCCCTGGTGCGCGTCGTCCAGGAGCTGACCGCCTTCGGCCCCACGGCCAGCCTCGCCGTTTCCATACTCCTGATCGTGGCGCACACCCTTGGCGGCGGCCAGGCCGCCGTCATGCGCATGGACCGCATCCAGGCCTTCGTCATCCTGGCGGGCCTGGCCGCGACCGGCATGTGGCTCACAGGGGCCAATCCCACCTGGCCGTCCAAGGTCTCCCTGGAACTGGTGAACAGCCAATTCCCCGTGGGCAGGCTGTGGTACTACGGCTGCATCATCGGCGGCAGCTACCTCATCTGCCCCATGCTTTTCGGCCGCCTGCTCTGCGCCAGGGGCACGCGCGCCGCGCGCAAGGGCGGCGTCATCGCCGCCGGGGGATTGCTGCTCTTCGCGCTGCTCATCGTGGCCGTCGGGCTGGCGTGCCGGGGGCTGGTGCCGGAGGGCACCCCCGCCGACGCCGTGCTGACCACGGCCTTGTCCGCCCTGCCGCCCTGGCTGTACCTGGGCATGTTGCTGGCCCTGTTGAGCGCCATACTGTCTTCCGCCGACTCCTGCCTGATAACCGCCGGTACCGTGTGCAGCCACGACCTGCTGCGCAGGGCGGACACCACGGCCTGCCGCTGGTGCGTGCTGGCGCTGGGCGTCCTGGGCGCGGCCATGAGCCACATGGACAAGAGCATCCTGGGCTTCCTGCTGCTGTCCTACGACGTATACGTGTGCGGCGTCGTTGTCCCGGTGTGCATCGGCATGCTGGCGCATGGGAAATACAGGGTGTCCCCGGCCTTTGCCTGCGCGGCGGTGTGCCTGGGCGGGGTGCTGGGGGGCGTGTCCGGCTTTACCGAAACCACCGCCTGGAGCTATGCGGGCCTGGGCACCGCCGCCGTGGCGACCCTGGCGGGACTGCGCCCCAAGGCCAGCCCAGGCCGCCCCGCGCCGGGGCCGGAGTGGACATCCCCGGACCTGGATCCGGTGGAAAGCTGAAACGCCGTCCCAAGGCACGGGCGATGCGGCCAGGGCCGCATCGCCCGCCCAAGCCTTGCGCAAGGGAGGGGTTCTCGACTAAAAGGATGCCTTGGCGTTCCTTCACCCTTGCGAACGGTTGGGACCATGACGCTTCTTGTGACCATATTCATCGCCTTTCTCGCCCTCGCGCTGCTCGCCGTGGTCCATTACCATTCGGTGCAGGGGCTGCAAGCCAGGATCTCCAAGCTCCTTTCGGAAAAAGAACAACTGGAGAGGAAAACCACCGCCCTGCACAGGCAGCTGGACAATCTCAAGCTGGCCGAAGCCACGCTGCGCGACCAGCTGGAGGCGCTCAAGACGAGCGAGCGCAAGGCGCAGGCCAACGCCTCGTCCACAAACACGCCCCCGCCGTCCGGCGCGGCCACCTCTTCCCAGGCCAACCGCACCGACCGCGCCTCGGTCATCGGCCTTATGCTGTCCGAAAACGCCCTGACCCAAACCGCTTTCGAAAAAGTCCAGCAGTACAAACGGGATACACGTTCCGACCACACCCTGGAAGACCTGCTCATCATGCTCGACCTCGCGTCCACCGAGACCGTGGCGCTCTATAAGAGCCGCGTCAAAAACAGCATGCAGTAACCAGCATGTTCCTCAGCGCCCGCATAGCCCTCGCCTCGCTCAAGGCGCACAAGCTGCGCACCCTGCTGGCCATGCTCGGCGTGTTTCTGGGCGCGCTGGCGCTCACGGGCGTGCAGCACCTGTCCGAGGCCATGCTGCGCAAGGCGGAAATGGAAACCGAGCGGCTTGGCCCCAACCTGTTCATGGCCCGCGCGGGCATGCTGCGCATGAGCCGCAACGGAGCCGCCAGGGTGCGCGGCCACCCCCGCACCTTCTCGCTGGGCGACGCCCGCGCCCTTGTCGAGGGGCTGCCCCAGGCCGTGGCGGGCGCGCCCTTTGTGGACACCACCATGCCCGTGCGCCACGGCGGCACCACGGTCACCGCCCGGCTGGTGGCCACCACGCCCGTCTACACCGGCGTGCGCAGCTTCCACCCCCAGTTCGGACGGTTCTTCTCGGACGCCGAGGTAACGGGCAGGGCCAAGGTGTGCGTGCTGGGCCGCACCATCGCCGAGCGCCTGTTCGGCGACCCGGCTGCGGCGGTGGGCCGCACGGTGCGCTTCTTCCGCGCCCAATGCCTGGTGATCGGCGTGATGGAGGCCAAGGGCGCGGACATCGCGGGCACGGACCAGGACGAACAGGTGTTCGTGCCCATCACCACCTATCAGCGCCGCTTCGCCAACCAGACCTGGATCAGCGGCGTATACATCCAGCTGGCCGACCTGAACGCGGCGGAAACCGCCAAGGCCACGGCCACGGACATCCTGCGGCAGCGGCACGGCATCCGCGCGGGCAAGAAGGACGATTTCGGCATCATCACCGCGCGCGACGCCATGCGCGTGCAAAAGCAGGCGCTCGACCTGGTGGGCACGCTGGGGCTCATTGCCTCGTCCCTGTCCTTTGCCGTGGGCGGGCTCGGCATCCTGTCGATCATGATCCTGCTGGTGCGGGCGCGGCGGCTGGAAATCGGCGTGCGCCGCGCCACGGGCGCGCGCAGGCCGGACATCGTGCGCCAGTTCCTGCTGGAGTCGGGCGCCATGTCCATGGCGGGCGGCCTGGCGGGCGTGGGCGCGGCCCTGGGGCTGCTTGTGCCGGTCTGCGCCCTGGGCGGCTTTCCCTATGTGTTCGATCCCGCCCTGGTGGGCGGCGCGCTGGCCGGTTCCGCCCTCCTGGGCCTGGCCGCCGGGGCGTACCCGGCCTGGCAGGCGTCGCGGCTGGAAGTGCTCGACGTGCTGCGCGGCGAATAGCGAGCTGATTGTTACAAAGCCCCAGGGGAAGGAGAGAGGAGAGGGAAAACCCCTTTTTCCAAGCATAAAAAGGGGTTTTCCCTCTCCTCTCTCCTTCCCCTGGACCCCCTTCCTCTCTTCTCTCTCTTTCCCCAAAAACTGCTGGCTCGGGAGGTGGATACGGTTGGGACAAGCGCGTTCCCCAGGCAGACAGTTGGCAGGGGATACGGGTGGGACAAGAGAGTTCTTCAGGCGGGCGGACTCGTCGTCCGTGGACGAGGGCATGGAGGGCCGTTCATTCGACGCCGTGAGCCGCACGGCCTCGAGAAAGACACGGCAGGGAGAGATGGCGATTTGTCAGCAGACTGAAACGGCCCGGAAAACCTTCCGGGCCGTCTGTCTCATCATTCCTGTCGCGTAGCACGCGCCTGGCGCATCACACCCCGCTTCCGGCGGCCGCCGGAGCCGGGGCATCGCCGCCAGGCACGGATTCGGGCGCATTGCCCTCCGGCTGGACCGTCGCCCCGTCCGTCGCCCCGTCCGTCGCGCCCTCCGGCGTCTGCCCAGGTGTCTGGCCCGGCGCTTGTTCGGGCGTCTTGTCCAGTGCCTCGCCGCCCGTGGGGGCCGGCGCGGTGTCCGGCGCGGTTTCGGGCGCGTCGCCCGACGGCACCGCGTCCGGGTTGACCATTGCTCCGGCAGGCGCATCGGCAGGCGCAACCCCCTCGTTCCCGGCTTTGCCCGGCTCCGCCGCATCATTGACCGCCGCGCCATCGACGGCAGGGTCACCGGGCAGCGGAATGGGCGCGCCGTCGCGCACCGCAAGCACAAACGGCCTGTCCACGATCCACTGCACATGCACCACATGCATGTCCGCGGGCCGGTGCGGCCACTCGTCCCAATACGACTGGCGCATGCCCACCACCACCTTGCCGTACTTGGCCAGCACGCGGTCCATGTCCTCGTATTCCTTCATTTCAAGCACGGTGCGGCCCGCATAGTAGGTGTACGTGCCCGGATAGACCTTGAACGCCGTGGCCAAATACCCCTGGTCCGCATAGACGCGCATCATCTCGCCCTGGGCGCGGGGGCTCATGGCCGCGTCCAGGGACGGCGCGGTCAGCAGGCCCAGGGGTTGCAGCCACGCGGTCACGGCCAACGCCGCCAACAGCAGCACGCCCGTGGCCGTGCCCCGCTTGGCGATCTTCCACAGCGACAGCGCGGCCACGGCCAGCACGCCCGCGCAGGCGATGAGCCCCGCCACGGGCACCGGGTCGCTGGCCACGCCCTCCACGAACACCGTATGCCACGGCAGCATGGCGGCCATGGATTCGGGCGAGAAATAATAGGCCATGTGCGCCAGGGGCAGGGCCGCCGCGGCCAGCCCCAGCAGCCCGGCCAGGATGAAGCCGAGCCGCCGCGCATGCGCCCCGTCCAGGCGCACCACCGCCCGCCCCAGCAACACCGCCGCAGGCGCGAAGAGCGGGATGAGGTAGATGATGATCTTGATGGAAATGGCGGACAGCAGCGCAAACCCGGTCAGGAACATGATCCAGAGATAGGTGGGGCCGGGGTTGGCCGCCTTGCGCGCCTGCCACGCGCGCGCCCACAGCTCGCCCGTGGCGAGCTTCCACACGGGCAGGGCCAAGAGCGCCAGCGGCCACGGCGCCAGCGCGGCGGGCAGGGTGAGCAGATAGTGGTGGAAGGGATGGCCGTGGTGCCAGGTATCCGTGGCGCGCTTGTAGATCTGGTCGTGGAAGATGTTGCGCATGAACTCGTTGCCTTCCGCGAGCCATGCCCCAAGCACCCACAGCGCCAGCACGCCCACGGCCAGGGCCAGCCCGCCCGCCACGTCCTTGCGGAAAAAGCGGCGCAGCCTGCCCGTCCAGGCCAGGAACGCCACCGAGGCGAACAGCGGAAAGGCGAGGCCGAGCGGCCCCTTGGTCAACGTGGCCAGCGCGGCCAGGAAAAAGCCCAGGTTGGTCCACCGGCCGCCCCCGCCATCGGGGTGGCGCGTCCAGGCGCGGTACAGGCAGATGTGCGAACAGGTTATCAGCGCGCCGAAAAGCAGGTCCATGCGCGAATAGTGGCACACGCCCGTGAAGTAGAACGTGGACAGCAGCACCAGGCCGGCGGCCAGGGAGTCGCGCTTGTCGCCGCCCGCCACCATGCGGTTGAGACCCAGGGTGGCGGCCAGGAACAAGAAGCCCGACACCGCCGCGCCCAGGAAGAAGAGGCGCGGCCCCACCTCGCGCAGGCCCGCGTACAGCGCGCCCAGCAGCCAGAAGTAGACGGGGGGCTTGTCGGGATAGGGCTCACCGTTCAGATGGAGCACCAGCCATTTCTTGGCGTGGAGCAGATGTTCGAACACGTTGGCGTAGCGGATCTCGTCGGAGAACCACAGGGCGCGGGGTTCGAGGAGAAACCACGTCTGCAACGCCAACAGAATCGCCAAAAAGGCCAGGGGTTGCGCGGCCAGCACGGCATAGATGCGTTCGCACAGCCCTGCCCTGCCCTTTTCCTGCTGTTCCATCTGTACGCCTTCATGCGCCCTGTGGCGCGGAATCATTGAGGGTTACTGCCCAGAACCGGGCTGGTCCACGGGCGTGGCGGTAAACTCGGCCACACCCTCGGGCGGATTGTAGAACACGGTCATGCACGGCACGGATTCCCCGGGCAACACGCCGGTGTTGGCCGTTTCGATGGCGGTCATGTCGTGCAGCGCGGCCTCTATGGCCACCAGCCGCAGGGTGCGCAGCGACTCGGGGGGCAGCACGTTGCCGCACACCACGCGCTGGGTCTCCACCTCCGCGCCCGCGCCGTCCAGCAGGGCAAAGGCCACCTCCACGCGGTCCACCACGGTGCGCCGCCGGTTCACGGCCCTGCCCTCGATGACGAACAGCCTGCCGATGGCCGGGTTGTCCACCACATACTGGCGCACGCCCGCCAATTCGATGCGCTCCGGCGCGGACGCGGCCGGGACAGCCGGGGACGGTGCGCGGGCCGCGCACCCGGCCAGCGCGCACAGGGCCGCCACGGCGCAGAGCCAGCGCGGAATCATGGGCAGGATCATGGGGCGGTACGGCGTCATAAGACCTCCGGCTGTCAGGGGTTCCTGTTCCAGAAGGCGATCACGGCGCATCCGGCCAGGCTGCCCAGCGCCAGCCCAAAGGCCACGTCGCTTATGTGGTGCATGCCCAGGTAGAGGCGCGAAAATCCCACCAGCGCCACCACCCCGCCCAGGGCAAGGGAAAGCCACACGCGCCGCCGCCACAAGGCAAGGGGCAGGGCCGCGCCCATGATCTCGGTGGTATGCCCCGAGGGCAGCGAATTGAACGCCGAGGCCGTGCTGAACGGCTGAAAAAAGCCTTCCACGTCGGGGCGCGGACGGCCAATGGCGATCTTGATGCCGTGCACCAGGCACAACGCCACCACCAGCTGCGCCGCGCCGTACAGCAGCACGAACCGCACCAGGGGCTTGTCGCCCGTGGCCAGCCCCCGCGCCAGCAGCGCGGCGTACACCACGTAGAACAGGGCGTTGCCCCAGTCGGTCACCCCGCGCAGGCCCGCCTTGACGAGCGGATGCGCGTCGCGCTGGGCGCTGAAGAACGCGTACACCGCGCGGTCCGCGCCCACGGCGGCATTGACCAGGACCAGGGCCAGCACGAGCGGCAGCGCCACCAACGCATAATGCCACGCCATGACGGCGAACGGCGCGGCTGGCGCGGGCTGGTCAAAGGAGCGCGGCGGGGGCATGCCGCCTTATACCGGGGGGGTGGCGGTTTGTAAAATGGGGAATTGTCCGAAACCGCATGGTGTGGGGAAAAGCGTGCGGCGAACGCGGACGAGAACCCGGCGGGGGCGCCCGGAAGAGCCGCAGGCCATCCCACGGCAAGGAAGGGCGCAGAAAACGCGCCTTGCCTCTTACATGCCATATTATAAAATGATACGTCACCACATTGACAACCATGGCAGATACGCATTTTCACGACCGACAACCGCCGACGGCAGGCTTGCGACCTTGCATACTACGCGGCAATCACGCCTGGACAGCAAACGCCAAACCCTATATTCAAGGAGAAATCATCATGCGCAACGGAAAATGGCAACACATCGGGGACGAGCAGCGTGTGCACGGCCTGCCCAAGCACATGGCCGGGGTTTCGTCGCGGGGGGCGCGGCATGCCCCTGTCCGGCAGTCCCGGCAGGGGGGCATGGCCGACGACCGGCAGGCGTTCTATTGGACCGTGCACCCCAAACCCGACGCCTGCAAGGCCTGCAAGGCCATGGCCAACATGCAATACCTGAAGGAACCCCAACGCCCGCACCCCAACTGCCAGTGCGAGATACGCAAAAATCCCATTCCGGTTGTGAGCATTTACGATACATTGGAGGGGTATGATGCCTACAAGACGCACACATTCGAGGGAGGACAAAAAATATCAGTCACGGTGGGCAATATGGCGTTTGGTTGTCCCGGCGTATGGATCACCGTTGACGCGTGCGAGCGCGCCGGATCGGGCCATTTGTGCGTCAGCAAGGTGTATACGCACAGCCTTACAAAATTGAGTGAATACCCTGTGCCGTGGACCGTTACGCTGCATTCGAGAGGGGGTGACAACGTATCACTCCAGTACGCCATAGAAGGATAGAAGCCATGACGCGAACGGTCGCATGCCTCGTCCTGCTGCTCTGGCCCACCCTGGCCATGGCACGGGCCGATCTGCCCATATCATGTGATGACCTCAACGGTATCATCATCATGCGTAGCGAGACAAAATACATGGATATCACGTCCGATGACGGATATGCCTATGCCCTCCTCCTGAAAATCAAAGAGGCCTCCCGCGAGCCGCTGGCCAGGATATACGACGCCGCGCCGCCATCGCGCATCCCCTTTGCCGGTGGCGTGGTCACCCACACGGAGATCGCCATCATCGCCAACGGCACGGTCATCCGCAGCGATGCCCCCCCATGGGACTCATACCACCAACCGCTCGTCATCATTACCAAGCTACGCAAGGACGACGCCTTCGCGGCGGCGCGCACCATATGCCCGTCCATGGTTCCGGACACCTTCATCGACAACCGTGATTTGTAATGCCCACGGCAAGACGGCACGCGGCACATATTCCCACGCCTAGGACGTACACGACGCGCATAGCCATGACGTGCGCATTGGCGCTTCTGCTGTGCGCCATGACGGCGGCCAGCGCCCATGCGGCAACGAAACTGCCCCTGGCCTGCGAGGACATCGACAAGCTCACCATCTTCAAATGCGAGACAAGCGTTTTTCCACCCGAGTCGCCAACCGGCTTTTACTACAACGTGAACATCCGCCTCACGCCCGAAGCGGCAACGCGGTTGCGGGCCATCTACGCGGTTGAGCAACCGGCCATGATCGAGTTCAAGGGGAAAACATATCCCAAAGTGGTCTTCGGCATACTGGCGAACGGAACCGTCACGTACAGCGACGCCCCCCTGTCCACGGTCTTCTACAAAAACCAGATCGCCTTCCCGCTTGTCCGCAAGGAAGACGCCTTCCGGCTCGCCCGCATGATATGCCCCGCCCGGGAGCCGGAATACATGTCCGTTCACGACTGATGCCGCGTGCCCCGCAGCGGCGTGAAACCAGGGGATTCCCGGCATGCCGGAATGCCTCATTGCTTTCGAAAGGGTTTGACAATGCGCATTGTTTCCATGCCATCCGAAAAGACCAGGGCCATCCCCGCCATACTCCTTTTCCTCGCCCTCATGCTGCCATCCCTGGCCCATGCGCGGCAGGCGTTCGACGTGTCCTGCAACAACGTCGCGGACATGGACGTGTACAGGATACTCAACACCCACGACTATCTCCAGACGGACGACTGCTTCGTCCACATCCTGGCGATAGAGCTGACGCAGGACGGCGGCGCCATGCTGCGCAAGGCCATCGACCACGCGCCGTTCAGGAAATACGCATACGACGGGCGGGAAGCCGCCAAGCGGGACATGGCGGTGCGCGCCAACGGGACATACGTACGGAGCGACGACCCTGTCTGGGACGGTTATGGGGACAACGGCATTATCTTGACGATCATTGACAAGGAAAGAGCGCTTCAGACCGCGCGCATGATCTGCCCGGACAAGGCGCCCACCACGGTGCGCATCCCAGGCCAAGCGCCTTCCGAGCGGATGCGGCGCCACTGGCGCGCCCGCTCCGGAAAACCCGGACAACCGGACGGCCCTCCCCTCTCGCACCGCTTTCCGCCTCCGTTGCCCCAGCCCATTGCCGAACCCGCGTTCCCGGTGTCCTGCGGCAACGTGACGGGCATACGGATCGCCATGCACCCAGCCGAAAAATTAGAGACGTGGACATCAAGCGGCTATCTGTATTTCGTCACCCTGACCCTCGCCCCGGACGCGGGCGTGGCGCTTGAGACGGTGAAACATGCGGCGCCCGAGCGCGCCCTCATGCGCAATGGCCAAACGTATCACCACCGCTATGTCGTGCTCACGGCGCAGGGCGTGGCGCTGCAACCCACGCCGTCCGCCTTGGATTCCTTCAACGTCGGTCGCGTCCACCTGGCCGCTGCCACATGGGACGGGGCGTTTGGCATGGCCCGCCAGGTCTGCCCGGGCCTGGTTCCCGACACGCTGCGCGTCTTCGGCCCGTACGACATGCGCATCGTGCGCATAAGCGCCACGCCCGGCGCGGCGTCCCGGCCGGAACAACGGCCTGCCACGCCCTTGCCATAGGCCGTTCCGGGCGCTGGCCACCGCCCCGCCCCTGCCATGTTTTCCACAACCCATGGCAATAGCAGGATATGCGCTCAAGGCCCATCAACAAAGGATTTACTGGAATTATGCGGCGGGGTGTGATATGTTTTTTCACAAAGCGAAAGCAGGCCTGGGGCACCCGTGACGGTCTTTTCGCACCAGAACCAACTACTCAAGAACCAACACGTAAAACTTGCAAGGTTCTAGGGACAAAACCCCGCACGGTGCCTCCGGGCCTTTTTGCGGCCCGCAGCCAGCCAGGTGCGGCGTAACACACCGCCCCTCCACGCCACGTCGGCCTCAACCGCCCAGCCTGCGCCGCACGGCCTCGGCCTTGGCCGTCAGCCCGCCCTTGCGCCCCTGGCGCGAATCCACCTTGAGCGTCATGTACACCCGTTCGGCGTCCTCGTGCAGCGCCTCGCGGCAGCGGTCCACCACGGCCATGACCTCGTCCCACTCGCCCTCGATGGCCGTGCCCATGGGGCCGAACACGTGATCCAGCCCCGAGGCCTGGATGATGCCCACGGCCCGGGCCACCGGCCCGGCCAGCGATTCGCCCTTGCCCACCGGAAAAATCGACAGGTCCACGATAACGCTCATGACGTGCTCCTACGATGTTTGCCCAGGGCCACGCCCCGCCACGCGGCCCGGCGCGCCTCTAGAAATACCAGCGCCAGCTGCGTCCGGCCAGGTACAGGTCGCGCAGGGTGTGGATGCCGCCCCGGTGCAGCTTCCTGACCAGGAACAGGAACAGGTAGGCGGTCTGCAGCGCGTCCTGCAACGCGTTGTGCTGGGCAAAAAGCGGCAGCCCGTACTGGCGCGCCAGATGCCCCAGGTTGTACGACACGTTCAGGTTGAACTGGTCGTAATAGTCTTCCCACAACTCGGCCTGGTAGACCTGCGCCAGGCGCAGGGTGTCCAGACACGGCGTATACAGCCCCGCGCCCAGCACGCGCCGCGCCGCGCGGTTGAGAAAGGTGACGTCCAGCCCCACGTGATGCCCCACCAGCAGCGAGTCGCCCAGGTATTCCACGAATCCCGGCAGCACCTCGGCCATGCCGGGCGCGGCGCACACCTCCTGCGGCGTGATGCGGTGGATGAGCGTGGACAGCTTGGGCAGCGACCGGTCCGGGCAGACCAGGCTGTAGTAGGTGTCGGCCATGTCCACGCGCATGCCGCGCACCCGCACCGCGCCAATGGATACGATGGCGTCCGCGCGCGGGTCCAGGCCGGTCAGCTCCGTGTCCGCCACCACAAAGGTATAGTCGGTCAGAGGGCGTTCCTGGTTAAAGGCGGTGAAAAAATCCCGGTTGCGCCGCAGGAGCGGATGCGCGGGCGCGCGGCCCAGGAAACCGCGCAGCTTGCGCACGGTTTCCGAATCGTTCCACATGCCGTCGAACCAGCCCATGGCTACACCATGTCCAGCCTAAACACTTCCTTGAGCAACGACTGGATGCGTCCGATGACCGCGAACGCCTCCTTGAGGGTCCGCTTTTCCAGTTCCGAGAGTTTGGCGGGATCGAAATGGTTGTCCGGCACCCTGCCCTGCTCCACCAGCTCCAGTTGGTGCACGATGCGCAGCTGCATGAGGAATTCGTAGGCCTCGCGGGTGTCGATGTAGAGCTCGTTGGACAGATGGCCGCCCCCGGCCAGGGCGTCCAGCCGCCCCAGGGTGTTGGTCTCGCGGATGCCGTGCTTGAGCGCCAGCACGCGGGCGAAATCCGTGAACGGGGTGATGCCCCTGGTCTTGATGTCCAGGGTGTTGCGGTGCGCGCCGTCCTTTTCCACGATGAAATTCTTGAAGAAGGAAAGGGGCGGCCGCATCTTGAGGCAATCGGCGGCCAAAAACCGCAGAAAGACCTCTTCGCGGGCCGCGTGGCGCGCCACGTGGTTGCGCAGGCTTTCGGCCATCTCCAGGTCGCCGTGGCCGCAGCGGAAATCGAAAAAGATGGTGGCGTTCAGGATCTCCTGGGGCTCGGGCACGGTGATCCAGTCCTCGAAATAGCCGCGCCACAGCGGGAAGGGCTGCCGCCACTTGGGGTTGGAGGCCATGATGCCGCCCGGACAGCGGGGGAAGCCACAGCACACCAGGTGCTCCGTGAGCTTTTCCGTGAACACGGTGAAATAATAGGCCGCGGCGCGGTCCACGATCTCGTCGCCGCTGTCGCGCCAGACCAGGGCGTTGTCCTGGTCCGTGGCGAAGGTCTGCTCGCGGCGGCCCTCGCTGCCCATGAGCAGGAAGGTGAAGGGCGCGGGCGCGGGCCCCAGCTCCTCGGTGAGCAGTTCGATGCACCGCTCCAG
This sequence comes from Desulfovibrionaceae bacterium, assembly GCA_050251715.1. GTDB lineage: Bacteria > Desulfobacterota > Desulfovibrionia > Desulfovibrionales > Desulfovibrionaceae > JBFWMG01. The sequence goes on along the minus strand of JBFWMG010000014.1, from coordinate 38,286 downwards.
CAGCATGTCGTTGAGCACGGCCACCATGCGGGTGATGTGCCCGGCCTTGGCCCCCTCCTCCACCAGGGTGCGGATGAGCTGCGGCGCCTTGCCCCCCAGGGGATACAGCCCCTCGAAGGTGCGCTGGGCCTTGATCTCGCGGAACAGCGCCATGGGCGACTTGCCCTGCATGACCATGATGTCGTGCGAGGTGACCATGCCCGCCACCGTGCCGCCGCGCTCCACGGCCAGGTGGTGGATGTTGCGCGACATCATGGTGAACAGGGCGTCGAAACAGATCGAGCCCGCGTCCATGGTCAACACGGGCGTGGACATGATGGTCTCGATGGTCGCGCCGTGGTCCATGCCCAGGGCCACGGCCTTGCGCAAATCCTTGTCCGTGACGATGCCGTTGATCTCGCCCGACGGGTCGGTGACGCACAGCGAGCCCACGCCTTCCCGGTACATGCGCATGGCAGCGTCCTGAATGGTGCTGCCCATGGCCAGGGTCACGATGTCGCGCCCCACCAGGTCGCCCAGGCGCGTGCTGAAGAGGTAGAGCCCGCTTTCCGTGGCGGCGGAAAGTTTCTTGCCGCGCAGTTCGTCAAAGGCCTTGGCAATGTAGTTGTCGGAAAAATCGCGTACGAAATGCTGGGCGATGAAGGGATGCTGCTCGAAGAGTTCCAGGAAGACCTGTTTGGGCAACACGAAGAAAAAGGTGTCCTCCACGGTCTCGGCGTCCATGTCGGCCCGCCCGCCGCGCAGCAGCGCCAGGCCGCCCACGGTGTCGCCCTCGCCCCGGAAATCGGCCAGGTTTTCCTCGCCCGCGTCGTCGCACAGATACAGCCGCACGCCGCCCTGCTGGATGATGAACAATCCCTCCACGTCGGTGACGCCCCGGCTCAGGATGCGCGCGCCCTTGGGCTGAAAGTCCACCAGGCATTGGCGCGCCAGCCAGGCGAGGGTTTTCTCGCCCAGGTCTGAAAAAGGCAGGGTGCGCCGCAGGAAATCGAGAACGATTTCCGGCTCTGCCGAGGACGCGCCGGGGTAGGCCATGTGCATTCCTGGCTTGGGTTGATCGGTGGCGGTTTTTCTTCCGAATAAGGGATAAAACATAAAGCCCCCGTTTGTCACGCCAAGCCGCGCCCTGACGGCCCGGATATTAAAAAAGGCGCGGGGGATGATCCCCCGCGCCTTGTTGCGAATGTTAGTGATCCACCGCCGCGCCCGCGCCCCTGGGGATGCGCACGGATTCGACCATGTCCTGTATGGCCTGCGGAGGCGGCGGGGTGAAGAGCGACACGCCGATGGTCATGATGAAGTTTATCACCATGCCCACGGTGCCGATGCCTTCGGGGCTGATGCCGAAGCACCACCAGCCCACACCCATGAACTTGGTCTGGATGATGTAGAGCATGGTGAAGCCGATGCCGCAGACCATGCCCGCAATGGCGCCTTCCCGCGTGGCGCGCTTCCAGAAGATGCCGAGCACGATGATCGGGAAGAAGCTCGACGCGCCGAGGCCAAAGGCGAAGGCCACCACCTGGGCCACGAAACCGGGCGGGTTGATGCCGAAATAGCCCGCCACGCACACCGCGATGCCGATCATCACGCGACCGAGTCTGAGCCGCTGCTTTTCCGAGGCGTTGCGGTTGAGAATGCGATAGTAGAGGTCATGCGAGATGGACGAGGCCACGACCAGGAGCAGCCCCGAGGCTGTGGACAACGCCGCGGCCAGGCCGCCCGCCGCCACCAGCGCGATGACCCATGGGGGCAGATTGGCGATCTCTGGGTTGGCCAGCACCATGATGTCGCGGTCCACGTACAGCTCGTTGCCCGAGTCGGAGGGGGCGTTGGTGAGCAGGGGCTGGCCCTGGGCGCCGATCTGGCCCGAGGCCACGGGCTTGCCCACGAACGGCTTGCCCGCCCGGTACTGGATCACGCCGTCGTTGTTCTTGTCCATCCAGGCGATGAGGCCGGTACGCTCCCAGTTCTTGAACCAGGACGGCGCGGCGGCATAGGCCACGTTGCTGAGCGAATTGACCATGTTGTACCGGGCAAAGGCGGCCACGGCAGGGGCGGTGGTGTACAGAATGGCGATGAACAGCAACGCGTAGCCAGCGGACAGCCGCGCCGCGCGCACGCTGGGCACGGTGTAGAACCGGATGATGACGTGCGGCAGGCCCGCGGTGCCCACCATGAGCGCCATGGCGATGGAGAACACGTCGATCATGGACTTGTTGCCCTTGCCAAAGGCGGCCGTGTATTCGTTGAAGCCGAGGTCCACGCCTATCTGGTTGAGGGTTTGCAGCAGGTGCTTGCCCGCATCCGCGCCCGAGGCGATGGTGCCGCCGAAGCCGAGCTGGGGAATGGGGTTGCCCGTGATCTTGGCCGAAATGGCCACCGCCGGGATGAGGAAGGCCACGGTGAGCACGAGGTACTGCGCCACCTGGGTCCAGGTGATGCCCTTCATGCCGCCCAGGCCCGCATACAGGAACACGATTATCATGCCGATGACCACGCCGGTGTTCACGTCCACTTCCAGGAAGCGGGAGAACACGATGCCCACGCCGCGCATCTGGCCCGCCACGTAGGTGAGCGAGACGAAGATGGCGCAGATGAGCGCCACCACGCGGGCGGTGGAGGAGTAATAGCGGTCGCCCACGAAATCCGGCACCGTGAACTTGCCGAACTTGCGCAGATAGGGCGCGAGCAGCAACGCGAGCAGCACGTAGCCGCCGGTCCAGCCCATCAGATAGATACAGCCAGTATAGCCCATGAATGAAATGAGTCCGGCCATGGAGATGAACGACGCGGCGCTCATCCAGTCGGCGGCCGTGGCCATGCCGTTGGCCAGCGGCGGCACGCCGCCGCCCGCCACATAAAAGCCCTTGGTGTCCTTCACGCGCGACATCCACGCGATGGTCAGATAGATGGTGAAGGTGATGCCCACCATCAGATAGGTCCATCCTTGTATGCCCATGATTTGCTCCCTAAAGGTTGTGGTTCCCGCAATACGTGCCCAAAATTCGCCGCCCCCCGCGCCTCCTACTCGTGCACGTCATGCTTACGGTCGAGGCGCTGCATCAGTACGTAGTAGGCGAAAATGAGGCAGACGAAGACATAGATGGAACCTTGCTGGGCGAACCAGAAGCCCAGCGGAAAGCCGCCGATGGTGATGGCGTTGAGCGGTTCCACGAAAAAAATGCCAAACCCGTAGGAGACAAGCGCCCATACCGCCAGGAGAGCCACCATATAGGACTTGTTCTTCTTCCAGTACGCCTGCGCGTTCGATGCCATGGGTCACCCCCTATGCGGCCTGAAGCCGGTTGACGGTTGCTGTTGTTTCCTGTCCGCGCGGCCAATGCCTCTGCCGGATGCTCCCTTATAAAGCCCCGCAATGGTCTATGCACGCCATTTTCGGCCAACGGTGCGGTTTATCCCACCAGGAAATATGCGGCATTCCACCGCCGCCGACCTGCCGCGACGGACCGTTCACCGGACATGCACGGGCCTTTGGCGTCCAAACGGGGCAAAGCCCACCTTGCAGGCCTGTTTTGCATGCCTCCGTTCGCCGCCGCACCTGGTCCATTCACCGGCGCGGGACAAAAATCGCGGCATGCCTGTTTTTTGTGACGACAACGGTCTGGTTTGCGCACCGCCATTGCCATAAGCCCATTGAGGGGGTATGTTGGCGTCGTACCGGCGCGACAGTGCGACGGCATCCATTGAGATACATCCGCACGCCGGGGGTGGGCTGCGGACAAGCAAACGCAACCCGCAGGCAAGGCAGGCACCATGGCAGGGCAACACACCCATTACGATGCGTTTTATGTGGCGCGACAGCCCATCTTCGGCCCCGACAGAAGCATATGGGGCTATGAGCTGCTCTTCCGGGCCAGCGGGCTGGACTCCAACGCCACGGTTGAGAATATGGCGCTCGCCACGTCCAAGGTCATTGCCGATGGTTTTCTGCAGGCCACCAAGGGCATCTCCCGCGACAAGAAAATCTGCATCAATTTCTCCTCGGAGCAACTCTTTGACGGCACGGCCGAAGCGTTGCCCAAAGACCGTGTGGTCATAGAAATCATGGAAAACGTGCCCACGGACCTGCGCACGCTCACCGCCTGCCGCAAGCTCAAGAAGGCTGGCTACACCATCGCCCTGGACAACTACGAGGGCCAGGATGAGCGCACGCCCTTTCTCGACATCGTGAGCATCGTCAAGATCCCCATGCACACCTGCGGCGGCAACAAGGCCTTTCAGCTGCGCCAGCAACTGGAACCCTATGGATGCACCCTTCTGGCCACACGGGTGGAGGACTGGCGCCATTTCGAGGCCACCAAGTTCTTTGGCTACCAGCTCTTCCAGGGCTATTTCTTCGCCCGGCCCGAGGTGGTGCCGGGCCGCAAGCTGCCGCCCGGCGCGCTGGCCACGGTGCGGCTGTTGCAAGAACTGGTCAACGAGGACGTGGAGGTCGACCAGCTCGCCGCCATCCTGTCCACCGACCCCTCGCTCAGCTACCGCCTGCTGCGGTTCATCAATTCCGTCGGATTCAGTCTGGTCTCGGAGGTGAACTCCCTCAGCCACGCCATTTCCCTGCTTGGCCTCGTGCCTTTCAAGAAATGGGCGCTGGTGGTGGCCATGGCCGATCTGGACGCCAGCGAAAAGGGTTCCGAACTGACCTTCATGGAACTGCAACGCGCCTTTTTCCTGCAAACCGTGGCCGAAAACCAGGACAAGCCCTGCCTGGACCCGAGCGGCATGTTCCTGCTCGGCCTGTTTTCCAAGATGGACGCCCTGCTGGGCCTGCCCATGGAGGAAGTCCTGGCCGACCTGCCCCTGCCCGCGACGATCACGCAAGGCCTGCTGTCCCGCGACAACGAGGCCGGCACATGGATATCCCTGCTGGAAGCCCTGGAAACGGGCGACTGGGACACGTTCCACGCCAGGATGGACGAACTCGACATCCTGGGCGTCCTTGCCGCCGGCTGGTATCTCACGGCGGGTGACCACGCCGCCGAGGCGCTGGGCGTCGCAAGGGAACGCTGACCGGCCGCCGGACAACCGCTCCGGCCTGGCGTCCTCGGGTTGGCCACACGTGGCCGTGCGCCTTCCCCGCGCCACGTCTTTCGCCGCGCCAGAACAGGCAGCGGCGGGAAGGCCGGTTGCGACAGCCCGGCTCCCCTTCCCGCACCGCCCCACGCACACACGCCGCGCGCCCTGCGCGGCGTGTGTGCGTGGGGCGGTGGTCCGCGATGCGGTTGGCGCAAAACCGCAATAAACCGCCCCGCCACGGCCCGCGCCCTGAAAAGGCCGCCTCCCCGCTTCCGGCGCGGCATATTATTTATGGGAAACCCAGCCAACCCCCTTCACCTTTCAGGCATTCTTTGTTAGCTGTTGACCATGGACCGCGACAAAGGGTCGTGCCCGGAAGCCGCCGCGCGCGATGCAAGACTTCCAGGATACGGCCACGGCGCCCGCGAATCCATTGCCCTCTTCCGCAAACCGCAACAACAACTCAAGGCCGATGAACATTCTCGACATCATCTTCGCCGTCATCGTGGGCTTCTTTCTCCTACGCGGCCTCACACGCGGGCTCATCGTCGAAGTCGGGGCCATCGGCGGCGCCGTGCTCGGCTTCATCCTGGCCAACAAATACTCCGCCGCGCTGGCTCCACACCTGGGCCGCGCCATTTCCAGCTCCGCCTGGGCCTCCGCCGTGGCCTACCTCGCGGTGCTCATCGGCACGCTGGTGCTGTGCACGTTCATTGCAAGCGCCATCAAAAAATTGCTCACCGTCACCTTCTCCGCGTGGATGGACCACCTGGGCGGCGGCTTTTTCGGCCTGGCAAAGGGGCTGCTCTTGTGCTGCATCATCCTTGCCTCGCTCTCCCAATTCTTCTCGAACGCGGGCTTCATCCGCGAATCCGCCTCGGCGCCCTACCTGGCCACCGTGTCCAACCGCCTGAAGGACTTTGTGCCCGACAGCGCCAATCAAAGCTGGCTCGACAAGAGCCGCGCCCTCAAGGAGTCGGTCAGCAAAAAGTTGACGAACTCCATCGGTTCTCTTACACAGCCTGCGGACAAGACGCCCGAGAGCCCCCCCTCCGGCACAACCGACAACCAACAGTCCGGCACGCCCCAATAGCGCCATCGCGCCCCGCGCGCCCGGCTGCGAGGCAATTTCCATGAGCGCATCCCTTGCACGGCTCATGGGCGTCATCGACGCCCTGCTCGGTCCCGGCGGCTGCCCCTGGGACAAAAAGCAAACCCCCCAGACCCTGACCGACTACATCATCGAGGAAGGCTTCGAACTGGTCGACGCCATCCAGTCCAACCGCGTGGACGACGCGCGCGAGGAGCTGGGCGACGTGCTGTTCCTGATCCTGTTCGTGGCCCGGTTGTATGGCGACCAGGGTGCGTTTACCCTGGACGATTCCCTGGAGGAAAGCGCGGCCAAGATGATCCGCCGCCACCCCCATGTGTTCGCCGACACCCGGTTGGCCAACCAGGAGGAGCTGCTGCGCAACTGGGAACGCATCAAGCGTTCGGAAAAAGGCGGGGAGGGCGATGCGCCCGTCGGCGTGTACGCCTCGCTGCCCAAGGGGCTGCCGCCCATGCTCAAGGCGTACCGCATCCACTCCAAGGCCGCGCGCGCCGGGTTCACCTGGGAAACCGACAAGGACATGGAGGCGCAACTGGCCGACGAATGGCGCGAATGGCGCGAGGCGGAGGCCTCGGGCGACAAGGAGCGCATGGAGCAGGAATTCGGCGACTACCTGTTCACGCTCATCGAGCTGGGCCGCCGCAAGGGCATCAAGGCCAATGCCGCGCTGGGCCGCAGCAACCTGAAATTCCTGGACCGCTTCGCCGCCATGGAGACCATGGCCCGCGAGCGCGGCGTGGACATCGCCACCCTGCCCCTGGACGAGCAGAACGCCCTGTGGGAGGCGGTCAAAAAACGATAGCCCCTGCGCACGCCGGGCTGGCAGGGGCGTGGGCCGCGCGCCCAACGCGGGGACACGCGCACACCAGCAGGATCAGACCCGCCCGGCGCGGATCTTCGGGTGATGAGGGGGGCGCAGCCCGTGGCCCACGGCATGTCCCCTGGATGCCTTGCCCGCATCCCGCCGCCCCTGTCCGCAATCTCCATGCGTCGTGCGCAGGCACGCCTGATTTTAATCAAAAAATACCCTTTTCGCTGACAGAAAAAGCGCCTATGATGCACTCGACAAGCCGAAAGTAGGCGACGGGGGGCACAACATCATCTGGCGTCGGGCCGCACCACCACAAGCCGCATCGGCGATGGTGGACGCACGGCGGCGGACTACGGGCACGGAACCAGCATGGGAAAAGTCAACATCCATTCACTCAAACCGGGCATGGTTCTCGCGGAGGAAGTGAAGGACCGCAACGGGCGCATGCTTCTTGGCGCCGGGGTTGCGCTTAACGAAAAGAATCTGCGTATCCTCAAGATATGGGGCGTGTCCGAAGCCGACGTGGAGGGTGTGAGCCGCGACGAGGCGGAAGGGGATCTGGCCTCCGACCTTGATCCTGAACTGGTTGAGGCGGCCATGGCCTACATGCGCGACCGGTTCCGCCACAATGATCTGGCCTATGAGCCGGTTGCCGAAATCCTGCGCCATTGCGCCCTGCGCAAGGCCCGCTTTTGCGCCGCCCAGGGCAGCGGCCCCGAGGCGCTGGCCTGCACCCGGGAAGCCATAGCCCCGCCCATGCCGCAACACGCCCCCGAGCCTGCGCCCGCGCCCGGAAACATGGACCCCTACCAGCTGGTGCGCGACGACCTCAAGCTCGGTTCCCTGCCCATGGTCTTCCACAAGCTGGTGGAGGCGGTCAACGACTCCCGCTCCTCGTCTTCCGACGTGGCCGAAGTCATCAGCCACGACACGGATCTCTCGGCGCAGCTGCTCAAGGTGGTCAACAGCGCCTTTTACGGCCTGCGCTCAAAAATCGACACCATTTCCCGCGCCGTGGCGGTTATCGGCAGCAACCAGCTCATCTCGCTGGCCATGGGCTTTTCGGTCATCACCTTTTTCAAGGGCATCCCCGACGAGCTCATCAACATGCGCGCCTTCTGGACGCACTCCATTGCCTGCGGCGTGGCGGCGCGCATCATCTCCAGCTACCACAACACCCCCAATACCGAACGGTTCTTCGTGACCGGCCTGCTGCACGACGTCGGGCGGCTCGTCATGTACAAGCTGCTGCCCGGCCCTTCCCGCGCCGCGCTCGAAGCGGCCCGGTCCAGAGGCGTCTTTTTGCACGAGGCGGAACGCGACGTGTTCGGCTTTTCCCACGACAAGTTGGGCGGCGTGGTGCTGAAAAAATGGAAGTGCCCAGTCTCACTGGAAAAAAACGTCCGCTACCACCACAACCCGAACAGCGCGCCCAACAAGCTCGAGGCCTCGATCATTCTGATGGCCGACTTCCTGGCCAATGCCATGGAGCAAGGCACCAGCGGCGAGGTGTTGGTGCCCACCCTGCCCCCCCCGGTGTGGCAAACCCTTGGCATGCCCCTTTCCGTGCTGACCCAGACCGTGGAACAGGTGGATTATCAGGTCAATGAAATCGTTCACTTCTTCACCGACGAGTCATAACCGGGCATGCCGCATGAAGGATAAGAACAACAAGGCGCTGAAGCCGCCGACCCGCGAAGACCTGGAAAACCGCATCATGTCCCTTGAGGAGCAGGCGCGGTTCACGCTGGACGTGTTGGAAATGGCGTCCGAGCTGGGCGATTTCCAGGCCAACATCAACAGGCTGCACGAGCCCACGGAAATCCTGCGCGAAACCATCAGCCGCATCGGCGGCATCATCTCCTTCCAGTGCATGGCCTTCATGCTGGTGGATGAAAACGACTCCGATTTCACGCTCAACCTGTGCGAGCCCGACTCCTTTGCCCCGTTGGTCCGTTCGGAGACCGGGCACTTGATCGACAGCGGCATCTTTTCGCTGGCCATCCGCGAAAACCGGCCCATCACGGTCTATTCCCGCGACAAGGAGCACCGCATCGTGCTGCACGTCCTGGCCACCAACGCCCGCACGCGGGGCATGTTCATCGGCCTGATGCACCGCAAGGACCGCAACATCTCCAGCATCGTGCTCTCGCTCCTGACCATCATCCTCAAGAACTGCGCCAACGCCATCGAGAGTTTCGAGCTGTACCGCCTGCTGCGCGACAAGCTCGACCACAAATAACCCCCTTGAGCCTGCCGGCTCGGCGACGCCCCCCCCGCCTGTTCTGCCCCGCGCCGCCCGTTGCGACCCGCCGTCCGTTGTGTCGGCAGCACACGGTTTGGCCCACACCCCGTCGAATCACAGAATCAAAACGCCCACAGCGACGCCCACGCATAAAAAAGCCGCCCCTCACGGGGCGGCCCAGATTGTTGACAACGTCCAATGTGGCAGGCTGCTGACAAACCGCCATGTATCCCTGCCGTTTCTTTCCCAAAACCTTGCGGCTCACGGCGTCGGAGAAACGGCCCGCCATGCCCTCGTCCGCAGCCAACGAGGCCGCCCGCCTGGGGAACTCGCTTGTCCCAACCGTACCCCACCTCCCCCGCCAGCAGTCTGCCTGGGGAACGTGCTTGTCCCATCCGTATCCACCTCCCCAACCAGCAGTTTTTGGGGAAAGAGAGAGAAGAGAGGATGGGGGTCCGGGGCTTTGTCAGCAAACGGTGCGGAAAAGACGCGCGCCCTGCGGCCCGTCCTCCACCCGGAATCCGGCGGCGGCGATCTCGCCGCGCAGGGCGTCGGCCCGCGCGAAATCGCGCGCCTGCCGCGCCGCCTGCCGCGCCGCCACCAGCGCCGCGACATCCGCCGTCCATTGCGCCGGGGGCACGGGCAGCCGCGTCTCGTCCAATATGCCCAGCACCCCGTCCAGGCCACGCAGCTTGTCCAGGCAGACCTCGGCCTCGGCCCGGTTCAACACGCCCTGGCCATGGCGCTGCTGGGTTTCGCGGCAAAAGGTGAACAGCACGGGCCAGAACTTGTGCAGCCCCAGATCGTCCTCCATGGCCTCCTTGAGTCCGGCCTTCAGGTCCACGAGCGACTGGGACACCTCGTGCGACACGCCGCCCGCCCGGCCCGTGGCGTCGGCAGCGGTTTCGGACAGCATGGCGGCCAGGTTCTGCACCCGGTCCCAGTTGCGCGACCACATGGCCAGGCTGGCCGGGCAGTGCAGCAGGGGCTTGCGGTAGGAGGTGGACAACAGCCACATGCGCACCGCGCGGCCCGCCAGGCCGCCGTCCGCCAGCAGCGCCCCCACGCCGGGCACGCTGCACGCCGCGTCCGGCTCGTTGCACACCGACGGCTGGCACAGCAGCCACGCCTCGGGCTCCTTGTTGCGGCCCAGGGCCAGGATGGCGCGGAAATTCTCCAGGTGCGGGAAACGGTGGCCTTCGGATGCCATGAACACCGCGAACCGGCCCAGGGTGTCCATGGCCGCTGCCGCGTGCTGCAAAAACCAGCTGGGCCGCACGTTGCCCCACTCGGTTTGCAGGCAATCGCCCTTCTTGAGATCCGCGAGCGTGGCGCGCTTGAGCAGGGTGAAATCCTTGGGGTTGGACTTGACGTAGTCCGACAGGTCCACGGTCTTGCCCAGGGAGAGCTTGTCCATGTCCATGGCGGACATGGCGCCGTAGCGGTCGAAGCGCAGCACGTCGAAATACACGGAGCGCAGCTTTTCATAGGCCGCGCCCTTGGCCAGCAGTTTGCGGCACACATCCAGCGCCGTGGCCGTGCAGCCGCCCGCCGGCACAAAGGCCACGGACGACGCCACGCCCAGGCTCTCGGCCAGCTTTCCCACCCGTTGCACCACGCCGTCCACAAAGCCGCCCGCCTGCCCGGCGTGGCGTGCGGCGTCCAGCGCCTCCAGGGCGCGGTCGTCCATGTCCGCCAGCCCCACGGCCACCTTGGCGGCCAACGCGCCGTCCGCCGCGCCCGCATTCATGTGCCGGGCCAGGATGTCCAGGAGCACGATACGCCGCCAACTGTCCACCTCGTCCAGATTGTCGAGGGGCGGCCCCATGGTGAACAGGCCCGCCGGGGCGGGGCTGGGCGCAATACGCACGGGCCGCGACCGGCCCACGTCATGCAGCACCGGCCCCTGCCGCTCGGCCGGGGCAAACAGCGGGGTGGACAGATACCGCTCGCCGCCGTCGGGCAAAATGGCCACGATGACGCCGCTGTCCAGCTCGCGGGCCAGGTTGCACGCCGCGGCCACGGCCGCGCCGGAACTCATGCCCGCGAAAATCCCTTCGCGCCGCGCCAGTTGGCGGCACATGTCGAACGCCTCCTCATCCTCCACGCGCAACACCCTGTCCAGCACCTTCTTGTCATAGATGCCGGGAGGATAGGACTCCTGCATGTTCTTCAGGCCTTGGATCTTGTGGCCCGCATAGGGCTCCATGGCGCAGATCTGGATGGCGGGGTTCATCTCCTTGAGCCGCTTGGTGATGCCCATGGCCGTGCCCGAGGTGCCCAGCGTCATGACCACATGGGTCACCCGCCCCTGGGTCTGCTCCCATATCTCCAGCCCGGTGCCCATGTAGTGGGCATCGATGGAGGCGGCATTGTTGTACTGGTCCATGAGCACGTAGGTGTCCGGCTCCTCGCGGGCCAGGCGATAGGCCTCCTCGATGGCGCCGTCCGTGGCCAGGTGGCCGGGCGTGAGCACGATTTGCGCGCCATATGCCTGCATGATACGCCTGCGTTCCAGGGAGGCGGTCTCGGGCATGAGCAGGGTGATCTTGTAGCCCTTCACCGCGCAGACCATGGCCAGGCCGATGCCGGTGTTGCCCGAGGTGGCCTCGATCACGGTCTTGTCGGGCGTCAGTTCGCCCGAGCGCTCGGCGGCCTCGATCATGGCCAGGGCCACGCGGTCCTTGATGGAGCCGCCGGGATTGCCGCTCTCGACCTTGGCCAGTATTTTGACACGGGGATTGGGCGTGAGCTTTGCCAGGGTGACGAGCGGGGTGCGGCCCACGGTGCTCAAGATGGAGTCATGGATCATGGTTTTCCAAAAAAACTGCGATTTTAGAATGATGGCAAACACACAGGCGCGGGGTGCGCGCCATGGCAACGCCTCGCCCCACCTGTCCTCGACCGACGCGCCATGCATGGCAAGAATTTTGCAAATAGGCAGCGCATGAACAGCTCACCCTACCTGCACGGCAACCTGAAGGTCATGGTATCGGGAAACTGCGCCGTCGCCAAGTGGCTTGCGGCGCAAAACCCGGACTTCGCGGCGCTTTCGGACCGGATTGTGGCCAACAGCCGCACCGGCAGCCTGGACTGGCGCATCGATGATGAAAAGACCCTGTTCGCCAAGGTCATACCGGCCATGGTGTACACCTCCTGGGTATCCAAGGACGATCCCGTGGCGGGCGTGACCATCATCGTGGGCTCCAACCTGGGCTACGGCATCAACCGCGTGCTGTCCGAGGCCTTGCCCACGCACAAGATCTACGTCATCGAGCCCGACCCGGCCATGCTCATGGCCTGCCTGGGCCAGACCGACTATACGCCGTTTCTCACCTCGGGCAGGCTCACCTTCCTGCCTCCGGACCGCGAGGCCATCGCCAAGGCGCTGCAACAATGCGACGTGGCCTTCCTGTTCGGCAAGATCCGCCTGCACGTGGACCTGCCCAGCCAGCAGCTTGGCCCGCAATACGCCCAGTGGCACCGCGTCTGCCGCGAACTGCTGGAAAACCTCACCATCGAGCTGTCCACCCTGCGCCACCGCCAGGACACCATGGTGGGCAACGAACTGAGCAACTATCCCCGCGCCATGGCCGACGGCAGCCTCAAGCCGCTGCTGGACACGGCGCACGGGCTGTCCGCCGTGCTCTACGGCGCCGGCCCGTCGCTTGCCGAATTCGGGCCGCGCATCGCCGCCGCGCAGAGCTATTGCCTGCATGTGGGCGCGCTGCAAACCCTGCCCGCGCTGCAGAACGTGGGCATCAAACCGCATTTCTGCATGGCCATCGACTATTCCGAAGGCATGCGCAACGTGTATGCCCGCCTGGACCGCGACTGGGCGGCGGACATTCCGCTGCTGTACTCCACCAAGCTCGACCCCGAGGTGCTGGCCGCCTATCCCGGCCCCACCATCCCGCTGTGGACCCTGGGCGGCATGGCCAGCTACGTGATGAAGGACCACGAGCTGGTGCTGGACGCGGGCGGCAACGTGAGCGTGGCGCTTTCGCGGCTGCTCACGCTGTTCGGCGTGGACCGCATCCTGCTGGTCGGCCAGGACTTCGCCTGGAAGGGCGACGCCTCGCACGCCACGGGCCACCACGCGGGCGGCGGCCCCACGGGCATCAATCCCAAGTTCATCATCAACATCAAGGACGCGGACGGCAACACCATCCACTCCGCCCTGTCCTACACCTCGGCGCTGCGGGACATGGAGCGCGACATCGCCAAGACCCAGACCCGCTATTACAACCTGTACGGCGGCGGCGCGGTCATCGGCGGCAGCCATCCGGTGGACATGAACCAGGTGCTGCTCAAGGGCTTGCTCGCGTCCGAACCCGGCAGCCTGGACCGTTTTCTGACGGCCTTTGCCGCGGCGCGCCGCCCCAACCAGTGGCCGCCGTTCGAGCCGCGCGCCCCGCGCTGGACCACGGACCTGCGCAACCTGCAAAAGCGGTTGGACAAGCTGTTCAAGAAGCCCGAAAAGAACCAGGCGGACATCCACGCGGCGTTCCAGCAGGCGCGCGTCTTCGTGCGCCAGGATCCGCTCTATCTGCCCTACCTGTTCAACGAGGTCATGGAAGTGACCGCCCTGGTCCAGGCGCGCATCAAGTACACGCCGCAGGATGCGGGCCTGTTCAAGCAGTTGACCAAGCGCATCTTGACCAAGGTGCGGCGCATCGACACGGTTTTCAGCGGCCGTTCCGATGCCCGCGAGACCGAAACGGAGGCGGAACACGCGGCCTGACAAAGCCCGGGGGGAAGGAGAGAGGAGATTGAAACCCCCTTTTTCGGCGAAATTAGGGGTTTACTCTCTCCTCTCTCCTTCCCCCGGACCCCCATCCTCTCTTCTCTCTCTTTCCCCAAAAACTGCTGGCTGGGGAGGTGGATACGGGGGGGGACAAGCGGGTTCCCCAGGCGGGCTGCTGACGGGGGGTACGGTTGGGACAAGCGAGCTCCCCAGGCAATCGGCCTCGTTGTCTGTGGACAAGTGCATGGAGGGAAGTAGTCCGTGCCCGCCCTCGGGCACCTTGCCGTCCCACATGTCAGGCCAGTGGTGCATCCTTGGAAACACGGAGCTTATTTTAAGCTAATGAAAAAAATCTCCCCACGACGCCGTGGAATTCCCCATTGTATTAAAATATGGACTCAAGATATCTGTATAGCGCAATATGCCAATCATGCATCGTCATGGCGCTCATGACATAGACAACAACCATAGCTGGAATGGCATTGTGCGTCCAAAGCACCAATCCAGCCACAAGCGGCGTGAATACGAGATTACACACCATTATATTCACACCACCGCCCCACTGCATAATACAAAAAAGACACGACAGGACAAAAAGCCCCTTACCCATGCCGCCCGCCAGACAGGCAAAACGCAGGGGCATGTACCGATACCACACCACTCCGTCCATGAAGGCGATGATGGGCAACGCCACATAGAGATCGAAATAGCGCGCAAACGAGAATGGGTATGGGGCGATACCGCCCCATTGCAGATGCGGAAAGTTGATGTATAACGAACTGACAGTCAATGATTCCAACAGGACAAGCAAAGGGGCCACCACAGCCGCCCCCACGGCAAGCCGCCGCCAGGAAACGTTACCAACCAACCGGAATGCGGCCATGGCCTGTCGCGGGCGCACAAGCGAATAAAGACAGCATATTTGAACAAGGCGCTGTACATAGTCGGCAACAATCATGTCGCCATACGGCATCTTGTAAAAAAAACGTCACTTCTTTTGCGCACGGCAGCAGAACAAACGCAAAGAAAAGGAATATGTCACTACGCGTGACGTATCGCCGCATCCCAACCCCATCATCATACAATTTTATCTGTTATGATATTTCATAATATATACAAAGACATGCTTATATGGCTGCTTTGCAATTTGCCAGAGCGGCATTCATTGCAGCCAATCAAAAATACACCCGACAATCCACCTTGTCACATAATAATTATACTGAGTCATCGTCAAATAGCTTGTCACAAAAACACATATCATAGCAGGAATGGCGTTACGTGCCGAAAACACCATTGCTATATACACAGGAATAAACATGATGTTGTATGCGATAGTTATGGTTCCTATTCCCCACTGCGAACCTGTAAGCAGTAGCGTCCATATCACTACGCCACACCACATACGCCCTGTTATGACAGCAAGACGGGCCGGTATGTAGCAAAACCATACTAATCCATCCATTACTGACAATAAGGGAAGCACAAAATAGAGATCAGCATACTTGGCAAATGCATTGGGATACGGCATAATACTCCCCCAATGAGCATCGCGATAATAAATCTCAAACACAAAAAACACCAAAAAATATCCCACAATCACCAACGGTGTATGCACGACGAAGCTCCGCCAAAATCGCCAACCATCATATTCCGCCACCATCCGCTTAAAGGAAACGCCTGTCCGGGCCAGCCAATAGATGGCGCCGAGTTGGACAATGCGTTGGGCATAGTCCGCCATGGCCCAATACACATAGTCCGCCTTCACAAAAAAGGCCGCTTCCTTGAGACAGGGAGCCAGCACAAACGCCACCATCACCACCCAATCCTGCCGGGTCACATGCCTTGCACCATCCACTGGCAACCATGCCATAAGAAACCTCGCATGCACTATGAATGGCCCGGCAATATGCCGGGCCTTCTTTTATTACCACCTATCGCCGCCACTCATCGGCCCAGGGGGGTTGTCCGGAGGAAACAACCCACGGATATCTCGCAACTTATCCTTTGCCCACCCCTTCATGGTCCACGGTTCCCAGTAGATCGCCTTGCCGTCCTTGTCCCGGCCCAGGTAACGGGTGCCTTCGGGGCCCACTTGCTCGGGCGCAGGCGGGGTGAAAGGGCCGGAGAAGGCAGGTTCGAGCGTGTAGACTTTCCCGCCCTCGGGCACCTTGCCGTCCCACATGTCAGGCCAGGCCGGGGCGTCGGGATTCGTCTTGCCGTCCTCTTCGCCGCCGTCCACGCCGCCCTTTGCGCCGCCAGCGCCCCCGCGTTCCGAACCGTCACCGGAACCGCCTTCCGCCCCGTCGTCCGGGCCGTCGTCAGGACCATCCCCAGAGCCGCCGCCTCCGGGCCTGGGTTTGTCCTCCTCCCCCTCGCCCAGCAGCCGGTACGCTGCGCCGTCATCCTTGCCAGGGCGGTGGGGCAAAAGCACGGCTCGGCCCGCGTCCTGATCCGGGCGGTAGAGCAGATCGCGCTGGCGGGAGCCCTTCCCACCGCTTACGCCCTTGTCCGCCAGGGGCTGCCAGTCCGCAGGCATTTCCGCTGCGAACCACTTGCCCTCCAACCCCGGAAAAGCCCCCCGGTCGCCCTCCTGGCGACGGTCAAGCAGGCTGTATGCGCCTTGTTCGGGGAAGTAGGCCCAGGCGCTCTTTGCGCCGCGTTCCTGCAATCCCCGCCGGTGCGCGGCATGGTCGAACGGCAGACCCGCCCCCATCAGACCGGCGACGCCCGCGCCACGGCCAGCATTGCCCCTGCCTGCCGTGGCCGCAGGCGCGGCGCCGCCATTGCCATCAGGCTGTGCGCCCCACAGAGCGCGCACCGCCGCTTCATACGCCTCATGCGATGCGAACGGCCCTTGTTGGCGCGCGCCCGGTCCGCCCCTGCCCCATGCCCAACAGTTTCTTTTCCATCGGCATTTTCATCTCCTTGTACAGTTTTTCATGATACGCTTCAATACATATCGTCAAACCTACGGGGCGTTTTCCTGTTGCCAGACACTGCGCGGCTCATGTGCCATACCATCCCCCCCGCAGAGAGCCGTCCGCGATGCAAAGGATTGTCAGGAACACACCTCGGATCATCCTGGCCCCAAAGACGGCGGACGGTCGCCCCCAACCGCTACCCGTTCACCGTGACATGCGGCACGAGCATGAGCACGGTCATGGGCAAAGGCTGGTCCTGCACCACGGTGAGCACCGCCTCCCGCGTCCAGCCCTGCGGAAAGACGACCGACTTGTCCCCGGACCACACCTCGGGCGGCTGGTCCATGGCCATGGACGTGGTGCGGGAATGGATGGCGTCGAGCCGGTCCTCGCCGGGGCCGATCTTGCCGCCCAGCGTGCGGTAAAACCGCGCCGCGACATTGATGATCCGCTTCTTCCTGGTCTGGCCCGACCCGGTCTGCGTGGCGGTTTCGAGCTGCATGGGCTGCAACACCGACGCATACGGCAGCCCCACGTGCACCGTGCTGGCGGGGCGCGCCAGCGCCACCACCCCGTCCGCGCCCACCACCCGGTCCGGCTGCACCGAGCCGTCGGCCAGCACGGACACCGTGCGTCCGGCCAGATGCGCCAGCCCGCCCACGGCCTGGGTGGCGTCGCCCGCATAGCTCAGGCCGCTGTCCACAAAAAAGGCGCCCTCCGTGGAATCGGCGCCAAACTCGTCCTCCATGAATTCGATGCAGCGCCGCTCGACCATGTGTTCGCCGTCGGCCAACAGCTCCCATGCGGCGGCGTTGCACGCGCCATCGGCGTCCACCACATATTCCAGGGCCGCCGCGCCCGCCGCGTCCGCAAAGACCACCGCCACATCCGCGTCGCCCGCCTCCAGGGCCGCCGCGCCCAGGTATTTGGCGTACACGGCCGCGCCCGTGGCGTCCTGGGTGCGCACCACCATGCCCGCCGCGAACGAGCGGCCCGCGGGCAGGACAAACCCCTGCCCCGCGCGTCCGTCCGGGATTTCGCCTGCGGCATCCGGGATTTCGCCCGTGGCGTCCGTCACGGCCAGATCCCATCCCTCCAGCGGTATCTGGCGGCACACGCACAGCCACAGCTCGTCGCGCCGCGCATCGGCGTTGTACAGGCTGGCGATGGACTCGATGGCCCCATCGGTGATGAGGCGGCTCCAGGCCAGCACCTCCTGGTCCGGCACATAGGTGAAGGCGAGCAGCACGCCGTCCTCGCGCAGGGCGTAGACCACGGAGTCCGGCTCCTGGGCATAGGCAAGCTGGCGCAGGCCCGGCGCGGTGATGTGCTCGGCCATGATGGTCAGGTCGCGGCTGGCGTAGGAGTCGGACTCCCAGCTGTAGGCCATTTCGCGCAGCTTGCGGCCCGCGCGCTGGATGTACAGCGCCGCGCCCGCCACCTGCACGGGCATGGCTCCGGACGAGCCGTAGGTCGATTCCGGGCTGGCCTTGATGCCGCTCGGGGTGATGGGCTCATTGATGGATGCGCCGCCCAGGGTCCATTCGCCGCCCACCGTGCCCACGTACAGGCATGAGCGCGGCAGGAGAAACTGGATGGCGTTGGCCTGCGACGCGGACAGCGTGACCTCGATGGCGTCGTCGTCCAGCGGGTCGCCGTCCTCCTCGGTGTTGGTGTTCATGTCCAGGTTGTCATAGTCGGCCACGCGGGAGAACCACAGGGTATTGGGCTGGCTGGGCGTGGCGGCGTACACGGCGCGGCTTTCGAAAAAGGTGACCACGGACGGATAGTTGCCCGTGGTCCAGACCGAGGGCTGCTCGGTGAAGGCGATGGCGGCCAGGGTCCAGTCGGCGTGGCCCGTGCGGGTGAGCTTGTGGGGCGGATGGTTGGGGTGGACGAGAAGCAGCGTGTCGTTGGATTGCACGTGGCACAGGTCCGCGAAATCGTCAGCCCCGTAGGGCGACGCGAGGCTGTACACCGTTTCGCCGGACAACACCTGGGCCTGGTCCTTGAACACGCGCATGTATCCCTGGCCCGTGCCGTCCTCGCCGAACTCCAGCACGTAGGTCTGCTCCACGTTGAACTCGAAATCGATGAGCAGCGACCGCTGGCCATGGCCGATGGCCGCCGCCACGTAGCGGAACCCGGACCGGCGCGTCACCCCGCCGTGGGGATGGACATGGAAATTCTTGAGGGTGCGGCATCCGTTGAAATATTTGGACAGGTCGATACGCCCGGCCAGGCGCGGCGATATCTCCCCTGCCGTGAAATTGGTGATGGCCGGTGTGGTGTTGGACATGGCGGGCCTCCTTGCGCCGCACGGGGTCCGGCGCGGTAATGACGTTTTCACACATTAAATTCATGCAACGGATAGGCGCGCCGCCCGCCGCGCCCATGGGGGAGCGGCGGGCGGCGGCAGGGGAAGGGGGCGGGGCTAGCGCATTTTCACATTGAAACAATGTGGCGAATTGAAATAATGAAGTATTATTTCAATACAATGCACAAGAGCACCTAAACTTTTTTCAAAGTTGAGATGCTCTAGCCCCGCGAACCGGGCTGGTAGGTGCCGGGATAGAGCCGGGCGTACCCCTCGTCCACCATGCGCACGAAATCGGGGTCGCGGCGCAACGGGTCGGCGTAGCGCGGATCGCCCAGCATGTGGCGCAACTGGTCGGGGCCAAAGCCGGGCTGCGCCCCCGCGCCGCTGCGCAGGCGGCCTTCCAGCAACAGGGGGGCCATGGCGTCCAGGGCGTTGACCACCACCTGCATGTCGCCCGCGCCCGTGCGCTGCAATGTGTCCAGCAACTCCTGGCCGCCCAGGGTGAGCGCCACCTCGCGGGCGCGGTCCAGCACCTCGGGGGTCTGGCCGCCGTGCTGGGCGCGCAGCGCCTGCAACTCGTGCATGGAGGCCTCGTGCCTGCCCCGCTGGTAGTCGCGCAGGATTTCGGCCTGCAACGGCACGAACCACCCGTACAACCCCTCCACCTGATCGGGCTTGAGCCCCAGGGAGTGCGCGGTTTCCTTGAAGGCCGTGGCAACGGCCTCGTTGATGGCGAAGTCCTCGGGCATGCCCTCCAACGCGGGCAGGGCATAGCCGCCGGGCGTGGCGGGCAGGCCCATGGCCTCGCACCAGGCGGCGCGCTCCTCGTCCGAGGCGTCGTCGGGCAGGGGCTTGTTGCCCGAGGCGCGGGCCATGAGGCGTTGCGCATGCACCAGCGCCTTTACCGCCTCGTCCTTGCTGCCGTACTTGGCCAGCACCGGATGGTCGCGCAGGGCGATTTCCGACAGGCCGCCGTTCTCGCCGCGCACGGTGACGGTCCAGTCGTCGGGCAGCGAACGGCTCCAATGCTCCGGCGCATTGTCCGCAGCCCCAGGCGCGCCCGGAGCCGGGGCAAGCGGCGCGGGGGCGGGATACGCGGCCGCGCCGGGCGCGGCGGGATATGGTTGGCTGGCGGCAGCGGGCTCGGGCATGGCCGGGGCAACGGCGGGAGCAACGGAAGACGGCGGGATGGGGGTTGCGTCGTAGCGGGTCAGGTCACGCATGGGGATTCTCCTTGTCGGCGCGGGCCGGGGTTTCGCGCAGCATGTGCTCCACATGCTGCGCCAGGGATTGGCGACCCAGGTTGAACAGGGTCCGGTCGGAATCGGGCACGTAGGGCGAGGCGGTGATGAAACCGCGCCGCCGCAGGTCGGCGAGCACCAGCTCGCCGTCCGGGCAGGCGAAGAGGCGCGCATAGACGCCCCGCAGGTCTTGGGGATCGGGCATGCGGCTTTCCTTGGGATGTGCGTTCATGGGGTGTTCCTTCAATGGATAGGTCCGGAAAGGGGAACGGGCGATGCGGGACGCGGCCTAGGCCAGCGGGCCGTCGGAACCGCCGGGGGCGGCGGCATCAGGTCCGGTGGCCGCGTGGGATGCGCCCAGGCGCGGCGCGCCGTTGCCTTGCGTGTGCGGCGGGACGGCTTCCTTGCGCGGGCGGGCCGCCGCGTCCGGCGCGGCATCCGCATGTTCCGCCTCACTCTCTGCCGCGTTTTCCGCCGCGCCGCCCATGGCCGAGCCCATAGCGGGGTTCAGGGCCGGCGCCAGCCCGGCCAGCACCGTTTCCACCAGGCCGCTTTGCAGCACCATGTCCAGGGCCGAGCCGCCGCCCAGCGGGATGCCGGACAGGGATTTGGCCAGCCCCACCACCTGCATGAATTCGGCGACCATGCCCTCCACCTGGGCCGCGTGCGCCCGCGCCCCGCGCTCGGCGCGCACCACCTTGTCGTCCTTGATGAATTCCGCGGGCACCGCGAACAGCTCCGCCGCGCCCCGCACCACCTGGTCCAGGTCGAACACGTCCATGACGCCGGGGTTCACGGCCATGAGCGGCTGGGCCAGTTCCATGGTGCGGGTGAAGGCCTGGGCCTCGTGGTTGCGCTGGGCGCGCGCCACGGGAGACACGAACTCCACCTCCCAGTGTTCGCCGTCCAGTTCGGGCGGCACGTCGGGCAGCGCGCCCGCGCGCAGCATGATGTTGAATACGCGGTCGATGAGCGGCGACAGGAATTCGGCCTGCAACCGCCCAAGCACCGGGCCCAGGGCGCGCATCTTCTCCTCTTGGCGTTGCAGCACCTCGGTGGCGGTCATCTGGGGCGCGCCCACCATTTGCAGCTGGTCGGCCAAAAAGATGGTGCGGATGGCGTTGCGCTTCTGCTCCATCATGCTTTCCGTGGCGCGCAGATCCACGTGCACGGGCAGGGGTTCGATGCGGTCCGACGATCCGGCGCGGTAATAGCTGATGCCGCCGGGCCCGGTGTTCACCGCGCCCAGAAAGCCGTCGTCCGGCACCATGATCGGCGTGTCGGCCATTTTCTCGGCGGCCATGAGCGCGGTCATGGCCATGCGGTTGAGCACGCGCACGTCGGACAGGGCGGTGAGCCCCGGCCCCCGGCCATACACGTCGCCCGCGGCCTTGGCCCAGCGCGGGCACATGTAGGGCATCTCCATGAACCCGGATTCCTCGAGCGGATGGCGGGCGTCGTACTCCAGATACACGCTGGCCCAGGGCATGTTCCGCGCGCCCATGCCCATGGGATCGCGGTCCGCGCGCGGGAACACCGCATGCACGATGGTCACGGTGTCCTCGGGGCTGGTTTCAAGCTTGCGCAGGGTGGCGGGCGAGCATTTGCCGCCCCATATCTGCTGCGCCTGGCGCACGGTGACCGTGTATTTGCGGTATACGGTGTCCACCACGCCGCGCGCGCTCTCGGCCACGTGGACCTCGCTCAGGGGCCGGGTGGAAAAGCGCACCCCGCTGGCCGCGTCCGCCTCCACAAACATGCAGGCCGTGCCGAACAGGGGCAGGTCGAGGTAGAGTTCGTGCACGTTGGTCTGAAAGCCCGTGGCGTCGGTGTTGAAGGCCGCGATCATGCGGCGGCGGCATTCCTGGAGGAATTCCTTGACCTTGGGCTTGTCGCGCAACCGGCGTTGGCGCACCCGGATGTCGAACCAGGCGGACGAGGGGTTGGTGAGCAGCGCGTGCAGCGACGCGGCCAGCATCTCCAGGGCGTGGCCGGGCGTGGAATCGAAGATGAGGTCGTCGCCCGCGCCGCCGGGCCGCCGCTCGAAAAAGCTGCCCTTGCGCGGGTAGAGGTAATCGCACAATTCCTGCCAGGTGGAGACCCAGGGATGCCGGGCGGTCTCCATGCCCTTGAGGCGCGTGTGTATCGCCTCCAGACGTTGTTCGCTCATGTGAGCCTCCGTGTGAAGAAGGGATGGTGGATGAGGGATGGGGCCGTGACGGACGGGACTGGCGCGCGGCGCACCCCGCGCGCGCAAAGACCGCCGGACGGTCCGGTTGGATGATATGCCGCGCGGGGCGGCGGGGAAAAGGGGCGACGGTGGAAGCGGCCTTGCGGCACGTGGCCGGGGCGGCGTCGCGGACGGTTCCCGTGGCTGCGTCGCGGACGGTTCCCGTGGCTGCGGACCGCGCCTGTGAGGGGCGGCACGCCGCATGCGCGCATCCGGCAGCCGGGAGTGGGAACAGGGGAACGGGGGAACGGGCTCCTCGCGCGCCCGCCGTAAAAGGCGGACGGAGGCGATGGGCAAGCTATAGCACACGCCGCCGGGCCATGTAAGTGGGCTGGCGCATTTTTCGGGCCGGGAGCCCGCCCGTGCCGCCGGACCCTCTTGCGGGACGCCGACGGGCGGGCTATGCACAGGCAACGCTCAATACCGCAAAAAGGATCACCCCATGCGCCGTTTCCTGCTCATTGCCCTGTGCTGCGCCGCCCTGCTGGCCATCGGTTGCGGTGCGGCCACCTACACGCTCCGGGGCGCCGCGCCCGCCACGCCGGACGAGGACGCGGTGTACGCCCTGCTGCAACGGCGGCACACGCTGCTCAACGAATACCGCTACGCCTCGGCGCGCGGGATCTTCGCGGGCGATGCGCTGGCGGATTTCGACGCGGACATCAAGATGAACGCGCGCCGCTACGCCGCATACGGCATCCATTTCACGCTGCTCGACGTGCGGGAGTTCGAGCATTCGGGCGACGCCACGGCGGTTTCCTTTTACGAAACCACGACCGAAGGCGGCGGCACCTGCTGGCGCGTGCGCGCCGACTGTTTCCGCACCCGCAACGGCTGGCGCATCGTGGGGCTGGAGCGCAAGCGGAATTAGCGCATTTTCACATTGAAACAATTTAGATGCTCTTATGCATTTTGTTGAAATAATGCTTCATTATTTCAACTTGTAACATTGCTTCAATGTTACAATGCGCTAGAGCCCGCCCTTCCCCCGTCAAACATACCGGCAAGACCCGTCCGGCCCGGATGCACCCTGGCCGGACGGGCCTTGCCGTCTTGGCTCTGCGCCGCTACTGCCCCAGCGTCTTCTTGAGCGTGGTGGCGGACAGGCCCGCCTTGGCCAGGTCCGCGTCGCCCAGCACACCCTGGCCGCTGGTGGTCACCGTACTCTTCGCACCCTCCAGCTTGGCCAGCCGCCGCGCCTCGCGCTCCTTGGCTTCCTTGGCCTCCTCCGCCGCCTCCGCCTCTTCGGCGGCCAGCGCCTCCTGGCGCGCGGCTGCGGCCGCATCGGCGCTGGCCTGCGCCGCGTCCAGGGCCGAGGTATCCACTTTGCTGCTGGTACTGCCAAAAATGCCGGACTGGCCCAACAGAGTCGAGGCCACGTGCATCAAAGCGGTTGTTGCTATTGTAGGTGTCATGCTGCACCTCCTGGTGCGCCATCCGTCACGGATGGGTTGGTGGTTGCGCCGCGCGGCGCGGCCCCGCCTATGGGCGGTCATGGGCGGTCATGGCCGGGAGCCGTTCTGCGGCCTGCGGAACGGGTTGTAGTCGGTGACCGTGCGCTGCTGGCGCGGCCCGGTCTTTTCGGGCCGAAAACCCACGGCGTAATAGCGCAGGGCATCCGCCGCGTGGCTCGTCCAGTCGTGCAGGGGCCGGTCCTTGAAATCCCCGGCCCGGTCGTTGAACTCGCGGCGGTAGTGGCGCAGCGCCTCGATGCCTTCCTTGCAGCGCCGGGCGTCGAACCAGCACTTGGGCAGCAGCGAGCGCACCGCGTTCACGCCGTCGGCAACGGGCAGGGGCGGCGCCACGTCGAACCGCACGCCGAGCTTTTGCGCGACCTCCAGGCGCGACACGCCCGTGCCGAGCTCTCGCACCCGGATGTCGTGGGGCGCGATGTGGCGGCCATAGGCATAGTCCTTTTCCTTGAGCACCCGGATGTAGTGCGCCAGCGGCTCGCCCGAGTTTTCATAGTAGTCGATGATCCGCACCTGGCCCGAATCCGCCTGCTGCACGAACCAGATGGCCGTGGCGTCGGACATGCCCAAGTCCCAGGCGGTGTGCACGGGCAGCATCGGCTCGTGCGGCACCTCGGCCACCCGGCCATCCTTTTCGGCCCGGGCGATGGCGCGGCCATAATACGCGCCCCTGATGGAGGCGTGGAACGAGCACTCGAACTCCTGCTCATACTGCTCCTCGGTCATCTCGCGGCGGGCCGCGTCCAGCTCGCCGGGGTCGATGAGCCCGGTCTCCGAGGCGCGGAACATGGCGGCGTACCAGGCGGGATCGTCCACCGCGCGCCGCCACAATTCATAAAAGGCGTTCTTGCCCTGGGGCGTGCCGATGAAGACGGCCCACCCCTTGCGGTCGGCCAGGGCGGGACGCACCACCTCGCCCCACAGGGTCGACGGCATCTGGGCCATCTCGTCCAGCACCACGCCGTCCAGATAGATGCCCCGCAGCCGGTCCGGGTCGTCCGCGCCCAGCAAGGCGATGCGCGGCCCGGACCCCGGCCCCTCCGGGCCGGGAAAATCCACGGAGAGCTCGGTCTTGTTGAACTGCACGCCGGGCACGTCGCGGCAGTAGTGGCGGAAATAGTCCCAGGCCACCACGCGGGCCTGCTTGTACAGCGGGGCCATGTAGGCGAGCCGGGGCCGGGAACGCTTGCAGCGCAGCGCCGCCGCGATGAGCGCATTGACGCACAGCACGGTCTTGCCAAAGCGCCGGTGCGCCACGAGCACGGAAAACCGTTTGAGGTTGGCGTGGATGCGCGCCTGGTGCGCGTTGGGTTGGTACTTGTGGGTGATGCGCATGCCGTCTCCTTGCCATGCCGCGCAGGGGACGCGGACGCGCGGCCAGGTGCGCGTCCGCGTCCTGTTGCGTGGACTAGGGATGATTGTCGCCGGGCGCGTCGCCCGGATCCTTGGGAATGCAGGTTTCAATGACCACCGGCTCGGCGCCGCCCGTATCGGACGGGGCCACGGCGGGTGCCTTGCCATAGGCGCGGTTGAGCAGTTCCTGGGCCGCCGCGATGGCCACCTTTTCATTGTCCGAGCGCATAAGCTCCATCAGGCGGTCAACAACCTCCGGCACCTGCCCTCTGGCCAATTCGGCCAGATCGGGGAGTGCCTTGGCCCGTTTTCTTCCGGACCCGCCCCTGGCCTTTGGGGCCGGGGTGGCGGGCGTTGCAGGGGATGCGGTCATGGGTCTCCTTCCTGGGCCGGGCGCACGATGCCGGTCGCGCCGCCACGGCAGGCGCGGCGCGGGGCAAGGGCGCACGGCCCGGCATGATGGGTGATGGGATGGTGTCCGGCGCGTCAGCACCGTTCCTCGAGCCGCGTGATGCGGCTTTGGTGCTCGTCCACGCGCCGCCACAACTCCTTGGTGTCTTCGCGGGTGGCGCAGTTCACGGCCACGGACAGGGCCGATTTCTGCTGTTCGGCCTCTATGCGGTCGAGCCGCTGGTGGATGCGGTCCATCTTCACGTCCGACTTGGCGAAACGGTCCTTCATGAACCACACCACCAGGCCGGAGCCGATGAACGGCGAGGCGTATTGGGCAATGGCGTCCAGGCTCATGGCTTCCTCCGCTTGTCCCACGAGCGCATGCCCGAATAGCCCAGGTAGCCCGCGCCAAAGAGGGTGTACAACTCCGGCGGCAGGCCGTTGAACCAGGCGGACACGTACTGTTGGAACGTAGCGGCCTTGTCCGGACAGAACACGGCCACCACCCCGAACGGAATGGACGCGAGAAACAGCAGGTACATGACATAGAGGAATCCGGGCCGCGCCCGGCTGGTCCACGGGTCCGAGGATTGGGCCTCGGCCACGATGGCCGCGTACCGGGTTTCCAGCTCCTTCAGTTCGCCCGCCCGCTCCAGTTCCACAAGGCGCAGCTTCTGCCGGTCGCGCTCCCCGGCGTCCGGGAAGAGCTTGTCCAGGATGGTCGATCCCAGGGAAAGGATTTCGCCGATCATGCCCGCCTCCCGTCCGCCGCGCCCGGTTGCCCAACCCAAACCTGGGCAGCCGCCTGGGCCGAAGCCAGGGCGGTTCCCTGGGCCAAGGCCTGGGCCAGCGCCCTGGGGCCATAGCGGTACGCCCCGCCCGCGCGGACCCAGACCAGGGACGGGCTGGCCGGACGCAGATCCACATGCCAGCCCGGCCTGGGCAGCCAGTCCGGGTAATAGCCCATGCCGCCAAAGCCAAAGCCCGCCAGCAGGGCGAATTCCTCCAGCGGAGACAGGTCGGCCTGGCCGTCGAAGTGGAAATCCACGGCATCGGCCAGCGGACGTTCCGCTGTGGCGTAATGGCGCGAGGCCGGGCTGTGGCCGCCACGGTCAAAGGCCACGTGCACGTGCAGCGGCACGCCTGCGGCCTCGCGCACCGCGTCGAGCCGCAGCACAAGTTCCGGGGCCACGCGCGACGGATCGTGCCCCCACTCTTCCGGTGCGAAATGGCGCACCGCCTTCCAATCAAGAGTCATGACGTTCTCCTTTGCCGCGCCCCGGGCCGGGAACGGCGCCTTGGGGACGCCGCAGCCAGGGGGTGCGCGGATGCAAAAGACCCCGCCCCGGATGGGGCGATGCAGGCCGCCCCGCTCCGTGCGCGGCCAGGGGCGCGCGGCGCGGCGGACGGGATGGGGTTATGGACGGGAAATGGCGGCGCGGTGGCGTGCCGCCGCAATGGGTGCTGGTTCCGAAGGGAGGGACTCGGGCGGGGTGCGCCGCCCGCCGGACGGACGTCCTCCCGGCGTGGTGCGCAACCCTAGCACAACTCCGACAGCCCATGTAAGTGGGCTGCGGCATTTTTGCCACCGTCCAGGCGATCTAGGACGCATGAATCCGTTGTGCCCCTTACATTTAGGCTGGCATTTCTAGAATAATTAATATAACGGCGACCAAGCATTACATTTGAAAATGTCATGAATCCTGTTACCAAGGGACCAAACCGAAACAAGATAGGCTCACGGTACGGGTCGGCCGTTATTGCTGGAATGGCTTCTGTTCATCAATGGGTGACAGCACGCCCCGCTGCTTGCGACGGGCCTCTGTTCGCAAGGGGAACACGTTGCCGCGCCTCCCAAATACCACAGTATTTTCATTCCTGAGCCGCCCGCCATATCCATGGTCCGAGTCGCACGGTGCTTGTAGCCAATGGCGGGGTGCCTACGCCCACAATGGGGATGGATCGTTGCCCCATACATTGACCGGACGCCGCCGCGATGACGGGGGCGGCGGACTCCTGGTCGCCCCCTGGACGCCATGATGGCGGCAGGACTCCAGACTGGGGTGCCTATGGCATTCCATAAAGGAAAAGAGGAACCCACATGCCGCACGATATGGCAAAACGGTGTGAGGTGTGCACGCGTCTCATCCCCGAAGGCCAGGAAGGCCGCGCATCCGGCGAGGTCTCTCCCCTCCTTGTCGTCACTGCCGACGCCGCGTGCCGCACCACTCTCGCCGAGCACCTGAGCACCTTGG
Source organism: Desulfovibrionaceae bacterium (assembly GCA_050251715.1). GTDB lineage: Bacteria > Desulfobacterota > Desulfovibrionia > Desulfovibrionales > Desulfovibrionaceae > JBFWMG01. Next base: position 10,150 of record JBFWMG010000014.1, on the reverse strand, counting down.
GGCACCATGTCCTTACCGCCCAAAGCAGTTCGGACGCCCTGGCCATACTGGCCCACCAATGCGTGGGGTTGACGTTCGTCGATCTGGCGTCGCACGGCCTGGACGGCATTGCATTGCTCTCCCACATCGCTGGCGCATCACCGCACGCCCTGTGCGTGGCGCTGCACGACCCCGGCATGCCGCAGCGTCTTGCGCCCGCCCTGGACGCGGGGGCGTGGCACTATCTGGTCAAACCCGTGACGCCCCGCCTGCTGGAACATACGGTGGCCCGGGCTCTTGCATTTGTGCACTTGCAGCGAAAAGACAGGGGATGCCTGCGGCTGATGCCAGACGATGGCTGCCGCCGTGCCGGAGAACTGCGCCGAGCCGTGGAGCAGGCCCAGGCCGCCCAGGAACTCAAGGCGCATATCCTCGCCAACATGAGCCATGAGCTGCGCACCCCGCTCAACGGCATCATGGGCATGGCCCAAATGCTCATCCATTCCAATCCGTCCGAGGACCATCGCCGCTATCTGGAAATGGTGCTCCAATCCTCGCGGACCCTGCTCGACGTCATCAACAACGTTCTCACCCTGTCCAGCATAGAGTCAGGCGCCATCAGCTTCCTTGCCAAGCCCTTCAGCCTGCACGCCATGCTGTACTCGTTGGGGAGCATGTTCGCCAGTTCAGCATCCGACAAGGGATTGCACTTTTCCCTGCACATCGCCGACAGCCTCCCGGATCTCGTACAGGGCGACAAGGCCAAACTGGCCCAATGCATCGTCAACGTGGTGGACAACGCCATCACGTACACCGACAACGGCAGTGTCTCCGTGCAGGTGGACACCATGCCCGACGCCCGGCCCAACCATGCCCACCTGTGCGTCGCGGTCACCGACACCGGCATTGGCATTGCCCCGGAAAAGATGGCGACCATTTTCGACTCCTTTACCCTGGGCGAGGACGTGCTGACCAAAAAATACAGCGGCCCCGGCCTGGGCCTGGCCATTACACGGCAACTGCTGGGAAAGATGGGTGGCGAGATAACGGTGACGAGCACCCGGCACAAGGGCAGCGTGTTCCGCATCACCATTGAACTGGAACTGACTCAGCCCGAGCATGCGGATGCGGCATTGCGCGCGGACTGGTCGTGCCCACGCCCCAGCCGTTCCCTGCGCATTCTCCTTGCCGAGGATGAGGAGGTCAACCAGACCTTTGTCAGCCACCTCCTGGCGCGGGTGGGCCATTCGGTCACCGTGGCCGACAACGGCGAAGCCGCCTTGCGGGCTCTGGCCCGGCAAGACTTCGACCTGGTGCTCATGGACATCCAAATGCCCCGCATGAACGGCCTGGCCGCCACCCGCGCCATCCGCGAAGGCACGGTGCCGGGACTACGGACGAATATCCCCATCATCGCCCTGACCGCATACACCATGGCCCAAGACCAGCAAACCGCGTTGGACGCGGGCATGGACGACTTCCTGACCAAACCCGTCGACGTGGCGGCGTTGATGGAAACGCTCGAACGGGCCATGCGCCACGAACGACCGGCCTCCTGATTCCATGCGGCATGCCCCGAAACAGGGGCGCGCCACCGCGCAGGCGGCAACGGCCACCGCGCGAGAAGAAAACAGGAGGGGCGCTTCACACGCCGGGCATGCCGCCCTGATCCGGCGCATCGGGAATGCGCAGCGTCACCCGCGTGCCCAGGTCGGTGCGCGATTCCACGGTCAACTCTCCCTGATGTTCCAGGACGATGCGCCGCACCATGGTCAGCCCCATGCCCACCCCATGGGCCTTGGTGCTGAAAAACGGGTCGTAGATGAACGGCATGTCCGACTGCGCAATACCCTGCCCCCGGTCTTCCACCACCAGCGAGCACGCGCCGCCGCCCGACTTGGCGGCGAGCCGCACCGACACGGTATCGCCTCCGGTAAAGTCCAGCACGTTATCCACAAGCGCGTCCAGGCACAGCCGAAACTGGGCGGGATCGACGCGCATGGCCGCCGCCCCGCACGCGAGCGAGCCGTCCACGCGCCGCCCCTGCGCCGCGCCCAACGCCTGCGCCCGGTCCAGGGCCACGGCGGCAAAGGCCTCCACACGCACGGTTTCGCACACGGGCGGCCCCAGCGACGCATATGCGGCCACGGCCCCCACCACCTTCTCCAGCCGGCGCGATTCATCCAAAATGGCGCTCAACCGCTCGCGTTGATGCGCATCCATCCCCTCGCCGCGCAGCAACAGCTGGCTGAACCCCCCAATGGTCATGACCGGGTTGCGTATCTGGTGCGCCACGCTCATGGCCAGCTTATGCAGGCCGCCCAGGCGTTCCTGTTGCAGGAATTCATTACGCGCGGCCATGGCCCGCTCCTGCTCGTGCAACAGATGCTTTTCCGTCACATCCTCGAACAGGAGCACAATGCCCAGTTCGTCGCCGCTGGACAGGTATGACGAGGTAATGGAGAGATGGCGGATGGCGCCGTCCGGGTTCAGGTAGGGCACGCTGCGCATGAGCCGGACGGGCTTGTGGTCGATCAGATCGATGAGCACCTGATTGAAATCCGCATTGGCGTCCGACGTGAAAAACAGTTCGCCCCACCCCTTGGCGTGCAACTCGTCGAGCGGGTAGCCAAGAATCCCCGACAGCGCCACGTTGGCGACAATGATGTTGCCGTCCTTGTCCAGCACCATGAGTCCCACAGGCATGGTGTCTATAAGATTTTCAATGATGATGTCCCGGATGCCGCTCATCATGCCCCCTTATGCTAGCACTAGACGGTATTGTACGCCAATGCGGCATCCGATGGAAGCGCTGATGAGGCAGGAAGCATAACGAGTCAAGGGCAATAGCTATTTACAAAATCAATTTCTTGTCCTAGCATCATACCGCGTTTGGGTGGCGTTTTCAGCGTTCCTAACAGGCCTTCCACACAGGCCGGGATCAAGCAGTGCATGCCCGGTGGATTGAGCATGGCGCACGACAGCGCAAAATCCAGGTCGGAACTCCTTGAAGAGCTAGCCAGCTTGCGCGAACGCGTGGCGATGCTCGAAGCACGCACAATCCCCCCCTCCCCCGCGGCCACATCCGAGAGCACTGTCCAACGGTTCTTCGACGCCATCCCCAACCCGGTCTTCTTCAAGGACAGCCAAGGGGTCTTTACCGCCTGCAACAAGGCGTTCGCCGCGTTTCTGGGATTGGGACGCGAGACGGTCATCGGCAAGACCATCGAGGCCATCGCCCCCGGTCCCATGGGCCAAAGCCTCCATGCGAACGATTTGGATTTCATGGCCAAGCGGGGCAGCAAGGTGTACGAGTCCCGGCTCAAGGCGCAGGATGGCAAGGTCCACGACCTGCTGGTCAACCTCGCCACCCAGATCGACGACGAGGGCGCCATCGTGGGCATGGGCGGCATCATCACGGACATCACCGACCTCAAACGCATCCAGCGCGCGTTGCGCGATGCCGAGGCCAACTACCGCAGCTTTGTGGAAAACGCATCGGAAGGCGTCTTCCGCACCACGCGCGACGGCCGCTTTGTCAGCATCAATCCCTCCATGGTCCGGCTGACGGGCCACGCCAACGTGGGGGACTTTCTGACCGCCTACCAGAATGTGCGCTCCCAGCTTTTTGTGGATCCCAAGGATTGCGACGCCCTGCTCAACAGGCTGCGGCTCGAAAAGCAGGTGGAGCTCTTCGAGGCCCGCTTCTACCGCCACGACAAGCAGGTGGTATGGGCCTCCCTCAGCGCCCATACCGTGTGCGACGAACACGGCGGCATCATCTTCATCGAAGGCTCCTGCCGGGACATCACGGCGCGCAAGCGGGCGGAGCGCCGCCTCGACGTGCTGACACGCCACCTCAAGACCGCCGTGAAAAAACGCACGCTGGACCTGGTGGCGGCCAACAAACGGCTGACGGAACTGGATGCGATGAAATCCTCGTTCCTGTCCACCGTGTCCCACGACCTGCGCACGCCACTCACTTCCATCCTTGGCTTCAGCAAAATCATCCGCAAGGACTTCAACCGCTATTTCCTCGCTCCCGCCCAGGAGGATGCCCTGCTCATGCAAAAGGCGCAGCGCATCACCGGCAACCTCGACATCATCAGCCGCGAGGGCGAACGCCTGGCGCGGCTGGTCAACGACTTCCTCGACCTGTCCAAGATCGAGGCCGGGCAAATGCAGTGGAACGACAGTGAAATAAAACCCCACGAGCTGGTGCGCCTGGCCGTGGACGCCATGAGCGGCCAGATGGCCGAAAAACCCGGCCTGAAACTCAAGGTGGAGGTGGACAGCACGCTCAACACCATCTTCGCCGACCCCGACCGTATCCTCCAGGTGCTGGTCAACCTGCTGCACAACGCCTTCAAATTCACCGACACCGGTTGGATCATCGTATCCGCGGCCCAGCACGAGCTCGGCCTGCACCTCACGGTGGAAGACACGGGCACGGGCATCCCGCACGAAGACCAACCCCAGGTGTTCAACAAGTTCAACCAGGTCCGGCGTTCCGACACCATATCCCCCATGCGCGGCACCGGCCTGGGCCTCGCCATCTGCAAGGAAATCGTCACGCACTACAACGGCCGCATCGACCTGAGCTCCGAACCGGGCAAAGGCAGCCGCTTCACCGTGGTGCTGCCCCGCGTCCCCGACACCGCCCCGGTCCAGTAATCCCCCGGCCGCATCCGCCTTCCGGCAGCGCCGCCGGGCGCGCTTGGCGTCTGCGAGGCGCGTCCCGCCCAGCACACGCCGCCAACGACAATAAGCCGCCCCCAAAAAAACACCCGGCCCCGGAACAACGCGGCGGACAGCGTTGCTCCGGGGCCGGAAACATGAGGGGCGGCGTGCGGGCTATTTACCCATACCGCAGCATTTCTTGTATTTCTTGCCCGACCCGCACGGACAGGGATCGTTGCGCCCCACCTTGGGTTCGGCGCGGCGCTTGGGCTGGGCCTTTTTCGCTTCCTCGCCCCCGCCCACGTAGTTCACGTCCTTTGTTTCCTTGTGCTTGAACTCGTCCTCCTGCACCACCCGCTGCAAACGCAGGTGGCACAAGAGCTTCACCGCGTTTTCCTTGATGGTGTAGAGCATGTCCTGGAAGATCTCGAACCCCTCGCGCTTGTACTCCTGCTTGGGATCCTTCTGGCCATACCCGCGCAGGCCGATGCCGTCGCGCAGATGGTCCATGTTGTTCAGGTGTTCCTTCCAGTTGCGGTCCAGGCTGTCCAGCAGGAAATAGCTGAGGATGTCGTTGTAATGCCCGTCCGCGTCGCCCTTGAGGCGGTCGAGGATGCGGCGCACGGCGGCGCGCACGGCGTCCTCGTCCCTTGCGCCCTCGGCGGGCGGCATCTCGCGCGACAGGCCGAACACCTCTTCCAGCCTGCCCGCCACCACATCCATGGTTTCCGCTTCCACCTTGGTCTTGTCCTTGGCCTCGCTGACGGGCGCGCAGATCTCGTCCACCAGGTCGTCGGCGAATTCCAGGGTGCGCTCCTCCAGGTTGGCGGCGAACATGATCTCGCGGCGCAAGGTGTAGATGACCTCGCGCTGCTGGTTCATGACGTTGTCAAAATCAAGGAGCTGCTTGCGGATGTCGAAGTTGTGCGCCTCCACGCGGCGCTGGGCGTTCTCGATGGCCTTGGAGACCATCTTGTTCTCGATGGACTCGCCCTCCTGCATGCCCAGGCGCTCCATGAGCGAGGCGATGCGGTCGGAGCCGAACAGGCGCAGCAGATCGTCGTCGAGCGCCAGATAGAAGCGCGAGGAGCCCTCGTCGCCCTGACGGCCCGACCGGCCGCGCAACTGGTTGTCGATGCGGCGCGACTCGTGGCGTTCGGTGCCCAGGATATGCAGGCCGCCCAGCGCCTTCACGCCGGGCCCGAGCTTGATGTCCGTGCCTCGGCCCGCCATGTTGGTGGCGATGGTCACCTTGCCCTTGTGCCCGGCCTCGGCCACGATTTCCGCTTCGCGGTCGTGCTGCTTGGCGTTGAGCACGTTGTGCGGCACGCCCAGCTTCTTGAGCATGCGGGCGATGAGTTCCGACTTTTCAATGGAGATGGTGCCCACCAGCACGGGCTGGCCCTTGCGGTGCAGCTCGGCGATATCCTTGACGATGGCGTCGTATTTTTCCTTCTGCGACTTGTAGATGGCGTCGGGGTGGTCGATGCGCACCATCTGCATGTTGGTGGGGATGACCACGACCTCCAGGTCGTAGATCTCGCGGAATTCCACGGCTTCGGTGTCCGCCGTGCCGGTCATGCCCGCCAGCTTGTCATACATGCGGAAGAAGTTCTGGAAGGTGATGGACGCGAGCGTCTGGTTCTCGGCCTCCACCTTGACCCCTTCCTTGGCCTCCAACGCCTGGTGCAGGCCGTCGGAATAGCGGCGGCCCGGCATGAGGCGGCCCGTGAACTCGTCCACGATGACCACCTGGCCCTCGTTGACCACGTAATCCACGTCGCGCTGGTAGAGCTGGTGCGCCTTGAGCCCCTGCAGCAGGTGGTGCTGGGCGGTGATGTTCTCGGGCGCGTACAGGTTGTCCACGCCGAGCAGTTTTTCGCAGCGCTCCACGCCCTCTTCGGTCAGGGCCACGGTGCGCGCCTTTTCGTCGATGGTGAAATGGGTTTCCTTCTTGAGCGAGGGGATGATCGTGTTGATCCGGGCGTACTGGCCCACGTCCTGGTCCGAGGCGCCGGAAATGATGAGCGGCGTGCGCGCCTCGTCAATGAGGATGGAGTCCACCTCGTCCACGATGGCGAAGTTGAGTTCGCGCTGGACCAGGTGCTCCTTGTAGAATTTCATGTTGTCGCGCAGGTAGTCGAAGCCGAACTCGTTGTTCGTGCCGTAGGTCACGTCGCTGCGATAGGAGATCTGCCGCTCCGGTTCCTCCAGGCCGTGCACGATGATGCCCGTGGTCAGGCCGAGGAAGGAATAGAGTTTCCCCATCCATTCCGCGTCGCGGCGGGCCAGGTAGTCGTTGACCGTGACCACATGCACGCCCTTGCCCGACAGCGCGTTGAGCACCACGGGCAGGGTGGCGACCAGGGTCTTGCCTTCACCGGTCTTCATTTCCGCGATGTTGCCCTGGTGCAGGGTGATGCCGCCGATGAGCTGCACGTCGAAATGGCGCATGCCCAGGCTGCGCACGCTGGCCTCGCGCACCAGGGCGAACACCTCGGGCAGCAGGGCGTCCAGGGCTTTGCCCTCGGCCACTTCCTGCTTCCACTGGGCAATGCGGACAGGAAAATCCCCGTCCGCCAGTTTTTGCATCTCGGGCTCAAGGCGGTTGATGGCGCTCACCATCGGGCCGAGCCCTTTGATATACCGCTCGTTCTTGGAACCGAACACCTTTTTGACAAGCGAACCGATCATGCCGTCTCCTTGATTCTGACAGACGCATGCGCAACGCCGTGGCGCACGCATGTGCGAAACGCTGCATAGTTAGTTATGTTCCGGCGCATGTCAAACAGAACGCGGGCGGCACACGGCCGGAACGCGGGCAAAAACATATCGGAACACGGGCCGGCGGGGCAGGGCATGGGGCAATGGCGCGATCGGAACCAGCGGTCGGATGCGCCTGGAGGGGAGATGGACGGTGCAACGCCGTGCCCGGCGCGCCCTGCAGGGGGGCGTTTTCATACGACGACACGACAACGACCCGGCCTGATGCGTTGTCCATCAAGGGTTGCCACCCTCGGTGTCGTCACGGAGCCGCCCCATGCGGCGACGACACGACGCGGGTCATGTCTTATTTTTCTTTAGACAATTTTTCACATGATATTGGGCAGTCAACACGACGACACGGCAAACCGTCACCACACGCCATCGTCACGACGACAAACGCCGTCCGGATAGCGTCGTGCCACGACACAAGCGACGACACACCGCCCCAACCCCTTGCCCTGGCCCACCTTTTGAGCCACTATGACGCCGAGCGCACAAGAACGGCCAACGCGCTCCGGCGGCCCTGCCGCCAGCCCCGCCGGCGGCGTGGCGGTTCCCATAACTTCGAGCAACACCGTGAGGCCTCGCGTGCCCACAGCACCATCACCCATGACCACGCCCCCACCGCCCCGCCCCGAACTCCTTGCCCCGGCGGGCGACCCCGCCCGGCTCGATGCCGCCATCACCTACCGCGCCCACGCCGTCTACCTGGGCGGCGCGGCCCTCAACCTGCGCGCGGGCAGCACCGGCTTCACCTGGGACACCCTGCCCCCGGCCCTGGCCAAGGCCAGGGCGCACGGCGTCCGCGTCTACTACACCCTCAACGCCCTGCCCCGCGACGCCCACCTGCCCGCCGTGGAAGACGCGCTGGAACGGCTGGCGGCCATGGGCTCAAACGGGCCCGACGCGCTCATCATCGCCGACCCCGGCGTGCTGCGCCTGGCCCAGCGCCTGGCCCCGCGCCTGCCCATCCATCTGAGCACCCAGGCCAACACGGCCAATGCCGAAGCGGCCCGCTTCTGGGCCGACCAGGGCGTGGCCCGCGTCAACCTGGCCCGCGAGATGGATGCACCCGCCATCCGCGCCCTGCGCCACGCCCTGCCCGGCCTCGAACTGGAAATTTTCGTGCACGGAGCCATGTGCATGGCCGTGTCCGGCCGGTGCCTGTTGAGCGCCTGGCTCAACCAGCGCTCGGCCAACCTGGGCGCGTGCACCCACCCGTGCCGCTTCGACTACCGCCCCGATCCAACGGCCCACGCCATGCCCGACGCCATGGCGCAACCCGCGCCCACGACCGGCGACAGGGCCAATGACGGCGGGGCTGCCGCAGACGATGGCGGCGGGGCTTTCACTGACGCGGCGGGGCTTTTTCTGGAGGAGCGCACCCGGCCTGGCGAGGCCGCCTGGGAACTGCGCGAATCGGAGGGTTTTTCCCACATCCTGGCGGCGGACGACCTCTGCCTGGTGCGCCATCTGGCGTGGTTCGTGCGCCAGGGCGTGGCGGGGATCAAGATCGAGGGCCGGACAAAGAGCCCCGGCTACGTGGCCCAGGTGGTGGACGTGTACCGCACGGCCCTGGACGATCTGGCCGCCAAAACCTTCCGCCCTGCGGACTATGTGTGGGAATTGCGCAACGCGGCCACGCGGCGGCTGTCCACGGGATTTTTCCTGCCCCACGGACGCCGCTGCCACGTGGATCCGCTGCCCGACGCGGAAAAGACACCCCTTGTGGCGTTTGTGCGGGAACGGCTGGCGGACGACGCCTGGCGTGTGGCGGTGCGCGGCAGATGGGACGCCGGACAGGCCGTGTGCGTCATGCAGCCGGGCCTGCGCCGCCCCGTGCTCGCGCCGGGCGGCTACGCCCTGGAGAATGCGGACGGCGACCGCCTCGCCCTGGCCCACCCGGGCGTGGAGGCGATCCTGCGCACCCCCCACCCGGCCCTGCGGCCAGGGCTGTTCATCCGAAAGGACTAGCGCAGGTTAGCATTGAACAATGCAAGGATTTGAAATAATGAAACATTATTTCAACAGGATGCATAAGAGCATCTCATCTTTTTCAAAGTTAAGACGCTCCAGTGGCGCGCCGCTGCAAACTATCCCCCTGTCGCCAAGGGGAAAGACGCCCTTGCAGCAGCCTCACAATTCGTAGGCGCTCATTGTGGGGACGCGGTGTCCGTAGCGGCGTTATCCAGAAACGCCGCCACCAGCCGCCGCATGGCCGCCACGCTGCGCCCGTTGGCCGCCGCCAGCCGGACCAGGCTGTCATATTCCGGCGACACCAGCCGCATGCCGTCCACCACCGCCTCCTTGGCCTCGACAGGGCCAAAGGGGGTGGCGACCACCACCGCGCGGCGCGGCAGCGCCACCCGTTCGGTGAGCGTGCGCCGCACGCCCAGGGTGAGCGTGGCCGCGAACATCGCCCGCTCCACCGCCGCCAACCCCGCCTCGGGACAGAGGACCGTGAGCGCCCCGCCAGGCCGGTTCTTCTTCATCACGCCCGGCGCAAAAAACACGTCCAGCGCCCCGGCCTCGAACAGCGGCTCAAAGCACGCCCCCAGATCCTCACCATTCAGATGGTCCACATGCGTTTCCAGCACCCACACGCGCTCGACCGCGCCCTCGGCGCCGCCCTCGCACCCAGCCCCCGCCGCCGGGGCCGCCACCAAAAACGCGCGCAGGCCCGGACCGAAATCCTTGGCCCCGTAGGCCGTTGCCTGGCCCGCCA
>JBFWMG010000013.1:0-94733 GCA_050251715.1 Desulfovibrionaceae bacterium | reverse complement strand
TCTACGCGAAAAAGGTGTTTTCCCTACTCTCCCCCGTCCCCCCAGCCCCCCCCTTCCCCCTCTCATCTCTTTCCCCAAAACTGCGGGTTGGGGTGATGGAGGCGTTGATAGGGCGGGAATTAGTTTGAAAGACGTAAGCGTCAAGACGGATGAAGCGGATGGCGGGGCGAAACTGGATTGAAAGGCGTAGCGCGTTGGGGCGGTGAAGCGGATGGCGGATGCGAAGAGGCGGAATAGGGGCGGCGGGAGCCGCTTTTTTGTTGCCGTGGGGCGGGCGGTCAGTTGCCGTTTTCACATAATACCCTGGGTGTAAGGCATGATGGCGGCAGCGGGAAGCATCGCCAGGGGAAAGCGGCCCCCTGCGCCGGAGCTGGCAGGGATGACGCCCGAACCATCACGCAGGCCCGGCACGTGTTGTGCTGGGAATCGAATAATGATGTGAGAACGATGGAAAGGAACGCGCCATGACAACGCCCAGAGTCAGCGTGCTCATGCCCGCCTACAACGCGGCGGCCACCCTTGCCGCCACCCTCGACTCCCTGCTGGTGCAGACGCTCGCGGACTGCGAAATCGTGGCCGTGGACGACGGATCCACAGACGCGACGCGGGACATCATGGCGGCCTATGCCCGGCGCGATGCGCGGGTGCGGCCCGTGGGCGTGGCGCATGGGGGCATCGTGGCCGCGCTCAACGCGGGGCTTGCGCACTGCCGCGCGCCCTACGTGGCGCGCATGGATGCCGACGACCTGTGCCTGCCCGAACGGCTGGCCGTTCAGGCGGATTTTCTGGACGCGCACCCGGACGTGGGCCTTGTGGCCTGCCGCGTGGCCTTTGGCGGCGACCGCGCCCGGTTCGGCGGCTACGCCCGCTATGTGGACTGGACCAACACGCTCCTCGACCACGACCAGATCAGCCTGGGGCGGTTCCGCGAATCGCCCTTTGCCCATCCCTCGGTCTGCTTCCGCGCAACCGTGGCCAATGCCCATGGCGCATACCGCGACGGCCCGTTCCCCGAGGACTATGAGCTGTGGCTGCGCTGGCTCGACGCGGGGGTGCGCATGGCCAAGGTGGACCGGGAGCTGCTGGTGTGGAACGACCCGCCGAACCGGTTGTCGCGCACGGACCCGCGCTATGACACCACGAAATTCTACGAGGTGAAGACGCGCTGGCTCGCCCGCTGGCTCGCCCGGCACAACCCGCACCACCCCCATGTCCTGGTCATGGGCGCGGGCCGCACCACGCGCAGGCGCGCCGACCTTTTGGAGACGCACGGCATCGCCATCACCGCCTACGTGGACATCGACCCCAAGAAGGTGGGCAACACGGTGAACGGCAAACCCGTCATCGACCGCGCCTCCATGCCCCCCGCAGGCTCATGCTTCGCCCTCCCCTACGTGGCCAACCACGGCGCAGACGCGGACATCCGCGCCTTTCTCGAATCACGCGGCTATGCGCTGGGGCGGGATTTTCTGCCTGTGGCGTGAACCATCTCCACACGAGCCACACCAACCCGAACAAACAGCCACAGAAACAGCCAAATACGCTCAAAAAATCATGGCAAGTTGACAAAAAACTCTTTTTGTTTAATGTGTTGTCATGAGCAAAAAACAGCCACAGAAACAGCCAAGAAACAACACTAATTTCCTGTGCGGCCCCATCCTGCCCGGCCAAAGACACCTCGGCCCGCTCAAGGACAGGGCGCAGGAGGTCATTGACGCCTCGGCCCGGTTGGAGGGGCGCGTGGCCCCGGCCACGGCGTTGGTGCTGGGCGATCATCTGCGGCTTATCAACAGCTACTATTCCAACCTCATCGAGGGGCACAAGACCACCATCCCCGAGATCGTGAGCGCGCTGGCGCGTGCCTTTACGGGTGGCGACGAGCGTCGTTACGCCCAGGAGCTCTGCGCCGCCCATGTGCGCACCGAAAAGGAGATGATGGCGCGCGTCCACGCGACGCCTGGCAGCAATGTGTCTGATGCCGCGTTTCTTTGCGACGTGCACCGGACATTTTATAGCCATTTGCCGCCAGAACATCTTTTCACGCACGGCGAGGGTGGTTTTTCAGCGCATTTGGTGCAACCCGGCACGTTGCGCGACACGCCTGTAAGCGTGGGCTTGAACAGGGAACCCATCGGCCCTGCCGTGGCGGATGTGCGGGATGCCATGGACGTCTTTGCCCTGGCGTATGATCCTGGTGCATTTCATGGAGACGAGCGGCTCATCGCCATGGCGGCGGCCCACCATCGTCTGACCTGGCTGCATCCGTTCCGCGACGGCAACGGGCGGGTCAGCCGCCTGTATTCCGGCCTGTTCATGGCCCGATGCCACATCAACACGGCCAACCTCTGGTCGTTGTCGCGCGGCCTGTCGCGGGCCAAGAACGAGTACATGGTCAACCTGTTCTCTGTGGATCCTGCGCCCAGGGACGACCAGCCCGGCGAGACGCAGCAAAGCGAATTACTGGCCGATTTCTGTGATTTTTTTCTGGGGATTTGCCTGGACCAGATTCATTTCATGGACCGGCTGTTGCGGCTGGAGGAGATTGAGCAGCGCATCGAGTGGTATGTGGAAACACGCTCGCGGGGCAGGCAGGCCGCCCTGCACCCCAAGGCATCGCGCCTGTTGCGCGCCCTGTTCATGCGCGGCGCCATCGACCGTAGCGAAGGTCCGGCCATCTGCAACGCCAGCGATTCCGGCTACCGCCGCATCGTGCGCCAACTGGAGGCCGCAGGCCTCGTCACCGCAACAACCCAACGCGCCCCGCTCCAGGTCGCCCTGCCGCCGGATGCGCTGCCCTACTATTTTCCGGAGTTGTATGAGCCGTCGGTCATCGGTAGGGAGTATGCGGCGCAGTTGACCGAAGGCGAGCCAAGCTGATAGCCCTCGTGAAGACCACAGTTCGCCCTACTTACACCACCAACTCGGACGCATACTCAATCATCCCCGGAGTATTTGCCTCCCGAGATCGTCCCAATCTTTTAGCAAATTATTCGGAAGAGTCTGCTGTTTCAGGATACACGCAGTAAAGAGTTTGCTTATCGCCGCTTAAAAGCCAAATCCCTTTTGAGTATGGTGCAGCAAACGGAGAGATTCTATTACGAAAATCCTCATCAAGAACGAGCTCCCAATCCCACGGAACACCCGGAACCGCCCGCACAAGAAGCGCACAATTTCTTCCATAGTCTTTATAACGCTTCTTTTGAATTGCGTTGGAAAGTTGCGCAAGGACATTTCCAGAAAGACAACTAGCTTGATATCTTCCCTCTTTAAGCCGTCGACGCGTAGCTTCAACACCTCGATGATCTGACCTACCAAGACATGCTTGGATATCACGATCAGCATCTTCAGTCAGAGTCACATCGAACCTTAAAATATCACCATTAATGCTTCTGCATACAAAATCAGGATTATCTGAATGTGCTTCAATTAAATAATCAGTCCCTTTAATATTATTGTAAAGGATTATAAACGCCTCAGCGGACGTCCTCTCAATATTCCGTTTCTCGTCATCACTCTTGCTCAAGATTGGCCTCATTCAAGTATTCAGCTTGGAAAACAGCGTCAACTACCTGTGCACATTATCCCCGCACCATATACAACATATACTCCTGATTCCCCTTCGGTCCCTTGATCTTGGACGGGACGCAGCCCTTGAAGACCAGGCCCAGCGTCTCTTCGGCGAAGCGCCGTACCTTGGCCACCGCCTCCTGCTGGTCGGCCTCGTCACGGACCACGCCCTTGTCCGTGCGGCCCGCGCCCAGCTCGAATTGCGGCTTGACCAGCGCGGCCACCGCGCCGCCGGGGCGGAGCCACTGCATGCAGGGTTCCAGGATCATGGTCAGGGAGATGAAGGAGACGTCGGCGACCACCAGGTCCACCGGCTCGGGGATGAGGTCCGGCGCGGCGTGGCGCAGGTTGCAGCGCTCGTGCACCACCACCCGCGCATCGTCGCGCATCTTCGGGTGCAGCTGCCCATAGCCCACGTCCACGGCATACACCCGCGTTGCGCCGTGTTGCAGCAGACAATCCGTAAAGCCGCCCGTTGACGCGCCCGCGTCCAGGCACACCTTGCCCGCCACGTCGAGGCCGAACGTGTCTATCGCCGTCAGCAGCTTATAGCCGCCCCGGCTCACGAACCGCTCGCCCTCCTTGAGGGTCAGCTCGGCGTCAGGGGGAAGTGGCTGGCCCGGCTTGGCCACCGGCTCCTTTTGCCCGTTGCGCAGCAGATACACCTGTCCGGCCATGATGAGCCGCTTGGCCCGCTCGCGGCTGTCGGCCAGACCGCAGTCCACGAGCAACTGATCGGCGCGTACCTTGGCCATGGCTTATCCGGCGCGGCGGCGCGCCCGCAGGCGCAGCGAAAGGATGATGACGAGTCCGGTGATGGAGATGGCCGAGCCGATGCGGTTGTGCGTCCACAAGCCCCACGCCAGCACGCAGGCCAGGCAGATGCGGATGGCGATGACCAGCCGCCGCGTGCCCGGGGACCACACGGGGGGCGGCGGATCGGCCTCGCCTTTGCCCTTGGGGCAGAAGAACGTGGCGGCAACGCCCACGACGCCGCCCACCATGAGCCACGCCTTGTGCTCCCACACCCCGATGAGGATGGCGTGGAAAAAGACAAGGCGCGCCAGCAGCAGCCAAGGACTGCCCCAGCGCGCCCGTATGCGGTCAATGGAGGCCACCCGCGCCAGCCGCCTACCGGGTTTCCAGCCCCAGCACTTCGGCCACGTTGTTGGCGGCGGCCAGGGTGTAGGCGGCGGGATCGAGCCGCGCCTTTTCCGCCGCGTCGATGACCAAACGCGGGGCGTTTTGCAGCTCCTGGCGCGGCGTCACGCCATAGTCCGCAGGGAAGGTGTCGGAAAAGTACATGTCCTGGAATCCGATGAACTTGAGGCTGTGCGCCGTGGCGTCCAGCACCGCGAATTCGTCCGGAGACACCAGCCCCAGCTCCTTGGCGCGGATAAGGCCCGCCAGGCACTCGCCGCCCTGGGTGCAGGCGATGTGGCCATGGCGGTTGGCCGTGAGCATGGCGTCCATGATGGCCTGCTCGGTGACCTGCAAGACCTGGAAGCTGCCCGCGCCCGCAACGGCCTCGTAGCGGTCGGCAAAGTATTTGACGCGGGGGAAGGAGACCGGGTTGCCGATCATGGCCGCCTGGGCCACGCTGGGCGTGACGGGCACGGCCTTGTACTGGCGCGCCGCCGGGTCGTCCACGCTGTAGTAGCGGTAGACCGGGTCCGCGTGGTGCGACTGCACGCCGAAGACGCGGGGCAGTTCGCCAATGATGCCGAGCGCGTGCAGCTTGAGGAAGCCGCCCATGATCGCGGTGATGTTGCCCGCGTTGCCAATGGGCACGAACACGCATTTTCCGGCCAGATCCCAGCCGTACCACTGGGCGACCTCGAAGGCGTAGGACTCCTGGCCCAGGATGCGCCAGGCGTTCTTGGAGTTGAGCAGCGCCACGCGGTAGTTGTCGGCCAGGTGTTCGACCACCTTCATGCAGTCGTCGAACACGCCGGGCACTTCGAGCACCACCGCGCCGCTGCCCAGGGGTTGGGCCAGCTGCTGCGGGGTGACCTTGCCCTGGGGCAGGATGACCACGGACTTGATGGCCCCGCCCACATAGGCGGCGTAGAGCGCGGCGGCGGCCGACGTGTCGCCCGTGGACGCGCACACGGTCAGGATCTGGTCCCAGTCGTTGGCGCGGATCAGGGATTTGAGGAAGCTGAAGGCGCAGGCCATGCCCCGGTCCTTGAAGGACGCGCTGGGGTTCTGGCCGTCGTTCTTGTAGGCAAAGGGGATGCCCACGGTCTTGGCCAGCGCCGGGTTGGCGGCAATGGTGGAGGTGTGGCCTTCGCCCAGGAACACGATGTCCTGTTCCTCCAGCACCGGGGCCATGAGTTCGTAGTAGCGGAAGATGCCGCGATAGGCGTCTCGCCGGGAGGCGGCGCGGGTGTCGAATATTTCGCGCCATTGCGCGCCCGTGGTTTTTTCCAGGACGTCGAAATCCGTATTTTCGAGCAGGAACACGCCGCCGCAGTCCGGGCAGGTGTAGTGCAGTTGGTCGATGCCAAAGCGCTTGCCGCAGCCCAGGCAGACATATTCCAGGCGGCCGCGATAGGCGGAAAACGGGGAATTGGTCATGGGATGATCCTTGTGGTTACTAAGCCGCGTCAGTGGGCGCTGTGTCCGCTGACGACTTGCCCCCGCGCCACGGCTTTTCCTCGCCGCGCGCCAGGCGGATGATGTTGTCGCGATGCCGCCAGTAGACCAGCAGCATGATGGCGATGGCCAGGACCAGCACGTCGAAACGGCCCGAAAGCAGCAGCAGGATGGGCAGCGCCGTGACCAGGCCCAGCGAGCCCACGGACACGAACCCCGACGCCGCGATGAGCGCCACGCACACCGCCGACGCCATGGCCAGCTGCCAGAAACAGAGCGGAATGAACACGCCGATGGTGGTGGCCACGGCCTTGCCGCCCTTGAAACCCAGGAAAATGGGGAACACGTGGCCGCACACCGCCGCAAAGGCCGTGAGGCTCAAAAAGACGGCCGAGTCGGAGGAGGAGGCGGCCAGCGCCACGGGCAAAAGCCCCTTGAGCACGTCGCACACCAGCACCAGCACGCCGTACACCGTGCCGCAGGTGCGCGCCACGTTGGTGGCGCCTATGTTCCGGCTGCCCGTGGTGCGCGGGTCAACGCCGCACAGGGTCTTGCCCACCACCAGCCCAAACGGTACCGAGCCGATCAGATACGCCGCCGCCATCCACAGAACCGATCCCATCGCATTGCTCCTTGGCGCGCCTGCGCCGCGTCATGCCGTCATGCAGGCCGGAGGTCCGCCGCCTACGCGCCCTCGTCTTCCCATGCTTCCAGAATAAAGATGTCGTTGTTCAACGGGTCGATCTTGCCCAGGCGCACCAGAAAACGCTGGCCCGGAAAAACCTTGTCCCCAAACAACCGGCGCGGGCCGCGCACAAAAATCTGCTCGTCGGGCAGGGACACGGAAACCAGGGTCTGGTTCTCGTCCACCACCACGGCGGGCCACGCCTTTTCCGTGCCCTGCTGCTTGAAATACAAAAGCTTCCAGTAGCGCGGGCGGAACCGCTGCACACGCCCCGCCGCATCCAGCCTGGCCAGCAGCGCGGGCAACATGTCCCGCAACGCCTCCTCGCCCCACTGGGGCTCGCCGTGCGCCAGATAATGAACCAATTGCCTCATGTTTATCAAGTCCGCATAACGCCGGATGGGCGACGACACCGGGCTGTAGGCGCGCACGCCCAGGCTGGCGTGGGGCCGGGGCCGCACCTCCAGGATGGAGCTGCCCAGCGACTTGACCACCTGAAAGGTCTCCTGCGGCTCGCGCCACACGCCCGCGTGCTCCTTGGGCAGGGCGATATCCTGGGTGCGGTGCAGCAGCGGCACGCCGCGCTCCGCAGCCCACGCCGCCACCGCCGCGTTGGCCAGGATCATCATTTCGCTGACCATGAGCTGCGCCCTGGGGCAGTCGGGCTTGAGGCCCAGCGCCACGCGCACGCCCGCATCCAGCACGCCCCCGCCCTCGGCGGGGATGAGCGTGATGTCCGGGTCTTCGCGGTCGATGATGACCGCGCCGCGTTCGATGCGCCGCGCGCGCAGCGCCTCGGCCAGGGCATGGGCCGACGCCAGCGCCGTGGCGCCGCATGCCGCGTGCGCGTCCTCGCCGCGCGCCAGGCACGCCTCCACATGGTCGTAGGTCAAATTGGCGGCGATGACCGCGCGGGTGCGGGTCAACGCGCAGGCCACCAACTCGCCGCGCGCGTCCAGGTCCATGGCCACCACCAGCGCCGGGCGCGGGCCGTCGGCCTTGAGGCTGAAGCAGCCGGTGCCCAGGCGCTCGGGCAGCATGTGGATGGTGCCTTCGGGCAGGTACACGGACGTGGCGCGCGCGGCCACGGCCCGGTCCAGGGGATCGCCCCACTCCCACCCCACCACGGGGCAGGCCAGGGTCAGGCGCAGCCGCCACCCCTCGCCCAGGGGCTCCACGTGGAAGGCGTCGTCCACGTCGCGGGTGGTGGCCGCGTCGATGCTGACAAAGGAATGCGGGTCAACCGCGTCATCGGACGCGGCCACGGCGGCGGCCACCGCGTCTATGGCCACGGCGTGGGCCTCGGCCCAGCCGTCGCCCAGGGCCAGCCCGGCCTGGTCGAGCAGCACGTTGTGGTGCTCGGGCACCAGCCCCCAGGCGCGCGCCAGATGCAGCGGCAGGTGGGGGTCGTCGGGCAGCCCGGCGGTCACCTGCTTCCACAGCGGGTCCGCGTCCTGGTCGTCGGCCATGCGGGCAAAGAGCAACCCCTGCAGGCGTTCGGCGACATCGGGTTCCAGCTTGGGCTCCAGCGTGGCCTTGGGCGCGGACTTGCCGCGTTTCCATGCCTCCCACAGCTCGCGGAAGAACACGCCACCCGCCGAGGACACGCGTTCGCGCTCCTGGGCCAGGGCCAGTTCCACCAGCCGGGCCTCCACCTTGTCGCGGGGGTGGATCTCGAAATGGGGCGGCGCAAACTTGAAATGGGTCTTGCAGGCCAAAAGCGCACGGCCCATGGCCGCCAGCATGTCAGCGTCCGGGTGTTCCCATATGAGTTCCGCGAACCACTCGATGGTGGCGTGCTCCACCTCGCCCTGGGCCAGCTCCCAGATCTCCATGGCGTCCACCCGCGCCTCCAGCTCCTCGCGGCGGGCGTGGCAGGCGTCCAGCGTTTCCGAGATGGTCTGGCGCGAGGCGTCCGACGGCCCCTGGGGACCGATCCACGGCAGCACGCGGGCCGCCGGGAGCTTGCTTTCCCGCTTGGTGGACGTGAAAAGCCGCAGCCTGCCCGATTGCTCTTCGAGCACCCAGGCGAGCTGCGGTTTGTTGCCTTGCATGAACTCGACCACACATCCCGGACCCGGGGCATGGACGAGGGAGAGTCGTGCGGACATGGAATCCCTTGTGCGGCCAGAGCATCTCAACTTTGAAGAAGGTTAGATGCTCTTATGCATTTTGTTGAAATAATGCTTCATTATTTCAAATCGTCGCATTGATTCAATGCTAAAATGCGCTAGCGCATTGTTGTCTTGAAGCAAGACTCTCCCCTGAAACAATGGGCCATCGCTTCAGGGAAAGGCATGAGAGCATCCAGCCCCTATCAAGGCTGGGACGCTCTAATGCTTGAACGAACGCTGGCCCGTGAAGACCATGGCCACCTGCGGCGACGCCTGGTTCACGGCCTCGATGATCTCGTGGTCGCGGATGGAGCCGCCGGGCTGGGCAATGGCGCTCACGCCCTGGGCGATGCAGGTATCCACGCCGTCACGGAAGGGGAAGAAGCCGTCGGACACGAGCACCGTGCCCGGCAGGCCGCCCCGCGCCGCGCGGGTGCGCGCCTCGATGTCGGCCAGCGCCTCGGCGGCCGCCCCGTCGGCAAGGGCCAGGGCGCGCAGCTCGTAGATGCTCTTGCCCTGCTCCTGGAAGGAGAGCACGTCGGCGTACTTGGTGTAGGCCTTGGTGATGGCCAGGTCCACGCAGCCCACGCGGTCCTGCTCGCCGGTGCCGATGGACACGGTGGCGCCGTTGCGGGCAAAGATGACCGAGTTGGAGGTCACGCCCGCCTCCACGGCCCAGGCGAAGAGCAGGTCGTCGGCCTCGGCGTCCGTGGGCTTGCGGGCCATGAAGGTCTGGCCGTCCTTTTCCGCCGTGGCCGGGATGAAGTCGGCGGCGGACAGGATGCGGTTGCGGAACGAGGCCTGGATGATGACGCCGCCGTCCACCAGGCTCTTCACGTCCAGGAACGGCTCGTTGACCAGGGTTTCCAGCTGCGCCAGGCCGGGGATGCGCAGGATGCGCAGGTTCTTGCGCCGCTTCAGGATGTCGAACGCGCCGGGTTCGAAGTCCGGGGCGGCCACGACCTCGAAATAGGAGGAATTGATGAACTCGGCGCAGGCCACGTCCAGAGGCCGGTTGACCACCACCGTGCCGCCAAAGGCCGCGATGCGGTCGGACCAGAAGGCGTTTTCCAGGGCCGTGGCCACGCCCTTGTCCGACCAGGCCGCGCCCGAGGGGTTGTTGTGCTTGAGGATGACGGCGGCGGGCTTGGCCGAGAGGTACTGGAGCATGTTCATGCCGTTGTCCACGTCGGTCAGGTTGATCTTGCCCGGATGCTTGCCCGCCTGGAGCATGTGCTCTTCCTTGAGCGCGGCCACCAGCCCCTTGCCGGGGCCGCGAAAGGCCACGCCGTCCAGGGTCAGGCCGCCCGCCACCAGTTCATACAGCGCGGCGGGCTGGTCCGGGTTCTCGCCGTAGCGCAACCCCTTCTCTTCGCCGCCAATGGTCCAGGTGCGCTTCTTGAACACCAGTTCCTGCTCGCCCAGCCTCAGGGTCATTTCACCCGGGAAAGGGTCTTTTTGCAGGGTCTTGTACATGTTTTTCAGATCGCTCATGGTCTTTCTCCAAGAAAGGGATTGTGTGCGGCGCGCCAGGGGAACAAGGCGCGCGCCTGCTCGGGCTGTGCGTGGTTTGGGGGGCACGGCGGCATCGCCGCCCGGCCGTGCAGCCGACGGGGCCGTTTACGGGACCGCTCCCGCGACGCGGGGCGCGTCATGGGCGCCCACTCTCTGCTCCGGGCCATACCACAGGCGCAGAAAGGGGGCAATTTTGATTTGCCTGGCGGCGTGGTACGCCACATCCCCCGCTCTTGGGGCTTGACCTGCCGGGGCTGGGAACGGTACCTGACACTGGGCGCGTGACGGCCAGGCGCACACAACGCCCGAAACCACCGGCCCGCCGTCATGCAAAAGGAGCTGAACGCGATGGAACACGTCCTGCTGAAGATAGCGCGGCAACTGAACGCCTACGATGAGGCGTCTCTCATGTCGTTGTGGGATAAGTATTCGGAAACCGTACAAAATTTCGAACCCACCAAGCGTTGGGAAGAAGCGGCGCTGGTCTTTGGATTGATCCAGGCGCTGCGCTGGAAAAACCAGCTCTTCAACTACCACTGGGCCGAAGACGCGCGCCCCGCCGCTGGCGGCCCGCACCTCACGCGCACCGCGCCGTCCCTGGAAGACATCCCCGACACGCCCGGGGCCGCCGCACGGGACGGCGAGGCGTCACGCGCCCCCGGCGCGCCCAGTACGCCCGTCAAGCAGCGGGCCAAGGTGCTCCGCTTCCGGTCGCGAGAGGACGACGAGCCCGTGTAGCACGTAGTAATAATAGCGGATGTTGTCCACATAATGGACAGCCTGCCCGCCCCGCGTATAGCCGTATTTCGACTGCGCGTAATATTTTTCCCACGCCAGCAGGGGGAACGCCTCCTTCACCTCGGCCCAGGTCTTGCCCGTGCCGCCGCGCCGTTGCGCCAGTTCCATGGCGTCGTACAAATGGCCGAGCCCCTGGTTGTAGGCCGCCAGGGTGAAGAACCACCTGTCCCACTGGTCCAGGTTGAGCGGCTCCAGCCTGTCCCACAACATCTTGAGATAGCGCGCGCCGCCCCTGATGGACTGCACCGGATCGGTGCGGTCGCCGATGCCGAGCGCCCTGGCCGTGTCCTCGGTGATCTGCATAAGGCCGCGCACGTTGGTCTCGCTCACCGCGTCGGGGTTGAAGCGCGACTCCTGGTAGATGAGCGCGGCCAGAAACAGCGGGTCGATGCCGTTGTCCTTTGCCGCGCGCACCAGTTCCTTCTGGTAGGCGGGCAGGCGCTTCTCGATGGTCTGGAACAGGGACAGCAGTTCGTAATAATCCGTCTCTTCAGGCAAAAATCCAAAATATTTCTCGTTCAGCCGCTCCAGGTCGCCGCTTGTGCGGTGATACTGCCAAAACGCGCCCAGGGCCGCGTCCAGCCGCTGGTTGCCCGTGCGCCAGAACCAGCGGTAGGCGATGGTGTCGTCCAGGGCGCGGGTGGGCCGCACCTTGAGGAAAAAGGGCTGCAGCATGCGAAAGCGCCCCTCGTCCACCAGGCCGAAGCGCGCCTCATCCCGGTCCAGGCTGTCCAGCAGCGGCGACAGGGCCGCCACCTTGCGCACCGAGGCCTGGGGCATGCAGGCGAGTTCGCCCTCCTCGGCCTCTATGCGCCCCGCGAGCACGGAGTTGGCGGACAGCAGCACGGGTTCGCCGCACAGGGAGTCGCCGTCGCGCAGGGCGTAGCGCTTGGCGCTGCGCACCACCAGGGGCTGGTGCATGGCAAAGGCGGGTCCGGCGGCGATGGGTCCGGCCAGGGTGGCAGGGGGTTCGCCCCCGCCGCCGATGACCAGGTCGGCCCTGTTTTCCTCCAGCGCCCGCCATGCCTCGGCTTCGGAGGCGGCCTTGACCCAACGCACGGTGTAGCCCGCGCCCTTGACAAAGGCCTGCAACAGCTCGCCCTCCAGGCCGGGGCCATACGGGGAAAGATGCGTGGCGGGGCTGTCCTGCCGCACCGAGGCCACGCGCAGCACATTGGCTGACGCGGCCGTGTCCACGGCCGCGCGGCGCTGGGAGATGCCGCAAAGCAGCACGGCGGCCAGACAGGCCGCCATGGCCATGAAGAGATATGTCGATTTTTTGTCCATAATCAGCATGGGACGGCGTGTTGCAACTCCCATGCCCCGCTCGGCGCGGGCACGGGGAAAAAAACTGCCGGGAAGGGCGATAAGGATTGACTTTGCAAATGCCGTTTCATAGGAGAAGATGCCTTTTGCCGTGCGCGCTGAAACGAAAGCGTCACGACCAGGAGCGGGCAAATGCCAGAAGGAGAGCCAAATGTCAAACATCATCGTCTTCGGGTCGCAATGGGGCGACGAGGGCAAGGGAAAGATCGTGGATATGCTGACCAAGGATGTGGGCGCCGTTGTCCGCTTCCAGGGCGGCAACAATGCGGGGCACACCGTCGTGGTGGGCAATGAGAAGACCATCCTGCACCTCATGCCCTCGGGCATTCTGCACCCGGGCACCAAATGCATGATCGGCAACGGCGTGGTCATGGATCCCGCCGTGCTGTGCAAGGAAATAGACACCCTGGCGGCCAAGGGCATCATGGCCACGCCGGAACGCCTGGTGGTGAGCAAGAAGACCCAGGTCATCATGCCCTACCACAAGGCGCTGGACGGCGCGCGCGAGGAAGCCAAGTCCGACGAAACCAAGATCGGCACCACGGGACGCGGCATCGGCCCCTGCTACGAGGACAAGATGTCCCGCGTGGGCATCCGCGCCGCCGACCTGGCCGATCCCGAGCTGCTCAAGGCCAAGATCGCCGTGGCGCTGGAGGAAAAGAACGCCCTGCTGGCGGGCCTGTATGGCCGCGAGCCCATGACCGTGGCGGGCGTGTTCGACGAGATCGCGCCCTTTGCCGAGCGCCTCGTGCCCTATCTGGGCGATGTCTCGTCCGAGATCCAGGCCATCCGCGCCGACGAAAGATCCCTCCTTTTCGAGGGCGCGCAGGGCACGCACCTGGACATCGACCACGGCACCTACCCCTTTGTGACCTCGTCCAACACCGTGGCGGGCAACGCGGCGGCGGGCAGCGGCTGCGCGCCCACGCTCTTCGACCGCATCATCGCCATCGTGAAGGCCTACACCACCCGCGTGGGCGCCGGCCCCTTCCCCACCGAACTCTTTGACGGCGTGGGCGACCACCTGCAAAGCGTGGGAGCGGAATTCGGCGCCACCACGGGCCGCAAGCGCCGCTGCGGCTGGCTGGACGCCGTGGTGCTGCGCGAGTCCGCCCGGCTGAACGGCCTGACCGAGATGGCCATCACCAAGCTCGACGTGCTGGGCGGCCTGCCGGAACTGAAGATCTGCGTGGCCTATGAATACAAGGGCCAGACCGTCAAGTATCCGCCGCAGGAGCAGAACGCCATGGCCCACGTCACCCCGGTGTACGAGACCATGCCCGGCTGGAAGGAGGACGTGAGCCAGGTGACGTCCTGGACCGCGCTGCCCAAGGAGGCGCGCGACTACGTCCGCCGCATCGAACAGCTTGTGGAGGCGCCCGCGTCCATCATCTCCGTGGGACCGGAACGCAACCAGATCATGATCCGGAAATAACGCGTTTCCGGTTTGCGACAACACGCCCTGAAGCAGCGCCCACGTTGTTTCAGGGCGATTCGCTAGCGCGCCGCACCCTTTTCACGGGTGGAGTGCGCCAGCCCGGAGTACGGCATGGCCGCCCCGAAAACCGACGATCAGGCCGCGTCCCTTTCCGCCGAGGAGCGGCACGAGCAGGTGGATACAGCGGTCCGCGCCCAGGCGCGGACCGCCGATTATTTGCGCGCGCTGGCCGCCCGCCCCGACCGCGTGCCCCAGGTGCTCATCCTCGAAGGCGGCGCGACCGCGCAGCGCGCGGGCATGGCCTTCTACTGGGCCGCGCTGCTCAATTGCCGCGAGCCGGGGCGCGAGGCGAACGCCCCCTGCCTGGCCTGCCACAGCTGCCGCCAGGTGCTAGGCCTGGCCCACCGCGACATCTTCCTGCTCGACGGCGAGGCCGCCTCCATCAAGATCGACGACGTGCGCGCCCTGCGCTCGGTGCTGGGCGAACCCCCGCGCGGCGACGGCTTCCGCGTCATCATCCTGGCCGAGGCCCAGGAACTGACCGTGGAAGCGGCCAATTCCCTGCTCAAGGCGCTGGAGGAACCCAAGCCCCTGACCAGCTTCCTGCTGCTGGCCCCGCAGCGCGAGCGCATGCTGCCCACCCTGGTGTCGCGCGGCTGGACGATCACCTTGTCCTGGCAACGCGGGGCGCAGACCCTGGACACGGATCCCGAAGTGAACGACTGGCAGCACCTGCTGCTGGATTTCTACCGCACCGGACGGGGGCTTTTCGCCCGCACCGGCGCACGAGGAGCGGTGGACCGCGCCCTGGTGCGCCGCATCGCCCTGGCCGGGCAACGCCAACTGGCCACGGTGCTGTGCGGCTGCGCCACCACGCCCACGGCGCGCTTCTGGGCCGAACAGCTTACCCCGGAAAACATCCGCCGCGTGGACGTGGCGCTCACCGAAAGCCTGGACGCCCTGGACGCCAACGTGAACGCGGCCCTGGTGCTCGACTGGCTGGCCACCCGCATCCACGCCCTGGCCCACGACAAGCGGCTTCGCTGACCGCGCCGCGGCCTGCGCTCCCCGGCGCAGCGCCCGCCATCTCCCGCGTTTCTCCCTGTTCGGCGATCTCGGCGCCACTGGGAAACACATTGCCTTTTTCATGAAAAAAGGGTTTAGTATTCATTGGGGTACCCACGTCTCGCCTGCCGGACGGCGGCCTGCGATGCCGGACAGCGCCCCTGCCTCCCGGGTCTTGGCGGCCCCCACAACCCTTTGCCACGGACCACACCATGACCGACACGTCCCATGCCCCGCCCGTGCCCACCGTGCTGATTATCGAGGACAGCAACGTGCAGTCCAAGATCATCAGCAAGCAGATCAAGGGGCTCACCTCGTTCGAGACAGCGGTGGCGCACAGCATGGAAGAGGCGGTCGAGATGCTGGACGCCCGGCGCGACGCCATATTCATCGCGGTCATCGACCTGAACCTGCCCGATGCGCCGGACGGCGAGGCCGTGGACCTGTGCCTGCGATACGCCCTGCCCAGCATCGTGCTCACCGCCACCTACGACGACAGGCTGCGCGAGACCTTTCTGGAAAAAAAGGTGGTGGACTTCTTTTTCAAGGGCACCATCGAGGACATGGACCCCATGGTGCGCAGCCTGGAGCGCATCTACCGCAACGCGTTCACCACCGCCCTGGTGGTCGACGACTCCCTCACGGAAAGGCACCTCATGAAGCGGTATCTCGAGGTGCAGAATTTCACGGTCATGGAGGCCGAGGACGGCGCGGCCGCGCTGGAACTGCTGGAGGCGCATCCGGAAATCCGGCTCATGGTCACGGACTACGAAATGCCGCGCCTGGACGGGCTGGAACTCACTGTCCAGGCCAGGCACATCCGGCGCAGCGACTCCCTGGCCATCATCGGCGTGTCCGCCATGGGTTCCGGCGCCCTGTCCGCCCTGTTCCTCAAGCACGGGGCCAACGACTTCCTCACCAAGCCCTTTGAGGCCGAGGAATTCTACTGCCGCTGCAACAACACCATGACCATGCTCGACCTGATGCGCGAGCTGCGGGATTGCTACGCGGCCAACGAGACCTAGGGACGCCGGGCGACGGGCGGCCAGCCAAAGGCGGCGATCCTCCCCGCCGCAGGCAGCCATCTCACTGCCGCAGGCGGCCATCTCCCCACCGGGGGCGGCCATCGCGCTGCCGCAGGCGGCCATCTCACAGTCGCGGGCGGCTACCCCACAGCCGCAGGCAGCCATCCCACAGCCGCAGGCAGCCGTCCTACAGTTGAGCAATGCGGGCAAAAGGGCTATGCCCAAACCCGACGGCCCCGCGCCCAGGCGCGGCCCCAGCACGCCATGACCAAAATACTCACCATCTCCGGCACGCACAGCGGGTGCGGCAAAACCTCCGTCAGCCTGGGGCTCATGGCCGCGCTCACCCGGCGCGGCCTCACCGTGCAGGCGTTCAAGGCCGGGCCTGACTTCATCGACCCCGGTCTGCACCAGATAGCCACGGGCCGCCCGGCCCACAACATCGACGGCTGGATGCTGGGCCGCGACATGGTGCGCGACATCGTGGCCCGCCACGCCGCCGACGCCGACGTGGCCATCGTGGAAGGGGGCATGGGCCTCTTCGACGGCGCGTCCGGCAGCGACGAGACCGGCTCCACCGCGCAAATAGCCAAATGGCTGGACGCGCCCGTGCTGCTGGTGCTGGACAGCCGTTCCATGGCCCGCTCCGCCGCGGCCATGGCGCGCGGCTATCTGGATTTCGACCCGCAGCTGGCCTTTGCGGGCGTGGTGTGCAACCGTGTGGGGTCGGACAACCACGAGGCGCTGCTGCGCGAGGCGCTGGAATGCGCGGGCGTGCCCGTGGCGGGCTGCCTGCGCCGCGAGGACGCCATCGCCATGCCATCGCGCCACCTGGGACTGGTCACCGCCGACGCCATGCCCCGTGGCGCCGTGCCGCGCCTGGCCGACTGGGTGGCCCAGGCCATCGAGCCGCAACGCCTGCTGGCGGCCATGGGCGACCTGCGCCTGCCCCCGCCCCAATCCGCAGCCATGCCCGAACCCTCCTTGCGGTCGGTGCGCATCGGCGTGGCCCTGGACGAGGCGTTCTGCTTCTACTACCTGGAAAATCTCCGCCATCTCATCGAGGCCGGTGCGGAACTGGCCTTTTTCTCGCCCCTGCGCGACACCGCCCTGCCCGAGGGGTGCGACGGCCTGTACCTGGGCGGCGGGTATCCCGAACTGCACGCCGCCACGCTGGCGGCCAATGAGGCCATGCGGGGCGCGGTGCGCGCCTTTTCCCTGTCGCAACGCCCGGTGTACGCCGAATGCGGCGGGTTCATGTACCTCATGGACGGCATCGAGGGGCCAAAGGACGCGGACGGGGCGTACCACCCCATGGCCGGGGTGTACGCCATGCGCTGCCGCATGGACGCCCGCTTCCGCGCCCTGGGCTACCGCGAGGCGTCCACCACGGCC
Source organism: Desulfovibrionaceae bacterium (assembly GCA_050251715.1). Taxonomy (GTDB): domain Bacteria; phylum Desulfobacterota; class Desulfovibrionia; order Desulfovibrionales; family Desulfovibrionaceae; genus JBFWMG01. The sequence continues at coordinate 77,207 of JBFWMG010000013.1, read as the reverse complement.
CCCAGCCTCCTGGGCCCGGCCTGGACCGTGCTGCGCGGCCACGAATTCCATTATTCCCACATCGTGGCGCTGGACCCGGACGCCACGCCGCTGTACAAGCTGCGCGACCGCCGGGACTGGCTGTTGCAGAAGGAGGGATTCGTGCGCGGCAACACGCTCGGCTCCTACGTGCATCTCCATTTCGGCAGCAACCCCGACGCCGCGCGCGCCTTTGTGGCCGCGTGCGCCACATCAAGGGACGAACGCATCCATGCCCAATGAGCCAACGCCTCCGGGCGTCACCCTGGCCCCCTGCTTCGCGCCCGAGGCCATCGAGGCGCGCTCCTTCGCCATCATCGACGCCGAATGCCCCGAGCCGCGTCCCTTTGCGGGCGCGCGGTGGGAGATCGTGCGCCGCATGATCCACACCACGGCGGATTTTGACATGCTCGCCCTCGCGCGCTTCCACCCCCAGGCCGTGGACGCGGGCCTTGCCGCGCTGCGGCGCGGCTGCGAGGTGTTCACGGACACGGAAATGGCCCGCTGCGGCATCCCCCTGCGCCGCATGGAGCCGCTGGGCTGCCGCGTCACCTGCTTCATGAACGATCCGGACGTGGTGGCGCGGGCCAAGGCCGAGGGCATCACCCGCGCCACGGCGGCCATGGATCTGGCCGGCGACCGGCTGGACGGGGCCATCGTGGTGGTGGGCAACGCGCCCACGGCGCTGCTGCGCCTCTTGGAACGGCTGGACGCCGCGCCGGACGGGCGGCCCGCCCCGCGTCCGGCGCTGGTCGTGGGCATGCCCGTGGGCTTTGTCAACGCGGCGGAATCCAAGGAACTGCTCATGGCGCGCACGGACATCCCATCCATCGCCGTGGCGGGCCGCAAGGGCGGCTCGGCCCTGGCCGCCTGCGTGGTCAACGCCCTGGCCGCCATGGTGTTGCGCGAACGCGCCTGACCCCAACGCCCAGGAAACCAACCAACAACCTAATGATACGCCGCCGCATCCTCATCCTGCCGCCCCGGCTGGCCAACGCCCTGGAAAAAGTGGGCGTGCGCCATGCCATACGCACCGCCGTGGCCGCCATGGCCACCCTGGCCATCGCCAACGCCTTCCACCTGGCGCAGGGCTATTGGGCGGTCATCACCACGGTCATCGTGCTGCACGCCAACATGGGCCGCTCGCTGATGGCGGGCTGGTCGCGCATCGTGGGCACCGTGATGGGCGCGTTTTTCGGCGCGCTGATCGGCACGCTGCTCGGCACCGGCTATGTGGGGCTGGGCGTGGCGCTCTTCGCCACCCTGACCATCTGCTCCGCCGTTCCCTTCCTGCGCGAAAGTTGCCGCATGGCGGCCATCACCGTGGGCATCGTCATGCTCATGGGCGCCACGCAATCCCTGTGGCTCGTGGGCATCGAGCGCTCCTACGAAATCGTCCTGGGCGTGGCCGTGGCCATGCTGACGTCCGTGCTGGTGCTGCCCGCGCGGGCGCGCGCCGGGCTGCGCCGGGGGCTGGGAAATTCCCTGGAGATGTGCGCGGAGCTGTGCGCGCTCCTGTGCGACGGCTATCTGGACGGCTCGCTGCGCGGCGATGCGGTGGACGCGCTCAAGGAAAAACGGCTCTCCCTGCGCCTGCAGAACAGGCAGCTGTTGGGCGAGGCGCGCCGCGAACCCGGCGGCTTGTCGGGACGTGGCCTGCGCCTGGCCACGCTGCGCGACTTCGAGGTGCGGGTGTACGAAAACCTGCTGACCATGGAACACGCGGCCCGCCATACGCCCGAACAGGGCTACCACCGCCATCTCGAAGCGCCGCTCACCAGGTTGGGCCGCGCCCTGCGCACCGCGCTCACGCTGCTGGCCAAGGCGGTGGAGGAGGACGCCCCCCTGCCCACCTCCCACGGCCTGTCCGACGCCCTGGAGGCCGTGGACGCCCGGCTGCTGGAACTGCGGGAACAGCACGCCAGCGCGGACCACCGGCTGGAGGATGTCATCAACTTCCATTCCTTTTTCCACGGCATGAAGGAAATCGCCCGCGACCTGCTGGCCACGGTACGCCACGACGCCGAAACGCGGGAGCCCGTGTGAGCGGCGCACCGGACCAGCGCGACCGCACCGGCGAGACGCGCCACACGCGCGGCGGCACGGGCGACGCCCCCCTGCGCGAGGGATTCACCACCGGCTCGGCGGCGGCCGCGGCGGCCAAGGCGGCCACGCTGTGCCTGCTCACGGGCGCGGCGCCGGAGACCGTGGACATCCCCCTGCCCCCGGACGCCGGACCCGATCGCCTGACCATCCCCATCGCGGCCTGCGAACCGCTGCCCCAGGGCATGCGCGCCAGCGTGACCAAGGACGGCGGCGACGACCCGGACGCCACCCACGGCGCCACGGTGGAGGCCGAGGTGCGCCTTGATTTCACGGGCGAATCCGGGCACATTATGGTGCATGGCGGAAAAGGCGTGGGCCGCGTGACCCTGCCCGGCCTGCCCGTTGCCGTGGGCGAGGCGGCCATCAACCCCGGCCCGCGCGCCCAGATCGCCGCCGCCGTGGGCGAGGCGCTCGCAACCGCGCCCGGGCCCGCGCCCGCCGCGCAGGTGACTGTCAGCGTGCCCGAGGGCGAGCGCATCGCCGCGAAAACGCTCAATCCCCGCCTGGGCATTGTGGGCGGGGTGTCCATCCTGGGCACGCGGGGCACGGTGCGCCCCTTCAGCCACGAGGCATGGGAGGCGACCATCCGCCAGGGGCTCAACGTGGCCAAGGCCGCCGGATGCGGCACCGTGGGACTGGCCACGGGCCGCCGCACCGAACGGCTGCTCATGGCGCGGCGGCCCGACCTGCCCGCCCTGGCCTGCATCCAGGCGGCGGACTTTTACGGGCTCGCCCTGCGGGAAGCGGCGGCGCGCGGTTTCCGCGCCGCCGTATGGAGCTGTTTTTTCGGCAAGCTGGTCAAAATGGCCCAAGGCCACTTCTATACCCACGCCGCCACCGCGCCCATTGATTTCGACCTGCTGGCGCAGTGGTGTTGCGCCCCGCTGGACGGACCGGGCGTGGACCACGCCACGGCCCACGCCATTGCCGGGGCCAACACCGCCCGGCAGGTGTTGGACATCCTGCACGCCGAGGCGTCGCCCGTGCGCGACGCGGCGCTCGGCACCGTGGCGCGCCACGCGGCGCGGCTGGGCCGCACCTGGGCCGGGGACCATATGGCGCTGTCGTACTACCTGTTCGACTTTGACGGAAACCTGCTTGCCGCACTGTAAAAGGGGAACGCCATGAGCATCCACGTCGTCGGCCTCGGGCTCGATCCCGACGCCCTGCCCGAGCCGCACATGCACGCCATCGACCAGGCCCACATCCTGGTGGGCGGCAAGCGCCAGCTGGCGCTTTTCGACGACCACCCCGCCGAGAAAATCGTCATCGACAAACACCTGGAGGCCGTGTTCGCGGCCATGGGCGAACGGGACAACGACGACACGGAAATCGTGGTGCTGGCCGACGGCGACCCGCTGTTCTACGGCATCGGCAAACGGCTCATCGACGCCTTTGGCCCGGAGGCGCTGTACATCCTGCCCAACGTCACCACGCTGCAGGCGGCGGCCGCCAAGATAAAGATCCCCTGGGACGGCGTGGCCACGGTGTCCCTGCACGGCCGCAACGACTTCCAGCCCCTGTACGCCGCGCTCACGGCCAACGACTGGGTGGCCGTGCTCACGGACCGCAAGAACATCCCCTCGGCCATTGCGGGCGCGCTCATGGAAAAAGGCGCGGAGCGGTACGTGAAGATGTGGGTGTTCGAGGACATGGAGACCGAGGACGAACGGGTGGAGCGCTACGCCCTGGCCGAGGCCGCGCAAAAGAGTTTTTCGCACCTCAACCTGGTGCTGCTGGAGCGGCGCGGCGGGCCGGAAAAGACCTTGTGCCTGGGCATGGCCTGCGACGACTACGCGCACCATGGCGTGATAACCAAGTGGCCGGTACGCGCCGCCGGGCTTGCGGCGCTCCGCCTGCGGCCCGACAACGTGGTGTGGGATCTGGGCGCGGGCTGCGGCTCCGTGGCGCTGGAAGCCACGGCCCTGGCCCATCGGGGCCGCGTGGTGGCCGTGGAGAAAAACGCCGACCGCGTGGCGGACATCCGGGAAAACATCCGCCGCTTCGGCGCGTTGAGCGTGGACGTGGTGCACGGCGCCATGCCCGGCTGCCTGGCCGAGCTGCCCGACCCGGACCGCATCTTCATCGGCGGCGGCCTGCAAAAGAACAACGAGGTGCTGCGCGAGGCATGCCGCAGGCTGCGGCCCAAGGGACGCCTGGTCATCGCCTGCGTGCTCTTCAACTCGCTCATGCGCACCAAGGAATACCTCCAAACCCTGGACTGGCCCTTCGCCATCACCCTGGTCCAGGCCGGGCAGTCGTCCACCCTGGCCTCGGACCTGCATCTGGAAGGCAACAATCCCGTGTTCATCCTCAGCGCGGAAAAATCGGTCTGACACAGGACCGCGCCGCAAGGAACAAGACGGACATGACAGTCTATTTCATCGGCGCCGGCCCCGGCGACCCGGAACTCATCACGGTCAAGGGCAGCCGCCTCATCGGCGAGGCGGACCTGGTGCTCTACGCGGGATCGCTGGTGCCGCCCGCCGTGGTGGCCCACGCCAAGCCGGGCGCGCGGGTCATCGATTCCGCGCCGCTCAACCTGGACGAGACCCACGCCCTGCTGGTGGAGACCGCGCGCGCGGGGGGCATGGCCGTGCGCGTGCACACGGGCGACCCCTCGCTGTACGGGGCCATGCGCGAGCAGATGCGCCTGCTCGACGCCGAGGGCATCGGCTACGAGGTGGTGCCGGGCGTGACCGCCGCCTTTGCCGCCGCAGCCACGGCGGGGCTGTCGCTCACCGTGCCGGAGCGGTCGCAGACCGTGATCCTGACGCGCACGCCGGGCCGCACGCCCATGCCCGAGGGCGAACGGTTGCGCGATCTGGCGCGCCACCGCTGCGCCCTGGCCATCTACCTGTCCGCCGCCGACCCGGACCCCATGGTGGCGGAACTGCGCGCCGGAGGGCTGTCCGCCGCCACGCCCGTGCTGGCCGCCTATCGCGTGGGCTGGCCCGACGAGGCCACGTACCCCACCACCCTGGGCGGGCTGTGCGCCACGGTGCGCGAGCACGGTCTGACGCGCCAGACGCTCTTCCTGGTTCTGCCCGGCGAGGACGGCGCGGCCCACTTTTCCAAACTCTACGCCCCGGATTTCGCCCACGGCTTCCGAGAGGTGGCAACGGACGCCGGGAACAAGGAATAATCAGATGGAAATGCTGACAATCAGCACCGCTGCCCGCGAGGAACTCGTCACCATCACGGGCGAGGTGCAGAAGATCGTGTCGGAAAACGGGTGGACCGACGGCGCGCTGCTCCTCTTCTGCCCGCACACCACGGGCGCGGTGACCGTGAACGAGGGCGCGGACCCGGACGTGCGGCGCGACATCGTGGCCGCCTTGCGCAAACTCATCCCCCTGCACGGCGACTACCGCCACGCCGAAGGCAACAGCGACGCGCACCTGAAGACGAGCCTCGTAGGTCCGGAACAGCTGTTGATAGTGGAAAAAGGCCGCATCCAGCTGGGCACGTGGCAACAGATATTCTTCTGCGAGTTCGACGGCCCCAGGACACGCAAGCTGTGGGTGAAATGGCTGGGCGGCTCCGGCGTCTAGGCCGACGCCGCCCCAGGGCCAACCATACCATTCCGTACAAATCTGCTTCCATCCCGAAAAATATCTTGCACGGATGTAAATGCCTGCCTATATTCAGGGCGCGTCATATCGTTTCATCTTCTGGGGGGGGTCCGACTTCTTTTGCTCCCCAGCCGTTCAGCTTTACAATGGAGCAACCCATGCCGTTTACACATGTCGTCTGTCCCCACTGCGGCGGCGAAACACGGATTGTCGTTCCCACATACCAGGACGCATCCGGCCAGACCAAAGAAAAAGAGGTGCGTCGGATCATCGAAGACGTGCATCACGCGGAACTTTTCAAAACGACCATCCGCGCGGCCTGCCCGCATTGCGCCCAGCCCTTCGGCGTCCTGTTTTCCTGATACTCCAGATATGCTTTCCGGGAGAAGCGGGCCGCCATCGCGCTTCGGCAGGCTGCCCGCGTCGCGGCGCGCCCGCCCTCCATCCCGTGGCGCGCCCGCCCTCCATCCCGTGGCGCGCCCGCCCTCCATCCCGTGGCGCGCCCGCCCTCCATCCCGTGGCGCGCCCGCCCTCCATCCCGTGGCGCGCCCGCCCTCCATCCCGTGGCGCGCCCGCAAGACAGCGCCCCTATGCCCCGTTTGTCCGGTCGCCGTACTGCGCCGCTATGGACTTGAACGCCTCTTCCACCACCAGAAAGGCGTCCACCACGGCGGGGTCGAAGTGCGTGCCCCGGCCCGCCAGGATGATCTCCCTGGCTTTTTCATGCGTGAAGGAGGGCTTGTACACGCGCTTGCTGATGAGCGCGTCGTACACGTCGGCCAGAGCCATGAGACGGCCCGAATAGGGAATGGCCTCGCCCGCCAGCCCGTTGGGATAGCCGGACCCGTCCCATTTCTCGTGGTGGGAGATGGCGATTTCACGCGCCAAACGCAGAAAGGAGTTGCTGCCGAGCCGTTCTTCGGCCGCCCGCAACGCCTCGTGGCCGTAGACCGCATGCTGTTTCATGATGGCGAACTCCTCATCCGTGTGGCGGCCCGGCTTGAGCAGGATGGCGTCGGGAATGCCCACCTTGCCGATATCGTGCAACGGCGCGGACTTGAAGAGCAGGTCAATGGTGGCCGGGGTGAGGAATTCCCCATAGCCCGGCGCGGTCCGCAACGGTCCGGCCAGGGCGCGCACATAGCGCTGGGTGCGCAGGATGTGCTGCCCGGTTTCGTTGTCCCTGGTTTCAGCCAGGGAGGCCAGGGACAGGATGGTGACGTCCTGGGTGCGTTGCAGTTCCCGGTTCAGGACGCGCAGGCCGTCGATCATGCGGTTGGTGTAGTGGGCCATGACGCCGAACTCGTCGCTGGTGGCCACGGGCACGGCGCTGTGCAGATTGCCGTGCGCCACTTCCATGAGCGCGGTGTTTTCATACTGGAAAAAGGTCCGCAGATTCCGCGAAAAGGAGATGGTGAGGTTGAGGGACATGGCCAGGATGGCGGCCATGATGAAGGCGATCTCGGCCAGGATGGGACCGATGGCCTGGCCCAGGCTGTTGGGGTCCACATCCGAGGTGAGCCACTCCAGATCCTTGACAACGACCAGAAAGATGACCGCGCACACCGACAGCGCAAGCACCACGGTCATAATCACGAACTTGCGCGTGAGCGGAAAACGCCCCTCGCGCAGGTCCACCAGCTCAGGCGCGCACAGCACGTCCGTCGCGATGTGCCGCTCCAACTCCAGGGCCAGATCCGCCGCCATGAAGAAGCCGGTGATGCAAAACCCCAGAAAGACCTTCATGCCGCTGCCCACGGGGAAGCCGTGGAAGAAAAAATCATAGCCTGCCACGACCGCGCCGCCCGCCACGTACAACCCCATGTCGAGATGGAACAGCCGCCCCACCCGCGCCGCGCAGGCCGCCCTGCCCACCTGGGCGTCATAGGCCATGCGCCGCGCGGCGTACATGAGGCAGAACACGATGACCAGCGAGGCGGACCACCTCCACATGTTCAGGCTGTCCACAAACGGGCAGACCTGGCCGCCGTAGAACGTGAGCAGGACGTAGGCAAAGGCGTAATGCATCAACATGCGCATGGCGTGGCTCCGTGGAGTAATGCTCGGAAACAAGGGACACAGCGCCTACCCTACCAGACACCGGGACAATGAAAAACCCCTTGCCGCGCCATCGCGCGGGGAACGGGCAGCTTTCCCTTGTTGCGCGGGGGCGGACGCTGTATGAGCAAAAGCGGCACTGCCGACCACGACACCAGGGGATCCAGACGCAGCCATGTCCAGTGAAACAACTCATGCCCAGCGCATAGCCGAAGGCGCTTCGGTGGTGGCGGGCGCCACGCTGCTGAGCCGGGGGCTCGGCTTTGTGCGCGACCTGGTGACCGCCTACGCCCTGGGGGCCGGCCCGGTGGCCGACGCCTTTTTCGTGGCCTTCCGCCTGCCCAATCTCATGCGGCGCCTCTTTGGCGAAGGGTCGCTGACCATGGCCTTCGTGCCCGTGTTCGCGCGCATCCGCGCCGAAGAGGGCGACGCGTCCGCCTTTGCCATGGCCCGCGCCGCGCTGGTGTGGCTGGCCGCCATCCTCAGCGTCATCTGCGTGGCGGCCGTGGTCTTTGCCGAGCCGCTCACCTTTCTCATCGCGCCAGGCTTTGCCCGCGACCCGGAGATATTCGCCCTGACCGTGTCCCTGGTGCGCATCTGCTTTCCCTTTGCGCTCTTCATCTGCGCCGTGGCGCTGTGCATGGGCGTGCTCAACGCCATGGACCATTATCTGGGGCCATCGCTCGCGCCGTGCGTGATGAACGTGGTGCTCATCGCGGCCGCGTTCGGCGCGGTGTGGACCGGTGGCGACGTGGCCCACACGCTCGCCTGGGCCTTGCTCCTGTCGGGCTGGCTGCAATGGGAGCTGCAACAACCGTTCTTGCGGCGCAAGGGTTTTTCCTGGCGCGGCCCGGTGACCCTGGCCCACCACGGCATCAAGCGCCTGGGACGGGTCATGCTGCCCACGGTGTTCGGCGCGGCGGTGTACCAGGTCAACATCCTCATCGGCACGCTGCTGGCCTCCTATCTGCCCACGGGCAGCGTCTCCTATCTCTACTACGCGGACCGGCTGGTGCAGTTCCCGCTCGGCGTGTTCGGCGTGGCCGTAAGCACGGCGGCCCTGCCCAGCCTGTCGCGCCTGGCCGCGGCCCAGGACGATGACGGGTTCGCCTCGGCGCTGGCCAGCGCGCTGCGGCTGACGCTCTTCATCAGCCTCCCCGCCGCGGCGGGGCTCATCGCCCTGTCCCATCCGGTCGTGGCGTTGCTGTTCAAGCGAGGCGCCTTTTCCGCCGACGCGGTGCGCGCCACCTCCTGGGCGCTGGTGGCCTACAGCGCGGGCCTGCCCGCCTTTGCCGTGGTGCGCCCGCTGGTGTCCGCCTTTTACGCCCGCCAGGACACCCGCACGCCGGTCTACGTGGGCGCGGCGTGCCTGGTGATCTATGTGGGCTGCGCGTTGGCGCTCATGGGACCGCTGGCGCACGTGGGGCTTGCCCTGGCCGTGACCGTGGCCTCCTGGGCCAACGCCGTCATCCTGGCGGTGCTGGTGCGGCGCGGGGGCGTGGCCGCGTCCCTTGATGTGTGGCGGGGCTGCGTGTGGCCGGGACTGGCGCACGCCGGGTTCGCGGTGGGCGTGGGCCTTGCGGCCTGGGGAACGTGGGCGGTGCTTGACCAGCGCGGGCTTGGCAACGTGGCCGTGGCCCTCATACCCGTGTGGGCCGTGGGCTATGTGGCGGCCTCCCAGGCCGTGGGCATAGCCGAGGCTGCGATTTTCCGAAACGTTGCGCAAAAAGTCTATGGCAAGTTGCGGCGAAAGGCTTCTGTCCGGCGTTGATTTAGGCTACCGTGGAACCAACCTGGCACACCGGAAGACACGCCGCAGAACGTTCAGGACACCATCGCCATGCACCAACGGGACGCACGATTAGGCATTTTCAATACGCTGCAAACGCGATTGAGCCTTCTCATCGTCATGGTTTCCGCCTTTTTCATCCTCCTCTTCAGCATATACGACTACACTGACACGCGGCGGCACAAGCTGGCCGATCTGGATGTCCTTGCCGACAACGTCTCCACCCGGCTGTCGCGCACCATGCGCCTGCCGCTGTGGAACGTGGACAGCCAGTCCGTCATCGCCATCATTGAAACGGAAATGGCGGACAAGAAAATCGCGGCCATCGCCGTGTTCGATGAAGACAACACGCTTTTCGCGGGCCGCCAGCGCAGCGCCGACTGGAGCGTGCTCGTTCCCTTCCAGGGAGGTACGGAAACCTCGCGCGATGTGCGCATGGCCAGCATCGAAATGGGCAGCGAGCATATCGGCAGGGTCTATTCCTCTGTCAGCACCCGCTTCGTGGAAGAGGAACTGCGCGTCAACCTCATCGTGTCGTGCCTGCGCACCCTGCTGCTCGAAGTGCTTCTCGTGGTCACGCTGTTCCTCTTTCTGCGGCGGCTCATCATCCATCCGCTGGCCAGCCTGACCCACACGGCGCGGGCCGTATCCGACAGCGAGAACTACGCCCTGCGCGCGCCCAAGGGACCACCCGGCGAACTGGGATTCCTGGTGGACAGCTTCAACGCCATGCTCGCCACCACCGAAGACAGGGACCGGCAATTGAAGGAGCACAGCGAAAAGCTGGAATCTCTGGTGGCGGCGCGCACCGGGGCGCTGGACGAGGCGTTGCGCACGGCGGAATCCGCCAGCCGCGCCAAGGGCGAGTTCCTGGCCAATATGAGCCACGAAATCCGCACGCCCATGAACGCGGTCATCGGCATGGCGGACATCGCCCTGAGCATGCCGCTTGAGCCCAAGCTGCGGGAATACCTTTCCGTCATCCGGACCTCGGCACGATCCCTGCTCGGCCTGCTCAACGACATTCTCGATTTTTCCAAAATCGAGGCCGACCACCTGACCCTGGAGTCCGTGCCCTTCAACCCGCGCGACGTGCTGGACCAGATTGCGGATCTTTTCCGCAACCAGGTTTCGGAAAAGGGCATCGAACTGGTTCTCGATCTGGATCCGGATGTTCCGGCCTGTTTGCGGGGCGACCCGTTGCGGCTGCGCCAGGTGCTGGTCAACCTCATCACCAATGCCTTCAAGTTCACCGAACGCGGCGAGGTCTACCTGGGCGTCGGCCTTGTCTGTCTGCGGGACGAGGCCGCCGACCTGCGCTTTACGGTGCGCGATTCGGGCATTGGCATGCCGCCCGAACTCTTGGAGCACATCTTCGACGCCTTTATCCAGGCCGACACCTCGACCACCCGCCGCTATGGCGGCAGCGGCCTTGGGCTCGCCATCACCCACAAGCTGGTGGAATTGATGGATGGCCGCATCGCCGTGCAAAGCACGCCGGGCAAGGGCGCCACCTTTACCGTGGAGATTTCCCTGCCCACGCAGGCGCTTGAGCCCGAGGCCGCGTCCGGCCTGCCGGAACAACTGGCCGGCATACGCTGCCTGGTGGTGGACGACAGCGTGACCAACCGGTTTGTCATGCGCAAGATACTTGAATCCTTCGGTATCGAATCTGACGGCGCCGCCAGCGGCGAAGAGGCCGTCGCCCGCCTGGGCGAACAGGGCGAACGTTTTGACCTGATCCTGCTCGACTGGCGGCTGCCCGGCCTGGACGGGCTCGAATGCTATGCGCGGCTATCCGCCATGGGCCACGCGCCCAGGACGATCATGATGACCGCCTTTGGCCGCGAGGCGCAGCTCCAGCGGGCCATGGATCTCGGCATCACCACGTTCCTCATCAAGCCCATCAAGGCGGCGAACCTGCGCGCCGCCATCCTCGAGGTGTACGGCTTGCAGGCCGAATCCCCCTCTCAGGTGGAGAACGGACCGTTCCTGCAGGGATTCTTCACGGGCCGACGGGCGCTGCTGGCCGAGGACAACGAGATAAACCGCCGGGTGGGCGTGGAGATGCTCGAAAGCGCGGGCTTTGCCGTGGACGTGGCCTGCGACGGCGGCCAGGCCGTCCAGGCCGTGCTGCACGCACGCTACGACGTGGTGTTCATGGACGTGCAGATGCCCGTGATGGACGGATTCGAAGCCACGCGCCGCATCCGGGCGGTGCCGGCCCTGGCGGGCGTGCCCATCATCGCCATGACCGCCCACGCCATGACCGGCGACAGGGAAAAATGCCTTGAGGCGGGCATGGACGGCTACCTCACCAAACCCGTGGACAGGGACACGTTTTTCCAAATGCTGCGCCGCTGGGTCACCCCCGGCAAGCCCACCGAACCAGCCGACCCCAACGACATGGAGAACCTGGCCCTGGCCGAGGCCTGGAAGCCGTCGCAACACGACCAGCAGCCCTCATTGCCCGAAACCATGCCCGGCATCGATGTGGCCCATGCCGTGCGGCGCCTTGGCGGAAAAACCGCCTTGCTGCGCAAGGTGATGCTGCGCTTCGCCGACAACTTTGCGCACGCGGCCGACGACGTGCGCGCCATGATCCAGGCCAACGACCTGGAGGGTGCGGGCACGGTGACGCACAATCTCAAGGCCGCGGCGGGCAACATCGCCGCCGAGGATCTGGCCAGGACGGCGGCCTACGTGGACCAACGCATCCGCGCGGGCGAAACCGGCCAGGCGCTTTTTGCCTTGGATGCGCTTGCCCAGGCGCTGCGCGTGGTTATCCGGTCCATCCACCGCCTTGGCGCCTCCAACGGCAACGAGCGGGCCGCCCCCGCCGACGAGGCCGCCACCGCCCTGGCCGCGGCGGGAATCGACCTTGCCTCGGCCCTGGAACGCCTGGGAGGGAAGCGGGCGCTGCTGGACAACCTGCTGGCGCTCTTCGCACAAAACTTCGCCGCAAGCGCGGCGCCGTTGCGGCGGGCCATCGAGGACAACGACCTGGCCCATGCCCGCAGGCTGGTCCACACCATGGCGGGCGCGGCGGGCAACGTGGGCGCCAACGCGCTGCACCAACTCGCCCGCAACGTGGAGACGCATCTCCAGGCCAACGACGTCAACGCCGCCACGGCGGCCCTGCCCCTTCTCTTCAGCGCGCTGGATACCGTCTGCGCCGGTATCCGCAGCGCCACGCAAGACCCGCCGCCGCCGTCCCCCTGACCCCCTCCTCCCCGGAGCCATGCCCCAGGCCCGTGCGGTTGGGTTGTGCGTCATTGCTTGCAAAAATACGTGACAAAGGTGTCAATCCATGCAAAACCATCAAGCATTGGGATATGCCACGCCCTGGCGGCGGCCGCTCCCGACGCCTGTTTCGGGCCGCGACGCGGCAAACGGCGCCCTCGGCTCCTGCCCATGCGGTACGGCTCCGCAGGCATGGTCCGGCGGGCACAATGGCAAGGCGTATCAGCGGCAGCTCCCTGAATGACGAACACGGTTCGACGAGGAAGGATTATGCGTGGACTGACAATGGGCCAGTTGCTTGACGCCGTGGTGGAGGCGCACCCCGAGAACGCGGCCCTGGCATATGTCGATCGGAACTTCCGCATGACGTTCCGGGAATTCGGCGGCCTGGTGGACGGCCTGGCCAAGGGACTGGTCTCCCTTGGCGTGCGGCCCGGCGAAAAGGTGGCCGTGTGGGCGGCCAACGTGCCGTACTGGATCGCCCTGCAATTCGCCGCCGCCAAGATCGGCGCCGTATTCCTGACCGTGAGCACCAGCTTCCGGCCCAACGAGGTACGGCACATCCTTGCCCACGCCGAGGCGGAAAACCTGTTCATCACCGACGGATTCGGCGATCTGGACCATGTGCAGACCCTGAACGACATGGTGCCGGAGCTGCGCTCCCGCCAGCGCGGCGATCTGCGCTGCCCGGCCTTCCCCCGCTTGCGCCGGGTCATGTTTCTGGGCCAGGAAAAGCACCGGGGCATGTACACCATGCCCGAGATCATGGGCTTGGGCCGCATGGTGCTGGAGCAGGAATACCTGGACCGGCAGGCCAACGTGAAGCCGGAACACGTGGCGGTCATGCACTACACGGCTGGCACCACGGGCGAGGCCAAGGGCGCCATGCTCACGCACAAGAGCGTGGTGGTCAACGGACGCACCGTGGGCGCCAACCAAAGACTGACCCACCGCGACCGCGTGTGCCTGCCCGTGCCCCTGTTCAACAGCTTTGGCTGCGTGCTGGGCGTGCTGGCGGCCATGGCCTGCGGCAGCACGCTGGTGGTGCTCGAATCCTTTGACCCGGTGCAGGTCATGGCGGCGGTGGACCACGAGAAATGCACCGCGCTGTACGGCACGCCGTCCATGTTCCGGGCCGTGCTCGACAACAAGCTCTTCGACCGCTTCGACTTTTCATCGCTGCGCACCGGCGTGGTGGCCGGAGCGCCCTGCCCGCCCCAAACCGTCCAGCGCATCATGGACGACCTGCACATGCCCGCCGTGGCCGTGTGCTACGGTCTGACGGAGGCGGCCTCGGTCATCGCCATGACCCTGCCGGACGACACGCCGGAGATGCGGGCCGCCGGACGCCTTGCCCCGCTGCCGGGCGTGGATGTGCGGGTGTGCGCCGAGGACGGCTGCTCCATGGCCCCAGGCGCGCACGGCGAAGTGCGCTGCCGGGGCTACAACGTCATGAAGGGGTATTACAAGGATCCCGAGGCCACCGCCGCCGCCCTGGACGAGGAAGGCTGGCTGCGCACGGGCGATGTGGGCGCCCTGGACGAGGAAGGCCGCCTGACCATCACCAGCCGCATCAAGGACATGATAATCCATGATGGCGAACATATCTCCCCCCTCGTGGTGGAGGAATTCCTGCTCACGCTCGACGGCGTGGCCCAGGTGCAGGTGGTGGGTGTTCCAAGCGCCGAGCATGGCGAAGATGTGGTCGCCTTCGTGGTGCTGGCCGAGGGCGCGCCGCTCACCCGCGAGGACATCCGCGACGCCTGCAGGGGCGCCATCGCCAAGTACAAGAGGCCGCGCCATGTGGTCTTTGTGGAGGAATTTCCCCGCAGTGCCGGTGGCGACGTGCAAAAATTCAAACTCCGCGACATGGCCGCCGCCATGTTTGCGACCCAAACCGCCTAGTGTCGCGTCCTCAAAATGAGTAAATACGAATTTTGAGGATAATAAATTAAAATATATTATTTTTTCCTTGAAAAACATTGCCATGTTTTTCAAGGACGCGACACGAGCGGCCCCAGCCGCAAGGGCGGCTCCCCAGGAAACACACGCATGACGGGCAGGGCGCGGCAGCGCGCCCTGCCCGTCATGCGCCCCCGTTGCGCGGCCAGAGCCCGCACGGGGGCAAACGCCCCCCTCTCCAGGCTTTACACCCGCGCGGTCTTGGACTATGGCGCGACCTTTACGCCCGCGTGCCCCCCGGCAACCCGGCGTGCGCGGCCAGTCCGGCCCGCGTCCGGCCAGCGGGCGTCACGCGCCCCCGGTGGCTGGACACCTGGAGCGGCAACCGCGGCAAAAATGTTCCCGGCGCCTGGCAAGCCTTGTCACGGCGCCTGGGCGTGTTTATATTCAAGTCCTTGCACTTCCCATGTGAAAAGGCGGTCATCCTCCACATGCTACATAAAGGCCCCCACTTCTCCATTGCCGTGGAACACCTCGTTCCCCGCGTACTCGGCCTCGACCTCAAGACCTTCGCGCTCTGGCCCGAAGGCGTGCGCGACCTCACGCTCGCACTGGCCGAGGAGTTGTTCCTGGTCCGCTACAACCCCTTCATCTCGCCCGACATGGTGCGCGCCAGCGCCTGGGAGAAATTCAACCGCGTCAAGCCCTCGCTGGCCGACGAATACGCCACCATCCTCGGCGAGAGCATGTCCCGGTTCTGGGAGGCCTTTGACCTGGATCGGGCCTTTCGCCGCGAGCTCATCCGCCGCTTCGGCGAGTTCATGCCCCAGGAAAACATCGACACACGCCCCAGCTCCCGCGTGGAGTGCGCCACCGACGCCACGGACCTGCGCATGGAAATGCCGCTGCTCGTGGTGCATCCCCAGTCCATCGAAGAGATCCAGGGCATCGTGCGCCTGGCCAACGAGCTGCATTTCGCCCTGGTGCCGCGCGGCGGCGGCTCGGGCCTGACAGGCGGCGCGGTCCCGGCGGACCAGCGCAGCGTCATCCTCTCCCTGTCCAAGCTCAAGAAGATACTGTCCATCGACACGGACACGCGCGTGCTGTGCGCCCAGGCGGGCGTCATCACCATGGAGGCGATCAGGGCGGCGGCGGCCAAGGGGCTGCTCTTCACCGTGGACCCGGCCTCCAAGACCGCCTCGTCCCTGGGCGGCAACGTGAGCGAGAACTCCGGCGGCCCCTTTGCCTTTGAATACGGCACCACCATCGACTGCATCCTCTCCTACCGCATGGTCACGCCCACGGGCGAGGTCATCGAGGTGCGCCGCGCCAACCATCCCGGCCACAAGATCCTGGCCGAGGAGACCGCCGTGTTCGAGGTGCGCAACGGCCAGGGCGAACTGCTGGAGACCGTGGCGCTGCCCGGCGACCAGATCCGCGCGCCCGGCCTGGGCAAGGACGTGACCAACAAGTTCCTGGGCGGCCTGCCCGGCGTGCAGAAGGAAGGCGTGGACGGCGTCATCGTGGACGTGTGCTTCATCTGCCATCCCCAGCCCGCGCATTCGCGGACCCTGTGCCTCGAATTCTATGGCCGCTCGCTGCTGCACGCCATGTACGTCATCAAGGACATCGTGGCCCTGCGCAACACGATCCGCAGCCAGGGCGATCTGGTCAAGATTTCGGCCCTGGAGGAATTCGGCATCAAATACGTGCAGGCCATCAATTACCAGAGCAAGTCCACCACCTATGAGGGCGACCCCAACTCCGTGCTGCTCATCCAGCTCGACTCGGACGACGAGACCGCGCTGGAAGCCGCCGTGCGCGACATCGTCAACATCTGCCAGCCCTACGACTCCGTGGACGTGTTCGCGGCCCGCGACGACCGCGAGGCGGAACTGTTCTGGGAAGACCGCCACAAGCTCTCGGCCATCGCCAAGCGCACCTCCGGCTTCAAGATCAACGAGGACATCGTCATCCCCATCGACGTGATCCCCGAATTCGCCTCGTTCCTGGAGCACCTCAACCTCATCTACATGGCCAAGGCCTACCGCTCGGGCCTGCAGGACGTGGGCCGCCTGCCCGGCATGGGCCTGCACGACACATTCATCAACATGGAGTTCAACCACACCTCGCGCATCCTCATGCACGAGGTGCCGCCCAGCGAGGTGAGCGACGAGGAACTGAAGATGCAGGCCTTCTACTTCTTCAAGGATCTCACCTTCCGCTACCCGGACCTGAAGCCGCAGATCGACGCCATCCACGACCGCACCATGGCCCGGCGCATCATCGTGGCCAACCACATGCACGCGGGCGACGGCAACTGCCACGTCAACATCCCGGTCAACTCCAACGACCCAGAGATGCTCAAGCTGGCCGAGGAGGCCGCCGCCGAGGTCATGACCAAGGCCCAGGAACTCAAGGGCGTGGTCAGCGGCGAACACGGCATCGGCATCACCAAGATATCCTTCCTGTCAGCGGAAAAAATGGCCGCGATCAAGGCCTACAAGGCCAAGGTGGACCCGCGCGGCGTGCTCAACCCCGGCAAGCTCACCCGGCCCGACCTGCCGGTCAAGCCCTACACCTTCTCCTTCAACCGGCTCATCGAGGACATCCGCGCCACCGGCCTGCCGGACAAGGAACAGCTCATCAACCTGCTCACCAACGTGCAGGTGTGCACCCGCTGCGGCAAGTGCAAGCAGGTCTGCCCCATGTACCAGCCCGAGCGCTCGCTCATGTCCCACCCGCGCAACAAGAACATCAGCCTGGGCGCGCTCATCGAGGCCATCTACTACACCAAGGTGCACAAGGGCGAACCCGACGATTCGCTGCTCAAGCAGCTGCGGCTCATGGTGGAGCACTGCACCGGCTGCGGCAAATGCACCGCCGTGTGCCCGGTCAAGATCGACTCTTCCGGCGCGGCGCTGGGCATGCGCGCGCTGCTGGTGCACGAGGGCATGGACGGCCACCCCATCAAGACCCGCGTGCTCAACTACCTGGCCGAACTGCCGGGCAAGCGCGTGCCCCTGGCCGCCCGCGCCGCCGCCGTGGGCCAGGTGGTGCAAAACGCCGCCCTGGGCCTGGTACCCGCCAAGTGGACCGACCGCCTGAAAAGCCCGCTCTTCTCCGGCCCCGGCCCCACCGTGGGTTTCCGCAACCTGGACGACGCCCTGGCGCTCGACAAGGGCAACATCTTCACGCCCGCCGGGGTCGACCCCGCCGCGCCTGGCGTGGAAGCGGCCTTCTATTTCCCCGGCTGCGGCGCGGGGCTGTTCTACCGCTCCATCGGCCTGGCCACCATCATGCTGCTGCTCGACGCGGGCGTGCCCGTGGTGCTGCCGCCCGAACACCTGTGCTGCGGCTACCCGCTGCTCGCCTCGGGCTGCGACGAGGCCTTCGCCGCCAACCGCGACCGCAACATCAAGGCCATCCGCGAATTCCTGGGCCGCGCCCAGAGCGCGGGGCTCGCCATCTCCCGCGTGCTCACCGCCTGCGGCTCGTGCCGCTCCGGACTCGCCCGCTACGAACTGGCCACCGTGCTGGCCCAAAAGACCGAGCACCGCGACGTGACGCAGTTCCTCATGGAACGGCAAACCGCCCCGGTGGCGGTGGCGGACGACCGCCTGCTCTACCACGCCGCCTGCCACGCCGAATGGAGCGGCCTGGCCGCCAACAAGGCCGCCGACGCCTACGCGGGCGCACTGCGCACGCTCACCGGCGCCACGGTCACCGTGTCCCCGGGCTGCTGCGGCGAATCGGGCCTGGGCGCGCTCACCTCGCCCGACATCTACAACAAGCTGCGCGACCGCAAAAAGGAACACCTGGCCGAAGACCTGGCGGACTATCCCAACGACACGCCCATCCTCGTGGGCTGCCCCTCGTGCAAGATAGGCATCGCCCGCAGCCTCATGGGCATGGGCAAGCCCCAGCCCGTGCTGCACACCCTGGAATTCCTCGCCCAGGCCCGCTTTGGCGCGGACTGGGAAAAACGGCTGCGCACCGCGCTGGCCAAGGCCGAGGCGCACGGCAAGGTCCGCACCGTGGCGCTCTAGCGCCACGGCGGACCCGCCCCACGCCCCACCCTCGGGCGGCACGGCATGAAACTGCTCGGCATCGATTTCGGCACCAGGCGCGTGGGGTTGGCCGTCACCAATCCCACGGGCACCATCGCCTTTCCGCTCAAGACCATCCACCGCACCAGCCGCGACGCGCTCTTTGACGACCTGCTGCGCATCCTGGACCAGGAGGGCATCGAAGCCATCGTGCTCGGCATCCCCCTGGCGGGCTACGACACCGCCGACGGCCAGGAACACCTCACCATCCGCCAGGTGCGCAACTTCGCCGCCAGCCTGGGCCGCCGCACCAGCCTGCCCATCCACCTCATGGACGAGGAGCTGTCCTCCTTCGAGGCCGAGGACGACCTGCGCCAGGCGGGATTGACCGGAAACGCGCTGAAGAATACCGTGGACCAGCAGGCGGCGGTGCGCATCCTCCAGTCGTTCATCGACACGCCCCGGTCCGCCGAAACCACATGAAGAAAATTCTCTACATCTTCCTTGGCCTCGTCACCGCCGCGTCGCTCGGCATGGCCGGATACGTCTACCACCAATGGCGCGCCTTTCTCACCGTACCGCCCCAATCGCCCGGCCACGAGGTCGTCTTTTCCGTGCCGCCCGGCGCCACCTTCGACAAGGTCACCCGCCTGCTCGCCGACAACGACCTCATCACCGACCCCGAATTCTTCCGCCTGCTCGGCGAAAAGGAGCATAAATTCGGCTCCATCCAGGCGGGCGAGTTCGAACTGCACACCAACTGGACCCCGGAACGCATCCTTGAAACCCTGGTCGCGGGCCGCCCCATCCAGTACCGCCTGTCCATCCGCGAAGGCCTGACCTGGTGGGAAACCGCCGAGGTCATCGAAAAGGCCGGATTCGCCCCGGCCGCCGACTTCGCCAAGGTCATCAAGGATCCGCTCTTCCTGCGCGAACACGGCATCCCCCACGACACCGCCGAAGGCTACCTGTTCCCCGAAACCTACTATCTGACCCGCGCCCAGGTGGGCGACGCCCAAGCCGTGGCCGACCTGCTGGTCAAATCCTTCTGGAAACAGGCCGCCAAAATCTGGCCCGGCGGCCTGCCCGACGCCGCCGCCATCCATAACGTGGTCACCCTCGCCTCGGTGGTGGAAAAGGAAACCGGCAATTTCGAGGAACGCCCCATGGTCGCGGGCGTGTTCACCAACCGCCTGAAACGCCGCATGGCCCTGCAATCCTGCGCCACGGTCATCTACGGCCTGGGCACCATTTTTGACGGCAACCTGACCAAAAAACACCTGGAAGACAAAACCAACCCCTACAACACCTACCGCCACCCCGGCCTGCCGCGCACGCCCATCTGCTCGCCCGGCCTGGCCGCCCTGCAGGCCGCCGCCCACCCCGACGACCACAAATTCCTCTACTTCGTGTCCAAAAAAGACGGCACCCACTACTTCAGCAAAACCCTCGCCGAACACAACGCCGCCGTGCGCAAGTACCAGCTGCGGCGATAAGTCACGCGCGAGAGAGAGAGAAAGAAGAAGAAACGACGAGGCGTGGGGAGGGGAGAGAGGGCGGAACCCCCTTTTTCTGCGCGAAAAAAGGCGGCATAATGCCGCTTATAGTGGGCGGGAAGGGCTTGTTGCCATGAGCGCCTGCGGCCCGCGCTACATGCCACTTCCTCCCGACAATGGCATAGCATCTCCCCCCGCACCCCCCTCCTCTCTCACCCACCTTCCCCAAAAACTGCGGGTTGGGGAATAGCATGGGAAAACACGACGGCGATACCGACGTCGGACTATACGTCACGATGGTCGGGCTTCGCGGGGGATTCCTTGACGCCCTCAAGCACCTGCGTGAACAGGCCCGCTATCTCGTCCAGGGGTTGACCGATGCGTGCCAGGCTCCGCACGGCCATCGTCTCCACATCCGCCAGTCGCGACAACACCGCCTCGGTCACGGACCGGGTCGCCGGGGCCATGATCGCCCCCATATCGGCCCCAAGCAGTCTGGCAAGCATCTCATCCTGGTCTAGCCCATCATCCAGAAGCAGTGCATGATACCGATCAAACGCCCGCCGCACGTTGTCGCCGCTGTCATAATCCCTGATCACGTGCCACAGGTCGCGCAGGTCATCCAGCTTCGCGCGATCATGCCACGCAATCAGCTTGAGGACCACGAAACCGACCTCATTGACAACCGGAAGCAGCCTCCCTGCCAGAGGCACCATCACGGCATGGGACAGCGCCTCCGCAAACCCCAAAACCTGCAAGGTGGTTTCTTCCTTCGGCACACGGAGCGTTCCGCCGGGCGCAATGCCCCCAAAGGGCACCATGTCGAGAGCGATGCCCGTCGTCTTGTGCATCACCCGCTGCCACGGCGTGCCCTTCCTGAACGGCCCGCCGATCAGCGCCGCCGCAAAGGCTTCATAGGCTGCGTAATGCTCGAATTGCACGCCGAAATCCCAATCCAGCGTGGCGCGCGCGTCACGGACCGTGCGACCGTCCCGGCGCATGTGCTCGACGGTCAGAACACGGGAGCCTGCGCCCACCAGCACATAGCGCACCCCAAGCCGCTCCGCGATGTCCTGGAAGTCCAAGAGAACCTGCACGCCCGGATCATGCATGACTGCTCACCCCAAGGCGCGGCAGGATGTCATGGGCGAGCAATCGCTCGCGCATCGCGCCCATGCGCTCCTCCCGCCCCCCCTCAACCAACGCCATTTCCGCGTACATCAGAAGTGGATCGATCAAACCGATGCGATGGTCATCCAGCAGGCCGGGCTCGCCGCCATCCACGGTCCCCACGCGCCGCAGCACTGTCACATTCCCATCCGCACTAGGCGTAGACTCGACATTGCATTTGGCCAAGAGAAACGTGAGTTTTCGTGTGTCCTCGGCCTCGTCAACGACCGGGACATGAATTGCCGCCGTCATCGGCTGAAAAAAGACATCCGGATGTCGGATGGTCGCGGCAAGCTCGCCGCCGAGGGCGACGCCATCAAACCACCCATCACGGTGATGATGCTGATACCACTGCACCTGGCGCGCCACGTATGACACCTCGCTTGCCGGGCCCAAATATTCGTAGCGCCCGATGAAGAGTTTTGACCTCAACCGCTCCACATACCCTTCCTCCCACCGCGCCAACAGCTTCTCCGCGCTGACCAACCGCCGCTCGCCCCGCCGCAGGAGAACAAGAAACCCCTGCTCCTCCAGGCCGCGAAACAGCCTGGGGATATTCCCCTGGGCGATACCGGCCCCCATTGCTATCCGCCGCTGCGGCCAATTCACGGCCTCCGGCTCCTTGAGCAACAAAAGCAGCAACCGCAATCCGGCAACATGGAAAACATTCGCGCCGGTGGTGCTAGGCACGGTCCTCGGCCTACGCTGGCCGACAACGTGGACATAGATACCCGGTGCATCCAGGAACATGTTCCCTGCCCTGTCGATGTACTGGATGCCCTTGTCCTTCAAACCCGCGGCCACAGCAGGGGGAATGGCGTCGGCGCACAGAAGGTCCGCCCCACCCCTTGCCACGAGATACTGCCAATAGTCGCCGTCCTGCCGTGCGAGAGGCCCGGCCTTGACCTGCACCGCCAGCCGGTATCGCTGCACGGACCCTTCGCGTTCGAGCGCAAGCCATCCATCACCCGGTCCACAGCCCACGGGCTCATAGTGACCCACAAAGCCCGCCTTCCTGAGAAATCGAAGGCAATCGTTAACAAGTGCCGCCCTGGCCGCGTCATCTTTTTCTTTTCTGCGCCACATGATCAAAAATATATACTGATCATTTTTCCTGATCAAGCATTTTTATTGATCACGCAACAGCAGCGCCTGCCCGTCCGATAGCCCCGCGCTTCGCCTCCACGCCCGACAACGACAAAAAGGCGCCCCTTCCGGGGCGCCCTTCTGTACTCGAATCCGTGCCGCCACGGGCTATTCGGTCAGCTTCTTGAGCTTGTCCTTGGCCGCGTCCACGGCCTCGTCCACCTTCTTGCCGGCCTTTTCGCCCGAACCTTCCTTTTCACAGCCCACCACGCCGCCCGCAAGGAACAGGCAGAGGCAGGCAAGCACGATGATTTTCTTCCAGACAGCCATCATGAACTCCTTTACGGCACAAGCCGGTCTTATTCGTCCTTGAGCGAGCGCGTCATGAGTTCGCGCACCGCCGCGTTGGGGTCTTTGCCTTCGTACAGCACCTTGAACACCTGGTCGGTGATGGGCATGTCGACCTTGTGTTTCTGGCCCAGGGCATGCACGGCCTCGGTGGTCTTCACGCCTTCGGCCACGGATTTCATTTCGCCGAGGATTTCCATGAGCGTCTGCCCCTTGCCCAGGCGCAGGCCCACCTGGCGGTTGCGCGACAGGTCGCCGGTGCAGGTGAGCACCAGGTCGCCCATGCCCGCAAGGCCCATGAAGGTTTTGGCCTTGGCGCCCATGGCGATGCCCAGGCGGCTCATCTCGGCCAGGCCGCGCGTGATGAGCGCGGCGCGGGCGTCGTGGCCGTAGCCCAGGCCATCGGCAATGCCCGCCGCGATGGCGATGACGTTCTTCACCGCGCCGCCCAACTCCACGCCGCGCACGTCGCCGTTGGTATAGACGCGGAAATAGTCGGTGGCGAGCATTTCCTGCACTTCCTTGCCCGCCTTCTTGTCGTCGCAGCCCAGGGCCACGGCGGTGGGCAGCTCCTTGCTCACCTCATGGGCAAAGGAGGGGCCGGAAAGCATGGCGAACCGGGGCTTGAGCGAACCCAGCTCCTCGGCCGTGACCTGGGACACGGTCTTGAGGCTGCCCACCTCGATGCCCTTGTTGGCGCAGACGATAAGGGGCTTTTTGGGCAGCATCTCGCGGAACTGGATGAGCATGTTGCGGTAGAACTGGCACGGGACGACGAACAGGAAGCAGGCCGCGTCCTTGAGCGCCGCTTCCGGGTCGGAGGTGACTTCCAGCGTCTCGTGCAGCACCACGTCGGGCAGGTACCAGGCGTTGCGGCCCGTGCTGCGGATCTCGGCCAGAACCTGCTGCTCGCGCACCCAAAGGGTGGCGTCCACGCCTTTTTTCGCCAGCAAATTGGCCAGGGTGGTGCCCCAGGCGCCGCCGCCAATGACAGCTATCTTCATGCGGGTATCCTTTGTTTCCGATGTGGTTGTGGCGGTGGTTGCCGCCTTGTGACAACTTACCCGCGCGGCGCGGCGATGACAACCCCGTTCAGGACAATCTCCGGCCGCAAAGACGCACGGAACGGCGCCGTCCACCGCCGTCCGTCTTGCAAACCGCGCATACAACGGGTAACAACCGTCTCGCCATGAAAGAATTCACCGAAATCCAAGTCGAAATACTGCGCCGCGTGCAGGGCACCCTGCCGGACAGCGCCACCCCCTATGCGGACATAGCCGCCCAGGTGGGCTGCACCGAGGCCGAGGTGCTGGATCTGCTGCGCGCCATGAAGGCGGACGGCTCCATACGCCGTTTCGGCGCAACCCTGCGCCACCAGAAGGCGGGCTATGGCGCCAACGCCATGGTCGCCTGGAACGTGCAGCCCGAGGAAAAGCTCCTGGAGCTGGGCAAGCAATTCGCCAAG
This sequence comes from Desulfovibrionaceae bacterium, assembly GCA_050251715.1. Lineage (GTDB taxonomy): Bacteria > Desulfobacterota > Desulfovibrionia > Desulfovibrionales > Desulfovibrionaceae > JBFWMG01. The sequence goes on along the minus strand of JBFWMG010000013.1, from coordinate 52,902 downwards.
AACAGGGCGGTGTCGCACTGCTACTGGCGGCGCGAGCAGCCCACCTGGCCGTACAATCTCTACACCATGGTGCACGGCAAATCCCCGGAGGACTGCGAAAAGGCGGTCCAGGAGATGGTCGAGGCCACGGGCGTGACCGACTATACGGTGCTGTTCAGCATCAAGGAACTCAAAAAGACATCCATGACCTATTTCTAGCCGGTCCCCTGCGGGATCGTTGGGCGGCGCGGCCATGGGCGGCGCGGCCTGCGGAGACATTGCCATGAGCTCTTCCAAGGAATTGTTCGCCACGGCCCAGACCCTCATTCCCGGCGGCGTGAACAGCCCCGTGCGCGCCTGCAAGAGCGTGGGCGCGGACCCGCTGTTCGTGGTGTCCGGCCAGGGCGGGCATACGACCACGGTCGACGGCGACGAGTATATTGATTTCGTCATGTCCTGGGGTCCCATGCTGCTGGGCCACTGCCATCCCGACGTGAGCCGCGCCATCCACGGGGCCGTGGACCGGGGCACGAGTTTTGGCGCGCCCTGCCCGGCGGAGATCGAGCTGGCGCGGCTGGTGGTGGACGCGGTTCCGGGCGTGGACATGGTGCGCATGGTCAACTCGGGCACCGAGGCGACCATGAGCGCGCTGCGCCTGGCGCGCGGCGTCACGGGCCGCGACAAGGTGGTCAAGTTCAACGGCGGCTACCACGGCCATGCGGACCCGTTCCTGGCGGCGGCGGGATCGGGCGTGGCCACGCTGTCCATTCCCGGCACGCCCGGCGTGCCTGCTGACACGGTCAAGGACACGCTGCTCGCGGACTACAACAGCCTTGCCCAGGTGGAAGCGCTGTTCGCGGCCCAGGGCCAGGACATCGCGGCGGTCATCGTGGAGCCTGTGGCGGGCAACATGGGCGTGGTGCTGCCGGTTCCCGGTTTTCTGGAGGGGTTGCGCGCCTTGTGCGACGCGCACGGCGCGCTGCTCATCTTCGACGAGGTGATTACCGGCTTCCGCGTGGATTTTGGCGGCGCGCAGAAGCGGTTCGGCATTTCCCCGGACCTGACCACGCTGGGCAAGATCATCGGCGGCGGCCTGCCCGTGGGCGCGTATGGCGGCAAGGCCGAATACATGCGCCGCATCGCGCCCAGCGGCGGGGTGTACCAGGCGGGCACGCTGTCGGGCAATCCGCTGGCCATGGCCGCGGGCATTGCCACGCTGGGCGTGCTGGCCAAGGCGGACTACGCGGCGCTGGAGGCGCGCACGGCGGCCTTTGCGGGCGAGCTGGCGGACATTTTGCGCGGCAAGGGCATGCCGGTGGCCTGCAACCAGATCGCGTCCATGTTCACGCTGTTCCTCACGGACCAGCCGGTCACGGATTTCGCGTCCGCAGCCACCTCCAACACCGAGGCCTATGCCAGCTATTTCCGCCAGATGCGGGCGGCGGGCGTGTCGCTTGCGCCGTCGGGTTTCGAGGCGGCCATGGTCTCGTTCGCGCACACGGAAGAGGATTTTTCCAAAACCCTGGACGCGGCCCGCAAGGTCGTTTTCTAGCACCGAGGCTGCATGACGGCCCCTGGCGCTCCATCCTCCCCCCTGGCCGCCACCACGGCGGTCTATGCCCTGACCCCGGACGGGGTGGCGCTGGGACGCGGGTTGGCGGACGCGCTGGGGGCTGTGCTGTTTGCGCCGCGCGGGCTGGCCCAAGCGACGGACGCCGCGTCCGGCGTGGAACCGGATGGCGCGGCGTGTGAGGGGTTCGACTCGCTGGGCGATCTGGTGCGGGAGCGGTTTTTCCTTTACCGCCGCCATGTGTTCGTGGCGGCGGCGGGCATTGTGGTGCGGCTGGTGGGGCCGCTGCTGCGCGGCAAGGGGTCCGATCCGGCTGTGGTGGTGGTGGATCAGGCGGGGCGTTTCGCCATCAGCCTGGTGTCCGGCCACCTGGGCGGGGCCAATGCCCTGGCCCGCGACGTGGCCGCCATCACGGGCGGCGAGGCGGTCATCACCACGGCCACGGACGTGGCGGGCGCGCCCGCCGTGGATCTGCTGGCGCAGGAGGCCGGGCTGGCCATAGCGGATCTGGGACGCATCAAGGCGGTGAACGCGGCCCTGGCCGCCGGACGCGCCGTGCAGGTGCACGACCCCCAGGACTGGCTGGGGCTGGACAGGGCCGACCCGGCGGTGCGGCGCTTTTTCCTCCCCGTGGCCCATGCCTCGGCCTGGGACGCGGCCGTGCCCGGCGTGGTGGTCACGCACGAGGCGTCGCCGCCCTTTCCCGGCGCGCTGGCGCTGCATCCGCCCTGCCTGTGCGCGGGCGTGGGCTGCCGCAAGGGCGCGGACGAGGCGGCCATTGCGGCCCATGTTTCGGATACCCTGGCCGCGCACGGGTTGACGCGGGCCAGCCTGGCGGCATTGGGCAGCATCGAGGCCAAGCGCGACGAGGCGGGATTGACCGCCGCAGCCGCGCGGCTCGGCGTGCCCATCCATTATTTCGACGCGGACGCGCTGAACAGCGTGTCCACGCCGCATGTGTCACCCAAAGCGAAGGAAGTCATGGGCGTATCGAGCGTATGCGAGGCAGCGGCGCTGCTGCTGGCCAAAACGGACCGGCTGCTGGTGGACAAGACGGCGGCCCACGGCGTGACCGTGGCCGTGGCGCTGCGCGGACCGGATGCGGGCCGCGCCGGAGGCCGGGCATGAACCGTCCCGCCATGATCCGTCCCGAAGCCATGTTGCGCGTGGTGGGCATCGGCCCCGGCGACGCGGCGCTGCTCACGCCCCAGGCGCGCGCCGCGCTGGAGGACGCCCGGGTCGTCGTGGGCTACCGGCTCTATCTCGACTGCCTGCCGCCCGACCTGCTGGCGGGCAAGGAAGTCATCTCCACGGGCATGATGGGCGAGATGGAGCGCTGCCGCGCGGCCATCGACGCGGCAACGGCGGGCCGTTCCACCGCCGTGGTCAGCAGCGGCGACGCGGGCGTGTACGGCATGGCCGGGCTGGTGCTGGAACTGCTGGACGAACGCGACGCCACCCGCGCCCTCGACGTGGAGGTCGTGGCGGGCGTACCCGCCCTGGCGGCAGGGGCCGCGCTGCTGGGCGCGCCGCTCATGCATGATTTCGCGGTCATCAGCCTGTCCGACCTGCTCACGCCCTGGGAGGTCATTGAAAAACGGATCGACGCGGCGGCGGGCGCGGATTTCGCACTGGCCATCTACAACCCCCGTTCGCGGCGGCGCGACTGGCAGTTGCCCCGCGCGCTGGAGCTGGTGCGCCGCCACCGCGCGCCCCACACGCCCGTGGGCGTGGTGCGCCAGGCGTTCCGGCCCGAGCAGGCCACGCGGGTATGCACGCTGGACGTCTTTGACCCCGCCACCGTGGACATGCTGTCCATCGTGTTCATCGGCAACAGCGCCACGCGCATCATGGCGGGCCGCATGGTCACGCCACGGGGCTATCTGGCCAAATACGGCGACAAGCCCGCGCCCTCAACAGACTGAACCCTTGCGGCAAGGTTCCCCACTGGATTGACGCATCACTGATTCAGGAGACGTATCGTGCGAGCCATCTTGTTTGTTTTTGCCGCGCTGCTGTGCCTGGTGCTGGCGGGTTGGGGGTTCAGCGGCATCGAGGCCGCCGCCCCGCCCACGACCGACATGCTCATCGCCCTTCCCGCGCACGGCGCGGGCGCGGTGCTCACGCAGCCACGCGTGGCCTTTCCCCATGCGCGGCACAAGCGGATCGACGGGAGCTTTTTCGAATGCGCGTACTGCCACCACAAGTGGAATCAGGCGGGCGACCCCGGCAAATGCGCCGCGCCGGGGTGCCACGACCGGTTGCCGCAGGACGCCGTTGCTGGCGAACCGGCCTACCGCGTCTTCCGGAACGCGTACCACGGCGAGGCGGATTTCAGCTGCAACGGGTGCCATCGGGCGCGGGCGCAGGCGGGCAAACCGCACGGTCCCCTGGCCTGCGGCGCGTGCCACAACCAGGCGTCCTGAATGTGGTCTTTTTTTGACAAATGGCTTCTCACACCATCACTGATTGCGAAAATATGACGCGGGGCGCGGATTTTGGCTTTGCGCATGCATGCGTGATGTTGCGGAGATAAACCACGCGGAATCTTGACAGGCAGGGTTCCGTCAGGTAATCAGGTCGTGAATTTTTTAACAATCACTTTGGGTAAGGAGGAGGAACGTAATGAAAAAGATGCTGTTCATTTGTATGGTGTGTGCCGCCGTGATCTGCGCCTTCAGCCTGTCGACCGTGTTCGCAGTGGATGCGCCGGCTGACGGACTGAAGCTGGCCCACACCAAGAACAATGTGGTTTTCAACCACTCCACGCACACCACTACCAAGTGCGAAGTGTGCCACCACAAGGGCGGCGACAACTACAAGTGTAGCACCGCCGGTTGCCACGACGATTTCGACAAGAAGTCCAAGAGCGAGACCTCGTACTACAACACCATGCACAAGGGCTCCAAGGACCGTCCCTCTTGCGTGGCGTGCCACAAGGACGCCGCTGGCGCCGACAAGGACAAGAAGAAGATGCTGACCAGCTGCAAGAAGTCCGCTTGCCATCCGTAAGCCTTTTTGCCGCATTTCGCTGTTACACGAGGCCGCCATCTGGCGGCCTCTTGCTTTTTCAAACCCTTTGTGCTTTGTTTTCTTACTGATAGATATATATGCGCCCATGCTGGACGTGGTGTTGGCGCCACGCAGGTTGACCGCAGCCCGCACCATGGGGTACGTTCGCGCAATTGCTTGTAAAAGCACGCGGCTCGACACCGCTCCACTAACCTTTACGCCGAAGGTGCTTCATGCCCGAGCCCAATGATGACGGTATCATAGAACTGACCGATATCATCGAGAAAGGCGCGGTTCCCGGCGACGATGATCTCGCGCTGGCCGACGCGGATACGGACCTCAATTTCGACGACGCGCTGGGAGACCTGTTCGCGGACGACGAACCCGCCGCCAAGGGTGGCAAGGCGGATACGGACGATCTCGACTTTGGCGATGCGCTGGGCGACATGGATCTCGACTTCGGGGCTGAGTTGGACAAGGCCATGGGCGACGAGGCGGATGCGGCTCCGGCATCCCCAAAGACGGCGGATGCCGGCGACGACCTCGACTTTGGCGACGCCCTGGGCGACATGGATCTGGATTTCGGGGCGGAACTGGACAAGGCCATGGGCGACGACGCCCCTGCGGCATCCCCCGCCGACGCGGACGACGACCTGGATTTCGGCGACCTGGACAGTCCTTCCGCGGACGCGGCTCCTGGCAAGGATGACATGGATCTCGACTTCGGCGCCGAACTGGACGACATCCTGGGAGAGGGAGACGGCGGCGCGGACACAGCCGACGACTCGCTGGCCGACGCCCTGGGCGAAATAGACGACCTGGCCGCCACGCCCCCGGAACCTGAGGCGGCGGACGACGAGGCGGACGACGACGCCGAAGAGGACACCGGCGCGGATGCGTTGGACTTCGACCTGGATCTGCCCGAAGATTCAGGCTCGGACGGCAATATTTTTGACGATGACATCGAAGTGGGGTCGTCCGACCTGGATCTGCACGATTTGGACGACCTTATTGATGAAATGCCCGGCCACGGCCCGCCCGTGAAGGGTGGCAAGCCCGCGCCCAAGGCCGCGCCCAAGCCTGCGGCCAAGCCCGCCGCCAAGCCCGCCGCTGCGGCCAAACCCGCCACGCCGCCCAAGGCCGCGCCCGCGCCCGAACCGCCAGCCGAGCCAGACGTGGACGATCTGCTGGCCGGTCTGGATGACGACGTAGCGGACAGCGTTGCGCCCGAACCGCCCACCGGCGCGCCCACCGACGCGCCGGACGACGACCTGGACGACCTGCTGGCAGGCCTGGATGACGAAACGCCCCCTGCCCCGGCGGCTGACGCGGACGACGATGGGCTGGCGGACCTGGAGCGGGCCGACGAACCGGCCGACGCGCCGGACGACGACCTGCTCGCCTCCCTGGACGACATGGAGGATGACGCGGACGCGGCTCCTGGCGCCGAGCCCGACGTGGACGACCTGCTCGCCTCGCTGGACGACGAGGAACAGGCTCCGCCCGAACCGGAAGTGGACGCCCCTGCCGACGACCTGCCCGAAGTGGACGACATCCTGTCGGACCTGGAAGATGACGGCATGCCCGGTGAAACCTTTGCCGCCCCCGAGCCCGACGCGGAACCGGAGGCCGCCCCCCTGCCCGAGCCCATGCCCGAAGCCAACGATGCGCTGGAACCCGTAGCGTCTGTTGCGGCGGGAGCGGATCCCGCCACGGTCAAGGAAATCATCTTCCGCCTCGACGCCCTGGAGGCGCAAATCGCCTCGCTTGCCGGACGTGGCCTGGAGGACAGGCTGGAAAAGGCGCTGGCCGAGGACACGCCGCTGTTCGAATCCATCAAGGCGGCGCTCGCCATGGAATTGCAAGGGGCCATCATGCCGGTCATCGACGAGCGCCTTGCCGACTGGAAAGCGGACAACGACGTGCCGCAACCCGAGGCGGACAACGACACCACCGCGCGGCTCGACGCCCTGGAAGAGCGCGTGGTGACGCACAAGGAATGGAACACCTTCACCACCTCGCTCAAGGAGGATGTGAAGGCGCAGATAGAGAGCGCCGCGCCCAAGGCCGCTGCCAAGATCATCCGCGAGGAAATCGCCGCCCTGGCCCGCGAGCTGGCCGACGAATAGCCCTTCGCGCACGGGCTGCGGGTCGCTCTCGACCGCCGCCCCCTTGCCAATATCAGGACGCCGCCTCCATCCGGGGGCGGCGTTTCCTTATGCCTCGGGCGTCCCGGCCCGGCATGGTGGCCGACGGCCAGCGCCCCATCCAGCCGCGCCCGTCACCTCCAGCCGCGCCCGTCACCTCCAGCCGCGCCCGTCACCTCCAGCCGCCCTCGTCACCTCCAGCCGCCTCCGTCACCTCCAGCTTTTGTTTTTTCTCCAAGTGCGCTAAAACGACGCACGACGGACGCGGCACACGGACGCCTCACCCGGCATGGGCCACACCACGGCCTTGTCCCTGGCGGCTGCGGGTCCGCCCGTCACCAGCGGCAACACGCTGTTCGCATGAAAAAAAGGGAGGGGCTGCATAGGTTTCTTCCTTCTCCCGCCCGGCGCGCCAGACATCGGGTCAAGGCCATTTCCCTCCGGGCGGGTTTTTGTGCGCGGCGCGCGCGGCTGGACTTTGGGCCGCGACCCTGCTACCGCCAGCGGACCACGGCGCACCCGCCGGGCCAGGGCGAGAGGAGAACATATGGAAAAGGACACCAAGCAGGCACTGCAAGTGACCAAGGAAATCGTCATCAAATTCATCGAGGTGGGCCGCGTGTCACCCACGAATTTCGCCGAGGTCTTTCCCGCCGTGTACACCGAGGTGCTGCGCACCATTGCCGCCGGAGAAAACGGCCAAGGCGCGAACGGCTAGCACGGCATGCGACAGGTCTGTCCCCAAGAAGACCCGACCGCGCACGAGGCCCATGCCCGTGCCGTATCGGGCATGTTCGGCCGCATTGCGGGCTGGTACGACTTCCTCAACCATTTCCTGAGCCTGGGTCAAGACTACTGGTGGCGCTACCAGCTGGTGCGCCATGTGCGGCCCGGCAGCACGGGCCGCGTGCTCGACCTGGCCGCCGGCACCATGGACGTGACCCTGGAGATCCGCCGCCAGCAGCCCGCGCTGGACGTGCTGGCCATGGACTTTTCCATGCCCATGCTCGCCAAGGGCGCGACCAAGATCACGGCCCGCGACGCGGGGCGCGTCATCCCGGTGCAGGCGGACGGCCGCTTCCTGCCCCTGCCCGACGCCTGTGTGGATTGCGTGACCATCGCCTTCGGCATCCGCAACATCGTGCCGCGCCAGACGGCCTTTGACGAGATCTACCGCGTGCTCGCGCCCGGCGGCAGGCTGTGCATCCTCGAATTCGGCACGGGATCGGAACGGATATGGGGCGGGCTGTACAACTTCTACCTGGGCAAGGTGCTGCCGGGGGTGGGCAGGCTCATCTCGCGCGACGCCGGGGCGTACCAATATCTCGCGGACACGATCATGGCCTTTCCCCCGGCCCGCGCCCTGGCGGCGGAACTCACGGCCACGGGGTTCGCCTCGGTCTTTTTCCGGCCCATGCTCTCCGGCATCGTCTACCTGCATGTGGCGGGCAAGGAATAAGGGATTTTCTTTACGGTCGGGACGTGCTAGCAGGCTGTTGCCGCGCGGGCCGCTAGCCGTGCCGCACAAGCGCGATGATGCCGAGGCCGATGGCCAGGGCGAACGCGCCCATGAGCCGCAGCACGCGCGGCGGCTGCTCGGACATGTATTTGAGCATGGACGGCAGGCGGTCGGCGAGCAGGAAGTAGAGCAGCCCCTCCATGAGCAGGGCAAGGCCGACAGCGGAAAGGAAGAGGGGCCAATCGATACGCATGCGGCACGGTAGCCGCTGGGCAACGGGATGTCCAGGGGTCCGCGCCATGCCCCCACCGTTACGACACCAAGGATGACACGGATGACCACCTACGAAGCATTGCAGCACAAGGAAGCCTCCATCGCGGTGGTGGGCCTGGGTTATGTGGGCCTGCCCCTGGCCGTGGCCTTTGCCCGCCGGTTCAACGTGATCGGCTTTGACATAAGCCCGGTCCGGGTGCGGGAGTTGTCCGGGGGATACGACCGCACCGGCGAAGTGGCCGACGCGGACGTGACGGCCTCCACCATGACCTTTACCGCCGACCCGGCCCGGCTGGCCGAAGCGGCCATCATCATCGTGGCCGTGCCCACGCCCATCGACAAGTCGCGCAACCCCGACCTCACGCCCGTGGTGTCCGCCTCGACCACGGTGGGCAGGCACATGGCCAAGGGCGCGGTGGTGGTCTACGAATCCACGGTCTATCCCGGCCTGACCGATGAAATCTGCGTGCCGCTGCTGGAAAAGCATTCCGGCATGGCCTGCGGCACGGACTTTTGGGTGGGCTACTCGCCCGAGCGCATCAACCCCGGCGACAAGGTGCACACCCTGGAGACCATCGTGAAGGTGGTGGCGGGCCAGGACGACGCCACGGCGGACCTGCTGTGCAGGCTCTACGCCACGGTGGTCAAGGCGGGCGTGCACCGGGCCTCGTCCATCAAGGTGGCCGAGGCGGCCAAGGTCATCGAGAACACCCAGCGCGACCTGAACATCGCGCTCATGAACGAGCTGGCCCTCATCTTCGACCGCATGGGCATCGACACCCTGGAGGTGCTCGAAGCCGCTGGCACCAAATGGAATTTCCTGCCCTTCCGGCCCGGCCTGGTGGGCGGGCACTGCATCGGCGTGGATCCGTACTACCTGACCTTCAAGGCCGAATCCATGGACTACCACCCGCAGGTCATCCTGGCGGGGCGGCGCATCAACGACTCCATGGGCAAGCACGTGGCCGAAACCACGCTCAAGATGATGCTTGGGCGCGGCGGCGTGTCGCGCGGCGCACGCGTGGGCGTGCTCGGCCTCACCTTCAAGGAGAACGTGCCCGACCTGCGCAACACCAAGGTGGTGGACGTGGTGGCCGAGCTCAAGGAATACGGCCTCACGGTGCTGGTGCACGACGCCATGGCCGACGCGGCCGAGGCGCACGAGGAATACGGCCTGGACCTGGTGGGGCTCGACGCCTTCACCCACCTCGACGCCGTGGTCCTGGCCGTGTCCCACGAGGCGTACCGCGCCCTCACGCCCGAGGCGTTGCGCGGCTGGTTCGCCGACCCGGCCAAGGGCGTGGTGGTGGACATCAAGAGCTTTTTCGACCGCAAGGCCATGCGCGACGCGGGCTTTGCCTACTGGCGGCTGTAACCCGCATGGGTATGGACCGGAGCACGCCCCTGGCCGTGGCCACGGCCACGACCCTGGAAATGCGCGCCGTGCTGCAAGGCGTGGGAGCTCCGGCGGGCAATGGCCACGCCCCCGAACAGGGAGAGGCGGCCCTGGCGCGGCTGTGCGGACGCGACTGCCTGCTGCTGGTCACGGGCGTGGGCCCGGTCAACGCGGCGCTGGCCCTGGGGGGCGTCCTCGGCCCCATCGGCGCGATGCCCGGCGAGGCGGCGCATCAGCCTCCCGTGTGCGGCGTGCTCAATCTGGGTGTGGCGGGCAGCTTTGATCTCGAGGCCGCGCCGCTTTGCGCGGCCACCACGGCAACCATGGAAATTTGGCCGGAATACGGGCTGGTGACGGCCACCGGCGTGGATCCCAAGGGCATTACCCTGGCCCAGGGACGCCTGGGGCAGGAGCCGGTCTGGGACAGGCTGCCCCTTGATCCGGACGCGGCGGCGCGGGAGCTGGATCTGGACATGCCCCGGGACGCGGCGCGCGGCGCCAGCATCACCGTGGCCGGAGTCAGCGGCACGGCGGAGCGCGCGGCGCGGTTGCGCGGCGCGTACGCACCGCTCACCGAAAACATGGAAGGCTTTGCCCTGGCCTTTGCCTGCGCCCGGTGCGGCGTGCCGTTCCTCGAAGTGCGCACCGTGTCCAATCTGGTGGGGTCGCGGGCAACGGAGCACTGGGCGCTGGAAGCCGCCCTGCACGCCCTGGGCCAGGCCGCACGCACTCTTTTCGCCTAGACGAACCCCTGGCGGCGCACCGGGCGTCCGCACGTGTTTTTCCGGGCCAACAGCGAACCCGCGCTTGCAAAACCAGGGTAAAAGCGGATACCACTCCTCCATGGACGCACTTGTTCGGTACTTCGCGGCGGAACAGCCGATAATAAACACCTTCCTCCACGCCGAGGCGGACAAGCTTGATCCCGTGGTCGCGCCCGTTGCCCGGCATGTGCTTGGCGCGGGCGGCAAAAGGCTGCGGCCGCTGTTGACCCTGCTCACGGCGCGCGCCCTCGGCCAGGCCACGGACAACGCCTATCCCCTGGCCTGCGGGCTGGAAATGCTCCACTCCGCCACGCTCTTGCACGACGACATCATTGACGGCGCGGATCTGCGGCGGGGCGTGCCCACGGCGCACACCACGTTCGGCACCACGCTCACGGTGCTGGCGGGCGACATCCTGCTGGCCCTGGCCAACAGCCTGGCGGCCGCCTACGGCGACCCCCGCCTCAACGCGGCCATGGCCGACGCCATCGTGCGCACGGCCACGGGCGAGATCCAGGAAATCGCGCACCTGCGCAACGCCGGCCTGACCCGCGAGCAATACCTGGAGATCATTACCGGCAAGACCGCCTATCTCATCATGGCCGCGTGCCGTTGCGGCGCGCTGCTGGCCCACGCCACGGACGACCAGCTGGCCGCTGCCGAGGCGTTCGGCCTGAACCTGGGCATCGCCTTCCAACTGGTGGACGACGCCCTGGACTACGGCGCCAGCCGCGAGGTGGCGGGCAAACCCGTGGGCGCGGACCTGCGCGAGGGCAAGCTGACCCTGCCCCTCATCCTGTACCTGGAGCGGGCCGACGCGGCGCAGCGGCAGGCCTTTGCCGCGCGCTTTACCGCCAACAGCTTTACGGACGACGACATCGCGCTGCTGACCGCCCGTGTGGCCGAGCAGGGTTTTGACGCCGCCACCCGCGATTTCGCGGGCACATACCTGGACAAGGCCGCCGCCGCATTGGCGCGCTTCCCCGCAAGCGAGGAGCGCAGCCTGCTGGAGCAGGCGCTGGCCTACGTGCAAAACAGAGACAAATAGCCGGGCGGGCGCGCCGCCACGGGGCGGTACAGTCCGCCACCCGGCGCGACAGACCGCACGCAGACCACATTCCGGATCGAAACGGGACGCCCGGCCCGGCACCGAGCCGCATCCCCTCCATTCCGGAAACCCCAAGGAGCCGAAACAATGTTGCAGCGCGTGGAAGTCGCCGTGCGGCCCGATCTGCCCGATATGGCGGGACGCAGGGTCGCCGGGAGCATCAAGACGAATCTCGGGCTGGACGCCGCTGTGCGCGTCACCAAAATCTTCACCTGCGACGGCCTGTCCGCCGCGCAGATCGACCTGCTGCTGGAGCGCGCCGCCCTGCACGACCCGGTGCTGCACACCGCGTCGCTCGCGCCCGCGCCCGCTGATTTCGACTGGGCGCTCGAAGTGGGCTTCCGCCCCGGCGTGACCGACAACGAAGGCCGCACCGCCCGCGAATCCGTGCTGCTGGTGGCGGGCATCGCCAAGGCCGACGCCGCCCCGGTGCGCGTGTACACCTCCAACCTGCACCTCATAAGCGGCGACCTGACCCGCGCCCAGGTGGAGCACGTGGCCCGCGACCTGCTGTGCAACGAGCTCATCCAGCGCTTCGACATCAAGAACCGCGCCGAATGGGAGGCCGAGCCCGGCTTCCCGGCCCGCGCCGCCAAGGTGTCCGGCCAGGCCGTGGACGAGGTGGCCACCGTGGACATCGCGGCCATGAGCGACGCGGAGCTGATGGCCTTTTCCCGCGCCAACACCCTGGCGCTGTCCCTGGAGGAGCTGTACCGCATCCGCGACCATTTTGCCGACCCGGCGGTGCGGGCCGCCCGCGTGGCGCACGGCCTGGGCGCGCAGCCCACGGACGCCGAGCTGGAATGCCTGGCCCAGACCTGGTCCGAACACTGCAAGCACAAGATTTTCACCGCGCGCATCGCCTACGAAAACCGCGAAACGGGCCGTCGCACCGAGGTGGACAGCCTGTACAAGACCTTTATCCAGGGTTCCACCAAGCTGTTGCGCCAGCGCATGGGCAAGGACGACTTCTGCCTGTCCGTGTTCAAGGACAACGCGGGCGTCATCAAGTTCACGGACAGCCACAGCGTGTGCATCAAGGTGGAGACGCACAACAGCCCGTCCGCGCTGGATCCCTACGGCGGGGCGCTCACCGGCATCGTGGGCGTGAACCGCGACCCCATGGGCACGGGCCTGGGCGCCAACATGGTGTGCAACACCGACGTGTTCTGCTTTGGCTCGCCCTTCCACGACGGCGAGCTGCCGCCGCGCCTGCTGCACCCGCGCCGCGTGCTGGAAGGCGTGCGCGAGGGCGTGGAGCATGGCGGCAACAAGTCCGGCATCCCCACGGTCAACGGCAGCTTCGTGTTCGACGAGCGCTACCTGGGCAAGCCGCTGGTCTATTGCGGCACCGTGGGGCTCATGCCCACCACGGTCACGGGCCGCCCCGGCCACGAGAAAAAAGCCCTGCCCGGCGACGCCATCGTCATGGCGGGCGGCCGCATCGGCAAGGACGGCATCCACGGCGCGACCTTCTCGTCCGAGGAGCTGCACGAGGAATCCCCGGCCACGGCGGTGCAGATCGGCGACCCCATCACCCAGCGCAAGATGTATGATTTTCTCATGCGCGCCCGCGACATGGGCCTGTACAACGCCATCACGGACAACGGCGCGGGCGGCCTGTCCTCGTCCGTGGGCGAAATGGCCGAGGACTCGGGCGGCGCGGATCTCGATCTGGGCCGCGCCCCGCTCAAGTACGACGGCCTGCGGCCCTGGGAAATCCTGGTCTCCGAGGCCCAGGAACGCATGACCATGGCCGTGCCCCAAAAGCACCTGGAAACGTTCCTGCTCCTGGCCCAGGAGATGGACGTGGAGGCCACGGTGCTCGGCACCTACACGGATTCGGGCCTGTTCAACGTGACCTACAACGGCAAGCCCGTGGCCTGCCTGCCCATGGCATTCCTGCACGACGGCGTGCCGCAGATGTCGCTCAAGGCCGTGTGGGAACGCCCGGCCGCGCCCGAGGGCCGCGTCGAGGCAACGGGCCTGGACCAGGGCGCGCTGCTCGGACGCATGCTGGGCCGCCTGAACATCTGCAGCAAGGAATACGTCATCCGCCAATATGACCATGAGGTGAAGGGCGGCAGCGTCATAAAGCCCCTGGTGGGCGTCAAGCGCGACGGCCCGGCGGACGCCGGGGTCATCCGCCCGCTGCTCGCCCGCGAGGAAGGGCTCGTCATCTCCCACGGCATCTGCCCCAAGTTCAGCGATTACGACACCTACTGGATGATGGCCAACGCCATTGACGAGGCGGTGCGCAACGCCGTGGCCGTGGGTGGCGACCCCCTGCGCATGGCGGGCGTGGACAACTTCTGCTGGTGCGATCCGGTACAGTCCGACAAAACGCCGGACGGCGAATACAAGCTGGCCCAGCTGGTGCGGGCCAACCAGGCCTTGGCCCATTTCTGCCAGGCCTACGGCGTGCCGTGCGTGTCGGGCAAGGACTCCATGAAGAACGACTACACCGGCGGCGGCGTAAAAATATCCATCCCGCCCACGGTGCTTTTCTCCGTGCTCGGCGTCATCCCGGACGTGAACCGGACCGCCACCTCGGACTTCAAGGCGGCGGGCGACGCCATCTACCTGCTCGGCATGACCCGCGACGAACTGGGGGGCAGCGAGCTGGCCTCGGAGCTGGGGATGCGCGGCAGCCACGCGCCCCAGGTGGACGCGCTGGCGGCGCGGGCGCGCTATGCGGCGCTGTACGCGGCCATCCGCGCCGGTCTGGCCACGGCCTGCCACGACCTGTCCGATGGCGGCCTTGCCGTGGCGCTGGCCGAAATGGCCATTGGCGGCAGGCTTGGCGCCGCGGTGGATCTGGCGGACATGCCGGTTCCCGGCTGCGAAACCATGGACGCCACGGCGCGGCTGTACAGCGAATCCGCCAGCCGCCTGCTGGTGACCGTGCGCCCGGACAACGCCCCGGCCTTTGAAGCGCTGTTCGCGGGCCAACCCCTGGCCCGGATCGGCGCGGTGACCGCCGCTCCCGAACTGGCCCTGACCTGGAACGGCGCCCCGGTGCTGCGCCAAGGCGTGGATGCCCTGACAACGGCCTGGAAGGCGACCATGAATTGGTAAAGGAATTGCCTTTGTTGCGTGTTCAGCCGCCCCTTCCGGGGCGGCTTTTTTTTCATTTTCAGTGCCTGCGATCAATAATTCACCGACGACGCTATGCTTCTTTTCATAAAGACTTGACGCGGTTAGACGTATCGAGTAACGCTACCTACTATATCTATTCCATACGCTTCAGGCTCGCGAAGTGCTCGCGGAACCTGAATATTCCCGCCATGTTTCGCAAGCCGATCTCCATGCTGTCCAGGCATGGGGCAAGGGAGAGTACGAGATGAAGGTATTGCGCCGTTCTTTGGGGGCAAAAGTCTTCTTTCTGGTCACGGTCACATCTGTACTGGCCTTCACCGGACTCTTTCTAGCCAACTCCTATTGGCAACGCGGCGCATCCTTGGAAATGGTGCACAAGTCGGCCGAGACAACCTCCGACATCCTGCTGGAGGCCATCGCCGACCCCATGTCCGTGGGCGACGATGAAAGCACCGCGGCGAAATTCAAGATGATCGCGGAGCAATACCCCAATATTCAGGCATACCTCACCGACTACCGGGGCACCATCACCTACTCGACCAAGCAGAATACGCTGCGCAAGGGCGTGGAGGAGTTCTTCACCTGCTGCCCCTCCTTTGCCCCTGCGATGCAACGCGCCCTGACAACGGACCTCACCGAGGGCTCGCTCATCAATGTGGACGGCACACCCACCTTCCTGCAATTCAAGACCATCACCAACAAGGAAACGTGCCACCATTGCCACGGCGCCTCGCAGCCCATCCTCGGCGTCATGGTCATGGCCCAGGATGTGAGCCACGAATTCTCGGTCCTGCACAGAACCCAGATCAACGGCGCCCTCATATCCTTTGCGGGCATGGTGTCGTTGCTGGTGGTGCTGCTCATCTTCATGCGCAAGGCCGTGGGCACCCCCATCCGCTCCATCACCATCGCCAGCGATGAAATCAAAAAGGGCAACTATGGCGTACGGTTCACGGTCAAGGGCCAGGACGAACTCGCCGTGCTGGCGCAAAACCTGGAAGGCATGGTCGATACCATCAAGGACCAGCTCGAATACAACCGGGGCGTCTTGCGCGGCATCATCGTGCCTCTGTTCGTGGTGAACGCCGAGCGCCTTGTGGACTACGCCAACCCGCCGCTCCTGGATATCCTGGGCAAAACCGATGAGGCGGTGCGCAACCGCCCCGTGGAGCAGGTCGTCGGCGCGCGCAAGGATGATGTCGAGGTCACGGGCGAGGTGTTCCGCACCGGAGCAAGCCAAAGCGGCATGTTCCATCTCCACCGTGAAGATGGCAAGGTCTTCCCGCTGCACTATGAGATATCCCCGCTCAAGGACGCCGAGGGCCACGTCATCGGCGCCATCGGCGTGATGATCGACCTGACCCAGGCCGAAGAGGACCGCAAGCGGATCGAGGCGCACAAGGAAAACCTGCTTGGCGTGGCCGAGGAGGTGACCAGCGTGTCGCACAATCTGGCCGAGGCGGCTGCGGAACTGACCCGCAGCATGGCCGTGCTCACCACGAACGTGGACCAGACCGCGGACCAGACCAGCCAGGTGGCCACGGCCATGGAAGAGATGAACGCCACGGTGCTGGAGGTGGCGCAAAACGCGGCCCAGGCCTCGGAAGTGGCGGACACCGCGACCACCGTGGCCCAGTCCGGCGGCGACGAGGTGCGCGAAACCGTGCGCGAAACCCGCCAGGTGGCTGGCCGTACCGAACAACTGGCCGATTCCCTCAACGACCTGGCGGAGAAGGCCGAAAATATCGGCCGGGTCATGAACGTCATCAATGACATTGCGGACCAGACCAACCTGCTGGCGCTCAACGCGGCCATCGAGGCGGCCCGTGCGGGCGAGGCCGGGCGGGGCTTTGCCGTGGTGGCCGACGAGGTGCGCAAACTGGCGGAAAAGACCATGACAGCCACCAAGGAAGTGGAAACCGCCATCCAGCAAATCCAGGGCAGCGCGGGCGAGGCCGTTCGCGAAATGGGCGACACCAAGCGCCAGGTGGAAAACACCGCCACCAAGGCCGAGCACGCGGGCAAGGTGCTGGAAGGCATCGTGGACAGTTCGGTGACCATGGCCGACATGGTGCGCAACATCGCCACCGCATCGGAGCAGCAGTCCTCCACCAGCGAGGAAATCAATCTCAACGTTACCCAGATCAACACCCTTTCCCAAAATGTGTCGCAACGCATCCAGGAGGCCAACGCCGCCATCGAAGAGGTGGCGGGCATGGCGCAGAAGTTGTCCGAACTGGTGGAACAGTTCAAGCAGTAGCCCCCCCAACGCCCAGTTTCAGGCCGCCCACTCCCCAGTGGGCGGCCTCTTTTTTTATGGTTCATTTCGGTATCTTTTCAGGAATTGTTATTATTTCATTCTCAGCTACTTGCTTTTTCAGTTTTTAATCATTAAGTTTGGGCCTGTCGGACACAAGGCCCTCTCTTGAACATTTGAGACAAGGCATGTATCCAATGGACAGGGTCGTCTCCTTCGCAGTGCGCGTTTGCGCCTCCTGGGCATGTGCCACCCGGATGGCGCCATTGGGACGATTGCTGGTCCAACATGTGAAAACAGTGCTATTGAAAACAATTGTGACGCCCAACATGGATGCCGATCGGCATTGAAACAAGGAGGCTGAACCAATGGCTGAACTGATGCAAATCTACAAATGCGAAGTGTGTGGCAACATCGTGGAAGTGCTCCATGCCGGTGGGGGCGAACTGGTGTGCTGCGGCCAGCCCATGAAGCTGTTCAAGGAAAACACCACAGACGCCGCCGTGGAAAAGCATGTCCCGGTCATCGAGAAAACCGCCACCGGCTATAAGGTTTCCGTGGGATCCACCCTGCATCCCATGGAAGAGACCCATTGGATCGAGTGGATCGAACTGATTGCGGACGGCAAGGTGTACCGCCAGGTTCTCAAGCCCGGCGACAAACCCGTGGCCGAATTCTGCATCACCGCCACCAAGGTCGCGGCCCGCGAATACTGCAACCTGCACGGCCTCTGGAAGGCCGACGCCTAACGCATTGCAGCATTGAAACAATGCGGGGTTTTGAAATAATGGAGCATTATTTCAAAAAAATGCATAAGAGCATCTAACCTTTTGCAAAGGTAATATGCTCTAACCCTCAAGGAGGCTCTCTGCTCATGGACAAGTACGTGTGCAACATCTGCGGCTACGAATACGACCCCTCGCAAGGCGATCCGCCGGACGTTCCCGCCGGCACCTCGTTCGATGCGATTCCCGAAGACTGGGTCTGCCCCGTGTGCGGCGCCCCCAAGGCCGAATTCACCAAAGCGTAGACCACGATACGGCGCCCCCGGTGTCATGGCGTGCGCCTTGACACCGGGGGCGCCGGTATTTAGGATTGATTACTAAATCAATTCCACAAGAGGACGCCATGAAACCTATCGAGATCAAGAAAGACATCTACTGGGTGGGCCACGTGGACTGGAGCAGCCGCGATTTCCACGGCTATTCCCTGTCCCCGCGCGGCACCACCTACAACGCCTACCTGGTCAAGGACGAAAAGATCACCCTGTTCGATTCGGTGAAGGCCGAGGCGGTGAACACCCTCAAGTGCCGCATCGCCCAGGTCTGCGACTTGAGCGACATCGACTACATCGTCATCGACCACGTGGAGCAGGACCATGCGGGCGCCATGCCCGCCATCATCGAGGCGGCCAAGCCGGAAAAGATCTTCACCTCGCCCATGGGATTGCGCACCATCAAGGCCGTGTTCGGCGACGTGGACTGGCCCATCGAGGTGGTCAAGACCGGCGACAGCGTCAGCATCGGCACGCGCACCATCCAATTCATGGAGATGCGCATGGTGCACTGGCCCGACTCCATGGCCTCCTACATTCCCGAGGACAAGCTGCTCATCCCCAACGACGCCTTTGGCCAGAACATCGCCTCTTCCGAGCGCTTTGTGGACGAGTTCAACCGGGCCGAGGTCTTCCGCTCCATGCAGGAGTATTACGCCAACATCGTGCTCCCCTATTCGCCCCAGGTGCTCAAGGTGCTGGAGCAGGTGGCCGAACTGGGCCTGGACATCGACATGATCGCCCCTGACCACGGGCTCATCTTCCGTGGCAAGGAGGATTGCCAGTACGCCCTGGACACCTACAAGGCCTTTGCCGAGCAAAAGGCCGTGAAGCCCAAGGCCGTGGTGGTCTACGACACCATGTGGCACTCCACCGAAAAAATGGCCAAGGCCATCACCGAAGGCCTGGAGCGGGAAGGCATCAGCGTGCGGTGCATGTGGCTCAAGGCCAACCACCACAGCGCGGTGATGACCGAGATCTTTGACGCGGCGGCCGTGATCGTGGGCTCGCCCACGCACAACAACGGCATCATGCCCAACGTGGCGGCCATGCTCACCTACATGAAGGGTCTGCGGCCCCAGAACAAGATCGGCGCCGCCTTTGGCTCCTTTGGCTGGAGCGGCGAATCGGTCAAGGCCATCACGGAATGGCTCGAAGCCATGCACCTGGATATCGTGGCCGAACCCGTCAAATGCCAGCACGTGCCCGGACACGACGTGCTGGGCCAGTGCGCCGCATTGGGCCATGCCGTGGGCCAGGCCATCAAGGCCAAGATCACGGCCTGATTCTCCCTTCTCCCTTCTCCCTGGTTCTCCAAGGCTCCTTCGGGAGCCTTTTTTATTTTTTTCTTTACTTCTTCACTGCGATGGGGTTACATCTGGATCGAGAATAATAACGATTAGCGTTTTACTCGCTTTAACGGCGACAATCAGCTTGCATTTATCGCGTCCCGGGGTAATATGTCGGTATTCTTGTCGAACCGCCTTCAGGCACATGAAGGCTCAACGCGTGACGAAAGGGGGTAGGTATGGATGTCCTGTTTTTGTCCCGGCTACAGTTCGCTGTGGCGACACTGTTTCACTTCATATTCGTACCGTTGACATTGGGGCTCTCGGTCATCATCGCGGTCATGGAGACGCGCTATGTGCAGACCGGCGACGAGACCTACAAACGGATGGCCAAATTCTGGGGCAAGCTGTTCCTCATCAACTTCGCGCTGGGCGTGGTCACGGGCATCACGCTCGAATTCCAGTTCGGCACCAACTGGTCGCGCTATTCCGCCTATGTGGGCGACATCTTCGGCGCGCTGCTGGCCATCGAGGCCTCGGTGGCCTTTTTCCTCGAATCCACCTTCGTGGCGGTCTGGGTCTTTGGCTGGGACAAGCTGTCGGCCAAGCTCCACTGTACCGCCATTTGGCTGGTGGCCATCGCCTCCAACGTGTCGGCGTTGTGGATCCTCATCGCCAACGCCTGGATGCAGCACCCCGTCGGCTATGTGCTGCGCAACGGCCGCGCCGAACTGGACAACTTTTTCGATGTCATCCTGCAGCCATGGGCCTGGGAAGAATTCGCGCATGTGGTCTTTGGGGCGTGGACGCTCGCCGCGTTCTTCGTGCTCGGGGTGTCCGCCTACCACCTGATGCGCAAGAACGAGGAAACCTTCTTCAAGAAGTCCTTTGCCATTGCTGCGGCCTTTGCCCTGATCTTTTCCGTGGGCATGGCTGTCATGGGGCACTTCCAGGGCAACGCGGTGGCTCTGCACCAGCCCGCCAAGCTGGCGGCCATGGAAGCGCACTGGGAAACCCAGCCCAACGCGCCCATGTATCTGCTCCAGATCCCGGACGAGGCCAATGAGCGCAATCTGGTGGAAGGCATAGGCATCCCCAGCCTCCTGAGCGTGCTCGCCTTCAACGACCCCAACGCCGTGGTCAAGGGACTCAAGGACTTCCCCAAGGAAGAGCGGCCTCCCGTGCTGCTCACCTTCCTTTCCTTCCGGGCCATGGTGGGCATTGGCACGCTGCTGCCGCTCCTGGCCGCGCTCGCCTGGCTGTGGCGCAACTCCCTTGACGACCGCAAATGGTTCCTCAAGGTCATGCTGTTCGCCATTCCCCTGCCCTACATCGCCATCGAGGCGGGCTGGATGGTGGCCGAGGTGGGCCGCCAGCCGTGGATCGTGTACGGCCTCATGAAAACCAGGGACGCGGTCTCGCCGCTGGTCACCTCACAGGTCGCCATCTCCCTGGTCGCGTTCATTGTGGTTTACGCCCTGCTGGGCGCGGTGGATATCTATCTGCTCAAGAAGTACGCCCAGAAGGGTCCGGTCCACTAAATGCGGCGCGGCAGACCAATCAACAAACCCGAAGTGAAAAGAGGGTAGGAATATGCTCGAAACAACCTGGTTCGTCCTCTGGGGAGTCCTGTGGGCCGTCTATTTCGTTCTCGACGGCTTTGACCTGGGCATGGGCACGCTCATGCCGTTCCTGGCCAAAACGGAAAAGGAAAAACGCATCATCTTCAACGCCGCCGGCCCGTTCTGGGACGGCAACGAGGTCTGGCTCATCACGGCGGGCGGCGTCACCTTCGCGGCCTTCCCAACGGCGTATGCCGTGATGTTCAGCGGCCTGTACGCCGCGCTGCTGCTCCTGCTCTTCGCCCTCATCCTGCGCGGCGTGTCCTTCGAGTTCCGCAACAAGGTGGACAGCGACAGCTGGCGCAAGGTGTGGGACACCTGCCATGTGCTCGGCAGCTTCCTGCCCGCCCTGCTCCTGGGCGTGGCCTTTGCCAACATCTTCAAGGGCATTCCCATCAATGCCGAACACATCAACGAAGGCACCCTCTTCGGCCTGCTCAACTACTACGGGCTTGCGGGCGGCGTGCTCTTTGTCCTGATGTTCTGCTACCACGGGGCGTTGTGGCTGGCCATCAAGTCCGTGGGCGACCTGCACGACCGCGCCGTGCGCACGGCCGAGATCCTGTGGATGTACCTCATCGCCGTTGCCGTGGGCTTCTTGGTGCTCACCAGCGTGGCCACCAACCTCTACGCCAACTACCTCACCTATCCGCCGCTGCTCATCTTCCTGGTGCTGGCCGTGGCCATGCTCATCATCACGCGGCTCATGCTCGGCTCGCGCCGCCACTGGGCGGCCTGGGGCTCCTCGGCGGCGTTCATCGCCTGCGTCACGCTGTTCGGCGTGTTCGGCATCTACCCGGCGCTCCTGCCGTCGAGCCTCGACCCGGCCTGGTCCATGACCATCCACAACGCAGCCTCCAGCCCGCTCACGCTCAAGATCATGCTGGGCGTGGCCCTGGTCTGCGTGCCCATCGTGCTCCTGTACCAGGGATGGGTGTACAAGACCTTCAGCCACAAGCTCACGGACGAGGAGCTGGGGTACGAGGAATCCTACTAGGCAATCCCTCCCCCCCCTGGAACCAAAAAAGAAGCCCCGCCATGCAGGCGGGGCTTTCATATTGCGGACCAACCGCCATGTCTCCCTGCTGTGTCTTTTTCGACGCCTTGCGGCCCACGGCGTCGGGTGAACGCACTCCATGCCCTTATCCTGACACACCAGACAACGAGAGCCCACCTGGGGAACTCGCTTGGCCCACCCGTATCCACCTCCTCCCCAGCCAGCAGTTTTTGGGGAAAGAGATAGGAGAGAGGATGGGGGTCCGGGGGAAGGAGAGAGGAAAGGGAAAACCCCTTTTTATGCTTGGAAAAAGGGGGTTTCCCTTTCCTCTCTCCTTCCCCCGGGTCTTTGCAGCTTTGCTTGACGGCAGGAACGCGCGCGGCGCTAGCGGCCGTTGACGATGAACGAGGCCGCGCCGCGTGCGGCGATGTCGCCGTTTGGCAGCAGCACATCGGCCTCCACATGGATGATGCGCCCGCCCCGGCGCAGCACGCGCGCCTCGGCGCGCACCGCATCGCCCCGTTTGACGGGCCGCAGAAAGCGCACGGACATGTCCACCGTGGCCGTGGCGTCGCCGTTGTCCAGGGTGGCGATGACCGCATGGGCCATGGCCTCGTCCAGCAGCGTGGCCAGTATGCCGCCCGCAGCCACGCCCGCGCCCTGGATATGCCGCTCGTCCACGTCCATGCACAGCACGGCGCGGTCCGCGCCGATATGCTCCACGCGCACGCCCAGGGTGTTGAACAGGGGGTTGACCGTCTGGCCGGGCTCCTGGACGTGGCGCAAATAGTGCCTGGGCATGGCTACACGTCGCGCAGGGAACTGCCGCCCGCGCTTTTCTCTTTCACCGAGGCCACGTTTGAGTCCTGCCACTCGCGGCTGGTCAGTTTCTTGAACATGATGGCCGCCTCGGGAAAGTCGCTGTTCAGACTGAGGGCCAGGGTGACCTTTTCCTCGGCCTGATCGTACTGTTCCATGAAGTAATAGGCCTTGGCCATGTTGAAATAGATGTTTTCGTCGTTGGGCGTTATGCCGATGGCCTGGGTATACGCGTGCAGCGCCCCCACGTAGTCGCCCTGCTTGCGCAGCTTGACGCCCAGCGTGTTGAAGGGGTTGGGGGCGTTGCTGTCCATCTTGAGGATGTCCACGAAGAGCGCCTTGACCTGCTCCATGCGGTTGAATTCGGCGTGGATGTCCGCGGCGCGCTGGAGGTATTGCTTGCTCTTGTCCAGTTCGCCCTTGCCCTTGTACGCCTCGGCCAGACCCTGATACGCCTCGGCATACAGGTCGTTGAGGCGTATCGCCTTCTGGAAGGAGACAATGGCCTTGCCCCACTTCTGCTTGATGAGGTAGTGGCAGCCCATGTCGTAGTACTTCTGGGCCGATTCCTGCTGGCTGATGATCTCCTCGAACTCCTCCACCGCGTCGTCAAAGTTGCCCATGTCGAGCATGCGCTTGGCGTCGCCAAGCTGCTGGACTTCGATTTCCTCGAAGCGCTGCAATTGCAGGGCGGTGGTGACGTGGCGTTCGAACGTGTCATTGTTGTAGGGGCGGATGACGTAGCCGGAGCACCCGGCGGAGATGAAATCGAGCACGGTGTTGCGGTCGCTCACGGACGTTATCACGACAACGGGGATATTCTTGAGCTGGCGGTTTGTTTTCAGGGTCTGGAGAAACTTGATGCCGGACATGTCTTCCAGATGGCTGTCGCACAACACCACATCCACCTTGTTGGACATGAGAAAGGCGATGGCCATGGCGCCCATGGTAAAGGTCTCGGCCACCTCCAGCGGCAGATGGCGGATCATCTGTTTATCCCGCTCTATGTGAGGCATATTGCTTGATAAAATAACGACGCGCCGTGGCGTGGCGCTTTCCTGGCTTTCAGGCATCCTTCCCCCCGGGTTCACGGGTACTCCTGGCGTCCCGACCTGTATCCGTTACAGCGATTCCCTTTTATTGAAAGGGCTGTACCATGGAGTCGCCGCCAAGCACAAGCATGCGCCCCGTGCCCCGGCGGGGCATACGGCTAGGACGCCTTGGGTTCGACCAGAATGACCACGCGGCGGTTGAGCACCTGGTTCTGAGGCAGGGGCCGGCCCAGCGGATCGCTGTTGGGCGCCAGGGGCCGGGTGTCCGCCAACCCCAGCACGCTGACCGAGGTGCTGGGAAAACCGCTGTCTATGAGATAGCGCGCCACGGAACAGGCCCGGGCCGACGACAACTCCCAGTTGGACGGAAATTTGGCGGAGCGGATGGGAATGTTGTCCGAGTGCCCCTCCACAACAAGCTTGTACGGCACGCCCTCCAAGGCCTGGAAGATGTCGCGCAGCAATGAACCCGCCTTGGCGGTCAGGTCGGCGCTGCCCAATTCAAAGAACACCGGCCCCTTCAGGTTGATGGCCACGCTGTTGGGCCGCTTTTCCAGCTCCACCGCCTCCTGCGCCCCGCTCAGGCGGCTTTGCAGGTCGAGCAGCAGTTCGTCCAGGCTCTTCCTGCGTTCGGTGGCCACGGCAAGGCTGCGGCGCACCTCGGCGGGGAACAACGGCTCGGGCGCCTCCTCCTTCACCCGCTGGGGCGCCTTTTTCTTGGTCATGGCGTTGCTCATGGATTCCGACACCTTTTCATAGCGCTCGAAATCCACCACCGAGATGGCCACGATGAGCACGAAAAAGCAGAGAATGAGCGTCATCATATCCGCCAGCGTCAGGGTCCATTCGCCAGAATCATCCCTCTCGATCTTGCGCAGGGAACGGAGTGTTCTTCCCATGGTGGCCACCTTGTCCGCGTCG
Organism: Desulfovibrionaceae bacterium; assembly: GCA_050251715.1. GTDB lineage: Bacteria > Desulfobacterota > Desulfovibrionia > Desulfovibrionales > Desulfovibrionaceae > JBFWMG01. The sequence continues at coordinate 28,084 of JBFWMG010000013.1, read as the reverse complement.
CCGCGCCGCACGGCGGGCTACGCCTTCCTCGTGGGCCGGGTCTTGATGGAGTGCCAGCGCCGGGGCGGCAGGTACGCCTTGAGCTTGTCCAGCACGATGGCCGCAGGCGTCTTGTCGTTGATGAACAGGATGCCGTCGCGGATGACGCACATGAGGATGACCCGTTCCTCGATGCGTTTTTCCACCTTGATGGCAATGGGCAGACAGATCATGTTGGCCAGCAGCACCCCGTAGAGCGTGGTGGTGAGCGCCACGGCCATGGCCGGGCCCAGCGCCTTCACGTCGCCCTGCATGGACTGCATCATGCTGATGAGGCCGATGAGCGTGCCCGTGATGCCAAAGGCGGGCGCGAGCTTGGACATGGTGCGGTAGATGCCCGCCGCGCCCATTTCCTGCTCATAATGCTGCTGGATGCGCGTTTCCAGAATCTCGCCGATCTCCTCGCGCGAATACCCGTCCACCAGCATCTGCACCGCGCTCTTCAAAAACTCGTTCTCAATGCCGGGCAGCGCTTTTTCCAGGGCGATGGCGCCCTTTTGCGAGGCGGTCTTGGCCAGGCGCACCAGTTCGTCGATGTAGTTGCCGATGGGCAGTTCCTCGCGCCCCAGGGCGAGCAGGAACACGCTCATGACGCGCATGACTTCCTTGAGCGGATAGCAGATGAAGGTGGCGGCCGCCGTGCCGCCCACCACGATGGCCAGGCCCGGATAGTTGACAAAGACCATGGGCGTGGCCGTGGACATGACCGTGGCGGTCACAAGCACGGCAACGCCGAAAATGATGCCGAAGATCGTGGCTATGTTCACTTCCCCGCCCCTTTGATTTTTTTCACCAGGGCGAAGAGCTCGTCCTCCGCACCCGCAAGTTCCGCCTCATCCACGTCCCTGCCCGCCGCCTCTTCCTGGATGATGGCCGCCATCTTCTTGGAAAGAATCGCCAGCAGCTTGTCCCTGGCGTCCTCGCCCGCCGCCGCGAACAGCGTGGCCAGGGTATGGAAGCTCATGGCCTCCACCACCTGCCGCAAGGTGGGGGCGTCCACGAACACCAGATCGTCCACGGTCTCCAACTCGTCCAGGTTCAGTGTGCGCCGCCGCAGCTTCTGGAAAAACGCCTCGCCCACCTGGCCGATCCACGCCTCCGCCGCCCCACGGGGCAGGAAGAACAGGTTCTCCGGCACCTCCTGGTGCGCCATCTTGCGGTATATCATGTGCGGCGTGGTTTTGGCCATGGCCGCGAAATCATGGATGTCCACAAAGGCCATGCCCTCGGTAAAGGGCGGGTCACGCTGCAACTCGGCGCTCAAATTGCGCGCCACGGCCAAAAATTCCTCCGGATCCTTGATGGTGACGCACTTGTCGCGCACCATCTCCCGCGTCTTGCCCACCTTGCCCAGGGCGTCCGCCGCAAAGCTGGCCTGCTTGACCGCATGCATGGCCACCACACCCAGCCGTTGCAGGCGGTGCAGGACATGGTCGATCTCGAGCTGGGTGACGCAGAGGATGTTTTTCACCGTGCGCACGAACGCCGCATGGCTCACGCCGCTCATTCCCGGTTCGGGGGCGGCGCAGGGCTGCCTGTGCATGAGCTCGAGCAACTGGCACACGCTGAAGAAGATGTCCGTGGACGGCTGGTCGCGCACAACCCCGTGGTAGCGCGCCACCTGCTCCATGAGATTTTTGACGATGCGCTGCACCGGGTTGGGACATTTGAGCAGCAGCCCTTGCAGCACGTCGCGGTCCATGGGCATCAGCTCGCAGTAATCCGCCGCCTCGGCCGTGGCCTCGAACGGGTTGCCGGAAAGCAGCGACCACTCGCCGAACATCTGGCCCGGCGTGACATGCCCAAGCACCACGCGCCGGTTGTTGACCACGCGGAAAAGGACCACGGACCCTTTCTTCACGACAAAGGCGGCAGGGCTCACCTGCCCTTCGCGCAGGATCACGGCGCCCCTGTTCAGGGTCTTCAGATTGTTCGGCTGCCCCGCAGCCATGGCGCCTCCAATCGTTTCCAGTTTCCCTTGCCGCGTGCACGCCGGTCCGCACACCTGGAAGCCGCCCATCCTGGGTTGAGATATATAGCATTGCACCGGGCTGCGCAAACACGAGCCGCCCGTGCCCCGCGACCTCGCCCGCACGGCGGTCGCCGCGCACCCGCCAGCGGCCTACTCGCCCAACCCCATGCCGGGCAGCATGACCTGTCCGGTCAGTGTGGTCTCATACCCACCCTGGCCGCGCACCCGATCCTGAAAGGCCCGCGTGGCGATGAGTTCGCCCATGGCCACCAGCTTGGGATCCGCGGCGAACCGGGCCGGGATGACCAGATCATACCGCTCCCGCGCCAAGGGGACGAAATCGAGATCCAGGGCGCGCGCGGCGGCAAAAATACCCAGGCCCGCATCCGCCACGCCCGTGAGCACATTGGCCGCCACCGCCATGTGCGTGAACTCCTCCTTGTCGTAGCCATCCACCTGGTCCGGAGCAATGCCCGCCTGCTTCAGGTGATAGTCCAGCAGGATGCGCGTTCCCGCGCCGCGCTGCCGGTTGATGAAGCGCACCCGGCCGGAACCGAGGTCGTGCACCCCGGCAATGCCCAACGGGTTGCCCCTGGCCACGATGAGTCCCTGGTGGCGGATGGCCAGGTTGACCACCACGACCTCGACACCCGGCAGGTATTTGTCCAGGAAAGGAAAGTTGTAGTCGCCGGTTTCGGGATCGAAGAGATGCACGCCCGCCACATGCGCGGTGCCGTTCTTCACCGCGGTCAGCCCACCCATGCTCCCCACGTGCGTGGAGGCAAGCCGCAAGGGGCTATCCAGCCCCATGAGTTCATCGGCCAGCAGATCCAGGGTGTTGTCGTGGCTGCCAACGGCCACCAGAATCCGCGACAGCGCCCCGCGCGGGGCGAGCAGTTCCGCCGTGCACGGGCCGGCCTCCAGGCCTTCCGATGCCGACGGAATGCGCACCACGGCCTGGGCGCGGGACAGGGTGGTGATGTTGCCCGCTCCCCGCCCGAGCGGGGTGCCCACCAGGGTCTCGCCCACCGCGCCCACGGACACCCGCAGGAATTCGACGCGGCCCAGCTTGGACGGCGTCTTGCGCGTCAGCGCCACGGACACCTGTTCCCGCGCAGGCGGGTCAACACGGCCAAGCCATGCCACCAGCGGGGCGAGCAGCTCTTCGAAACAGACCACCGCACTGACCGGATAGCCCGGCGCGCCCACCACCAGCTTGCCCCGCGCCACGCCCAGGAGCGACGGCTTGCCCGGCATGGCCGCAATGCCATGCACCAGCACCTTGCCCGCGCGCTCTATGACCGTGCGCGTGAAATCCTTGCTGCCCGCCGACGACCCGGCGCACACGATGACCACGTGGGCCGGGCTGGCCAACGCATCCTCCACGGCGGCCACGATGCTATCCGCCACATCGGGCACGGGCGCGACGCGCTCCACCACGCACCCCATCTGCCGCGCCAATGCGGCCAGCACCTGCGAGTTGCTTTCCACCACCTGCCCCGGCTTGGGCACGGGCCGCAAGGTGTAATCCAGCACCTCGTCGCCCGTGGGGATGATGCGCACGCGGATGCGCTCCCACACGGGCACGTCCCAGATGCCGCCGCCAAGCAACGCGCCCACGTCATAGGCGTTGTAGGCGTGGTTGCGGGGGAAAAGCAGTTCCGTGGCCACGATGTCCTCGCCGATGCGGCGCACATGCTGCCAGGGGAATGCGGGCGCCTCAATGGCCACCGTGGTCTCGTCCACCCGCGCCACATGCTCGATCATCACCACCGCGTCCATGCCGCTCGGCAGGGGGTTGCCGGTGTTCACGGGCACGTAGCCTTCGCCCAGCGTCAGGTGCAGGGGCTTGCCCTCGCGGGCGGCAAAGGTGGAGGCCGCCAGCACGGCAATGCCGTCCATGGCCGCGCTGTGAAAGGTGGGGGAAGAGTATCGCGCATGCACGGCGCGCGCCGCCACGCGTCCGGTCACCACGGAAGCGGGCACAAGCTCCTCGGCGACCAGGGCATCGCGGTCAAGCGCCTCGCGGGCGCGGGTCACGGCTTCTTCAATGGGAATGGTGGTCAGGTAGACATTGCGCTCGGCGGCCATGCTCGCTCCGGTGCGTTGGCGGAGCGAGGGGTATTCCACCCCGGGACCGCTCCCCTGTCCGAGGGCTTGCACAGTCCGGCAACATGACCCGGCTGGGTATGGAAAAAGGGCGCGGACGGCATCGCCCGCGCCCCGCATAGGCGGTTATTTCGCGTAGCCCACGGCGCGGCGTTCGCGGATGACCGTGACCCGGATCTGGCCCGGGTAGGTCATGTTGTCCTCGATCTTCTTGGCGATGTCCTTGCACAACACGTAGGTGGTGTCGTCGTCCACCATCTCCGAGTTGGCCATGACGCGGATTTCGCGTCCCGCCTGGATGGCGTAGGCCTTGGACACGCCGTCAAAGCCGGTGGCGATGTTTTCGAGATCCTCAAGGCGCTTGACGTAGTTTTCGAGCAATTCCTTGCGGGCGCCGGGCCGGGCGCCGGACAGGCCGTCCGCCGCCTGGCACAGAACGGCCAGAATGCTCTTGGGCGGCACATCCTCGTGGTGCGCGGCAATGGCGTGGATGATGTCCTTGCCCTCGCCGAACTTCTTGGCGAGGTCCGCGCCGATGGTCGCGTGTGGCCCTTCCACCTCATGGTCGACGGCCTTGCCGATGTCGTGCAGCAAGCCGGCCCGCTTGGCCTTCTTCACGTCCTGGCCCAACTCGGCGGCCATGACCCCGCACAGCGAGGCCACTTCCAGCGAATGTTGCAGCACGTTCTGCGAATAGCTGGTGCGGTACTGCAATTGGCCAAGCAGCTTGACCAACTCGGGATGGATGCCATGCACGCCCACGTCAAAGGTGGCCTGCTCGCCCACCTCGCGCATCTTGACCTCGAGTTCCTGCTCCACCTTCTTGACGATGTCCTCGATGCGGGCCGGGTGGATGCGGCCATCGCTGATAAGCCGCTCCAGCGCCATCTTGGCCACCTGGCGGCGCAACGGACTGTAGGCGGACAGGATCACGGTCTCCGGCGTATCGTCGATGATGAGATCAACGCCCGTGGCCGCTTCCAGGGCGCGGATGTTGCGGCCCTCGCGCCCGATGATGCGGCCCTTCATGTCTTCGCTGGGCAGGGTCACGGCGGTCACGGTCTGTTCGGCCACAAAATCGCCTGCATAGCGCTGGATGGCCGTGGCCAGGATTTCCTTGGCCTTGCGGTCGCCCGCCTCCTTGGCCTCGGTCTCGATGACGCGGACCATCCGGGCCGCCTCGTGGCGGGTGCGGGATTCGATATCCGCGAACAGCTGCTGCCGCGCCTCTTCGGCGGTCAGTCCGGAAATCTCCTGAAGCTTGCGCTCCTGGTCGGTAATGATGAGCTGCAGTTCGCCTTCGCGCTCATCGAGCAGGCGTTCCTTTTGGGCCACGTTTTTTTCCAGGTTGAGCGCATCGCTCTCCTTTTGCGTGGCCTTTTCCAGCTTTTCTTCGAGACGCTCCTCTTTCTCAAGGATCTTCGTCTCCCGTTTCTTGATCTCCTTTTCCCGTTCCTTGTGCTCGGCCTCGGCTTCCTTCTTCAGGTTGAAAATTTCATCCTGCGCCTGAAGCATGGCTTCTTTTTTGAACGCCTGGGCCTCCTTGCGGGCCTCTTCCACAATGCGCTCGGCCAGCTCCTTGGAGTCTTTGACCCGTTTGGACAAGATAACCTTGTGGAAGATGTACCCCGAAACCGCGCCAAAAATGACGCCGGCCACGGCGATAACAATTGCGGAAACACCCATACGGCCCCCTTGTGGTATCTGCTACGGACCTGTGTCCGTTTAAAAGGGAATACAACCCGGTCATGCTGGGAGGAAACGCGCAGCGGAATATGCTGCGGCATCAGGCAGAAGGAGATTCAGCAGGAAGCGGCCTGCCGGGCAAGGAAAAGGAGGGCCAAGATCCGTTGGCTGCGGCTTTTTTCTACGATCCCGCTCCCAGGCGCAAGCACCTGATGAAACGTCCCCGGGGCGCCGTGTGGTCTGCATTTTTGTCCCTGGTATACCAGGTGGGCGTCTCCTGACAGCCTATCAGGCTCCCCGGCGCAAGCCGGGTCTGCTCACAAGACCGTCCAAGGCAACTCCCGTGCAGTGAGCATTGGGTCAAAAATCGCTCGACAATCACGTACACCCCAGGGAAATATTCTTTCACCGTAGCCAAAAAACGTTCCTATACACCCTCTATTTTAGCCAGAATCCGGTCAAGCTGCTCTTCCAGCGTCGCCAGATCCCGGTTGGACTGTAACAAATCGTCAGCCAAGCCTAAGGCCAAAAATATCAACAGCTTTTCCTTACTGATGCGGCTTCCATCGAAATCCAACCGCCTGAAGCGTTCTTCCACCAGATCCTTGGCGTCCTGGATACGTTGCGGATCTGCTTCCGCTTTGAAAGAGACGTTGAGGTCCAACACGGACAAATGATAGCTGGGCATAGCACCTTATTCGTCGCCAGTCTCATCTTTGAGTTTCTGCAACAGCCCGTCAATCCGTGCCAGCACGGCTTCCTTCAACGCCCTCTCCCTGTCCAGTTCCTCCCTCAACGTCCGGTTTTCCTCTTCCATTTTCAATCCAGCCCCGGCCAACTCATCGCGCAAGCGGCGATTTGCATCCCGCTCTGCCGCCAAGGCCGCCAACAGGGCATCAATCTTGGCTTCTAGCGTAACTATAAGCTCCATCACGTTCATTACTATCCCTTTCACCTACCAAAATCAAGGCTCCCTTCTGCGCGGCAGGTTCTTTTGTTTGCCGCGCGCAATGGCCATTTGCCCCGCAGGCACGTCCTTGGTGATGACCGAACCCGCGCCGACCAGCGCGCCCTTGCCCACCGTGACCGGAGCGACCAACGCCGTGTTGCTGCCGATGAACACGTTCTCCTCCAGCACGGTCTTGAACTTGTTTTTGCCATCGTAGTTGCAGGTGATGGTTCCCGCACCGATGTTCGATCCCGCACCGATCTCCGCGTCACCCAGATAGGTGAGATGGCTGGCCTTGGCCCCCTTGCCCAGCACCGCCTTCTTCATCTCCACAAAGTTGCCCACCCGGGAACCGTCCTCCAGCACCGCGCCGGGCCGCAGCCGCGCATACGGTCCCACCAGGCAGCCAGCGGCCACCCGCGCGCCGTCCAAATGCGAAAAAGGCCGTATTTCCGAGCCTGCCCCCACCGCGCTGTCCTTCACCCACGTGTGGCTCATGACCACCGCACCCCGCGCGATCCGCGTCGAACCGTACAGCTCGCACGGGCCGCACAGCTCGGCTCCGGGTTCCAGCACCACGCCCGGACCGATGCGCACACTTTCCGGGGCATGTATGACCACGCCCGCATCGAGCGCCTGGTCCACGATGCGCCCCCGCAGCAGCGCCTCGGCCGCCGCCAATTCGCGCGGGCTGTTGATGCCGAGCAGGCACGGGTCGTGGCCGCACGAAACCCCCACCACGTTCAGGCCGCTCGCCACGGCCATGCCCACCAAATCCGTAATATAGTATTCCCCGCTGTTGTTGTCCGGGGACAGTCCGCCCAACAGCGGCTCCACCGCATCGAGCCGCAGGCAATACACGCCCGCGTTGATTTCGCCGGTGGCTGGACCATGGCGCGCCGCATCGTAGTCCTTGGCCTCCACAATGCCCACAATGCGCCCCTCCTCGCGCACCACGCGGCCAAACCCGCCCGGTTCGGCCAGGGTGAGCGTCATGAACGCCACATCAGCGTCCTGGGCGCGCGCCGCGAAATCCGCCACATGCGCCTGGGTGATGAGGGGGGTGTCGCCGTTCACCACCACCACCTGGGTCACCCCCGCCCCGCGCAACGCATCCCAGGCCGCTTGCAGGGCATGGCCCGTGCCGAGTTGGCGCTCCTGCACCACCCACCCGTTGGCCACGCCCGCGAACGCGGCGCGCACCGCGTCCGCCCCAAAACCAATGACCGTGAACAGCCTGTCGGCAAACAACGGGGCCAGCGCGTCGCGCACATACCGCAACATCGGCTCGCCCAACAACTCCCGCAACACCTTGGGGCGATCGGAATACATCCGCGTTCCCTTGCCCGCAGCCAGAATCAAGGCTCCCATGGCGCCTGTGGTCATACCCTCTCCGTCCCGCATCGTTTGCGACCACCCCGGAACGGGGCGGCCCATGCCTTTGTCGCACAATCCATAAATGCCTAGCCGCGCCGTGTCCAGCACAGGCCGCATACGCCGCGTCCACACCGTGCCATGCCCCGAAATCCATTGGGCCGTGGCCCCTTGCGCCGATGCCGCAAAAAAAAGGGCAGGCCAAGCGGCCTGCCCTTTGTACACAGTAGTCGGCAGGATTCGAGAGCGACTCCCAGGAGGCGTTACGCCGCCTCGCGGGCCTTCATGCGGGCCAGGGCGCGCTGGAGAGCGGCCTGGGCCCGGGCGTAGTCGACCTTATCCTTCTGTTGGGCGATGCGCTGTTCCGCGCGATCCTTCGCCTTCCGTGCCCGCTCAAGATCAATGTCCGTCGCCTTTTCGGCAGACTCGGCCAGGACCGTGATCTTGTTGTTGGACACTTCCGCGAAACCACCCGACACAAAGACGTAATGCGTCTTGCCCCCGGCCTTGAAGTACAGACTGCCGATCTGCAAGGCCGAAAGGAAGGGAATGTGGTTGGGCAGGATGCCGAACTCACCTTCGTAGCCCGGTGCTCCCACGTAGTCCACCGTCTCGCTCAAGACGAGCTTGTCAGGGGTCACGATTTCCAACTGGAGCGACTTTTCCATAGCGTACCTCGAGGGTCTGGGTGCTTACGCAGCCTGGCGCTGCTTGGCCCTTTCCAGAGCCGTGTCAATGCCGCCAACCATGTAGAAGTCGGTCTCGGCCAGGGCATCGTGCTTGCCATCGAGGATTTCGCGGAATCCCTTGATCGTGTCTTCCAGCTTGACATACACGCCGGGAGTGCCGGTGAACGCTTCGGCCACGTGGAACGGCTGGCTCAAGAAGCGCTGGATGCGGCGGGCGCGATGCACGGTGAGCTTGTCGTCGTCAGACAGTTCGTCCATGCCCAGAATCGCGATGATGTCCTGCAGGTCTTTGTACTTCTGAAGCACCATCTGCACTTCACGCGCGGTCTGGTAATGCGCCATGCCCAGCACGTTCGGGTCAAGGATGCGCGACGTGGAGTCAAGCGGGTCCACCGCGGGGTAGATGCCCAGCTCCGCGATCTGACGGGACAGAACCAGCGTACCGTCAAGGTGCGAGAAGGTCGTGGCCGGCGCAGGGTCGGTAAGGTCGTCCGCGGGGACGTACACGGCCTGGACCGAGGTGATCGAACCCTTCTTGGTGGAGGTGATGCGTTCCTGCAATTCACCAAGGTCGGTACCCAGGGTGGGCTGGTAACCAACCGCCGAGGGCATGCGGCCGAGGAGCGCCGACACTTCCGAACCCGCCTGGGTGAAACGGAAGATGTTGTCAACGAACAGGAGCACGTCCTGGCCTTCTTCGTCGCGGAAATACTCGGCGCACGCCAGAGCGGTCAGCGCAACGCGGGCACGGGCTCCCGGAGGCTCGTTCATCTGGCCGTAAATAAGCGCGGCTTTCTCAAGAACGCCGGCGTCCTTCATTTCGTGGTACAGGTCGTTTCCTTCACGGGTACGCTCACCAACACCCGCGAACACGGAGATGCCGCCGTGCTGCTTGGCGATGTTGTTGATCATCTCCATGAGGATAACGGTCTTGCCCACGCCCGCGCCGCCGAACAGGCCCATCTTGCCACCCTTGGGGAACGGGATGAGCAGGTCAACGACCTTGATGCCGGTTTCGAGCAGCTCAACCGTGGTGTTCTGCTCGGTGAACTCCGGCGCCTGCCGGTGAATGGGCAGCTTCTTGTCGGATGCGACCGGTCCCAATTCGTCCACGGGCTTGCCCACGACGTTCAGGATGCGGCCAAGAGCGCCCTTGCCGACCGGCACCATGATCGGGCTGCCGGTGTCCGTGGCCACCATGCCGCGCACGAGACCTTCGGTCGCGTCCATGGCGATGGTGCGCACCACGTTGTCACCCAGGTGCTGCGCCACTTCGCAGATCAGTTCCGGTGCGTCGGTGTTGTTGGGGTTCTTGATCTCCAACGCGTTGAGAATTTGGGGCAGGTGGCCCTCGGGAAAGGCGACGTCAACAACGGCGCCGATAACCTGGACGATTTTTCCTACGTTACTCATTGTTACGCTCCCTTCTTATCCTTTCAGCGCCTCAGCGCCGCTGACTATGTCCATAAGCTCCGTGGTGATCGCCGCCTGGCGGGTCTTGTTGTACAAGAGCGTCAAGGCATGGATCATGTCGTCACACGAGCGGGTCGCATTGTCCATGGCGGACATGCGCGCGGCGTGTTCACTGGCGGACGTGTCAAGCAGACCGCGGTACACCTGGACCTTGACGAAGCGGGGCAGGAGCTCTGCGAGCAGGCCCACCACATCGGGTTCATAGATGTATTCGCTCTGGCCGCTGGCAGCCTCTTCGGCTTTTTCAGCCGTTCCGATCGGCAACACCTGCAAGGTGATCGGCTCCTGCCTGGCCATGCTCACAAACTGGCCGAAGACAATGGTCACCTCGTCCACAACGCCTTCGAGATAGGCGTTGATGAGGGTCATGCCCACATTGTTGGCCAGCGTGAAGTCGAAGGCGTTCATCTGGTCGGCCCAGGCTTGTGCCAAATCAAAGCCCTCGCGGCGCACGGTGTCGCGGCCTTTCTTGCCCACACAGTAGAACTTGACCTGCTTGCCCTCGGCCTTCTTTGCCCTGGCGAGGCGAAGAGCCGTGTTAATCATGTTTGAGTTGAAGCTGCCGCACAGTCCACGGTCGGAAGTGCACAGGAGGATGGCGACAGTCTTCACCTCTTCCCGTACTTCCAACAGAGGATGCGCCCCTTCGTCGGCCTTGCCGGCGAGGTCGGTCAGCATGCCATAGAACTTGTCCGCATAGGGCCGGAACCGTTCTATCCGCTGCTGGGCGCCGCGCAACTTGGCAGATGCGACCATGTTCATGGCCTTGGTGATCTGCTTCGTCTTCTTGACGCCCGTGATTTTCATTTGCACATCTTTAAGCGATGCCATCCATCACCTCCGAGTTAAGCCTGAAAGCCTTTCTTGAACTCGGCAAGGGCTGCCTTCATCTTGTCCTCGAGGGTCGCGTCAAGAGCCTTCTTTTCCTTGATGTCCTTCAGGATGTCAGGCTTGGCATTGCGCAGGAACTCCATGTACTCGGCCTCGAACTTCTGCACGCTGGCAACCGGCACGTCGTCCATGAAACCGCGGGTGGCGGCGTACATGGAAGCGACCTGCTCCTGAACCGGCATGGGCTTGTACTGGGGCTGCTTGAGCAGTTCCACCAGGCGGGCGCCGCGATCGAGCTTGGCCTTGGTGGCCTTGTCGAGGTCGGAACCGAACTGGGCGAACGCCGCGAGTTCGCGGTACTGCGCCATGTCGAGGCGCATGGTGCCCGCAACCTGCTTCATGGCCTTGATCTGGGCCGCGCCGCCGACTCGGGAAACCGAGAGACCGACGTTGATGGCGGGGCGCACACCGGCGTTGAACAGGTTGGGCTCCAGGTACACCTGACCGTCGGTGATGGAAATAACGTTGGTCGGGATGTACGCGGACACGTCACCGGCCTGGGTTTCGATGATCGGCAGAGCGGTCATGGACCCGGCGCCCTGGCTGTCATGCAGCTTGGCGGCGCGCTCGAGCAGGCGGGAGTGGAGGTAGAAAACGTCGCCGGGGAAGGCTTCGCGTCCCGGAGGGCGGCGAAGAAGCAGCGACATCTGGCGATACGCGACAGCCTGCTTGGACAGGTCATCGTAGATGATGAGGGCGTGCTTGCCGTTGTCGCGGTAGAACTCGCCCATGGTCGCGCCGGTGTAGGCGGCGATGAACTGGAGCGGCGCGGGCTCGGAAGCGGTGGCCGAAATGATGGTGGTGTATTCCATGGCGCCGTACTTTTCCAGCGTGTCGGCAACCAGGGCGACCGTTGCCTTCTTCTGGCCAATGGCCACGTAGAAGCAGTGCACGTCGGTCTCTTTCTGGGCCAGGATGGCGTCGATGCAGACGGCGGTCTTGCCGACCTGACGGTCGCCGATGATGAGCTCGCGCTGGCCGCGACCGATGGGGGTCATGGCGTCGATGGCCTTGAGGCCGGTGTTGCAGGGCTCATGCACGGACTTGCGCTGGACGATGCCGGGGGCTTTCAGTTCCACGGGGCGCATGTCGGAGACGTCGATGGGGCCCTTGCCGTCGATGGGCTGGCCCAGGGGGTTGAGCACGCGGCCCATGACCGAGTCGCCCACCGGCACCGAGAAGATCTGGCCGGTACGCTTGACCGGGTCGCCTTCCTTCAAGTGGGTGGATTCGCCCAGCAGCGCCACACCGACGTTGTCTTCTTCAAGGTTGAGAACCATGCCCATCAGGCCGCCGGGGAACTCCAGAAGCTCCATGGCCATGGCGTTTTCGACGCCGTACACGCGGGCGATACCGTCACCCACGTACAGCACGGTGCCGGTCTCGCTCATCTCGACCCGCTGCTCGTAGTTCTGAATCTGAGACTCAATAATCTGGCTGATTTCTTCGGCTTTGATCTGCATGGCCCTATTCACCCCTCTTAATGTTTTCTTTCAAGATACCCAGCTGCGCCCGCAGGCTTGCATCCATGACCCTGTCGCCGACCTTGAGGATGAGTCCGCCGAGGATGGACGCATCCGTGCTGAAGTCGAGCACCAGGCTGCGGCCGGCCTGACTTTCGAGTTTATTCTTCACGTCGCCTTGCTTTGCTTCGGAAAGTGCGATGGCCGTGACCACCTCGCCGCGCAGAACGCCCTGTTCGGCGTCCAGATAGGAGGCAAAAACCGACGCGATATCGCCCAAGTAGGGGAGGCGTTTCTTGTCGGCGAGCAGAAAGCAGAAATTCCTGACCGTGGCGGTGGGGGACATGCTGTCCAGCACCTTGCCGATGACCTGCTTCTTTTCCTCAACCGAAAAGATGGGGTTGCGGAAGACCTTCTTCAAATCAGGGGCGGCTTCCAGAGCCTCGACCAGCGCCGAGAGATCCTTGCCGAAAGCCGCGAGTTCGTCCGCGCCCTTCTTTTTGCCGATGGCGAACAGCGCACCGGCGTACCTGCGTGCTACGATGTTGCCGATCAATTGAACACCACCTTTGTTAAGTAATTATCGATCAGCCTCTCCTGCTCTTCGGTGGAGAGCTTCTCTTCCAAAATCTTCTGAGTGGCGGCCACGATAAGATCGGCCATCTCGCCGCGCATCGCGTCCACGGCCACCTGGGCCTCCTGCGCGGCGTTCTTCTGCGCCTGCGCGGTGATGCGGGCAGCGGCGGCCTCGGCCTTTTCGATGATGGCGGCCTTCTGCACCTCGCCCTGGGCCTTGTACTCGGCGATGATCTTGGCGCGTTCGGCGTCCAGGCTGGCGATGGACTTGTTCACCTGGTCCAAACGCTTGTTGGTGTCGACCTTGCGCTGTTCCAGATCCTTGAGCTCCGTCTCGATGGCGTAGCGGCGGGAACGGAAAAATTCGGAAGCCTTCTTGCCGAACGCCTTGTAGAGGATGAAGACGAAGACCACGAAGTTGGCGATGCGCCAGGTCAGGTTCATCCAGTCGTAGTGATGAGCCGCAGCTCCGCCACCGCCATGTTCGGCGGCAAATGCCACCCCGGCGGCCAGCAGAACCAGCCCGGTTGCCGTACTGATTACTTTGAGCCCTTTCAAAGCGGCGCCCTCCTTTGTTCTCTCCACGGTTTAACCAAGCAATTTGCCGGCGGCCTTTTCGGCAAGCGGCACGACCTGACCCATGAGGCTTTCCTTCGCCGACTTGACCTGCTTGACGACGTCCTCGCGGGCAGCGCCAAGCGTGGTGGCCGCGGCAGCATTGGCGGCGCCCAGAATGTCCTTTTCCTTCTCCAGGCCGGCGGCCTTGAGCGCCTCGCGCTCAACCGCGGCCTTGGCCCGCGCATCGTCCAGCGCGGCCTCGTACTTCTTCACCTTTTCCTCTGCGGAGGAAGCAAACCCGTCCGCTTCCTTGGCCAAACCCGCCATCTGCTCGGCCCGCTTACGAATCACGCCACGGATAGGCTTTACAAGCAAGAGGTTCAGTACGACCAGGGTGACGATAAAGTTGACCAACTGGATCAATGCTGTGATATCAAGATCAATCATGCCCTACTCCCGCTCCGAGGTTGTGAATTTTGGTGCAAAGTCGGCATCACTTACCTAATTTTACTGATGCTGTCAAAAAGTATTTGATTTTTCGCAGCCTAAAAAAAAGCCCCGATACCGCATACATCGGTCGGGGCCATGGTGCCTACCAACTGCCGTCCGTTGACGGCGAAGAGCCGCCCTTGGCCGCTTCCTGGACCTGCATCAACCCCTCCGGGCTCATGGTCACCTGTCCCTCCACCACGGCGCCCTCCTCGATCACCAGCACCGGCGTGCTCAATCGGCCCACCAGGTTCGCGGTCTTGTGCAGCACCACCTTCTTGGCGGCCAAAATCTCACCCTGGATGTGGCCGGAAAGCACCAACTGGCCCACATGCACCTCGCCCTGAACCGTGGCCTCGCGGCCCACGACCAATGTGCCTTCGGACTTGATTTCCCCGGTAAACGAACCGTCTATGCGCACCGACCCCTGGAACTGCAAGGTTCCCTGGTACGACGTGCCCGCGCCCAGAAACGCATTGATTTCGTCTTTGGCCATGAACATACCTTTCCTTTCTGCAAAGCCACGCGGCATGCCGCGCAGGCATCCAATCCCATTATTCTTTATAATGCCGGGTCGCACGTCCCGGTTTCGACCTCGGTCGCTAACCCTGCTTGAACACGAACCGGCGCATGGACACATTGAGCACCAGGCCGATAAGGCAAAAATTCACAAGCGTCGCGCTGCCGCCATAGCTGATGAAGGGTAGCGGGATGCCCACCACCGGCATCAGCCCCAGCACCATGCCCATGTTGATGAGGATCTGCCAGAAGAAATAAAAGAACACACCGGCCGCCAGAAAACTGCCGAAACGGTCCTTGGCGTCGCGGGCCGTGTTGATGATGCTGTACAAAAACAGGCCAAACAACGCCAACAGCACGATGGTGCCCATAAAGCCCCACTCCTCGCCGAACACGGCAAAGGCGAAGTCCGTGTGCTTTTCCGGCAAAAACCGCAGCTGGCTCTGCGTGCCCGCCAAAAAACCCTTGCCCCACATCCGGCCCGAGCCGATGGCGATCTGGGACTGGATAATGTGGTAGCCCGCACCCAGCGGGTCATTGCTCGGGTCAAGAAACGTCAGCACCCGCTGCCGCTGGTAGTCGTGCATGAAAAGCCATCCCAGCGGCATGACCGCGGGGATGACCACCGCCAGCACCTTGACGACCCCCGCCGTCATCCCCCTGTACAGGATGATACCGCCCAAAAGCAAGAGCAGGTTAAGCCCCGAACCCAGGTCCGGCTGCATGATGACCAGGCCCGCCGGGATCATGCCCACGGCCAGCACGCCGAGCAACGGCAGAAAGTCCAGATTTTCCTGCCCCCGCGACAAGAGCCGCGCGCCCAGGATCAGGATGGCGATCTTGGCGGCCTCGCTGGGCTGGAAGTTGAACAACCCGAGCGACAGCCACCGCCGGGCGCCGTAGATGGTCTTGCCCCACAACGGCACCGCCACCAGCAGGCACACGGTAATGAAGAATATGGGCCACGCCAGGGTCTTCAGGTGGCGGTAATCGAAAAGCATGACCAGCACCATGCCGCCCAGCCCCATGAGCCCCCACAAAAACTGCTTCTGGTAAAAGGGATTGACCGTCATGCCCTCTTCCAGCCGAAACCCGCTGGCCGAGTACAGGTTCATCACGCCAAGCCCGAAGAGCAGGAACGACAGCCCCAGCAGCGGCCAGTTGATGTGGGTGAACAACCGTCTGTCGATGGGACTCATTGCGCCTGCCCGAAAATGTGTTTGTAGATGGCCTGCACCATGGGACCGGCCGCCGAGCCGCCGTGGCCGCCGTGCTCCACCATGACCACCACGCTGTATGCCCGGTCGCCCTTGCGCGCCCACGTGGCCAGCCACGCATGGTCGCGGTGCATGTAGGGCATCTCGTTGACATCGAGGCGGTCCTCGCCCGCGATCTTGACCACCTGCGCCGTGCCGGTCTTGGCGCCCACCTGCGCATCCACCGACTTGAGCCGCCGCGCCGTGCCGTGGTTACCCTGCACGGTTTCCACCATGGCGTCCAGAAGCAGCTGGCGCTCGGCGTCCGTAAACGGCAGGCGCGCCTGCTCCTCCACCAGGTCATCCACCAGCAGCGTGGGCTTGAGCAGCCGCCCGCCGTTGGCTATCGCCGCCATGAACCGCGCCACCTGCAACGGCGACACCAGGGTGAAGCCCTGGCCGATGGCCAGGTTGAGGTTCTCGCCCCCTTGCCACCCCTCGCCGAACCGCTTCATCTTCCAGTCCCGCGTGGGCACAAGCCCACCCTTCTCGTGCGGCAGGTCGATGCCCGTCTTGCCGCCAAAGCCGCTTTTGAAGGCGTAGTCGCTGATCTTGTCCACCCCCAGCTTCTCGCCCAGATCATAAAAGTAGACGTCGCAGGACTGGGCAATGGCCTGCTTGAGCGCAATCCGGCCATGCCCGTGCTTTTTCCAGCACCGGAACACGTGGCGGCCCAACCGCTTTTCACCCGAGCAGAATTCCGTGTCGCTGGGGGTTATGGCGCCGTCGTGCAACCCCGCGCCCGCCATGAACACCTTCCACACCGAACCGGGCGGATAGACGCTCTGCATGGCCCTGTTCTGCAACGGGTGGCGCGGGTTGTCGCGCAGCGTCTCCCACTGCGGGCCGGAAATGCCGCCGGTAAAGACATTGTTGTCATACCCCGGCTCGCTGACCAGGGCGAGCACCTGCCCGGAATTCGCGTCCAGCACCACCACCGCGCCGCTCTGGCCCTCCAACTGCGAGGCGGCCAGGGTCTGCAGATCCAGATCGATGGACAGGGAAAGGTTCGTGCCCGCCTCTGGCTTGCGCACCACCTTTTCGTTCAAGAACCGGCCCGTGGCGTCCACCTCGGCCTGCATAAGCCCCTTGTGGCCGCGCAAGCGCTGCTCCAGCACGAACTCCAACCCCTGCTTGCCCACGTTGTCCCCCAGGCGCAACGAGGCATCCTTTTCCAACTCCTCTTCGTTCGCTTCGGCCACAAACCCCAGGATATGCGACAAGATCCTGCCGTTGGGGTAGACCCGCCTGGGCCGGATCACGATTTCCAGCCCCGGCCAGAACAGGGTGTTGGCCTCGATGCGCGCCAAGAGATCAAAGGAGATGTCGGGAACGAGAATAAGCGGCTCGAACGGTTTGACGCGCCGCTTGCCCTTATCGAACTTCTTTTCCAGCGCCGCCATCTCGATGCCGGTCCAGTCCGACACCTTCTTGAGCGTGGCCTTGATGTCCTGGCAATCCTCGCGCACCAGCCCCAGGGCATACGCGGGCTCGTTCACGGCCAACAGCTTGCCGTGGCGGTCGCGCAAAAGGCCACGCGGCGCATACACCAAATCCTGACGCAACTGGTTCTCGCGGGCAAGCCGCGCATATTCATCGCCCTTGTGCACCTGCAAATACCACAGCCGCAAGGCGAACAATAAAAAGAGGATGTAGATGCAGAATTGCAGGATGAGCAGGCCCAGCCTGGGAGGCTGTTGCCCTTCCGCGTCGAAATGCATGGCCGTCATGGTCTGTAGTACCGTGCCCGAAGGGTTGAGGCCAGAAGCCACGCAGGCAGCAGCAGTACGGCCTGCGCCAGCGACGCGGTGGCCAGGGACGCCGTGTCCACGGCATATTCCTGCAAGGTGGCCATCATCTGCACCAGCAGGAAATGCCCTCCGCCCAGCACCACGCCCAGCAGAAAAATGAAGAACACATTGCGGGACTCGAACAGCCAGCGGCCCCCAAGAAACAACGCCACCGCCATGCCGTACCACAGCAGGCCCGCGCCAAAGGCCAACGCGCCCGCCCCTTCCTGCACCAGAATACACAGCAGGATGAGCCACGCCGTCTGCGCCCCACGCCCCTCCTGCAAACTCAACACCACGCCCGCCACCAAAAAATCCACGCCAGGCACCAGCCATTGCAGCCACACGCACACAACGGCGAACACCGTCCACCACAGCACATTGCGCACATTCAGGTCACTGTACCGCTGCATGCTCTCCCCCGGCCTATTGACCGCCGGACGGCACGCCGACCGCTTCCTCGCCATCGCCGCCGGAAACCGTGCCCGCGGGCGCTTCGGGCGGAAAATCCTCGGGCGGCAGCATGAGCACCACCTCTTCGACATCCCTGATGGCCACCAGCGGCGTGGCATGCACCGTCTGGAACAAGGATATGTCCGACCGCTCGATGGACACCACCCGCGCCACGGGCAACCCGGCGGGATAGATACCCGCAAGGCCCGACGTCACGAGGATCTCGCCCTCTTCCAGGGGCTCGTTGAGCGGCACGTACAACACGTCCAACGGCGCGGTCGGCCCCTTTCCAGCCAAAATGCCCGCCGTGCGGTTGGTGCGGCCGCGCACCGCGATGCGGCTGTTGGGATCGGTCAGCAACAAGACGCTGGAGGCATGGGCGCTCTCGCGCAGCACACGGCCCACCACGCCTCGCGGCGTGGCGACCGGCGCATTGTCCTGCGCGCCCGACGCAAAGCCCTTGTTCAACACGATGGTATCGAGCGCCGCATAGGGGCCCATGCGATGCGCAACCACGCGCGCACCGGTCATGCGCCACTGCGGAGGGGGGACGAGTGAAAAAAGATCACGCAGCCGCTCAAGCTCATTCATGGCTTCGCGGTTGCGGTTCAACTCCCAGGTGATGCTGTCACGTTCACGCGCAAGGGTCTCATTCTCCTCGCGCACGCCCACCAGATAGACATAGCGTTCCCAAAACCCGACGACACGATCCCGCACCCACTGGCCGGGACGGAGCACCGACGTCACGAACTCAAGGCCCGTGTTGCTCGCCAGCGCATCCAGATACCCCGTGCGCAGGTTCCAGGTATACAGACTCAGGTACAGGAACAGGGCAAGGAAAATAAGGCACGTGAACCGTTTGGGTGTGAGCTTAATCTATCGTGACCTCCTTGAGCACATCCAGGTTGTCCAGCGCCTTGCCCGAGCCGAGCACGACCGTGGACAACGGATCGTCCACCACGGTAATGGGCAACGACGTTTCCTCGCGCAGAAGCTGGTCCAGCCCCTTGAGCAACGCCCCGCCCCCCGTGAGCACTATGCCCCGGTCCACAATATCCGCCGCCAACTCGGGCGGCGTCTGCTCCAACGCAATGCGCACGGCCTGCACGATGCCATCGACCTGCTCGCTGATGGCCTTGCGCACCTCTTCGGAAGTAATGACGATATTCTGCGGAATGCCCGACACGAGGTCGCGGCCCTTGACTTCCATCTCCAACTCCGGCTCCAGCGGATAGGCCGACGCGATCTTCATCTTGATGTCTTCCGCCGTGGATTCGCCGATGAGCATGTTGTACTTGCGTTTCACATGCGTCATGATCGCCTCGTCCATCTTGTCGCCGCCCACACGCACCGACCGCGAATACACCACGCCGGACAGCGAAATGACCGCCACCTCCGTGGTGCCGCCGCCAATGTCCACCACCATGTTCGAGGTGGGATCCTGAATGGGCAGATTGGAACCGATGGCCGCGGCCATGGGCTCCTCAATGAGAAACACCTCGCGCGCACCGGCCGATTGGGCCGATTCCTTCACCGCCCGCTTCTCCACCTGGGTGATGCCCGTGGGCACGCAGATGATGATGCGCGGCCGCACCAGCCGCCGCGAATTGTGCACCTTGGAAATGAAATGCCGCAACATGGCCTCGGTGATCTCAAAGTCGGCGATCACGCCGTCCTTCATGGGCCGGATGGCCACGATGTTGCCCGGCGTGCGGCCCAGCATGCGCTTGGCCTCCGCACCCACCGCAAGCACCTTGTTCTGGCCACGCAGATCCTGCTTGACTGCCACGACGCTCGGCTCGCGCAATACGATGCCCTGCCCCTTCACATAGACACAGGTGTTGGCCGTGCCCAGGTCAATGGCCAGATCGTTCGAAAACAGCCCCAGAACCCAATCAAGTATTTTGGCCATACACTCTTCCTTGCCTTGCGGCGCAAATTTTCTAGAAACTTTTTAAAAAGGTGTGCTAGCAACCGGGAGCGTTGTCAATACAAAAAATCCAGCCTACACTGGCCCGCATGCCACGCCGGACGCGGCATCATGAACCTCGGCCAAACCCGCTCCATCCGGAGACCACCACCACATGCCGCAACGCTATCGATCCCTCAACAGCCACTTCCGCGACCGCTTTGGCCGCCGCATGCAAAAAATCCCCCTCGACGCAGGCTTTTCCTGCCCCAACCGCGACGGCGCCCTATCTACCAAAGGCTGCGTTTTTTGCAACTCCCGAGGCTCCGGCTCCGGCCTTGGGCGCGCGGGCCAATCCCTGGCCGAACAATGGGATACCTGGCGCAACCGCTACCTCGCCAAATTCAAGACCGCCCCCCTGTTCATGGCCTACCTCCAGTCCTTCTCCAACACCTACGGCCCCCTCGAACACCTGTGCGCCACCCTCGACCAACTCCGCACCCTGCCCGACCTCGCCGCCCTGTCCGTGGGCACCCGCCCCGACTGCCTCGACGCCGGCAAACTCCACGCCCTCGCCTCCTTCCCCTCCCAGGAAACCTGGCTCGAACTCGGCCTCCAGTCCGCACATGATACCACACTCGCCCGCATCAATCGCGGCCACACCGTCGCGCATTTTTCAGAGGCAACCCGCCAGGCCGCCGCTATGGGCCTCAACGTCTGCGCCCACATCATCGCTGGCCTGCCCGGCGAATCACCCGACGACTTCCTCGCCACCGTCCGCTTCCTCAATACCCTGCCCATCACCGGCATCAAATTCCACAACCTCTACGTCTGCTCCGGCTCCACCCTCGCCACCCTCTGGCGTAGCGGCACATACACCCCCATCGACCGCGACACCTACGCCGCCACCCTGGCCCAAGCCATCGCCCTCCTGCGCCCCGACATCATCATCCACCGCCTCACCGGCGACCCCGCCCCCGGCGAACTCCTCGCCCCGGACTGGGCCGCCGACAAGCGCGGTCTGCTCGCCACCATCCAGGCCGCCCTGGAAACACACAACATCACCCAAGGCTGCCACTTCGCCTGACACCTCGCCCCCCCCCTGGGCCGCATGCGCGAGGGAGGGAATGCCTCCGGCGGCCGGGCGCTGCCCGGACCCGGCAGGGGGCGCACGGCCCCCTGCACCCCGGGTGGGCGGAGGAGTGCGTGCGCGGGTGAAGAGCGCGGCGCGATGAGGGGAGAAGATGGTGGGAGGGAAGCCAGGGCAGACAACGGCGGGGATCACGACGAAGAAGCGGCGCATTTTGGGCGGGAGCGGCGGGTCCGCCCTCCGGGCTGCCGCCGCCCCCTCCCAAAATGCGCCGCTGCGCCAACCTTTTTTACATGCCGCCCTTCGGGACGGCATGCAAAAAAGCCTTTGATCGACTTTTCAGATAGAGGGGGATCGCTGCCGATGAGGACCGGGGTTGGCGAAGAGAAACAAGCTAGAAGAGTTGAAGAAAACGAAGAATAATGCGGATGAAGTCCGGTTAGGCCTTTCGTCTCAACTTGCCCCGCCTTTGTCCCGCCTTTGTCCCGCCTTTGTCCCGCCTTTGTCCCGCCTTTGTCCCGCCTTTGTCCCGCCTTTGTCCCGCCTTTGTCCCGCCTTTGTCCCGCCTTTGTCCCGCCTTTGTCCCGCCGCGCAGCGGCCACCGCTGCGGCGGCTCTTATTTTTTCCCACCCATACCACCGGGAACCGGGGTTTGGGGCGATAGCCCCAATGGGGGCAGTTCACCATTGATGAAAAGGGTTTTCGGATGGACGGGAGGTCGTTTTCCCGTCCATCCGAAAGCCCTTTTTCTTCAAGAGTGGACTGAAGCTCTCGCACACCGCCCGCCCACGCCAACCACCGCAGCCACCGCAGCCACCGCAGCCACGCCAGCCACCCCTCCCCCCAACGCATGCATCGCGGCGGCGATCACTCCAGCCTGTCCTTAAACCCTTCCGCCCAAACGGGTGCAGCGTCGTCACGCTGCCGCAGTCCAGGCGCGTAGCCTGGTCGCCGAAGGCGAAATCTTCCCAGGGCCGGATGGCCCTGGTCGCGACGCCCCGGCGCGAAATCTTCCCTGGGCCATCCGGCCCTGGTCGCGACGCTGCCGCGAAATCGTTTGTCAGCCGGGGGTGTGCCTGTTAGATTCCGTTGGTTCCGATTATTCTTTTCAACATCCAACATTCCATTTCAGGTGGCCCATGTCTCTCAAGGAACGGTTGCGGCTGGACAAGGATCCGTTGTTTCTCATTGACGGCAGCGCGTACATTTTCCGTGCGTTTTACGCGTTTCAGGACATGACGCGTTCGGACGGGTTTCCCACGAATGCGGTGTACAACGTGCTGCGCATGCTGCTCAAGGTGATCCGCGAGGAAGACCCGAAATATTTGGGCTTTTTCATTGACGGACGGGGGCCGAATTTTAGGCACGCGTTGTTTGACCAGTACAAGGCGCAGCGGTCGGCCACGCCGGAGGCGCTTATTCAGCAGATCGAGCCTATCCGGCAGGGTGTGGAGCTTTTGGGATTCCGGGTGGTGGTGAGTGACGGGTGCGAGGCGGACGACTGCATTGCGAGTTTGGCGGCGCGGTACAAGGGCGAGCGGCCGGTCATCATTGTGGGCGCGGACAAGGATTTGAAGCAGTGCCTTGATGAGCGGGTCTATTTGTGGGACGCGGGCGGCAAGGTGGACAAGCTGACCACCAGGGCGGATTTTGTGGCCGAGACGGGTCTGACGCCGGGGCAGTGGGCGGATTTTCAGGCGGTGATTGGTGATTCGGCGGACAATATTCCGGGTGCGCCGGGCATTGGTCCCAAGACGGCGGCGCAGATATTCGCGGATTTCCCGACCCTGGACGCGATTCTGGAGAACCTGGACAAGCTGAAGCCGTCGCACCGGGCGAAGATCGAGCCTGTGGTGGAGCGGTTGCGGGTGTATCGGCAGTTGACGACGCTGGATGTGGCGCGGTGCGAGGATGTGGATTTGGCGGGGCTGGCGCGGGCGAAGTTCGACCCCCGGCAGGCGTTGGAATTTTTCCGGGAGTACGAGTTCCGCACGCTGGAGCGGGAGATGCCGGTGACAGCGCCGGTGGCCGCGCCCATGGCGGTGGCGGGTTCCACGCAGATGTCGTTGTTCGGCAATGCGGCGGCGGACGTGGATCCGGTGCAGCGGCGGGTGGCGGACGAGCCGGGCAAGTTGCCGAACTGGCGGGGCAAGGCGTTGGGGCTGGTGCTGGTGGAGGGGGGCGTGGCGTTGTCGGCGGGCGATCAGGAGTGGTTGTTCCGGGGACCGGTGGACGCGTTGCCGCTGGCCAAGGCGGATGTGGTGTACTGTCCGTCGGTCAAGGAGCTTTTGGCGGCGAGTGCTTCGCCGCCGCCGCTGGACAAGCTGTTCGACCTGGGGCTTGCGGCGTATCTGCGCGATCCCGAGGAGCGGGAATATGGGTGGTCCAAGCTGGTGGAGCGCATCGGGCCCGACCTGGACGCGCACCCGGACAATCCGGGATTGATGGCGCTGGACATGGGCAGGGCGCTGACGCAGCGGCTGGAGGCCGCCGGGCTGGCCGAGCTGATGCGCAGATTGGAGATGCCGCTCATTCCGGTGCTGGCGGCCATGGAGCAGCGGGGCGTGGCCATTGACCAGCAGGCGTTCGCCGCGTTTCTGGACGAGGTGCAGGGGGATTTGGCGGCGCTCACGCGCAAGGTCCACGAGGTTGCGGGCGGTCCGTTCAACCTGCGGTCGAGCCCGCAACTGGCGGAGTTGTTGTTCAAGCAGCTGGGACTGAAGCCGGGCGGCAAGACGCCTGGCGGCGCGGTGAGCACCTCGCAGGCGGTGCTGGAAAAGCTGGCCGGGCAGCATCCGGTGATCGACGACATTTTGGAGTACCGCAAGCTGGAGAAATTGCGTTCCACCTATCTGGAGCCGTTTCCGCAGCTGGTGGACACGGCGGGCCGGGTGCACACCACGTTCAACCAGATGGCCACGGCCACGGGGCGGTTGTCGAGCAGCAATCCGAATTTGCAGAACATTCCCATTCGCGGCCCCATGGGCATGCGTATGCGGTCGTGTTTCATGGCGGGCGAGGGGGCGCTGCTGGTGGCGGCGGACTATTCGCAGATCGAGCTGCGGGTGCTGGCGCACATGTCCAAGGATCCCACGCTGCTGGACGCGTTCCGCAACAACGAGGACATCCACGCCCGCACGGCGGCCTTGCTGTTCGACAAGGAGAGCGGCGCGGTGACGCCGGACGAGCGGCGCAACGCCAAGACCATCAATTTCGGCCTGGTGTATGGCATGGGGCCGCAGAAGTTGTCGCAGGAATTGAAGATAAGCCTGAAAGAGGCCAAGGAATTCATCGAGCGGTATTTCGAACGGCTGGCCGCGCTCAAGGCGTTTTACGAGCGGGTGGAGGAGCAGGCCAAGGAGCAGGGGTATGTGACCACCCTGGCCGGGCGGCGGCGGTTGTTGCCGGACATCCATTCGCGCAACCAGCAGATGCAGTCGCAGGCGCGGCGGCAGGCCATCAACACGCTCATCCAGGGCAGCGCGGCGGACATCATCAAGATCGCCATGCTGGGCGTGGAGAGCGATCCGGACCTGAAGACGCTGGGCGCGCAGCTCATCCTGCAGGTGCATGACGAATTGCTGCTGGAGGTGCCGGACGAGGGCGACGCCCCGCATCAGGCGGGCAAGCGGCTGGCCGCGATCATGGCCGACGTGGCTCCCGGCAACAGGCGGCTGTCCGTGCCGTTGCTGGTGGATTGGGGCACGGGCAAGACCTGGGACAAGGCGCATTAGGGCGTCTTGCCTTTGGGAAGGCCTGGATGCCCTTCTGTCTTCCCCTGGACCAGGGAGACATTGTTGGGAGTAGTGTCTTGTTTCAAGACGAAAGTGCGCTCATGCACGCTGTAACATACGGGATCATGAAGAATATATGAAAACGCTGTACCTGAGGAAAAACGAGGAGCGCCGTCTGCGCGCCGGGCATTTATGGATTTTCAGCAACGAGGTGGACACGGCCCGCAGCCCGCTCAAGGAATTCGAGCCCGGCGAGTGCGCGCGCGTGGTGACGAGCCACGGCAGCCCGGTGGCCTGCGCCTACGTCAATCCGGCCTCGCTCATCAGCGGCCGCATCGTGAGCCGCGACGCGGGCCGCGCGCTGGATGCGGACCTGCTGCGTGCGCGCATCGCCGAGGCGTTGGCCCTGCGCGAGCGGCTGTATGACGCGCCCTACTACCGGCTGGTGTTCAGCGAGGGCGATTATCTGCCCGGCCTGATCGTGGACCGGTATGGCGACGTGCTCTGCGTGCAGTTGTCCACGGCGGGCATGGAGCGGGTCAAGGCCACGGTGGCCGGGGTGCTGCGCGATCTGCTGCGCCCGCGCGGCATCCTGTTCAAAAATGACGTTTCCGTGCGCGAGCTTGAGGGATTGGAACTGTACACCGAGACCGTGGACGAGGTGCCCGACGCGGTGGAGGTGGTGGAGAACGGGGCGCGGTTCACCGTGCCGCTGGCGGGCGGGCAGAAGACCGGCTGGTTCTATGACATGCGCGACAACCGCGCCGCGTTCGCGCGCTATGCGGGCGGCGCGGCGGGGGCAAACGGCGCAACGGGCCCAACGGGCGCCGACGTGCTGGACATCTTTTCCTATGCGGGCGGGCTGGGCATCGCGGCGCTGGCGGCGGGAGCCAGAAGCGCCACGTGCATCGACAGCTCCGCTCCGGCCCTGGAGGCCGCGCGAGCGAGCGCGGCGTTGAATGACGTGGCCGACGGCCTGGAAACCGTGCAGGGCGACGCCTTTGAGGAGATGGCCGCGTTGCGCGACGAGGGCCGCCAGTTCGAGGCGGTGAGCCTTGATCCGCCCGCGTTCATCAAGCGCAAGAAGGACGCCAAGCAGGGCGAGGCCGCGTATCTGAAGGCCAACCGGCTCGCGTTGTCCCTGGTGGCGAACGGCGGGGTGTTCATGACCTGTTCCTGCTCGCAGCATTTGGACGCCGACACGCTGCGCAAGACCCTGCTGCACGCGGCGGGCGACGCGGGCGTACGGCTGCGCATCCTCGAACGCCGGAGCCAGGGGCGCGACCACCCCGTGCATCCGGCCATGCCCGAAACAGAGTACCTGAAAGGCTTCATCGCCATGGTCCACCGCGCCAAATAGGCGCGGCCAACCACGGTTTCTCCGCCGCGCAGGCGTCGCAAAACACTTGCCCTGCGCGGCGGATGCGGTACATAGTGCCGCAACGCACCCACGCAGGAGGTCCGCCATGTCCGATACGCCCAAAAAGGAAGGCTGCGGTTGCGGCGGCAAGGAAGCCGCCGACAAGATGCCGCCCGTCACGTTCACCACGTTCATTCTTTCGCTTGGTTCGTCCGCCATGGTGCATCTGGGCGAAGCGCCCATGCCCGACACGGGCCAGACCAGCGTGAACCTGCCGCTGGCCAAGCACACCATCGACATCCTGGCCATGCTCAAGGAAAAGACCACCCAATGCCTTGATGCGGACGAAACCCGCATCCTGGACGGGATGTTGTACGAACTGCGCATGGTTTACATCAAAAAGAAATAGAGACTCGCCATGAAACATTACAATGTCGGGCTGGTGGGCGTCACCGGCTACACCGGCATGGAGTTGGCGCGCCTGCTGGCGAGCCATCCGTCGCTGACCCTCACCCGGGCCACCTCGCGCGCCGAGGCGGGGCAGCCGCTTGCGGCCATCTATCCCTTCCTGCAGGGGTTCGCCATGGGCGAACTGGTCATCACCGCGCCCGACCCCGACGACCTGGCCGCGCACTGCGACCTGGTGTTCTTGGCCGTGCCGCACGGCGTGGCCATGGACATGGCGGGCAAGCTGCATGACAAGGGGCTCAAGGTGGTGGACCTGTCCGCCGACTTCCGCCTCCACGACCAGCCCACCTATGAGGCGTGGTACAACGTGCCGCACACCCGCACCGATCTTTTGCCCCAGGCGCTCTACGCCATCCCGGAACTGTGCGCCGAGGCCGTGCAACACGCCACGCTGGTGGCCAATCCGGGCTGCTATCCCACCTCGGCCATTTTGGGGCTCGCCCCGGCGCTGCGGGGCGGGTTCGCGGACCCGGCGGACATCGTGATCGACGCCAAGTCCGGCACATCCGGCGCTGGGCGCAAGGCCGCGGTGGGCACGCTGTTCTGCGAGGTGGCGGACTCGTTCCGCGCCTACAACATAGGCGGCAAGCACCGCCACACCCCGGAGATCGAGCAGGAGCTTTCGGCCATTGCGGGCCAGGCCATCACCGTGTCCTTCAACCCGCACCTGTTGCCCATCAACCGGGGCATCCTGTCCACCATCTACACCCGGCTCACCGGCCCGCACACCGCCGAGGCGATCCACGCGGCCTATGTGGCGGCGTATGCCCCGCACCGCTGGGTGCGGGTGGTGCCGCTGGGCAGGCAGCCCGAGACGCGCAACGTGCGCGGCACCATGTTCTGCGACATCGGCATCACCGTGGACACGCGCACCGGGCGGCTCATCATCACCTCGGCCATAGACAACCTGTGCCGTGGCGCGTCGGGCCAGGCGCTGGCCAACGCCAATCTCATGCTGGGGCTGGACATGGCCGAGGGCTTGTCGCACGCGGCGCTCATGCCCTAGAGGCCGCGCCGCGCCGCGCTGGCGCGCCGGGCCGCGCTGGCGCGCCGGGCCGCGCTGGCGCGCCGGGCCGCCGACAAAGACCCGGGGGAAGGAGAGAGGAAAGGGAAAACGGTACAATCCGAGTACATAGTGGACACAATGATCCGGGAACATGGTTAACACTTCCAGGAAGGAAAACCTGGAGGTGGGTATGCCCTGGAGAGAGGTGGCCCCTATGGACGAGCGAATCCG
>JBFWMG010000012.1:0-99288 GCA_050251715.1 Desulfovibrionaceae bacterium | reverse complement strand
GTAGGTGTCCACCAGGTCGGGATCGGCGTGGATGGCCTTGCACGCCTCGGCCACGCCGGGGGAATAGGCCAGGGACAGATCCTTCTGCGTGTTGCAGGGCTTGACCGGGACGACCTCGACTTTGCCCCTGCGGGGAAATTCGTGATAGTCGAGCGCTTCTTGCGTGGTAAAGAGAGCCATGTGTCTTCTCCTGAATCTCTAATGATTAGAGGTCGTAGTTGGGTTTGGCGTACAGCTCGTCGCCGTGGGCGTCGTTGACCACGAGCAGCGGGAAATCCTTGACCGTGAGTTTGCGGATGGCCTCGGGGCCAAGCTCTTCGTAGGCGATGACCTCGGAGGCCTCGATGCGCTGGGACAGGAGCGCGCCCGCGCCGCCCGTGGCGCCGAAGTAGACGCCCACGTGCTTGACCAGGGCGTCGCGCACGTCCTGGGAGCGCTTGCCCTTGCCGATGCTCGCCTTCACGCCCAGGCTGTGCAGCCGGGGGGCGTAGGCATCCATGCGGCCGCTTGTCGTGGGGCCGGCCGAGCCGATGGCGCAGCCGGGAGGAGCCGGGGCCGGGCCCACGTAGTAGATGGCCGCGCCGGTCAGCTCGAAGGGCAGGGGCTCGCCCGCGTCGATGGAGGCCATGAGCCGCTTGTGCGCCGCGTCGCGGGCCGTGTAGATGACGCCGGTCAGGTTGACCACGTCGCCCGCCTTGAGCGCGATGAGATCCGCGTCCCGCAACGGGGTGGTCAGGTTGTGGGTAGCCATTAGAAGATGACCTCCTTGGTGCGGGATGAGTGGCACTGGACATTGACCGCCACGGGCAGGCTGGCGATGTGGCAGGGATGCATGGCCACCTTCACGTCCAGGCTGGTGGTCTTGCCGCCCAGGCCCATGGGGCCGATGCCCAGATCGTTGATGGCCGCCAGCAGTTCCTCTTCCATGGCCGCCAGTTCCGGGTCGGGATGGCGCACGCCGATGGGGCGGAAGAGCGCCTCCTTGGCCAGGGCGGGAGCCAGGTCGAAGGTGCCGCCGATGCCCACGCCCACCACGGTGGGCGGGCAGGGGTTGGGACCGGCCTCGGCCATGGTGCGCACCACGAAATCCTTGATGCCGGGCCAGCCCTGGGCGGGCTTGAGCATGGCGCACTTGGACATGTTTTCGCTGCCGCCGCCCTTGGCCATGAAGCGGATTCTGAGCGCGTCGCCGGGCACGAGGTCGATGTGGATGATGGCCGGGGTGTTGTTGCCGCTGTTCTTGCGGGTGAGCGGGTGGCACATGGATTTGCGCAAAAAACCCTTGTCATAGGCCTCGACCATGGCGTCGGTGATGACCTGCTTCAGGCTGCCGCCCTCTATGGCCACGTCCTCGCCCATCTCCACGAAGAAGATGGCCGCGCCCGTGTCCTGGCACAGGGCCAGTTGCGAGTTGCGCGCCAGGTCCGCGTTGTCGATGAGCTGGGTGAGCACTTCCTTGGCCGAGTCCGAGGTCTCGTTCTCCCGGGCCTTGGTGAACGCGCCGTACACGTCGTCGTTGAGGATACGGCAGGTATCCATGATGGCGTCGCGCAGCGTGGCGTGGATGTCGGACGCCTTAATGCGTTTCATGGGCGGCTCCCTTGGGCTTGAGCATGTTGATGACCGCCTTGGGCAGGATGCCCCGGACGGAGTTGAGGGCGAGCATGCGGCGCATCATGCCCAGCTGGTTCTGGAGCGGCAGGCGCTTGGGGCACACGTCCTCGCAGCCCAAGAGGCCCATGCAGCCGAACACGCCCTGGTCGGTGCCGATCACGTCGTAGTAGGCGTCCTCCACGCGCTGGTCGCGGGGGTCGATGTAGAAGCGGGCGATGCGCGCGATGGACGCCGCGCCGAGAAAGTCCTCGCGCATGCGGGCCGTGCCGCAGGCTGCGATGCAGCAGCCGCATTCGATGCACCGGTCCAGCTCGAAGATCTCGTTGGCCAGGTCGTTTTCCATGCGCATTTCCTCGGCCTTGGCGTCAAAGGCCTCGTCGTTGCCGTGCACCCACGCCTCGATGCGCGTGCCCACGTCGCGGAACCAGGTGCCCGTGTCCACGGACAAATCGCCCAGCAGCTTGAACACCGGCAGGGGGTGCAGGGTGATCTCGGAGGGCAGGTCCTTGGTCTGGGTGTGGCAGGCCAGGCCGGGGCGGCCATTGATGACCATGGCGCACGAGCCGCAGATGCCCGCGCGGCAGCAGAAATCCACCTTGAGGGTGGGGTCTTGCTCCTCGCGGATCTGGGTTAGGGCGATGAACAGGGTCATGGAGTCGTATTCATTGACGAAAAACGACTGCATGTGGGGTTCGTTTTCCGGCTCGAACGGATTGTACCGGAATATTTTGAGGTGGAGTTTGCGATTCATGACTGGCTCCTTGGGTTGGAGCGCCTTGCCCGTGCAACGGGGGGGCGGCTCTCATGCATTGTGCTGCGGCAATGGGACATGGGTTCGGGATGGCGTCTTGTGTCAGGACGAAAACGCGTCAGACCGACTCGATCTTGTCCAGAGCCCTGGGGCGGTCGCCGGGCTTGAGGATCTTGTCCGGTGACAGCTCGTCCTTGATGGTCTGGCCGCCGCCGTAGCCCCGGTCGCCGGGAGGCATTTCGTAGTAGGGCGAGGCCTCCTCGTATTCCAGGGTGGGCATGGTTTCGCCGGATTTCCAGTAGGCCAGGGTGCGGTTGAGCCAGTCGCGGTCGTTGCGCTCGGGGAAGTCCTCGCGGGTGTGCGCGCCGCGCGATTCGGTGCGCTGGAGCGCGCCGAAGGCGGTGCACTGGGCCAGCTTCAGCATGCCGGGCACGCGCATGGCGAGTGCGATTTCCGGGTTGAAACCCTTGACGGAGCCGGTGAGCGCGATCTTGTGCGACCGCTCATAGAGCACGTGCAGCTTGTCCACGGCGGTTTGCAGATCCTTGCCGTTGCGGAAGATGCCCACGCCGTCCATCATCACGTCCTGCATCTCGTTGCGGATGGCGAGCGCGCTTTCCTTGCCCTTGCGGCCCGTGGTCAGATCCTTGATGCGCTCCTCGACCTTGGCCGTGGCGTCGCGCATGGCGGCCTGCGAGAAGGTGACGTCCGCGCCCTGGAGGAATTGGACCATCTTCTTGCCGATGAAGCGGCCCGCGACCACGGTTTCGGCCAGGGAGTTGCCGCCCAGGCGGTTGAAGCCGTGCATGTCCCAGCAGGCGGCCTCGCCCGCCGCGAACAGCCCCTTGAGGCCATAGACCGCGCCGTCGGCGTTGGTGCGCACGCCGCCCATGGAGTAGTGCTGCGTGGGCCGCACGGGGATGAGGCCGGTGATGGGATTCACGCCCAGGAAGTTGGTGCAGATGTCGTAGACTTCGCGCAGCTTGGTGGTGATGTGCTTGACGCCCAGGTGGCGGATGTCCAGCCACAGGTGGTCGCCGTAGGGGCTCTTGACGCCCAGGCCTTTGCGCATGTGCTCGGTCATGCGGCGCGACACCACGTCGCGGGAGGCAAGCTCCGCCTTTTCCGGCTCGTAGTCGGGCATGAAGCGGTAGTTGTTCACGTCCAGCAGCGTGCCGCCGTCGCCCCGGCAGCCCTCTGTGACCAGGATGTCGGTGGGCACGGTGCCCGTGGGGTGGAACTGCACGGCCTCGGCGTTGCCCATGGGCACAAGGCCCGTGTCCAGGGCGATGATCTGGCCGCCGCCGTCGCAGATGACCGCGTTGGTGGTGGCCTTGTAGATGCGGCCGTAGCCGCCCGTGGCGATGAGCGTGGCCGCCGCGAAATAGGCGCGCAGCTCGCCGGTGCGGTTGCACCGGGCAATGCAGCCCAGGCAGTTTTCGCCGTCGTGGATGAGCGCCTCGGCCTGGGTGCGGTCGTGCACGCGCACGCCGTACTGCAGGCACTTGCTGTCCAGGGTGTTGAGCACCGAGCGGCCCGTGCCGTCGGCGGTGTAGCAGGTGCGCCACTTGGCCGTGCCGCCAAAGGCGCGGGCGTGGATGAGGCCGTGCTTGTCCTTCTTTTCCTCGGCGTCAAAGGGCTTGCCGCCCTTGTAGTA
Source organism: Desulfovibrionaceae bacterium (assembly GCA_050251715.1). Taxonomy (GTDB): domain Bacteria; phylum Desulfobacterota; class Desulfovibrionia; order Desulfovibrionales; family Desulfovibrionaceae; genus JBFWMG01. Next base: position 95,266 of record JBFWMG010000012.1, on the reverse strand, counting down.
GGTGTGCACGCCCGCTTCCACGCGGTTCCACGGCACGCCCCAGTGGGCCACTTCGCGCATCACGATGGGCGCGGTGTTGGCGAAGATGCGCGCCACTTCCTGGTCGCAGCCCCAGTCCGAGCCCTTGACCGTGTCCGCAAAGTGGATGTCCGGGCTGTCGCCGTCGCCCATGATGGCGTTGCCGAGCGCGGCCTGCATGCCGCCCTGGGCGGCGGAGGAATGGGAGCGCCGGGGCGGCACCAGGCTCAGGCAGATGGTCTCGAACCCGGCCATGGCGGCCTCAACGGCCACGCGCTCGCCGGCCAGGCCCGCGCCGATGCACAACACGTCGGTGTAAAATACTTGCATGTGGTCCTCCCCTTAATTGGCCAGCAGCATGAACCGGGTGAGGGTCATGAGGCCGATGCCGATGAAGCCGAGCATCATGACGTTCTCGGCCTTCTGGTACCAGGCGCGCTTGGCGCTGTTGATGAAGCCGTATTTCACGCCGATGCGGTAAAACCCTATGCCCACATGCATTTCGGCCATGGGCAGCAGCACCAGGTACATGTACAGCCAGCCGTGCTGGATGCGGTCCGCGCTCTTGGCCGCGGTGATGGGCAGGTCGGTGAGCACCACGAACATGTGGATGGAGGCGAGCACCAGGATGACCAGCGCGGAGAGCACCTGCACCAGCCACATGGTGGTGTCCTTGTGGTGCATCATCTGGCTGTGGGCGCGGAACGCCTTGAGCTCTTGCTGCTGGAAGGGCATCTTGCGCGCGGCCAGCAAAAAGTGGGCGAGCATCATGAGAAAGATGGCCGGGCCGCCCACCTGGGCCATGTAGGTGGCCTCGAAGAAGTCGGCGATGGCGTTCATGAGGCCGGGGGCGATGAGCACGCTGGAAACCAGCATGAGATGCGCCCACAAGAACAGGATGAGCAGCACGCCGGATACCATCTGCGCGAAGTCGAGACGGCCCGAGAGCTTGTTTCGCTGCGGCACGTGCAGGGTTAAGGTGCTTACGTTCATGGTGTTATTCCTCCGGAAATACGGTTCCTGCTGACGATTGACGAAAAAACGGGTCGCCTCTGTTGTGGTGTGGATGATGGTTTTTGACCGGCTGCGCCTGTGATGGACCAAGCCCCTGTACCTCGCGCGCCGTCCCTGGGGACGGGCGGTTGGTGGCGTCCTGCTGTGCGGCGGTTCAGCGTGGGGAGACCTCCTTGCTGCTGTGGGTGTCGTGCGGCGAGCCGCGAGTGGGGCTCGGTCCGAACATGCCGTAGGCCTCATAAGCATGGGCCGTGCCAAGCGATGTGAATAAATTATTTAGCTATTTGGCTGTGTTGTATTACAGAATGCAGGGGCGGGGTTTCTGGTTCCCGCTGGCGAGGAAAAGGAATTCCTGCGGGGCAGGAAAGCGGCGGCAGGGCGGATGGGGCTGGGCCGTGGCGGCGGGGCGGCGAGGAAAAAGCAAAGGACGGCGTGAACCGTCCTTTGCATGGCGTGCGGCGCTTGGGGCGCGTGGGGCTGATGCGCGTGGGGCTGATGCGCGTGGGGCGCGCTGGTGTGGGGCGTTCCTGGCGCGTCAGCGCGTGGCGATGCCGTATTTCTTGAGCAGGGCGTACAGGCGGGACTGGGACAGGCCGGAGACGCGGATGGCCTCCTTCACGTTGTAGCTGGTGGCGGCCATGAGGTCGCGCAGATAGCGGCGCTCGGCCTGGGCGAGCACGGCGTCGCGGTAGTCCTGCATAAGGGGCAAGGCCTCGGGGTCGTACCCGGTGCCCGCGGCGGGCGCCTGGGCGTCCTCACCCTGCGGGACGCCCAAAGGGGTGCCGGTTGGGACGCCAGGGGTGCCGGTGGGGAACGCGGCGGGCGCGGGTTCCATGCGCGAACGCGCCACCTTGGCGCGCAATTGGGCGGGCAGGTGCTTGCCGAAGAGATAGGGCTCGTACGTGGAGGCGGCCAGCGCATGCTCGAGCGTGTGCACCAACTCGCGGATGTTGCCGGGCCAGTCGTAGGCCTCCAGGATGTCGAAGAAGTCGGCGTAGCATCCCTTGCGCTCAATGCCCATGCGGGCGCAGATGGCGTCTATGTAATGGTTGGCCAGGGCGCGGATGTCGCTTTTGTGGTCGCGCAGCGGCGGCAGGGAGATGCCCACCGAGCGGATGCGGAAATAGAGGTCGCTGCGGAAAGCGCCCGTTTCAATCATGTCTTCCAGGTTCCTGTTTGTGGCGGCCACCAGCCTGAAATTGCTTTTCTTTTCCTCCTTGCTGCCCAGGGGGCGCACGGTGCGTTCCTGCAGCACCCGCAAAAACGCCTTTTGCAGGGAGAGCGGCATCTCGCCCACCTCGTCCAGGAACAGGGTGCCGCCGTCGGCCTGGAGCACCAGCCCCTCGTGGTCCTTGTCCGCGCCGGTAAACGCGCCGCGCCGGTGGCCAAAGAGGATGGATTCCACCAGATTCTCGGGCAGGGCGGCGCAGTCCACGGTGACAAAGGGGTTGCCCGCGCGCAGGCTGTTCTCGTGGATCGCCTTGGCGAACAGCTCCTTGCCCGTGCCGGTTTCGCCGGTGATGAGCACGGTGGCGTCGCTGGCCGCGGACTGGGCCACCAGGTCCAGGGCGCGTGTGAGCACGTGGCTGTCGCCCACAATGCGGTCGCGGCGCAGGGAGCGCACGGGGCACCGCTCCTGGGCCGAGCCGCGCTCGCGGTGGAAGTCCACGGCGCGCTTGAGCGTGAGCGATATCTTCTGGATGGAGTCGGCCTTTTCGATGTAGTCCCACGCGCCGTTGCTGATGGCCAGCTCCGCGCCGTCCGGGTCGCCCTCGCCGGTGATGATGATGACCTCGGGCCGCGAGGCGGTCTCGATGAGGTCGGTGATGATGGTCAGGCCGTTGCCGTCGGGCAGCCGCACGTCCAGGAACACGGCGTCCAGCTCCCGGTTGCGGGCCATTTTCAGGCCGTCGGCCAGGGTTCCCGCCGTGAACGCCTCGAACCCGAGGCGTTTGACCGTGCGGGACAGCGCATAGCACATGGATTCGTCGTCATCGATGATGAGCACTCTGGTCATGTCATGGTCCTTGGGGGCTCCGCCGCCGCGCCGCCTCGCGCGTCAAGCAGGCGGCGCACCGCCCGGCACAGGGCCGAGGTGTCGCACGGCTTGCTGAAGAATTCCGAGACCCCCGCCTTTTTCAAGTCCTTGGGGATGCGCGGCAAGAGGCCGCGATCCTCGAAGCCGCTGCACAGGATGACCGGCAGATCGCTGCGGATGGCGTGCACCTCCCGTACCAGCTCCGTGCCGGTCATGTGCGGCATCATCTGGTCCGTGAGCAGCAGGTCAAAGCTTTCCGGGGCGTCCCGGAACAGGGCCAGCGCCTCGTCGCTGTCCACGGTGCTCACGGCGTCGTAGCCCAGGCGGCTGAACACCTTGCGCAGGGAATAGACCAGATCCTCGTCGTCGTCCACGATGAGCAGCCGTTCGTGGCCGCGCGGCAGATCGGCCAGCACTTCCACATGTTCCTGCTCCTCGGCCTGGCCCGCGCAGGGCAGGAAGACGCGGAACGTCGAGCCCTTGCCCTGCGCGCTCTTCACCGTGACCGTGCCGCCGTGCGCCTTGACGATGCTGTGGGACATGGACAACCCCAGGCCCGTGCCGCCGGTCTTTTTGCGCGTGGTGTAGAACGGCTCGAAAATGTGCTTGAGGATGACCGGCTTCATGCCCACGCCGTTGTCGGTCACGGCCAGGCTGACGTAGCAGCCCGGTGGCAGGGCGATGGAGCGCGCCTCCTCCTTGGACAGGTCGGCCACGTCCAGTTCGACCCCCAGCACGCCCTTGATGCCGCGCATGGCCTGCTCCGCGTTGGTGCACAGGTTCATGAGCACCTGGAGCAGCTGGTCCGGCGAACCGTTGACCTGGGCGTGCTCGGCGCGGATGGTGACCTGCACGGTGATGGTGGCGGGCAGAAAGGTCTGCACCAGATGCATGCATTCGCGCACGATGCGCTTCATCTGCACGGTCTGGCGCGGCGAGTCGGCGCGGCGGCTGAAGGCCTTGATGCGGTTGATGAGGCTCTTGCCGCGCTTGGCCGCCTTGAGGATGTGCTGCAAATCCTCCTTCACCGGGCTGTCGTTGGGCGTGTCGGTCAGGGCCAACTCGCTGCACGAGGTGATGGCCCCAAGGATGTTGTTGAAATCGTGGGAAATGCCACTGGCGAAGATGCCGATGGCCTCCATCTTCTGGGCGTGGCGCAGCTCCTTTTCCAGTTGCCGCCACGGCTTGAGGATGGAATTAATCATCACCAGGCTCGTGGGCAGCACGATGAGCAGGAGCGTGAGCACCACCCCCACGCCCACCGTGGTGATGGCGTTGCGATGGGTCTCGTTGAAGCTCCTGGTCACCCGCGACAGCTCGCCCTCGATCTCGTCGATGTACAGCCCCGTGGCCAGCCAGTAGTCCGTGCCGGGAATGAGCTGCGCATACACCAGCTTGGGCGAGGGCGTGTTCTCCCCCGGTTTGAAGAAGTAGTAGGTGACAAAGCCGCCGCCGTGCATGGCCTTGTCCGCCAACAGCTTGATGTAGGGCTTGCCGTGGGAGTCCACGATGCCGAGGCGCTCGTGCCCCCTGAATTCGGGGTTGTAGGGGTGGGCGATGTTCACGCCCTTGGTGTCGTATATGAAATAGTAGCCCTGGCCTTCGTAGCGCACGCTGTTGAGTGCCTGGTACAGCACTTCCTTGGGATCCTCGCCCCGCTCGCGCGCCTTGCGCACCTCCTCGCCCAGGCTGCTGGCCAGGGTTTGCACCGAGGCGCGCAGCGTGCGCTCGTACCCCGTGCTCATGGCCGCCTTGGCCACGGCCAGGGACGAGTCGTGCACCTTGAACAGGTAATAGCTGTAGGTGATGCTGATGGCCGTGGCGAACAGGATGAGGAAGATGAGCAGCAGGCCGATGCGGCTGACCACGGCGTAATTGCGGATTTCGGAAAAGACCTTCAGCATGTTCATGGTGACCCGGTTTGCGGCCTGCCGCGCGCAGGCGTGGCCGGCATGTGTGTGGCGCCGCGTTGCGGCGCGTCGCCCCTGCGGGCCGCCCCCCGGGTCGATTGTCTCCCGGCGGGGTCGGCTAACGGGGCCGCCTAGGCGTTACCAGCCTCCGCTCCGGAGCGCAATGCGCCGGGATGCGGAAATTGTGCCACTGCCATGCCTGGCCTGGCGGGAGTGCGCTTGCAACGCGCATGCCGTTGCCCGGCGCTGCGGCAAAAAAAAAAGAGCGCCCTCCAAAGAGGGCGCTCCATGTTGTTGGTGGGGTTATTTGCCCGCGCGGCCGTCGTCGCAGGGCTCGCCGCCCTCGGGGCGGGCGTGCTCGGCGGTTCCGGCCATGACGCATCCGTCACCGTCGGGCGCGGCGAGCGAGGCATAGGGGTTGTGCTCTGCCAGCGAGGTCAGAATGGCCCAGCGCTTCTGGATGTCCTTGTCGATGCCGGCACGCAGCTCCTTGGACATGGCGGGGAAGAGCTTTTCCAGCGCGGCGTAGCGGGTCTCGCCGCCCAGGAACTCCTGCAGGGTGCCGTCGGGCATCTTGGAGTCGAGCTGGAAGGGATTCTCGCCCTTGTCGATCAGCCTGGGGTCGTAGCGGAACAGCGGCCAGTAGCCCGAGGCCACGGCCAGCCGGGTCTCTTCCTGGGTCTTGCCCATGCCCTTGCGGATGCCCTGGTTGATGCAGGGCGCGTAGGCGATGACCAGCGAGGGGCCGGGGTAGGACTCGGCCTCCTGCAGCGCCTTGAGCAACTGCTGCTTGTTGGAGCCCATGCCCACGGTGGCCACATACACCGAGCCGTAGCTCATGACCATGCGGGCCAGATCCTTTTTGGCGGTGCGCTTGCCCGCTGCCGCGAACTTGGCGATGGCGCCGGTGGGCGTGGCCTTGGAGGCCTGGCCGCCCGTGTTGGAGTACACCTCGGTGTCCATGACGAACACGTTGATGTCCTCGCCCGAGGCGAGCACATGGTCCACGCCGCCGTACCCGATGTCGTAGGCCCAGCCGTCGCCGCCGAAGACCCACATGGACTTCTTGGTGAAGAGGTCGGCCATGGAGGCGATTTCGGCCAGCACGCCGTCCTTGGCGTCGGCGAGCAGGGTTTTCAGCTGGTCGCCCGCCGCCCTGGATGCCGTGGCGTCGTCCTTGCCGTCCAGCCACGCCTGCATGGCGGTCTTGATGGCGGCGGAGGCGTCGCCCTGCAAGGCTTCCGTCATGAGCAGCGCCAGCTTGTCGCGGCGATGGGCAATGGCCACGCCGATGCCGAAACCGTATTCGGCGGCGTCCTCGAAGAGCGAGTTGCCCCAGGCCGGGCCGTGGCCGTCCTTGTTCACGCAGTAGGGCACCGAGGGAGCGGACGCGCCCCAGATGGAGGAGCAGCCCGTGGCGTTGGCCACGATCATGCGCTCGCCAAAGAGCTGGGTGATGAGCTTGACGTAGGGGGTTTCGCCGCAGCCCGCGCACGCGCCGGAGAACTCCATGAGCGAGCGCTGGAACTGGCTGCCCTTGAGCGATGCGCGCTTGAGCAGGTCGTCCTTGTAGGTCACGGTGGCGGAGAATGCGAAGTTGGGCACCTGGTCGCCCGTCTGGGTGGCGATGGGCTTCATGACCAGCGCCTTGGTCTTGGCCGGGCAGATGTCGGCGCAGTTGCCGCAGCCCAGGCAGTCCTGGGTGTTGACCTGCATGCGGTACCTGAGGCCTTTGAGCTCCTTGCCGTTGGCCTCCAGGGTCGCGAAGGTCGCGGGCGCGCCCTTCATCTCGGCATCGGTGACCAGCACGGGACGCAGGGCGCTGTGCGGGCAGACAAAGGAGCACTGGTTGCACTGGATGCAGTTTTCGGATTGCCACTCGGGCACCAGAATGGCCACGCCGCGCTTTTCATACTGCGAGGTGGCGGTGGGGAAGGTGCCGTCCGGGGTGAAGGCGGACACGGGCAGGGAGTCGCCCTTCTGGGCCAGCATGGGCTTCATGACGTTCTTCACGAAGTCGGGTTCGCTGGTGGCCGGGGCGGCCTCGTCCGCGGCGGTGGCCCAGGACGCGGGGTAGGCGATCTCGACCAGCGCCTCGGCGGCCTTGTCCACGGCGGCCACGTTCATGTTGACGATCTTGTCGCCCTTCTTGCCGAACATCTTCTTGATGGACTTCTTCAGGATATCCACGGCCTGCTCGAAAGGCAGCACGCCCGACAGCTTGAAGAAGGTGGTCTGCATGACCATGTTGATGCGGCCGCCCAGGCCCACTTCCGCCGCGATCTTCACCGCGTCGATGGTGTAGAACTTCAGCTTTTTGGCCGCGATGGTGCGCCGCATGGCGGCGGGCAGCTCGGTTTCCATCTGCTCCAGGGTCCAGGGGGAGTTGAGCAGGAAGATGCCGTTGTCCTTGATGCCTTCCAGCACGTCGTACAGCCGCACGTAGCTGGGGTTGTGGCAGGCCACGTAGTCGGCGGTGTTGATGAGGTAGGTGGACTGGATGGGCTTTTCACCGAAGCGCAGGTGGGAAATGGTGATGCCGCCCGACTTCTTGGAGTCGTAGGCGAAGTAGCCCTGCGCGTACAGGTCGGTGTTGTTGCCGATGATCTTGATGGCTTCCTTGTTCGCGCCCACGGTGCCGTCCGCGCCCAGACCCCAGAACTTGCACTGCACCGTGCCCTTGGGGGTGATGTCGGAGGCGGCGGGGATGTCGAGCGAGGTGCCGGTCACGTCGTCCACAATGCCCACGGTGAAGTGGTTCTTGGGCGCGGCGGCGGCCATGTTCTGGAAGATGGCCTTGACCATGGCCGGGGTGAACTCCTTGGAGCCCAGGCCGTAGCGGCCGCCGAGCAGCGTGACCGCGCGTCCGCCCTGCTGCATGGCCTGACACACGTCCAGGAAGAGCGGGTCGGCCGCGGCGCCGGGTTCCTTGGTGCGGTCGAGCACGGTGACGATCTTGGCCGAGGCCGGAATGGCCGCCAGGATGGCCTCGTTGACAAAGGGCCGGAACAGCCGGACCTTGACCATGCCCACCTTTTCGCCGCGCGCGCAGTAGTGGTTCACGGCCTCTTCGATGGCCTCGCAGCCCGAGCCCATGGCCACCACGACGTACTCGGCGTCCGCCGCGCCCACGTAATCGAACAGGGAGTAGGACGTGCCCATGACGCCGTTCACCTTGTCCAGGGCGTCGGCCACGATGGCGGGCACCGCGTTGTAGTAGGGGTTGGCCGCTTCGCGGGCCTGGAAGTAGATGTCCGGGTTCTGGGCCGTGCCACGGGTTTCGGGGTGCTCGGGGTTCATGGCCCGGGCGCGGAACGCCGCGATCTTGTCCAGGTTGATGAGCGGCGCCATGTCCTCGTAGTCCAGGATGTCGATCTTCTGGATCTCGTGGGAGGTGCGGAAGCCGTCGAAGAAGTGGAGGAAGGGCACGCTGGATTCCACGGCCGCGATGTGCGTGGCCAGGGCCATGTCGTGGGCCTCCTGCACCGAGCTGGCCGCGAGCATGGCGAAGCCGGTCTGGCGGCAGGCCATCACGTCGGCATGGTCGCCGAAGATGGACAGGGCGTGGGCCGCCAGCGCGCGGGCCGAGACGTGGAATACGCCGGGCAAAAGCTCGCCGGAGATTTTGTACATGTTGGGGATCATGAGCAGCAGACCCTGCGACGCGGTAAAGGTCGAGGTCAGCGCGCCGCCCGCCAGGGAGCCGTGCACAGCGCCGGCTGCGCCGGCCTCGGACTGCATCTCGCGCACCTTGACCAGCTGGCCGAAGATGTTCGTGCGTCCTTGGGCGGCCCAATCGTCGATGAGCTCGGCCATGGTGGAGGAGGGCGTGATGGGGTAGACGGCCGCCACGTCGCTGAAGGCGTAGGCGACGTGTGCCGCAGCGGTGTTGCCGTCAATGGTAGCCTTGCGTTTAGCCATGCCGGGATAACTCCTTTTAGGAGGGTTGGGAACGCCGGAAATTCCCGAAACGGGAAGCGTTCCGTTGGGTGTGCCTGTGGCGGCGGCCCCCGCACCGCCAGACGTTTTCCGGCGCGCGAAGGCCATGTGCCAGACCGCGCGCGCGGGTGCCCGTCAGTTCAGATGATATCTGTGTTCGCCGCACAGCCACACGATACGCCGGGGCTTGTGCGCCAAGTGTGGAAAGACGTGGTTGGTACCACCGCACACCATGCAGACGGGATCATCGTTCGTTGTCCTGGAGGTTAGCACATCTCCCTTCAACATTTCAACAAAGGACTTTATCTTGGGAAGGGCCGGGTGTCCATGCCATTGTTGCAGGTCTTTTTTGTTCAGACGCCCCTTGGGGCTGACGCGCATCGACTGTGCCCGGCAACGGTAGTATGGTAGCGATTTGCTATCCATGACAACTGTTTGCAGCTCATTCCATTGGTATACGACGCGGTTGCGTTTCATATCCAGATACAGGTTCATGGTGTTCTCCTTGTCGGGCGCGGCCGGTTTTGTGGGAACGCGGGGCGGTTCATGGCCGTTGGCCGCATGGCGTTGGCGGTGGCGCATGCATGGGGTCGTGGCGGGTCGTGGCCGCGCCGCATGCGCGGCAGGCATGTGCCCTTGAGCATGGTCCGGCATGAAACCGCGCAGCGGAGGGCGCACCCTGGGAGGTGTCGAGGGTGCGTCCTCCGCCGACGGCGGCCATGCTACGGCCATTCCCCAGGCGCACCACGGCGTCGCGGCATGCAGCATCAAACATGCCTTGGGCCGGGGCGGCGCGGCGGCGTTCATTGCGGTGGGATGTACAGCGAACGCGACCGTGCCCGTCCGTGGGGGGGGCGGTGTAGTCAATACCTGACGGCTGCGGCCAAAGAGGCTTCGGTTGGGAATGGTCTCCGCCGCGCGCGGATGGCGCGCGCGGGGCGGCGGCTCGCCGCGAAGAAAAGGTGCGAAGGCCCATGGCGCGGATTCCGGTGTCTGGCCGAGGTGGCGAGGCGGGCGCAGGCTCTCCCGCCGTGTCTCCGGCGCAGTGGTTTTCGTGGGTGAACGCAGAAAACGTGCCAGAATGAGAATCTTTGGAAAGATACGTATTTCAGGTGGGTTAAGAGGCCGGTGGCGGCTCGGCGAGCGGGCCGGACGCCGCATATTCCCGCAAGGCGGGAATGCTCCTTCCCATACCGCAGGAAAGCCAGGGCCGGTCAGCCGCTCGGCTGCATGCGGGAGATGGTCCGTCGCGGCGCCTCGGCCCGCCTGCCCGGTTCGTGGAGCGAATCCACGGATCCGCCACGCTGGCCGTGGTGGCGGTGGCGATGCCGTTGCTTGCGGCCATGGCCTGGTTGATCCCCTCCGCCGTGGCCGACTGTTCCCTGGCCGCATTGGCAATGGCCCGCGTCCGTGGGCCGAAAGCCCCGCCGTTCCCACGCCTGCGTCCGGCTCCGTGCCGGGTTGGCTGACCAGCCCCGTGGCCTCGCCCCTGTGGCCAGCCACGGCGTCCATGACCGCCGTATTGCGTGATTTTGACCGTATCGTGCTATAATGTTTTAAATTATTATTGCGCGAACGCCGCCGTGCGGGTGCGCGTTTTGACCGTCTTGGTTCCCGCCGGGTGGGAGGGGTTCAGTTGGGGAGAAATGGCCTTGTCGGCACAGGAATAACGCTCCATGGCGTCATGCTCTTTGTCGTCATGTAAAGATACCTGACACACGCGGGGTATTGATCGTGCAATCGCCGCCATAGTGTTCTGAAATGTCACGATATATATAAATTGGGCTTGGCATGGCGCTTGAACGTCGTGTGCACCAAGCACAAGGGGCACGACATGTTGCAACATTTTCGAATGGGCAAAAAGCTGGGGCTGGGATTCGGCATCACGCTGCTTTTGGCGCTCATGGTGGGTGGCTCCGGCTACTGGGGCATGCAGCGCCTGGAAGCCAGGGGTGCGGTGGCTGACGACGCGACGGCCCTGGTCAAGGCGTTGTTGCAGGCCAGGCGGCACGAGAAGAATTTCATCATCCGGGGTGGCGAGGAGTACGTCAAACGGGTGCGGGAAATGCTCGCGACGATGTATGAAATAGCCGACGCCGCGCGGAGCCGGGTCGGCACGGACACGGAGCGTGCCCTGCTGACCGATGCGGCGGCTGCGACCAAGGCGTATGAGAAGAGCTTCGCTTCGCTGGTGGCGCTGGAGGCGCGCAAGGTCGCCACGCGAAGCGCCATGGTGGAACAGGTCGTGGCCATTCAGAAAGCGCTGGGAGTGGATCAGGGCAATCCAGGTGTCCTTGGCGATTGCTATTGGGCCATGCGGGCCACGGCAAAGGATTATCTCGCCGCCGCAAAGCCCGGCCCCTTCAAGGGGGTTGAGGACAGGGCGCAGGCGTTGCGCCGCGCGGTGCGGGACATGCCCGGTTTGGCCGCGTCCGTTGCCCCGGAAGTGGACCGGCTGCTCGATGCCTATGTGGGCGGGCTGCGCGGCTATGCCGCGGCCTGGGACGAACAGGCTTCCGTCGACAAGGACATGGTGGCCGCGGCGCGGGCCGCGCAAAAGGCCAGCGAGGACGTGCGCGCCGAACAGAAGGCGCTCATGGCCAAGGAGACCGCGTTGGCGCTCTGGACGATTCTCGGCACCCTGGGCGCGGCGTTGCTGTTTGGGGTGTGCACGGCGTGGTGGATTACCAGGGGCGTGGCGGGACCGTTGGACAAGGGTGTGGCCTTTGCCGCCACCATTGCCGAGGGTGATTTGAGCGCCACCATGAACCTGGTGCGGCGGGACGAGGTGGGTATGCTGGCGTGTTCCCTCAATACCATGGTTTCGCGTCTGCGCGAGGTGATGGGGGAGATCGGAGCGGCGGGCGACAATGTGGCGTCCGGCAGCACACAGCTCGCCTCGGCGGCCGCGAACCTGTCCCAGGGCGCCACGGAGCAGGCCTCCGCCGTGGGCGCGGTCTCCTCGGCCATGGAGCAGATGGCCGCCGCCATGCACCAGAACGAATCCAACGCCGGGCAGACGGAAACCATCGCCGTCCGCGTGGCGGGCGAGGCCAACGAGGGCGGCAAGGTGGTGCGCCGCACGGTCGAGGCCATGCGCAATATTACGCAACGTATTGGCGTGATAGAGGAATTGGCTCGCCAGACCAACCTGCTGGCGCTCAACGCGGCCATAGAGGCCGCCCGCGCGGGCGAGCAGGGCAAGGGCTTTGCCGTCGTGGCGGCGGAAGTGCGCAAGCTTGCCGAGCGGAGCGGCGCGGCGGCAAAGGAGATCAGCGAGCTTGCCAGCGCGAGCGTGGGCGTGGCCGAGGAGGCGGGGAGCATGCTCGAACGCATCGTGCCCGATATCCGCAAGACCGCCGAGTTGGTGCAGGAGATAAGCGCAGCAACCCGCGAGATGACCACCGGGGTGGGCGAGATCAACCATGCCGTGCAACGGCTCGATCAAATCGTGCAGCACAACGCCTCGGCCTCCGAAGAGGTGACGGCCACGTCCGAGGAATTGTCCAGCCAGGCCGAGATGCTGCATCAGGTCATCGGCTTTTTCCAGCTTGGCAGCAGTGACAAGCCGCCGGAACCTTCCGGCTCCGTGCAGGTGCGGCGGGTTGCCCCGGCCGCTCTGCCGTACGAGGCGTAAGCGCGCCGCCCAACCCCCGCCCCGGGATTCCGGACGGGGATGCCGCGGACAAGGGAGCCCTCATGAACGATCACTCGCGGATGCTCGCGGCAATTATCGAGAGCACGGATGACGCCATCATCTCCGCGGATACGGACTTGCGCATCATGAGTTGGAACAATGCGGCGGCACGCATGTATGGCTACGCCGCCGAAGAAGTGCTGGGCAGGCACATGTCCATCCTCGTGCCGCCCGAACGGCTGCACGAGCTGGAGTGGCTGCTGCGGCGGCTGCTCCATGAGGGCGAGCACGTGGAGCGCATGGAAACCCTTCGCCTGCGCAAGGACGGGACGACCCTTCCGGTTTCGCTGTCCTATTCCATCTTGTGCGACGGCTCCGGCACATGCATGGGCTTCGCCACCATCGGGCGCGACATCAGCAGCCGAAAACGGGCCGAGTGTGCGCTGCTCAAAGCCAAGGCGGCGGCGGAAGCCTCCAATCTCGCCAAGACACACTTCCTTGCCAATATCAGTCACGAATTCCGCACACCCTTGAATGGTATTCTGGGATTGACCCAGCTCCTTATGGACGAAACCAGGGATACGGGCCATCTGTACCTGGATTTGATCCACAAGGCGGGCCGCGAGTTGCTCGGCATGGTCAACGGCATGATCGATCTGGCGGGTGTGGAACTGGGCACGGTGCGCTTGCGGCATGAGGCGTTTTCACCCCGCGTTGTGTTGGGAGGGGTGTTCAGGCGCTTGGGGGGCGTGGCTGTGGCAAAGGGGTTGGCTTTTTCCGTGAGCCTGGATGCCTCCGTGCCTGACACGCTCATCGGGGATGGCGCGCGCATTGCGCAGATTGCGGACAACCTGATTTCCAACGCCATCCGTTTCACGCCCATGGGGGCCGTGAACGTGGACGTGCGCTGCATAGACCGGGAAGGTGTGGCCGATGCGTTGGCAAGGGATGATCTTGTCGGCAACATGCTTCTGATCGAGGTGCGCGATACGGGCGTGGGCGTGCCCAAGGAAAAACGCGAGTCCATCTTTGATTGTTTCACGCTGGGCGAGGATTTCATGACCAAGCAAAGCAGCGGCGTCGGCGTTGGCCTTGCGGTCTCCCGCACCCTGGCGGAAATGATGGGCGGCGGCGTGTGGTTGGAAAGCGAAGAAGGCAAGGGCAGCGTCTTCCGGTTCGGTACGGTGGTCAGTACGCCCCGGGAGTCGTGTTCCCTTGAGCCAGGCGTCTTGCCAGACGTCTTGCCAGACGTTCCCAAGGCCGCCGAACCGCACACCTGGGAAGAACCGGAATCGGGGCCATCCACCCCCGCCGGCTGGTCATAATACCATCATGCGCGGCACCTCTTATGGGCGGGGGGTAAGCCTCCACATGCTTCTTTGCATGTTTGTGGTGATGCTCCTGGTGCCTGCCTTGGGGCTTGTCGTCCATTCCGGCGTGCTCATGCGCCGGGGCGCCACGGAGTCCATGCAGGCCGAATTGCTGCGCATCCTGCGCACGGTGGCGGCGCGGCACGAAAAGGCGCTGGGGGATGTGCGCGACATCGTGCTGCCGTTGGTCCTTTCGCCCAACCCGGTCCAGGCGGGAGCCGCTTGCGAACCCCTTGTGGCGGGTTTTTTCGCCAACCATCAGGAGTTCGCCTCCGTCAGCGTGGTGAGCGAAAACGGCGACCGCCTCTTCCAGTTTGTCCCTCCCTGGGTGCACCGCATCGAAGGAGCAGGCGCGCTGCCGTTTCTCGCCACCTTTGCCGTGGATGAGCCCATTGATCCCACATTGGGCAAAGGGCAGTACCTGCGGTTCAACCTTGCCTTCAACCTGGACATCTATCGCAGCCTGCTGGAAGACGTACGCATGCCGTCCGGCGCCACGGTCGTGCTCTGCACAAAGGCGGGCGACATCCTCTACCGGTATCCCGACGCCCCGCAATGGATCGGGGGCAGATTGCCCGATGACGCCCGCGCCGTTTTGGCCAGGGACGCCGATGAACTCGTATCGCGAGAGGTGGGCCTTGACGGTACACCCCGGCTGTATGCCTTCAAGCGGCTGCATCCCCAGCTGGACTCCCAGGGCTTGTATCTCCGGGTGGGAGTGCCCGAGGCCGGCGTGTATGCCGTGATACACCGCATGACCACGGGCAATGTGTTGGGCATGCTGCTGCTTTTGCTGCTCGCGTTGTATGTGTCGCGCGCCATGGGCCGCAAGCTGCTCCTGGACCCCATGAAGCGCCTGACGCGGACGGCGGACGCCATTGCCCAGGGGCACTACGACGTGCGCACCGGGCTTGAGACGGCGGGGAAGGAAATGGTGGTGCTGGCCCGGGCGGTCGACTGCATGGCCCACAGCCTGGCCACCAAGGACCGGGACACGGCCTTGGCCCAGGACGCCCTGGCCAGGAGCGAGGAGCTCAACCGCGCCCTGCTCAACGCGTCCATGGACTCCGCCATGCTCATCGACCCCGAGGGGCGCATGCTGGCCCTCAACAACCATGCGGCGGCGCGCCGGGGCGGCACCGTGGAACTGCTCGTGGGCACGAACCTTTACAACACGTTGGAGCCTGAAAGCGCCGCCAGGCGCAAAGAAATGGTCGCCACGGTCATGGAGACCGGGCATGAGGTCTTTTTTGAAGAACCGCGCGGGGGGCGGTATTTTAGGATACGGCTTTTTCCCGTGTTTGATGGCGAGGGCAGCGTGGCGCGCCTGGCCAGCTATTCCCGCGACATCACCGAACGCAAGCTGGCCGAGGAGGAGCTGAGGCGGCAGGCGTACACGGACGGCCTGACAGGATTGCCCAACCGGAGCAAGTTCACCGAACACCTGGTTGCCGCCCTGGATGCGGCGCACGACGCACCGAGCCGCCGGTATGCCATGCTGTTTCTCGACCTCGATGACTTCAAATTGGTCAACGACAGCTATGGGCATCTGGTGGGCGACGAGCTGTTGCAGCAGTGTTCCGTCCGCCTGCGGGACGCCTTGCCCCCGGCGGTGCTGCTCTCGCGCTTTGCCGGGGATGAATTTGCGATATTGAGCGAAAATGTCAAAGACATGTTCGAGGTGCTCAAGTTGGCCGAGTCCGTGCACAATGCCCTGGCCACGCCGTTTCAGCTGGGCAACTACTTCGTGTCCATGAGCACGGCTGTGGGCGTCGTGTTCAGTTCGCCGGAGTACGAGCGGCCGGAGCAGGTCTTGCGCGACGCGGATATCGCCATGTACCGGGCCAAAAATCAAGGCAAGGGGCACACCGAGATCTTTGACTGCGACATGCATACCAGCGTCATGCAGCGGCTGCGCATGGAGCAGGAATTGCGCCGCGCCCAGGAACGGGGCGAACTGTTCGTGGTCTACCAGCCCTATTACCGATCGGTGGACATGTCGCTGGCAGGGTTCGAGGCGTTGGTGCGCTGGCGGCATCCCGACATGGGGGTCGTGTCGCCCGCCGCGTTCATCCCGGTGGCCGAGGAGACCGGCAGCATCATTTCCATCGGACGGTTCGTCCTGGATGAAGCCTGCGCCTGGATGGGGGCGTGCCTGCGTGCGCACCCCGCGCTGGAACACTGCGTCATGAACGTCAATCTGTCGGGCCGCCAACTCATGCAGATCGATCCGGTGCAGCAGATATTGGCGGCCTTGCAGGGTGCCGTTCTTTCCCCCCGCAATCTGAAGGTGGAAATCACGGAAAGCGTGATCATGCAGGATGTGGCGTTGGCGGTCGACGTGCTCGACGCCATCCGCAGCGTGGGCGTGCGCATTGCGTTGGACGACTTTGGCACGGGGTATTCGTCGTTGGGCAGCCTGCGCGACATGCCCATAGACACGGTCAAGGTGGACCAGAGTTTTGTGCGCCGCATGGCGGCGGGGGACAAGGAGCGGCGGCTGGTCCACCGCATTGTGGACCTGGCGCATACGCTGGGCATGGATGTGGTGGCCGAGGGTGTGGAGTGCGAGGCCGAGGCGGTGTCCTTGGCCTCATTCCAGTGCGAATGCCTGCAAGGGTATCACATGTCCAAACCGTTGAGCGCGGAGGATGCGCTGGCCCTTGCGGCGGTTTGGGCCAAACCCTGATTCCCCCTCTTCCCCTGCCTTCACGCCATCCCAAAGCACCCTGTTTTCCCGCGCGATGCGGCGTCTTGCATCCGATCCTGTGTCCCTTTCACCGCCAAGGCGCGGCCAAAGGCCTGGGCCGCATGGCCGCCGCCACCCCCGCGCCCACAATGCCGAACCCCACGGTCCGCGCCGTCATCGCGCTATCCCAGGCGCGAGGCTTCCTGCACGCATATTTCGTCCCATTCCAGGCACACGGCGCGGATCGGCGCTTCATACTTGGCCTTGCAGGCGTCGCAGGTCAGCTCGATGAAATCGCCGCCGCCGGTGCGGTCGCGCAGTTCCATTTCGCTCAAGCTGCACGCGCAGGCGCAGCCGCAGGAGGGACATGTCGCCTTTATTTCGAACTTTTCAGGGGCCATGGGAATCTCCTTGTCGTGCGGCGGTGCCGCATCAACCGTCAATCCATTCACCCAACTCTGGTAATCTGCCGATGCCGCACACCATGGGAGCCAGGGCGCACTGGGCCGTCAGCTCCAGGCCGCCCTGGATGATGGAAACCGGGCGGTCGGAAGAGACCACGACCACGATGACGTCCTTGAGTTCGGACGTGAAGCGCAAGGCGGAGTTGAACCGCGCGCCGCGCGCCCGGTTTTCGCCCGGCACGCTGCGCCCGTCCAGCAGGCAGGCGAAGCCGTGCAGCCGCAAATCCGCGCCGATGTGCAGCGCGCCGTCCACCTTGGCAAGCGAGCAGGCGAGTTCCAGGCAGTCGCTGTTTTGCAGGGGCAAGGGCGATTCCAGGTGTTGCCCGGCCAGCTTGTCCAGTTCGGCGCGCAGATCGAGCACCAGCGTGGTGCCGTGGCGGCGCTGCTGGGCGCAGCGCACCAGATCGGACACGATGGAAAAGAGGGCGTGTCCGGAGGTGTCGTCCAGGCTCGATTCGAGGAGCGCCTCTTCCAGCAACACCAGGTTCGCCTTGCGCGTGGAGGCGTGGAACGCGCCGTCGGAGAAGTTGCACACCAGCGAACTGTCCAAGCGCAAAAAGCCCTTGTCGCCTCGGAAATCGGCGATAAGCGTACCCGTGGGCGCAAGCCCCGAGGCCACGCCGACAATGTGCGAGCCGTCGGATACCAGGCGGCGGTGCGTGTGCTCCACGGCTTGCAGCAGCTTGCGGACATGCTTGAAATTCTCCAGGTAGGGCCGTTCCAGCACCGGGAAGCGCGCGTCAAAGAACATGCGGCCCAGTTGCGACGGCTCCACAAACGCCAGTTCGCCGCAGGGCCACGCGCCTTCCTCCAGTGTCTTGGAGATGCCGAGCACCGCGTCCAGTATGGGGTACACGCGCAGATGCGTGTCCATGCCGATGAGCCGGCTCCGCAGGTCCACTATGGCGTTGCGCACCGCATGCGCGGCCCATTGCTGCAACACGTGCCCGGCGGTTTCCAGATAGAGCACGTCCTGGGCCAGAAAATTCTGCGACAGCAGCCACGCCGCATGCTCAAGCCAACATTCAATCGGCAGGGGGGAACAAATGTCCGGATGGTGCTCGGTGAACCAGCGCTGGTAGAAAATGGCGTCGGACCGCGCCCCATAGGAAATGAGGCCCGCCAAATCGAGGTCCTTGGCCGTGACCCGCTCAAGCGGGCCCGCGGGGCTGCGCCCACACAGCTTCTTCCGCCATGCCCCGGAATCGAGGTACACCTCCTTGAGCTTGGGCTCGTGGCCGCACAGCAACCCTTGCGGATCGTACACCTGGAGCGGCGCGTCCGCCGTATCGGCAAAGATGAGCGCCACCCGCGTGCGCTGTGAATAGTGGGACAGCCCGTCGCGCAATCCGTCCAGAATGTGGTGGATGCACTGCCGCTTGAAGGTTTCACTTATCATTATTCAACACTAGATGAACACAGCCAAGGCCGCAAGCGGGCAGAGGGCGGGTAGTGAGAAAACAGCGAGGGAAACGGCAAAGGAAACGGCGGCCGGGAGGGGCACTTTTGAATGGTCCCTCCCCGGCCGCCACCCTTGAAATTTGGGGCTGGGGGGCGTGCGCACCCTCCCGCCACCACCGTCTCCACCCGCGACACGCTTCTCGGCGGCAATCGCTTCAACCCGCCCGGCCTACCTTGTCCGCCTAAACGGGTGCAGCGTCGTTACCCTGCCGCAGTGCAGGCCGATAGCCGTTTGGTGAGCGTAGCGAACCTTACGGATATCGAGAGCGGAGATGCGCGTAGCCCTGGTCGCGCGCAGCCCTTCAGCCCTTAACGAACGAAGTGGGTTTTAGGGATGAAGAGCGTGAAACGCGAAATCGTCATCCATTGCCGTTTCTTCCGTCGCGTCGCGCGTCCGTCAGCACCCCACCGCGCACACGGCCAGGCCGCCCTGCGAGGTTTCCTTGTATTTGGCGCACATGTCGTGGCCTGTCTGGGCCATGGCCATGATGGCGCCGTCCAGGCCGACCATATGGTGGCCGGGGTCTTCGCTGGCCGCGATGACGTAGGCGTTGAAGGCTTTGACCGCGCCCATGCCGTTGCGTTCGATGCAGGGGATTTGCACGTAGCCGTCCACAGGGTCGCAGGTGAGGCCCAGGTGGTGTTCCAGGGCCACTTCGGCGGCGTTTTCCACCACGGCGGCGGGTTTGCCGAGCGCGTGGCAGAGCATGGCCGCCGCCATGGCCGAGGCCACGCCCACTTCGCCCTGGCAGCCCACGTCCGCCCCGGCGATGGAGGCGTTGTGCTTGCACAGGAACCCGACGAGTGCGGCGGCGAGCAGTGCTTCGCGGCAGTGTTCGCGCTCGATGCCCATGTGGCGGGTCATGACGCGCAGCACGCTGGGAATGACGCCCGCCGCGCCGGTGGTGGGCGCGGTGACCACCATGTTGCCGACGGCGTTTTCCTCGCTGGCGGCAAAGGCGTAGGCGTCGAGCGCCACGAGGAGCTTGCCTTCACCCTCGCGGAACGAGCGGGACTGCTTGAGCAGGGTGGGCGCCTTGCGCTGCACGCCCAGGCGGCCCGGCAGCAGTCCTTCGGTGCGCAGGCCGCGCGTGACGGCCTGGTCCATCACGTCCAGGATGCGGTCGAGGCCGTCCATGATGGCGGTTTCGGTCGTCCCGGTAATGGCCATTTCGTTGTCCAGCATGAGCCTGGACAGGGAGATGCGCTTGTCGTGCACGATGCGCCGCACGTCCGCCGCGTTGGCGTAGGGGTGGGCGGGGCGTCCCGGCAGGGGTTCGATGCGTCCCTTCCAGGTGATGAATCCGCCGCCCACGGAATAGTATTCGCGGCGGAAGAGCACCTCGTCGTGGGCCATCAGTTCCGCGCTCAAGGTATTGTTGTAGGGATGGTCGTGCACCACCGGCCCGAACACGATGTCGGCGAGGCGCAGGGGAAGGGCGGCGTTGCCCACGCGTACCGTATGGAGCGTGTCCGGGTTGTCCAGGCTGGCCAGCAGGCCGGGCGGACACGCCTCGGGCAGGTGGCCGAGCAGGCCCGCCACGATGGCGCAGTGCGTGCCGTGGCCCCGGCCCGTGGCGGACAGGGAGCCGTGCAGGGTGACGCGCAGCCCGGTGGCGCGGGCCAGCGCGCCGGGGGGCAGGGTGGCGGCGGCTTCGACAAAGTCGTTGCCCATGCGCATGGGGCCGATGGTGTGCGAACTGCTGGGGCCGGGTCCGATCTTGAACAGCTCGAAGAGCGAGGTGGTGATGGTGTCCATGGTTACCCCTGTATGCCACTCCGTGCGCCGCCGCAACCGGGGGACGAGAGGGGGGGATGGGAAAATGGGGGCGCGCTTACGTGTTGACGGCGCCAGACGTGGCGCGTAGGGGCGTGGCAGTGAGGTGGCTTATGCTTGTTTACGTCAAATTATGCGCCATGGCGCTGTTTTGGGGCGGCACGTTTGTGGCGGGGCGGCTGGTGTCCAAGGATGTGGGGCCGTTCGCCGCGTCGTTTTTGCGGTTCGCCATTGCGTCGGCGTGCCTGGTGTGGATCATGCGGCGGCGCGAGGGCGGGCTGCCCATGCTGCGTGCGGGGCAGGTGGTTCCGGCCATTTTGCTGGGGCTGACGGGCGTGTTCGCGTACAATGCGTTGTTCTTTTACGGGTTGCAGACGGTGCACGCGGGGCGTGCGGCGGTGATTGTGGCCTGCAATCCCATGCTCACGGCGCTGTTGGCGGGGTTGTTCTTCAAGGAGCCGCTGCCGGGGCGCAAGATCGCGGGCATTTGCCTGTCCGTGTGCGGCGCGGCGGTGGCCATTGGCCGGGGCAATCCGGCGGCGTTGTTCACGGACGCGTTGTCCGTGGGCGATGTGGCCATTGTGGGCTGCGTGGCGAGCTGGGTGGCGTATTCGCTGCTGGGCAAGCGGGCCATGCGTGATATGGCGCCGCAGGCGGCGGTGACGTGGTCGTGTGTTTTCGGCACGTTGGCGTTGGCCGTGCCCGCCTTTGCCGAGGGCATGGCGGAACAGTGGGCGGTGTATCCGCCCATCGCGTGGATCTGCCTGGCCTATCTGGCCGTGTGCGGCACGGTGCTGGGGTTCACGTGGTTCTATGAAGGGGTCAAGGCCATTGGCGCGGGCCGGGCGGCGGTATTCATCAATTTCGTGCCGGTGACGGCCATATTGTTTGGCTGGCTGCTGCTGGGCGAGCCGTTGCCGTGGTCGCTGCTGGCGGGCGGCGGCATGGTGTGCTGCGGCGTGTATCTGGCCAACAGCCTGGGCAACGGGGCGCGGCGGTAGTTATCAGCGCGCCGTGCGCCGCAGCTGCCATTTGCGGAACACCTGGAAGCCGAGCATGATGGGGAACTGGCACAGGGGGCCGGTGATGGCGGTGACCACCTCGGTGGCGCCGCCGAATGCGGCCGTGGCCAGGGCGATGGCAATGGCGTTGTTGCGCGCTGTGATGCACAGGAGAAAGGCCGAGGTGTCTTCGGGCGTGCGGCGCAAGAGCCGCATGAGCAGATAGCCCAGCCCGAACTGCACGCCGACGAAACTGGCCACGGCGGGCCAGATGACCAGCGGCAGCAGCGGTTGCGCCAGCAGCAGATGGCTGTTGGTGTGGAACACGGTGAAGAACACGCCCATGAATCCCCAGCCGGTCAGCGCGCCGCACCGGTCGCGGAACTGGGTGAACGCCGCCTGGCCGCGCCGGGCCACGATGAGCCGCCGCGTCATCTCTGCCGCAGCCAGCGGCACGACCACTGTTTTGACCATTTGCAGCAGGATGATGCCGCTGTCCACCTGCACGGACTGCGACAGCAGCACCCCGGCCCAGAGCGGCACGATGACGATGCTGCACAAGAGGCTGATGGTCAGGGTGACCACGGCGGTGTTCACGTCGCCGCGCAGCATGGCCGTGTAGGCGGGCACCATGGGGCCGCACGGCATGAGGCCATAGAGAATCAGGCCCGCCACCTGTTCCGGCGGGCAGAAACGGGCGTAGACCTGGGACAGGAGATAGATGAGCAGCGGCGCGAGCACGAAGAGCACGGCCATGGCCAGCACCGGCAGGGTGGGGCGGCGGGCTATCTCGCCCACCCTGGACAGCTCCACCCGCAGCATGGCCGGATAGAGCATGCAGAAGATGAACACGGGCATGGCCACGCGCAACTCGGGCACCGGGGCCAGCCAGCCCGAAATCAGCCCGGCCCCGATGACCACCAGGGACATGCGCCCCAGATTTTTTCCGAAATAATTCCCGATCCTGAAGAACATCCCTCAGTCCCGTCGCACGGTTCCCGGCGCCCCGCCTGCGTCCCCGATCATGCGGGCGAGCAGGGCGGCGGCGCGGCCCGCCATGAGCTTGCATTTGTCCATGTTGTCCTGCGGGCCGTAGGCCGCGAGCAGGGGGCCGCACAGCTGCGAGCCCTCGGCCGAGGCAAAGGCGTCGCGGAAAGCCACGGCCAGATCCGCCAGGGGCTGCCAGTCCAGGCCGGGGGCGCGGCGTCCCTGGAGCAGTCCCAGGGCCACGAGCCCGCCCGCCATGCAGCCGCAGATGCCTTCGTGGCTCTTGCCGATGCCGCCGCCGAACGCGGCGGCCGCCAGCCTGCCCGCTTCCACCGCATCGCCCGCGGCGTTGCCGTTGCCGAACCGCTCCATGACCGCAGCGGCTACCGCCTCGGCGCAGTGGAAGCCGGATTCGAAAAGGGCCGTGGCCCGTGTTCCCAGTTCGTCTTGCATGTGCCTACTCCTTTTTCGGGTATTGGCAACCGGGTTGGTTGCATCGGTGTCCACGATGATGCATGATGGATCATCGTGTCCAACGATACTATCCGATGGCGGTGATCGGAAAATCCGAACGCCCGCAGTGCTCCCTGGGGCGAGGGAAGGAGGCGGCATGGAATTCAAGTTGCTCAAGACGTTCCACGCGGTGGCGACGCTCAGGAGTTTCACCAGGGCGGCCCATGCGCTGCACCTGGCGCAGTCGTCGGTGTCGGCGCAGGTGCAGGCGCTGGAGCACGACCTGGGCGTGCCGCTGTTCGACCGCCTGGGCCGCAGGGTGCGGCTGACCGAGGCCGGGGAGCGGCTGCTGGTGTACGCGCGGCGCATGGTGGATCTGGCCGAGGCGGCGCGGTCGGAGCTGTCGGGCGAGGGCGAGGCGCGGGCCACGCTGACCGTGCGCGTGCCCGAGACGCTGGCGGCGCAACGGCTGCCCGAGGCGGTGCGGCGGTTCACGGAGCGGTTTCCCAAGGCGCGCCTCGTGCTGACCACCTGCACCCTGGACGGCCTGGCCGAGGATCTGCGCAAGGGCGTGGTGGACGCGGGGTTTCTGTTGGCCGACGCCGTGCCCGGCGCGGCGTTGGACGTGGAGGTGCTCGGTTCGGAGGAGTTGGTGCTGGCCGCGCACCCCGGGCACGAACTGGCGCGGGCGGCCCGGGTGGGGGTGGACATGCTGGCGGGCGAAACGTTGCTGCTGGCGAGGACCGACTGCAGCTACCGCAAGGTGCTGGAGCGGATGATGGCCGACGCGGGCGCCGTGCCACGCGCGGTGCACGAGTTCACCAGCGTGGACGCGTTGCGGCGGTGCGCCGTGGCCGGGGCCGGGGTGACGGTGCTGCCCCGCTGCGCCGTGGCCGACGATCTGGCGCGGGGCGCGCTGGCCGAGCTGCGCTGGGACGCGGCGCCGGTGGAGGTGGGGGTGTTGCTGGTGCGTCACCGAGACATGTGGCTTTCGCCCACGCTGGAGGCCTTTTTGGGCATGGCGGCCGAAGCGGTGCGCAAGGCCGGGCGGGAAGGGGCGGAGGCCCGGCGGCCATGAAAAAAAGGGCCGGGATTTTTTTTTCGTTGACAAGGGCCGAAGCGGCCTGATAGACAGCCCGTCTACCTCGTCACCGTAGGAGCGTAGCTCAGGGGGAGAGCACTTGCTTGACACGCAAGGGGTCAGGAGTTCAAATCTCCTCGTTCCTACCATGAAGTAACTGATGGGCGGGAGGCTTAGGCCTCCCTCTCTTGTTTATGCATTATGTATCGCGCGCGCCCGCGCGAAGGGTCCGGGAAGTCCGAACCGGGTGGCCCGAACGCGGCATGCAGAGCGTTGCGCATCGTATCGGAGCAAAGGAGACGGTTCATCATGGACGTGTCCATCGAGGGTCAAAAAGTAGCCGCGCGGGCCGACCAGCCCGTGGGTGAACTTGTCGCCGCCGCGCTGAGCGGCAAGAAGGCCAAGAATACCCTTGCCGTGCGGTGCGGCGAGCGCATGCTCGACCTGTCCGCTCCGCTCCCCGCCGACTGCGCCACCCTTGAGCCCGTGTACGCCGACAGCGCCGCGGGGCTCGACCTCGTCCGCCACAGCGCGGCCCATATCATGGCCACGGCGGTCAAGCGCCTGTTCCCCGCCGCCAAGGTGACCATCGGCCCGGCCATCGACAACGGCTTCTACTACGATTTCGACTTCGAGCGCCCCTTCACCCCCGAAGACCTGGAGGCCATTGAGGCCGAAATGGCCAAGGTGGTGGCGGAAAACGCGCCGTTTACCCGCCGCGACATGACCAAGGCCGAGGCGCTCAAGATTTTTGACCGCATGGGCGAGAGCTACAAGGGCGAGATCATCGCCGGCCTGGAAGGCGACGCGGTGTCCGTGTACACCAACGGCGATTTCGTGGACCTGTGCCGTGGCCCGCACATTCCCAGCACGGGCAAGCTCCCGGCGTTCAAGCTGCTGTCCGTGGCAGGCGCCTACTGGCGCGGCGACGAGAAGCGGCAGATGCTCCAGCGCATCTATGGCACGGCGTTTGCCGACGACAAGGCGCTGAAGAAATATCTCAACCAGTTGGAAGAGGCCAAGAAACGCGACCACCGCAAGCTGGGCACGCAACTCGACCTGTTCAGCTTTCACGAGGACGCTGGCGCGGGCATGGCCATCTGGCATCCCAAGGGCATGCTCGTGCGCGCCATTCTGGAGGATTTCGAGCGCAAGGAACACCTGAAGCGGGGCTACAGCCTTGTCCAGGGGCCGCTCATCCTCAAGAAGGAGTTGTGGGAAAAGTCGGGCCACTACGACAACTACCGTGAAAACATGTATTTCACGGAGATCGACGAGCAGGCCTACGGCATCAAGCCCATGAACTGCCTGGCGCACATGCTCATCTTCAAGTCGCGCACGCGCAGCTACCGCGACCTGCCCATCCGCATGTTCGAGCTGGGCTACGTGCACCGCCACGAGCGCAGCGGCGTGCTGCACGGCCTGACCCGCGTGCGCATGTTCACCCAGGACGACGCGCATCTCTTGTGCCGCCCGGACCAGTTGCAGGAAGAGATCATCGGCATCATCAAGCTGGCGCAGGACGTGATGGGGCTGTTCGGATTCGAGTACGAAATCGAACTGTCCACCCGGCCGGAAAAGTCCATCGGAACGGACGAGGACTGGGATCGCGCCACCTTGGCCCTGGAAGAGGCGCTCAAGGCCGTGGGCCTGCCCTACCAGATCAACGAGGGCGACGGCGCGTTCTACGGGCCAAAGATTGACATAAAGCTCAAGGATGCCATAGAGCGGCGGTGGCAGTGCACGACCATCCAGTGCGATTTCACCTTGCCGGAGCGGTTTGACTTGGTTTATATAGGCCAGGATGGTGAGAGACACCGCCCGGTGATGCTGCATCGGACCATCCTGGGGTCGCTGGAGCGCTTCCTTGGCGTGCTCATCGAGCATTTTTCGGGTGCGTTCCCCACATGGCTTGCCCCGGTGCAGGCGAGAATTCTGACCGTGACCGACGCGCACATCCCCTTCGCCGAAAAGGCGATGGATGCGCTCGTCGCTCGCGGCATCCGCGTTGAAGCGGATACGCGTAACGAAAAGCTGGGCTACAAGGTACGCGAGGCCCAGATGGAAAAAACGCCCTACATCCTTGTGGTGGGGGCTCAGGAAGTGGAGGCCGGTGGGGTGAACGTGCGGCTGCGCAGCGGGGAGAATCTCGGACTCAAATCCCTGGACGAAGTTGCCGACCTCATAGTGGCCGATTGCCGTGAACCATTCAAACGTGGAGGGATGAGCTATAGCTTCACCGCATTATAGGCGTCAGGAGCGCGTCGTCGATCAGACGCGTCTCAACGACCGGATCCGTGCCAGGGAAGTGCGCGTCATTGACGAAAATGGCGAGCAACTCGGTATTCTGCCGACGGCGGAAGCAATGCGCCATGCCATGGAGCAGGGGATGGATCTGGTGGAAGTCGCGCCCAACGCGGACCCGCCCGTGTGCCGGGTCATGGATTACGGCAAATTCAAGTACCAGCAGCAGAAGAAGCAACAGGAAGCAAAACGGAACCAGACCGTCATTCAGATCAAGGAAATCAAGGTTCGCCCCAAGACGGACGAGCACGATTACCAGACCAAGCTGAAGCACATCCGCCGGTTCATCGAAGGCGGCGACAGGTGCAAGGTGACGGTGTTCTTCCGGGGCCGCGAGATCGTGCACAAGGATCGCGGCATGACCATCCTGGAACGGGTGGTCGTGGATATGCAGGACATCGCTCGGGTGGAACAGCAACCGCAGGCCGAAGGTCGGACCCTGCATATGTTGCTCACCCCCGCGGCGAAGAAATAAAACGAACGGGACAAGGAGTTACCATGCCCAAGATCAAAACAAGCAGAAGCGCGGCTAAGCGGTTTAGCTTTACCGGCAGCGGAAAGCTGCGCCGTCGCAAGCAGAATTTGCGTCACATCCTCACCAAGAAGAACGCCAAGCGCAAGAGAAGGCTGGGCCAGGGCGCCCTGGTCGACCAGACCAACGAAAAAGCCGTCAAGCGCATGATGCCCTACGGCGGCTAGCCAGCCCGCTGTTCGCGCAACAATTGAGCAAGTATTTTTAGGAGGATACATCTATGAGAGTCAAGAGAGGCAAGACCGCCCACGCGCGGCATAAGAAATATTTGAAGATGGCCAAGGGCTATCGCGGCGGCCACAGCAAGCTGTACCGCACCGCACGCGAGACCGTTGAACGCGCCTTGTGTTACGCATACCGCGACCGCAAGCAGCGCAAGCGCGAGTTCCGCAAGCTGTGGATCATACGCATCAACGCCGCCGCCCGTGAATGCGGCCTGTCGTACAGCACCTTCATGAGGGGTCTCACCCTGGCCGGCATCGAGCTGAACCGCAAGGTTCTGGCCGATCTGGCTGTGCGCGAAAAGGCGAGCTTTGCCCAGCTGGCCGAAACCGCCAAAAGCAAACTGAATTAATACGGTTCCATGGACAGCCAAAAGCTGATCGCGGAACTGGAGAGCCTGGTCCCGTCCTTCGCCGAAGGACTGGGCCAGGCTTCTTCGTTGCAGGAGCTGGAAGAACTGCGCGTGGCCTTTCTGGGCCGCAAGGGCAAACTGGCCCAGATCATGGCCGCGCTCACCTCCCTGTCCGCCGAGGACCGCCCCGCCGTGGGCAAGGCCGCCAACGCGGTCAAGACACAGCTTACCGACGCCTTTGACGCCCGCCAGGCCGACATCGAGCGGGGCGCCGCCCTGGCGGCGCTGTCCACCTTCGACCCCTCCCTGCCGGGCCGCGCGCCCGACCAGGGCTCGCTGCACCCCGTCACCCTGGTGATGGAGGAGATCTGCAACGTGTTCAAGGGATTGGGCTACGACATCGTGACCGGTCCCGAGGTGGAAAACGACTACTACAACTTCGAGGCGCTCAACATGCCGGGCGAACACCCGGCCCGCGACATGCAGGACACCCTGTACATTACGGATTCCATCGTGCTGCGCACGCACACCTCGCCCCTTCAGGTGCGCACCATGCTGGCGCGCAAGCCCCCGGTTGCGGTCATCGCGCCGGGCAAGGTGTACCGCCGCGACTCGGACCTGACCCATACCCCCATGTTCCACCAGATCGAGGGGCTGCTCGTGGACACCGACGTGTCCATGGCCGACCTGCGCGGCACGCTCACCTCGTTCGTGCAGCAGATCTTCGGCTCGGACATCAAGGTGCGCTTCCGCCCCAGCTTCTTTCCCTTTACCGAGCCCAGCGCCGAGGTGGACATCTCGTGCGTCATGTGCCGGGGCAAGGGGCGCGTGGACGGCAAGCCGTGCCGCGTGTGCAAGGAGACCGGCTGGGTCGAGATCCTGGGCAGCGGCATGGTGGACCCCGAGGTGTTCAAGGCCGTGGGCTACGACACCGAGAAGTACACCGGGTTCGCGTTCGGCCTGGGCGTCGAGCGCGTGGCCATGCTCAAGTACGGCATCGGCGACCTGCGCATGTTCTTTGAAAACGACGTGCGTTTCCTGCAGCAGTTTTAATGACCATTGGGCCGGACACCCGCGCCGCGCGCGGGGTGTTCGGCCTTTGACGCATCATCGGCCCCGTGGCGCCCGTGCGCGCGGCGGCAGGCGGGAGGGCAGCGCCCCCCGTCCATCTTGATCCCGGAGGCATCATGCTCGTTTCCCTTGCCTGGCTTCGTGAGTTCGTACCCTACGACGGCGGCGTGCAGACGCTGGCCGACAAATTGACCATGCTCGGCCTGGAGGTCGAGGAAATCCGCCATCCCTTTGCGGGCGTGGCGGGCGTGGTCGTGGGCCACGTGCTCACCTGCGCCAGGCACCCGCAGGCGGACAAGCTGTCGCTGTGCACCGTGGACGCGGGCGCGGAAGCCGTGTTCCACGTGGTGTGCGGCGCGCCCAACGTGGCCGCCGGGCAAAAGGTCGCCTTTGCGCCCGTGGGCACCACCCTGCCGGGCGGCCTGACCCTCAAGAAGGCCAAGATCCGGGGCGAGGAGTCCCAGGGCATGATCTGCGCCGAGGACGAACTGGCCCTGGGCGACAGCCACGCGGGCATCATGGTGCTCGACCCCGCGCTTACGCCCGGCACGCCGCTCATCCAGGCGCTGGGGCTGGACGAGGTGGTGCTCGACGTGAGCATCACGCCCAACCGCGCCGACTGCCTGTCCGTGCTCGGCATCGCCCGCGAGGTGGGCCTGGCCTTCAATCTGCCCGTGACCCTGCCCACGTTCTCCCTGAAGGAAGAGGGGCCGGACGCGGCGGGCATGATGCGCATCGAGATCCCCGAACCCGAGTACTGCGCCGTGTACCAGGGCCGCGTCATCGAGGGCGTGACCGTGGCGCCGTCGCCCGCCTGGCTGCGCTACCGCCTCACCGCCGTGGGCCAGCGGCCCATCAGCAACATCGTGGACGTGACCAACTACGTGCTCTTCGGCCTGGGCCAACCCCTGCATTCGTTCGACATGGACCTGCTGGAAGGCGGGGTCATCCGCGTGGCGCGCGCCAGCGCGGGTCAGAAATTCAGCACCCTGGATGGCCAGGAACGCACCCTCACCGCCGACGACCTGCTCATCTGGGACGGCGCCAAGCCCGTGGGTCTGGCGGGCGTCATGGGCGGCCTCAATTCCGAGGTGCACGAGGGCACCAGCCGCGTGTTCCTGGAGTCCGCCGTATTCCGGCCCGGCACCATCCGCAAGACCGCCCGCCGCCTGGCCCTGCCCAGCGAGGCGTCCTACCGCTTCGAGCGCGGCGTGGACCAGCTCAATTCCCGTTTCGCCATGGATTACGCCGCCGGTCTCATCGCCGAGCTGGGCAACGGCGCGTTGCGCCCCGGCATGGCCGTGGCCGAGCCGCGCCCCTGGACCCAGCCCGTGGTCCGTTTCCGCCCCTCGCGCGCGGCCAAGCTCATCGGCGTGGCCCTGGACGACGCCTTTTGCCGTTCCACCATCGAGGGCATGGGCTGCGCCGTGGATGGCGCGGACGCGACCGACTGGCAGGTGCGCGTGCCCAGCAACCGGCTGGATCTGGAGCGCGAGGTGGACCTCATCGAGGAAGTGGCCCGCGTGTACGGCATGGACCGCGTGCCAGCCACCCTGCCGCAGGTCAAGCAGACCCTGGACGGCATCGGCGGCCGCGAGTCGGAATACGAATTCTGGATGCGCCTCAAGTATTGGGCGCGCGGCGTGGGCCTGCGCGAGGCGGTCAACTACAGCTTTGTGGGGCAGGCCGACCTGGACGGCCTGGGTCTGCCCAAGGACGGCCGCATCCCGGTCAAGAATCCGCTTTCGGAAGACCAGGACGTGCTGCGCACCGCGCTCGCGCCCGGCCTTTTGAACAACGTGCGCCTCAACATGAGCCAGGGCAACGTGCGCGCCCGGCTCTTTGAACTGGCCCACATCTTCGAGGCCGATCCTACGTCCGATACCACGGCGCGCGAACCGGGCCGCCTGGGCCTTCTGGTCTACGGAGGACGGGCCGCGGACGCCTGGCCCGCCACCATCCCGGCCCAGGCCGAGGATGCGGACTACCTGGATCTCAAGGGCATCGTGGAGCACCTGCTCGGCTCCTTGGGCCTGCCTGCGGGCGGCTACGCCCTGGCGGGCGAGCATACCTATCTGGAACCATGCGTGGCCGTGAGCGTGGACGGCAAGCCCCTGGGCCTGCTTGGCCGCGTCAAGGCGGATATCGCGGACCGGTACCACGCGCGCAAGGAAGTGTGGCTGGCCGAGTTGGACACGGACCTGCTGGCCGACCTGCACGCCGCGCGCGACGTGCACTTCGCGTCCCTGCCCAAGTTCCCGCCCGTGCGGCGCGACATCACCCTTGCCGCGCCCAAGACCCTGCCCCTTGGCGACGTGCTGGACCACGTGCATGGCCTCAAGCTGCCGCTGCTGGAAAGCGTGGTGCTGGTGGACGTGTTCGAGCCCGAAGGCAGCGATGACCGCAACCTGACCCTGCGCCTCACCTTCCGCCACGCGGACAAGACGCTCAAGGACAAGGAAGTGGACAAGTTGCGGGAAAAAGTGGCAAGCTCCCTGGTGCAGAGCCTGTCCGTCACCATCTAGTGCGCCCGCTCCAGGCGCGGCGTCGCAGGGTGCGGCAAAGAGCCCCGGTCGTCCGCCACGGCAAAGGCGAGGCAGCGTTTTTCCGGGACCCTGGCACGCATCCCAAGAGGTTTGACGGCATGCCGCCGTGCGCCCGCACGGCGGGCCACGCTCCGCGTACCGCGCGCACCGTCAAGGAAAGGGCATGGGCAGGACATACCGCATAGGCGAGGCCGCACGGCTCCTCAATCTCAAGAACTACGTGCTCCGCTTCTGGGAGACCGAGTTCCCGCAGCTCATGCCCCTGCGCACGGAAAAGGGCCAGCGCCTCTACACCGAGGAACACCTGGAACTCCTGCGCACCATCAAGCGCCTGCTCCACGAAGAGGGCATGACCATTGACGGCGCCAAGAAAAAGATCGGCGAAGGCCCGCGCATCCCGGTGCTGGCGCAAACCGATGCCTGCGACGAGGCGCGCGACCTGATCGGCGAGGTCATCGACGAACTGGAAGAGATCCGGGATCTGCTCGTCCCCCGCTGGCCCGAACCCTGACCGCGACCGTCTGGCCAGGCAACAGGCCGAACCCGGAAGGCCGGACAACAGGCCGCATCAACGAACGAACGCATCGCTTTTTCAAGCACGCGCCCCAAGCGGAGCCGCCACGTGAAACACCCCTTCATCCTTTCCCCGTCCCTGCTCTCGTCCGATTTTGGCCGCCTTGCGGATGAACTCGCCGCCCTGGAGGCTGCTGGCCTGTCGTGGGTGCACTGGGATGTCATGGACGGCCAGTTCGTGCCCAACATCACGCTGGGACCGCCCATCATCAAGGCGCTGCGCAAGGGCAGCAAGCTGTTCTTCGACGTGCACCTCATGATCGAGCGCCCCGAGCGCTACCTGGCCGAGTTCGTGGACGCTGGCGCGGACCTTGTCTGCGTGCACGCCGAGGCCACCGTCCACCTGGAGCGCGCCGTGGCCGAAATCAGGCGCCTGGGCGCCCAGACCGCCGTGGCGCTCAATCCGCACACCCCCTTGTCCATGGTCGAATACCTGCTGCCGCAACTGGACATGGTGCTGCTCATGAGCGTGAACCCCGGCTTTGGCGGCCAGTCCTTCATCCCCTTCACCATGCGCAAGCTGCGCGAGCTGCGCGCCATGGCCGATGTCCACAACCCCGCCCTGCACATCCAGATCGACGGCGGCGTCACCCCGGACAACACCCCCGAACTGGTGGCTGCGGGCGCCAACATCCTGGTGTCCGGCTCGGCCTTCTTCGGCTTTCCGCCCTATGCCGCGCGGCATGCGACGTTCGTGAAGGCGGCAGGAGCCTAGACCGGCCGGAGCGCACCGGCCCCTGCAAGGAACACGGCGATGCCGCGCCCAAGCGGCGCTGCCCTGTTCGGCCCAGATCCCTTTCTCCCTTGTTTCTCGCTTTCTGCCCCGAAGGCATGTGGCGGCCCCAAGACCGGCGTGTGTTGTGCACGACGCCTTGTCGGTCTTGGCAAGGCTGTTTGGCGCCGCCGCAAGCGCGTGCGCGGTTGCGCCGTATGCGGGACGCGGCTGCGCTGTGGGCCGCGCCGCCCCCGGCGTGGCGTTTTCGTGCAAAGCATCTCCAAAAAATTGAGGAGGAGCCCGGCAAGCGGACTCCTCCTCGGCGTAGGGTAGGGCAGGAGAGAACGGGAATTAATTTTCCATTTGCTGCTTGAGCCAGTCCTTGATCTCGGGGGTGGGCTCGAACACGCCCTTCAGCTTCCCGAACTCATGCTTGAACTGGCGCACCAGCGGATCGGGCAGTTCAAGGGTGGCCAACTCCTCGGCGCATTCGGAATTGCGGCGGATGAGCATGACCTTGGGCGTGCCTTCCCAGGCGTACACCACGAAATAGTTGGAATAATCATCCTTGGACCGCACCGGGGGATGCGGGGTGGTCCAGCAGTTGTTTCCCCACTCAAGGTACAGGGTCACCGCCATCTCGGGGGTCATGTCCCAATCGATGTCAAGATTGTTGAATTGCGTCAGCTGTCCCATCCGTGTCCTCCTTTCTTTCCGTGTCTGGAAATGTGTGCCGTATCTTTAAGGTAATAGTAACCGTTAGCAGTAAAAAGTCAACAAAATAATAATCCAATAAAATCGGAGAGTAATCAGAAAGATGTCCTGGTCAGGCACCACATATCAACGGAAGAAGAACAGTTTGCGACGGGTATGGGCTGTGCAGGCCATGGCAAGGAGCATGCCCGGGGGGATGCCGTGTGTCGGCATCCGTGGCCGTGATTGGGGTGGGGCGCGGCGGCACAAGAATATACTCCACCATGTCAGCCGACTTTCCGGTACGTAAAGAAAGCGGACAAGGCGGCACGCGGGGAGGGGGGGCGGCAGGGGGATAACAATGCAAGGGTACGGGAAGAAGTGTGCTGCGGCACGTGGCATGGTATTTGTAATTATTCTCGTCTAAACCAAGAGGTCGTCGCCATGTTGCAGAACGTCAGAATGGGCAAAAAGTTGGGCATGGGATTCGGGGTCACATTGCTGCTGGCCGTCTTTGTTGGTGGTGTTGGCTACTGGGGCATGCAGAGACTGGATGCGCGGCTGGTGGTCGTGGAAACCGCGAACAAGATGATTAAGAATTTGTTGCAGGCCAGACGGCATGAAAAGAATTTCGTGATCCGGGGCGGAAAGGAATATGTGAAACGCGTGGATGACCTGGTGGCCGCCATTTACAGCATGGTGGAGCCTCTCAAGGGCACGCTGGACACACAGACGAGCAAAGGGTTGCTGGACGAGGCCGTTGCCGCGACCAGGGAGTATGCGGCGGGTTTTGACTCGTATGTCGATCTGGAAGGCGTCAAGGTCGAAGCCAGAGCCCGGTTGACGGCCCTGGCCGCAGCCATGGAAAAGGCCGTCACAGCGGGCGGAGCCGCCCTGGAAATCCCGTACTGGCAGATGCGGACAACGGAGCAGGCCTATATGGGCGCGGTGGAGCCGGAATTGGCGGATGCCGTGCTCGAAAAGGCGGAGGCGCTACGGGCGGCGGGCGAGGCCGTAGGCGATGGAGCGGCGGGCCTGGCAAAGCCGTTGGACATCTACGCCAAGACCTTGCGCAAGCACGCCGAGGCCTGGGGCGAGCAGAGAAAGAGCAACACGCAGATGATCGAGGGAGCCCGGGCGTCGGAAAAGGCGTGCGAGGGCGTCCGTGTCGAACAGTTGGGACGGATGAAGGCTGATTCCGCCTCGGCGCTGTGGTGTATTATCGTCGTCTTGGGCGGTGCGTTGCTTTTTGGCACGGTTATGGCCTGGGGCATCACCCGGGGCGTCACCAAGCCACTGGGCCTGGGCGTTGCCTTTGCTGGCAAGGTGGCTGCCGGAGACCTGGACAGCGAACTGACGGTGCAGGGCAGGGACGAGGTCGGCAATCTGGCGGACTCCCTGCGCACCATGGTGGGCAAGCTCAAGGAAATGATCGCCATGGCGGACGCCAAGAGCCGCGAGGCCGAGCGCGAGACGGAACGTGCCCGCCAAGCCATGCGGGAGGCGGCCGAGGCCAGCGTGCGGGCGGACGCCGCCACGCGTGAGGGCATCCAGCTTGCCGCGGCAAAGATCGAAGGCGTTGTGGAGCGCATAGCCTCCGCTACCGAGGAGTTGGCTGCCCAAGCCGAGCAGATCAACAAGGGGGCGGCGGTGCAGAGCGAGCGCATGGGGGAAACCGCGTCGGCCATGGAGCAGATGAACGCCACCGTGCTGGAAGTGGCGCGCAATGCGGGCGAGGCGGCGGAAAACGCGAGCAAGACCATGGCGGAAGCGCGGCGCGGCGAAGGATTGGTGGAGCAGGTGGGCGGTTCCGTGCATCATGTGCGCACCAGCGCCGGGGCCATGAAGAACAGCCTGGGACAGTTGGGCAAGCAGGCCGAGGCCATTGGCCAGATCATGAATGTGATTAATGACATTGCGGACCAGACCAACCTGCTGGCGCTCAACGCGGCCATCGAGGCGGCCCGCGCGGGCGAGGCGGGACGCGGCTTTGCCGTGGTGGCGGACGAGGTGCGCAAGCTGGCGGAAAAGACCATGGGCGCGACCAAGGAGGTGGGCGACACCATCAAGACCATCCAGGACGTGGCGCGCCAGAACATCAAGGACATGGACACGGTGGCCTCGACCATTCAGGAAACCGAGACCTTGTCCAGCGAATCGGGCAGCGCCTTGCGCAGCATCGTGGCCTATGCCGAGGCCAATTCAGGCCAGGCGCAGAGCATTGCGACCGCGTCGGAAGAACAATCCGCCGCGTCCGAGCATATCAACGCCGCCATTGAGGAGGTGAACCGCATCTCCACGGAAACGGCGGAGGGCATGGGGCAGTCGGCCCAAGCCATCGCCGAACTGGCGGCCATGGCCGAGGATTTGCGAAACGTTGTGGAAAATTTGAAAAAATAGGCGGCAAGACTGCGGTCGGCCATGACAACCTCCGGGGGCGTGCTCCTGGAGGTTGTTTTGCGTGAGCCCTACAGCGCTTGGCCTGCGGCCCAGCCTGACGCCCAGGCCCAGTGCAGGTTGTAGCCGCCCAGTTGGCCGGTCACGTCCAGCACCTCGCCGGAAAAGAACAGGCCCTGTACGGCGGAGGCTTCCATGGTGCGCGAGGACAGCGCGGCGGTGTCCACGCCGCCCGCCGTGACCTCGGCCTTGCGAAAGCCCTCGGTGCGGCTGGGGGTGAGGGTGAGGCGGTGGAGCGCATCGGCCAGGGCGGCCATGTCGCGGGCCGGGATCTGGGCAATGGGCGTGTCGGCCAGCGCGGGCGGGCACACGGCCTCGGCCAGCCGCGCGGGCAGCAGGCGGGGCAGCAGGTTCTTGACCAGCGTGTTGCCGCTCTTGCCCTGGCGCAAGGGGGCGAGGCGGGCGGCGATGTCCTGGCCGGGCAGCAGGTCCAGCACAATGCCCTCGCCCGCGCACCAGTAGAGCGAAAGTTGCAGCGCCGCCGGGCCGGACAGGCCGGTGTGGGTGAACAGCAGCTCATCGGTAAAGGTGCGGCCAGCGCAGGACGCGGCCACCGTGAGCGAGATGCCGGACAGCCCGCCCATGGCCCACGTGGCGGCGGGCGAGGCGGCTGGCGCTCCGGGTGAGGATGCCGCGCCGGGCCGCGCGGTGTGCGCAGCAGGGCCGGAGCCCTTGCGGGCGGCTGTGTTTTTTGAGGAGCCGCCGGATTGTTTGGGCGCGGCGCAGCGCTGCGTGGGGAACAGCAGCGGCGCAAGGGCGGGGCGCGGGGCGATGATGGGCAGGCCAAACCCCTTGGCCAGCGCATGGCCCGTGTCCGTGGCCCCGGCCTGCGGCCAGGCCGGGCCGCCCAGCGCCACCAGCAGGGCCGGGGCGCGGAAGGTTCCCTGGTCCGTGTGCACCACGAAATCCTCCCCGTCCTTCATGGCCTGGCGCACCGTGCAGCCGGTGGCAAAGGCCACGCCCGCGCGGCGGCAGTCGTGGATGAGCGCGCCCGCCAGCGCGCCCGCCGCGTCCTGGCAGAACAGGCGGCCATGGTCGCGTTCCTCCACGGCGATGCCCCACGCGGCCACGCGGTCCAGCATGTCCTGCGGGCCAAAGCGGGCCAAGGCGGATTTGGGGAAATGGGGGTTGGCGCAGACATAGTTGTCCGCGCCCACGTCACGGTTGGTGAAGTTGCACTTGCCGCCGCCCGCGATGCGTACCTTGCGGGCGGGTTTGGCCCCGCTGTCGATGACCGTGACCGCCCGCCCGCGCCGCGCCGCTTCCAGCGCGGCCACCAGCCCCGAGGCTCCGGCTCCGAGGATGAGCGCGTGT
The DNA here is from genome assembly GCA_050251715.1 of Desulfovibrionaceae bacterium. Lineage (GTDB taxonomy): Bacteria > Desulfobacterota > Desulfovibrionia > Desulfovibrionales > Desulfovibrionaceae > JBFWMG01. The sequence goes on along the minus strand of JBFWMG010000012.1, from coordinate 58,648 downwards.
GGCGTGTCGGTCGTGGCCATGGCGGCGTGTCGCGCCCGGCTGTCAGCGCGGGCGCGGTTCCCTTGGGCGGCGCGGGGCGCCTATTGCGGTCCCTTACCGGGCAAGGCTATCTTTTTTTTTGCGCCGAGCATCTGGTGGCGCTTGGCCTGGGTCAGTTCGGCCTTGCGCAGGCGGATGGACAGCGGGGTCACTTCCACCAGCTCGTCCTCGCGGATGAAGTGCAGGGCGCGTTCCAGGGTCATGGGCATCACCGGGGTCAGGGTGACGGCTTCGTCCTTGCCCGAGGCGCGCATGTTGGACAGCTTCTTTTCCTTGCACGGGTTCACGTCGATGTCGTTGTCCCGGTTGTGCTCGCCCACGATCAGCCCCTCATACATGGGGTCGCCGGGGGTGATGAACATGTGGCCGCGCGGCTCCAGGTTGAAGATGGCGTAGGCCACGGCGTTGCCGGAGCGGTCGGCCACCATGGAGCCGGTGAACCGGGTGGGGAAATCGCCCCGGTATTCGCCATAGCCCGCGAACATGGAGTTCATGATGCCGGTGCCCTTGGTGTCGGTGAGAAACTCGTCGCGGTAGCCGATGAGGCCGCGCGAGGGCACGGAAAATTCGATGCGCACGCGGCCCGTGCCGTGGTTGACCATGTTGGTCATGCGGCCCTTGCGCGTGGACAGCTTTTCGGTGACCACGCCCAGGAACGCCTCGTCGCAGTCCACGAACAGGTGCTCCATGGGCTCGGTCAGCTTGCCGTTTTCCTTCTTGTAGATGACCTCGGGGCGGCCCACGCCCAGCTCAAAGCCCTCGCGGCGCATGGTTTCCACCAGAATGGCCATCTGGAACTCGCCCCGGCCCTTGACCAGGAACGCGTCGCGCTCCTCGGTCTCCTCGACCTTGATGGCCACGTTGAGCAGGGTTTCCTTCATCAGCCGCTCGCGGATCTTGCGCGACTGCACCAGCTTGCCCTCGCGGCCCGCCAGGGGGGAGGTGTTGATGGCAAAGCGCATGGACACGGTGGGTTCGTCCACGGTGATGCGTTTGAGCGCCTTGGGGTCTTCCTTGGTGCAGATGGTGTCGCCGATGACCACGTCCTCGATGCCGGACAGCACCGCGATGTCGCCCGCGCGCACGGTGGTCGCCTCCACAAGGCGCACGCCCTCGTAGGTCTGGAGCTTGGTCACCTTCAGGGACATGGTTTCGCCGCCCTCGCCGATGCAGACCAGGGATTCCTGCTGGTGCGCCTCGCCGTTGAACACCTTGCCGATGGCCAACCGGCCCAGATAGTCGGAGTAGCTTAAGTCGGACACCAGCATCTGGAAGGGCTGGGTGGCGTCATAGGTGGGGGCGGGCACCTTTTCCAGCACGGTGTCCAGCAGCACGTGCAGGTTTTCGCCGTGTTCCTCCAGGGTGCGCTGGGCAATGCCGTCGCGGCCAATGGCGTAGAGCAGGGGGAATTCGAGTTGCTCTTCCGAGGCGTCCAGGTCGATGAACAGGTCAAAGACCTCGTTGAGCACTTCCTCGGCCCGCGCGTCCTTGCGGTCGATCTTGTTGATGACCACGATGATGGTCAGGCCGCGGTCCAGCGCCTTCTTGAGCACGAACCGTGTCTGGGGCAGCGGGCCTTCCGCCGCGTCCACCAGCAGGATGGCGCCGTCGGCCATGGACAGGGACCGCTCCACCTCGCCGCCGAAGTCGGCGTGGCCAGGGGTGTCGATGATGTTGATCTTGACGCCCTTCCAGTTCACGGCGCAGTTCTTGGCCGCAATGGTGATGCCGCGTTCGCGCTCCAGATCCATGGAGTCCATGATGCGGTCGTCCACCACCTGGCCCTCGCGGAACGTGCCGGATTGCTTGAACAGGCCGTCCACCAGGGTGGTCTTGCCGTGGTCAACGTGGGCGATGATGGCGATATTACGCAGTAAATTATTGGAAACCAACTGGGTCATGGGAGTGTCCTGTTCTTTTGAGGGGGTTGGATGCGGTTCGTGCCGTGCGGTCGCGCATGCACTCTATGGATCTTGTTGAATGCATAAAATGGGTATCATTTTATGCTCGAAGTTATAAGCGCGGCCACGCCAACGGCGGGGCCGGACGGCGAGGCCGTTGCGGAACGAGCCGTTTACGTCTTTCGCGCCCCTGAGACTATGGGGCGAAAGGTGCGGTAGACCGTTTTTTCTGGGTTTGCAAGCGTTTTGTTGGTGGATGGGGGCGGGCGCGCGCGGCCCGGAAGGGCGGGCACGGCGCGCGGAGGCGGGAAAATACTCCGCCGCCGGACGCTGACAAATGGCGGCGCTTCGCATAGAACGCCCTGATTCGGTTTGCGATGCGATATGAGGAGCGTGCATGCTGCAAGGATATTTGTGCGTGTTCATGGCGGCCCTGTTGTGGGGGCTCATTGGGCCGGTGGCAAAGTTCGCCTTTGCCGCCGGGGCGGAGCCGCTGGAGGTGGCTTTTTGGCGCGCGGCGTTTGGCGCGCTTTTTTTTGGGGTCCATTGTATCGCCACGGGCGCATATAAGGCAAGGCCCCGCGACGCGGGCGTGTTTGCCATGTTCGGCGTGGTGGGCGTGGCGGTGTTTTTCGGGTCGTATCAGGTGGCGGTCAAGGAGGGCGGCGCGGCGCTGGCGTCCATTCTGCTGTACACCGCGCCCGCGTGGGTGGCGATCTTGTCGCGGCTGGTGTTCGGCGAGGTGCTCAGCGCGGGCAAGCTGGCCGCGCTGGTCACGGCCATGGCGGGCGCGGCGCTGGTCAGCCTGGGCAGCGGCGGTGGCTTGCCTCACGGCACGTCGGCCTGGGGCGTGTTTTTTGGCATGGTGTCCGGCTTCACCTATGCCTTGCATTATATTTTTGGCAAAAAGTATTTGGGCTCATATTCGGCGGCCACGCTGTATTTCTACATCCTGCCCGTGGGCGCGGTGTGCATGTTGCCGTGGGTGCATTTCCAGCCGCGCCCGGTGGGGATGTGGCTGGTGTTCGTGTTCATGGGGCTGTTCACCACCTACGGCGCGTACATGTTTTACTGTGCGGCGCTCAAGCGCCTGGCGGCCACGCGCGTGGCCGTGGTGGCCAACCTGGAACCGGTCATCGCGGCGGTCATGGCCTTTGTGTGGTGGGGCGAATATTTCAGCCTGGTCGGCTACCTGGGCGGCGCGCTGGTCCTGGCGGGCGTGGGCATCATGATGTGGGAGGGGCGGCGCGTGGCGCGGGTGTGCGGGGGGAATTGTTGAAAAGTAGTTCATACTATATAGAACATGCTGTACAATCTGAAAAAGTCTCAACCTCTCTGGTTAAGGTTATTAATTTGAATGGTTAGGTATGTCTTGCACGGAGCACCGAGCAAAATGTGGTAGAAAAAATGCATTTCCCATGGTAATTTTAAATACTAGGAGACGGCCATGGCAACCGCAGAGCATATCAAATCAATGATCCGGTCGCATTGCGACAACGACCGGGAACGTTTTTTCGCCATCGCTCTGCAAGTGGCCGCGCATGAGGCCAAGCAGGGGCACCCCGCCACGGCCCAGGATATCCGCGAGCTTGTGGACAAGGCCAGGTCCGTCCCCAGGAAAGTCATTCCCTTCAACCGCGAGTTTTCGGACCTCGTTCTGGCTGCCACCCCATCCACCCGAGCCTCGGACATTATCCTGCCCGACGAGAAGCGCGAGCGTATCCGTCGGGTCATCCGAGAACACCGGCAGCAGGAAAAATTGCGCAAACACGGCCTTGGCAACAGGCGCAAGATATTACTCGCCGGGCCGCCCGGAACGGGCAAGACCATGACCGCCTCCGTCCTGGCCGGGGAGCTGAAGCTTCCGCTGTACACCATCCTCATGGACAAGCTTGTGACCAAGTTTATGGGCGAAACCAGCGCCAAACTGCGGCAGATTTTCGACATCATCCGGGCGCAGCGGGGCGTGTATCTTTTCGACGAGTTCGACGCCATCGGCGCGGAGCGTGGCCGGAGCAACGATGTCGGCGAGATGCGGCGTGTCCTGAACACCTTCCTGCAACTCATCGAACAGGACGACTCGGAAAGCCTCATCGTTGCGGCCACCAACAACGCCTCCATCCTGGACCAGGCCCTTTTCCGCCGTTTCGACGACATCCTGTACTACGGCCTGCCCACGCTCGATGAGGTGCAGAGCCTTATCGAGAATCGGCTTGGCCAGTTCCGCCCAAGAAAATTGTCCCAGGCCGAGCTCGCCAAGGCCGCCAGGGGCCTCAGCCATGCCGAGGTGGGCCAGGCTTGCGATGATGCGATAAAGGGTGCTATATTGTCCGACAGGAAGACAGTCACCGCGACCTCCCTGAAGACCATGCTCATGGAGCGTCGTTCCGCCTACGGACAATCCAGCACCCCGACGCGAGCATGACCGCAGACAAAAAACACATCTTCCTCGCCGGTTCAGCCGACACCACGCCATTCACCAGCCTCGGAACCCGGGGCAAGCCACCGACCTTTCCGCCCCGTGATCGCGAGCGGCACAGCGACTACATCAAGAGCAGGCTTGAGCATGCCTGGGCGCAGGCCGGACAGGAGCAAGAGGCCCGAACCGCCGTGGCCGTTCCCACACGGCATGGGACCTATCTGGAATTTGAAAGCGCGCCGGGTTGCGACCTGAAGACGAAGAGTCTTGAAAATCTTCCGAAGGGGATTCGCTTGGCGAACATTCGGACAGTTGCTGTCTTGGCACCTCTCGACAGGGAAGGGGCGGTGACGGCCACCAGGGCGACAGTCTATATCCCAAGCGGGCAAGAAGGGTTTTTCCTTGAAAAAATCCGGCAGTATGCTGAGGAGGAAGTGAAGCCGCAGCAGCCTGTGAATCCGGAAGAGGAAGCCAAGCCGGGCAAGGCGAAAAACAAAGATTTGATTGAAGGCATTGAGGACATCCACATTGCCTTGACCGGAGCCCTTTGGACGGACGACCCGAGCCTGTGCCCTGGGCAAGAGCCCGTGGTCTGTGAAGTGTGGCTCATGGGGGGCGACCCCGAGGTGGAGGCCGGATTCAGGAATACCGCGCGTGACCTGAACATCCCCGTTCAGGCAGGGGCGCTGCGGTTCCCCGAGCGAACTGTTGTGCTGGTGAATGCCGACCGCGACCAGCTTGGCCAACTTCTTGCCGCCAGCGACCACCTGGCCGAGTTCCGGCGGGCCAAGGAGGCGGCCGTTTTCTGGACCGAATCAGCCAACGCGGACCAAGTGGATTGGGCGGAAAGCCTGCGGGACAGGCTGGAAGTCGTCCCCGAGCCGGATGTCGCGGTCAGCGTCCTGGACACCGGGGCCAACAACGGGCACATGCTACTCGCCCCTCTTCTGGCCGATGCGGACCGCCACTCCTGTGATCCGGCATGGGGCGTTCATGACCACGACAAGCACGGCACCCTCATGTGCGGCCTTGCCGGGTACGGCAACCTCCAGCAGGCCTTGGAGGGCGGCGGGATCGTGCATGTCGCCCATTGCCTGGAGTCCGTGAAAATCCTGCCCCCGAACGGCAATAACGATCCCGAACTGTATGGATACGTCACCTCCCAGGCCGCAAGCCGGGTCGAAATCCAGGCTCCCAGGCGCAAGCACGTGCTCTGCCTGGCCGTGACTGCGGAGAACGGCCGCGACTACGGACGGCCGACGTCCTGGTCCGCCGCCCTGGACGCCCTGGCTGCGGGACAGGACATCGGGCAGCTTGCCCCCGGCGCGGCCGACCCCGGCGCGGCGCGCGCGGGCGAGGATTCCAAGCGGCTGATAATCGTTTCCGCTGGCAATGTGGATAATCCGAACGACTGGAAAGACTATGCGGACAGTAATTTGTCCCGTTCGGTTCATGACCCGGCGCAGTCCTGGAACGCCCTGGCCGTGGGAGCGTATACAGAGAAGACTTTTCTTTCCGACCCGGACATGGCCGGTTGCACACCCGTGGCCCCCAGCGGCGGGCTTTCCCCGTTCAGCACCACGTCTTTGATCTGGGATGGCAAGAAATGGCCAGCCAAGCCGGACATCCTCATGGAGGGCGGCAACGTGGTCCGGGACGGCTACGGGTTGTGCGCGGCCTGCGACGACACGGACCTGCTTTCCACCAGCCACGAGCCCGCCCTGCGCCAGTTCGACACCATCAACGCCACGAGCGCGGCTGCGGCCCAGGCGGCATGGATGGCGGCGAGGATTCAAACCTTGTATCCGCAGGCCTGGCCCGAGACCGTGCGGGGTCTCATGGTTCATTCGGCGGATTGGACCGAGCCGATGAAGGCTATGTTCTTGGGGGAAGGAAGTAAGACGGACTATGCCCAACTGCTCAGAATTTGCGGGTATGGCGTCCCGGACCTGCAACGAGCGATGTGGTGCGCGAACAACAGCCTCACTCTTATCGCTCAAGAGACGCTGCAACCCTTCGACCGAAAAGAGGGGGCAAGCGGACTGGGCACAAAGGACATGCACCTGCATGCGCTTCCGTGGCCCACGGATGTCTTGCAGGGTTTGGGTGAAACAGATGTGACGTTGCGCGTCACCTTGTCCTACTTTATTGAGCCCGGTCCAGGCGAAGTGGGATGGAAAGACCGTTACCGCTACCCCTCGCACGCCCTACGGTTCGACCTGAACAGTCCCGGAGAAAGCCGGGAAGAGTTTGAGAAGCGTCTGAATAAAGCGGCCAGGGAGGATGGTGAGAAGGCGGAGACCTCAAGCCGTAGCGACAGATGGCGGATAGGTTCCATCGGTCGGTCACGCGGTTCCATCCATTCGGACATCTGGACAGGTTCAGCGGCAGCGTTGGCAATGTGCAATCTCGTTGGGGTCTATCCGGTCATCGGCTGGTGGCGGGAGCGGGCCTGGCTGAACTGCTGGGACAGACAGGCCCGGTATTCCCTGATCATATCGTTGCATGTCCCCGAGTTGGACGTGGATATTTATACGCCCGTGGCGGTTGAGGTGGGGGCTATGGTCGCCATCACAACATAGTGGCGTTGCGTAAAATCGCGTTTAATCTCTCTTTAAAAGCCCCGCCGAGTTCTCGACGGGGCTTTTGAATGTAGGCGACCGCAGGCGCGGTCGAGAGGGGATGCGCTTGTGGGGCTTACGCCACCCAGTCGTCAGTCGCGTCAATGGGGGCGAAGCCCCGGCGCATGGTGTTTTCCGTGACCACGCGCGGATCCATGAAGCGCAGCAGATAGTCCGGACCGCCCGCCTTAGAACCCACGCCGCTCATCTTGAAGCCGCCGAACGCCTGCCGCTCCACCTGCGCGCCCGTGCTGCCCCGGTTCAGATACAGGTTGCCCACCCGGAACTCCCGCGTGGCCAGGTCCAGATGCCGGGGGCTGCGGCTGAAGATCGCGCCCGTGAGCGCGAACCGCGTGGCATTGGCCCACTCGATGGCCTGGCCGATGTCCTTGGCCTTCATGACCGCCAGCACCGGGCCAAACACCTCTTCCTGCGCGATGCGGTGCTCGGGCGTGATGCCCGCCACAATGGTCAGCGGCACGTAATAGCCCGTGTCCGGGACCACGCGCTCGATGACCAGCCTGCCTTCCCGCTTGGCCAGCTCGGCGTATTCCTTGATCTTCCTCTGCGCCGCCGCATCCACCACCGGGCCCATATAGTTGGCCGGATCCTCGGCAGGGCCGATCTTGATGGAGCCTGCCGCGTCCTTGAGGCGCGCGATGAACTTTTCATAGATGGGCGCCACCACGATGACCCGCGAACAGGCCGAGCACTTTTGCCCCTGGAACCCGAAGGCCGAGTACAGGACGTGCAGCACCGCCTCGTCCAGGTCCGCGTCGTCGTCGATGATGATGGCGTTCTTGCCGCCCATCTCGCACACCACCTTCTTGCACATGGCCTGGCCCGGCTGTGCCTTGGCCGCCCGCTCCAGGATGCGCAGGCCCACCTCCATGGATCCGGTGAAGGCGATGACCGCCACGCCCGGGTGGTCCACCAGATAGTCGCCCATGACCGAACCCCGGCCCGGCACGTAGTTGAACACGCCCGCAGGCAGGCCTGCCTCGCGGAATATCTCGCACAGGGTCCAGCCGATGACCGGCGACAGGTTGGCGGGCTTGTACAGCACCGGGTTGCCCGCCACGATGGCCGCCGCCGCCATGCCGCACGAAATGGCCAGCGGGAAATTCCACGGCGCGATGACCGCCGCCACGCCGCAGGGCTGGTAGAAATAGGTGTTCACCTCGCCGGGCGCGTGGCCCAGGCGCTGGCCCTGGCCCAGGCGCATCATCTCGCGGGCGTAGTATTCCAGGAAGTCGATGGCCTCGGCCACGTCGTTGTACGCCTGGTCCCATTGCTTGCCCACTTCCAGCACCTGCCACGCGGACAGCTCGACCAGCCGCCGCCGGGCAATGGCCGCCGCCTTGACCAGATAGGTGGCGCGGTCCGCCGGGGAGGTGTCCCTCCAGCCCGGGAAGGCGGCCTTGGCCGCGCCCATGGCCGCGTCGATCTGGGCCGTGCCCGCCTGGCACACGCGGCCCACCACCTCGGCGGGATGGGCCGGGTTCAGCGAGTCGATGATGTCGTCCGTCACCACTTCCTTGCCGCCGATGAACAGCGGATAGGTCTTGCCCATTTTTTCGGCGCGGATGGCGGCGATGGCCTGGGGAAACGCCCGGCGCAGGTCCGGGATGGTGAAGTCGGCCAGCGGCTCGTTGGCAAAGCGGTTGGCCGCGTGCTCCAGGCGCGCGGCCAGGTGCGCCTCGCGGGCCGCCTTGTCGCGGGCCAGGGTGACCTCGGGCGATTCGAGCAGCCGCGCCACGCCCGCCGCGTCCGAAAAACTCTGCTTGAGAAAGGATTCGTTGGCCGTGTTTTCCAGCAGGCGGCGCACCAGATAGGCCATGCCCGGCAGCAGTTCGCCGTAGGGACAGTAGAGCCGCACGCGCTTGGCGACCTTGAGCAGCCCCTTGCGCACGGGTTCGGCCATGCCGAACAACACCTGGAATTCGTAGCGCTCCTCGGGCACGTTCAGGTCGCGGGCGGTCTCCATGACCGCCGCGATGGTGCGGACGTTGTGCGAGGCGCAGGCAAAGTGGCAGATGTCGTGGTTTTCCAGGATGCGCCGCGCCTGCCGCTCGTAGGCCGCGTCCGACGCCGCCTTGATGGTGTGCACGGGCACGCGGTGGCCGTTCTGCTTGGCCATCACGGTCTCGTAGTCCCAGTACGCGCCCTTCACCAGCCGGATGGAGATGGGCAGGTTTTCCGCGCGCGCCCAGGCCAGCAGCTCTTCCAGATCCGCGTCCGTGTCCGTGAGATAGGCTTGCAGCACCACGCCCAGATGGGGGTAGTCGCGGAACTCGGGCGAGCTGCGCAGCCGCTTGTACAGGGCGAGGGTCATCTCCTTGTACTTGGTCTGCTCCATGTCGATGCACAAAAATCCGTCCAGCGCGCGCACGCGGCGCAGCACCTGCGCCACGCGGTCATAGATGGCCGCGACCGAGCCTTCCTGGTCCACGGGCTTGGCCTGCGAATAAAAGGCCGAGGGTTTCACGGCCACGTTGATCTTGGGCGCGTGGCCCCAGTCCAGGTCGCCGCTTTTGCCGCCGCCCAGGGGCTTCCAGCCCTTGTATTCCTTGGCCAGGGCGTCCAGCAGCTCCAGATAGCCCGCCAGATAGGCGTCCGCCTCGCCCTCGCTCACCGTGGCCTCGCCCAGCAGGTCCACCACCACGGCGAACTCGTCCTTGCGCACCTTGGCGATGTTCTTCACCGCCTCCTTGGTCACCTCGCCGATGATGAACTGGCGCGCCATCTTTTCGATGTTGGAGCGGATGGTCTTGCCCAGCAGCCCGGCGGCCAGCTTGCCGCCCAGCCCGCCCAGACCTCCCACGCCCCATTTGAGCACCGGGGGCACGTCCTGGTCGTCGCCGAAATATTCCTTGATATGGCGGGTGAGCGATTCCGAGGTGTTCAGGTAGGGGAGCACGTCCACGAAGCGGAAGAGCTGGACCTTGAAATTCTCGTTTTTCATGGACCAGTCCATGACTTTTCCGGTCCACCAGCTTTTATTGAAAATGGACGGCGCCTCGCCGCTGATGCTGGCGAAAAATTCCTTGCCCCTGGCCTCGATGCGGGGTTCGAGCTGGTTTTTGTCCATGGCGTCCTCCTACTTCTTCCGTTCCTGGGAGCTGACGGCAATGGGCAGTCCCAGGGTTTCCTTGAGGGTCTTGAGCACGATGGTGGTGCGCGTGTCGCGCGAGGTGTCCACGCGGCCGATCTTTTGCAGCAGGGCGCCCAGCCCTTCGGTGTCGCTCACCCGCGCCTTGACCAGGTAGCAGTCGTGGCCCGCCGTGTGGTGCACCTCCATGACCTCGGGCAGGCGGGCGATGTCCGCGCCCGCGGCAAAGGAGCCCACCGCCTCTTCGGTGCGCACGAAGATGAAGGCGGTCAGCCCCTGGCCCAGCGCCTTGGGGTTGAGTTTCACCTCGTATCCCTGGATCACGCCGTTGCGCTCCAGCTTGCGGATGCGTTCGAGCACGGCGGAAGGGGCCATGCCGATTTCCCGCGCGATCTGGGCGTTGGGCGTGCGAGCGTTGGCCTGCAAAAGCGCCAGAATGCGGCGGTCCACGTCGTCAAGGGCTATGGGTGTGGTTCCATTTGAAAACATTCTATTTTGCTCCCGTATTCAAGAATTATAGGCTGTCTTTGTCAATATACACCGTTGAAAATTCGTTTGCCACACTTTTTTGTAGGGCGAATGTTCTGGTGTGACACGATTGGACAATCAATGCTTGCAAATTTCCATGACAGCAAGTACCAATTCACTTTCCAAGAAAGGATTGATCGCGATATCTCATGAATACCCGACTCATATTAGACAAGGTGCATGTCAATTTCGGCGGCATCAAGGCGCTCACGGAGGTCTCGTTCGGGATCCACTCTGGTGACCTTGTGGGGCTCATCGGGCCCAATGGCGCGGGAAAGACGACGATATTCAACGTGATTACCGGCGTATACAAGCCCACGCAGGGCAGCGTGCGCTTTGACGACACCGTGCTGGCGGGCATGCGGCCGCACCAGATCCTGCAACTGGGCATTGCCAGAACCTTCCAGAACATCCGTCTGTTCAGCAACATGACCGGGCTCGAAAACGTCATGATCGCCCTGCACGCCCGCACCAACGTGGGCGTGGTGGGCGCGGTGCTGCGCTCGGCCGGCCAAAAGGCCGAAGAGGCGTACATCCGCGACAAGGCCATGGAGGCGCTGGTCTTCATGGGCCTGGAAAAAGCCGCGACCCAACTGGCCAAGAACCTGCCCTATGGCTGGCAGCGGCGGCTGGAGATATCCCGCGCCCTGGCGTCGAGCCCCAGCGTGATCCTGCTCGACGAGCCCGCCGCGGGACTCAACCCGGCAGAGACCAACGAACTCATGGACGACATCCGCCGCATCGTGGACAGCGGCGTCAGCGTGCTGCTGGTGGAGCACGACATGAAGCTCGTCATGGGCATATGCAAGCGCATCGTGGTCCTTGACCACGGGGAAAAGATTGCGGAAGGCGCGCCGGAGGCCATCCAGCGCGACCCCAAGGTCATAGAAGCGTACCTGGGACAACCCGCGCAGTAGGCGCGGCAACATCAACGGATGGAGGAAGCAATGAAAAATCCCGTCTTGAAAGTGTTCGTGTTGTGCGTGAGCCTATCCCTGTGCATGGGCGCCGTGGCCATGGCCAAAACCCTGAAGATCGGGACGCTCAGCCCCATTACCGGCCCCTATGCCGCGGACGGCAACGACATCGCCAACGGCGCGCGCATCGCCGCCGAGATGTTCAAGGCCGACGGCCTGCTCAAGGGCTACGACGATATCGAGGTCGTGTCCGAGGACAGCGCATGCGACCCGCGCCAGGCCGTGGCCGCCGCCAACAAGCTGCTCAGCCAGAAGGTCGCCTTTGTGGACGGCGCCTACTGCTCCAGCGCCACCATTCCCGCCTCCGAAGTGCTGGACGAAGGCCCGGTGCCCATGATTACCCCGGCCTCCACCAACCCCGACGTGACCCTGCGCGGCCTCAAGTACATGTGGCGCATGTGCGGTATCGACGCCCACCAGTCCAAGTCCGCCGTGGATTTCATGAAGGACGTGCTGCAAGCCAAGACCGTGTTCATCCTGGATGACAAGACTACCTATTCCCAGCACCTGGCCGAATTCGTGGGCGAAGAGTCCAAGAAGGCCGGCCTCACCGTGGTGGCGCATGACCACGTCAACGAAGGCGACATGGACTTCTCCGCCGTGCTCACCAAGATCAAGGCCGCCAACCCCGACGTCTTCTACATGAGCCTGCAGAACTCCGCCCCCGGCATCAGCATGATCAAGCAGGTGCGCCAGATGGGCCTGAAGTGCGCCGTGCTCAGCCAGGACGCCGTGTACCATCCCCAGTTCATCGAAAAGGCCCACGATGCCGCCCAGGGCGTGTACTTCACCTTCGGCTTCATCGACGACACCAAGCCCCTGTACAAGAAGTTCATGGCCGCCTATGCCAAGCACGGCACCCCCGGCGGCTACGCCTTCTACTCCTTTGACGCCACGTGGGCCATGCTCAACGCCGTCATGAAGGCCGGTTCCACCGACCCCGACAAGATCCGCGAAGCGGCCATGAAGACCGACATGGACGGCATCACCAAGCGCATCAAGTTCGAGGCCAACGGCGACTCCGGCTCCAACTACATCATCCAGATGGTCAAGGGCGACAAGTTCGTCAATTACTACGACCCGGCCACCAAGAAGATGTTCTAGGACGTTTCAACCCAGAAAAGGTTTGGGCGCCCTTATGCAGTTCCCCGAAACCAGGGGATGTTGTTCCAGGGCGGCGTCTTGTTCCAAGACGAAAACGTACGAGCGCATTTTAACATTGAAGCAATGTGAAGAGTTGAAATAATCAAGCATTATTTCAACAAAATGCATAAGAGCATCTAAACTTTTTCAAAGTTAAGATGCTCTAAACCACGACGACGGAACGACCGGAGGGGCGGGCTTGCCCCTCCGGTTTGCAACCACCCCGCGAGCGATATGGATTTCTTTCTGCAACAGTGCATCAACGGCGTGACCCTGGGCGGGTTCTACGCGCTCATAGCCCTGGGCTACACCATGGTCTACGGCGTGATCCAGCTCATCAACTTCGCCCACGGCGAGTTCTTCGCCACGGGCGGCTACATGGGCGTGATCCTGCTCTCCTTCTGCGCCTCGCAGGGCTATCTGGACACCCATCCGGTGCTGTGCATCGGCGGCTCGTTCCTGCTGGCCATGGCCTACTGCTCCATGCTGGCCATGGCCGTGGAAAAGGTGGCCTACATGCCGTTGCGCCACGCCTCGCGCCTGGCCCTGCTGCTGTCCGCGCTCGGTATGTCCATCTTCCTGCAAAACGGCCTCATGCTCACCCAGGGCGCCTACGTGAAGAGCTTTCCCAGCATGTTCACCTCGCGCGTCATCCACATGGGCAACGTGAGCGTCAGCTACATGCAGATCCTCACCCTGGCCGTCACCGCTCTACTGCTGGTGGGGCTCAACATCCTGGTCTTCCGCACCCGCATCGGCAAGGCCATGCGCGCCACGGCCCAGGACAAGACCATGGCTGCCCTGGTGGGCATCAATTCCAACCGCGTCATCTCCGTCACCTTCGCCATCGGCGCGGCGCTGGCCGCGGCGGCGGGCATCATGGTGGGCATGTACTACGGCGCGGTGCGCTACGACATGGGCTTTGTGCCCGGCATCAAGGCCTTTGCCGCCGCCGTGCTCGGCGGCATAGGCAACATCTCCGGCGCCATGCTCGGCGGACTCGTCATCGGGCTGGTGGAAATCTTCGCGGCCGCCTACATCTCCAGCGAATACAAGGATGTGTTCGCCTTCATCATCCTGATCGCGGTCCTCTACTTCATGCCCACGGGCATCATGGGCGAGAATGTCGATGACACACGGGTATAAGAAAATTTTCAAGTGGTGGGCGGCGGGGCTTGCCTGGTTCCTGCTCCTCTTGTGGCCGCTTATCGGCATCACGCCCGACGGGCTCGTCTTTGCCGATACCCTGCGCGTGTGGGGCTATGTGGCCGTTGCCTCGGCCCTGTGCCTCTTCCTGTGGATCCTCAAGCGCGAGGGCGCGCTCGGCTTTATCGGCCGCCCCCTTGCCGCCGCGCAGGACTCCGCCCGCGCCGTGTACGCCCGCACCCCCAAGTGGCTGGTCTTCCTGGCGCTCTTCGTGGGCGCGGCCATCCCGCCCTTTGTGGCCGGGCGCTACTTCCTCGACGTGGCCATCAATGTGTGCATCTACATCTGCCTCGGCCTCGGCCTCAACATCGTGGTGGGGCTGTGCGGCCTGCTCGACCTCGGCTTCATCGCCTTCTACGGCGTGGGCGCCTACACCTACGCGCTCATGAGCATCCATTTCGGCGCGCCGTTCTGGCTCTGCCTGCCCCTGGCGGGCGGCCTGGCCTGCCTGGCGGGCTGCCTCATCGGCTACCCGACCCTGCGCATGCGCGGCGACTACCTGGCCATCGTCACCCTCGGCTTCGGCGAAATCGTGCGCCTCATCCTCAACAACTGGATGAGCCTGACCAACGGCCCCAACGGCATCCTGGGCATCAAGGCGCCCGGCATCTGGTGGCCCAGCTTTGCCGACGGGTTCACCATGGAACACCTGCTCCTGAAAAAATTGCCCTACATGTACGCCATCGCACTCGGCCTGACCATCTTCACCATCCTTGCCGTGTACCGCCTCAACCACTCGCGCATAGGCCGCGCCTGGGAAGCCATCCGCGAGGACGAGACCGCCGCCGAGCTCATGGGCGTGAACACCTTCAAGCTCAAACTCCTGGCCTACGGCATGGGCGCGGTGTTCGGCGGCCTGGCCGGCGCCTACTTCGCCGCCCGCATGCGCTTCGTCAGCCCCAACAGCTTCTCCTTCATCGAGTCCGCCATGGTGCTGGCCATGGTGGTGCTGGGCGGCATGGCCTCCATTCCCGGCGTCATCGTGGGCGCGCTGGCGCTCATCGCCCTGCCCGAGATCTTCCGCGATTTTGAAATGTACCGCATGCTCGCCTTTGGCGCGGCCATGACCGTCATGATGCTCTTCCGCCCCAAGGGCATCATACCCGCCGCCCGCTACGGCCAACGTTCCGAGGAACAGCACTAGCGCCGCGCCGCCAGGAAATCCCCAGGAAAGCTCATGACGCAAACCATACTCGAACTGCGAAACGTCTCCGCCGCCTATGGCAAGATAAAGGCCGTCAAAGGCATCTCCCTGGCCGTGCGCCAAGGCGAAATCGTCACCATCATCGGCGCCAACGGCGCGGGCAAATCCACCACGCTCATGACCATCTGCGGCATCGTGCGCCCCGTGGAAGGCGACGTGCTCTACTGGGGCGCCTCCATCCGCAACACCTCGGCGGACAAATTGCCCGCCATGGGCCTGTGCCAGGTGCCCGAAGGCCGCCGCATCTTCCCCCGCCTGGCCGTGCAGGAAAATCTCGAAATGGGCGCCTTCTTCCGCAACGACCAGCACGACATCCGCCACGACATGGACTGGGTCTTCGAACTCTTCCCCGTGCTCAAGGAACGCCGCAAACAAGCGGGCGGCACCCTGTCCGGCGGCGAACAACAAATGCTCGCCATTGGCCGCGCCCTCATGGCCCGGCCCAAGCTCCTGCTGCTCGACGAACCCTCCATGGGCCTCGCCCCGCTCATCGTGCAGCGCATCTTCGACACCATCCGCGAAATCAATACCTCCATGGGCGTCACCATCCTGCTGGTCGAACAAAACGCCAACCTCGCCCTGCAAATCGCCACCCGTGGCTACGTGCTCGAAACCGGCGCCGTGGTCATGGAAGACGACGCCAAAGCACTCCTCGCCAACCCCGAAATCCGCAAGGCCTACCTCGGCGACTAGCACGCTGGCGCGGCGGTGCGGCGGGGAACGGCGAAGATTTCGCGCCGCCCCGGCGCGAAATCTTCCTCCTTTTTCCGGTCGCCGCTCCTGCACGCATTTGCGCCCCGGCCTGGAAACCCATATACAGAATGCGCCATTAACCAACTGAAAAGTTTTGAGGGTGGGGTCCGGGGAGGGAACTTTTTCAAAAGTTCCCTCCCCGGCCGCCGGAGGCATTCCTTTGCGGCAGCAAAGCAAGGCGTACGCATGCGCTCTGGGCGCGGTGTTGATGTGGTCCACGGTGGCGTCGGCGTTCAAGCTGGCGTTGCGGCATTTGGATCCGGTGCAGCTGGTGTTCTGGTCCAGCGTGGCGTCGGTGGTGGTGTTGGCGGGCGTGTTGCTGGCGCAGGGGCGGTTGCGGCTGGCGTTCGGGTATGGGCGGCGGGAGTATGCGCAGTCGTTGGTGTTTGGGTTGTGCAATCCGCTGCTGTATTATCTGGTGTTGTTCAAGGCGTACGATCTGCTGCCCGCGCAGGAGGCGCAGCCCATCAACTACACCTGGGCCGTGACCCTGGCGTTGTTGTCCATTCCGTTGCTGGGGCAGCGGATAGGGCGGTGGGATCTGGCGGCCACGGCGGTCAGTTATCTGGGCGTGGTGGTCATTGCCACGCACGGCGACCCGTTGGCCATGCGGTTTTCCAGTCCGTTGGGTGTGGCGCTGGCATTGGGCAGCACGGTGATCTGGGCGCTGTATTGGATCTACAACACGCGGGACCGGCGGGATCCCGTGGTGGGGCTGTTTCTCAATTTCCTTTTTTCGTTGCCGTTTGCATGGGCGGCGTGCGCGGTATGGTCGGTGGTATGGCCCGTGCCCTGGGCAGGGGTGGCGGGAGCGGCCTATGTGGGGGCGTTCGAGATGGGGTTTGCCTTTGTGTTGTGGCTGGCGGCGCTCAAGCTGTCGGAGAACACGGCCAAGGTGGGCAATCTGATTTTCCTGTCCCCGTTCCTGTCACTGTTTTTCATCCACCTTTTTGTGGGCGAGACCATTGCGGCGTCCACGTTCGCTGGCCTGGGGTGCATCATGGCCGGGCTGGGCATCCAGAAATGGGGGAGGGGGCGGCGGTAGCAGGCTCCTTCATTGTTCGGGCAGGATTGACAACATGGCAGTTTAAATGCATATATTCCGCGTTGTTTTGGTCATTTTTCATACACCACTACAAGGAGTTCGTATGCGTACCCGGTTGTTCCCTCTCCTGCTGGCGGTCACGGCCCTTCTTCTGTTCACCGGCTGCAAGAAAACCTATTTCGGCAACGAGGCCATAGAGTCGCTGGGGCAGTTGCAGGTCGCGTTTGTGGATGCGGCGTGGGACGGCAAGTTTGTTCCCGCAGGCATGCAGTGCGCGCAGTTTGGCGGCAAGAACGCCATGTCGCCAGCCCTGCGCGTGGGCGGCATTCCTGCCGGAGCCGACCAGATCATCGTGGAGTTCAACGACCGTACGTATACGCCGTTGTCCACCAACGGTGGGCATGGCGCCATTGCCGTGGCCGTGCCCGCGGGCGCGACCGAGGTTGTGGTGCCGTCCGTGGCGGGCGAGACCAATGACGTGCCCGCCGGGGTGACCGTCATCCACGGCCACCGGGCCACCTGGAGCGTGCTCAAGCCGGGCGCGTACCTGCCCCCGTGTTCGGGTGGCAAGGGCAACACGTATTTTGCCATTGTGCATGCCGTCAACACCACGGACAAGGTGGTGCTGGCCCAGGCCAGGGTTGCGCTGGGCACCTACTAGAGCATCTTGACGTTGAAAAAGATGAGATGTTCTTATGCATTTTGTTGAAATAATGCTTCATTATTTCAAATCATCGCATTGTTTCAATGCTGCAATGCTCTAGGCGTTGCCGCACATGACAAAGGCGTCCCCGGCCATGGCCAGGGACGCCTTTTCTCTTGCGGTGGCGGATTATTGCGGCTGCTGGATGGCGTCGAGCTTCCACAGGGAGCCCGGATCGTTGTCGGTGCGGGCAAAGGTCCAAATCTCACGTACCTGCGTGGGTTCGCCGCGCGAGCGGCCCTGGCGCAGCAGGACGTCGTAGTGGACCGTGCACCGGGTTTGGCCGTGTTCCTGTTTCACTTCCAGGAGTTGCGCCTTGATAAGCAGCACCTCGACCGGCGAGGGCGTGGGGTCCGCCTGGGCGTGGCGGGTTATTTCGTCGAGCACGGCCGGCGTGGTGAAGTGGGCGATGTCTTCCAGGTCGCGTCTGGCCCAGGATTCCTGCATGCGGGCAAAGACAGCCTTGGCGCCGTCCAAAAAATCGGATTCGTCGAACCCGGTGGGAACAGGGACGGTGTCCGACCCGGACATGGGGGGCGCATCGTCCGCGCGTGTGGGACGCTGGGCTTGTTGCGGGCCGTTTGGGCGCGAGCGCAGCGCGTCCCAGGTGTTGCGCGCGTTCCGGTAGGCGGGCTGTTCCGCATCGGGGCGTTCGGGCGTGTCGTCATCGTGGTGGTCTTCGCCGGGCAGACGGGGGCGACCCTTGTCCGGAGGCGTGTTTCTGCGGCGCAGAATGCGCAGCAGCACGTAGATGGCAATGCCGAGCAGAATAAAATCCAGCGTATGCGGATTCACGAAGGAACCTCCCCAGCGCCGAGGATGACGTGACCCGGAAGGTTGGGTGCGACGGCGCTCTTATCGTGTTAGCCGAGAGGCGGGCAATGTCAACCCGCATCGGCGCGGGGACCGATGCGTGGGGGCATGACCACGTCACAACCGGCCATGGACCGGATCATCCCGCATGCCGGATAGCATGCGGGATGATCCGGTCCATGGCATCGGCGCGTGGCTGTGGTGCGGGATCAGGGAATGAGTTTGAGATTGCGCAACAGGTGGACAAAGAGTTGCTTGTCAATGGGCTTGGGAATGTAGGAGCTTGCGCCGCCCTTGTAGTAGGCCTCGACCACGTTTTTGGGGTCGTCCAAGGCAGTGGTCATGACCACCTTCACTTCGTCCACGCTTTGGATGCCACGCTGGCGTTCAAGGGCTCTGATGCGCTTGAGCGCCTCCTGGCCGTCCATTTCCGGCATCATGATGTCCATACAGATGAGATGGTAGGGATTGCCCGCGTCTGAAGCTGCTTCAAAGGCGCTCACGGCTTCCTTGCCGTTGACTGCGATGTCGCATTCGCCATACGGCGCGACGATGGTCTGCAACAGCTTGCGGCTGGTGAAATCATCTTCCACAATGAGTACGCGCATGCGATATCCTCCGGCAGTTAATCAGTATGGCCTTCCTACCATGGTATGACATATAGCATAGAACCCCTTGGATTGGGAATCAATATCAGGGTGGTGAGAGGGAAAACATTCAGGATACCGGGTGCAGTGAAAAGCGTGGTCAAAGAGGACGCTCCACGCTATGAACGGTTCATGCCCATGTTCAAGAAATCCCGTGATGGCGCGCCGCCCTCGTCCGCCCTGCCTGAAGACGGCGTGGAGGACATGATACGGCCTGAAAAGGATGCGGCGTTCAACGAAAGCGTTGCCGTGGACCGCATGCGGACCCGGTGCATGCTCGGGGCGTGGGCGCTGGGGCTGGCGGCGGGGCTCATAAAGGGCACGCAGGCGCCCGGTGATGGGCCGTTGTGGATAGAGGCGGCCATGGGTCTTGCGTTTTCTTTTTTGGGGGCTGTGGGCGGCGGCTTTGTGGGGTCGCTGGCGTATCTTGTCGTGCAGGGACTGCTCAAACGGCGGGACGAGGGCGGCGGCGACCTTGCCGACGGTGTTATTCTTGGATCCTTTGTGGGGAGTTTTTTGGGGCTGGTGGGGGCAGTGCTGTTTGCGTCGCCGCAGAACGTGGTTGTGGGCACGGGCATTGGCAGTGCCATAGGCGCCTGCGTGGGCGCGTTCCAGCCTGGCACGGCGCGGGTGATCCTGCGCATGCTGGTGCACGACGCCCGGCCCGAAACCGCGCATGTGCCGGAGTCGCCCCCCGGGCCGGATTCCAAGCCGGACCAGCGGTAGCGCCGGATTGCCTGGGCGGAAAACGAAAAAGGCCGGGAACGTTCCCGGCCTTGCCTTTTTTGTAGGCGGCAGGATGAGAGCATCCTGCCTTTGAAAAAGATGAGATGCTCTTATGCATTTTGTTGAAATAATGCTTCATTATTTCAAATCCTCGCATTGTTTCAAGGCGACAATGCGACATTGCGCTAGCGCTTCTTCCAGTCGTCAAAATGCGTCCACAAGACCGCGCCCATTTCCACGGCCTTTTCCTTGCCGTCGGGATCCTTGACCGTGAAGTCGCCCTCGGTGAGTGCGGCAAAGCCCCACCAACCGGCGCGGGGGCAGGTGGCCACGAAGATGCCCGCGTCATCGGCCTTGACCACGTGGGTCTGGTGGTAATCCGTGGGCAGGCCAAGGGCGTTGTCCGCGTTGTAGTATTCCACTTCCACGTCGGCGCCGGGAACGGGTTTGCCCTCGCGCAGCACCTTGCCCACAAAGGTCATGCCCGCGTAATTGCCAAAGGGCCGCAGCATGGGCACGATTTCGGTTTTCACGCCCAGGGGCTCGTCCCATCCCTCTTCGCCGCCAAAAGCCGCCACGTATGTCTTGGTATAGTGGATGATGGACAGGTCTTCGGCAGGCTCCCAATAGGGCTGCGGCTCCATGTACAGCGCGTACACGCCGGGCCGCTTGATGGTGAAGTCGGTCGTCCAGGCGGTGTGGCCCAGCATCTTGTTCTGCTTCAGCGAGCCAAGCAGGTCGATTTTCGTTCCATCCATGACCGCGTAGAACGCCTTGGGCTTGACCAGCTCCATGCCGACCAGGGTGAACGGATGGGCGAACAGGCATTGCAGGGAAATGGTTTTCGACTTGGGGCCGGGCGTGGTGTTCGAGGGGATAATCATGCCGAAGTGGGCGTGGGCCGGAACGGCCATGGCCGCCACGGTCATGGCGGCGACAAGCAGGCTGCACAACAGGTGTCTGGTCAGGGTCATCGTTTTCCTCCAAGAAATATTTTGACGTAAAATGTTGCACCATATGTATACGAAAAGATCAATCGTGTCATTATAAGAATGTGAAAGAAAAACCCGTATGCGCAAAAAGAGGCGGGCCACACGGGGCGCGTTGCGGCGGGGCAGGTGAAATGCGCGTGGCGCGATTGCGGCGGGGCAGGTGAAATGCGCGTGGCGCGATTGCGGAGTGGGCGGGGTATGGAAAAGGCCATGTGTGCGGCGGGGACGGAGGGGGCCAGGAAACGGACGATGCCCTACCGGGGGGATTTTGCGCGGCGGCGCTATGGGTGCGGGACGACATGGGCGGCTGTGCGGGCCGCAAAACGACAAAGGCGCAAGCCTTGCTTGCGCCTTTGAGGAGCCGGACACCCGAAAGCAACCGTTACCGCTGCTCCCTTTCGGGCCTGACGGGGTTGGCGGCGCTTCCGCCGCCCGGCTCCTGTGCCGCCCCCAAAAGGAACAGCCAGGAAAAATGGCGGAGAGGGTGGGATTCGAACCCACGGCACCGGTTTTGCCGGTGCACACGATTTCCAATCGTGCTCCTTCGGCCAGCTCGGACACCTCTCCGTGGGAGGGGGTTTCTTAACGGGTCGCGCCGGGTTTGGCAAGATTTTTTTTACGCGGCCCGGACGCGGCGTGGACAGAGGGGGCGCATCGTGTGCCCCAAAACGCCGGAAGCCGCCTGGCGGCGGCTTCCGCTGGCGTCTTACGGACGCCTGCGTGTCGGATCGGTCTGTTGCTGCACACTGCAACTTTTGGATGGTCCTCATCCGGCTCCGAGTTTGGGGAGCACGACCTTGACCAGCGCCAGCCAACCGCCGATCAGGCCAAGGGTGATAAGAAGGTCGGACATGCGGTTTCTCCGTCAGGGAAGGTCGAGGGTCAGGCCGGTCAGCGCCTCGTAGGCCTCGATGTATTTGCGTTGGGTCTTGCTGATGACTTCCTCGGGCAGCGTGGGCGGCGGCGGGGTCTTGTCCCAGGGTTGGGCCGACAGCCAGTCGCGCAGGTACTGCTTGTCGAAGCTCGGCTGCGACGCGCCGGGCGCATAGCCCGCCATGGGCCAGAAGCGCGACGAATCCGGGGTGAGCACCTCGTCGATGAGCAGCAGGTCGCCGTTGGGCAGGGTGCCGAATTCGAATTTGGTGTCGGCAATGATGATGCCACGTTGTTCCGCCAGTTCGCGGCCCTTGCTGAAGATGGCGATGGACAGGTCGCTGACGCGGCGCACCATGTCTTCGCCCGCCATGGCCATGGCCGCGTCCAGGGTGATGTTCTCGTCGTGCTGGCCCAGTTCCGCCTTGGTGGAGGGCGTGAAGAGCGGGGTGGCCAGCTTGGCGGATTCGAGCAGGCCCGAGGGCAGCGCGTGGCCGCACACCGCGCCTGTCTTCTGGTAGTCCTTCCAGCCGGAGCCGGTGATGTGGCCGCGCACGATGCACTCGATGGGCAGGGGCTTGGCCTTGCGCGCGATGACGGCGCGGCCTTCCAGGGCGTCGGCATAGGCGCGCAGGGGGGCGGGAAAATCGGCCGGGTCCGTGGCCAGCAGATGGTTCGGCGCACAATCCGCGAACTGCTCCATCCAGAACAGGGTGATCTTGTTGAGCACCACGCCCTTGTAGGGGATGGGCTCGCCCATGACCACGTCGAACGCGGACATGCGGTCCGTGGTCACGATGAGCAGGCTTTCGGGCGATATCTCATAGATGTCGCGCACCTTGCCCCTGGAGAGCAGTGGGTATTCCTTGATGGCGGTGGTGGTGATGACTTGCATGGACGCCTCGCAAAGATGGTTTTTCCCGGGAGGGGGCTGGTTGCCACCCGCCCCGTGAGGTATTAAGACTGCGCTGGCGCAGCGCACAAGGGTGCGTCGCGCGTGCCTACCCGTAAAACGCCCAAAGCGCAAGCCCGCCGCATCCGCTGCGGCGCGGAGCGGCCGGGCCGGGCGGCCCGCGCCGCTTTGCATACCCATGGGGAAGGTGCTACAACACGTCCTCTTGCCGTCATGCCACTATGAAAACAAAAGCGCCGCATGTAAAGCGGCAGGTCAAGGGAGTCGTCATGCGCTCGATTTTGCATAGAATATTTTTGGCTGGCGCCGCCGTGTGCGCGGTCTTCGCCATGTTGGCCGTCGCCGCGCCCGCGCGGGCCGCGGAAGAGGCCAAGAACTACGGCGTGCTGCCGTTCACGATCAACGGCCCGGACAAATACCAGTATCTGTCAGACGGCATCCAGGCCATGCTCATTTCCAGGCTGCACTGGAAGGAGCATTTCCAGCCCGTGGAAAAAAGCGCGCTCAAGGACATGGCCGTGCCCGCCCGCGAGTTGGCGGCCTCGGCGCTGGATGCCAAGGGGCTCGCGTATCTGGTCTACGGCAGCCTTACCGTCATGGGCGATGAGTGCAGCCTGGACGTGGAGGTCATGAACCGCCAGGGAGAGATCTGGCCCAAGGTCGTGCAGGCCAAGCTGGCGGCGCTTATTCCCTCGCTGGAGGGCGTGGCGCGCTCCGTGAGCGCCGAGGTGTTCGGCAAGCCGGGCGCGGCCCCCATCGTGGAGGCATCGCGCGAGGAAAAGCCCCAGGTGCTGCAGGCCATGAACCCCGCCCTGGTGCAGAACGAGGCCAACGCCAAGACCCAGGTCTATCTGAATCCCGAATTCCGCTATGAGGGGGCGTCCGAGGAGACGGGCCGCCTGCACAGCCAGCGGCTCAACATGGCCGCCAACAGCATGGTGGTGGGCGACCTGGACGGCGACGGCAGCACGGAAGTCGTGCTCATCGACGACCATGACGTGTCCGTCTACTCCTTCCGCGACAGCCGCCTGGATCCCAAAAGCACCTTCGAGGCGCGCCGGTCGCTGCTCAATGTCCGGCTGTCCCTCATCGACGCCAACCGTGACGGCTTCCAGGAAATCGTTGTCTGCGCCGTGAACGAGAGCGACAATGCGCCTGCATCCTACGTGCTCAATTATCGCGGCGGCAAGCTGCAACTCATGGATGACCACATCCCCTATTACCTGGCCGTGGTGCGTCTGGCTCCGGACTACATGCCCACCCTTGTGGGTCAGGAAAACACCATCCATGGCCTGCTCAAGGGCAAGGTGCACGAGGTCGTGCGCATGGGCGGCCAGTACCAGCTGGGCAAGCGCCTGTTGCTGCCCGAATACGCCAACGCCTTCAACTTCGCCTATCTGCCGGTCAAGGAGGACGCCAAGGTGGTGCTGGCCGACGACGACCATCTGAAGGTGTACACGCTCATGGGCGACTTGCAGTTCAAGTCCGATGAGGTGTTTTCCGGTTCCGCCCTCGGACTGTACTATTATGACGTCATGGCGGGCATGAGCAAGAGCGAGGGAGACATGGAGCAGGCCTATTACGTGCCCATGCGCTGTTTGCCCGTGGACCTGGACCGGGACGGCAAGTGGGAGCTTCTGGTCAACAAGCCCATTTCCGTGGCGGCCCAGTATTTCGAACGCTACCGCCACTACCCCCAGGGCGAGATACACGCCCTGTACTGGGACGGCGTGGGCCTCAACCTGTTGTGGAAGACGCGGCGCATCAAGGGATCGGTGGTGG
Organism: Desulfovibrionaceae bacterium; assembly: GCA_050251715.1. Classification (GTDB taxonomy): domain Bacteria; phylum Desulfobacterota; class Desulfovibrionia; order Desulfovibrionales; family Desulfovibrionaceae; genus JBFWMG01. Next base: position 34,251 of record JBFWMG010000012.1, on the reverse strand, counting down.
ATTTCGCCGTGGCCGACGTGGACGACGACGGCGTGCAGGATCTGGTGGTGTGCCTCAACACCGTGAACAGTGCCCTGGGTCTTTCCAACCGCAAGACCATGGTGCTGGCCTATCCCCTCGACATCCAGGAAAAGGGCGGTCCGGCGGACGAAAAGAAATAGCGGCAAAAACCGCCCGGATTGCTGATAAAGCCCTGGGGGAAGGGGAGAGGAGAGGGAAAACCCCTTTTTCGGCGAAAAAAAGGGTTTTCCCTCTCCTCTCCCCTTCCCCCAGACCCCCTTCCCCTCTCCTCTCTCTTTCCCCAAAAACTGCTGGCTGGGGAGGCGGGTACGGTTGGGACACGCGCGTTCCCCTGGCGGGCGGGCTTGTTGTCCGTGGATGAGGATCTGGCGGGCAGTGCGTCGGGCGCCGTGAGCCGCACGGCATCCAGAAAGAAACAGCAGGGAGAGATGGCGGTTTGGCAGTAGCTTGAGCGGCAAGAGCCGCCTGTACCAAAGACAAGAAAGCGGGGGGAGCGTTTACGCTCCCCCCGCTTTCTTTTGTACGGTGCGGGGAATGGGGCCGGGCTACGTGTCCAGCCCCCGGCTTTCCACGGACCGGGCGTGGGCCTCAAGCCCCTCCAGCCGCGCCAGACGGGCGATCTTGGCGCCGTGCGCGGCCAGGAACGCGGGCGAGGTGGCCACCACGCTCGACTTCTTGCAAAAGGTTTCCACGGACAGGGCGGAGGAAAAGCGGGCCGTGCCCATGGTGGGCAGCACGTGGTTGGGCCCGGCGAAATAATCGCCCACCGGCTCGGGCGCGTTGGCGCCCATGAAGATGGCTCCCGCGTTGCGGATGGAGCCGAGCGCGGACCACGGGTCGGCCAGGGCCAGCTCCAGGTGCTCGGGCGCGAGCCTGTTGACCAGTTCGATGGCCGTGGCCAAGTCCGCCACCACGGCCACGCCGCCCCAGTCGGCCAGCGCCCTGCGCGCGATGTCGTTGCGCGGCAGGTGCTCCAACTGTTCCAGCAACGCGGCGCGCACGCCGGTCGCCACGGCCGGGTCGGTGGTGATGAGAATGGACGACGCCTGGGGATCGTGCTCGGCCTGGGAGAGCATGTCAGCGGCCAGGCAGGCGGCTGGCACGGAACCGTCGGCCACGATGGCGATCTCGCTGGGACCGGCGATCATGTCGATGCCCACCTTGCCGGACAAAAGCCGCTTGGCCGTGGCCACATAGATGTTGCCCGGCCCGGCAATGACATCCACCGGCGCGATGGACTGGGTGCCCACGGCCAGGGCGGCCACGGACCAGGCCGATCCGGCGCGGTAGATTTCGGTGATGCCGAGCAGGTCCGCCGCAGCCAGGATGTAGGGGTTGAGCGTGCCGTCCTTGCGCGGCGGCGACACCAGCGCAATGGAGCGCACCCCGGCCACCTGGGCGGGGATGGCGTTCATGAGCAGGCTGGAGATGAGTGGGGTCTCCCCGCCCTGGCCGCCGGGCACATACAGCCCCACGCGGTCCACGGGCCGCACGATCTGGCCGAGCACGGTGCCGTCCTCGCGGGTGGTCCACCAGGACTGCTGCACCTGGGCCTCATGGAAGACGCGGATGTTGTGCGCGGCCTCGCGCAGGATGGCCATGTCCGCGGCGGGCACGGCCGCTGCCGCGGCGCGGATGTCGGCGACCGGCACGGCCAGCATGTCGGGCGTGAAGCCGGGGCAGTCAAAGGTGGCGGTGTAGCGGGCCAGGGCCGCGTCGCCCTCTTCGGCAACGGCGGCGATGATCGCCTTGACCCGGTCTTCCACGGCCTGGTCGGGGTTTTCGCGGCCCGCGAGCCAGCGGCCAAGGGCCGGCCAGTCAGCGGGCGAGGCATACATGATGTCGCGGCAGGGCATGAGACGTCTCCATTGTGGGCTCGCACGGCGGGGCCGCGCGGCAGGGCATTGGTATAGCGGCCAGGGGGGGAAATGTCGAGGCGCGGCTGCGGGTGCGGGATGGCGAAAAAAAAGCCGGAGCCCGAAGGCTCCGGCTGGAAGGGCGCCAGGAACCGGCGTTGTCTAGAACGAGTAGGTCAGGGTGAGGGACAGCTTGTAGGCGTCCTCATCCAGGAAGTTGCTGCCGCGGGCGGCGTTGTCGTCCCAATCCACGTTCACATAACCCAATTCCACGATGGCGGAGAGGTTCTCGTAGATGGAGTAGGTGGTGTCGAGGTTGATTTCCCAGGCGGAGTCCTCCTCGGTGAAGGTGGCGGGCGTGGCGGTCATGAGGGACTTGTCGTTGGTGCCCTTGTAGTACACCACGCGGAAGGTGTTGGACAGGTTTTCCACGAAGGTGATGTCGGACAGGACCAGGCCGATGCCCATGACGCCCATGCCGCCGTCGGTGCTGGTGCCGGTGCCGATGAGCAGGGAGCCGGTGGTGCGGCCGGAGGCGCCGTCGGTACCCAGGTTGGTGATGCCGAAGTTGTCGTCATACGCCAGGGTGGGCAGGCCTTCGGAGCCGTCGGTGGCCGTGCTGTCGTCACCCGTGCCGTAGTGGAACACGAGCATGGGGGTCATGAAGTCCATCTTGTACGCAACGGCGATGTCGGTGGTCCAGCCGGACTTGTCGCGGGCGTCGGTGGCGCCGTCATACGAGCCGTACACCACATCCCACAGCACGGTGATGGGGTCGAACATGGTCAGCTGGGTGGACATGCCGAGCCACCAGGCGCTTTCGTCCTTGGTCGCGACGTTGCCGCCCACGACGTCCTGGCCGATCATGCCGTACAGGTAGTAGGGCTTCAGGGTCAGACCCTGCACCGGGGCGAGGGACAGGATGAGGCCGATGCCGTCTTCTTCGTCAGCCCAGCTGCTGCCGGCGATATCGGTGCCGTTGTTGTCAGCCACACGCGCCCACAGGGCGGTGGCGGCGAACTGGTCGCTGAAGGCGTAGGAGGCGGTGATGCCGGCCACGTCGCCGTTGAAGACCGGGTTGGGGGAAATGGCGGAGGGCAGAGCCATGCCCTGGATGCCCATGGTCACCTTCAGTTCGGTGTTGGGCACGGTGAAGGCCACCATGGCGCGCTTGGTCTTGATGTTGATGCCGTCGGCGCCGAAATCGCCGCCAGCGGAGCCGCCGATGTCCTGAGCCGAGGTGGAGCCGGTGGGGGTCAGGGACTCGGTGTGGCCCCAGGTCAGGTCGCCGATTTCAAAGCCGTAGGTGGCCTTGACGTTCTCGTTGGCCTCGAAGTTCATGTAGATGCGGGAGCGCTGGCGGGCGTAGAAGGTGTCTTCGCCGTCCTTCTCGGTGAACGCGCCGGAGGCGCCGCCAATGGCTTTGCCCCACTGGAACGAGGTGACGTGTTCGCCACTCATGGTCATTTTGGTTTCGGCGGAAGCCATGCTGACGGTGCCCAGCACGAAGGCGGCCACCAAGGCGAGCAGTACGAAACGTTTCATTGTTGATCCTTCCTTTTGCTTGAGTAGAGGTGTGGGATGGTTCCTGGTCTCACGTTTAAAAATGAACGCACTAGGAGGACTTGCCTGCCGGTGCAAGGGAAGAAATGGGTGTTTTGATAATTTTGTTATTTATTATTCCGTTTGTGTTGAGGGGGTGAGGGTTCAATGACAGTTTAGTACTATCTGTCGCGCCGTTCGCGAGGGCGGCCGCGCCGGGTAATGTGATCCATCTAAGGCGGTGAATAATACGTATATAAAATACGTGGCACGATAGCTATAATATTATAGGAATAAAGTCACGCGGAAAATGGCACACCGTGCCCCGGAAACGTGCGCTGGTGCGCCCATGGTGCCCAATGCGCGGCAGGACCACGGACGGCGTGCGCCATGATCCTGCGTCAAAGGGCGGCTAGAGCATTTTACCCTTGAAAGGGTTTGGATGCTCTTGTGCATTTCCCTGAAACAAGGGGACATTGTTTCAGGGGCGAGTCTTGTTTCAAGACTTAAATGCGCCAGGAAGGGTGTGCGCTGGACGGCCCGGCCGCGCCATCTGGCTGGGCCGTGCGTCAAGAGGCATGGAACGCGGCGATCGCTCCCCACCCACCAGAGGCTCCCCCAAAAAAAAGCCGGAGCCCCAAAAGGGCTCCGGCAGGGTGGCTGTCGGGAACAGACGATTTAGAACTTGTAGATCAGGCTGAAGGCCAGCTTGTAAGCGTCTTCGTCCAGGAAGTTGCTGCCGCGGGCGGCATTGTCATCCCAGTCAACGTTCACATAACCGAGCTCAACAACCGCGCTCAGGTTTTCGTACAGCTGGTAGGTGGTGTCGAGGTTGATTTCCCAAGCGGAGTCTTCCTCGGTGAAGGTCGCCGGAGTGGCGGTCATGAGGGACTTGTCGTTGGTGCCCTTGTAGTACACGATCTTCAGGGTGTTGGACAGGTTCTCGACGAAGGTGATCTTGTCGAGCACAAGGCCGATACCCATGACGCCCATACCAGCGTCAGTCTTGGTGGCGGTGCCGATCAGCTTGGAAGCGGAGGAACGACCGATGTTGCCGTCGGTGCCCAGGTTGGTGATGGCGTAGTTGGTGTCGTGACCCAGGGTCGGCAGGCCTTCGGAACCATCGGTAGCGGTGGAGTCGTCACCGGTGCCGTAGTGGAAGACCAGGGTGGGGGTCATGAAGTCCATCTTGTACGCAACGGCGATGTCGGTGGACCAGCCAGCCTTGTCGCGAGCGTCGGTGGCGCCGTCATAGGAGCCGTACATCACGTCCCACAGCACGACGATGGGATCGAACATGGTCAGCTGGGTGGACATACCGAGCCACCAGGCGCTTTCGTCCTTGGTCGCGACGTTGCCGCCCACGACGTCCTGGCCGATCATGCCGTACAGGTAGTAGGGCTTCAGGGACAGACCCTGCACCGGGGCGATGGACAGGATGAGGCCGATGCCGTCTTCTTCGTCAGCCCAGCTGCTGCCGGCGATGTCGGTGCCGTTGTTGTCCTTCACACGCGCCCACAGGGCGGTGGCGGAGAACATGTCGTTGAAGGCGTAGGAAGCGGTGATGCCGGCCACGTCGCCGTTGAAGATCGGGTTGGCGGCGGCAACGGCGATCGGCAGGGCCATGCCCTGGATACCCATGGTCACCTTCAGGTCGGTGTTGGGCACGGTGAAGGCCACCATGGCGCGCTTGGTCTTGATGTTGATGCCGTCGGCGCCGAAGTCACCGCCGGTGGCGCCGCCGATGTCCTGAGCCGTGGCGGAGCCAACGGGGGTCAGAGACTCGGTGTGGCCCCAGGTCAGGTCGCCGATTTCAAAGCCGTAGGTGGCCTTGACGTTCTCGTTGGCCTCGAAGTTCATGTAGATGCGGGAGCGCTGACGGGCGTAGAAGGTGTCTTCGCCGTCTTTTTCGGTAAAGGCGTTGGTCGCGCCGTTAACCGACTTGGCCCACTGGAACGTGGTGTAATGTTCGCCGCTCATGGTCACTTTGGTCTCGGCGGAAGCCATGCCAAAGGTGCCCAGAACGAACGCGGCCACCAAAGCAAGCAGTACGAAACGTTTCATTGTTGATCCTTCCTTTTGCTTTTGCTTTTGCTAGATCGTTGTTTCCCGACAATTGCCACCCATAATGGAAGCCTGTTTACCCCATGTGAAAAGGCGGTGCAAGTGATTTTAGCCGTTTTTTTGACAGCGGTTTAATTTTTTTTACGGTAGAAAAAGTTGTACGCCGTCCTGGCTGGGGCGGTTTCGGGGCGAAATAATCGCACCTGACCATGCCCAGGTACGGAGGCATCCAAAAGGAATTTTGTGTAGTTTGTTGTAATTAATGGGAAAAATGTATCATCATCACGGGCGGCGCGCTGGCTCCGGCTTTGACCGCCAACGGGTTCGCCTGTAGAAAGGCCGTCATGGATGCCCCGGAACTGAAAAACATACCGGAAGAGCCGGGCGTGTACCTGTTCAAGGACAGCGCCCTGCGCATCATCTATGTGGGCAAGGCCCGCAACCTGCGGCGGCGCGTGTCTTCCTATTTTCGCGGCCACGACCGCCTTACGCCCAAGACCCGCACCATGCTTGGCCAGGCCGCCTCGCTGGACACCCTGTGCACGGCCACGGAAAAGGAAGCCCTGCTCCTTGAGGCGAGCCTCATCAAGAAGCACCGGCCCCGCTACAACATCCTCCTGCGCGACGACAAGCAGTATGTCCTGTTCAAGCTGGACAAGTCCACGGACTACCCCCGGCTGGTCATCACCCGCCGTGTGGAAGGCGGCGCGGCGCGCTATTACGGCCCCTTTACCTCGGGCCTGGCCGCCAAGGAGGCGTGGCGCGCCATCCACCGCGCCTTTCCCCTGCGCCGCTGCAAGGACGCCCTGTTCCGCAACCGGGTGCGGCCCTGCCTCTACCATCATATAGGCGGCTGCCCCGCGCCGTGCGTGTGCGCCGTGCCCAAGGAGGCCTATGCGGCCATGGTGCGCCAGGTGGAACTGCTCCTGTCCGGGCGGTCCAACGACCTGGTCGCCGCCCTGGAGCGGGAGATGCGCGCGGCCTCCGACGCCCTGGAGTTTGAAAAGGCCGCCGTGCTGCGGGACCGCGTGGCCGCCGTGCGCGCCACGGTGGAGCGGCAGGCCGCTGTGTTGCCCCGGCCCCGCGACATGGATGTGCTGGGGCTCCATGTCCAGGCTGGAGAGGCCGGGGACGCGGGCTCCGACGCCGTGCCCGGGGGCGGGACGTTTTTGGCCCTGGGCGTGCTTTTCGTGCGGCAGGGGCGGCTGATGGACAAGAAAAGCTTTGTCTGGCGCGGCATGGGGCTGGAAGAGGCGGCGGAGGTGGTGGGCGGTTTTCTGGCCCAGTATTATGGGCCGGGCCGCTTTGTGCCGGAGACCGTGTTTTTGCCGCCCCAGGTGGGGCTGGACGCCCTGGACGGGGCGGACGCCCTGGCCGAGGCGCTGGCCGAGGTGCGCGGCGCGCCCGTGCGGCTGGCCCTGCCGCGCTCCGCTGAGGAAAAACAATTGTCCGCCATGGCCGCCACCAACGCCCGCGAGGATGCCCGTTGCAACCGCGCGGGCACGGGCGAGAGCCTGCTCGCGGCGTTGGGCGCGCGGCTGCGGCTGCCCGGACCGCCCGAGCGCATCGAGGCGGTGGACGTGTCGCACACCGGGGGCGGCGAGGCGCGCATCGGCATGGTGGTGTTCGAGCACGGCGAGCCGCGCAAGGACGCCTACCGCGCCTATGCGGTCACAGGCGCGGGCGCGGCGGGCGACGATTTTGCCGCCCTGGCCGAGTGGGCGCGCCGCCGCGTGGCGGCGGGGCCGCCCTGGCCGGATCTGGTGCTGGTGGACGGAGGGCCGGGACAACTGGCCGCCGTGGGCCGCGCCTTGCGCGAGGCGGGCGCGCCCGAGGCCGTGTCCCTGGCGGGCATTGCCAAGGAGCACGCCCAGGCGCAGGGCGGCGGTTCCGGCGCGGCGCGCCGCCATGCCGGGGCCGTGGACCGCATCTTTCTGCCCGGCCGCAAGAATCCGCTCGCCCTGGCCGGGGGCAGCGCCGAGTTGCTATTTTTGCAGCGGGTGCGCGACGCGGCCCATGACTTCGTCATCAGCCGCCATCGCAGGGCGCGCAACCGTGAGGCGCTTGCGGGCGGGCTGCTCGATCTGCCCGGCGTGGGCGAGAAGACCGCCCGCCTGCTCTGGGACCGTTTCGCCTCGCTGGAGGCCATGGCCGCCGCCTCGCCCGACGAGTTGGCCTGCCTGCCCGGCCTGGGCCGCAAGCGCGCCCTGGCCCTGCACGAGGCGTTGGCCGGATGGGTGGTTGCGCACGCGCGCAAGGAGCGCGCCCGGTAGGCATGCTCTAATCTTTCATCCGCTTTTGCCGATCAGGGCAGACATGCGAAAAGGGATAGGGTGGGAAGGACTGCGTTCCGATGGCCTGGTTTTGAATCGCAGGGCGCAAAGGGTGTTTATTTACTTCATGAATTGTTGTACTGGATAATGGCGAGTATAGGATGCGCCAGGGTCTGGCGCGGCAAGAGGTGATCCACACGAGCAGGACGGGGTGACGCGTGGCCATTTTTCGGTGTGAAGTGTGCGGAGTGACCAAGAAGGTGTCCGACAAGTTTGTCGGCAAACGGGTGCAATGCCCCAAGTGCGGCCCCAATGCGCCCGAGGTGGTCATAACGCCGGACGATGCGGCGCCGAACGCCGCGCCGCCCCAGGTCATGCCGCCCGCCGCGCATGATGCGCAGGGGGCCGGTGAGGAAGAACTCGGCCTTGTGCATTGCCGCAAGTGCGGTCTGCGCAAGGAGGTGCCGGGCAGGCTCATCGGCCGCACCGCCAAATGCCCTCAATGCGCCGCTCCCGTCACCGTGGAACGCCGTTTGGCGCATGAGCCCACCGAAGCGGACGTGGATGTGGACGAGGTGGTGGAGGCCGCCGCGCGCGAACGGGAAATGGCTGAAACCGTGACGGAGCGGCCCCAGGAAGAGGCCGCGCCCCAGGATGCCCCTTCCCCGGCGCTGGATATCGAAACCCCGCCCCTTGATGCCGGCGCCGTGGGTTTTTTCCAGGGCAGCATGGGCGGCAATCTGCTGTCCGGTGTGCTGTCCGGCATCGTGGCCTTCTTTTTCTCCCTCGCCTTTGCCTCGCTGCTGTTCCACAACGGCCCGCTGGCCGGGCATTTTCCCCACGGGTTGTCCATGGTGCTGATCTCCGCCGCGCTGGTGGGCTTTGGCGTGGCGCTGGGCAGCCGCATCCCCTTTGCCGTGGGGGGGCCGGAAACCGTGGGCATGGCGCTCATGTTCCTCCTGACCCAATCCATCCTGCACCGCATGGGCGCGACGTATGACGCGGACGCCGTGTACGCCACCGTGATCGTCTCCATGGCCCTGTCCACCCTGGTGCTGGGGCTGGCCCTGGTCCGGCTGGGCAAGATGCAGGCCGGGGTCTGGATGCGGTTCGTGCCCTATCCCGTTGTGGCCGGTTTGCTGGCCGCCGTCGGCCTTCTGCTGGTCAAGGGCGGCTATGCGGTGGCCACGGGGCGGGAGCTCACGCTGGCCGAAGTCGGCCTCGCCCCCGGCCTGTGGCAGATATTCACCATGCCGCGCCTGGCCGACATGCCGGGACTGGAGACCATCCTGTCCAGCCTGCCCGCGTTCGCCCTGGGCCTCATCCTGTTCATCGTGCTGGCGCGGGCGCGCAATCTGCTGGCCATGGCGGGTGTGCTGCTGGCGTCCATGGGCGTTGGCGTGGGGTTCTTGGTGTGGCGGCCCACCTTTTTGCCCGACTATATGGCCGACAACCTGCTGTTCGAACCCTTTGCCCGCGACCCGTTCTGGAGCATCTATTCCCTGGATATCTTCGGCAAGGTGGCCTGGAACGTGGTGTTTGAGCAGGCGCCCTATTTCGTGGCGCTCATCGGCCTTGTCAGCGCCTCGGTCATGCTCAAGGTCACCAACCTGGAAATAGCCAAGGGCCGGGAAGTGGAGCTGGATGAGGAATACGGCGCGCTGGGCATGGTCAATTTCTTTACCGGCCTTGTGGGCGGCGTGCCGGGATCGTTGTCGCTCAACCGCAGCCTGGGCGCGCGCGCCGCGGGCGCGGGCGGCCCCATCTCCGGGCTGACGGCGTCGCTCCTGTGCGCCGTGGCGCTGTGGTACGGCCATCTGGCCACGCCCTACATCCCCCACTTTATTCCGGCGGGCCTGCTCATCTATGCCGGGTTGGGGCTCATGAAGGCCTGGCTCGTGGACATCAAGGCCGAGCTGACCCGCGCCGACGACTATGTGCTCCTGCTCGGCATCTTCATGCTCGCGGCGGTGTTCGGGCTCTTGCTTGGCCTGGGCATTGGCGCGGCGCTGGCGCTCATGGTCATGATAAGCCGTTCTGGCAAGGTGCCGGTGGTCAAGCACAGCCTGTCCGGCGCCAACCACCGCTCCAACGTGGACCGCGCGCCCTCCCAGCTGGCCCTGCTCAAGGAGCGCGGCGGGCAGATCTATGTGCTGCGCCTGCAGGGGTTCATCTTTCTGGGCACCGCCCATGACCTCATGAAGCAGATCCGGGCCAGGGTGCGCGACAGCGAACAGCCCCATGTCCGGTTCATCATGCTCGATTTCACGCTGGTCAGCGGCCTGGACTCCTCGGTGGCCATCACCTTCACCAAGCTCAAGCAGCTGGCCAACGAGGAGATGTTCACCCTCATCTTCACCAATGTGCTGTTCGAGGTGGAGCAGCAGTTGGAGCAGGCGGGGTACACGTTGAACGATCCCGACGGCTCGTCCACCACCTTCATGAACCTGGACTACGCCATGGAGTGGTGCGAGAACAATATCCTGGAAGAGGCGGGACTGCTGGCCGTGCGCGAAAAGACGCTGCCCGAGCTGCTGGAGCCCATTTTCCCGGAGCCCGTCTACATTCCCCGGCTCATGGAGTTTGTGACCCAGGTGCGCACCCGCAAGGGCGAACCCGTGTTCAAGCAGGGCGATCCGTCCGATTCCATGTATTTTGTGGAGTCGGGCATGGTGAACGTGGAATTGTCCTTGGGCGGCGCCAAGGTGCTGCGGCTCAAGAAGATGGGTCCGGGCACGGTGTTCGGCGAAATGGGCCTCTACACCACCGCGCCGCGTTCCGCCTCCATTGTGGCCGCCGAGGACTGCGTCTGCTACCGGTTGTCCACGGACACCCTGCAAAGCATGCAGAAAAAGGATCCCCATCTGGTCAGCGCCATCCACCGCTTCATCGTCACCCTGCTGTCGGGCCGCGTGGCCGAGGCCAACACCAAGATCCGCGACCTGCAGCAGTAGGCCGTTTCCGCGTCTTGCCTGTCCGGCGCGCAGCCTTTGGGTTGCGCGCCTTAGCCTGCGGACAAACCGCCATCTCTCCCTGCTGCCTTTTTCTCGAAGCCTTGCAGCTCATGGCCCTTCATTTACAGACATCGAGTCCGCCCGCCGGGGGAACTTGCTTGTCCCCCCCGTAGCCATTTCCCCAGCCAGCAGTTGGGTTGCGCGCCTTAGCCTGCGGACAAACCGCCATCTCTCCCTGCTGCCTTTTTTTCGAAGCCTTGCAGCTCACGGCCCTTCATTTACAGACATCGAGTCCGCCCGCCGGGGGAACTTGTTTGTCCCCCCCGTAGCCATTTCCCCAGCCAGCAGTTTTTGGGGAAAGAGATAGGAGAGAGGATGGGGGTCCGGGGGAAGGAGAGAGGAAAGAGAAAACCCCTTTTTATGCTTGGAAAAAGGGGTTTTCTCTTTCCTCTCTCCTTCCCCCGGGTCTTAGTCAGCACTCTGCGGCGGCTTCCTCGGGCAGGGTGTAGCACCAGCCTGCCCAATCCGGTTTTTTGTCGCCGTATTGTTTGGGGATGAAGATGCGGGGGGACTGGATGTCGTGGATGGTGCAGACGTCGGCGTACACGGCCTTGTGGTAGTAGCAGATGCCGCACAGGAGGCCGGCGGTGGCGTAGATGGCGTTCCAGTAATTGGCCTTGCGCAGGTGGGCGGCCCTGTTTTCGCGCAGGGCGCGGTAGTCGGCCCACCAGCCGGGCACGGCGGTGGCGGTCCAGTCCGCCCAGGGCGCCACGGCCATGTTGTAGCTGGGTATCATGATCTTGTAGCTGGTGAAGTGCGGGTAGCGGCCCAGGATGACGGGGCGGCAGTCGTCAATGGTCTTGAGCCTGGCCGTGGGGTCGATGGTCTTGCCCAACAGCACGGCCGTGGTGTGGAACGTGGCGCAGCAGGTCTCGATGCAGTCGGCCAGTTCGGCGGAATGGACCGAATAATAGGCCGAGGTGTAGCCGATGTCGCGGGTCAGGCGCGCGAATTCGCGTTCCAGTTCCAGAAAGTGGTCCCAGTGGGAAAGGCCCATGTGTGTCTCCGCAGGGGGCAGGGGTGCTGTGCCGGACGCGGCGCGTCGGCGGGCCGCATGGCGCGGCGCGTCCGTAAGATATGTGGCGCGCGCGTCCGTAAGATTATGTGGCGCTGCGCGTCCACGGGGCAATGGTAAGCAGTCTTGGCGGAAAAGGGAAGCCCGGCGCGGGGCAGTGGGTGCGGCCTGCGGCAGGGTGAAGGGTCAGGGCGCGCCCACGGGCAGGGTGAAGGCGAAGGTGCTGCCGCCGCCGGGGTTGTGCTCAACCCAGATGCGGCCGCCGTGGTGTTCGATGATCTGCTTGCAGATGGGCAGGCCCAGGCCCGTGCCGCGCGGCTTGGCGGCAAGGGTGTCGCCCACCTGGATGAAGGGCTCGAAGATGCGGTCCATGTTCTCGGGCGCGATGCCCGCACCGGAGTCGGCCACGGTCACCAGGATGTCGTTGCCGCGCCGCAGGGCCGTGCAGTCTATGCCGCCCTTGTCCGTGAAGCGCACGGCGTTGGCGATGAGGTTTTGCATCACCTGCACCAGCCTGTCCTTGTCCGCGGCAAGGAGCGGCAGGTCGCGGTTGACGTGCAGGCGCAAGGCCAGGCCTTTCTGCTCGACCAGGGGGGTCATGACGGTCGCGGCGGCGCGTATGGCCTCGGCCAGGTCGACCTGTTCGCTTTTCCAGATGACCCGGCCCGCGTCGAGCGCGGCCACGTCCAGCACGCTGCTGAGCAGCGAGGCAAGGCGGTCGCATTCCTGCATGATGATGCCCACGTTGCGCGTCAGCTTTTCCGTGGCGTGGGTCACGCGCGGGTCGTCGGTATGCAGGGCTGGGAACACCACGTTGCGCAATTTGAGGTCGATCATGGACGCGAAGCCGAGGATGGAGGTGAGCGGCGTGCGGATTTCCTGGGCGATGGTGGTGAGGAATTCGCTCTTGGTCCGGTTGGCGGCGTCGGCCACCAGGCGGGCTTCCATCAGCGCGTCCTCGGCCTGCTTGCGTTCCGTGGCGTCGCTGGCAAAGCCCATGACGCCGTACAGGGCGCCGTCGGCGTCGTAGATGCCGTGTCCCTGGTCCTGCACCCACTTGCCGCGTCCGTCCTTGGTGATGGCGTAATAGACGATCTGGAAGGGGGTACGGTCGGCAAGGGCTGTTTCAATGTGGCGCAGCGTGGCGTCGCGGTCGTCGGCGTGGATGCGGGTGGCGAGCGGCGCGTTTTCGGCTCGGGTCAGCTCCGAGGGCGAGAATCCCAACAGGGTGCGCGACCCCTCGCTGGCGAAAAGCAGCGTGTGCGCGGGGTCGGCGCCGCGCCAATAGGCCATGCCGGGCAGGTTGGCGAGTAGCAGCGCCATGGCCTCATGGGGCAGGCCCATGGCTTCGGTGGTCAGTCCCAAGGCTATGGCATGGCTTTTTGCGGCTGGCGCACCATCGAGACGGCTCTGGCCCGTGATGGGCCGGGGCTTTGGCGTGGCCCGAAGCAAGGAGTCTGTTTTGGAAGCGGATTGTTTCATATTCCCGCATGGGTTTTCGGAGCACAATGTGACCTTATTGTCACATTGTTCGACGAAACCTAGTGATCCTATATACCGAATGCGCGAAGTGGTAAACACTTTTTTCATATCTGTTGGTAGGATAGGATGCAACGGGGAAAAGTACGTATTTTTGTCCTTCTTGTCGGATCATGGCCTTGCGGCGCCGGGCCGCAACGAGGCGGCCAGACGCAGCATGTCGTCCAGCCGTTGCGCGCCGCGCCGCGCCGGTGCGTGCATGGTGGCGACACAGCGCATGTCCGGCATGTCCCAGGCCACGGACAACAAGGCCACGGCGAATCCCGCATGATAGAGAAAGTGGGCGGCCGCGCCGGGCGCGTCGCCCACGCCGCATGCCCCCAGGCGCTCCACGGCCAGGGGGCCAAGGGTGCGCCGCAGGGCATCCAGGGTGGCGCGCAGTTGGGTTTCGGGCGGGCCGGGCAGGGCGGGCGGTCCCGCATACAGGGACAGCGATTCTGGAAAGGCGTCCGGATCGCGGTCGCGAATGGTCTCTGTAAACAGCGCCTTTCGCGGCAGGTGGGGCGAGGGCGGCGCGAACAACGCGCTGCCGCCGGGCATGCCTGGCGTGGCCGTTGCCTGGACCAGGACGAGCCCTTGGGGCGACGCCACGCTGCACCAGCCGAGATCGATGCGGTCGGGAGGGGCGGCGGCCATGGATCAGCCGTGGGCCGCGGCCTTGCGCACCACGGCGATATGCGCCAGGTAATGCATCACCGCCCGGTCGTGCAGCCGCACGGCCCAGGGCTGGTCCGCCACCTCGCGCTCCAGGGACAGGCCGTCGGCGGCCAGCAGGCCGTGCGGCGCGAACAATCCCCGCAACATCCGGGCGCTGTCCCCGGCTCCGGGGCCGCGCTGGGAGTGGCCGCCCAGCCACGCCTCCACAGGCGTGGCGCCGCCCGACCAGTCAAAGGGCGTGGCCACCACTGCCGCCGCGCCGGGCGCGAGCACGCGGCCCAGGGCGCGCAGATGGTCGCAGGGCGAGGCCACGCAGTCGAGCAGGTTGCAGCTGGTGGCCAGGGCGAACGTGGCATCCGGCAGGGGGAGCTGGGTGGCGTCCATGGCCCAGAAATCCACCAGCGGCGCGGCGGCGAAAGAGGCTGGGACGTCGCGCGCGTCGTAGACCAGCCCCACCCGCCGCAGGGGATGGCGCACCACGCCGCGCAGCAGCACCCGCTGTGCGAAACGCAGCATGTCCAGGTTCAGGTCCACGCCCAGCACGGGCGTGCCGAGCCGCTCGGCCAGGGCAAAGCTGGAGCGTCCCACCGAGCACCCCGCATCGAGCACCGGGCCGGGAGCCGGGGTGCCCGCCGCGTCCAGCCCGGCGGCCAGCAGCCGCAGCATGGAGCCGGGCGGGGCATGCCCTGTCCTGGCTCCGTCGGGGGGCGCGTCTTGGGAGGCCGGAGCCAGGTCGCCGTAATGGTCGTGGGCATAGGCGGACAGGTAATGGCGCGAGCTGTCATAGGCGGAGCCGGGGCCAAAGCAGTCGCCCAGCAGGGATTGGGTGGCGGGTGTCAGGTCGTCGCGGCACAGGAGCGCCAGGGCGTTTTGGGTCAAAAAGGCCCGCAGGTCGGCCACGATGACCGGAATGCCGTCGATGATGGGATATTCGGCGCGGCAGGCGGGCGAGGGGCAGGTGAGCACGCCCTCGATGACCGTGTCCGCCTCCTCGCGCAGCACGGTGGCGCATTCCAGGTGGTGCGCCTCGGCCTTGTCGCGCAGGCATTGGGGGCACAGGGGGCGCAGGGTCTCGAAATGCAGCCGCCGCACCCTAGCCTCCGATGATGACCGTGGGGCAGCCGGGCGGCAGGATCTTGCCCACCGGGCTGGGAATGGGCGCCACGCATCCCGCGTGGGCGGTCTGGTCGTCCACGCGCGCGGCGGGCATGCCGCCCGCCATGACCGTGGCCGAGCCCTTGACCACGTTGCCCGGGCCGTTGGGCACGCAGCTGGGCAGAGAGCAGGGCGTGGTCATGCTGCCGATGGTGGCGGCGGGCTGGCTGCCGATGAGCACGGTGAACGCCCCGGTGATGATGTTGAGGGGCAGGGCGGGGTGCGGCACCGGCGTGGGCGTGGGCGCGGCCGGATGGATGGGCGCGTGGCAGTGCGGCGCGTCCTGCTTGACCATGTCGCCGACACGGGCGGCTGCGGGCATGGCGGTTCTCCGTCGAAGGTTCGGTCAGTTGAGGTGGATCATCCTGCCGGTCACGCGCACCTCGTCCTCGGAATGGACGCGCATGGCCTTGTCCGATGAGGTGGACAGGGTTCCCTTGCTGGTCATGGCCAGGGACTCGTCCGCCGTGATGGACACGTTTTTTGCCGCCAGGTCTATGGACTCGGCGGCGCGCACCTCAAGGCGCGCTCCCTGGGCCACGATGACCGGCCCTTCCGGCGTGAGCCGTACGGTAAGCGACACGGTTCCGGACGCTTCCACGATTTCAAGGGTTTCGTCGGCGCCGTGCGCGCGCACGCGCAGGGCGCGGCCGGACGTGAGTTCCAGCTCCCGCGCGTCGCCTTCGATGGGGATGACGGCTGCTTTTCCGGCCATGGCTACCTCCCTCCGGTTGGAGCGGTTCGGGTCGCGGCGCGCGCGGCGCGGGCCGTTTCGAACCGCATGCAGCATTGTTCAATGGCATCTTGCACCGTGTCTGGCAAGGCCAAAATGGACCGCCGGGGCGGCCCGGCGTCCGGGCCGGGCTTGGCCGCGCCGCCCGCCAGCCCGTCGGCCAGGCAGCGCTCGCCCAGTTCGGTGCCCGCATAGGGCTGGTACACGAACCAGCCGAAAGCGTCCGGCGCAAGGCGTTCGTTCAGGGCCAGGGTGGCGGCCATCTCGTCCGGTGTTTCGCCGGGCAGGCCGAGCATGTAGTTGGCCGTGACCACGCAGCCCGCGTCCCTGGCCCAGGCAAAGGCCTGGGTGATCTGCGCGTCGGACATGGGGCGGCGCATGATGTCGCGGCGCACCCGTTCGCTGCCCGACTCCACGCCGAAGACCACGTGGCGGCATCCGGCGCGGGCGAGCTGGCGCAGCATGTCCTGGGTCACGGTGTCCGCCCGGGCGTGGATGGAAAAGCCCACGCCCACGCGGCGGGGGAATTGATGGCAAAAGACGGCCACCCAGTCGGGATCCAGGGTGAAGGTGTCGTCCACAAAGATGATGTAGTTGAGCGGCGCGGCGCGGCGCATGGCTTCCAGCTCGGCCATGACCGCCTCCACGTCCCGGCGCCCCCCGTAGCCGCGCCCGTAGAGGCGGTGCAGCCCGCGCGCCGCGCAGTAGGTGCAGGAAAAGGGGCAGCCGCGCCGGGTGGACATGTGCACCACGCCGTGGCGCTCGTCGAGCAGGTCGCGGGCCAGGGGCGGGTGTTGCGCGGGAGGCAGGGGCGGCGCAAGTTGCGGGGGCGGTCCGCCGGGCCGCCGGAGATTGGGCAGGCGGTCCCAGTCGAGGGTGGCAAGGGGGGTGGCGCGGCCTTCCATGGCGTCGCACAGGGCGGCCATGGCGGTTTCGCCCTCGCCCACGCACACGGCATGGATGCCGGGCGCGGCCAGCACCTCGTCCTGGGCGAAGGTGGGGTGCAGGCCACCGGCCACCACGGGCGCGGCGATGCGGCCGTGCAGGGCGGCGGCCACGGCGCGGGCGCGCGGCCACTGGCGCGCGGTGAGCGACAGCCCCACGATGGCGGCGCCAGCCACAGGCGCGCCAGCCGACGGCGCGGTATCCAAGGGCGCGCCGCATGGCACGGGAGCCAGGTCCGCCAGCATGTCGGCCACGGTGTCCGCCACGGCGTCAAGGGGCATGTCGTGGGGTATGCGGCGCATGGAGGCGTCGTGGCCCTGGGCGCGCAGATGGGCGGCAATGGCCGCCGGTCCCAACGAGGCCACGGCCCATTCGCTTTCGGTGTCTATTTCCAAAAAGAGGACGTGCATGCGTGCTACGTGGATGCGGCGGCCACGGGCGGCGTCCGCCAGGGCGGGTGTCCGTCCCGGAAGGCCGCCACGGTCGCGCGGCTAGGCCAGGCCCACCATCTTGACCAGTTCCCGGCAAAAGGCGGGCAGGTCGTCGGGCGTGCGGCTGGTGATGAGGTTGCCGTCCACCACCACGGCCTCGTCCACCCATTCGGCGCCCGCGTTGACCAGGTCGTCCTTGATGGCGAAGAAGGAGGTCACGGTTCTGCCCTGCACGATGCCTGCGGAAACGGGTACCCATCCCGCGTGGCAGATGAAGGCCACGGGCTTGTTCATTTCGTGCATGGCGCGGGTGAAGGCCAGGGCGTCCTTGTCGCGGCGGATCATGTCCGGGGCGTAGCCGCCGGGAATGACCAGGGCGTCGGCGGTGTCCGGGTCGAGGTCCGCAAAGGCGATGTCGGCCTTGGCGGGCATGCCGTATTTGCTTTTATATTCCCCGCCCGCCTTGGGGCCGGCCACGATGACGGAGGCGCCCGCCTCGGTGAGCCGTATTTTTGGGTACCAGAATTCCAGATCATTGTAGTAGGTCTCCACGAACAGGATGATGTTTTTAGCTGGCATAGGGGGCTCCGTGCGTCATGGCTGGTGGTGTGGTATACATGCAATGCAGTGCCACGTTGCAGTATATGCCCGATAGAGGGGCAGGGCAAGCGGTCGGGGGCGCAAAAAGGGGATGTCGCTTTACTTGTCTTGAGGAAAAGTGTAAAAAAGTACAAGTTAAAAAGAATAAGATGGACTGCACGAGGGTGTAGAAATCGTTTCAGGAAATGCGTGTGGAGGAAGTCATGCCGACGGGTCATGCGGTTGGTAGTGTCGTCAGCGCCAAGGGGGAGGTGTTCGCGGAAACCGCAGGCGTGACGCGGACGCTTGGAGTGGGCGATCCCATTTACCAGGGGGATGAACTCACCACCAAGGCCGGGGCATCGGTCGAAGTGAAATTCGAGGATGATTCCGTCCTCGCGCAAGGCGAAAAAAGCCACCTCACCGTGGATTCCTACGTCTATGATTCCTCCGGCGGGTCGGGTTATCTGCTCGGCATGGTCGAAGGCTCGTTCCGCATGGTCACGGGCAAGATCGCGGAACAGAACCCGGACGGCGTGCAGCTCAAGTCGCCGCTCGCCACCATGGGCATCCGCGGCACCACCACCGTGCACCAGATAGGCGCCGACGGCACGGAGCACCACGGCGCGGAAAACATCACCGGCGGCCAATCCTTCCTGCTCGCCGACCAGTTCGGCAATGCGCTCGTCATTTCCACGCCTCTGGGCATCGTCGACTTTTCTCCTGGCCAGCCCGTGACGGGCGTGCGCCAAATGTCCCCCCAGGAACAGCAGCAGTTCCAGGCCATGGCGCCGCTCACCTCTTTGGGCGAACCCGCGCCCAACGACCAACCCCCGCCGGAAGAAAATCCTGATGAAGGGGGCGATGGCGGCGGCGATGGCGAAGGTGAAGCCCCTGCCGAAGGCGAGGGTGAGGGCGAAGGCGAAGGCGAGGGCGAAGGCGAGGGCGAAGGCGAAGGCGAGGGCGAAGGCGAGGGCGAGGGCGAAGGCGAAGGTGACGGCACCGGCGAAGGCGAAGGTGACGGCACCGGCGAAGGCGAAGGTGACGGCACCGGCGAAGGCGAAGGTGACGGCACCGGCGAAGGCGATGGCACCGGCGAAGGCGATGGCACCGGCGAAGGCGATGGCACCGGCGAAGGCGACGGCGCTGGCGAAGGCGATGGCGCTGGCGAAGGCGAAGGCGCTGGCGAAGGCGAAGGTACCGGCGCGGGCGATGGCGCGGGCGATGGCGCGGGCGACGGCGCGGGCGACGGCATCGGCGGAGACCTTGGTGCGGGCGACGCGGGCGGCGCTGGCGAAGGTGAGGGAGCGGGCGACGTCGGCGGCACAGGCGACGCCGGGGGCACCGGCGATGCCGGCGGCGCCGGTGGCATGGGCGGCGGCTTTGGGGCTGGCGGCCTTGGCGGCGGTTTTGGTCTGGACGGCGGCGGCCTGTTCGGCGACGGCGGATTCGACCCCCTGGGCGGGGATGCCGGATTTTTGGGCGGTGGCGACGGCGCGGATACGGGCGGCGGCGGCGACGATTTCGACCTGGGCGACCTGGGCGACCTGGGCGGCACTACCGAAGGGGAGACCGACCCCGAGGAAGAGGACGACCCCGAGGACACCGTCACCAACACCGCGCCCGTGGCAACACCGGACTTGGCGATCACGCTGTCCGAAACCGCCATTTCCTCCGTGTGGGCGCTGGTCAATGATTCTGACGCGGACGGGGACGATTTCTACGTCACGTCCTATGCGGCAACCAGCGCCTATGGCGCGTCCGTGTCCTATAACGGCGATGGATCTTTTTACTATTCCCCCGGCAGCGCCTTCAGTTCGTTGCGTTCCAGCGATGTGGCCTTGGATTCTTTTTCCTACACCATCTCCGACGGCCAAAGTTCTTCCACGACCGCTGTCACCGTGGTGGTGGGCGGCTCCAGTGCCGCCTTGTCCACCTATCTCTCCTCGCAGGGGTTTTCAGCCGCATACATCGACGGCATTCTCAGCGGGCTTCCCGCGGATGACACCACACCCGGCGACACCACACCCGGCGACACCATGTCCCTGGACGTCGTAGCGGACTCCTATGCCACCACGGACCACGATGTACTGGCAAGCATGGATGTGCTGGCCAATGATCCCGACGGCGCCTATCTCACGGCATACAGCGCCTCCAGCTACTTGGGCGCGGCGATCATCGACAACGCCGACGGCACTCTTGGCTATGACCCGGACGGTTATGTGGCAGTGGCCGACGGTGTGACCGTGACCGACACGTTGACCTATTGGGCTTCCGACGGCACTGATTCTGGTTTCGCCACCGTGACCATAACGGTGACAGGGGATTCGGTGGCGGGCGTAACGGTTCCTGGTGCGACAGGCGACGACGAGCTGACTGGCGATGCAGGCGCGGACTCCCTGTGCGGCAACGATGGGAGCGACACCCTCTTTGGCATGTCTGGCGCGGACTACCTGTCGGGTGGCCTGGGCGACGACTCCCTTCTGGGCGGTTCGGGTTTTGACACCATCCATGGCGACGGCTCTACGTGGTCTATGGACCAGGGTGGCAGCGACACCATCTTGGGCTGCTATGGCGAGGACTATATCCTTGGCGGCGGCGGCGGGGACTCCATTGAGGGCGGCGCGGGCGACGATATCCTGTATGGCGATTTTACCAGCTATCTCGGCGATGGCGATGGAGCCGACACCATTGACGGCGGCGACGGCGACGATGTCGTGCACGGCGGCTCGGGCAACGATAGCATCTCCGGCGGTTATGGCGACGATTATCTGCGCGGTGATTTTGATAATGCGAGTGCTGGCGGGGTGATGGAGTACACCGATGGCGATGGCGCGGACACCATCGACGGCGGGGGCGACAATGACACGCTGATAGGCGAAGGCGACAAGGCTGGCGGCGACTGGCTGTACGGCGGCGACGGCGACGACGTGCTGTGGGCCGACCTCATTACCGACACGCATGGTCTTACAATCGAGGTGTACGGCGATAATCTGTACGGCGGGTACGGCAACGACTACCTGCACGGCGGCGAGGGCGACGATACCCTGTACGGCAACGAGGACAGCGACATCCTGTGGGGCGACTTCTCGGGCACGGATTACAGAACGGGCGGCGACGACTACCTGTACGGCGGCTACGGCACGGACACCCTGTACGGCGGCGCGGGCGCGGATTACATGGACGGCGGGGAAGACAACGACCTCATGTACGGTGATTTTCCTGATGCCCAAACCGGACCGGCGTCCCAGGGCCAAAACAACGACTTGATGCACGGCGGCTGGGGCGACGACGTGATGTTCGGCGGCGACGGCAGCGACTATCTGTATGGCGATGACGGCGCAGACGTGCTGTACGGCGACCATGACGATGCGTTGAACCTGACCTCCTATGCCGGCAATGACAGCCTTTATGGCGGCATAGGCGACGACACCCTGTTCGGCCAGGACGGCGACGACTACCTGGTTGGCAGTGACGAGTCGGATTATTTGGAAGGCGGCGACGGCAACGACTTCATGTTCGGCGACGGCAGCGGCGTGGACATGTGCGGCGACGACACCCTGTACGGCGGCGCGGGCGATGACTATCTGGTCGGAGACGGCGGCAACGATCTCCTGGTGGGCGGCGACGGGTTCGACATTATTTGCGGCGGCGACGGCAACGACTGTATTTTTGGCGGCGCGGGCGACACCGTGGTCGGTGGCTGGGATTCGGACACCATCGTGGCCGGGACGGGCGTGACGCTGGTCTATTCGCAGTTGGAGGAAGGGGGCGACTACATCACCTTTGCCCATGGGATGGACACCTTCCAATTCACGTCCACAACCCAGGGCGGCGACTTCGACCTGGATGCCGGTCTGCTCGGCCCCAGCCATTTCGATTCCGGCACGGACGTGGCATCCTGTACTTTGGACACGGCGCCGGGCTTCTATTACGACACCGACGACAACGTGCTGTACTATGACTCCGATTGGACGGACACCATCGACGCGGTCGTCATCGCCTATGTGGACGAGGTCGATGGCGACGTGACCGCGGAGGACTTCATACTCGTGGGCATGTGCTGACCGGGGCGTGATGCCCCGCGCGGCGGGACGGTGGTGATGTCTTCAACAGGTGATTAGGTCTGTGCCAGCCAGCCGTTCCGGGGCTGGCGGTTGGGGCGGGAATAGTGAAAGAGCCTTTGGGGGCCGATGGACGGGCGGGCAACCGCGCGGACCATCGGCCCCCAAAGGCTTTTTGCCGTAGTGGGATCTGCCGGAACGCCCGTCAGGCGGCGTCAGGTGGCGTGCGCGGCAGCGCGTTGTAGAAGGACGCGTCGTATTCGTCCATGTCCCGCGCCATGGCCTCGGCCTCGTGCGCTTCCACGTGCGTGAGCATGGGGGCCAGAGTGGCCAGCGGCTCCCGCAGCACCTCGGGCCAGGGATCAGTTGTGGTGCCAGTTGCCGGGGCGGGCAGGGGCAGGCCCATGGCCGCCAGGTCCGCGTGCAGCAGGGCCAGGGTGCGCGGCCAGGGAGCGAGCGCCGCGTCCAGGGCGGCGCGCAGCCTCGCCCCTTCGGTGGCGGGGATGTCGCCCCGGGTGGCCGCGTTGCAGGCCAGGCGGTCGGCCAGGGCATGGGCCGCGTAGAGCAGTTCGATGTAGGCAAAGGCGGGCTCCCCCATGCGGGAGGCCTGCTCGGCGCGGCGCACCACGCCTTGCAACAGTTCGCGGGCGTGGTCGTGCAGGCGGGGGGCGCAGGCGTCGCAGTGCATGGCGATAACGCCTTTCTTGCCGCCGCGCCGGGTGGCGGCGCAGGGTTTGAACCATGCCCAGGTGCGCCGCACCAGCGCCCGCCGGGACAGGCGGCGCACCAGATCGGCCCGCACGCCCGTGTGCCAGGCCGGGCGCAGGCCCAGACGCGCCAGCCGTCGGCTCAGCAGCACGTCCTCGCCCGTGGGGTGGCCGTGCCCGGCCATGCCCCCGGCCCGTTCCCAATCCGCTCGCCGGATGCAGTAGACCGGGCCGGGCATGTGGTCGGGCATGGGTGGCGCGGCCGAGGGCATCAGAAAGCGGGCCGCGTAGCGCGCGGGCAAATCGTCGCCGCGCTGGCGCAGCGGGCTGGAGGCCTGGCCCACCGCTGGATTGTCCAGCAGCGGCAGCACGCTGGCCAGCCAGTCCGGCGAAAGGCGCACGTCGCAGTCCACGGCCAGGACCATGTCCGTGGTGGCGGCGCTGATGCAGGCGTGCTTGGCACGGGCCACGCCCTGGTTCGTGGGGTGGCGCAGCAGGGTGACGGGCGGCAGGTCCAGGTCCGGGGGCAGGGCAAAGGGCGTGTCGGAGCCGTCGTCCAGGATGGCCACCGCGTCGGGCCGCACGGTCCACGCCGCCACGCACGCCAGCAACCCGTGCAGCAGTGCGGCGTCGTTGCAGGTCCAGGTGCACAGGGTCAGCGATGGGCGCGGGGCGGCCATGGGTGGTTACCGGGCTACGGCGGTGTACTCCACCAGGCCGTTGAGGGCATAGTAGGTCGGGTCAAAGGTGAACAGGTCCGCGTTGGCCATGATGCTCGTGCGGATGGCCTTGTTCTGCTTGTTCGAGGGTTCGTGGATGCGGCGGTCCGGGCCCACGGGTATGGCCATGCCCCGGTCCAGCAGGGCGCGGTGGAAATCGTTGGCGTGGTCGCGGGGAATGATGGGCGGCACGCCGAAGAGCAGATAGGTGAGCACCTTGCCCGCCACGTTGGTCAGGCGGAAGACCTTGGGCAGGAAGTACAGGGCGTCCGCGACCTGGATGTTCTGGCGCTGCGCGGCGCTGGTCATGATCTCTTCCGGATCGTCGGCGTGGTTGTCGAAATAATCGTAGAAATGGCCGAGCGCGGCGCGGTAGCAGGACACGCGCGCCAGGGCCAGGCGGCGGTCGCGCTCCATGGCCTCCAGCCTGCCGCCGCAGGCCAGGAACATGGGCGACGCCTTGAAGGTGACCTCGTCCACGGGCAGGGCCACGCGGGGGTTCTTGAGCGAGGCCCAGCGGCCTATGTAGATGTAGCGGTCGTAGAACACCTCGGGCACGCTGGTCTGCATGTACCGCTTGAGCGGCGCGTTGAGGGGCGAGATCAGGAAGGGGCGGTCGGCCAGGGCCGGGCAGTTGTGCAGCATGTAGCGCCGCAGGTTTTCCGTGTGCACGATGAAGGCGGACACGGGCCTGGTCAGGGTCTCGAAGCGCCGCGCCGAGTCCGGGGAGGTGAAGAAGGTCTCGCCGCAGCAGGCGCGGGCGTAGAACACGGGAATGCCCAGGCCGCGCAGGGTGGCCGCCGCATGGGCGGCAAGGGACAGTTCGGTGAGGGTGTGCGCGCCAAAGGAATAGATCTCGTCCGGCCCGTAGTAGTGCGCCCCGCTGTAGATGAGGCCGGTGTCGTATTCGCCCCGGCGCACGCGGGCGGCAATGGCGTCGCATGCCTGGTCCACGTTCTGGTGCACGGTGAATCCAAGCAGCTGGAACCCAACGTAGTTCTTGGCGAAATAGCTCAACTCGTGGGGCACGGGCACCACATGGCAGGCGTAGCCGT
Organism: Desulfovibrionaceae bacterium; assembly: GCA_050251715.1. GTDB lineage: Bacteria > Desulfobacterota > Desulfovibrionia > Desulfovibrionales > Desulfovibrionaceae > JBFWMG01. Next base: position 9,882 of record JBFWMG010000012.1, on the reverse strand, counting down.
GTTCCTGGAACAGGCGCAGGGAGTCGTAGTAGCTGTTCTGGGAGCCGATGACGAGCAGGAATTTTTTCATGTGGTGCGGGCGGGGCGGCTGCCTCCGGGTTGGTGTTGCGCGCGGGGGGCGCTGGCGCATTGTACCATTGAAGCAATGTTACAATTTGAAATAATGAAGCATTATTTCAACAAAATGCATAAGGGCATCTACCCTTTTTCAACGTTAAGATGCTCTAGAACATCTTTTTTTCCATGCGGAACCGGGCGGCCCATTCCTGGTTGGCCTCGGTGCGCTGCCTGCCGATGGTGGCGTTTGCCAGGGTAAAGGTGTGGTCCGAGTCCACGCCAACCTCCCGCAACACCTGGCGGCATACCCCGTCCGCGTCGGCCAGCAGGTCTTCGTAGGCCACGGTCAACGGCGACAACCCGTGCAACGCGAAACAGGTCTGCCACGCCAGTTCCATCTGCACCACGGTGTTCAGCGCCTTGGCGATGGCGTCGGCGTTATAGGTGGGCTTGCGCAGTTCCTCGTGCAGGGACGTCCATTGCCTGGTCTGCTGGGCAATGGCCAGCGACACGGCCTGGGCCAGCTTGTCGTGGCGGGTGGCATAGAGGAATACCGCGTCCGGGAAGTGGCGGTTCAGGTCGGTCTTGCGGCACAGGGAATGGAAATGGTTGAAGTGGAATTTGCAGCCGAACACGCCGTTGGGCGTGGTGCGGATGCGTTTGATGGCGGTGATGTACTGGTCCAGTTCCACGCCCTTGTTACTTATGAGACCTAGACGGCTGGCCAGGGCCGGGACGTGCCGCTCGGCATGCAGGTATTCATGGGGTACGCCCATGCGGCCGCAGCCGGCCAAGAGGTCGCACAAGAGGGTGCTGCCGCAGCGTGGCGTGGCGCAGAGGATGTAGTGGCGGCGGGGGCCGTCGTACGGGGGCAGGTCGCGATCCTCCTGATCGAGGTAGTGCGGCGTCTGCTCCAGCACAACGGGGGTTGCGGGCTTTTTGAACATGCCGGAATGTAGCCCTGCGCAAGAAAAAGCGCAACCGGCGGGAGGGTTACGGCATGCGTTTCGTGCGGTGGGCCGGGGCGGTGCACCCCCTAGGCGGAATGGCCCGGAATCTGGTTGTCTGTGGGAAGGGCGGCGGGCACGGGGCGGCATGGCGGCTGCCAGACGGCCGGTGCGGGGCGTTTGGGGCGTCAGCCCTGGTGCAACAGGTGCGCGGCGGCGTTGTCCACGAACCAGATCGCGGGCGGGTCTGGCCGGACCAGGGCTGCCGGGAGCGGTGGGGCGGCGGCGTCGTCCGGCTCCAGCACGGTGCGTAGCGCCGCGGCCTTTTCCTTGCCCGTGACAAGGAAAAAAACCTGCCGGGCATTGTTGATGACCGGAAGGGTGAGGCTGATGCGGTCGACGGGCGGGCTGGCTGTGGGGCCGAGCACCGGGGTCACCCAGCGCTGCGTGTCCTTGAGTCCGGGCGCGCCGGGAAACAACGAGGCGGTGTGTCCGTCCGCGCCCATGCCCAGCACCAGGCAGTCGAAGCGGGGCGGTCCGGCTATGGGGCCAAAAAAGCGTGACAGCTCGCGCTCATAGGTTGCAGCGCCCTGCTGGGCGCCCAGTTCGCCCGGTATGCGGTGGATGTTGGAGGCCGGCACGCGGACAACGCTGCACAGGGTTTCGCGCACCATCCGGAAGTTGGCGTATTCATCGCTTGGCCCGACGCACCGTTCATCACCGAAAAAGAGATGGACAAGGGGCCAGTCAATCGCAGGGTTTGCGGCCAGGAGCGTGTGCAACCGCTTGGGCGTGCCACCGCCGGACAGAACAAGGGTGCACATGCCGCGTGCCTCGCAGGCATGGAAGATGGCCTCGGCTATGGAGGCCGCAGCCGCGCTGCTGGCGTTTCCAAAGGTTGGATATATTCGGATGTCAGGCATGTACGGCGCTCCTTCCCGCCAGGCGAGAATGACGATTTATATCATTCTCTAGCTAACACAGAAGCGCGGGAGAGGTCCATGCCTTTTCACGGAAGGCGTTCTGATTCAACGAAATTTGCAATTTTTCTATATGCGGGCTTCCATATGATGGCAGGTGTTTCTATGCGCGCCCGGAGGGCGAGAGCCCTGCGGCATGCCACTGGTCCGGAACTTGCTTTGAGCTGGGGAAATGCCGTGCGGCAGGAGGGACTCGTGAAGCGGTACGAATATGGATGTTTGGTCATAACAATCTTGTTTTTAAGCATGTTGTCTGCCGTGATCTGGCTGGAGGGCAATGAGGTCCGGGGTGTGCTGGCCGCACACGAAATATCAAATTTGTCATTCTACATCAGGAGCGCCGGGCTGACAGCTGGCATGCTGGGGGGGGCGGCCGTCCTGTGCTGCGGCAGCGCCGTCATGCTGTGGCGCCGGGCCGCGCACGTGAAACTGGGCCGAATCGCAGCGGTGCTGGAAGCGCCCTCCGTGTCCGGCGATCCCATTTCCCCTGGCAGTGCTGGAGGTGACATTTTTGAAAAGGCGTTCGCCGCGGCGGCCACGGCGGGCCACGAATTGGCGCGGTTGCGCGGTGACGTGGCGGCGCAGGCCGATAGATTGGACGATGCGCAGGCCTTGCTTGCCGCGTCCACAGCCGAGGCACGCCGGTGCGCCGAGGGCGTGGACGCCACGCGCTGCCTGGATTTCATGAATGCCGCAGGCACGCTGGCGCAGGTGTTGGCAGGGCTCACGGAGGCGGCGGGCAACCTGGCGACCGTCACGGATGAGGTCAACGGCGGGGCGGAGGAGCAGCACGGCGCGGTGAGCGCCGCATCAGTGGCCATGGAGGAAATGAACGCCTCCTTTGCGGAGGTGGCTGGCAACACGGGCGTGCTGGCGCAAGACGCGGCAACCGCGCGCGAGCGGGCCGTGGACGGCGCGGCCGAGGTGGAGCGGACCATTGCCTCCATCACGGCGGTCAAGGAGCGGACCGGCGCACTGGCCGACATCCTGTCCGATTTGGGCGGGCAGGCGGCGGCCATCGACAAGATCATGACCGTTATTTCCGACATTGCGGATCAGACCAACCTGCTGGCGCTCAACGCGGCCATCGAGGCGGCCAGGGCGGGCGAGGCGGGGCGCGGGTTCGCCGTGGTGGCCGACGAGGTGCGCAAGCTGGCGGAAAAGACCATGACCGCCACCCGCGACGTGGGCGGGCAGATCCAGAACATACAAGGCGGCGTGCGCAACGCCCTGGGCGCCATGGGTGCGTCCCTGGAACTGGTGGACGAGGCCATGGAGCGGTCGGGCAACGCCGGGGGCACCATGCGCGATATCCTGGCGCGCAGCGAGGCCACGTTTACCCAGGTGGACTCCATTGCGGCGGCCACGCGGCAGCAGTTGGCCACCAGCGAGGAGGTCAACCGCATGATCGTGGCGGTCAGCGAGATATCGAACCGCACGGCGCAGGGCATGGAGCGGTCCTCCTTGGCCGTGGCCGATCTGGCCGCCGAGGTCGAGGAGCTGGGGGTCATGCGCAGCGTGTTCGAGCGGTTGGGCGGCGGCGAGGTGCAGGCGGTGGTCAACGCCCTGGCCGAATCGCCCGCATTGCGGTCGTTGCGGCGGGCCGACATGGAGCGGGTGCTCAAGGAGGCCATCCGCGCCAACCGTTATCTGGAATTGCTGTACGTGACGGACGCCAAGGGCGTGCAGCTGGTCGGCAACATCGCCGCGCCGGGCAGGGAGTCGCTGGCGGACACCACCGCCTGCGGCAAGAACTGGTCCACGCGGGAATGGTTCAGCGAACCCCTGCGCATCCGCAATCTGTACATCACCAAGGCATATGTCTCGTCCGCCTCGGGCGAGAACTGCATCACGGTGTCCCGCCCGTTCCATGGCGCGGACGGCGCGGTGCTGGGCGTGCTGGCGGCGGACGTGACCCTGTAGCGCCTTTTCGACTGGAAACAAGGCGCTTCCCTGAAGCAATGCGCCCTTGTTTCAGGGACGTGCACACGGGCCTCCAACCCTTTTCAAGGCTGATACGCTCCGGTGTCCTGCGCGGGGTTTACCCTGCCGTCCGCACCACGGCCTGGGGGATGGAGAAGGTGAGGGTGGTGCCGTCGTCCTCCGACGTGGTGAAGGCGATGGCCCCGCCCATGGTCTCCACGATGAGCTTGGCCGAATAGGTGCCCAGCCCCGTGCCGCCGGACTTGCCTGCGGTGGCGTATTTGTCGAAGAATGTTGGGCGGATGGCTTCGGGAATGGCCCCCAGATTGTGGATGGCCATGGTGAAGGTGTCGCTGTCCCGGCGCATGGTGACCCGTATGGTCTCCCCGGCGGGCGAGGCTTCCAGGGCGTTGAGCACCAGGTTGGACAACAGGGAATAGAGCAGCAGTTCCTCGCACAGGATGGACACGGTGGCATCGTCGTCGAGCAGGGAGCCGTTCAGGTAGGTCATGACCCCCAGTCCCTTGCCTGTCAGCCGGTCGGCCAGGTCGTGGCGCACGTTGCGCAGGATGGCGGCCACGTCGTTGGGTTCCGGGGCATAGTCGTAGACGCCGGTTTCCATCTTGTACAGGTCCAGGGACATGTTGATCATGCGCAGCAGCTTGCGGCCCGACGCCTTGATGTAGCCCAGGAACTCCCGTTGCGTGTCCGAGAGCGACGGGTCCATGAGCAGCACGTCGGGCAGGCCGATGAGGCCGTTGAGCGGTGTCTTGAGATCGTGGCGCATCATCCTGTCGATGTCTTCCTTGAGCGCCGCGAGCTTTTTTTGCTGCGTGATGTCGATGAAGCTTTCCACCAGGTGCGGCCTGCCGTTGATGGTCACGCGGCTCACGGTTTTCTGGATCGGAACCTCTCTGCCCGCCGCGTCCAGAAGGATGCGTTCGGAGTTGTCCACATCCAGACCCTTGTTCAGGATGGGGCAGTTGCCTTCGGCATTGGGGCAGACGAAGTTGAAGCACCGCTTGCCCACCACCTCTTCCTTGCTCGCGCCTAGCATGCGCAGTCCCGCCGGGTTGATGTTCACGATGGCGTTGGTTTCGGCATCGATGAGCAAGACCCCTGCCTGCATGCCGGTCAGGGTGGCCAGCAGCAGCTCGTTGGCACTGGTCAGTTCCTGCGTGCGCCGGGCCACTTGGCGTTCCAACGCAAGGTTGTTGTCACGCATGTAGGCGTGCACTTCGGCGTTTTCCAGGGCGTGCGCAGCGGCGAGCATGACCACGGAAAGCAGCTTGAGCTGGGCGTCGAGAAGGGTTTCCTTGTCCCCCGCCAGAATCCCCACGAACATGCCCCTGATGCGCGAGGGCGTGGCCAGCACATGCAGCAGGATGTGCTCTTGGCGCTGGGCATCCAGAAAGAACGTGGGTTCCTGGGTCTGCAGGGCGTAGGCGAAGGACTGGTCCGCCATGAGACCCCGCGCCTCGCGTTCCAGGTGTGCGGCCTGGTCCGGCGGCGTGGCAAAGGCAAGGGAGAAGTCCTGGGTGGCGTCGTCCACCAGATACATGCCTGCGGCGCGCAGAGGGACCATCTGCCCCACCTTGTCGCAGATGCTTTGCGGCAGGCGGGTGGCATCCGGCTCCCTGCCGGGCGTGTTGGGCACCGAGCCCAGGGCGCAGGCAATGGAGAGCGCCTCCAGCGCGGCGGCCTTTTCCGCCTGCAGCCGCTTGACCTGTTGTTCCAGTATGGAGAGCCGGTGTTGCTGGTCCATGTTCACCTCAAAAAGATGGCCAGGATGTCGTCGATCTGGCGGTGGGCCTTGAGCACGGTGGTGGCCAGGGCGCTTTCGGGCAGGCCGAGCGCCTCCCACGCCCCGTCAAAGGGGGCGTGGACCAGGCCGGAGCCGTTGCTGCCGTGTTGCAGGGCAATGGCCAGCACGTCGCCCATGGCGCAGATGGCCGCCTCGACCCGGTGCTCGCCGTCGGCAGGGCCGTGATGACCCGCCACCACGCCCGTGAGGGCCGGGGGGAGATTCCATGTCTCCATGAGCGCGGTCGCCACCTGGCAATGGGAAAAACCGAACACCTCACGCTCTGCCCGGTGCATGGGGACGCCGTTTGCCTGGGCCAGCTGGATGGCACGGCCCATGGCCTCGGGCGCGATCTTGAACATCACGAGCCTGCCCAGGTCGTGCAGCATGCCGGCCACGAAGCACCTGTCCCTGGACGCCCCGGCCACCTGCGCGGCCAAAATGCGGCTGAACACGGCGCAGGCCAGGGAATGCCGCCAGAACGCCGCCATGGGAAAGGCCGCGCTGCCCACGCCCTGGAAGGTGGCCATGACCGTGACGCCGAGGGCCAGTTGGCTCAACTCCTGGGCGCCCACCAGGCAGACCGCCCGGTCCAGGGATTCGATGCGCTGGGCGGCCCCGTACAGCGGGCTGTTCACCAGGCGCAGCAGCCGGGCGCTGATGCCCGGATCCTTGGAAATCACGTCCGCAAGCCGGTTGGCGGAGCAGAGGGGATCATCCAGGGCGCGGGTGATCTTGTCATAGATGTCCGGAAGCGACGTGAGGCCCGTGTCGGCGGCGATGAAATCGGCCAGGGCGCGGGGGGGCGCCGGTTCGGACGGGGGCTGGGGCCGCATGGGGCGCTGCGGTGGCGCGGGCAGGGTGCCGGACTGGACCAGTTGGCCGGTATATTCCTGGATGCAGACGGCCTTGAGCGCGGCCATGGGCGGGGTCGCCGTATCCGCAGCCGCAAAGAGCGCGGCGGCATGGTCCTGGGCCTGGGCGCTTGCGGCATCGGCCTCAAGGGAGGGCTGGGTATCCGGTGCGCCCTCGGGATCCACGATGTCCGCCTCGCTGACGCCCCAGATGTTGAAGACGCGCAAATGCTGTTCCGTGAGCACGGTGCCGGCGGGCAGAAGCAGGCGGCCGTTGGGTGCGGTGGCCTTGGAGGCCAGGGTCATGCCCTCTTTCAGTTGTGCGATGTAGACGATCATATGCGGCTGCCCTCTGGCAGGGCGGAATCGTTGTGGTTTTCGCGGGGATGTCAGGGTGTCCCCACAGGGGCATTGCCGGGGTATCGCACCCGTGCGGTAAGGTGCGCCAAGACGGCAGGCGTTGTTCCCGCACCATGCACCGGTGTGGCTGCCCTATCGGGGGAAAGTGCCGGAGGAGGCCGAAGAGGGTAGGCTGTTCGAGACCCGCAGGCGTGCCGCATCCCACATACGCTGCCTTTGAATGTGCTCCTTGCCGCATTCCGCAGAAGCCTGCAAGGATTTTTCATTCTTTCGAAAAAAATAATCGCAGGCAAAAGAGTTGTAAACTCAATGGAATGCATTAATGCACGTAATAGCTACAGCACCAGGGGAGGCGGCGTGCGTCCGGCCAGGATGTCCACCAGCACGCCCAAGGCGCGGCCCAGTGCGGCGCGGTCCGGCGTGCCGGTCAGGGATACGCGGGCCGCGGCGGGTGCGGGCGTGTCTCCCACCACAAACCGCTCCGCGCCGAACAGGTTGATGCCGTGGCCACGGGCGCTCGCCTCGAACGAAGCCCCGGTCCACGGAGCGGGCAGGTGCAGCCAGATGAAATAGCCTGCGGGCAGGGAGGCGAAGGACAGGCCGCCCAGGGCCGCACGGGCCACCATGTTGCGGTGCGCGGCCTCGGCGTGCTTGGCGCGCAGGGTGCGGTCCGCCGTGCCGTCGGCTATCCACTGCGCCACCAGCGCGGCGTTGAGCGGCGGGGTCATCCACATGGTATGCAGCACGGCCTCTGCCATGCGGGCGCGGCAGCGGCCCGGCGCAATGGCGAAGGCCACGCGCAGCCCGGCGGCCATGGCCTTGGACACCCCGGCCACATACACGCAGCGGTCCGGGATGAGCGCGGCGACCGGCGGGATGACCTCTGCGGGCGCCGCCGCGCCGGACAGCGGGGCGGGCGGGTCGAATGCGGTCAGGTCATAGGCGGCGTCCTCCACCACGGCCAGGTCGTGGCGCTCGGCCATGGCCGCAATGGCCTGGCGCCGGGCAAGGGGCATGGAAAGGGTGGTGGGATTGTGCAGGCCGGGAATGAGGTACACCCCCTTCACCGCCTCGCGGCGGCAGGCCGCGTCCAGCCCCTCGGGGGTCATGCCCGCCGCGTCCATGGGCACGGGCACCAGCCGCAGGCCGAACAGCGCGGCGAGCTTCTTCACCCCCGGATAGGTCAGGCAATCGGTGGCGATGCGGTCGCCGGGGCGGAACTGCGCGGCAAAGGCGCAGGTCAGCGCGTGCTGCGATCCGGCGCAGACCACCACGTCCTCGGGCCGGGCGGGCATGTGGTAGCGCCCGGCCCAGGCCACGCCCGCCTCGCGGTGTTCGGGCAGGCCGCGCGGGTCGGTGTAGCGCAAATACAGGTTCAGGTCGCGGCTGCGCGCCAGCCGCCGCAGGGCAAGTCCCACATCCGGGTCCAGTCCGGTCAATGGCTCGATGAGCCCCAGCTCCACCATGCCCGGCGCATGGGGTTCGGGCGCGACCAGCGAAGGCGCGGCGGTCGCGTCCGAGGCCACGAACATGCCCCGGCCCACGGTGCCCGCGGCCAGCCCGCGCCGCGCCGCCTCGGCATATCCCTTGGTCACCGTGCTCACGCTCACGCCCAGGGCGTCGGCCAGATCCCGGTGCGTGGGCAGCCGGTCGCCGGGCCGCAGCCGCCCGGCGAACACATCCCGTTCCATGGCCTCGGCCAGCGCCTTGTACAGCGGTTGCGCGTCTTCTTGTAGTGCTGGAATCCACATTGTCATGCATACAATAATTACATTGACGCAATACAATGTCAACCCTATAGCATGGAGCGAATCGCCCCGGGGACGGCGCATGGCAGCGCTTGGCGAGGCGCCTGGCGGCGCCGGGCATGGCGGGGCGGCAACAGGTAACGGAAAGGGTGTGCTTCATGATCGAGAATATGGTGCCGTTTTTGGCGTTTGTGGTGGCCATGACCGCCACGCCCGGACCGGGCAATCTGGCCATGATGAGCATTGGCCAGAGCACGGGTTTTCGCAGTGCGGTGCCGTTTTTGCTGGGCACGGCGGTGGGGTGTGTCATTCTGGACGGCGGGGTGGCGCTGGGCGTGGGCGCGTGGATCGTGGCCTCGCCCCTGGCGGGCGTGGTGCTGCGCGTGGCGGGCTCCGCGTACATCCTGTATCTGGCCGTGAAGCTGGTGCGGCTGCGGCCCGTGGCGCCCGAGGCCGGGGTGGGCGGTGCGCGGCGGGGGTTCACCTTTTGGGAGGGGCTGCTGGTGCACCCGCTCAGCCCCAAAAGCTGGGCCATGGCCGTGGTGGGGTTCGCCCAGTTCATGTCGCCCACCGAGCCCTACGCCACCCAGGCCATGGTGTTCGTGGGCGCGTTTCTGGTTGGGCTGCTGGTGTTCCACAGCCTGTGGTGCGCGGCGGGAGCCACGCTGCTGGGGCTGTTGCGCGCGCCCCGCGTCCGGGTGGCGGTGAACGCCGCGCTGGTGGCGCTCATGCTGGGCGCCACGGCCTGGGCCATGGCGGCCTAGTTCATCCTTCCTTCGGGCGCGCCCCGCACCGGCGCATGCCGCTCTCGCGTGTACAACGCAATCTGAACGGCACGGACATCTGTCCGCGCCGTTCAGTCTGACGGCAAACCGCCATCTCCCCCTGCTGTTTTCTTCTCGAAGTCTTGCGCCTCACAGCGTCGGGTGAACGGCCCTCCATGTCTTCGTCCTGACACGTCAGACTACGAGTCCGCCCTCCTGGGGGGCGTGCTTTCCCAACCGTATCCATTCCCCTGTCAGCCACCCGTTTGGGGAACTCGCCCATTCCAGCCGTATCCATCTCCCCAGCCAGCAGCCCGCCTGGTGAACACGCGTGGGGGGGGGGGGGGGGGGGGGGGGGGGGGGGGGGGGGGGGGGGGGGGTGGGGGGGGGGGGGGGGGGGGGGGGGGGGGGGGGGGGGGGGGGGGGGGGGGGGGGGGGGGGGGGG
>JBFWMG010000011.1:0-104368 GCA_050251715.1 Desulfovibrionaceae bacterium | reverse complement strand
TAGCCCCGCTGGGACGCGGATTGCTGGCTGACAAAGACCCGGGGGACGGAGAGAGGAGAGGGAAAACCCCTTTTACCAAGCATAAAAAGGGGTTTTCCCTCTCCTCTCTCCTTCCCCCGGACCCCCATCCTCTCTTCTCTCTCTTTCCCCAAAAACTGCTGGCTGGGGAGGTGGATACGGTTGGGATGAGCGAGTTCCCCAGGCGGGTGGTTGGCGGGAGACATGGATACAGTTGGGACAAGCGCGTTCTCCAGGCGGGCGGACTCGATGGCTGTGGAGAGGGGCCGTGAGCGGCAAGGCTTCGAGAAAGAAACAGGAGGGAGAGATGGCGGTTTGTCAGCAGCCTGCCAAATTGGACTTTGTCAACAATCTGGGCGGCCCCTTGGGGCCGCTTTGTGTTGGGAAAATACGCCACTCTTTCAGGGCGGTGCAGATTGATGTCGGCGGTGCGGGAATGTGGCCGCGCCGGAACGTGGCATGATCGGGCCGTGTCAGGGGCGGGCCGTGTCGGATGAGCCGTATGAGGGGGGCGCGTCAGGGCGCGGTGGTCTGGTTTTGGCCGGGTGCGGGCGTGGCGTTGGCTGCGGCGTCCTGGCGCGCATCCGGGTGGCCGGGCGCGAAATCGATGTCGTGGCGCGGCGCGTCGGAGGCGTCGTAGGTCGTGGGCGGCGTGGGCGAGGCCGGGTGTTTGGGGGCGGACAGCATGTGCTGCACCAGCAGGAACATGCCGCCGATGAGCAGGCCGATGAACATGCCCCGCAGCAGGTTGAACATGCCCGACCGTTTTTTCGGAGGCAGGACGTTGGTGTTGTTTTTGGCGCAACCCATGGTTCTTTATATAAATAAAAGACGGATCGCGCAATGCCCGTTCAGATGCGCCCCAGGGCGAGCATTTGCCGCCCCCACACCGCCTGGCCCAGGGAGATGCAGCCGTCGTTGGGCGGGGTCTGGGAATGGGACAGCGGGGTGAGCCCGCGTGCCCGCAACGCGTTGGGCAACTCCACGGCCAGGGTCAGGTTTTGCATGGCGCCGCCCGAAAGCCCCACCACGCCGGTGCCCAGGCGGTCGGCGAAATGCGCGGCCATGGCCGCGAGCCCCTGCACCAGTCCCAGGTGGAAGCGGCGGCTGATGACGCCCACGGCCTCGCCCCGTTCCCAATCCGCGTGCGCCTGGGCAAAGAGGGTGCGCGTGTCGCACACCGCCAGCGCCCCGTCCAGGCGCAGCGGGCAGGCATAGAGCCCTTCGGCGCACATGTCCTGCGCCTTTTCCAGCACAATGGCGGCCTGCCCCTCGTAGGTGATGGCCGTCTTCAGCCCCAGCAGCGCGGACACCGCGTCGAACAGGCGGCCGCAACTGGACGTGACCGGGCAATTGATCCTCTTTTCCAGCACCTGCGGTAAAAAACGGCTGGCCGCGCCGAACTGGTCGAGCCATGGCCACGCCCGGCCATTGGGTTCCCTGATGCCCAGCTCCCACAGGTAGGCCTGGGCAATGCGCCATGGTTCGCGGATGGCGGCCTCGCCGCCCGGCAGCATGGCCTGGGAAAACCGGGCCAGGCGGCGCTGCTCCAGGGATTGCGTATCCACGTACAGGCATTCGCCGCCCCACAGGGTTCCGTCCTCGCCATAGCCGGTGCCGTCCAGGGCCAGGCCAAGGGCGGGTCCGGCATGGGTGTGCTCGGCCAGGACCGCGTGGACGTGCGCGAAATGGTGTTGCAGCGCGCGCACGGGCACGGCCCGCTGCTCCTCGGCCAGGCGCGAACTCAGATAGTCGGGATGCAGGTCGCGCACCACCAGGGCCGGTTCCGTGCGCAGGATGGCGGTGAGGTGTGCGGTCACGCTGCGGTGATAGGCCTCGGTCTCCAGGTTCTCCATGTCGCCGATGTGCTGGCTGACAAAGGCCTGCGCGCCCTTGGTCACGCAGACCGTGTTCTTCAATTCCGGGCCCACGCCCAGCACGGGCGGCGGTTCCGGGCCTTCCAGCGGGGCCAGGAACACCGGCTTGGGCGTGAAGCCGCGCGCCCGGCGCAGGAACTGCGGCGCATTGGCGCCAGGGGGCACGCGCACCACCGAGTCGTCGGTGCGGATGAGGATGTCGCGGTCGTGGAACAGGAACCAGTCCGCGATGTGCGCCAGGCGCCGCACGGCTTCGCGGTTGCCCAGGCAGATGGGCTCGGAACTCATGTTGCCCGAGGTCATGACCAGCGCGGCGGGCCGTTGCGGTGCGGCGGCCCGCAGAAGATGCAGCAGGACATGGTGCAGCGGCGTGTAGGGCAGCATGATCCCCAGAAAATCGGTGTCCGGGGCGATGGCGGGCGACAGGCCGTTGGCGGCGCGCGCCCGGCACAGCACGATGGGCCGTTCGATGCCCGACAGCCAGCGCTCCTCGACCGGGGAGAGCGCGGCCAGGGTGCGGGCCGTGTCCAGGTCGGGCACCATGACGGCCAGCGGCTTGTCGTGCCGGTTCTTGCGCGTGCGCAGGGTGGCCACGGCAACGTCCTGGGTCGCGTCGCACGCCAGGTGGAAGCCGCCCAGCCCCTTGATGGCCATGACCGCGCCGCCCGCAAGCAGCGCGGCGGCCCGTTCCAGCGCGGCGGTGGGGTCGCAGCGTTCGGGCGGACGGGTTGCCGCGACATCGGGGGCCGCGTCGGCGCCCGGCGATGCCGCCAGCCACAGCCTGGGGCCGCAGACCGGGCAGGCGTTGGGCTGGGCGTGGAAGCGGCGGTCGCGCGGGTCGGCGTATTCCGCCGCGCAGGCTGGGCACATGGGAAAACACGCCATGGACGTGGTGTGACGGTCGTAGGGAATGGAACGGGTGATGGTGTAGCGCGGTCCGCAGTTGGTGCAGTTGGTGAATGGGTAGAGGTGGCGGCGGCCGGCGGGGTCGAAGACCTCGGCCAGGCAGTCGGGGCAGGTGGCGGTGTCCGGGCTGATGAGCACCTGATGTCCCGCGCCGGAGGTGCTTTCCAGGATGGCGAACCCGCTGCCCGCCGTGCCTTTTTGTTCCGGGGGCAGGTCGGTGGCCACGCAGGATATGATCTGGGCCAGCGGCGGCAGGGCGTGTTCCAGGTCGTGGCCGAACGCGTCCACGCGCCGTGGCGGCCCCTGCACCTCGATGACCACGCCCTCGGGCGTGTTGCGCACAAACCCGTCCAGGCGGTGCTCAAGGGCTATGCGGAAGACAAAGGGGCGAAAACCCACGCCCTGGACCTGGCCCGTGACCGTGAACCGTCGTCGTAGCAGCGTATCGTGCGTCATGATGGGGCGATACAGCAAAAACGGAGCCGGGGAAAGCCCGCCGCCCCGGGTGGATCACTCCGGCAGGCGGAGCGGCAGGGCGGCCCGAAAGACCGTGCCCATGGCCTCGGACGAGGCAAAGGACACCTTGCCGCCCAGGTAATTTTCCGTGAAGAGCTTGATGGAGTACGTGCCGAGTCCACGGCCCAGCCCCTTGGTGGAAAAGGATCGCTTGAAGACTTGCAACTGCACGTCGGGCGGCATGGGGTTGGGGTTGTGCACATGAAAGACCACGGGCCAATCGGATTCCGGCTCGTAGGCGCAGCCTATGGTTATGGTGTCCCCTTCCAGCGCCGCTTCCAGGGCGTTTTTGAGCATGTTGCCGAGCACCCGTTGCACCAGATTGGTGTCCGTGTGGCAGACCACGCGGGCCGTGTCCGGATCAGCCACCACGGTTTTCATGTGGGCCGCCAGATGCATCTGGTAGCGCTCGGTCAGGCTGCGCACGGTTTCCAGCGTGTCCACATCGGTGGGATGCGCGGGCAGCTGGCCGGATTCGGCGGCTGAAAGCGCCTGATGCGACTTGATTTCCTCGAACAGCGCCGTGAACCCCCGCACCAGTATCTTGTTGGTGGGGCTGTCGCCGCCCTGTCGCTCGACCAAGAGTTCCACGAGGCCTTTCAGGCTTCCGGCCATGTTGATGAGGTCGTGGAAAAAGAGACGCTCCAGCACCACACGCCTTTTTTCATCGCTGACGTCCTGGATGCAGAGCATGGTGAGCGGGACGTCCAGCACCACCATGGGCGAGGCGTTCACCTTCAGGTCCAGCGCCTGGAGTTGGCCGTCGACGTGGCGCAGCATGCGGCAGTCCCGGGTGGCTTGCGCGCCTTCCAGCGCCTGGATGATGGCCTCCAACGCGCCGCATTGCGTGCAGTAGGCGGTGTGGCCGCAGCCCTCCTCGCACGACAAGGCATGCACGCAGGAAAGCAGGTCGCCGGGTCTGCGGCCGAGCACGGCGTCGAGGTCCGTTTCGTTGACCGTCTCCAACAGGCGCGTGTTGGCATAGACGACCTGCCGATTGGCGTCGAGCAGCATGATGGGCATGGGCACCGCGTCAATGAGCTGTACGGCGCCACTTTTTGCGATGGCGCGCGTCATCTTGCGCAAGGCGGCTTTGGATGACTTGATTCTATTATTTATTTTGCTATTCACGTAACGGCCTTGCGCAATAGGTCTGTGGCTATGGCTTGTGGAAGGGGTATCCTGACATACATCATAAAAAGAAACCGCGGCAAAAGCAATGCGCCCGTGTTACACTTGCCGCAGGAGCGCCCAGTCCCTGCCCCGGCGCACGATCTTGTAGCGCCGCAGTTTGTTGCGCGCAGCCATGACGGCGCAGCAAAGACCCAGCGCAATGCCGAAGAACAGGACCAGTGCGCCCGCGTTGAAAATGGTGTCGGGCGTGATGATTTCCGTCAGCTGGGATTGCGCGGCAAAGGACGTCAGGAAGGTTGAGGCAATGGTCAGAGCCATGAAGAAAAGTGATGCGAGCCACATGTGGATGCCGCGCTCCCGCCTGCGGAGCGTCTGGTGCACCAGCGCCACGCCGCGAAGGAAGAGCACCACCTCGCCCTGTGCAACGGCCGCGTCCAGTTGGGCCAGCGTCCTGCATGTCACGGCCATGTCCCACTCTCCCGGTTTGGCGGACCGCCCCCATGCTCCCGGCGCGTCGTGGGCAAGTCTTGCCATCCGCCCTTGCTTTGTCTAATCCTTACGCACAACCATCGCAACAAAAACACGCCGGAGGCTCCATGAACGTCGTCGCATTCAACGGCAGTGCCCGCAAGCAAGGCAATACCGCGCAGCTCATCGAAGTGGTTTTTTCGCAGCTCCAGGCCGAGGGCATCGCCACGGAGCTCGTCGAACTGTCGGGCAAGCCCATCCAGGGGTGCGTCGCCTGCTACAAATGCTTCAAGAACAAGAATGGCCGGTGCGCCGTCAAAAAGGATTTCGCCAACGAGTGCATCGAGAAGATGGCGCGGGCCGACGCCATCATCCTGGGCTCCCCGGTGTATTTTTCCGACCTTACCGCCTCGCTCAAGGCGCTGGTGGAACGCGCGGGCATGGTCTCCCGCGCCAACGACGACATGCTCCAGCGCAAGGTGGGCGCCGCTGTCGTGGCCGCACGGCGGGGCGGCGCCACCCGCGCCTTTGATTCCATCAACGCGTTTTTCTTCATCAGCCAGATGATCGTGCCCGGCTCGCGCTATTGGAACCTGGGGCACGGCCTGCAACCGGGCGATGTGCAGAAGGACGAGGAAGGGCTGGCCACCATGGAATGCCTGGGCAGGAACATGGCCTGGCTGCTCAAGAAGCTGCACGGATAGCGCGTGTATTTTGCCACGCCATCCTGGGACGCCGCCCTGTTCCAACGCGTCAATTTCGCGTGGCACGGCCGGCTGCTCGACGGGATCATGCCCGCCGTGTCGCATCCGCTGCTGTTGTGGGCGGTGGCCCTGGCCGCCGTCCTGGTGTTCGCCAGGCGCATGGGCGCGCGGCGGACGGTTTGCGTGCTGCTTGTCTTGGGGGCGTCCGTGGCGCTGGCCGACCTCTCGTGCCACGGCGTCAAGGAACTCACGGGCCGCATCCGGCCCTACAACGCCCTGCCGGGCGTCCGCTACATCGAAAACCACGCCTGGGCGCAACGGCCCCCGGCCTTTACACCCGCCAAGGACCACGGTTCCTCCTTTCCCTCGGCCCATGCGGCCAACGCCATGGCCGTGGCCATGGCCTGCGTCCTGGCCCTTGGATGGCGGCGCGTGCGGTGGGCGCTCCTGCTCCCCCTGGTGGTGGGCTATTCCCGTGTCTACCTGGGCAAGCACTATCCTTCCGATGTCGCGGCGGGGTGGCTGCTCGGTATCGCCGCCGCCGTGGCGGTGCATGCGCTGTGGCTGCTGCTGACGCGGGACACGTCCGGGACCGGGGCGGAGCGCTAGCGCATTTTAGCATTGAAACAATGCGAGGATTTGAAATAATGAAACATTATCTCAACAAAATGCATAAGCGCATCTAATCTTTTTCAAAGTTAAGATGCTCTAACCGGCTCCTTTTGCGCGGGCCGCCGCGCCAAACGTGAAAAAGAACCGGGCCGCCGTAGCGGCCCGGTTCTTTTTTGTGGCAGGCGTTGCCGCCCCCCGCGGTGTTAGCCGCCGAGGAGCTGCAGGGCCAGACGCGGCATGGAGTTGGCCTGGGACAGCATGGCCACTGCGGACTGCGTCAGGATCTGCTGGCGCACGAACTCGGTCATTTCCGAAGAGACGTCGACGTCGGAAATGCGGGACTCGGACGCCTGCAGGTTTTCAGACTGGATTTGCAGGTTGGTGATGGTATTTTCAAGGCGGTTCTGCAGCGCGCCCAGGTTGGCGCGGATGTTGTCCTTGGACACAATGGCCGCCTCGATACCTTCCAGAGCCTTCTGGGCGTTGGCCTGAGTCGAGATGTTGTGCGCGGACGCCGAGGTGACCGCGGAGTTGCCGACACCGAGAGCGGACGCGGTCGCGGTGCCGATCTGGATGTAGTAGTAGTCTTCGGCGCTGTCGTTCTTGGTGCCGAAGTGGATCTTCATCTTGCCGGTGGACAGGGCGGTGGCGCCGCTGTGGGTTGCCGAGGACAACGTACCGTCGAGCAGATGGATACCGTTGAAGTCGGTGGCGCTGGCGATACGGGTGATTTCCGACGCCATGGCCTGGTATTCGGAGTCGATGATGATACGCTGGTCGGAGTTGTAGGTACCGGTGGCCGCCTGTTCCGCCAGTTCCTTCATGCGGATGAGCTTTTCGTCGATGACCGAGAGCGCGCCGTCGGCGGTCTGGATCAGCGAAATGGCGTCGTTGGCGTTGCGCACGCCCTGGTTCAGGGCCGAGATGTCCGCGCGCATGAGTTCGCGGACCGCAAGGCCCGCTGCGTCGTCGGACGCATTGGTAATGCGCAGACCCGAAGACAGGCGGCTGACGGACGTGCTGAGGTTGTTGTAGGCGGTGCCCAGGTTGCGGGCAGCGGTCGTGGCCATAAGGTTGTGGTTGATAACCAGAGACATGATTTCCTCCATGAAGTTTGATTGGCATCCTTGCCAAAGACACGCGAGGGTCGGACGTTATGGCTTCACCTCCCTGGTGACCCGTGAATTTGCGTGCGCATCTAGCTCATCGGCAAAAAGGGGTGCGAAGTTTAGGGCGGCCGGGGGGGGCGAACCGAATTTAATGCCCGGGAAACGGGCGTTTGCGCGGCTATGGGGGGGATGTGCCAGTGGGGTTAAATAATCTCTTTGCCTGTTGTTTTGATGCGCCGTGTTTAGTAGAAGGAAAGGTACCGTGCGTGGGTCGCCAATGCGCGGGTGCAGAGAGGGGATATGGATGAACACATAAGTCTTGCCGTGGTGGGGGCGGACCAGCCGCTGATGCGACTGGTGCGGGAGGCGTTGGGCGCGTTGGGGCATGACGTCCTGGCGGCCCGCGACGCGGCGGCGTTGCGCGCACTGCCCGGCGAGCCCACAGCGGCGCTTGTCGTCGCCGCCACGCCTGTGGACATCCCGGACGCCGTGCTGGCCGTCCGGGATGTCTACAGGCGTGGCGGCGTGCCGGTGGCCGTGGCGGTCGCCGCCGACCAGGACGACCCGGCCCTTGCACGGGCGATAGGCCAGGCCGAGAGCGCGGGTGCGGATGACATCTGGCTGTTCCCTGCGCGTCCCGCGGTATTGGCCGCGCGCGTGCGTGCGCTCGTGCGCAGGCGCGGGGGCGGGGTCACCGGGTTTACCTCCCTGTTCGAGGACGCGCCGGACGCCGTGGTGCTGGCCGATGCGGACACGGGCGGCATCGTGCATGCCAACGAACGGGCCGAGGCGCTGTGCGGCGAAGCGGGCCGCGAGCTCGTAGGCCTGGCCTTTGAGGACTTGGCGCCCGCGTCACGGCGGGATGCGGCCCATGCGCTTTTCCGCGAACAGGTGGCCGGATTGCGGATGGGAAGGAAAAGCAGGATGGATTGGCATGTCGCGGGCGGCGACGGCCGGGATGTGCCGGTGGATATGTCCATGCAATTGGGCACGTGGTCGGGCCGGACCGTGGTGCTGGTGATCGTGCGCGACATGACCGACCGTGTGCTGGCCGAGCAGCAAATCCGCGCGAGCCGCGAGACCGCGCGGGCCATGATCGACGCCATCAGGGGGGATGTGGTGCTGGTGGACACGGCGGGACGCTTGGCGGCGGTGAACAGGTCATGGGCCGAGCGCATGAACACGACCCCCCAGGAGGTGGTGGGCCGCGTCTTCCTGTCGTTTTTCGAGGGCGAGGCGCATGCGCTGCGCCAGTCCGCCATGGAGGAGGCGTGCCGCACGCGAGGCGTCGTGCGTTTTGAGGAGGACCGGGGCGACAGCGTGTATGACGTGATGTACTGCCCGGTCGTGGGAGAGGATGGCGAGGTGCGGCATCTTGTGGGCTATGGCCACGACATGACGGAATACGTCAAGGCCAAGCAGGCCTTGCAGGAACAGCTGCGATTCATCCAGACATTGATGAACGCCACGCCGAACCCCATTTTCTTCAAGGGATTCGATGGGGTCTACAAGGAATGCAACGCGGCGTTCGAGGAAATGCTGGGGCGGCGGCGCGAGGATATCATCGGCATGGGCGCGATGGATGTGGCGCCGGAAGAGCTGGCGCGGCAGTATTCGGACATGGACCGCAGGATGCGGGACGGCGAGGCGCGGCAGATCTACGAGGCCAAGGTGCTCTCGGGTTCCGGCGAATTGCGGGACGTCATTTTCAACAAGGCGGCGTATACCAATCTGTCCGGCCAACCGGTGGGCATCGTGGGCGTTGTCACCGACGTGACCGAACGCAAGCGGGCGGAACGTGATCTGGCGCGGAGCGAAAAAAAGTTCCGCACGCTTTACGAGGCCGCGAGCGACGCCATCATGATCATGCGCGGCGACATGGTGGCGGACTGCAACCCGGCGGCAACCGTTCTTTTCGGGAAGCGGCGCGAACAGATCATGGGCCTGAACCCGGCGGAACTGTGCCCCGGTTCGGGCCTGGACGACGGCGCGGGTGGGTTTCAGGCGCGCATAGACGCGGCCATGAACGGCAAGGCGCAGCATTTCGAGTGGAACTGCCACCGCAGGGACGGCGTGCTGTGCGATGTGGAGGTAAGCCTCAACAAGGTGGCGCTGGGCGGGGAATCCTACGTGCAGGCCATTGTGCGGGACTCCACGGCGCGCAAGCAGGCCGAACGGTCCATGGAGACGGCGCGGCGCGAGGCGGAAGCCGCCACACGCGCCAAGTCCATTTTCCTGGCCACCATGAGCCACGAAATCCGCACGCCCCTCAACGTCATCCTGGGCATGACGGAACAGGCGTTGCGCGGCAGCGATCCCGTGCATATGCGGCGCATGCTCCAGTCGGTGCGCAGCGCCGGCGGCACGCTCCTGTCCGTCATCAACGACATCCTCGACTTTTCAAAGATCGAGGCGGGCAAGCTCGACCTGGAACGGATCGATTTCAACCTGCACGAACTGCTGGAGGAAGGGGGCGCCCTCTACGCCTTTCAGGCGGAGCAGCGCGGTCTCACGTTGGATGTGTCCATCGCCCATGGCGTGCCCCGATTCGTCAAGGGCGATCCGGGACGGCTGCGCCAGATTCTGGGCAATCTGGCCAGCAACGCCATCAAGTTCACCCAGAGCGGCGGCATCCGCATCTCGGCCGCTTCCGAACCGTTCGAGGGGCATGGAGACGTTGGGAAGGCGCCGGTCGCGGACATGGTGTTGCGGTTCAGCGTGCAGGACACGGGCATGGGCATCATGCCGGACAAATTGGAAACCGTGTTCGAGAATTTCAGCCAGGCCGACGAGAGCGTGGCGCGTGAATACGGCGGCACTGGGCTCGGGCTGGCCATCAGCAAGCGGCTGGTCGAATTGATGGGGGGGCGCATCTCGGTGCGGAGCGACCCCGGCGAGGGGAGCGTCTTCACCTTCACGCTTCCCATGGACACGGGCAGCGCCGACACGCGGGACGCGGCTGGCGATGAACCGGGGATGGAAACGGGCGTGGGCGCCATGCGTCCTCTCCGTGTCCTGGTGGTGGAGGACAACGCCCTCAATCGGGAACTCGCCTGCCGGTTTCTGGAAAGCGAGGGGCACGCCGTTCTGGAAGCGGTGAACGGCAGGCAGGCGTTGGACGTACTGGGAAAAGAGCGGGTGGATGTGGTGCTCATGGACATCCAGATGCCGGAGATGGACGGCATGAGCACGACGCGGGCCATCCGTGCCGCGACGCATCTGGCCGTCCCGGCGGATGTGCCGATCATTGCCATGACCGCCCACGCCCTGAAGGGTGACAGGGAACGTTTCTTGACGGCGGGCATGACGGACTATGTCGCCAAGCCAATAGATTTCATGAGGCTTTTGGCCATGCTTGGCAAGGTGGCGCGGGGAACGGCGGCACCGCTGGACGGCGAGGGGCGGGCCGTGGCGCGGCCGGATGGCACAGCGGCCGCAGACCCAGACAAGAGCGTTGCCGATTTTCCGCGTCAGGACCGTGATGCGGGCCTTGCGTTGTTGGGGGGGAATCAGGCATTGTTCCGCCGCCTGGAAAATATTTTTTTGCGTGACACACCGGGGGATTTTGAGGTCTTGCAACGTGCCCTGGAAAAGGGTGATACGATGGAGGCCGCGCGCCTGGCGCATTCCTTGAAAGGGTCCGCCTCCACGATTGGCGTCATGCGGTTGAGCGCGTTGGCCAAGGCTATGGAACTGGCCTTGCGCAACGAGGACGAGGTCGTGGCCCGGCGCGCGCACGGGCTGTTGGCGGCGGAGTTGGAAGAGGTAACGGCACTGTTGGTGGCGCAAGGGGTTCTGGCGCAGAACGCGTAGACTTGGCGAGGCGGGGCGTGAAGGCTTCGTGCCTGATGCAGGCAAACCAATGTGAGGTAACCCATGGCCAAGAATGAAATCCTGCTTGAGTCTGGCACTAATGAGCTGGAAATACTTGAGTTTTTTGTAAACGAGCATGCCCAGGACGGCCAGGGAATCGAGCCGTGCTACTTCGGGGTCAATGTGGCCAAGGTCATGCAGGTCATCGAAAGTCCGGAACTGGAGCATCGGGAATCCGCGCCGCACCCCTGTTTCTTGGGCACCATTCCGTTGCGGGACATCATTTTGCCCGTGCTCGACCTTGGCGTATGGTTGGGGCTCGACAAGGTGAAAAGTCCCAACGAGGTGGTGGTGGTCACCGAGTTCAGCCAGCAGGTGTCCGGATTCCTGGTCTCGGGCGTCACCGAGATCCATCGCGTGGGGTGGGCCGAGGTCTTACCGCCCAGCGGTTTCATGGGAAGAATGGACGCCGCGGCGATCATCGGCATCGTCAACAAGAACGACCGGTTCATCCAATTGCTGGATCTTGAGCACATCATCTCGGACCTGGATCCGGAGGTGGCGGAATCGTCGTGGAAGACCGACGTGAGCACGGACAAGGCCTACAAGGCGTTGGTGGCGGATGATTCGGCCACCATCAGGCTCATGCTCAAGAAAAATCTCGAAAGCGCCGGTTTTTCCCTGACCATGGCGAACAATGGGGACGAGGCGCTCAAGTTGCTGCAAAAGTACAAGGCCGAGGCGACCGCCGAAGGCAGGGCGATCACCGACTACATCAACATCCTCATCTCGGACATCGAGATGCCGCTCATGGATGGTTTTTCGCTGACGAAGATGGTCAAGGAAGACGATATGTTGTATGACATTCCGGTCATCCTGTACTCGTCCATCATCACCAAGGAACTGCGGCACAAGGGCGAATCGGTCAAGGCGGACGATCAGGTCGCCAAGCCGGATTTGAACAGCATGGCGCAGCGCGCCGTGCAGCTTATTGAAAAGAGAGCATAAGGTTTTCATATGGATTACAAGTTGGATCGGGAGGTTCTTGAAACCTTCATGGATGAGGCCGCCGAGCGCCTGGACGTGATGGAGGATGCGCTTGGCCGGATCAGCCTGGCGGCCAACGCGGACAACCACGAACTGGTCAATGAGATTTTCCGCGCCGCGCATTCGCTCAAGTCAACGGCCAATCTCATGGATTTCCCGGAGGTGGAGCGGTTGGCGCATATGATGGAAAATATTCTCGACCTGCTGCGCAGCGGTGAGCGCGTGCCCACGGCGCCCATGGTCGAGGCGCTCATCGAGGGCACGCAGGCCTTGCGGGATGCGGCCGCCGGGCCTTTGGGCGGCTTGCCGGTCGATGTGTCCCCGGAGATGCGGCTGCTCGCCGCCATCCTTGCCTCAGGATAACGCCCCCCGCCATCGTGCGCACCATGTGAAGGACTCGTGGTTCCTTCTTCCCGTTCGGACTGTGGCGCCGCGCGCGCATGCGCATGGGGCGCACGAAAAAGTCGGAAGTCGGGGACCGGGGGGCTTGACTTCCGCCGGGTTGTTTCGTAACGCTCCGGCTCTTAAAGTTTTGGCAGCGGAGCACGCATGTTCGATAGCCTTTCAGATCGCCTGAACGACGTTTTCAAAAAGTTCAAGGGCCACGGTCGGCTGGATGAGGAAAACATCCAGGCCGGATTGCGTGAGGTGCGCCTTGCGCTCCTTGAGGCGGATGTCAATTTCAAGGTGGTCAAGTCGTTTACCGACCGCGTGCGCGAAAAATGCCTGGGCCAGGACGTCGTCAAGAGCCTGACCCCTGGCCAGCAGGTCGTCAAGATCGTGCACGACGAGCTGGTGGACCTGCTGGGCGGCGCCAGCGTGGACCTGGAGTTGCGCGGCGCACCCGCGGTCATCATGATGGTCGGCCTGCAGGGTTCGGGCAAGACCACCACCACGGCCAAGCTTGCCCTGCAACTGCGCAAGCGCAAGCTCAAGCCGTTCATGGTTCCGGCGGACGTGTACCGTCCCGCGGCCATCGAGCAGCTGCATTCCCTGTCGCGGCAGATCGACATCCCGGCCTTTGCGTCCACCACGGACATGAACCCCGTGGACATCGCGCGGCAGGCCGTGGCGCGGGCGCGCGAGGAAGGATGCAACGTGGTGCTGCTGGACACGGCGGGCCGCCTGCACATCGACGAGACCCTCATGCAGGAGCTCGTCAATATCCGCGACGCCGTGAAGCCGCAGGAAATCCTGTTCGTGGCCGACGCCATGACCGGCCAGGACGCGGTGACCGTTGCCGAGAGCTTCAACAACGCCCTGGACATCTCCGGCGTGGTGCTGACCAAGATGGACGGCGATGCGCGCGGCGGCGCGGCCCTGTCCATCAAGTCCGTGACCGGCAAGCCCATCAAGCTGGTGGGCATGGGCGAAAAACTTTCGGAGCTGGAAGTCTTCCACCCCGACCGGGTGGCCGGGCGCATTTTGGGCATGGGCGACGTGCTGACGCTCATCGAGAAGGCGCAGACCACCATGGGCGAGGGCGAGGCCGAGGAGCTGGCGGGCAAGCTCAAGAAGGCCGAGTTCACCCTGGAGGATTTCCGCACGCAGATGCGGCGGCTCAAGAAGCTTGGCTCGCTGGAAGGGCTGATGAAGCTCATTCCCGGCCTGGGCGGCCTGCGCAAGAAGCTGGGCGAGATGCAGGTGCCGGAAAAGGAGATGGACCGCGTTGAGGCGATCATCAACTCCATGACCAGGAAAGAGCGCAACGACGCCAAGTGCATCGACCAGAGCCGACGTGAGCGCATTGCCAAGGGCAGCGGCGTCACGGTGCAGGAAGTCAACCAGTTGTTGCAGAATTTCGAATCCATGCGGATGATGATGCAGCAGATGATGGGCGGCGGCAAAAAGGGAAAGGCGGGCAAGGCGCCCAAGATCCCCGGCATGCCTGCCGGCTACACCATGCCCGGCACCAAGCGCGGCATGCCCGGCATGGGCATGCCCGGTCTCGGCGGCATGGGCGGCATGCCCGGACTGGGTGGATTGCCCGGTATGGAAGGCATGGGCGGCATGCCCGGCATGGATGGCATGGATGGCATGGAGCAGCCCCGCCGCACCGGCTCCAAGGCGTTGCAGAAAAAGAAAAAGGACAAGCGGAAGAAGCGTAAACGCTAGCCGTTTCGGGCTTTGCCCGAAAGTGCTTGCTTCTGGCCGTGGAACGTATACTATACCTTAAGGGAGAAATAGCATTATGGCGATGAAACTCAGGTTGACCCGCATGGGGTCCAAAAAGCGTCCGTATTACCGCATCGTTGCCGTTGACAGCGCCAAGCGCCGCGATGGCCGCGTGCTTGATTACGTGGGCGTGTACAACCCCATGGCCGAGCCCGCTGAAATCCGTATCGACGCCGACAAGGTGAAGGCGTGGATGGATCGCGGCGCGCAGCCGTCCGACACAGTTCGCGCCCTCATCAAGCAGGCCGGCACGGGCGCCTAGGCACCCGTCCGCGCCCCGGGGTTCGGAGCCACTTGACAGTTTCGCCAGGCGCGGCGGCCGGTTGCCTTCACGGGCCAGCGGCTGGGACGCGCCTGCATCCGACTGCTCCTTGTCACGTCCATTCTGTCACTCTTCGAGAACACGTGGAGGTTGTCATGCTGAAAGAGTTAGTCGAGTACATTGCCAAGTCGCTGGTGGACAAGCCGGACGATGTCGTTGTGACCGAAGTGGAAGGCGAACAGACCTCGGTGCTCGAATTGCGGGTGGCCAAGGAGGATCTGGGCAAGGTCATCGGCAAACAGGGCCGTACGGCGCGCGCCATGCGCACCATCCTGGGCGCCGCGTCGACCAAGATTCGCAAGCGTTCGGTCCTCGAAATACTCGAATAGCGCCCGCCCATGGCGGATAAAGATTATATCGCCATCGGCAAGGTGGCGAAACCGCACGGTTTGAAAGGGGAAGTCTGCGTGGATTACCACGCGGATTCCCCTCTTTTTTTGGAGGCCGGAAGCGCCGTGTTCCTGGCCCGCCCAGGTGCGCGGCCAAGCCCGGCCAGCGTGCGCGCCGTGCGCATGCACAAGGGCCGTCCCCTGGTCACCTTTGCCCATGTTGCGGACCGCACTGGCGCGGAGACGTTGCGCGGCCTTGTCGTGTACGTCACGCCCCAGGATATCCCGGAGCCGGATCCGGACGAGATTTTTCTCTACCAGCTCATCGGCTGCCAGGTGTTTCTGGAGCATGGCGAGGCCGTGGGCGTCATCCGCGACATCCTCACACCCACCGTGGAACAGGAAATCTGGATCATCGACGCGCCGGACGGCGCCGAGATTCTTTTCCCCGCCGCCGAGGAAACCGTGCGTGAGGCGGATCTCGACGCGCGGCGCATCATCATAGACCCGCCGCCCGGCCTGCTGGAACTGTACCGGCGCGACGCGGCCGCTCCCCCTTCCAACGAGCCCGATACCGGCGCGGCCCCCTAGCGCGTTTCAGCATTGAAACAATGCGGTGATTTGAAATAATGAAGCATTGTTTCAAGGAAATGCATAAGAGCATCTCATCTTTTTCAACGTTAAGATGCTCTAGCCTCGCAGGCTCGGGCGCGTTTCGCCCGCCCCTTATTCGTCCCCTGCGGCAGCCCCCCGCGTGCCCGCGTACCACGAGCCCCGAGATGCCAGAGAGCGGCGGCACGCCGGTAGACTCCCGCGTGCTTGCGCACTCCTGCGGCGGCGCGGCCAGTTGGACGTATCCACAGGCCGCACCATGCGCGGCATCCATGCATGAAAAAGGGAGAGGGGGGGCGCAAGCGCCGCCCTTGGCGATCAGCCGCCGATGGCGGACATGATCTTGCCGCACACGGCGGCGCGGCGGCGCGCCTCCAGCAACTCGTGCCCAATGGGCTTGTTGCGGCTGGCCAGGCGGATGACCTCGGCGACCTTGGCCAGGCCGAGCTTGCGGTGGCGCAGGATCGGGCGCAGGCGGTATTCCTTGTCCGAGAACAGGCAGGTGCGCAGGCGGCCATCCGACGTGATGCGCAGCCGGTTGCACGTGCTGCAGAAATGGGCGGAGAGCGGGGAGATGAGGCCGATGCGGCCCTTGCCGCCCTCGATGCCGTACATGCGGGCGGGCCCGGCGTCGTCGTTGTCGCGGTCCAGGGGCACCAGGGTGGCGTGGCGCGAGGCCTCTTCCAGAATGGCGTCGGCGGTCCAGCAATGGCTTGTATCCCACTGCGTATTGCCGCCCATGGGCATGAATTCGATAAAGCGCAAGTCAATGGTGTTGGCTGCGGCAAAGGCCATGAAATCGCCCATCTCGTTGTCGTTGAATCCCCGTATGGCCACGGCGTTGAGTTTGACCTTGAGTCCGGCGGCCATGCATTCGTCAATGGCGGTGCGCACGGACGAATAGGCGTCAACGCCGGTTATCTCCTTGAATTTATGGGGCTGCAACGTGTCCAGCGAGATGTTGATGTGGCTCATGCCCAGGGCGCGCATGCGCGGGGCAAGGCCCGCCATGAGCGTGCCGTTGGTGGTCAGGCGCACGTCCAGATCGGGGAACATGTGCAGCAGGTCGAGAAATTCCATGAAATCCCGGCGGGCAAAGGGCTCGCCACCGGTGAGGCGGATCTTGCGCACGTCGAGGTTGCGGGCCAGGCCGATGAGACCGAGTATCTCCTCATAGCGCAGGATGTCGGGGTGCGGGATGAAGGTCGGTTCCTGGAGCGAACGGCAGTAGAAGCATCGCAGGTTGCAGCGGTCGGTGACGCTTATGCGCATGTAGCTGACACTGCGGCCATGTTCATCCTGAAGCATTATTTCTCTCCGCAATCCGTGATGTGCGACGCATGGGCGCGCAGGTGCGCGCACAACGCGTCAGGGGCAATATAGCCCTCATGGCGCATAACCTGCAACCCGTTTGTATCGAAGAGCATGGTGAGGGGAATGGAAGTGACGCCCAGCGTTTCCATGAGATCGGGGCTGGCCAGAAACACGGGGTAATTCAATGGATTGGCGTCCAGAAAAGCGGCCAGCTCGCCGGGGTCGAAGTCAAAGGACACGCCGATCATGTCCAGCTGTTCGTCGGGCACCGTGCGCCGCACCGTGGCAAGGCCGGGCAGCTCCTTGATGCAGGGGGCGCACCAGGTTGCCCACAAGTTGACCACCAGCGGTCGTCCGTGCCGCTGGGCGACATAGTCGCGGAATCCCGCACCGTCCATTTCCGGCGCGTCGGCGGCGGCGGCCGGGGCGACGAGGCACAGGACGAGCAGCCAGGCGGCAAGGCGCGTCGTCATGTGGCGGCTTCCAACCTGGTGTCCTCGTGTGCGTTGTCGTGGGACGCCGTGGCGCGGAACCGTTTGAGCAGGGCGAGGTCGGCCGGGTAGTTCAGGTTGAAGAACACCGAGGCCTCGTCGTGGCTGTAGGGGATGTGGTGGCGCAGTTCCGGGGGAATGGCGTTGGTGAGTTTGTGCTCGCCGTTTTCCAGGGCGCGGCGCAGGTACGGCGCGGCCTCGGCTTCGTAGATGGCGACCAGCGACTCGATGTATCCGGTCTCGACTTGCAGATACGTGGTCATGACCGCGTCATGGGGGCGGGCGTCACGCGCCAGGATGAGCTGTTCCAGCGTTTCGCCGGTCAGCAGCGGCAGGTCGCAGGCGAGCACCAGCAGCGGCCCGCCCAGGCGCTGCAAGCCGGACAGGATGCCGCCTATGGGGCCGAGCCCCGGTTCGTCGTCCGGTATCCACTGGGCGTCAATGCCTTCGGCCAGGGCGTCGCGGCCCGAAACATAGACCTCCTCGCAATAGCTCCTGACAAGGCCCAGCATGCGTTCCAGCATGCTGCAGCCGTCCAGGGGGATGTGCGCCTTGTCGCGCCCGAGCCGCCTGCTTTTCCCTCCAGCCAGAACCATTCCTCGCAGCATGCCGCCTCCGCGTTTTCGTGGTGCTACCGCATTGTAACATTGCTTCAATGTTACAAGCTGAAATAATGAAGCATTATTTCAACAAAATGCATAAGAGCATCTAAACTTTTTCAAGGTTAAGATGCTCTAAAAGCCCCAACCGGACGGGGTGGGCCGTTTGAAGCCCTCCTTTTCCGCCAGGATGTCCAGACTGATGGACAGCAGATCGTCCCAAAGTGCCATGTAGGTGCGGTCCAGGGCGCGGAAGTCGCTGGTCTTGAGGTACATCTTGCATGTCTGGCAGGCATCGACGCGGAAGCCTTTTTCGCCGTTGGCCGTGAAAAAGGAGAGTTTCTTGGCATCGGTTTCGCCGCAGAAGGCGCAGCCGATGCGTTTGGCGCGGTAGGATGTCTGGCAAAAGGAACAGATCTGGAACCGCTGCCCCTCTTTCGCGTGCAACTCCGAGACCAGGGGCAGGCTGCCGCACACCGGGCAATGGCCGTGCGGCCACACCGCCGCCGGGTCCAGGTTCCGGGCCAGGCTTTCCGCCGCGGCGGCCACGCTGGGCGCGAGCGACGCCTGGGTCAGGAACTGCATCATGTGCGGCGCCGAAGGCGTCTTGGCCGCCCACTGCGCGAAAAACTCCTCGTCCTGGTGCAGCAGGTGGCCAAAGGCGTCTTCCACGTCCAACTCGCCGGCGTCCAGCGCCTTGGTGACCAGGGCGGCGGCCTCGCCCATGGGGCCGCCCAGTTCCGTGGTCAGCGCAACCAGCAGGGTGAAAAGACTTTGGGCCTGCGCCGCGTCGTAGGGGAAGTTCTCCCGGTTCCACAGCGCCGCGCCCTGGATGCGCATGTCAGGAGAAGCGAGATCCTCGTCTGGCGGCAGCACCAGCACGGCCTCGCCCTGCGCCGCTATTTGCGCCGCATGCACCTTCTGCAGAAAATCGACCAGTTGGGAGGGAATATGGTCGTACGCCCGCGCCTGCTTCACTTTTTCCTCAAGCCGCCGCGTTGCCGTTGCTGTGTCGAAAATCATGTGTCCTCGCTTTACGCCCGTGTGGGGCGGGAGTATGTCATACCTGTCCATGCACGGTGATTTCCGTCCATGCTACAAGCTATTACATTGCCCACGCAGGTGAGGCAAGCTTGGGTATCTTGCGCAACTTTTGGCACTCGGATGAGGGAGGAATCATGATCGCAGTTGGTTTGGTAGGGTATAAAAAATCTGGAAAAACAACGACTTCAGTTGCTCTTGCGCATGAGCTGGGGCGTCGTGGGCTGCGCGTGGGAATGATAAAATGCACCAGCCACGATGCCCTGGACAAGGCGGGAACCGACACCCACGCCATGCTCCAGGCCGCCCCGGCCGTGGCCGCCCTGGGACAGAAGGAAACCGCCGTGTTCTGGAGCGAACGGCGCTATGCCCTTGATCTGGTGCCCCTGCTCGATGCGGAGGTGGTCATTGTGGAGGGCGGAAAGAACCTGGGCTGGCTGCCCCGTGTGCTGCTGCTGCACGAGCCCAACGCCACGGAGGGGCTTTCGCCCGAACTGGCGCTGGCCACCTTTGGCCCGCACACCGCCGACGGGCTGCCCGCCATCACCACCATCGAGGCGCTGGCGGATCTGGTGCTGGACAAGGGCTTCGCCTTGCCGGGATTGGACTGCGAGACCTGCGGGCGCGCCGACTGCGCGGGGCTGGCGGCGGAAATCGTGGCGGGCGGCGCCACCCCCGGCGACTGCAAGGCGCTCGATTCCGGCATGTCCGTGACCGTCAACGGCGTGGCCGTGGGCATGAACCCGTTCGTGAAACGCATCATCGGCGCGTCCATCAAGGGCATGCTCTCCGTGCTGCACGGCTTTGCGCCGGGTCCCGTGGAAATCACCATGATGGTGTTGCGCGGTTGGTGTGGAAGAACTGGGGGAAGGGGCGGGAAGAGGGAAACATTTTTCGGCGAAAAAAGGTTTCCCTCTTCCCGCCCCTTCCCCCAGACCCCCATCCCCACCCATCACCTTTCCAAAAACTGCTGGCTGGTGAAGATGGGCTGGGTGACCCTACTGTAACGACAATAAAAGGGCCGGGTTGGAGAATATCCAATCCGAGCCTTTCTTGGGTCAACTATGCGGGAAAGGCGGCGGCGCGCCGCGTCCTTCGGACCCACCGTTACGGCGTGGGCGTTTTGGCCTGCCCGGCTTCCCCGACGACCAGCACGCCGCCTTCCACCGCCACGGGCCGGGACGCTACGATCGTGTGCGGTGCGGCCTCCTCGCTCTCGAACCGGCATTCCACGTAATACTCGCTCATGCCGCGTGCCGGTGAGCCGCCCTCCACGGCCACATGGACCAGGGGCAGGGCCGCCACGCGTTGGATGAACGCGCCCTTGCGCCGCGCGGCCACGGCGCGCAGGGCGGCGGCCCGGGCCTTCTTGGCCGCGTCCGCCACCTGGCCGGGCATGCCCGCCGCAGGGGTGTCGGGCCGGGGGGAATAGGGAAAGACATGGGCATAGGTCAGGGGCAGCGCCTTGACCACGGCCAGGGATTCGGCGTGCTGGGCCTCGGTTTCGCCGGGAAAGCCCGCGATGAGGTCCGCGCCGCAGCCGAAGACGGGCCAGTGGGCGCGGAGCTGGTCGAGGAAGCCGAGCATGGCCGCCGGATCGGTGGCGCCGCGCCCCATGGCGTGCAGCACGGCGGGGCTGCCCGATTGCAGCGACAGGTGCAGGTGCGGGCAGACCAGGCGGCTGGCCGCCAGCGTGTCCAGCCCCTTGGCCGAGAGCTGGCCCGGATACACGGAACTGATGCGCAGGCGGGCCTGGCCGTCCCACTGGGGCGCGAGGGCCGCGTCAAGGGCGGCGACAAGATCCCAGAAATCCGTGGCGGGCGCGAGGTCGCGGCCATAATGGCTCAGATTCACCCCGGACAGGATGATCTCCCGGAATCCCGCGTCGAGCAGGCGCGCCACCTCCGCGTGCACGGCGCGTGGGTCGCGGCTGCGCGACGGGCCGCGCGTGAGCGGCACGATGCAGTAGGCGCAGCGGTGCGAGCAGCCGTCCTGCACCTTGACCACGGGCCGGGCGCGCTCGAACGAGGCAATGGCGAAGTCGGGAGTGGCGGCGTTTTCCGCCTGCCGCGCCTGCGGCGCCGGTTGCGCCGGTTGCGGCGATTGCGGCGATTGCGGCGCGGCGGCGGGTGGGCGGGCAACCAGCAGGCCGCGTTTTTGCGACTGGGGCACCACCTCGGTCACGCCGGGCAGGGTGGCCAGTTCGTCGGCCAGCACCTCGCCCGCGCAGCCGGTGACGATGATGGCCGCGCCGGGGTTGGCGCGGTGCAGGCGGCGCACGGTCTGGCGCAGGTCGCGGATGGCGTTCTGGGTCACGGCGCAGGAATTCACGATGACGGTTCCGGCCAGGGCCGGGTCGCCTGTCTCGGTCCAGCCCATGGCGCACCACGCCTCGCGCAAGGCCTGGCTCTCGTACTGGTTGATCTTGCACCCCAGGGTGGCGATGTGGAAGCGGTGTCGGGTCATGGCGTGGGTCGGCTATAGCGGCTTTGGGGGCGCCGGTCAAAGCGGCGCGCGCCGGGTCACCCCTCGATGATGCCGCCTCCGAGCACCGTGCCGTCGCTGGCGTAGACCGCCGCTATCTGGCCGGGCGCGGGCAGGGAGTGCGGCTCGATGAAGGCCAGGCGCAGGCGCGGGCCGCCGGGCGTGTCCTCCAGCGTGGCCGTGGCGGGCTTGGCGCGCTGGCGGTAGCGGGTCTGGACCAGGATCGTGGGCGGCCACAGGGCAAAGGGCGCCAGCAGGTTCAGGTCGCGCACCGTACAGCCGTGGGACGCGAGCGCGTCGCCCGTGCCCACGACGAGCGCGTTGGCCGCCACGTCCTTGCCCACCACGTACAGCGGTTCGGCATAGGCAATGCCCATGCCGCGCCGCTGCCCCAGGGTGTAGCGCCACAGGCCGCCGTGCGTGCCCAGCCGGGTGCCGTTGGCCAGCACGATGGGGCCGGGGCCGGGCAGGGGGCTGTCCAGGGGCGCGTTGCCCGATTCCAGAAAGGCGCAGTAGTCGTCGTCCGGAATGAAGCAGATTTCCTGGCTCTCGGCGGGCAGGGGCGGCGTGATCCCGCGCTCGCGCAGCAGCGCCTTGACCGCTTCCTTGCGCCATGTGCCCAGCGGAAAGATCGCCTGCTCCAGCCGCTCGCGCGGCACCAGGGAGAGGAAATAGCTCTGATCCTTGACCGGGTCCGCGCCGCGCGCAAGCGCGCGGCCCTGGCCGGGCACGTCGAGCATGGTGGCGTAGTGGCCGGTGGCGATGTGCGTGGCGCCGCGTTCGCGCGCCGCGTCGAACAGCAGGCCGAACTTCATGCGCGGATTGCACAGGGCGCACGGGTTGGGCGTGCGGCCCGCCGCGTACTCGCGCGCAAAGGGGGCGATGACCTCGCGCCGGAAGGCCTGGTGCAGGTCAATGGCGTGGAAGGGGACGCCGAGCGCGGCGCATTGGCCGGCCAGGGCGTCCACGCCCGACCGGTCCTCCGGCGGCGGCAGGAAGAATCCGTGCACCGCCACCAGATCGAGCCCCCGCTCCTTGAGCAGCGGCAGGCAGCACAGGCTGTCCGCCCCGCCGCTGACCGCGACCGCGACCCGCATATGACCCCCGTTCGTGTTGCGTTTTCAACAATGGCGGATACGAATGGCGAGGATGGTATCCTGAAAACGCCTTTTTTGCCTCAAAAAAACGATGCGGTCTGGATGCGCGTCAGGCACCGCTCTTGGCCAGCTCGGCCACCTGGCCGCCGGTCATGGCCAGCAGTTCGTCCGGCGTGAGCCGGAACAGGGCGTAGGGCGTGCCTGCCGCCGCCCACAACTCACCGTAAATCCAGAGATCCTGGTCGATGAAGGTGCGGATGTCGCGGGCGTGCCCCACGGGCGGGATGCCGCCGATGGCGTAGCCCGTGACCGCGCGCACGAAATCGGCCTCGGCCATCTTGACCGGTTCGCCCACCAGTGCGGCCACGGCGTTGGTGTCCAGGCGGTTCACGCCGCTGACCTCGCACAGGTAGGGTTCGCCGCTCTCTTTGCCGCGCAGGACAAGGGATTTCACGATCTGGGCCACGGAACAGCCCACCACGTCCGCCGCCTGTTGCGCGGTGCGCGACGATTCCGCCAACTCGGTCACCACGCAGGAAAAACCGCGTTCTTCCAGGATGTCGGCCACTTTTTGGGCGCTCTTGCGCAGCGGTTGCGATTGGTCATGCATAGCAGTCTCCCAAAAGAGAAGGCCGGGGCGCGCGGCGTCCCGGCCCAGGCAATCGTTGTTACAGGCCCGCCGGGTCGGGCAGGGGGTCCAGAGCCTTTTCCAGCACCCCGGCCGCAGCCAGCAGGGTGGCCTCGTCAAAGGCCTTGCCAATGAGTTGCAGGCCAATGGGCATGCCGGAGTCGGCGCCCAGGCCCACGGGCAGGGACATGCCGGGCAGTCCCGCCAGGTTGAGCGAGGTGGTGTGGATGTCCATGAGATACATCTTGAGCGGGTCGTCGGTCAGCGCACCCACCTGCCACGCGGCCACGGGCGACACGGGCGCGGCCACGATGTCGCACTGGGCGAAGGCGTCGAGAAAATCCTGGCGGATGAGGCGGCGCACCTGGGCTGCCTTGCGGTAGTAGGCGTCGTAGTAGCCCGCCGAAAGCACGTAGGTGCCGATCATGATGCGGCGCTGCACCTCGTCGCCAAACCCCTTGGAGCGCGACTGCACGTACATGTCGATGAGTTCCGTGGCGTCCTTGTCGCGCAGGCCGTAGCGCACGCCGTCGAAGCGGGCCAGGTTGGAGCTGGCCTCGGCCATGGCCACGATGTAGTAGGTGGCCACCGCGTAGGCGGTGTGGGGCAGCGAGATGTCCACGGTGCGCGCGCCCAGCGCCTCGGCCTTGTCCATGGCGGCGCGCAGGGCGGCGGCCACCTCGGCGTCCAGGCCTTCGGCCCAGTATTCGGACGGGATGCCGATGGTCAGGCCGGTCAAATCCTTGCGTCCGGCCATGGCCGCCGCGTAGTCGGGCACGGGCACGTCGGCGCAGGTGGAGTCCTTGGGGTCGGGCCCGGCAATGACCTGGAGCAGGGCGGCCGCGTCGGCCACGGAGCGGGTCAGGGGGCCGAGCTGGTCCAGGGACGAGCCGTAGGCGATGAGCCCGTAGCGGGACACGCGGCCATAGGTGGGCTTGAGCCCCACGCAGCCGCAGAACGAGGCGGGCTGGCGGATGGAGCCGCCCGTGTCCGTGCCCAGGGAGCCAAAGGCCTGGCGCGCGGCCACGCTGGCCGCCGAGCCGCCGCTGGAGCCGCCGGGCACGCGGTCCAGCCCCCACGGGTTGCGCGTGGTCTTGTAGGCGGAGTTTTCCGTGGACGAGCCCATGGCGAATTCGTCCATGTTGGCCTTGCCCACGAGGATGGCCCCGGCTTCCTTGAGCCGCGCCACGGCCGTGGCGTCGTAGAACGGGACGAAATTTTCGAGGATCTTGGAGCCGCAGGTGGTGGGCGTGCCCTGGGTGGCGAGCACGTCCTTGATCGTGAGCGGCACGCCCCACAGCGGCTTGGACGGATCCGGCCCGGCGGCGTCCAGGGCGGCGGCCTCGGCCAGCGCCTCGTCGGCCCGCACGCGCAGCAGCGCGTCGATCCTGGGTTCCGTGGCCTCGATGCGGGCCAGGCAGGCGCGCACGGCATCCGTGGCGGAAAGCGTCTTCGCGGCCAGGGCGTCGCGCACCTGGGTCAGCGTCATGTCATGAATCTGCATGATGGCCCCCTACACGATCTTGGGCACGACGAAGAAGCGTCCGTCGTCTTCCGGGGCGTTGGACAGCACCTGGTCCGGGGTGCGGCGGTTTTCCGCCGCGTCCTCGCGGTACACGGTGGGGTATTCCGCCGGGCTGTAGAGGGGCTCCACGGCGGCGGTGTCCACCGCGCCCAGGGTTTCCATGTAATCCAGAATATTTTCGAACTGGCCCGCGAACTGGCCGCACTTGGCCGGGTCGAGGGATAGCCGGGCCAGCGTGGCGATCTTGGCCACGTCGTCGGCGGTGATTTTCATGACGGTTCCTCGGTGGACGGCTTTTATTGTTTCGGGGACTGCCGCTTTTGGGCTTCTTCCTCAAGTTTGGCCTTCACCATCTCCACCCGGCGCTCGTGCAGGCCGCGGAAGCGCTCCAGGCGGCGGCGCAGGAGATCGATGTCCTCCATTTGCGGGCCGCGCGAGGTGGGGGTGAACATGAACAGCTCCTGGCCACCCTGGCCTTCCTCCGACCAGTAGAGCGGGGCCATGGCCCAGCTGAT
Source organism: Desulfovibrionaceae bacterium (assembly GCA_050251715.1). GTDB lineage: Bacteria > Desulfobacterota > Desulfovibrionia > Desulfovibrionales > Desulfovibrionaceae > JBFWMG01. The sequence goes on along the minus strand of JBFWMG010000011.1, from coordinate 79,032 downwards.
GTCCTGGGCGGCATAGACGCGGCGGTTCACGTCCTCGGGGGTCCAGGCGGGCGGCAGCGGGCCGAACTGGCTGGCGAAGCGGACGAAGTCGAAGCCGAGCGCCACCCAGAAATCGGGCGCGCCCAAGCCTTCCGCGGCCAGCGATTGGCGCAGTTCCACGGCGGCGTCGGAGCTGTTGTCCGGCCACCATGCGCCGGGAAACACGGCCAGGTTGAAGTTGCGCGTGTCGGGATTCTGCTTGGCGGACAGCGCCTGGCCCCACAGGGTCGGCCCCAGGAACACGAGCCGCTCCTCCTGGTGGAACAGGAAGTGGGGCACGATGAGTTCCGCCTTGGACCAGCTGTCGGGCAGGAACACGGCCTGGAAGGGCGGTTCGGGCGGCAGTTGCAGGTTGTCGCCCTGCGTGGGCTGCACGTCGAGCAGCGAGCCGATGATGCCGCCCAGCGCCTTGGGGTCGCCGGGCGGGTAGGACACGCTGCTGACCACGGTGGCGTTGTCGGCGGCGGCCTCTTCGCTGAAAAGCTGGGCCATGCGGCGGCCGTAGGGCTCTTCGGGGTAGAGCGTGGCAAAGGCCTGGATGCCCAGGCCCGCGTTGGCCAGATGCACCAGCGACCTGGCCTGGTCGCGCGGGCCGGAGAAGAAGCGCCATGCCTCGCGGCCTTCCGCCGTGTCGCCCATGCCGGACAAAAAGGTGAAGAAGGCGCGCTTGGCCAGCGCCCCGTCCTCTTTGAGTTGCTTGAAGATATCCACGCGCAGCGGGCCGCCCACCACGGCATACGCCTTGGGCAGGGCGTGCAGCGTGTCCAGCCAGTCCGGCGCGTCGGTGTTCACCACCTCCACGGTCAGGTCCACGCCCGCCTGGGCCAGATCCCACTGGGCCACGCCCGCGCCGCGCAGCACCTTCCAGCCCACGCCGCTGAACTGTCCGGACAGGGGCAGGGCGAGCACGATGCCCTGCAAGGGCTGGCCCTTGCCCTGCTCCAGCGGCAGCAGGATGGCCGTGACCAGCTCCTTGTCCGTGATCCGGCCCTCGGACAGGATGCGGCGCATGCGCTGCCAGGCGCGGGGCCACGTGTCGTCGGACTGGGCCAGGCGGCGGGAGCGTTCCAGGTCGATGATGACATACGGGAAGTCGAACGCCTTGCCCTCGGGCGCGCGCTCGGCCAGGGCCGTGAGCAGGGCGTCGTCCTGGTTGCCCAGTTCGCGCAGCAGGCCCGCTTCCAGGGCGGCGCGGTAGGCGTCGGTGCGGGCGGCGGCATACAGGGTGTCCAGGGTGTTCATGGCGTCGTCCAGCGCGCCGGTGGCCCATTGCCTGCCGCACAGGATGAGGCCCGCCTCGGTGCGCATGCGCCAGGGCATGTGCGTGTCGGCAAGCGTTTTTTGCAGCAGCCGGGTCGACTCGGGCGTGGAGCCGATGCGCCGGATGGTGTCGAAATAGGCGTCCTGGAACACGGGGCGATCGATGGCGCCGGGGTCGGCGTCCTGCCACTTGGGGAAGGCCTCCATGGCGAGATGGGGGTGGTTGTTGCCCAGCGCGGCCAGGGTGTAGCGCTCCCAGGCCAGGGCGTGCTGCGCGGCGGTCAGGTCCGGGGAGTCCAGCAGGGCGCGGTACATGATCTCGCTGCGCACGGTGTCCTGCGCGTTCCAGGCTGCGTCCGCCTGGTGCAGGCGCGCGTCCTTGTCGGGTTTTGCCGTGGCGGGCGGCGTGAGCGGCGGCAGCTCCCGCTTGGGCATGCAGCCGGGCGCAAGCAGCAGGGCGGCAAGACACAGGACAGTGAGCAGGGCGGCGCGGCAGCGCGGACAAATACGTGGGGTGTTCATGGGCTGTATACCGAAAATAGTGTGGCGGCGCGCATCCGCGACCGGGGAAAACCGTTGCGTGGCGCGGGCCCGGGAAACCGGGAGCATCCTTGATTTTCCGGTGATTGGCAACCGTTTTTTGTGCCCCGGCCGACTACGGCTTGGGGATCAGGCACATCAGTTCCATGCCCTGGGCGGAGCGGAACTGGTGGTGCCTGTCGGGCGGCACAAAGGCCACGTCGCCCGGTGCGAGTGGGTACACGGTGCCGTCCACCTCCAGCTCGCCGTTGCCGCTGACCACGAAGTTTTCGTGTTCCCAGGGGTGGCTGTGGCTGGGGCTGTGGCCGCCCGGGCCAAAGGTGAGGATGCGCATGTGGAAGTTGGGCGCGCCGTCCTGGGGGCCGATGACGGTGCGCATGGCGATGTCCTTGGCGCCGTGCTGCTCGCCCATGATCTCGGGGAGCACGTCCTTATAGTGGATGCGCTTGGGTTGCATGGTGTCTCCAGGTTGTGTCTGTTTCCGGTGGACCGGATGGCGAACCCTACACCACCGGGCCGCGCCTGCCAACTGGTGCGGCCCGGTGGAGCCGGGTGGCGGCGCGTGGCGAGGGGTCAGCAGATGCGGTCCGACGCGTCGTCCAGGCCGACCAGGGAGGCGCCCGCCTGCATCATGGCCGCGATGGCGGTGTCGCCGTCGCCGGGTTTCAGTTCCACGGCGCGGATGGCGTCGAGCACCACGTCCACGGTGAACCCCTGGGCGCAGGCGTCGAGCACGGTCCGCTTGACGCAGTAATCCGTGGCCAGGCCGCCCACCACCAGGCGTTTCACCTCCATGGTCCGCAGCTGGTCGCCCAGGCTGGTGCCCGCGAACCCGGAGTAGGCTTCGGCATCGCGCGTGGTGGCCTTGGAGATGACGATGGCGCCGCTGATATCCAGGTCGGGGTGAAAGGCCGCGCCGGGGGTTCCGGCTATGCAGTGCGGCGGCCAGATGCCGCCTTGGGTGGTAAAGGAGACGTGATCGGTCGGGTGCCAGTCACGGGTGGCGAAAATGGGGTAGCCCTTGCCGCGAAAAAGGGCGCTGAGGCTGTTGAGCGGTTTGACCACGGCGTCGCCGTGGGGCACGGCCAGCGCGCCACCGGGGCAGAAGTCGTTTTGCACGTCGACGATGATGAGTGCTTTGCGTTGAGGCATGTGTGGCTCCTTGTCGACTGGAGGAGGAGTCGATGAAAAAGGGTCTGTTTTGTGAAGGACGATACCAGAAAGACGCGCGGAGCGCAGCAGGTCTTTTGACGGGTTGTGTTGGCCGTGGAACGGGAGGCTCAGCGCAGGGCGGCGTCGCGGCTGGAGCGGATGGTGAACACGCGGTCGAGGCGGGTGACGCGCAGCAGCAGCCCCAGGGCGCCGCCCACGCCGCACAGCACCAGTCTGCGCCTGCCGCGGGGGGTGCGGTTGAGGCGCACGATGGCGTCCAGTCCGCGTGAGTCGATGGAAATGACCTGGGAGAGGTCGAGGACGATGCGGCCCGAATCGTGCCGCATGTGACGCTCCACGGCGTCGTGGAGCAGGTCGGCGTCGTTGCCTACGATGGTGTCTTGGGTCAGGGTCAGGGCGACCGCCTTGCCCATGCGCTCTTCACGGAACATACGACCCTCCTTGTGCGCTTGCGGGATCACATGCAACAAATGATCCAACGCGCACTTGGGGCGGGCGGCGCTCCCGCCGCGCCGCTTGGAGGCGCCGAAGGACCAAAAGCCGCATGCGGCGCGGCGCCGCGCCCGCCGCCGTCTTGACAGCACCCCCCCCCGTTGTTACCTGACAAGGACCGTACATGCACGCGCGTTGCACAGGTGGCAATTCCATGACGCTTTCATCCAGGGAACGGGAAGTCCTCGTTACCATTGTCGAAGACTACATCTCCACGGCCCAGCCCGTGGGGTCGCGCACCGTGGCCAAGAAGTCGGCGTTGCACCTTTCGCCCGCCAGCATGCGCAACACCATGGCCGACCTGACGGACAAGGGGCTGTTGCGCCAGCCGCACACTTCGGCGGGCCGCGTGCCCACACCCGACGCCTTCCGCTATTACCTGGACACCATCCTCACCCTGCACCCCCTGGCCGGCGACCGGCGCAAGCGCATAGCCGCCGACCTGACCGGCGCGGGCCTCGACCTGCCCGGCGTCCTGGACCAGGCCTCGCGGGTCTTGTCCACCTTTTCCAACCACATCAGCCTGGTGCTGGCCCCCAGCCGTGAAGAGGTGCGTTGGCGCGAGATCGATTTCGCCCTGGTCAAAAAAGGGCTGGTGCTCGCCGTGCTCATCATGGACGGCGGCATGGTGCAGAACAAGCTGGTGGAGGCCTCGCCCGACGTGACCGTGGACGACCTGCGCACCTTCGCCAATTTCCTGAACGACCATTTCGCGGGCCGCACCCTGTCCGAGGCGCGCAAGCGCATTGCCCAGGAGTGCCGCGACGCGTGCCGCAACCTGGAGGAAATCTACCGCCGTGCCCTGCGCCTCGCCTCCGAGGCGGTGCAGGCCGTGGAGTCGCGCGAGGTCTTTGTGGGCGGCGCGGGCAATCTCTTCGGCTATGCCGAATTCGCCGACGTGAACCGCATCCGCGACATCCTGCGCCTGCTCGATGAGCGCACGCGCCTCTTGGGCCTGCTCGACAAGGCCATTGCGGGCGAGGGCGTCAAGATCCTGCTGGGCCAGGACGTGGAGGGCGAGGAGCTTGCCGAATGCAGCGTGGTGTCCTCCCGCTTTGGCGGCGAAACCAGCACCAGCGGGGCCGTGGGCATCATCGGCCCCCTGCGCATGGACTACGCGGCGGTGGTGCCGATGGTTGACTATATCGCAAAGACGCTTACCTCATTGCTCGAATCCCGCTTCTGATACCAAGCGAGCCCCCAAGGAGTAGACGCACCATGACCGAGAAAGATTCTTACGCCACGCCCGAAGCCCAAGAGGAAGGGGGGGTTCCGTCCACTGCCGCCGATTCCCCGGCGGAGGTGGCCGCGGACCTGACCCTGACCGACGAGGAACTGGTGGCCCTGTGCAGGGCGCGGGTATGCCCGGCCTGCAACGAGAAGGAGCAGGCCGACGAGCACCGCCTGCGCACCCTGGCCGAGATGGACAATTTCAAGAAGCGCCTGGCGCGCGAGCAGACCGATTTCCGCAAGTTCGCGGCGGAAAACGTGCTGGCCGACCTGTTGCCCATCCTGGACACCCTTGGCCTTGCCATCGAGCATGGCCGCATGAACCCGGCCTGCAAGGACGTGGTCATGGGCGTGGAGATGACGGAAAAGCTCTTTTTGGACACCCTGCGCAACCACGGCCTGACCCAGGTGGGCGCGGTGGGCGATCCCTTTGATCCCGCCGTGCACGAGGCCGTGGGCAGCGAGGCGCACCAGGACATGCCGGACGGCGTGATCGTGTCGCTCATGCACAAGGGATACCGCCTGGGCGACCGGCTTTTGCGGCCCGCCAAGGTCATGGTCAACAAACTGGCGTGAAAAAAAATGCACATCCCCCCTTTACGTTCGGGAAATGAGCCTTAATCTTTCATCGAATCAATGTGATGCATTGACGATTACCCTTTCAGGAGGACTTCATTCATGGGCAAGATCATAGGGATCGACCTTGGAACCACCAACTCGTGCGTGTACATCATGGAGGGGAAAGACCCCAAATGTATCACCAACCCCGAGGGCGGACGCACGACACCTTCCATTGTCGCCTTTACCGATAAGGAACGGCTGGTGGGCGAAATCGCCAAGCGCCAGGCCGTCACCAACCACGACAAGACCGTGTTCGCCATCAAGCGGCTCATGGGCCGCAAGTTCGACACGCCCGAAGTGAACACATGGAAGGAGCACAGCCCCTACCATATCGTGAACGGCGCCAACGGCGACGCGGCCGTCGAAGTGGCGGGCCGCAAGTACAGTCCGCCCGAAGTCTCGGCCATGATCCTGCAAAAGCTCAAGGCCGACGCCGAAATCTACCTGGGCGAGACCGTGACCGAGGCGGTCATCACCGTGCCCGCCTACTTCAACGACTCCCAGCGCCAGGCCACCAAGGACGCGGGCAAGATCGCGGGCCTTGAGGTCAAGCGCATCATCAACGAGCCCACCGCCGCCTCGCTGGCCTATGGCTTCGACAAGAAGGCCAACGAGAAGATCGCGGTGTTCGACCTGGGCGGCGGCACCTTCGACATCTCCATCCTCGAGGTGGGCGACAACGTCGTGGAAGTGCGCGCCACCAACGGCGACACCTTCCTGGGCGGCGAGGACTTTGACCAGCGCATCATCGAATACCTCGTGGCCGAGTTCAAGCGCGAGAACACCGTGGATCTGGCCAAGGACCGCATGGCCCTGCAACGCCTCAAGGAAGCGGCGGAAAAGGCCAAGAAGGATCTGTCCACCTCCATGGAGACGGACATCAACCTGCCGTTCATCACCGCTGACCAGAACGGTCCCAAGCACTTGATGATAAAGCTCTCCCGCGCCAAGCTGGAGTCGCTGGTGCAGGATCTTGTGGATCGCACCGCCGGCCCCTGCAAAAAGGCCATGGCCGACGCGGGCCTGTCCGCCGGCGAGATCGACGAGGTCATCCTGGTGGGCGGCATGACCCGCATGCCCATGGTGCAGAAGAAGGTGCAGGAGATTTTCGGCAAGGAGCCCAACCGCAGCGTGAACCCGGACGAGGTCGTGGCCATGGGCGCGGCCATCCAGGGCGGCATCCTGGCGGGCGACGTGAAGGACGTGCTGCTGCTCGACGTGACCCCGCTCTCCCTGGGCATCGAGACCCTGGGCAGCGTGATGACCAAGCTCATCGAGCGCAACACCACCATCCCCACCCGCAAGAGCCAGGTGTTCACCACCGCGGCGGACAACCAGCCGTCGGTGTCCATCCACGTCATGCAGGGCGAGCGCCCCATGGCCGCCGACAACATGACCCTGGGCCGCTTCGAGCTGGCGGGCATTCCCCCGGCGCCGCGCGGCCTGCCGCAGATCGAGGTCACCTTTGACATCGACGCCAACGGCATCGTCAACGTGTCCGCCAAGGACATGGGCACCGGCAAGGAGCAGTCCATCCGCATCACCGCCTCGTCGGGCCTGTCCGACAAGGACATCGACCGTTTTGTGAAGGAAGCCGAGGCGCACGCGGAGGATGACAAGAAGAAGCAGGCGCTCATCGAGGCGCGCAACCAGGCCGACACGCTCATCTATACCACCGAGAAGTCCATGCGTGACCTGGCCGACAAGGTGGACGCGCCCCTGCGCGGCGACATCGAGAGCAAGATCGAGGCCTTGAAAAAGGTGCTGGAGTCCGACGACGTGGACGCCATCAAGAAGGCCGCCGACGAGCTGGCCCAGTCGTCGCACAAGCTGGCTGAAAAGCTGTACGCCCAGCAGGGCCAGGGCGCTGGCGCGCCCGGCGCGGACGCGGGCGCGGCGGGCAATCCCGGCGCTGGCGCGCCGGGCGGCCCCAAGGACGACGACGATGTGGTCGACGCCGACTACACCGAAGTGAAATAACGTTTCCTCACCTCCATTGCATTGGTTAGCGCGAAAGGCCGCCCCCGTGGGGCGGCCTTTCAGGCTGTTGATAAACCGCCATCTGCTTCGTTGCTGCAAAAAGCGCAGACCCTCACGTATGTCTAGATACGCTTCGGGCCTGCGCTTTTTTTGCGCCTCGCATCTGACGATTTCTCAACAGCCTGACAAACCGCCATTTCACCCTGCGGTTTCCTTCTCGAAGCCTTGCGGCTCGCGGCGTCGGCGGAACCTTCATCCATGTCCTCGCCCACAGGCAACGAATCCGCCCGCCTGGGGGACGCGCCTGTCCCACCCCTATCCCCCCAGCCAGCAGTCCGCCTGGGGAACGCGCCTGTCTCAACCGTATCCACCTCCCCAACCAGCAGTTTTTGGGGAAAGAGAGAGGAGAGAGGATGGGGGTCCGGGGGAAGGAGAGAGGAGAGGGAAAACCCCTTTTTATGCTTGGAAAAAGGGGTTTTCCCTCTCCTCTCTCCTTCCCCCGGGTGCCTTGTGGGCCGGGACAAAGGCGCTTGGCAGCGGCGGCGGGACGGGGTATGAGGCCGCAGTGGCGCAACGTTCCGCGCGCCGGGATCGTATCTGGAGGACGGATGCAACGGATTTGCGTGTATATGGGCTCCAACTGGGGCAATGACCCCGTCTACGGGGCGGGGGCGCGGGCCATGGGCACGGCCCTGGCCCGGCGCGGCATCGGGCTGGTCTACGGCGGCGCCAGCGTGGGCTGCATGGCCGAAACCGCCGATGCGGTGCTCGCCGCGGGCGGCGAGGTGGTGGGGGTCATCCCGCGCATCCTGGTGGAGCGCGAAAAGGCCCACACCGGACTCAGCGAGCGGCATGTGGTGGAGAGCATGCACGAGCGCAAGGCGCTCATGGAGTCGCTGTCCGACGGCTTTGTCGCCCTGCCCGGCGGCATGGGCACCTTTGACGAATTGTTCGAAATCCTCACCTGGGCGCAGCTCGGATTCCACGCCAAACCCGTGGGTGTGCTCAACGTGAACGGATACTTTTCGGGGCTGCACACCCTGCTGGACACGGCGGCCACGGCGGGATTCTTGGCCGAGGCGCACCGGGGGCTGCTGCTCAGCGCCTCGGACCCCGACGAGCTTTTGGACCGCATGGCCGCCTGGACGCCCATCTCGGCGGGCAAATGGATTGCCCGCCCGGACGCGGCGTAGGCGGGCGGCGCGGGCATGAGCACGCTGCGCGACCCTGATCCGGGGCTGCTTTTCTTCTCCCTGCTCGCCGCGCGCTGGGACGGCTTCTGGCCGGGGCTGCTGGAGGACATGGCGGCGCGTTTCGGCCCGGCCTCGTTCGTGTCCGAACCCTTTCCCTTTGACCGCACCACCTACTACGACGGCGAGTTGGGCACGCCCATCCTGCGCCGCGTGGTGGCCTTTGACCGGCTCATTCCGCTGGACGCCATGCCGGACATCAAGTTGTGGGCCATGGAGGTGGAGGCGCGCCTGTCCCATGGCGGACGCCGCACCCTCAACCTCGACCCCGGCTATGTGACGCTCGAACGCGTCATGCTTGCCACTGGAAAGAATTTCACGCATCGGCTATACCTTGGCAAGAGGATATGGGGCGATCTGACCCTGATTTTTCAGCGCAACCGCTGGGTGGTGCTGCCGTGGACCTTTCCGGACTACGCGGCGGACCCCATGCTGGGCATGCTGACAACCCTGCGCAGCCGGTTTCAGGATCTGCTGGCGCGGCACAAAGACCCGACGGGTGACGGCGTCCGCAAGCCCGACGCTGAAGAGAGCAACGGATGATAAAAAGCATGACCGGTTTCGGCAGGTCCATTTTGCAGGAAACCGACTGGACCCAGAATTGGGAGATACGCAGCGTCAACGGGCGCTATCTGGATATCAAATGGCGCCAGCCGCTCTTTGCGCGCGGGCTGGAGGCGCGCTGGGAGCGCGTGGTGCGCGAGTACGCCTCGCGCGGGCGGGTGGACGTGACGCTGTCCGTGCAGATCACCCGGCCCGACCTGCTGGGTATCACCTTCAACCGCGCCCAGGCCACGGCCATGCTGGCCGAGATGGAGCGTTTCGCCCAGGCCACGGGCCGCGACTTTGCGCCCGACCTGAACCGCCTTCTGCCCATCAGCTCGCTGTGGGAGGATGGATTGCGCGAACCGGACGACACCATGGCCGATTCCCTGGAGCAGGGTCTGCGCGACGCGCTGGCCGACTGGGACGCCTCGCGCGCGCTGGAAGGCCAGGCGCTGGCCAAGGATCTGGGGCTGCGCCTCATCCGCCTGGGCGAGTGGCTCACCCAGCTTCTGGAGCGCACGCCGGAGGTGAAGGAGGAGAAATTCGAGTCCATGCGCGGACGCATCGAGGCGGTGCTCGAACGCTATGCCATCGAACCCGACGAGACGCGGCTCATCCAGGAAATGGCGGTCCTGTCGGACAAGCTGGACGTGAGCGAGGAAATGACGCGCCTGACGGCGCATCTGGACCAGCTCGGCTCGGTCATCGACCAGGGCCGCGACGCGGGCAAGCGGCTCGATTTCCTGCTTCAGGAGTGCTTCCGCGAGATCAACACCTGCGGCAACAAGGCGCAGGACGCGGCGGTGTCGCGGTTGGTGGTTGATTTCAAGGCCGAACTGGAAAAGTGCCGCGAACAGGTACAAAACGTCGAGTAGCGGCGCGGACGCACCATGGCCAAACAGCATCTGCTCAATGTGGGGTTCGGCAACTTCGTGGTGGCCGCGCGGGTGGTGTCCATCGTCAACCCGGCCTCGTCGCCCATGCGCCGCCTGCGCGAGGACGCGCGGCAGGAGGGGCGGCTCATCGACGCGACCCAGGGGCGCAAGACCCGCTCCATCATCATCACCGACTCAAACCATGTGCTGCTCTCGGCCATCCAGGCGGAGACCATGAGCCAACGCTTCGCGCTGGAGGAGGACTGATCGTGATCGACAAGAGGCTAGGCATCGTCTTTGCCGTGTGCGCGCCGTCCGGCACGGGCAAAACCACGCTGGTGCGGCGGCTCATGGCCGAGTTTCCCAGGCTTTCCTTTTCCGTGTCCTACACCACCCGTGCCCCGCGCCCCGGCGAGGTGGACGGCAAGGACTATCACTTCACCGATCAACCCGCGTTCCTGCAACTGCGCGACGACGGTTTTTTCGCCGAATGGGCCGAGGTGCACGGCAATTATTACGGCACCCCGCTGCAGGCCACGCTGGACATGCAGGCCAAGGGCAGCGACGTGCTCTTCGACATCGACGTGCAGGGCGTGAAGCAGCTTAGGCAGACCCTGGAACACGGCGCGTTCGTGTTCATCCTGCCCCCGTCGCGCAAGGCGCTGGAAGAGCGCCTGGTCGGGCGCGGCATGGACACGCCGGAGACCATTGCCCGGCGCATGCGCAACGCCAAGGGCGAAATAGCGGAGGCCGGGCTGTTCAACGCCTTTGTGGTCAACGACGACCTGGACCTTGCCTACGACCATCTGCGCAGCGTGTACCTGGCCAAGACCCTGGAGCCGCGCTTCCATCCCACGCTGGTCAGCACCCTGCTGACGGACTGGGAGGGCTGACCGTGGCCGAGCTCGTCATCGCCCTTGATTATCCTGACGCGGACCAGGCGCTGGGCATGGCCCGGAAGCTGCGCGGCGTGGCGCCCTGGGTCAAGGTGGGGCTCGAGCTGTTCACCGTGGCCGGGCCGGGCGTGGTGGCGTCCTTGGCGTCCATGGGCTTTGCCGTGTTTCTGGACATGAAATTCTTCGACATCCCCAACACCGTGGCCGGTGCGGTGCGCGCGGCGGTGGGCAGCGGCGCGTCCATGCTCAACATCCATCTGCTGGGCGGCGAGCGCATGATCGACGCCGCAGTGGAGGCGCGCGACGCGGCCTGCGGGGGCGGGTGTCCCCGGCCCTATCTGCTTGGCGTCACCGTGCTCACCAGCATGGCGGCGGCGGACCTGGCCGGGGTGGTGGGCGCCGTGGACGGGGCCGGTGCGGCCGCGGCCGTGAACCTGGCCGACACGGCGGTGCGTCTGGCGCGCATGGGGTGGCAACGGGGCATGGACGGCGTTGTCTGTTCCGGGTATGAAGTAGGTGGGATTAAAAAATCCTGCGGCGACGACTACCTGTGTCTCACTCCCGGCATCCGCCCTGCCGAGGCCACGGGCGGCGACGACCAGCGCCGGGTCATGACCCCTGTGGACGCGGTGCGCGCCGGGGCGGATTTTCTTGTGGTGGGACGGCCCGTCACCCGGGCGGCGGACCCGGAAGCGGTGGCGCGCGGCATCGTGGCGGACATGGCCGCGCGGCCATAGGCGCTGGTTGCGGCACGGCGGCCCTGCCTGCGCCCCCCGTGCCGGAGTGTGCGGGAGGGCGGCGATGCCCGCGCAGCGTGGGTGCAGCGTGGGCGCGGCGCGACCGGAGATGAATCGCGTGGCGGACACGCTCACCACGTGGGTGCAGCGTGGGCGCGGCGCGACCAGGGCATGATGCGCGCGCCCTGTCGGCGCGCACAGGATGTTTTGCAACAGCCGGACAGCACTTGGGAGCATATTGATGGCTGACCAGACACCATCCCAGCCCGGCGGGGCGGCAGGGGGCCAACCCCCAGGGCAGGGCGTCCGCGTGGAGTTGGCGGATCCCAACCGGGAAAAGCTCAAGGGCGTGTTTTCCACGCAGACCGTGACCAAGGTCGGCGCGGGCACCACCGTGCGCAAAACCATCCAGAAAATGTACTGGAGCGTGCAGGAAATCGACTCCGGCGAGATCGAGATCCAGCCGCTCAACGTGAACTACGTGCCCTCCGGCCCCAAGAAAACCATCCCCAAGGACGATCTGCTGCTCAAGTTTTCGCCCGAGCCGGAATTCTACATGAGCACGGTCTTCCCCAAGATGAACGAGCTGAATCAGACCATCGAGCGGGGCGACCGGCACCGCAAGAAGGGTGAGCTCTTTTCCGCCGAGATGGAATATGTGGCCGCGCTCAAGGTGGACGAGGAAAACGTGAAGGCCAATTTCGGCCTCGGTCTCACCTATCTGGAGCGCGGCGAGGCGCACAAGGCGCAGAATATTTTCGAACGCGTGGTCGGCCTGGACGGCGCGTTTGAGGAAGAGCACAAGCACCTGTTCAATGAATTCGGCATCAAGTTGCGCAAGAACAGGATGTTCGAGCAGGCGGTCGTTTACTATGAACGGGCGCTGGAATTGACCGCGCATGACGAAAACCTGCACTACAACATGGCGCGCGCCTATTTCGAGAAGCAGGAGTTGGACAAGACACGGGACCATCTGCTGCTCGCCCTGGGGAAAAACCCCGACCTGGAGGCGGCCCGCCAGTTTCTTGATTGGCTCAAGGAGAAAGGCTACGTCACCGGCGTCGAGGCTCCTCCGCGATCCGGGGAAACCGCGCTGCCCGAGCCTGATGCGCTCCTGGCCGAGGCAGAGGAATCCCTTTTGGACGATTTTGACGCCCAACCCATAAGCCCTGATTTGAATGATGAGTAACCATCTGAAGGGACAGGAATTTCTCGCACAGTTGTCCGAGATCAAAGAAGACCTGCCCTATTCGCCGCAACTGCTGCGCGACCTGTTCACCATGACCGGCGAGGATTCGCTGGCGCCCCTGGCCAAGGTGGGCGAGACCATTGCCGTGGATCCCACCCTGACCGCCAAGGTCTTGGCCATGGCCAACTCCGCCTTTTATGGCCTGCAGGCCAAGGTGAATTCGGTGACGCGCGCCATCACGGTGCTCGGACTCATGGAAATCCGCAACCTGGTGCTGCTGCTGGGTCTGGACGCGCTCAGCCACCGCCGCAGGTTGCCTTCCGGGTGTGATCTGCGCCTTTTTTGGCGGCACGAGCTGGCCGTGGCGGCGTGCGCCAAGCATCTGGCCCATCAAACCGGGAACGTGGATCCGGACATCCTGTTCACCGCGGGCCTGCTGCATGATTTCGGCAAGCTGCTGGTGGCGCTGCACCGGCCCGACGACTGGCAGGTTCTGGAGGCCATGGTGCGCCACGCGGGCCTGGCCTTTGCCCAGGCCGAGGAAGCCCACTGGGGCGTGGACCACGGTCTGGCGGGCGCCATGGTGCTCAACGCCTGGGACTTGCCGCCGGAGCTGACCGAGCCGATCAACTGGCACCATGCCCCGGAGCTGTGCCAGGATTTTCCGAAAGAGGCATCCATCGTGTTTCTGGCCGACGCCCTGGTCAACGCGCTGGAGGCGCCGGACTATCCCACCTCGCGCCCCTGGCGGGAGGCGGCGGCGCAGATGGGGCTCGACCCCGACGAACTGCTGGCCGCCACGCGGGAACTGCTTGCGGACGAGCACCTGTTCCAGCTTGTCGCCCACATGTGTTGACGGGGCGCGCCTGTCCCGCCCCGCGCAACCCCGACCCCCACGAGACCCTCCATGCCCAAGGATTGGATTGTTCGCCCCGCTAGCCCGCCCCCGCCGGAGAGCGCGTCCTGGGCCGACCTGCTCGGCGTGTCCGAATTGACGGTGCGTCTTTTATGGCAACGCGGCCTCATGGACATGCGCGCCATGGACATGTTCCTGAGTCCCGGCCTGCGCCATCTGGCCCAGCCCGGCCAGTGGCCGGGGCTGGACGAGGCGGCGCGGCTCATCGCCCGCAGCCTGGCGGCGGGCGAAACCCTTGCCGTGTGGGGCGACTACGACGTGGACGGCGTGACCTCCACCGCCCTGGTGCTCGATTTTTTGCGCGGGCGCGGTTTTGCGCCCGTGGCCCACATCCCCGACCGGCTGGAGCACGGCTACGGCATGAACGTGGCGGGGGTGGAGATGCTGGCCGCCCAGGGCGTGCGCACGCTGCTGACCGTGGACTGCGGCGTGGCCGACCACGCGCCCGTGGCCCGCGCCCGCGAACTGGGCATGACCGTGGTGGTGACCGACCATCACCTGCCCGACGGGGAACTGCCCCCCGCCCATGCGGTGTGCAATCCCCGCTTGGGCGACTGCCCCTGCGCCGATCTGGCGGGCGTGGGCGTGATCTTTTTCGTCATGGCCGCGGTGAACCGCCTGCTGGACGGCGCGCCAAGCGACATGCGCCGCTTTCTCGATCTGGTGGCGCTGGGCACCATTGCCGACGTGGTGCCGCTCACCGGCCAGAACCGCATCCTGGCCAAGAACGGCATGCTGCTGGTCAAGGACGCGGCCCGGCCCGGCATTGCCGCGCTCAAGGAAGTGAGCGGGTTTGCGCCGCAGGCCGCGCTTACGGCGGGCCACGTGGGGTTTGGCCTTGCCCCGCGCATCAATGCGGCGGGGCGGCTGGGCGCGGCACGCGACGCCCTGGACCTGCTGCTTGCCCCGGACCTGGACACGGCCCGCCCCCTGGCCGCCCGTCTCGACACCATGAACACCGAGCGCCGCCGCGAAGAGGAGACCATCCAGGCCGAGGCTCTGGAGCAGGCCGAAGCCATGGGCGACAGGCCGGGATTCGTGCTCTACGCCCCGCACTGGCACCAGGGGATCATCGGCATCGTGGCCTCGCGGGTGGTGGACATCCACTATCGGCCCACACTGCTTGTGTGCGACGACGGTGACGCGCTCAAGGGCTCGGGCCGCTCCATCAGCGAGGTGGACCTGCACGCGGCGCTTGACGCGTGCGCCCCGCTGCTGATCGGATTCGGCGGCCACAGGCAGGCCGCTGGCCTGCGCGTGGCCCCGGCCAACCTCGACGCCCTGCGCGACGCCTTTGACGCGGCCATCGCCGGGCAGATCGGCCCCACGCCCCTGCCGCCGCGCCTCAAGGTGGACATGGCGCTCGGTTTTGGCCAGGTGGACTATCCCCTGCTCAAGGAACTGGAACTCTTGCAACCCTTTGGCGCGGGCAACCCCGAGCCGTTGTTCGCCTCGCCGCCGGTGGAGGTGCTCGGCATCCGCTTTTTCGGCAAGGACCACGCCGCCCTGGACCTGCGGGACCAGGATGCGGGCGTGACCCTGCGCGCCAAGGCGTGGCGCATGGCCAAGACATTGCCCGACGCCTTGCGCGGCAAACGGCTCAAGGTGGCGTTCACCCCCAAACTCGATCAATACAATGGCGTGAGCACCATTGACCTGAACGTCAAGGACTGGCTATTATTGCACGGAGCGCAATAGGATTAGGACGCGCTCCGGCGGCTGCGCCAGAGGATCCGCCGCAGGCGTGGCCGTTCCCATGACTGGGGGCGGCAACAAGTTGCGCATGGTGTGCACCCAGTACTATCCGCGTGATGCCCAAGGCACCGCCAGGAGCCGCTTATGAAGGAAACCCCGTATCTGGAGGGCAAGCAGGACATGCTGGCCCAGTTGAAGACCATCCCGGCCTTCAAGCCGTTCGAGGAGTCCAAACTCATGGAAATGCTTGCGCTTTCCAAGCTGCGCAAGTACGAACCGGGTGAGACCATCATGCGCGAGGGCGCCTATGATTGCTGGATGTATTTTCTCTTGTCCGGCACGGTCCGCGTCCTGAAGGACGGCGAGGAAATCTGCCAGCTCAAACGGTACGGCGACGTATTCGGCGAAATGAGCGTGGTGGACGGCGAGGCGCGTTCGGCCACGGTCATCGCGGCAACGATCGTCATGTGCCTGGCGCTCGACGGCTCCATTGTGGACCGTGTGCCGCCAGAGGAAAAACCCCTTTTTCTGGCCGTGTTGTACCGCTTCATTTCCGAGGTGCTCGCCGAGCGGCTGCGCCACGCCAATGAGGAATTGAACAAGGTCAAACTGGAACTGGAACAATTGCAACAAAGCAACCGGTAGCGGAGCCTCGGTGGCGCCAACTCCAGAAGCCGTACCGGACCGCAGCAGCCAAAAGGAGATAACCAATGTCCAACCCGATGGTATTACTTGAGACTTCCCACGGAGAGATTCTGATAGAGCTGTTTTCCGAGCAAGCGCCCAAAAGCGTGGAAAATTTCTTGCGGTATGTGGACGAGGGCTTTTATGACGCCACCGTGTTCCACCGGGTCATCAACGGCTTCATGATCCAGGGCGGCGGCCTGGACATGGACATGGCCGAAAAACCGACCCACGCGCCCGTCACCAACGAGGCGGCCAACGGCCTCAAAAACGAGGCCGGCACGATCGCCATGGCCCGCACCATGGATCCGCACTCCGCCACCGCCCAGTTCTTCATCAACGTGTCGGACAACGATTTCCTCGACCACCGCGACACCAGCCCCCAGGGGTTTGGCTATGCCGTGTTCGGCAAGGTCAGCGAAGGCATGGAAACCGTGAACAAGATCAAAAAGGTCCGCACCCGCACCGTGGGTTTTCACGAAAACGTGCCCTTCGAACTGGTGACCATCAACAAGGCCAGCCGGTTCGACGGCTAGGCCCGCGCCCACCGCTTCCCAGGCAATGCACCGGGGCCGGAAGGATATCCTTCCGGCCCCGTTTGCGTTTGCGGCTGGTGCGCGCACGGGCGGTGCCAAAAGCATGAACCCGCGCCAAGGCGGCGCGGCTACGGCCGGGGGCTGGGAAGGGAAGGAGGCAAGGGCGGCGCTGGCGCCTGGGGCGTGAAAAAGCCCGGATGCGCCGTGGCCGGTGAGGCTGAGAACCCTTTCTGTAGAGTCGGCTCTGGCCGTTCACTTCTGAATGTGTTGATTCTCTTTGCCTGACCTGGCCACCTGCGTATCCAGGCAAGTCCAATATACCTGTTTCGACCGTGTTTGGCAATGGGGATAATAAAAAAAGAGGCAATGGTTGTAGTCTGTTATGCTGTGGAAAATCAGGCTGTTCGAACGGACCCGCGAGCGGGGGCGCAACCGGGCGTTGGGGCAGGCATGCCTCCCCGGCCATCAGGGATAACGTGGCGCCGCGCGGCCCAGCCGCCACAGCAGCACAAGGCCCAGGACAAAGAACACGGACAAAAAGAGCAGCGCGGGCCGGGCGCTGCCCATGGCGTGGCGCACGCCCGCGAAGAGCAGCGGGCCCAGGATGCTGGAGAACTTGTTGACCACGGAGAAATAGCCAAAATATTCCGCCGGGCGGTCGGGCGGGATCATGGCCGCGTAGAGCGAGCGCGACAGCGCCTGCGACCCGCCCAGCACCAGCCCCACGGCGGCGCCCAGCACCACATATTCGGTCGCCGTGGTCATGCGCCAGGCATAGGTGGTCACGCCCAGCCACGCCACCAGCGAGACCATGAGCGCGCGCCGCGCCGCGATGCGCGCGGCCAGGGCGGAAAACGCCTCGGCCCCGGCCATGGCCACGAACTGGATCATGAGCAGGGTGGCCATGAGCGTGGTGGTGGCGATGCCCAACTCCTCCTTGCCGTAGATGGTGGCCATGGCGATGGTGGTCTGGATGCCGTCGTTGTAGAGCAAAAAGGCGAGCAGGAAGAGGAGCAGCGGGCGGTTGGCGCGCACCTCGCGGCTGGTGGCGGCCACGCGGGTGATCGCCACGCGGCAATAGGCCAGGGGGCGGGGCAGGCGGCGCAGGCCGGGGGGAAGCGTGCCCGTGGCGGCGGGCTCCGTCACCAGGGCCAGGGTGCACAGGGCGAAACCGCCCCACCACAGCCCGGCAAAGGCCATGGCCAGGCGGGCGGCCTGGCCTTCGGTCAGGCCCAGGCGGTGGTGCAGGGCGATGAGCGCGAGGCACAGCCCGAATTGCAGCCCGCCGCCCACGTAGCCAAAGGCGAAGCCGCGTCCGGACACGCGGTCCATGCCGTGGGGGCCGTAGGGCGCGGCCACGTGGGGCAGCAGGGCGTCGTAGAACACGTTGCCGCCCACAAACCCCACCTGCGCCACGATGAACAGGCCGAGCACGGGCAGCACCAGGCCCGGACCGGCGAACCACAGGGCCGTGGCGGCCAGACTGCCGGTCAGGCAGCACACGGCCAGGAACCGCTTGCGGCTGCCCGAGAAATCCGCCACCGCGCCCAGCAGCGGCGCGGCCAGAAAAACGATGAGCGCGGACAGGCTGACCGCCGCGCCCCACAGGGTTGTGGCGGCAAGGGTGTGGCCGCCCACGTTCCAGCCCCCGGCGGGCACCACGGCGGCGGCGAAATAGGCGGGCAGCACGGCCACGGCCACGGTGGTCACATAGGCGGAGTTGGCCCAGTCGTACATGAGCCAGCCGAACAGATTCGCGTCGCGGCGGCAGGACAGGCGCGCGTGGGGCGCGGCGGCGGGACGGTGGAGCGGGGCGTCGGCCCGGTCACCGATCCGGTTGTCGACCCGGTTACCGGCCCGGTTACCGGCCCAGTTATCGGAGGATGGGCCGGTCGCGTCGTTGGGCATGGGGTTCCTTTACTTTTTCCGGTCCTTCAGTACGATGCGTTCGATGCCCTTGACCAGGTACCACGCGGCGGCGGCCCAGGCGGCCATGACCACGAGGCGCAGGAAGGGGGCTTGGGCCAGCGTCTTGCCGCTGACGATGGCGGTATAGCCCATGAACACCAGCGCGGCCACGGCGATGAGCCGCACCACATGGGCCGCGTCGTGCACCACGCGCCGTTTTTTGCCCAGCAACAGGCCAGCGGCCCACAGGCCGATGATGGCCAGGATGATCCATTTGAACACGATATGCTCCGGGGGGCTGAAAACACGAACCCCGGCGACCATACCCATAACCGGGGCAAAGGAAAAGGCGAACAGGCGGGGACATTGGTCCGCGTGGCGCTCGCCGTTTTCCGGTCCCGCAAGGAGCACCCATGGACCCGCGCACCGCCTATGACTGGCTGGCCGAGCATTCCCGCACCTCGAATTATCTGGCGTCCATGGGCGCGCTGCTCTATTGGGACCAGCGCACGGGCATCCCGCCCAAGGGCAGCGCCCACCGCAACGAGCAACTGGCCGTGCTGGCGCGGCTGCTGCATCAGCGCGGCACGGACCCCGCGCGCGGCGAGGCGCTGGCCAACGCCGAGGCGGGCGACCTGGCGGCCGACCCGTTGTCGCCCGAGGCCGTGAACCTGCGCGAGTGGCGGCGCTGTTTCGACCGCACGGTCAAGATTCCCGAACGCCTGGCCGTGGCCATGGCCCGCGCCGTGGCCGAGGCCGAAAACGCCTGGGAGGCGGCGCGGCCAGCCAACGACTGGGCCGCGTTCATGCCGCATCTGGAAAAGGTGCTTGGGCTCAAGCGCGAGGAGGCCGAGGCCGTGGGATATGCGGACGAGCCATACGACGCGCTGCTCGACGAGTACGAGCCGGGCGAGACGGCCAAGGAGCTGGAGCCTGTGTTCGCCCGGCTGCGCGACGCGGCGTCCGGCCTGGTGGCGCGGCTGGCGCAGGCGCCGCGCCAGCCCGATCCCGGCATCCTGGGGCGGGGCTTTGACAAGGCGCGGCAGGAGGCGTTCTTGCGCCGGGCCATCGCGGCCATAGGGTTCGACTTCGAGGGCGGCAGGCTGGACGTGTCGGCGCATCCTTTTTCCACGACCATCGGTCCTGGCGACCAGCGCATCACCACCCGTTTTTCGGACACGCGGTTTGCCGACGCGTTCTTCGGGTCCGTGCACGAGGCCGGGCACTCCATGTACGAGGCGGGGTTGCCGCCCGAGCATTGGGGCACGCCGCTGGGCGGCGCGGTGTCGCTGGGCGTGCACGAGTCCCAGTCGCGCATGTGGGAAAACATGGTGGCGCGCTCGGCCGGGTTCTGGCTCCACTTTTTCGGTCCGGCGCGGGAGGCGTTTCCGGAGCTGGCGGACGTGGGATTCGACGACTTTCTGCTGGCGGTGAACGAGGTGCGCCCCAGCCTCATCCGCGTGGAGGCGGACGAGGTGACGTATAATCTGCATGTGCTGTTGCGTTTCGAGCTGGAGCTGGCGCTCATGCGCGGCGACCTGGCCGTGGCCGACCTGCCCGGCGCGTGGAGCGAGAAGATGCGGACCTATCTGGGCATCGAGCCGGACTGCGTGGGCAACGGCTGCATGCAGGACGTGCACTGGTCGGCGGGGCTGATCGGCTATTTCCCCACCTACACGCTGGGCAACCTGTACGCGGCGCAGTTTTTCGCCAAGGCCGAGGCGGATCTGGGGGACCTGGCGAGCATGTTCGCGCGCGGGGAATTCGCGCCGCTGCTGGGCTGGTTGCGCACGCACATCCACAGCCAGGGCAGCCGCCTCTGGCCGCGCGACCTGGTGCGCACGGTCACGGGCGAGGGTCTGAACCCGGCCTGCCTGATCGCGTACCAGGAGCGGAAGTACGGGGAGCTGTACGGGCTGTAGACGAGGCGCGGCTACGCCCCGGCCGTCCGCTTTCCGCCCCCCTGGCTCAGCAGCACGCCCGCCAGCACCAGGGCCGAGGCGGCGTATTGGGGCGGGGTGAGGGTCTCGTCCAGGAAGAGCCAGCCCATGAGGACCGCCAGCACCGGGATGAGGTTGATGTAGGCCGCGGCCTTGCCCGCCTCCAGGCGGCTGACGCCGAAATTGTACAGCCCGTATGCCCCCAGCGTGACCGCCGTGCCCAGGTAGAGCACGGCCAGGGCCGGGCCCAGGGGCAGCGGGTCGGGCAGCGGGGCGGCAAAGCCGCCGGTGGCCGCCACCACGGGCAGAAAGAAGATCGAGCCGCCCACCGCCTGCACCGCCGTGAGAAACAGCGGCGAATAGCGCGACGTGAGTTTCTTCAGCGTCAGCATGTAGCCCGTGGCCGCCACCATGGCCAAAAATTCCAGAAGATTGCCCGCCAGCGGGTTGGGCGCGGCCTCGGTGGCCTCGCCCGACAGGCTGAGCCACGCCACGCCCGCCACGGCCAGCGCCAGCCCCAGCCACGCGCGCGGCCCCAGCTTTTCACGCAGCACGAACCACGCGCCCACGGCCACCATGACCGGCAGCGTGGCCGACACCATGCCCGCCTGCGACGCGGACGTGAGCCGCAACGCATACCCTTCGCACACGAAATAGAGGCACGGCTCGCAAAAGGCCATGAAGGCCATGTAGCGCCAGTCGCCCTTGCGGTAGGCCATGCCGCGCAGGCGCGGGGCAAGGCAGGCGAAGCACAGGGCGGCGATGACCATGCGCGCGCAGATGGCCAGCATGGGGTCAAAGGCCATGACCGCCACCTTCATGGCGATGAAGGAGCTGGCCCAGATGAGCATGGCGAGCACCAGGCCGACGGCGGGCAAAATGGGTGAGGCGGTGTTCATGTCGGTGCATCGCCCGTTTGGTGGCGGGCGCGGTGTAGGGTGATGCCGGGCGGCATGGAAAAACCTCTCTAGCGCCCGATGTGGGCGATGTCGAGAAAATACCGTGGCATGGCCTGGTTCCATGGTGCTTATGCTGGCGTGGCTCGTGGCTTTGGTGTAGAATCCAGGCCATGTGCGCGCAACGGACTCCTTTTCTGCGGTTGCTTCTCCTCCTGTGGATGGTGTGGGTTCCCGGATGCGGCGACCCCCCGTCCCCCCCGCTTACCGTGGGCATCCTCTCCTTGTCGGATGTCACGCAGCCCGCCGTGCAAGGGTTCAGGGCGGCGCTTTCGGCGTGGGCGCTACGGGAGGGCAGAACGGTGCGCTTTGTGGACCAGGGGCCGTTGAGGCACCGGGACTTGCTTGCCGATGGGGCGCGGGATCTGGCGGACCTGAAGGTGGACATTCTTTTCTCGGTGTCCACGCCCGCCACGCGGGCCGCAGTGGACGCGACCGCGCAACATGGGACACCCGTTGTCTTCGCGTTGGTGTCCGACCCCGTGGGCGCTGGTTTTGCGCAGTCGTTGCGTGCGCCGGGCGGGCGCGTGACAGGTGTGCAGGCAGGCGATGCGTCCAGTGAAGAGGATCCGCACCGGCTTGAACTGTTGCTGCTTGCCGCGCCCGGTACGAAGAGGGTGTGCGTGTTGTACGATCCCGACGACCCGTTGAGCGTGGCCTCGTGGAAAGCCGCGCATCAGGCGGCCGACTCGTTTGGCGTGACGGTCGTTCCCTGCGGGGTGGCCTCGCAAGAGGACGTGTCCACCCTGCTTGCGGGCGTGGCCCAAAACGTGGACGCGCTGTACGTCACGCGCAGTTTGTTGCTGGAATCCCTTGGAATGTTGCTCGAGGGCGCCCTAAAGGCCCGCTTGCCGCTTTGCGTTTCGCGCCCCGAGGTGGTGCCGCGGGGCGCGTTTATGGGCTTTGGGGCGGACCTGCGGGCTTCGGGCGAGGCCGCCGCGCGCCAGGCCGCTCAAATCGCCGGGGGGGTGAAGCCCGGCGTGCTTCCCATAGAAAAGCCGCCCACTCTTTTTGTGATCAATCTCAAGACCGCGACATCCATTGGTGTGCGCCCACCGGAAAACATCTTGAATCTGGCCGACACTCTTGTACGGTGAGTACGGCGCGTGAGCCGACCCGCCGCACGCCTTGCCAGGGGCGTTGCCGCTTGACAGAACGCCCCGGGCATGCTCGTGAATACGCCAGGTGTTGTTGGAAGCCTGGAAGAGAGTATGCTTACGGGCGGATAGACCGCAGTAAGACAACCAGTGCGCACAAAACGCCGTATGGATAACGGGGACACAAGGGCGTGAAAAACAGCATCCGCAGCAGACTGACGCTGAACTTCATCGGCTTGGCCGTGCTGCCGCTCGTCCTGGTCGGTATCGTGCTCGGCGTGGTGGGGTTTGCTGTCCAAAAAAAGCAGGCCTTGGCGTTGGAGCGCGCTGTGGCCATGCGGGTGGCCAGCCGCACCAGCGACTACCTGGCCAACCTGGAAGACCATCTCGCCCTGGCCAGCAATTTGACAGGCCTGCGCACCTTGCCCCCGGACGGGCAGAAGCAGGTGCTGCTTTCCCTCTTGTATTCCAGCAACAA
Organism: Desulfovibrionaceae bacterium; assembly: GCA_050251715.1. GTDB lineage: Bacteria > Desulfobacterota > Desulfovibrionia > Desulfovibrionales > Desulfovibrionaceae > JBFWMG01. The sequence goes on along the minus strand of JBFWMG010000011.1, from coordinate 55,994 downwards.
GTATTTTGAAGAAATAAGCCTGCTTGACGCCACGGGCATGGAGCGCCTGCGGGTGTCCCGCCACAGAAGCATTGACCATGACGATCTGCGCAACCGCGCGTATGCCCCCGAATATCGCGAAGTGCTGGCCACGCGCAAAACCTATTTCGGCAGGGTCCGCTTCGATGGCCAGACCGGAGAGCCCTACATGCTCATCGCCAAGCCCATAAGCGAGTTGCGCACCGGGCAGGTGGTCAACATCCTGGTGGCCGAGGCACGGCTCAAGCGGGTGTGGGAACTCATCATGGACGTGCGGCTCGGGCTTGGCGAGAACGTCTACATCGTGGACAACCGCAGGCGTGTGGTGGCGCACCGCAACCCTTCCGTGGTGCTCGCCAATACGCGGTTTACGGCTCCCGACGTCGACGGCCTGGACAAGGGGCTTGAAGGCGCCTGGGCCGTCATCGCGCGCGAGCAGGTCAATCTGGGCGGGCAGACGTTCACCGTGGTCGCCGAGCGGCTGGCATCGAACGCGTTGAGTCTGGCGGTGAACGCGGTGGTCATGCTGATTGCGGTCATCGCCGCGTCCCTGTGCGTGGCTGTGGCGTTGGCGTTTTTCGCGGTGCGGCGCATTGTGCGGCCCATCCAGGTGCTGGCCACCACGGCCAACGCCGTGCGTGCCGGTGAGCTGGACTTGCGCGCCGCCGTGGAAAGCTCGGATGAAATAGGCGTGCTGGCCCAGGCCTTCAATGACATGACCGACCGCCTGAGCCAGTCGCTGGAAGGATTGCAGGAAAAAATCCACGAATTGACGGAGACGGAGAGCAAGCTGCGCGACAGCGAAAGCAAATACCGGGCGCACTACGAGCAGGCATCCGAAGGCATCTGCCTGACCGGGGAACAAGGCCATATCATTGACGCCAATTCGCAGCTGTTGACCATGCTCGGTTGCGAGATGGACGACTTGCAGGGCATGCCCATCGTGGATCTGGTGCATCCAGAGGATCTGGCCGTCATGCCCCCGCGCGAGGCGTTCGAGATCGTCCGGTCCGGAGCCACCCTGCGCATGGAGCAACGGTTTCGGCGCAAGGACGGCTCCTACTTCACCGCCAGCCTGTCGGCCAAGGACATCGGGGGAGGCCGCGTCCAGATCATGGTCCGGGACATCACCATCCGCAAGCAGATGGAGAACGACCTCATTGCCGCACGCAAGGCGGCGGAAGAGGCCAACCTGTCCAAGAGTCTCTTCTTGCGGAACATGAGCCATGAAGTGCGCACACCCATCGGGTGCGTCATCGGCATGGCCGAGTTGACGCTGGAGACGGATCTGGAGCCGGAGCAGCGCGAGCAGGTCGAGATGATCCTCGACTCCGCCGTGTCGCTCATGGAGATCATCAACGACATCCTTGACTTCAACCGCATCGAGGCGGGCAAGCTGCAACTGTCCCCCGCCACGTTCAACGTGCGCCGGGAAGTGGAGAAGCTGACCCGCCATTTCGCCACCCAGGCAGCGCGGCGGGAAACGTCCCTGCTGCTGACCATGGACCCTGGCGTGCCGGAAACCGTGAAGGCCGATCCGGGACGGCTGGGCCAGGTGTTGCGCAATCTGGTGGGCAACGCCCTCAAGTTCACGGAGCGGGGCACGGTGCATGTCACGGTGTTGCCGGGCACCACGCCGGACACGTTGCAATTCAGCGTGGCGGACACGGGCGTGGGCGTGCCCAAGGACAAGCAGCATCTGCTTTTCAGCAGTTTTGCGCAGTTGGACAGCTCCTACTCCAAGCGCTTTGCCGGTACCGGGCTCGGACTCGCCATCTCCAAGAAACTGGTGGAGATGATGGGCGGTTCCATCTGGTTTGAGAGCGAGCACAAGAAGGGCAGCACCTTTTATTTCACCATCCGCGTGGAGCCGCCCGAGGATGCCCCGGCTTCGGCCCCGCCCGTCAGGGAAGCCCCTCGCGTGGACATGGAGCCCCTCAATATCCTGTTCGCCGAGGACAACCGGGTCAACAGGCTCTTCGTGTCGGATTTCCTCAAGCGCAACGGGCATAGCGTGACCGCCGTGGAGAACGGGCTCAAGGCCTTGGAGGCATTGGAGAGGGAGCGTTTCGACGTGATCGTCATGGACATCCAGATGCCGGAAATGGACGGCGTGGAGGCCACGCGCATCATTCGCTCGTCCAGCCCGAAACGTTTCGACCCACGGATTCCCATTATCGCCTTGACCGCCTACGCCATGAAGGACGACAAGGACCGGTTTTTCGAAGAGGGCATGAACGGGTACGTGTCCAAGCCCGTGGACCAGAAATTATTGCTGCTGACGCTGCAGGACGTGACCAGGGGAAAGAAAACCGATGAAGACGCATGACGTGATAATCGTGGGCGCCGGGCCCGCGGGTCTGTTCGCCGCGTACGCCCTGGCGGAACACGGCGGGTTTTCGGTTTGCCTCATGGACAAGGGGCGCGACATCGACCGCCGCCATTGTCCCATCGCCGCCGACCAGGTGTGCAAGAAATGCCGCCCGTGCCACATCCTGTCCGGTGTGGGCGGCGCGGGGCTTTTTTCCGACGGCAAGCTCAACTATATCCACAAGCTGGGCAAGACCGACCTGACCCAGTTCCTGGAATTGTCCGAGGCGAAAACGCTTATTGAGGAAACCGAAGACATTTTCAACCGGTTCGGCATGGACGGCCCGGTCTACCCCACGGACATGGACGCGGCCATGGACCTGCGCAAGAAGGCGCGCACCCATGGCATGGACCTGCTGCTCATCCGGCAAAAGCACCTGGGCAGCGACAACCTGCCAAGCCACATCGCGCGCATGACCCAGTATCTGCGCGACAAGGGTGTGCACATCATGGCCGGCGAGGAGGCCGAGGACGTGACCGTGGCCAGGGGCAGGGTCACGGGCGTGGTGACCAGGAAGGGCACGTACAAGGCGCGGTGCGTGGTGCTGGCGCCGGGCCGGGTGGGCGCGGAATGGATGGGCGCGGTGGCGGAACGCTACGGGCTGGGCCGTTCGCAGCGCGGCATCGAGGTGGGCGTGCGCGTGGAGGTGCACAAGGACATCATGCAGGACATCACCGATGTCATCTACGACCCCACCTTTTTCATCCAGACCCGCAAGTACGACGACCAGACCCGCACCTTCTGCACCAATCCCGGTGGGTTCGTGGCCCTGGAGAACTATCAGGATTTCGTGTGCGTGAACGGCCACGCCTTTATGGACAACAAGTCGGAGAACACCAACTTCGCCTTTTTGTCCAAGGTGGTGCTCACCGAACCGGTGTCGGACAACCAGGCCTATGGCGAGTCCATTGGCAAGCTGGCCACGCTCATCGGCGGCGGCAAGCCCCTGCTGCAACGGTACGGCGATCTGACGCGGGGGCGGCGCTCCACCTGGAACCGCATCAAGAAGGGCTACATCGAGCCCACGCTCAAGAACGTGGTGTGCGGCGACATCGCCATGGCCCTGCCCGAGCGCATTGTCACCAACCTCATGGAAGGGCTGGAGAAACTCAATCTGGCCGTGCCCGGCGTGACCAACGACGAAACCCTGCTCTACGCGCCGGAGATCAAGTTCTTCGCCACCCAGATAGAGACCACCCGGGAGCTGGAAACCGAGGTGGCCAACCTGTTCGTGGCGGGCGACGGACCGGGCGTGGCCGGAAACATCGTTTCCGCCGCTGCCACGGGCCTGCTTCCGGCCAGGGCGATCATCAAGCGTCTGGGCGGTTGATTCCCGCCTGCGGGGCGTGTGTGGTTGTTGGGCGGCGGACGCATGCGTCCGCCGCTTTTTTTGTGGGCAAGGGGGGGCCGTTCAGGGACGGCGGAAGGCGAGGAAGGTGAGGTCGTCGCCCAGGGCGAGGTTTCCGCTGCGGGCGAGCAGGGCGTTCTCGATGTCCGGGAGCGTGGTTTCGGACCGGGGATAGCCGAGCGCCAGCAGCACGTCGAGTACGTCCTGCTCGGTCATGAGGGCGTCCGCCGCGCCCAGTGCGCCGTCGGTATAGAGAAACAGGGTGTCGCCGGGCCGGAAGGGGTAGGTGGCGGCTGCATGAACGGCGTCGAGATCAAGGCCCATGGGCAGGCCGGAGGTGTCGATGCGGCGCACCGCGCCGTCGCGGGAAAAGAGAAACGGCGAGGGGTGGGCCGCGCCCACCAGATGGATGGCGTCGGCCTGGGTGTCGATCATGCCGCACAGGGCGGCGGCGAACACGCTGGATTCGTTGAGCAGGGCGTGGAGCTTGGCGTTGAGGACGCGGGCAAAGGCCGTCGGGTCGGGGCACGCGCCGCTATGTTCCTGCCAGATGGAGCGCAGGTACATGGTGTGCAGCGCGGCGGACACGCCATGGCCCATCATGTCCGCCAGGATGAACGCGCATTGCGTGTCGGAGCGTTGTTCCACAGCATAGAAGTCGCCGCCCACCAGGTCGTGGGGGATGTAGTGCGCGTCGCAGCGCAGTCCCGGCATGCCGGGCATGTCGAGTGTGAGCGATTGCCGTTGGATGCGGCGGGCACGCGTGAGGTCGTGCATCATGGTGGTGTAGTCGCGGAACACCTCCACCCCGCCCACGATGGCCCCCGCCCTGTCGCGCACCGGCGACACGGTGACCTGCACGGGCATGCGCGAGCCGTCCTTGCGTTGGGCGTAGAGCAGGGCGGGCGCGGCGCCCGGTCTGCCGGTGGCCATGGCCCGCCACAGGGGGCAGGTGTCCTTGCCGCAGAGTTTGCGGCCGTCCTTGTCCTCGTGGCACAGGATGTCCTCCTTGCAGCCCCGGCCCAGCACGTCCGCGTTGGTCCACCCCGTCATGCGCGCGGCGGCGTCGCTCCAGTATACGATGCGCCGATCCAGATCGGTGACGTACACCCCGTCCCCCATGGCGTTGAGGATGTCCTGGGGGGCGAGCTGGTCCAGGAGGATGTCGGGTGCGGTGCAGGCGGCGGGGGGGCGGGGCATGGTGTGGCCCCCTAGCGCGCGGGCGCGGGATCGGAGCAATTGGCGGACGTGTCGGTCTGGTCGCAGCCGCTAAAGGTTTCCTGGCCGGTCATGAAGAACTGCTTGCCGGACAGGGGCGAGGCGGGCGCGGTTGAGCCGGCGGCGGGTTGCGCAAGACGGCCGCTGGTAAGCACCACGGGGATGCGGGTGGCGCCCGCGCGGATGAGCGCCAGGGCGTTGACCATGGTGCGCAGCCGGACGGGGAAGGATTGGACAAAGGATGCCTGGGTGTCCGCGTCCGGATCGAAGCAGGCGGCAAAGGCCTGGCGGGCGGGGATGCCCGCTTCCAGATCGCTTGCCAGGCGGTGGATGCGGCTCACATCGTCCTCGGTTTCGAGCACGGGATAAAAGGCCACGTTATCCAACGAACCGGAGAGGAACTCGGTCACGGTGGTGCGGCAGACAGGGCAGCCGGGTGAGAAATAGACCCGCACCGCCGCATCGGGCGCGCCCAGCACGGGCCAGGGGCCAGCGGCTTCATAGGCCATGCCGAACAGGTTGGGCGCGAGCATGAAGAACCACACGGCAATGACCAGCGAACCCACGCGGCGTATGCCCATGCGGCTGCTGGCGGGCGGCATGAGCACCAGCGTCAGCAGCAGGAACAGCACCGCCACCACAAGGCAGTTGAGACAGGGCGCCACAAAGGCCATCCAGGCGAGGAAGAAGCAGTCTCCGGCCAGCATGGCCACGGCCAAGAGGCATGCCAGGGCCGGGGCGCCAAGCAGGCAGGCGGCCCCTATCAGGGAATAGGCCGCAACGCCCCACCACCACAGGGATACGCCGAAAAGGGAGCTCCCCTTCAGCAGGGCGCAGCCGTTGGTGACGCAGACGTTGTCGGCCATGCCGAGGGCGGCGCTCACGCAAAAGCCGATGCCGCACAGTGAGAGGACAATGGCCAGCCACAAGGGGCCGCGGGAAGCATAGGGATATTTCATGGCGTATGGATGGGCTGTTGGTTATCGGGCCGGGCGCGGGTCAGCGCGGGCCGTGTTTGCACACATTGCTTTCTTCGAGCACGGGGCAGGCGCGGTTGTAGGCCAGGGTCAGCAACAGGGCGAACAGCCCGGCTCCCACGCCGATGGCCGTGTCGTAATAGACGGGCGCGGCCAGGGCGATGCGCATGAACAGCGTGGCCAGGGCATAGCCCGAGTTGCGGAACACGGCATGGAAGGCGGGCACGAACTGCTGGTACATGAGCACGATGAGGATGTCCGTGAAGATGAGGGCGGTGAAAAAGGTTTCGAAAAAGCTGTAGGGCTTGCCGCCGGTCACGGTCAGCCAGCCGTCGTAGGCCGCGGAGATGAGGAATATGGCCAGGAGCACCAGGGAAATCCCTTTTTTCAAGGCCACGAAGCGGTAGCGGTCTAGGCCTCGCTTGAGCGTGGGCTGGTGCTGCAATGCTTTGAAATAATAGCCAAGTATGACAAAAAGGCAGAGCGCGCCCAAGCCATAGGACATGACGCGCAGCACGGGTTCGAGGGTGGTGAAGTGGATGGGTTCCGGGAAGTGGACCAGCTCCTTGAAGGAATTGCGCAGCAGGATGAGCGCCAGGATTTCAAGCTGTTTGCCCACGGAATCGGACACCGAGCAGGGCAGGGCGAAGACGAGGTCTATGATCTCTTCCACCAGCACGAGCGTGAAGGCGAGCTGCACGGCGTAGAAGTGGTTGGTGGGCACGATGGCCGCCAACTGGGGCGGCAGCAGGCCGCTGCGGTTGCATTGGATGCAAATGATGCCCAGGAAAAACGCGGCCAGAAACGACAGGCCGAACAATCGGCGCATGCGTCGATGCTCCCACATCCGGTGCAGGGGGTCGAACATGAAGGTGGCGGTATCGTAAATCGGGTGCATGGTGTTCTCTTGGTGAGGCGTTGCCGATTGGGCGGCGTGGACGAAAAAAACAATGTCGCGTAAAAGCGGGCCAGTGTAAAGGGGGCCGGCATGGGGTTGCCTTTGCGCCATGTGGGCTTATAGTAGGGTGTGGGCGCAGCCTGCCGGGCACGTGTTTGGCGGCGCGACCCAGAACGCAACTTGAGGTGGCATTATGGAAGGCGTCATCGTTTTGGTCGTCATACTGGTAGGATGGGCGACAATTGCCCATTTCTGGCTGAAGAAGCTTGGGGTAACCGAGGCGGACGCCAGGTCGGGCGGGTGAGCCTGCTCCGGCGCATCGGGTTGCAGTTCGCAGCCTGGCAAGCAGTGCTCCTCGGGATCGCAGGGTAGTGACGGCATCGTCATGAGTGACCTGCGCAAGAAGTGATTCGTTTCAAAGGGCAACGACAAAGGCTCCCGTCTGCTTGAGGCGGGAGCCTTTTTAGTGGCCGTGCTTCCTGGCCGCGCCGTTACGCCGCCTCGCCCAGCAGCACCCGCTTGAGCCACGCCACCACGTCGGCCACGGTGGCGCAGGCGTCCAGTCCCGCCCGCGACGCGGCGCTGATCCTGCCGCCGTCTATGATGCGCATGGGCCGCCGGGTCAGGCGGCGCGCCCCGGTCCGTTCGATGATGGTGTCCATTATGCTTCCTCCTTCCACAGGTTGATGCGGCCCGCGTCAATGCCCGCGCCGCCCAGGCCGGACACGCCCATGGCCACGGCGCGGAACCCCTCCAGAATGTCCGTTTCCCCGCTCGTCACGCGCACCACGCCGTTGCCCTGGTTTTCGTAGCCAGCGGTGGCCGTGGCCGCAAAGCACGTCTTCTTGGCAATGGCCGTGGGCGCGGCGGCCTGTTCCGGGATGGTCAGGGTGTATTCGTATGTGGATGCGTCCTCCATCTCCACGTATATCTTGGCGAACACGACCTTGCCGTTCCCCGTTCCCGCAATGGATGTTTCCAGTACATCGTTGTCCACATCCGTCACGCGGTTGTAGTCCCATCCGGACTTGGCGTAACGATTTGGAGTACCGCCCACATACGCAGCCACAACGATGGGCTTGGCCGGATCAAGGTTCACGTCCGTCAGGTCGGTGTAGACGGGCGTTGTCCCGATGGATGCGCTGTTGACGCCACTGAACAGGAAGTGTGTCGGCGCGGCGTCGAACGACAGGCTGTTGGCGGCGGCGGTTGCGTTGCCGACATACACGTTCTGATAGGTGGTGGTGCTGTTCGCCTGGAACGCCACCTTGATTTTCGTGACTCTCATGGGGAAGAAGTCCGCCGCAATGCGGCTGCGCATGTTCACGGCGTCGGCAAGATACGTGTCATAGGCAAACCCATCACCGGAGCCATCATAGACTTCATCCGTTCCGGTATCGCCTCCAATCGTGTCCTCTTCGATCAGGGTGGGTACGATCTCAACCGGGCTGCCGTCCACGGTCACGTAGAACGCACTGTTGGCGTTGCTGGCGTAGGCGTTGAGAACAGCGAGTTGTGTGTCCGAAGAGACCACCACCGAGGTTGTGGTCGCACTCTCAAATGTCAGGTCGAGTTCCGGGTGCAGCGTCTCGCCGTCGTTGCCCGTGGCGAGCATGAGCACGGGTTCCGTGGCGCCGACGTGGAACACCGCGTCCGGGACGGCGACCAGTGCCGGGGAGATGGCGCAGGTGTAGGGGCCGGTTCCGGTAACAGACCCCACCTGGATGGCCTCCAGGTCGGTGCCGAGGGCACCATCGTTGACCAGAAGGTAGTCACCCTCGGTGATGGCTGCCCCGGAAAGCACCAGGCTGGACACGGTGCTGGCGCCGTCCACGGTCAGGCTGGTCAGGGCCAGGTCCACAGCCGTCTGCACGGTCAGCCAGTCCGTCTCTTCCGCGTCCTGGGACTCGGTGTCGCTGTACGCCGCCGCGCTCAAGGCCCACGGCCAGTCCGCAGCCACGGTGTCCGCGCCAAAGAGCACGGTGTCGTCGGACACGATGGGGATGGCCACGACCGTGATCCAGTGTTCCGTTGTTTCCGAGCGCAGTTCGCCGGGCCGGGTGGCGAACACGGCCAGCATGTGGTCCGTGTCCGCAGCCACGGCGGGCATGGTCCAGGTGATGGCGTTGCCGTCGCGCGCAAACGTGCCGCCCGTCACGTCCACGGCATAGGCCGCGTCCGCGTCGTGGTTGGCGATGGTCACCACCGCGTCCAGGTATTCTGTCTGCGTGGCCGCGCCCAAAAGCTGCGGCGCGGGCGTGCGGTAGGCGTCCAGGCCGTCCTCGGCAATGGCGCGGGCCTGGCGCGCCCAGTGATAGGCGCTGTACTTGCCGGGCTCCACGGCCACGTCCTCGGCCTCCTGCGCCCACTGGGCGGCCTTGGCCGCCTGCGCGGCTGCGTCCGCCACGCTGGCCGCCGCGGCGGCCACGCTGGCCGGGATGCCGCCGATGGCGCTGTTGGCCAGCCCGTCACCCGCCGCGTTCCACACCAGGGCCGCGCCGGGCGAGGCCACGGGCAGTTCCAGGTTGTCCAGGCCGGACGAGATGGCGGATTTGACGGCGCGGCCCAGCTTTTCCTCCTGGGCCTGGTCGATCATGGTCAAAAGGTCCAGGGCCGCCTCGTGGGTCTGGGCGGGAAAGGCGTCGTTTTCCTGGTAGTCGGTCTCCTGCACAATGGCCGGGTCGCGGCAGATGACCAGGGTTTCGCCCGTGGCCGGCGCGGCCAGCAGGGTGCAGGCGCCGCCCTGCGGGTCGCCCGCCCCGGACAGGGTGTAGTGGGTGGTGAGGGTGAGGGCGGTTTCCCCGCCGTCCGCGCCGCGGCGCACCACGGCGATGTCCGCGTCCTTGACGAAGTAGAAGGGGATGGTGAACGCCTTGGGCGACGTGTAGGCGTCGCTTCCGGCATAGCGTACCTTCGAGGTCTGTCCGGCAATGGTCATGGGGGTCTCCTTGGCGGCGCGATGGGGTGCGCCGGTGTCTGGCGGGCTATTTGCCGTACACGCCCGCGCCGCGCGTCAGCAGGTTGAGCGCCTGGTCGTAGTTGCCGTAGGCCTTGGCCGTGTTCGCGCGCAGTTTGTTGGCCGACAGCGCGCCCGCGCGCAGGATGTCTTTTTCCTGGTCCTTGCCTGCCTGTCGCAGCTCCTGGGTGTCCAATTCGTCCATGTAGGCCGTGCCTTCCAGCACGGCCAGGGGCGAGCCCGAGGTGAGCAGCACGCCGGACTTGCCCATGGACGCGGTCTGCTTGGCGCGCTTGCGCTGCTGTTCGTCGCGCAGATCCGCCAGTTCCTTCTGGGTCGCCTTCCAACTCTTGTCCGCGTTGTAGCGCGCCTCGTCCTCAATGGCCTGGGCCTCGACCGCCGCGGTCTCGATGTCGTATTCCTGTTGTTTCTGGGTTTGGCGCAGGGCGGCCTGGGAGGTGATCGAGTCCGACAGGCCACCGGCCAGCGCCGAGGTCCAGTCCATGCCTCCCGCGGCGTTTGTCAGGGTGTTCAGCCCCGTGCTCAAGGCTGTGGATGCGATTGATTGCATGCGTGTATCCTCGCGTATCGATAGACGTTTTCCCGATGGGGGCCGTATGCTTCGCACAAGCCCTCGTTGCCAAAGCCCAGCCAGGCGAGCCAGCGCCCGGCGCGGGGGTCCGCAGCCTCGGCATGCGCCTGGACCCGGTGCGCGCGGGTAGCGCGTTCCAGCAGGGCGAGCGCCTTGCGGGCCTCCTTGCAAAAGCGGATGGGGTGGCGCTCGACCAGCGGCGAGGTGACGCACCAGGCCTCGCCCATGCCGGGCCAGCACAGGCAGATGCCGCCGCATGCGGCGATTGCGCCGTCCAGGCGCAGGGTCAGGGCGGGGCCGTTGGCGGCGTACGCCCGCGCCAGGGCGGCGAAATCGCCGCTCCAGGCCATGTTCGCCCTGGCTGCGGGGCGGGGGCACAGCCGGGTCAGATGTTCGGGGCGGAAGGGTTCGATGGATGTTTCAGGCATGGCCGCCTCCCTAGCCGCCGCGCTTGGCCGACAGCCAGCTGGTGGCGCGCACCACGCCGGTTGATCCTTCGCGGGCGTCCACGCCGCGCGCCTCGGTCACCTTGGACTGATAGGCCTGCCACAGCGCCTCGGCCAGGCTGGTGGAGCCGGTGAGCGGGTAGGCGAGCACCGCGCTCATGCGCGCGGCCAGGCTTTCGGCCAGCAGCGCGTCGTATTGCTGCGGGTCGGTCTCGCGGCGTACGTAGGACAGGTAGATGGGCGCGCTTTCGTCGCACAGCACCGCGCGCCCCTGCACCTCCCAGTCCCGGATGTCCTGGCCTGCGGCGGACGACAGTGCGATGATGCGCAGGAAGTCGGCGGGCAGCGGGTATTGGCAGGCCCATTTCCAGGCCGGAGCCTCGGCGGACGCGGCCAGCTCGGCCTGGCGCATGCAGCAGTTCCAGGGGTGGGCGCGCAGCACGGCGTCGCGCACGCCGGGCCAGCGCTGGTTGCACAGCCGCGCCTGCTTGGTGTCGTCGGCCAGCGAGGCGATGGTGTCCTCGCCCAGGTCGAGCAGGGCGTTGTTGCAGATCTCGATGACGGATGTGGCCATGACAACTCCTTGGCGGAAGTGGGTTGGTCGGGAGCGCCCCGCCCGCGCCGCGCGGGCCGGGTGGCGGGTGCCGCGCGTACCGGTTCGCCGCGCCGCCAGGGCCGCCATGCGGCCTGCCGTGACGGTGCGTGCGCGCCAGAGGGGCGGCGTGTGCCTGCACATGCCCACGCGCGGGGCGTGTCCGGCCATTCAGAACCTGGCCACGCATGGCCGGATGCGCCCCTTGGCGGGCCTGCGCCGGATCGCGGACAACGCGGGCGGGGCGGGAAGGGGGTGGCGGTGTGGGATCCGGCGCACAAGGCGCGCTGGTGTCGGTGTCCGGCCTTGCCGGTTCCCGTTGGGCCGTGGGGGCGGCGGGCCTTCCACTGCCGCGCCGCCCCGTCCCCCTTCCTGGTGCTCCCGGTATGCGCGCGGGACGCCCGTTCACAACGGGCGCACCGCGCGAGGGGGGGTTACGACAAGAGCGCCGTGGTCACCACGCCGTCGGTGACCGTGGCCACCAGGGCGTCGAGCACGTTGGCGGTTCCAAAACCGGTGACGCACAGGATGATGTCGCCGGTGGACAGGTTGTATTCCAGGACCGCGCTGTCAAAATAGCCCGAGGCCGAGGCCGTGGCCGCGTCGTCGGCGGTGCGGTAGAGGAAGAGCTGCTGGCCGGGCACGCCGCCCATGAGCCGCATGGTGTTCAGGGAATAGGCCATGGTGGTTCTCCTTGTGTGGGGTGATGAGGGGGGGGCGGGCGGCGGGCGGGCAAAGGCGGAAGGATGGGAGCCCCGGCCTTCCCGCCGCCCTGCGGCGTTGTGCGGACTAGAGCATCGTAACGTTGAAAAAGTTTAGATGCTCTTGTGCATTGTATTGAAATAATGCTTCATTATTTCAAATCGCCACATTGTTTCAATGTGAAAATGCGCTAGCTCAGGGCCGCGTCGTCGTCGCAGGCGATTTCCACGCACCCGTTGGGGTCGATGAGCACCGCGCCAGCGGACAGGCAATGGTTGATGAGGTGGGCGGCCTTTTCCGGCACCCAGTCGATGTACGCCTTCATCTGCTTGGCCTCGCCCAGGCCGATGGCGTTCTTGTGGTACATGAAGCAGGTGCGCGTGCCGCCGGACAGCGGCAGGCCGGAGTGGAACAGCCAGGTGATGCCGCGCCACAGCTTGGACTCGGTGCCCTTGAGAAAGGGCAGCTGGTCGCCCACAAAGTCCGCGCTGGCGAACTCGGTGATGTGCATGAGCTCTTCCCACTGGTGCGCGCCCACCACGCAGAAGCGGCCGCCGTCGTCGGGCACGTCGTTTTCGTTCATGCGCTGCACGGCCTCGGTGATCTTGGCCTTGTTCAGGCCCGAGGCGGCCTCTTCCACCGCGTTGGAGGTGGCGGCCATGGCGGTCAACAGAAGGGCGTCGATCTTGCGGCCCACGGCGAACGCGCCCGCGTCGGCAATGACGCGCACTTCGTCGAAGTTGATCTTCACCTCGTCGAGCATGTCGCAGTAGTCCGCGCCGTACCAGTCTTCCATGGTGGCGGTGACCGTGGAATGGTCCACGTTCATGAGCGGCACGTTGCCGTGGCGGGTCTTTTTGCCCGCCATGCCCTTGCCGACCTTCTGGAACTTGACCGTGGCGCCCTGGACATTGTCCTTCACGCGCACGGTGTTGCGCAGCTTGGATCCGTGCTGCTGGTAGGCCATGTGCACGGTGTCCGCGTATTTCTCCACAAATGCCAGATCAATGCTGGTGGACATGGTTTTCTCCTTTTGAATGCGGTTGATGGATGGCCGGGTGTCCGGGGGGCGGCGCGGGCCTCGCGTGGGCGCGGTGTGGCGGGGGCCGTGGTGCGGCTGGCGCGGTGCTCCACAGGGCGGACGCGCCGCGTTGGGCGTGGGGCAAGACCCCGTTGCCGGATGCGGGTGTGCGTCGCCAGGGGCGCGCCGAGCGCCGTGTGCGCCTGGGGTGCGAGGGTGTCCACGGCCTGTGCCGGGCCGGAGGATGCGGAGGGAGGGCGTGTGGCGGAGCATTGGCCCGTGGGCCGTGGCGCGCCTCCCGCGCGGCCGGTCCCGAAGATCGGAAGCGCCGCGTTGGTGAAGGCGTTATAGCGCAAGAAGTATGCGCCATGTAAGAGGCAAGATCGATTTATAGGGAACAAAAATCGATTGGTATATTTAACCGTTTGGTTAAATTAGGAATATTTTTTCAACTCAGGCAGATGGTTGGAATGAAAACCACTTGGGAGAGGACGCTTTGTGCAGGGTGGCGCCCCATGGACGGATGACGCGGCGGCGCGGCGGCGCGAGGACGGATGACGCGGCGGCGCGGCGGCGCGAGGACGGATGACGCGGCGGCGCGGCGGCGCGAGGACGGGGAGGGGCGGCGCGGCGGCGCGGGGACAGGGAGGGCGCTAGAGCCGCCGCGACCATTCCGGGCGCAGGGCCACCACGCCCGCCAGCGCCGCGTCGATGCGCGCCAGCACGTCGGCCTTGTCGCGCGGCAACCGGCAGCGCACCGGCAGGTAGTTGGACGCGTGGTTGGCGAAGAACAGCCCGGTCATGTCCGTGTGCTCCAGGATTCCCCGCAACTCCAGCAACAGTTCGTCCGGCGAAAGCTGCTCAAAACGCCCTGCCTCCCAGTCGGCGTGCAGCGGCGTGCCGGGAATGAGCATGAGCGACAGGGCCGCCGCCTGCTCCGGCTGCATGGCCGTGAGCGCCCGGCCCGTGGCTGCGGCGTGCCGCCGCGAGCCCTCGCGGCCCGCCAGTCCCAGCAGCACGGTGACATTGATCTTGAACCCCGCAGCCTTGAGCCGCCCGGCCTGCGCCACGATGAAGCCCGAGTCGCCCTTCTTGCCCACGGCGGCCAGCGTGGCGTCGTCCCCTGATTCGAGCCCCATGTACGCCAGCGACAGCCCCGCCTCGCGCAGTTCGCGCAGTGCCGTGTCGTCCTTCAGCGCCACGGCCTTGGCGCTGGCGTAGGTGGCCACCCGCGTGACCCAGGGCAGCCGCTGGCGGATGGCCGCGAGCAGCGGCACGAGCCGCTGCTGCGGGATGACCAGCGCGTCGCCGTCGCACAGGAACAGGCGGCGCTGGCGCGTGCACCACTGCGCCGCGAAGTCGAGGTCGCGCGCGATTTCCGCGTCGCTCTTGATGCGGAACCGCTTGTCCTTGTACGCGCCGCAAAAGGTGCACTTGTTGTGCGAACACCCCGTCGTGACCTGCAACAGGATGCTGTCCGCCTCGCTGGGCGGGCGTATGACAAGCCCTTCGTGTTCCATGTGCGGTTCCCTGGCGGGCTGGTTGCGCCCGCCTGTGGCGACCATGCCAAATCGTCCGGCGGCGGTCGAGACAAAAGCGCGCGCATGGCCCGCTCAAGGCAGGTTCAACCGCTGTCCGCATTGACAGCGCCCGGCCTTGGGCGGCATACTTCGCCACGGAAAAGGAATCGTCCCTCCACCCCAACCGGAGCGTCTCCCGTGCCGGAAATCAGTATCGTCGTCCCGGTCTACAACAGCGCGGATTGCCTGCGCGAACTCGTCCGGCGCATCGACGCCTCGGTCCGGCCCGGCTATGAACTCATCCTGGTCAACGACGGCAGCCGCGATGCGAGCTGGCGGACCATCTCCACGCTCACCGTGGCCAACGGCGTCATCCTGGGCGTGGATTTGCGCCGCAACTCCGGGCAGGACAACGCGCTCATGGCCGGGTTGCGCCTGGCCACCGGCGATTTCGTGGTCATCATGGACGACGACCTGCAACACGCGCCCGAGGATATCGAGGCGCTCCACCAGGCCTGCGTGGCGGGCAACCACGATGTCTGCTTCGCCAATTTCGAGAGCCGCCAGCACAAGGGGTGGAAGAACTGGGGCAGCTGGCTGAACGGCAAGATGGCCGAGGTGCTGGTGGACAAACCCCGCCACATCTACCTGTCTCCCTTCAAGATCATGCGCGGCGACGTGGTCCGCGACCTGTGCCGCTACCAGGGGCCATACCCGTATGTGGACGGCCAGCTCATGGCCACCACCTCGCATCTGGGGCAGATAGACCTGCCCCACCACCAGCGCTTCAGCGGCGCCAGCACCTATACGTTGTGGCGTTCCATCAAGGTGTGGAGCAAGCACCTCACCGGCTTTTCCGTCTTCCCGCTGCGCGCCGCATCCCTGCTGGGCGGGTGTTTCGCCGTGTTCGGCTTCCTGCTCGGCCTGTTTTTCATGCTGCGTCATCTCTTCGTGGGCGTGGACGTGGAAGGGTGGACCTCGCTCATGTGCATCACGCTCTTCACCGGCGGCGTCATCCTGCTCTGCCTCGGTGTCATGGGCGAATACATCGGCCGTTCCTACCTCCTGCTCAATGCCAAGCCTCAATACTCCATCCGCGAAACCGTGCGCCTTGGCGTGGTTGCGCCGCACGACGCGCCCGTCCCGGACTCCCGGGACTAGAGTATCTTACCTTTGAAACAGATGAGATGTTCTTATACATTTCTTTGAAATAATGCTTCATTAGTTCAAAGAAATGCATTGGTTCAATGCTAAAATGCGCTAGCCCGCGCCCGCGTCCGTCCGAAGCCGTGCCCACCCCGCGCCCGCGTTCGACCGGAACGTGCCCACCCGCCCTGGGCTGCGGGGTGCGCCGCATTGGCCCGGTCTGTCCGCCTCGGAGCGCCAAGGGCACAGCGGCCCGTCCCGCGGTTGTCGGGGGCCGCCGTTGCCGCCCGCCACGAGGCATAAAAAAGGCCGCCGGGCCTTGCGGCCCGGCGGCGGTCTTGGAGGTGCGTATCGTTCCGGGTGCTACGAGAACGTACGCTTGACGGGCCTGAACATGCGGGCAAGCATTTCCTGGCGCGTCATGACGCCGTTGCGAGTGGAGGCGTCAGCCATTATGGCCTTGTAGTACAGCTTGGGATCGTACTCGGTGAGGTAGATGACCCGCACGTCGTCGGGATCCACAAGCATCGCCTTGGGCTTGGACTTCTTGACCTTGGCAAGGCGTTCCTTGGCCATGGCCTGCATGTCTTCCAGTTCGCCGAAGTTCATGGCGCCGGTGGGGCATATCTGCACGCAAGCGGGCAGCATGCCATTGTGTACCCGGTCCAGGCACATGTCGCACTTGGCCATGATCTTGGAGGCCGGATCCTGCCTGGGTACGTCGTACGGGCAGGCGCCACGGATGGTTTCGATGTCTTCCTTGGCGGTTTTCGCCGTGAAGATGACCGCGCCCGTGGTCTCGTCCTGCAGAATGGCGGTCGGATCGTCCGCCGATTGCTGGCAGGGGGGTTGCACGCAGTGGCGGCACTGTTCAGGGAAGAACAGCCATTTCAGCTCGCCGTTCACTTCCACTTCCTCAAAGCGCACCAGTTTGTAGGTGTTGAAGGACGTGTCCTTCGGATTCTGGTGCGAGCCCCAGTTTTTCGTCTCTTCGGCCGGCAGCTTGTGCCATTGCTTACAGGCAACCTGGCAACCGCGGCAGGCCGTGCACTTCGTCAGATCTATGAAGAATCCTTTCGACATGACGGTTCCTCCTTACGCCTTGCGCACGTTGACCATAAAGGCCTTGGTTTCCGGGATGCCGGTGTTGGGGTCGCCGACGGACGGGGTGAGCAGGTTCGCCGCATCGCCGCCATCCTTGGGGAACACCCAGCCAAAGTGCCATGGGATACCGATCTGGTGGATGGTCTGTCCCATGACCTTGAAGGGCTGCAACCGCTTGGTGACCATGGCAATGGCCCACAGCTTGCCGCGCACGCTTTCCAGAATGACCTTCTGTCCGTTTTCAATGCCGCGCAACTTGGCCAGTTCGGGGCTCATTTCGCAGAAGATCTGCGGTTCGGCCTCGAGCAGCCACGGGGTCCAACGGGTCATGACGCCGGACTGCCAGTGTTCGGTGACACGGTAGGTGGAGCACACGAACGGGTAGCGCGGGTCGCACACGGCCTTTTCCTCGGAGGAGAACTGCAGGGCCGTGGGGTTGTGGAGCGTCTTGGAGAACGGGTGGCTGGGCACCGGGCACTCCATGGGCTCGTAGTATTCGGGGAAGGGACCGTCGTTGCGGCCCGGGCCGAAGATGTTGCCAAAGCCTTCGGGCTTCATGATGAAGGCGTACTTGGAACCCGGAGCCCAGCCGCCGTCGGGCACGTCGCCCACCCACTTCTCGCCGTTCCAGGCGATGACCGCCTTTTTGGGCGCGTAGGGCTTGCCGGCCAGGTCCACGGAGGCGCGGTTGTAGATGATGCGGCGGTTGACCGGCCAGCACCAGGACCAGTTGGGGTACAGGCCGATGGCGGCCTGTTCCGCGTTCTGGGTCTTGTCGCGGCGGGCGGCCATGTTGCCCTTCTCGGTGTACGAGTTGCAGTACAGCCAGTTGCCGGACGAGGTGGAACCGTCGGCCTGCAGGAACGCGAAGCTGGGGACCAGGGAACCCTTGGGGTAGACCTTGCCCTTGATCTCGACGTCCTTGAGGAAGTAGCCGTTGATGATCTTGGCGACCTTGTGCACGTCGAACTGGCCGTCCGTGACCCACTGGTCGACACTCAGTTCCATGATGGGCTTGTGGAAGGGGCCGCCATGGCTTTTGTACAGGTGGCGGATCTTCTCGAACAGCTCGCAGATGATGTGGCCGTCGGTTTTGGTGTCGCCCATGGGCTTGGGACCCTGGTAGCGCCACTGCATCCAGCGGCCCGAGTTGGTGATGGAGCCTTCTTTTTCAACGGACACGGCGCAGGGCAGCATGAACACTTCGGTCTTGATGTCCTTGGGGTTCATGCCCGGACCATGCCAGAACGACGCGGTTTCGTTGTCAAAGATATTGACGTTGACCATCCAGTCCAGAGTGGCCATGGCTTCGCGGGTCTTGTTGGAGTTGGCGCCGCCGCAAGCCGGGTTTTGGCCCCAGGCGAAGAAGCCCTTGAACGTGCCCTTGCTCATTTCGTCGAACAGCTTGAGCCAGGTGTAGTTCTTGCCGTCGTCGAGCTTGGGCAGGTACTGGTAGGCTTCCTCAATGGAGGTCTCGGGGTACATGGCCTTGAGCAGGCTGGCCGAGTACTTGGGGAAGTTGGACCACCAGTTGGCGCTCTTGGGGTCGTTGCTCACCGGGGTCCGTTTCTTGTTGTAGGCCTCCAGCGTGGGCAGCGACGCGGTGGGCGTGCCCAGATAGCCCGGGATGATGTGCACGAGCAGGCAATGGTCGGTGGAACCCTGCACGTTGGATTCGCCGCGCAGCGCGTTGATGCCGCCGCCCGCCACGCCGATGTTGCCGAGCAGCAACTGGACGATGGACATGCCGCGGATGTTCTGCACGCCCACGGTGTGCTGGGTCTGGCCCATGGCGTACATGCAGGTGCCGGACTTGTCGGCCTTGCCCGTGGCGGCGTAGGTCTTCCACACCTTCAGCAGGTCCGCCTTGGGCGTGCCGGTGATCTCGGACACCTTTTCCACGGTGTAGCGGCTGTAGTGCTTCTTCAGCAGGTTGTACACGCAGCGTTCATGCTTGAGCGTGGGATCCTTCTTGGGATTGCCGGCCTCGTCTTTCTCAAAGTCCCAGGCAGCCTTGTCGTACTTGGCGGCCTTGGGGTCGAACCCGGCGAACAAGCCGTCCTTGAAGGAATACTGTTTGCCCACGATGAAGGAGGCGTTGGTGTAGTTGACCACGTAGTCCTTGAAGATCAGGTCGTGGTCCACAATGTATTTGATGAGGCCGCCGAAGAAGGCGATGTCCGAGCCCGACCGCAGGCGGGCGAAAATATCGGCCTTGGCCGAGGTGCGGGTGAAACGGGGATCCACGTGGATGAGCGTGGCGCCGTTTTCCTTGGCCTTGGTGACCCATTTGAAGGAAATGGGGTGGTTTTCCGCAGCGTTGCTGCCGATTATGAGAATGCAATCACTGTTCTTGATGTCGATCCAGTGATTGGTCATCGCACCGCGTCCGAACGACTCTGCCAGAGCCGCTACAGTGGCGCTGTGTCAAATACGGGCCTGGTGTTCTATGTAGACCAGGCCGAGAGCGCGCAGGAAGGACTGGTAGGCCCAGCATTCCTCGTTGTCGATGGCGGCGGATCCGACCGAAGCGATGTTGCCGCACCGGTTGACCGTCTGTCCCTTCGCGTTGGTGAATTCAAAACCGGCGTCGCGGGTGTTTTTCACGTTCTCCGCAATGCGTTCAAGCGCCCATTCCCAGGAGACGTCTTCCCACGTGTCGCTGTAGGGGGCACGGTAACGGGGCTTGGTGATGCGGGCGTCGTTCTCGGCCAGTTGCCAGATCGACGCGCCCTTGGCGCACAGGGAACCCTCGTTGATGGGGTGGTCGGGATCGCCTTCCACGTTGACGGCGCGTCCATTGCCCGAGAGGTCGGTATGTACGATGAGTCCGCAGCCCACGGCGCAGTAACAACACACGGACGTGGTCTGCTTTGCCCAGCTGGTTTTCAGCAGCTGCGCCCTGGCGACGGTGGGTTCAAGATTGAATCCCAGGCCGCCGAAGGCGGTGGCCGTCGCGGCCACGGCCGACAGCTTGAGGAACTTCCTCCTGTCGAGTTTCATGCCTTCTCCTCCTGTTAGGTGTTTGTCGTCATCGCCCGCGGATTTCGCGGCCGAGTCTGGTGAGCAACGCGTACCCATACGGGGGCAGGACCGTGGTGACCGGCCTGCCGGGACATTGCGTGGGCACGTGCCGCTTCCAGCCGACGAGCATCGCTCGCGCCACCACGGGAGCCAGGTCGAAACCCAGGCCTCCGAAGGGCAATGGAGCCATCCAGCTCATCCGTTCCGGTACAGCAGCATTACGCATCGCTTCCTCCGCCTTTTCAACGCATAGCGGCATACTAGGAGGATGGGCCAA
Source organism: Desulfovibrionaceae bacterium (assembly GCA_050251715.1). Taxonomy (GTDB): domain Bacteria; phylum Desulfobacterota; class Desulfovibrionia; order Desulfovibrionales; family Desulfovibrionaceae; genus JBFWMG01. The sequence goes on along the minus strand of JBFWMG010000011.1, from coordinate 35,784 downwards.
AGGGGTAAATGTACGTGCGCAGGGCTTATTTGAGTCTTGGCACAAAGGCGCAGAGATAGGAGGCGAGCAGGGGGAAAATATCCTCGTTGCGGTGGTTGTATCTGAATTCCAGTTCCTTGATATACAAGGGGAAATGGCGTGAAACAATGCCCTGGTGGCGGCGCAGGCGCTCCTTGGCGTAGGTCCAGAAGCCCTTGGCCGTGTCCGCCTGCAAGCCCTTGTCCCGGTGGCGCAGGTGCGGCAGGCGGCTGATGGCGGGGTCGCACAGGATGAGCGTGGTGTAGTGGCGGTAGCGGTCGGTGTACACGATACTGCCGAGTGTGGCGGTCTTGAGATGGAAATTCGTCTTGAAATGGATGACTGCCTCGGCGGTGAGTTCGGGGATGAGGTCCACAAAGACCCAGCCTCCCTGTTCGATGACCCCGAAGACGAGTGCGCGCTGGGGGCCGCCGCCCGGCCCTTTCTTGGTTTTTTTGGTGCGTGCGGTGCCCAGGGAGGAGCCCAGACCCACGTCAAAGATGATGGCGGCGTCCAGGGCGTTGGCCATGATGGCGCCCCGGATGGTTTTCAGCGCCTTGACCACGGTGTTGTAGGCCATGCCCAATTGCTCGGCCATGGTCTTGGGCGGTACCTCCAGTTCAAAGAGCTTGAGGATCCAGAGCCATTCTCTCGGAGTCAAGTTGCCGTTGTTTATGAATCTTCTGCTGAAATCGTGGAAGGTATAGCCGCACTTTGCGCAGCGGCGGCGGCCTTCCGCCAGGGGGTAGAGCTTGCGGTGATGGCAGCGTGGGCAGAAGCGTTGATGGTTTTTCCAACAAAATTGCAGCAAATATCTTTTGGCGGAAGCATCCGTTTTTGCCAATTTATTATAAGTTGTTATATCCAACTGCCACCTCTTTTCCTGTGCCAACTCGTGAAATAAAATACGGTATTATTTTTTTGTATGCAACGACATTTTCGTTGCAAACGCTATCTATGCGGCAGGGTTGCACATGTCACGGGGACTGCCGGGTTGCCGTAGGCGGAAGTGGCCGGTCCGGAGCGGCGGGGGAGCCAAAATAGGGGGCGGGATGGGACGCGGGGGGACCGGGTGTGGCTGACGGCGGCGCATCCGGCGGTTGGAAAATGCCTGCGCGCGCCAGAAAGGCGCGTCGAATCATGGGCGGAGCGCAAAGAAGTTCATGATTCGTGAGGGTTGGAGGTGATATTTTTTACCAGCCAAGTCGAAAAAGGCCAGGGTGGTCTATTTTTTGATCTGATGCAGGGGCGGCGCGTTGTCTGGCAGGGGGTTCCAGGTCAGGCGAAGAACGACAACTTGCGTGCCCGGGGCAGGCGCTTGACTGTTGCTTCCGCCTTGCAGGCGGTGGCGCGGTCCGGGTAGGGGGCGCTGGCCAGCAGGCGCACGGGCCGCCGCGACCGGGTGTAGCGCGCGCCGCCGGGCAGGCCGCCGTTGTGCTCGGCCACGCGGCGGGCAAGGTCCGTGGTCACGCCGCAATACAGCGTGCCGTCGGCGCATTCCATCAAATAGACATACCAGGGCATGGCGCGCACCATGACCCAGACGGCGGGGCGATGCAAGGGGCGGGGCGATGCAAGGGGAGGACGCGGCTGCGGTCTGCCGCTGTACCGCTGCGGGATCGCCGGGTGTGGGGAGGACGCGAGGGCCGTTTTCCTCCTCACGCCAGCGCGTGCGTCATACGTATTAAGGGCTATATGATGCCGTGGGATGGGGAGGCGACGGAGACCGTTTTTCGCTACCATGCCCCTATTTCATTAATCATACGGGGGCAGAAACGTGCGCCTCCTTCCTCCATCCCCTTTTTCCCCACCACTCTTTGCGGCGGCAACCTCTGCAAATTCTCCCACCCCCTTCGCCGCCTATCGCGGGTGCAGGGGGCTCAGCCCCCTGCCGAGGGTCCGGGGCGAGGAGCCCCGGCGGGGTCTGGGGCAGCGCCCCAGCGGGGTCTGGGGCGGCGCCCCGGCGGCGCGTCAGCGCCGTCTTCCGCTACGCCTTGCCGTAGCCGCCGCCGGCCGGGGTTTCGATGCGCAGGGTGTCGCCGGGGCGCAGGGTGGTGGTGCATTTGCCGGGCATGGTTTCCAGTCGCCCGTCCGCCCGCGACACGGTGTTGCGGCCCGGCGCGCCCGGTTCGCCGCCCGCCAGACCGTACGCCCCGCGCACACGGCGTTCGGACAGGACCGTGGCCTCGGCCTCGCCCAGCAGGCGGATGGCGCGGATCATGCCGTCGCCGCCGCGCTGCGCGCCCGCGCCGCCCGATCCCCGCCGCACGGCGTATTCCGTGACCAGGAAGGGGTAGGCGTATTCCAGGGCTTCGATGGGGGTATTGAGTGTATTTGTCATGTGCGCGTGCACGGCGGACGCGCCGGGCAGGTGCGCGGACGCGCCCATGCCGCCCGCCAATGTCTCGTAATAGGCAAAGGGTTTGCCGTTGCGCGGGTCCGTGCCACCGATGGTCACGTTGTTCATGGTGCCCTGGCTGGCGGCGGGAATGCGGCCCGGCATGGCCTGGGCCAACGCGCCCAGGATCACGTCCACGAGGCGCTGCGAGGTTTCCACGTTGCCGCCCGCCACGGCGGCGGGGAAGCGGGCGTCCACGATGGAGCCGGGCCGGGTGACCACGGTGAGGGGGCGCAGGCAGCCGCTGTTGGCGGGCACGTTGCCCGGAATGAGGGCGCGGAAGCAGTAGAGCGTGGCGGACAGGGTGATGGCGCGCACGGCGTTGACGCTGCCGGGCACCTGGTCGCCCGAGTCCGTGAAATCAAGGGTGGCGGTGTCGTCCGCCACGGTCAGGCGCAGGCGGATGGGGATGTCCTTCGTGCCCAGGCCGTCGTCGTCCAGAAAATCCGCAAAGGCGTACACGCCGTCCGGGATGGCGCGGATGGTGGCGCGCACCAGGGTTTCGGCGTAGTCGAGCAGGTGCCCGGCATAGGCCGAGGCCATGTCCCGGCCATACTTGCGCATCAGTTCGCGGGTGCGGCGCACGCCGGTCACGTTGGCCATGACCTGGGCCGCGAAATCGCCTTCGCGCTCCTCGGGCGTGCGCACGTTGTTCAGGAAAAAAGTCTTCAGATCCTCGTTGATTTTCCCTCCCCTGACAAAGGTGAGGGGCGGGATGATGACGCCCTCCTGGAACAGCGAGGTGGACAGGGGCATGGATCCGGCGGCCATGCCGCCCACGTCGGCGTGGTGGGCGCGGTTGGCCACGTAGAAGGCCGGGGCCGCCTTGTCCGGGATGGAGCCGTCGGGGTTTTCCTCGAACACCGGGGCGACCAGGGTGATGTCCGGCAAATGGGTGCCGCCCTTGAACGGGTCGTTGAGGATGACCATGTCGCCGGGCCGCATGGGCACGGCGGCGATGGCGGCCTGCACGGACAGGGGCATGGAGCCCAGGTGCACGGGAATGTGCGCGGCCTGGGCTATCATCTCGCCCGCGGCGTCGAAGATGGCGCAGGAAAAGTCGCGGCGCTCCTTGATATTGGGCGAAAATGCGGTGCGCATGAGGGTCACGCCCATTTCCTCGGCAATGGAGGAGAAGCGGTTCTTGAACACTTCCAGCAGGATGGGGTTGCAGTCGCGGCAGTGCATGGGGATCCTCTAGGCGCTGGGCGCGTCGGTCTCGTGGATGGTCAGGATGAGGTTGCCGTACCCGTCCACCCGGCCCGAGGCAAAGGGCGGCACGAGCAGGGTGGAGGTGTATTCGGTGATGACCGCCGGGCCGGGAACCACGTTGCCGGGCGCAAGGTGCGCCCGGTCGTAGATGGCCGTCTCGTGCGCCGCGCCGTCGAACACCACCTGCCGCGTGCCCAGGCGCGCCTGGGGCGCGGGCTCGGCCCCGCCCTCGTCGCGCCGGACAAAGCCGGGCTTGTCGGGCACGCCCCGCGCCCGCAGCCGGATGTTCACGATCTGCACGGGTTTGCCCTCGTTGCGGTAGCCGTAGGTCTTGTCGTGCAGGGCGTGGAACGCCTCGGCAAAGGCCGGGCCGCCGTCCCAGGGCGTGATGATCTCGAAGGACTGGCCCTGGTAGCGCATATCCAAAAACCGTTCCAGCACCACCTGTTCCGGGGTGATGCCCTCGCCCGCCAGCTCGGCGCGGCCCTGGGTTTCCAGCGGCGCGAACAGCGCGTCCAGGCCGGCGGGCGTGGCGTCCGTGGCCGCCAGCATCACGGTCTGGGAATAGTCCTTGATGACATCGGCCATGAGCATGCCCATGGCCGACAGGATGCCGGGATTGTTGGGGATGAGCACGGTGCGCATGCGCAGCAGGCGCGCCAGGTGCGCGGCGTGCAGCCCGCCCGCGCCGCCGAACGAGAGCAGGGTGAACTCGCGCGGGTCATAGCCGCGCTCCACGCTGATGACGCGGATGGCGCGTTCCATGTTGGCGTTGGCGATTTCGATGATGCCTTCGGCCAGGGCCGTGGGCGTGAGGTGCAGGCGTGCGGCCAGCGCCTCGAAGTGCTCGGCCAGGCGGTCGAGGTCCAGGGCCATGTCGCCGCCCAGGAAGTGGTCGGGGATGAGGCGGCCCAGATAGAGGTTGGCGTCGGTCACGGTGATGCGCTCGCCCTTGCCGTAGCAGATGGGGCCGGGGTCCGCGCCCGCGCTTTCCGGGCCCACGCGCAGCGCGCCGCCCGCGTCCACGTGGGCGATGGAGCCGCCGCCCGCGCCCACGGTATGGATGTCGATCATGGGCGTCTTGACCGGGTAGCCGGAGATGGAGGCTTCGAGTGTCAATGTCAAATCGCCGTCCATGAGCGAGACGTCGGTGGAGGTGCCGCCCATGTCAAAGGTGATGAGCGTGTCGTGGCCCGCCAGGCGCCCGATCTGGAGCGCGCCCACCGCGCCGCCAGCCGGGCCGGACAGGATGGTGCGCACGGACTCGCGCATGGCCGTGTCCGCGCTGATGGAGCCGCCGTTGGACTGCATGATGCGCAGGGTGTCGCCCGCGCCCGCCGCGCCCGCCCCGTGCAGCCGGTCGAGCAAAAAAGAGATGTAGCGGCGCATCTTGGGGCTGACGTAGGCGTTGACCAGGGTGGTGCTGGTGCGCTCGAACTCGCGGAACTCGGCCAGGATTTCATGCGACAGGGAAACGGGCAGGCCCAGGTCGGCCAGCAGGCCGCCCAGCCGCTTTTCATGCGTCGGGTTGGCAAAGGCGAAGAGCAGCGACACGGCCACGGACTCGGCCCCGCTTTCACGCACCGCATCCACCACGGCGCGGGCCGCGTCCTCGGGGAGCGGTTCCAGCTCCTCGCCCGTGGACACCACGCGGCCGGGCACGCCGAAGCACAGTTCCTCGGGCGCGATGGGTGGTTCCTTCTGGTAGGCCAGGTCGTACAGCCGGGCGCGGTTCTGGCGGCCAATGGCGATGACGTCGGTGAACCCCGCGTTGGTGATGAGCGCGGTTTTCACGCCCTTGCGTTCCAGGATGGCGTTGGTGGCCACGGTGGAGCCGTGCACGATCTGGCGCGGCCCGCTTCCCGGCCCGCTCGAATCGGCGGACTTGGCTTCCACCGCGTCCAGGCCCGCCAGCACGGCTTCGGCGGGGTTGTGCGGGGTGGACAGCAGCTTGTGCACCTTCCACTGGCCGTTGTCCTGAAAGATGAGGTCGGTGAAGGTGCCGCCGGTATCGACGCCGATGATTTTCATGCGTTCTCCCAAAAAAAATGCGAGGCCCATGGGTGGGGCGCGTGGCGTGATTGCTGCAAAAAACCCGGCGTGCGCGGCATGGCGCGGGCCGGAGGCAAGGCGTTGGCAAAATTGTCAAGTTTGCCAATGGGCAAAAAAGCATGATATCGCTTCACGGTCTGCTTGCCAAGTCCGGCAGAGGATGCATACCACACCATCGCACCGCCAGCCATTCCGTCCAAGGAGGAAAGTCATGCTGCGCAAACTGTGTCTCGCCGTCCTGCTCGTGCTCTTCGCCATGCCCGCCAACGCGGCCAAGATCGTGATGAACTGCAACGCCATCTACGGCCCCACCAACTTCCACACCCTCGGCGCCATCAACTACGCCAAACTGGTCAAGGACTACACGGACGGCTCGGTGGACATCACCGTGCATCCGGGCGGCAGCCTGGGCTTCAAGGGGCCGGAACTGCTCAAGTCCGTGAAGGACGGCACCCTGCCCATGAGCGACATCCTCATGGGCGTGGTCGCTGGCAGCGAGGAGATCTTCGGCATCTCCACCATGCCGCTCATGGTCGGCTCCTATCCCGAGGCCAAGAAGTTCTACGACATCGCCAGACCCTATTACGCCAAGGCGTGCGAGCGCTGGAACCAGAAGTTGCTGTATGCCGCTCCCTGGCCCCGCAGCGGCCTGTTCACCAAGAAGCCCGTCAAGTCCATGGCCGACATCGCGGGCCTGAAGACCCGCACCTATGACAAGAACGGCGCGGAATTTTTGAAGCGCGCGGGCGCGAATCCGCAGTCCCTGCCCTGGGGCGAGGTGTACTCGGCCCTGTCCACCGGACTCATCGACTCCGTGCTCACCAGCGCCACCTCGGGCGCGGAAGGCAAGTTCTGGGAAGTGCTCAACCACTTCACCAAGATCAACTATTCCTACCCGCTCAACATGCTGACCATCAACATGGACTATTGGAAGGCGCTGGACGAGGATCAGCGCGAGGCCATGCTGCGCGCCGCCGTCGAGGTGGAAGCGGCCCAGTGGCTCGCGTCCAAGGCCTCCATCGAGACCTCGCTGGCCGCCATTTCGAAGCACGGCATGATTATTTCGGAAAAGACCGCCGGATTGGCCGCCGAACTGGACGCCGTGGCCAAGGCCATGCGCGAGGAGTTCAAGGCCCACGCCAAGCAGGATTCCAAGGACGTGCTGACCGCCTTCGGCAAATAGCCGCGCATGGAACGTCTGTGCCGCATCATCGAAGGCCTCTCCCGGGGAGGGGCCTTCGTTTCAGCCTTCTTCATGCTCGCCATCGTGGCGCTCATCCTGGTGGAGATCGTGGTCCGCGCCACGCTGGGCGCGTCCACGCTCATCGCCAGCGAGTACAGCGGCTATTTTCTGGTGGCGCTCGTGGTGTTCGGCTTTGGCCACACCTTCCACGACAAGGCGTTCATCCGCATCGGCCTGCTGCTGGCGCACCTGCCCCACGGGGCGCGGCGGGCGCTGGACGTGCTCATGGCCCTGGGGGCGCTGGGCATCACGCTTTACGTCCTGGCCTACAGCGTGGACATGGCCTGGGAAAGCTGGCAGCTCGACATGCGCGCGGACACCATGTCCGAAACCCCGTTCTGGATGCCGCAACTGGTCGCGCCGCTGGGCTTGGCGCTTTTGGCGCTGCAACTGTGCGCCTTCATCGCGCGGCGCGCCGGGGGGCTGGATGCGCCTCCGGCGCCGGACGAGTCTGACGGTCCGGCGGACGAGGAGGGCGCATGATCGGCGATCCGCTGCTGCTTGCCTGCGCGCTTCTGGGCGTGATGTTCGCGTTGTTGTTCCTGGGCATGTGGATCGGCTTCGCCCTGTTCGCGGCGGGCATCGCCGGGCTGCTCATGTACGACATCACGCTGCCGCCCACCATTTCCATCTACGACAAGATCGGCGACCTGCTGGCCAACTCCCTGTGGAACACGCTGGACTCGTGGGCGCTCACCGCCTTGCCGCTGTTCATCCTCATGGGCGAGATCCTCTACCGCACCGCCGTGTCCACCAAGCTGCTCAACGGCCTCAAGCCGTGGCTCACGCGCGTGCCCGGCAAGCTGTACCACATCAACGTGGTGGCCTGCTCGCTGTTTGCGGCGGTGTCCGGCTCCAGCGCCGCCACCACGGCCACGGTGGGGCGCATCACCCTGCACGAGCTGGCCGAGCGCGGCTATGACAAGCGCCTGGCCATCGGCTCGCTGGCCGGGGCGGGCACCCTCGGGTTCCTCATCCCGCCCAGCCTCATCATGATTATCTACGGCGTGCTGTCCGACACCTCCATCGGCCAGCTGTTCATCGCGGGCGTGCTGCCGGGCCTCACCCTGGCCGGGCTCTACTCCACCTGGATCGTGATCCAGGCGTTGGCGCATCCGGAATACATGCCGGAGCAGGAGGAGGATTTTTCCTGGGGCGACCGTTTCCGCTCACTCAAGGATCTCGCGCCGGTGCTCGGCCTCATCGGCATGGTGCTCGGCAGCATCTACGTGGGCCTGGCCACGCCCACCGAGGCGGCGGCCATGGGCGTGGCGGGGTCGCTGCTGCTGGCGGCGGGGTTCCGCAACCTGGACTGGCCGAACTTCAAGGACGCGCTGCTCGCCTCGGTGCGCACCAGCACCATGATCTGCTTCATCATCGCGGGCGCGGCCTTCATGTCGCAGGTGGTGGGGTTCATCGGCATCGCGCGCGCCATCAGCGAATACATCGTGTCCCTGGGGCTTTCGCCCTACATGCTCATCTTCGTGCTCGGCCTTATGTACCTGGTGCTGGGCATGATCCTTGACGGCATCTCCATCGTGGTCATGACCCTGCCCATCGTGCTGCCCATCGTGGTGCACGCGGGGTTCCAGCCGCTGTGGTTCGGCATCTTCCTGGTCATCATGGTCGAGCTGTCGCAGATCACGCCGCCCGTGGGCTTTTCCATCTTCGTGATCCAGCACATCGCCCTGGAGAACGTGCCCACCATCCTGCGCGCCACCTTCCCCTTCTTCTGCATCATGGTGCTCATGGCCGTGATTTTGTGCGTGTTCCCGGACCTCGTCTTCTTCCTGCCCGCCCAGATGGTCCACTAGAGCATCTTAATTTTGAAAAAGATGAGATGCTCTAGTGCATCTTGCTGAAATAATGCTTTATTATTTCAAATCCTCGCCTTGTTTCAATGCTACAATGCGCTAGCGCCTGCCCCGCGCCCCGTGGCCCCGGTGTTGCGGGCGGCGTCGCGCCCCGCGCCATACCGCTTGCCGGAGCGTGGCCCCCGGCTGTATGATGTCTCCTGGCGCCGCGTCCTGCGGCGCCGCGTCTTCCCCCATGGAGAACCACATGCTGCGCGTGCTTTCGCATCCTGTCCTTGACCGTCCGTCCGGCGCGGCCGGCGGCGCATGCCTGGCCCTGGCCCGGTTGTCCGCCATGGCCTTGGTCCTGGCCTTGTCCCTGTGGCTGGCCGTCGCGTCCGCGCGCGCCGCCGGGGCCGCGCGCCCCGCCGGGGCCGCGCCCGTCCATTCCTTCGACACGGTGGCGGCCATGGCCCGCGCCCTGGCCGCCGCGCCCTATGCGCCCGCCCCGCCCGTGGACAAGGCGCTGGCGGACCTGACCTATGACGAATGGCGCGACATCCGCTTCCGGCCCGAGGCGTCGCTGTGGCGCGGCGAAGGGCTACCCGTCGAGGTGCAGTTCTTCCATCCCGGCTTTGTGCAGCGCGCCACCGTGCGCCTCAACGTGGTGGAGGCGGGCAGGGCCGCGCCCCTCGCCCTGAGCCGCGACATGTTCGACTATGGCCGCAACCAGGCCATTGCGCCGCGCATGCCCAAGACCGTGGGCGCGGCGGGCTTTCGCATCCATGGGGCCATCAACAGGCCCGACTATTTCGACGAGTATCTGGTTTTTCTGGGCGCGAGCTATTTCCGCGCCGTGGCCAAGGGCCAGCACTACGGCCTGTCCGCGCGGGGGCTGGCCGTGGACACGGCCCTGCCCAGGCCCGAGGAGTTTCCGGTGTTCCGCGAGTTCTGGCTGCACAAGCCCGCGCCGGGCGACGCTTTTGTGGACGTGGACGCGCTCATGGATTCCCCCAGCGTGGCCGGGGCATACACCTTCCGCATCCGGCCCGGCGAGCGGACGGAGGTGGCGGTGCGCGCGCGGCTCTTCTTCCGCAAGCGGGTGGAAAAGCTGGGCCTCGCGCCGCTGACCAGCATGTTTTTGTACGGCGAGAACACCTTGCCCGGCCCCCTGCGGGACTGGCGGCCCGAGGTGCACGACTCGGACGGCCTGCTCATGCACACGGGGCGCGGCGAGTGGATATGGCGGCCCCTGCGCAACCCGGCCCGGCTGGAGGTCAACCTGTTCCGCGACGAGAACCCCAAGGGATTTGGCCTGTTGCAGCGCGACCGTGACTACCGCGACTATCTGGACCTGGAGGCGGACATGGAGCGGCGGCCCAGCCTGTGGATCGAGCCGGGCGAGGGCTGGGGCAAGGGGCACGTGGAATTGTTCCTGATCCCCTCGGTGGAGGAGATCAACGACAACGTGGCGGCCTACTGGTCGCCCGACGCCATGCCGGAAGCGGGCGGCGAGCTGGCGTTTTCCTACCGCATGTCGTGGCACGACGCGCCGGACGGCAGACCCGGGGGCGGGGCGCGTGTGGCCGCCACGCGCACGGCGCGCCTGCCCGGCCTGGTGCGGCAGATGATCGTGGAATTCGAGGGCGGCGCGCTGCCCGCCAAGACCGCCGCCGATCCGGTGGCGGCGGACGTGTGGGTGGGGGAGGGCGGCACGCTTGTCGAGACGCAGTGTTTTCGCAACGACGTGACCGGCGGCTGGCGCGTGGCCTTCAAGGTGGCGCTGGACCATCCCGGCGGCGAGGGCGGCCCGCCCGTGGAGATGCGCGCCTTCCTGCGCCAGGGCGAGGATGTCTTGAGCGAGACCTGGAGCTACGCCGTGGAGCCATAGGCCCGGACGGCATGCATGGCATGACCGCGCGGCCCGGAGCGATCCGGGCCGCGTTTTTTTGCGGGGGCTGGGTTGGCTACACCGAACCCGGCGCGAGGCGGGTGATGGCGAGCGGCAGGGGGCTGGGGGCGCACAGGGCGGCCAGGGCGGGGGGCGGCGTGCGCGGGGCCAGCCACGCGGCGCGGGCCGCCTCGTCCAGCAGCACGGGCATGCGCTCGTGCAGCGCGGCCATGGCCGCGTTCGCCTGCGTGGTCACAATGGCGCAGGTTGCCACCGCCTCGCCCGTGGCCGGGTCGGTCCACGTTTCCCACAGTCCGGCCATGGCGAACGGCGCGCCGCCGTCCACCCGGATGGCGTGGGGCGTCTTCACCTTGCCCGCCGTGGTCCACTCGTAGAACAGGTCCGCCGGGATCAGGCAGCGCCGTTGCCGGAAGGCGTCGCGGAACGCGGGTTTCTCGGCCATGGTCTCGCTGCGGGCGTTGATGCATTTGGAGGCGAACGCCGCGTCCCTGGCCCAGGCCGGGATGAGTCCCCAGCGCAGCAGGGCGAGCGTGGGGCGGCCCGTGGCCGGATCGATGCGCCCGGCCAGCAGGTGCGTGCCGGGCCGGATAGTGGCGGGGTCGCCGGGGAACCGGAAACCGGCCAGCGCGGGCGGCAGATCCAGCCCGAAATATGCCGCCGCCCGGCGCGGGGGCATGGAAAAACCAAAACGGCCGCACATGGTCAGACCTTGTGGATCACGTAGGTGACCACGCCCCAGATCTCGAATCCGCGCCCCTCGGTGATTTCGATGGGCTTGAACTCCGGGTTGGCGGGCATGAGGAAGAGCGCGCCGTTTTTCGTGTGCAGCCGTTTCACGGTCAGTTCGCCGTCCAGGGCCGCGATGACCACCTTGTTGTTCGCCGGGTCCGCCGCCCGGTCCACCACCAGCACGTCGCCGTCGTGGATGCCCGCCTCCCGCATGGAGTCGCCGTGCACGCGCACGAAGAAGGTGGCGGCGGGGTGGTCGATGCAGTACTCGTTGAGATCGAGCTTTTGGTCGATGAAATCGTCGGCGGGCGAGGGGAATCCGGCGGCCACCGCAGCCAGGTACAGCGGCAGTTCCAGCCGCGTGCGCTGCTCGCATCCCAGAATCTCCAGACCGCCCGCCGGGCGGCGCCCGTTCCGTGTGCCTTTCATGCTGTCTTGCTCCGTATGCCGATGTCGTGTAGATCATACTAGCGCATTTTCGTCTTGAAACAAGACGCCCTCCCTGAAACAATGGGACATTGTTTCAGGGAAATGCACAAGAGCATGCAAACCTTTTCAAGGTTAAGATGTCCTAGCCGTCGCGCCCCCTGCCCGCAAGCGGGCCTCCCGTGCGTTTCTTCAAGGAGTCCGGCATGTTCGCCCTGGTCGATTGCAATAATTTTTACGTGTCCTGCGAGCGGGTGTTCAACCCCGCGCTACGCGGCGTGCCGTGCGTGGTGCTGTCCAACAACGACGGCTGCGTCATCGCGCGTTCGCCCGAGGCCAAGGCGCTGGGCGTGGCCATGGGCGAGCCCGCGTTCAAGCGCGAGGGGTTTTTCCGCAGGCATGGCGTGCGCGTGCTCTCGTCCAACTACGCGCTCTACGGCGACATGTCGCAGCGGGTCATGACCACGCTGGCGCGCTGTGCGCCGGGCATGGAGATCTACTCCATCGACGAGGCGTTTCTCGATTTCGCGGGCGTGCACGATCATATGGCCCGGTGCCGCGAGGCGCGGGCCACGGTGCTGCGCTGGACCGGCATCCCGGTGTCCGTGGGCCTTGGCGCCACCAAGACCCTGGCCAAGATCGCCAACCGGCTGGCCAAGAAGGAGGCGCGCTGGGACGGCGTGTGCGACCTGGCCGGCTGCGGGAGCCTGGACGCGGTGCTGGAGGGCGTGGCTGTGGGCGACGTGTGGGGCGTGGGCAGGCGCCATGCGGCCATGCTGGCCCGCCATGGCGTGGCCACGGCCCGGGCGTTGCGCGACCTGCCCGACACCTGGGTGCGCCGCCACATGACCGTGACGGGCCTGCATACCGTGCTGGAACTGCGCGGGAAATCCGTGCTCCCCATGGAGGACGCGCCGCCGCCGCGCCAATCCATTGTCTGTTCGCGTTCCTTTGGCCGCCCCGTGGCCTCGCTGGCCGAGATGCGCGAGGCCGTGGCCGCCTACGTGAGCCGGGCGGCGGAAAAGCTGCGCGGCCAGGGCGGGGTGGCCAGCCATTGCCAGGTGTTCGTCATGACCAACCCGCACAAGGACGAGCCGCAGTACGCCAACGCCCATGTGGGGCGGCTGGCCGTGGCCTCGTGCCATACGCCCACGCTCATCGCCCTGGCGTTGCGCAGTCTGGAGGGCATCTACCGCGACGGGTATGTCTATAAGAAGGCCGGGGTCGTGCTCACGGGCATCGAACCTGCGGCAACGCGGCAGTTGAGCCTGCTGGAACTGCCGCCCGTGGGTGATCCGGTGCGCGCCGCGCGCAACGAGACCCTTATGGCTGCCCTGGACCGGGTCAACGAAAAGTGGGGCCGCGCCACGCTGCAATACGCCGCCGCCGGGCTGGGACGGCCCTGGGCCATGCGCCAGCTGCGCAAGTCGCCGCGCTACACCACCTGCTGGGCCGAACTCCCCCGCGTTTCCTGATCTCCCGTCCCCTGCGCGCCGCCCTGCGGGAGGCGTATGCGGCGCGCCTGCGCCATGCCGCAAGCGGTTTTCCCATGCCGGGCTGGTGGGTGCGGCGCATGGGCCGTATGGCGAGCGCCTGGACGATTTTGTGGCGGGCGATATGCCGCCGGACCGGTTTTTCCCGTGCATGGCTTGATGTTGGGCAGTCTATCATTTATGGAATGCGCATTGCCCACGGGAGGCAACGGACGGAACCATATCGCGGACACGTATTGCGGGAGGAGAGATGAACGGAGACGGCGCGCCTTACGTCATTGCATCCTGGGAGATCATGTCCAAGAGCCGCGAGACGCTTGGGGCCACGGAATTGCAGAAGATATTTTCCCGGGGGTTGACCCAGGTCAACCGCTATTGCATGGGGGAACATTACGCGGATTACCAGCGCAACCCCATCGACAGGCTGCGCATCCTGTTCGAGCAGTTGGCCCAGGTCGGCGAAGAGGAGCTTGTCCGGGCGGCGATCAATTATCTTTCGGAACCCATAGGGTGCCGCGCCGTGGCCATGGGCGCGCCCAAGCCGGACAAGGACACCGTTGAGGAAGAGTGCCTGGACGATTTTCCCGAGCTGACGGAACTGGACCGCCTGATAGGCCGGTGCGAGCATCCGCGCGTGGTGCAGCGCCAGGCCGAGAAGGTGAAGCAGGAAGTCGACGAGACGGTCGTGCGCTATCTGGAACACTGGGAACGGATTCAGAAAGGCAGACGCTAGGCCGTGTCGGCACGTGGGGCGGGAAGAGCGTAGGAGGGCGGACCGCCCTTTATCCTACGCTTTTTTTTATGGAGCCGGTAGATGAGAATTGAAAATCCGCTGCTGGAGCGGGACAACGCCCGGCCAGGGGCGCGGGCAACACGACGCGGCGTCCGGCAACGGCCCGCCAAGGTCGAGACGCGGATGCTCGTCGGGCGCGGTTGCGGCAGTTACGCCACATCGGGGGACAAGGCGCGGGCGTTGCTTGCCTCGTGGGGGTGCGCCAATCCGCTGGTCGTCCAGGGAGTGAAGATCCACAAGGACGCGGAAGCCGTCATTGGCGGCGGCGCCGCCGTGGTGTTCGAGGAGAACAGGACGGCCGACATTTTTGCGCAAGTCAAGGTCGTTTTCGTTTTGTAGGTGCGGGTTCTTGCCGCACCGGGGCGGTCGGCGGGGTGCGCCCCCGAGGCTGCGGCGCGATCAACAGGGCGAAAGCCGGGAGTGACGCATGCGGGTGCAATGGACCGTTTGTCTGGCGCTTGCGTTCATGCTCGCCATGGGCGGGGTGGCGCAGGCGGTGGATGTGGATGCCGAGATGCGGGCGCGGTGGCAGTTGAATTATGCCGACTACCTCGTGGATGTGGGCAAGTACATGGAGGCCGTGGAATATCTGGACTCGGCCTACGAAACGAGCGGCTATCCCAAGAACCGCGCCGACGCCCTGCTGTCCAAGGCCATGGTGCTGGGTTCCTTTCTGGACGAACCGGATGCGGCCCTTGGCATCTACCGGCAGCTGGGCCGGGAGTTTGCCGACCAGGCGCAAACCGTGGCTTACCAGAGCGCGTTCCTGCTCATGCAGGTCGGGCGCAAGGCGGAGGCCGTGGCGGGTTTCGACGACTATTTGCGGCGCTATCCCTCGGGCCGGTACGCGTTTCAGGCCGAGGCCATGTTGCAGGTCTTGCGGCAGGGCGGGCAGATCACCCCGCCGACCGAGACGCGGCGCACGCCGTTGCGCGTGGCGCTCAGCCGGGGCACGGGGCGCGCCTCGCTGTCCGGGGCGCCGGACGCGCCCGTGTGCATCGACGGCGGCGCGTGCGCGGCCACCCTGGAGGTGCTGCCCGCCGACTCCGGGCTCGTGGTTTCCGGCAAGCGCCTCCCGCAACGCGAAATCGTCGTGCGCTCCAACCAGCCCATCCGCGTGGACGCGGGACGCGGCGTCAAGCGGGTGCGCGGCGTGGTGCGCATCCAGGTGGCCGACGGCAAGCTGCGGGTCATCAACCTGGTGGACATCGAGGCCTACCTGCGCTCGGTCGTGCCCGCCGAATCCTATTCCAGCTGGCCTGTGGAAACCCTCAAGGCGCAGGCCGTGGCGGCCCGTACCTATGCCCTGTACCAGCAGCGGCACCGCACCTCGCGGGAGTACGACCTGGTCGATTTCGAGGGCGACCAGATGTACGGCGGTGTGGAGCGGGAAACCGGCCGCACCGACGCCGCCGTGCGCGATACGGCGGGACTGGTGATGCGTTACGACGGCAAGGTCATCCTGTCGCAGTATACGGCCAACAACGGCGGCTACGCCGCTGACGCCGGTGCGGTGTTCGGCGCGGCCAAGCCGTATCTCGTGGCGCACCGGGACGCTGCCAGCCTGGAAGGGAAAATGGCGACCTGGACGCGTCGTTTCACGCGCGCCGAGGTGGAGGAGGCCTTGCTCCGGGTGGGCGTGAAAGCACCGGGCGTGAAGGCGCTGGAACCCGTGCAGGTGGGGCCGTCGGGGCGCATGATAAAGGTGCGCGTGGTGCATGCCAACGGCTCCACGGTGTTGCGCACGCGCTCGACCCTGGCCAGTTCCAAGGGGCTGAAGCTGCCCGAGGTGCTGGTCCAGGTGGAGCGCAACGGCGACACCTTCGTGTTCCACGGCAAGGGCCATGGGCACGGGGTCGGGTATTCGCAGTGGGGCGCGGCCATTTTGGGCAAGACGCACTCCTATGACGCCATCCTGGCGTTCTATTATCCGAAGACCTCGCTGGACAGGTTGTGGTAGGGGGCAATGAGGGCGCCGCGGCTGTCCCGTGGCGGTGTTGGCCGGTGGCCAGTCAGACAACAAAGGGGAATGACGGGATGTTCAGGCACGAAAAAAGGGTTTTCGGGTTGATCGGCAGGGGGGGCGCGGCGATTTGCCTGTGTGTCGTGCTGGTGCTGTGCGTGGGCGCGGTGGCCGCATCCGCCGCAGCCGTTGCATCCACTGCACCCGCCGCATCCGCTGTGGAAATGGGCGAAGAGGCGCAGCAATACCTCAACGCCGGCGAAAACGCCAAGGCGGCCCAGGTGTTGCGGGACGCGGTCGCCGCGCATCCGGATTCCGACTGGTTGCGCAGCCTGTACGGCAGGGCGCTGTATCTGGAGGGCAGGCTTGTGGAGGCGGAAGAGCAGTTTCAGAAGGCGCTTGAAATCAACAGGGACAACCCTGTCGCCAAGGTGTTGATCCAGGAAGTGCGCAACACCGAGAATCTGCTGGAAAACCGTACCATGGCCATGTGGATGAGCCTGCTGCGCGACAAGGCGGGCGACCTGGCGGTGGTGGTGCTTGGCGTGTGGCTGGGCATGCTCATGACCCTGTTTTCCGAGAAATTCGCCTCGCTGTTCAAGCGTTCGCATTTTGACAGGGCGCTCAAGCGGCATGACTGGGACGTGGTCACGGATATTCTGGAATACCTCATGGCCAACTGGCGCAAGCGCGAATTGCGGGTACACATGGAAAAGATGCTGGCGCGGCACTCCAAGGACGAGGTGGAGGACATCATCCGGCGGTATGTGGACTTTCAGCAGCACGAGGACGACCTGGTGTTCTTTTTGGAGAAGCTGCATGCAAAGCGCCAGTGACGCCCTGGGGGCGTGACGCTGCCGTGGCGTGCGGGTGTGCGAACGCTGCGGAGCGGCCAGCTCTGCCAGCTTGCCGCTTTCTTCTTGGACGCGGCGGCGGGCGTGGATTTCTTTTGGTATTCGTGAGGGCGCTGCTGTTTTCGGCAAAGCCGACGCGGCGATGCGGCGGCCTGCGCCGCCAGGACGCATCCGGGAGGATGGAAGACGCGCCATGCGGGGCGGGCGTAGGAAAAAACAGGGCACGCCATCCCTCGCTTTTGGGCCACGGCTGCGGCATGGTTTCAGGCAGGGCGGCAAAACCGCGCGCCATGGGCACATCACGGTGGACGAACCACACAGGTTTTCTGTATGCATCCCATGGTGATATCGGAAAGCCGCACGGGCCGCGCGTCCGCCGCCCGCCATGGCTTTTCCGGCGCTAACGCCACACGGCGGCCGCCCAAACACAAGGACACCCGCATGCCACACCCCAGCCGTTCCCCCATTGCCCTGGCCGCACAGCTGCCACCGCTTCCCATCGCGACCCTCTGCCTTTTTCTCCTGGCCGTGTGCCTGGCCGCCCCCGGCTGCGTGCGCGACCGGCAGGCCGTGTCCACCATGGGCCAGGTGCTGGAAAAGGACATCCCGCGCAGCGTGGCCGTGTTGCCCGTCCGGTTCATGCCCCGGTCCAACGCCACCTCCCATTCCAGGCCGCCCTCGCAGGAGGATCTGGATTTCGTGGCGGACCTGGCGCGCGGCGTGCTGCACAACCAACTGGCCGGCAAGGGCTATCAGCCCCAACTGCCCGCCGCCGTGGACCGCGTCATGGACGAACGGGGCGCGGACTGGGCGCAGGCCTCGCCCAAGGAACTGTGCCGCGCGCTCGATGTGCAGGGCGTGGTCTATCTGGAGGTGGAGGACTGGACCATGGTGTCCGCCGCCGCCGTGGAAAACTTCGCCTTTACCGCCCGCGTGCGCATGGTCGATGCCGGTGGCCGCGACGTCGGCTCGTGGACCGACAGCGCGGACAAGATGAAGGTGTCCGTGCCCACCAGCCTGCTGGGCGTGGCGGGCACCCTGCTCGGCGCGCTGTTCAGCGACGCGCCCCAAAAGCAGTTCCGCCACGTGGTCTACGACTGGGGCTGGCGCATCGCGCAGGCCATGCCCGATTGCGCGGGCGGGCGCACCCTGCCCGAAATCCGCCTCGTGGACAGCAACGCGGACGCCGGACCCTTTGGCGCGGGCGGCATGATCGCGGTGCGGGTGGTGGCGGAGCCGGACCTGACCGGCGTGTTCAGCCTGGGCGACCTGAGGCGTGACATCCCCCTGCGCCCCATGGGCAACGGGACGTATGAGGGCGTGTACATGGTGCGGGAGGGCGACGCGGCGCGCGGCGCGCTGCTGGCCGTGCGCATGGCCAGGGGCAACGGCGCGGCGCGGGACTGGGTCGAAGCCGCATCGCCCTTGGTCATTGACGGCGTGCCGCCGCAACCGCCCGTCGCCGTGGTGGCCGATGCGCGGCGCGAGGGCATGCATCTGGCCTGGAATCTGCCCGGCGGCGAAGAGGTCGTCGCCTTTGTGGTGGAGCGCAACGACACGCCCGTGGGCGCCTTCACCGCCCTGGGCCGTGTGGAGCGGACCGAGTATGACGACGCCGCCGTGGCGCAGGGCGCGACATGGTATTACCGGGTCCGGTCCGTGGACCGGGCGGGCAATGTGTCGCCGCCCGAAGCGCCGTTGGCCGCGGCCATGCCCCGGTTCGAGGAAGTGGCCCTGGCTGGGCCGCTCACAGGCGAACTGGGGGCGGGCAACTATCGTGTGGAGGCTGACGCCGAGGTGCCTCAGGGCGGCG
Organism: Desulfovibrionaceae bacterium; assembly: GCA_050251715.1. GTDB lineage: Bacteria > Desulfobacterota > Desulfovibrionia > Desulfovibrionales > Desulfovibrionaceae > JBFWMG01. The sequence goes on along the minus strand of JBFWMG010000011.1, from coordinate 17,085 downwards.
TGCTGACCCTGCTGCCGGGCGCGCGGCTCGCGTTTGGCCAGGGCGCGCGGCTGACCGTGCGCGGCAGGCTGGCCGCGCACGGCGGGCTGGGAGGCACGGACGCGCGGGATGCCGCAACGCGCCCCGGCGCGCCTGTGCGGTTGGTGGGCGCGGCTTGGCGCGGCGTGCTGGTGCCCGAGGAGGGACAGGCCGACCTGGCAGGGGTTGTGTTCGAGGGCTGCGCGCCGTGCCTCGAAAGCCGGGGCGCGTTGCGCGTCGCGGGGATGATGGCCAAGGGCCGTGGCGTTGGCCAGGGCGAGGGCGACGGCTCCGGCGGCACGCCCATTGGCGCGGCTGATGGCGCGGCTGATGGCGCGGAGGCTGGCGCGGGTGATGGCGCGGGCGACGGGCTGATCCTGGCCGGCAACGGCGGCTATGCCGTGCGGGACGCCCAGCTTTCTGGTTGGGCGCGGGCGCTGGCGGTGCGCGGCGGCGAAGGCTCGGTCACGGGCTGCACCCTGACCGGGAACCGTGTGGGCGTGGCCTATGCATCCGGGAAAATGACAATTTCACACAATAATATACATGGCAACGGGCTGAACATCGACGCGGCGCAGCCCTTGGCCGTGGCCGGGAATTTCATGGGCGGCGCGAACGAGGCAGAGGCCCGGGTGTCGGACGAGGTGCTGCTGCGCAGCGTGCTGGACGCGCCCTATCCCCTGGGCCGGGAAGTGCGGCTCGTGGCGGATGAGGACATGGCGCCGGAGACGGTGGAAAAGCGGCTCAACGCGTTGAAGCAAGGGGGCATCGACGCCTTCAACGCCCGCAAGTACGGCGACGCCCACGGGCTGCTGCGCCAGGCGTTGCGGCTGAAGGCCGACCGGGACGTGTACCTCTATCTGGCCTATGCCCAGTTGGAATTGGGCGAGGTCGCGTCCATGGAGCGGACGCTGGCGCGGGGCATCGAGGCGTTTCCCTACGATTTCCGCCTGCGCCAGGCCTATGTGCGGCATCTCTTGCGGATCGGGGAGCCGGACAAGGCGGTGGCCGCGGCGGAAAAGGCGTCGCACATGGATCCCGGCAACGTGAACGTCCAGTTCTTGCTGGAATATGCCCGCGAGGCTGCGGCGCAGGCGCATGGAGACGGCGCTGCGGCCCCGGCTGCCCCCACGCCCGCTGCCCCGACGCCCCCTGCCCCGGCGCCTGACGGCGCGGCTCCGGACAGCCCGGCCTCGCCCCCGGACGCACCCCATGCCGAGTGATGGGAAGGACGGGCGGCGCATGAAATGCATGGGCAGGCGCGGCGTTGTGCCCTGCATGATCGGGTGGTGGACGCTGGCGCTGCTGTGCGGGTTTCTTGTCCCGTCCGTGGGCTTGGGGGCGGCTGACGCCTCGCGCGCGGCCATCGCCAGGCTTGCGCGCGCGGCGGAAGACACGGCGCGGCAGGGCGAATGGGCGCGCACGGCTCGGGCGTACGGCGAACTTGCGGTGGCCTATGGGGCGCTGTTGCGTGACCCCTCGTTGCAGGCCACGCCCGCCGAACAGGTGGATGCGGGCATCGCGTTTTTGGCAAGCGGCAGGACCTGGGAAGGGATTTATGGGCTGGAGGCGGCGGAAGAGAGGGGGCTGGATGCGGCGCAGGCGCACCGGGCCGGCCTGCACGCCGCGCTGGGCTACGCCGGCCTGGGCATGGGAGACAAGGCGTGCGACGCCCTGCGCGCGGCGTGGGGTGATGGCGGGCAGGACATGCCGCAGCCCCTGGTGGGCGCGGTTGCCGGGTTCGAGGCGACGCGCGACGCGCGTGCGCTGCACCGCGCCCTGTTCGCCGAGGCGGATGTCTGGTTGCGGGATGGCGCGCGCGCCAGAGGGGCGCTGCCCGGATTCGACGGGAGCGCGGCGTCCGCAAGCGAAAAGACGCCCCTGCAAAAGGTCGGCGAGGGATTTCTCAAACTTGTGGGAGTCGTCATTCTGGTGCCGCTTATCGTAATCAGCCATCTTCCTGTCGCCGTGGTGGGCCTGCTGTAGCCTCTGCGGTCACGGACGAGGGGGGCGGGGCTGTTGCCGCACCGGGTGATGTTCCATCACGAAGCAGCGGGGAGAATCATGGTGAGACAGTGTATCGCGTTGGTGCTTGTCTGGTGCTGCATGGCAACAGGAACCGCCCTTGCCGAGGGGGCGCGGCAGCGTTCCGTGCCCTCCATGCTCGTGGAAGTGGCGGGCGAGGCGTGCCTGGGCCAGGAGCGTTCGCGGCGGCAGGTGGAAAAATTGGCCTACAGCGACGCCAAGCGCGCCGCCGCCGAGCGGGCCATGACCCATGTGTCCAGCGAGACCTCCGTGGAGAACGGCGCGTTGCTGGCGGATGTGGTGGCCTCCTACGCCAAGGCCACGGTCCGCGTCCTGGAGGAGCTGGAAAAGGGATGGTACCAGTCCAACCCCAACGGGGGATTCGTGGATTCCTGCTTCCGGGTGAAGGTGAAGGCCGAAGTGGTGCCCGCCCCGGTGGCCGCACCGTCTTCCGCCGCCGCCCAGAACGCCGCCATGTCGCCCAGGGCGCCCCTGGCCATCGAATTGTGGACGGGCAAGGATACCTACCGCGTGGGCGAGAACATGCAATTCTTCTTCCGTGGCAACAAGCCGTTCTACGCCCATGCCGTGTACCAGGACGCGGCGGGCAATCTCATCGAAGTGACGCCGCATGCGCGTCCCCGCTACTATTCCGGGGGCGTGGTCTACGAAATCCCTGGCGGCGAGGACGCGTTCACCTTGCGGATCATCCCCCCCCTGGGCAGCGAAAAGCTCACGCTCTTTGCCTCCACGCAGCCCATGGGCGGATACGAGGGGCACGCGGCGGACGGGCTGCTGGTCATCTCGCGCGGCGCGCAGCCCTTGGACGTGGCCACGCGCGGGCTGGCCGTGCTGCACTCCACGCAGCCGGGCGGCGCGGGCGGCAAGGCGGAATTCGCCGAGGCCAGGGTGGATGTTACGGTGAGGCGGTGATAGCCCACGCAACCGAATCCGGAGAAGACATCGTATGACGATGCGTGACACAATATTTCTCGTTTCCCTGGTCTTGCTGCTTGCCCTGCCTGCGGGGTGTGGCCGTCGGGCCATCGTGCTGCCGTCGGTCCCTCCGGCCCACCCTGTCGCGGCCGTGGCGGACATGGAGGTGCACGCATCGAGCTTCCAGGCGGTGGACTCGGGCATCGCCGTGCGGCGCGGTCAGTTCGTCACGGTCGTGGGAGACGGTACGCTGTATCTGTGCGAAAAGGCGGAGATGGATTATTGTCCCGCCTCCATGTCCAAGGGGCGTGTGCTGCGGGCACGCATCGGAAGCACCCCCTGGTTCTGGCCGGTGGAGGGAGGGCGGCACGCGGGGACGTTCCGGGCAGAGGCCGACGGCACGCTGGTTTTCGGCTGGAGCAAGGAGAATGACCCGAACAGGCCGGTCAATGACAAGCTGACCAACAATAGCGGCAAGCTCGTGGTGCGTGTGGTTGCCTGGGGCACCCGGAACGTGGATGCCGCGAGACGGGTGCTGGCCGCCTCGGGCGGCGGCGAGGATGCCAGGGGATACCGCGACGAGGCATTGGCCTCGCTGGCGGCCATGCCGTCCATGATGGAGGCCGAGGCGTTGGATGCCCAGCTGCCCGGCGGTGCGGCCAAGCCCGCGGTCTCAGCGCCCGCGCCATCCCCCGCGCCATCCCCCGCCCCTACGCCGCCTTCCATGGCGCAGGCGCCCCAGGCCTCCCCAGCGGCGGCGGAGCCTCCCGCCCCCACGCCCCTGGCCGAGGTTCCGGCCCCGGCCGCGTCCGTGCTGGGCGCGTACCACGCCCTGGTCGTCGGCGTGGACGGCTACGCGTCCTTTCCCCCTCTGCGCACCGCCGCGAGTGACGCCCGGGCGGTGGCCGACCTGCTGCGCACGGCCTATGGCTTCACCACCCGCCTGCTGCTCGACGCCACCCGCGCCCAGATCGTTGAGGCGCTGGGGCACTACCGCAAGACGCTGACGCCGCACGATAATCTGCTCATCTACTACGCCGGGCACGGTTGGCTGGACCGCGAGGCGGACGAGGGCTACTGGCTGCCTGCGGACGCCACGCCGGACAGCGAGGTGAACTGGGTGTCCAACAACTACGTCACCGCCGTGCTGCGGGCCATGGAGGCCAAGCACGTGCTCGTGGTCGCGGACAGCTGCTATTCCGGCACGCTCACGCGGGGCGTGGCCGTCACCATGCGCTCTCCGGGCTATCTGGAGCGTCTGGCCGGGAAGCGGGCGCGGGTGGTCATGGCCTCGGGCGGCCTGGAACCGGTGGGTGACGCGGGGGTCTTGAACAAGAAACATTCCGTGTTCGCGGCGGCCTTCCTCCAGGCGCTGCACGAAAACACCGGGGTCATCGACGGCACGAGCCTGTTCTCGGCCCTGCGGCGGCCGGTCATGGTCAACGCCGACCAGACGCCGGAATACGGCGACATCCGCAAGGCCGGGCACGACGGCGGGGATTTCGTCTTTGTGCGGCAGGCGCCATGAGCGGCGGGCGCGGGCGCATGGCGTCATGCCCGCCGTGGCGCGGGCGTGGCGTTTTGGGCACCGGCGCGGTGGTCCGTCCGCGCAGGGAGGGGCGGATGATGGCGGTGCGTGTTCGGGGTTTCCTGGTGGCGGTGTCTTTTCTTCTGGTGGCGGTGTCTGCGGGCGATGCCATAGCGGCAAGGCGGTTTGCCCTGCTTGTCGGTGTGGGCACCTACGAGGACGCGCGCATTCCATCCCTGGCCGCGCCCCGCAACGATGTCATCCTGTTGGGCGCCACCCTGGTGGGACGGCTCGGCTTTGCCCCCGAGCGTGTCGTGCCCCTGATCGACGCGGAGGCCACCAAGCGGCAAATCGAGCTGCAATTGTCGCGGCTGGCCGAATACGCCGAGCCCGACGACATGGTGGTCGTGTATTTCAGTGGTCATGGCTCCTATGACGATGATTTGGACGGCGACGAGGAGGACGGCACCGACGAATTCCTGCTGCCCTTTGACACGAATCTCGACGCCCTGACGGCGTCCGCCATTTCCGACGACCTGCTGGGCTACTGGATGCAGCGGTGCAGATCGAAGAACGTGCTGCTCTTCTTCGACTCCTGCCACAGCGGCGGCGCGGCGCGGGGAACACGCGGCTTTGCCGGGCCGCGCACGGCAAAGAGCAGGGCGATTTCGCGCGACAGCGTCATGGCGGACGTGTCGCGCAAGGGCATTGCCGTGCTAACGGCGTCGCGTGCGGACGAACTGGCCTGGGAGGACGAGCACATCGGCCATGGTGTGTTCACCTACTATCTGGCTCAGGCGTTGGCGGGAAAGGCAGATGCGGATGGGGATGGCCGGATTTCCGTGGCCGACATCTACGGCTATCTCCATGGCGCGGTGGTGGACTGGTGCTTTGCGTCGAGCAGGAAGAAGCAGTCACCGGCCGTTGCCGATCTGCTGCACAAGACGTTCCGGCTGACGTTGCTGCCCACGCCTCTTGCCGTGCGCTATGCCCCGAGCGTGGGCGATGTGGTCGTGGTGACGCCGGAGCGGCGCGAACGCGTGCTGGTGCGCAGGGCGTATGAACGCACGGTGGCGTATCCGGGCAGGTGGGTCATGGTGAACGGATACAGGGTGTGGGACCAGCCCCGCACGGAGCTGGAACGCGTGCCAGACCAATATGAGGAAAAAATCATCCCGGCCGTGACGCGTCCGGGCGATGGCCACGGGCGATTTGTCGTTGAATGACAGGACACGCCGCTGGCGGTGGGAGGGGGAATGAAGAGAGGTCTTGCCTGCGCGCTCATGCTCCTGATGCTTTCCGGGTGCGCTCTCATGGCGGAAAACGACAATTGGAGGCACCCCACCAAGGGCGCCAGCGCGTTTGCCAGTGACAGCGACGCATGCGCGAACAAATGCAACAACGAAAAGGCGTACGAACGCGCCTTGGAGTACGCGCTCACGCAGAAATGGTTTCACAGCACGCAATTGAAATATGCACAGAGCCAATTTGAAGCATGCGTGCGCTCTTGCCTGCGCCAGGACAAGGGATGGCAGAGCGATTGATGCGGACCGACGCGGGTGAAGCCGCGTCGTGCGGGAGCGCATGGTGGACGTGAGGCGTCCGGTGCGCGGAGGCGCGGGGAGGCAGGGGCGCTCTTTGGCGTCTGTGGCCGCCCGTGCCGCCTGCTGGGCTTTGCCCGCCTGCTGGCCTTGGCCTTGTGGTCTCCTGCCGCATCCCATCCAAGCCCCGCCGTTTGGCGAATCCTGCCGCTGACCCTCGCCCGCGCGTCCTGTTGCGGCCCGGTCATGGGGGCCGGTCATGGGACGGGGCGAAAATCCTGCATGCGGCGCGGTCGGCGCAACGGAAAAACAGCGCAACACATTCGCGCGCGTCCAGTTTGGCATGACTCGTGAATGGCGTGGTGCGCGTCCGCCGCGTGGGACGCCCAAAAGGGATTGACAGCCATTTCCAAAACGGACCACACCATGAGCATGCCGGAGTATGACGTCATCATAGCGGGAGCCGGGCCGGCCGGAAGCGCCACCGCGCTGCACTGCGCCAGGGCCGGGCTGTCCGTGCTGCTGCTCGACGCCAGCCGCTTTCCCAGGGACAAGCCGTGCAGCGACGCGCTGTCCGCCGCCGCCATCGCGGCCATCCGCGCGCTTGGCCTGGAGGACCGCCTGCTGGCCCTGCCGCACGCCCGCACCAGGGAAATAGCCTTCCACGCCCCGGACGGCGCGTCGGTCACCGTGCCCATTCCGGTCATCGACAAGCATGCCCAGGCCGCCGCCGTCATCTGCCGCCGGGTGCTGTTCGACGCCATGCTCTTTGACGCCGCGAGCCAGGAATGCAAGGCCGTGGACTGGTGCCGGGTCACGGGCCTGCTGCGCGACGGCGACCGCGTGGTGGGCGTGACGGCGGACCGGGGCGGCGGGCGCATGGCCCGCTTCACGGCCAGGGCCGTGGTGGGCGCGGACGGCGCCAACTCCCTGGTGGCGCGCCAACTGGGGCTGCCGCGCCTTCCCGAATACCGCGCCCAGGCGGCCCAGACCTACTACCGGCAGGTCACGGGGCTGCAAGGCAACCTGGAAATCCATTTTCTGGAGGAAACCCTTCCCGGCTACCTGTGGATCTACCCCTCTGAAACCAGTCAGACCAACGTGGGCCTGACCATTCCCCTGGCCGTGAGCCGCGAGAAGAACATCAATCCCGCCAAGGTGTTCGATGCGGCCTTGGCCTCGTCCGCGCTGCGCGAGCGTTTCCAGTACGCCGAGCGCATGGACAGGATCCACATCCGCGTCCTGCCTGTGGGCAACCCCATGCGCGAGATACACGGCAACGGCGCGCTGCTCGTGGGCGACGCGGCGGGTCTGGTCTCGCCGTGCAGCTCCGAGGGCGTGGCCAACGCCCTGGTCTCGGCCCGCGTGGCGGCGGAGATTCTGGTGGAGGCGGTGCGCAAGGGCGACTGTTCCGAGACCGGGCTGCGCGGCTATCCCTACCGGCTGTGGCGGCTCCTGGCCCCGCAGCTGGAAATGGCCGGGCGGCTGGCCGCCCTGCGCACGCCCAGGGCCATCGGCAGCCTCATCCGCTCGGCGGCCCGCCGCCCGCACAACGCGGCCTGGCTGTCCGGCGTGCTCATCGGTTCGGCCCTGCCTTCGGAAGAGCTGGAAGACCTGCTCGCCTATCTCCGTTTTTTCTCCCGCTGACCCCCGCACATCCGCCATCCGGAGGCCTTGGCCCCGTGGGGCCGCCATGGCCCGCTGTGCCACCGTCGGCCCACACGGGCCGCGTGGCACACGGGCTGCGTCAGCGGTGGCACACCCCTCCGGCAGGGCGCGGAGCGGCCCGTATCATTCTAATATACCTGTTTTACAGCTTTTTTTTTGCACGGCAAACGGTCCCGGCATCCCCTGGCATATGTCTTGTAGTCCTTGGCAAGAGGCCGCGTGAGCCATCCGAGCCAGCCGAGGAGAACGCCGTGAAGAACATGTTCCGCCATTACCTGAATCCGTTGCACCTGTTCTGCCGTCTCCGGCAGTGTGGTTTTCCCCAGCCCGCCGCCAGGTCCATCTGCCTTGTCTACGAACGGGTCTACGCCCGAGTGCTGTAACGCAACCCGAACGACCAGGAGGATACCATGTCTGACAGACGCACCTGCGCCAACGCCATCCGCGCGCTCGCCATGGACGCCGTGGAGCACGCCCATTCCGGCCATCCCGGCGCGCCGCTGGGCATGGCCGACATCGCCCAAGTGCTGTTCAACGATTTCCTGATCCACAACCCGGCCAATCCCGCCTGGCCCAACAGGGACCGCTTCGTGTTGTCCAACGGCCACGGCTCCATGCTGTTGTACGCCGTGCTGCACCTCACCGGGTACGACCTGGGCATCGAGGACATCAAGCGGTTCCGGCAACTCGGCTCGCGCACGCCCGGCCATCCCGAATACGGCGTCACGCCGGGCGTGGAAAGCACGTCCGGGCCGCTGGGGCAGGGCATTGCCGCGGCTGTGGGCATGGCGCTCGCCGAATCCATGCTGGCCGCCCGCTACAACCGCGCCGACCACGCCATCATCGACCACTACACCTACGTGTTCATGGGCGACGGCTGCATGATGGAAGGGCTCTCGCACGAGGCGTGCTCCCTGGCGGGCACCATGCGGCTGGGCAAGCTCGTGGCCCTGTACGACGACAACGGCATTTCCATCGATGGCCTCGTGGACGGGTGGTTCACGGACAACACGCCGGGCCGGTTCGAGGCCTATGGCTGGCATGTGGTGCGCGGCGTGGACGGCCACGATCCCCAGGCGGTCAAGAAGGCCTTGCAGGAGGCGCGCGCCGTCACGGACAGGCCCAGCCTGGTGTGCTGCAAAACGGTCATCGGGCACGGTGCGCCCTCGGTCTGCGGCACGGCCAAGTGCCACGGCGCGCCTCTGGGCGAGCAGGAGATCGCCTCGGCCAGGGAGGCCATGGGCTGGCCCCATCCCCCGTTCGCCATCCCCGAGGACGTGGCCTCGGCCTGGGACGCCCGGCTGCGCGGGGCCAAGGCCGAAGAGGTCTGGAACAAGGCGTTCGCCGCCTATGAGGCCGCCTATCCCGACCTGGCCCTTGAATTCAACCGCCGCATGGCCGGAACGTTGCCCCAGGATTTCCACACGGTCGCGCAGGCGTTCATCACGGCCACGGACGGGGCGGGCGAGTCGCTGGCCACGCGCAAGGCGTCGCAGCGGGCCATAGAAGGGTATGCCCCGTATCTGCCGGAACTGGTCGGCGGCTCGGCGGACCTGGCGGGATCCAACCTGACCCGCTGGTCGGGGGCGAAGACCGTCACGGCCGTTGATCCCGGCGGCAACTATGTCAATTTCGGCGTGCGCGAGTTCGCCATGGCCGCCATGATGAACGGCATGGCCCTGCACGGCGGGTTCATCCCCTACGGCGGCACCTTCCTGGTGTTTTCGGACTACTGCCGCAACGCCATCCGCATGGCCGCCCTGCAACGGCTGCGCGCCGTCTATGTGTTCACCCACGACTCCATCGGCGTGGGCGAGGACGGCCCCACGCACCAGCCCATCGAGCATGTGGCGTCGTTGCGGCTGATCCCCAACCTGCGGGTCTGGCGGCCCTGCGACGCGGTGGAGTCCGCCGTGGCCTGGAAGGCCGCCCTGGAGCGGGGCGACGGCCCCAGCGCGCTGATCTTCTCGCGCCAGACCCTGCCCCACCAGCAGCGGGACGGGCGGACGCTGGCAGCCATCGCGCGCGGCGGCTACGTGCTGGCGGATTTCGGCCCCTCGCCCCAGGCCATCATCATGGCCACGGGATCGGAGGTGGGCGTGGCCATGGACGCGGCCCGCGTCCTGCACGGCGAGGGCATTGCGGTGCGCGTGGTGTCCATGCCCTGCCTGGAGGCGTTCGAGGCGCAGGACGCCATCTATATGAACAGCGTCCTGCCGCCGGACATCACGGCCCGCGTGGCCGTGGAGGCGGGCAGCACCGCCGGTTGGGGCCGCTATGTGGGGCTTGCGGGCCGCGTGGTCGGCCTGGACCGCTTTGGCGAGTCCGCGCCGGGCAAGGTGCTTTTCGATCATTTCGGCATCACCCCGTCCGGCGTGGCGGATGCCGTGCGGGCCACGCTGCGGGCCAGGGGCTGACAGCGGATTGCCGGGGCGGGGGGGCGGCCTTGGCGGGAACCATCCAGGGAGGAGACATGGACTACATCACCATGAGCGACGTGGATATGGACGGCAAACGCGTGCTCGTGCGCGAGGATTTCAACGTGCCCATGGAGGAGGGCCGCGTGGGCAGTGACGCCCGCATCCGGGCCGCGGTGCCCACCATCCGCCACGCCCTGGAAAAGGGCGCTGGCGTGGCGCTGCTGTCGCACCTGGGCCGCCCCAGGGAGGGGCGGTGCGAGGAGACCTTCTCGTTGCGCCCTGTGGCGCGCAGGCTGTCGGAGCTGCTGGATATGCCCGTGGCCTTTCATCCGCATTGGCTGGACGGTTTTCCCCTTGCGCCCGGCGAGGTGGCCCTGTGCGAGAACGTGCGCTTCAACGTGGGTGAAAAGGCGGACAGCGAGGCCTTGGGCAGGCGGATGGCCGCGCTCTGCGACCATTTCGTCATGGACGCGTTCGGCACGGCGCACCGGGCGCATGCCTCGACCCACGCGGTCGCCCGTTTCGCGCCCATGGCGTGCGCGGGACCGCTGCTCCATGCCGAGCTTGCCACCCTGGGCCGGGCGCTGGCGTCTCCGGCCAGGCCCGTGACCGCCATTGTCGGCGGCTCAAAGGTCTCGACCAAGCTGCCGGTGCTCCATGCGCTGCTGGACAAGGTGGACACGCTCATCCTGGGAGGCGGCATCGCCAACACCTTCCTGGCGGCCATGGGGCATGACGTGGCCGCGTCGCTGCATGAGCCGGAATTCGTGGCCGAGGCCGCCGCCATCCTGACTGCGGCCCGCGAGCGGGGCGTGCGGGTGCCCTTGCCCGTGGACGTGGTGTGCGCCACCACGCTGGCCCCGTGGGCCTGCGGCGTCCACAGGAAACCGGACGGGCTGCGGCCCGGGGAGATGATCCTCGACATCGGCCCGGAGACCGCCGCCCTGTACGCCTCCATCGTGCACTGGTCGGCCACCGTGGTCTGGAACGGACCCGTGGGCGTCTTCGAGTTCGAACATTTTGGCGAGGGCACCCGTGTGCTGGCCGAGGCCGTGGCCGCGTCGGCGGGCTTTTCCATCGCCGGGGGCGGCGACACCCTGGCCGCCGTGGAGCGCTTTGGGGTGGGGCAGGGCATTTCCTACATTTCCACGGGCGGCGGGGCGTTTCTGGAATTGTTGCAGGGCCGCCCGCTGCCCGCCGTGGCCATGCTGGCCCAGCGGGCCGCCGCCCTGGCCACGGTGGCCTGAAGCGTGGCGCACCACCGGCGCCGATCGAGACACCACGGGCCGTCCGCAACGGGCGTGGCCCACTGCAAAAACAAGGAGGAGGCCATGGGCCTGATAACACTGCGCCAGCTTTTGGACCACGCCGCCGCGAACCGGTACGGCGTGGCCGCCTTCAACGTGAACAACATGGAACAGATGCGGGCGATCATGGAGGCCGCGCACGAGACCCGCAGCCCGGTCATCGTGCAGAGCTCCGCCGGGGCGCGGCAATACGCGGGCGCGGCGTTTTTGCGCCATCTGGTGGCCGCCGCCGTGGAGGAGTGGCCGCACGTGCCGCTGTGCCTGCACCAGGACCACGGCGCGTCGCCGGGCGTGTGCGCGCAGTCCATCCAGAGCGGGTTCACCTCGGTCATGATGGACGGTTCCCTGCGCGAGGACGCCAAGACGCCCTCGGACTACGCCTACAACGTGGACAAGACCCGCACGGTGACGGACATGGCCCATGCCTGCGGCGTGTCCGTGGAAGGCGAACTCGGGGTGCTGGGGTCGCTGGAGACCGCGCGCGCGGGCAAGGAGGACGGCGTGGGCGCGGAAGGCGCGCTGACCAGGGAGCAGATGCTCACCGATCCCGAACAGGCCGCCGACTTCGTGCGGCGGACCGGGGTGGACGCCCTGGCCATCGCCATCGGCACCAGCCACGGCGCGTACAAGTTCTCCCGCCCGCCCACGGGCGACATCCTGGCCATCGACCGCATAAAAGCCATCCATGAGCGCATCCCCGACACCCATCTGGTCATGCACGGCTCGTCCAGCGTGCCCCAGGAGTGGCTGGCGATCATCAACGCCTGCGGCGGCGACCTGCCCCGGACCTACGGCGTGCCGGTGCGCCAGATCCAGGAAGGCATCAAGCACGGGGTCCGCAAGGTGAACATCGACACGGACCTGCGCCTGGCCGCCACGGGCGCGGTGCGCAGGCACCTGTCCCGGCACGCCGCCAACTTCGATCCGCGCAAGTTTTTGGCCGAGGCCGTGGCGGCCATGAAGGAGGTCTGCCGGGAGCGGTTTCTGGCCTTTGGGTCCGCCGGGTGGGCGGAATCGCTGCGCCCCCTGTCCCTGGACGCCATGGCCGCGCGGTACGCTGCGGGCGAACTGGCTCCCAACATCAACTGACGCGCCCGGCGCGCCCCACAGGGAGGCACCCGTGACATCGCAACACACCATGATTCTTTCCCCGTCGCTTCTTTCCTCGGACTTCAGCCGCATCGGCGACGAGCTCAACGCGCTGGAGGCGGCGGGCCTGGAGTGGGTGCATTGGGACGTGATGGACGGGCGCTTTGTGCCCAACATCACCTTTGGCCCGCCCGTGATCCAGGCGTGCCGCAAGGATTCGGGCCTGTTTTTCGACGTGCACCTGATGATCCGCGAGCCGGGGCGCTTTGTCCGCGCCTTTGTGGACGCGGGCGCGGACCTGATCTGCGTGCATGCCGAGGCGGAAACGCACCTGGAACGCACCGTGGCCGAAATCCGGCGGCTGGGCGCGCAGGCCGCCGTGGCGCTCAACCCCCACACCCCGCTGGACGCGGTGCGCTATCTGCTGCCCCAGCTGGACATGGTGCTGGTCATGAGCGTGAACCCCGGCTTCGGGGGGCAGGCCTTCATTCCCTTCTGCCTGGACAAGGTGCGCGCGCTGCGCGCCATGATCGCCGCCGTGAACGCGGGCACGCGCATCCAGGTGGACGGGGGCGTCACGCTGGACAACGCCGGGGCGCTGGTCGCGGCGGGCGCGGACGTGCTGGTGTCCGGCTCGGCGTTTTTCGGGCATCCGCCCTATGGCGAGCGGTTGCAGGCCTTTGCCCGCGCCGTCGGGTAAACGGCGGAATACGGGCGGCGGGCGGTTGGCGTGGAGGGCGCCCCGTGCGCCATTGACCGACGATGGAACCAATCGGCCATTCACTGAAAAACAGTATGCCCAGGGTTGCGGGATGTGTAGCGTGGGTACGTGCCGTGAGGCAGGGCCGGGCGCACGCCGCGCTCCCAGGGGCGCAACAAGGAGAACGCACATGCCGGTACGCATAGGATTGAACGGGTTTGGCCGCATAGGGCGCTATCTGACCCGCCTGTTGGCCGGGGAAACCGGGCTGGAGCTTGTGGCGGTCAACGCGCGGGCGGACAACGCCCAGCTGGCCCACCTGCTGCGCTACGATTCCGTGCATGGCCGGTTCACGGGCACGGTCGAGGCGGACGGGGACGGCTTTACCGTGGGCGGCAGGCGGGTGCGCGTGGTGCGCGGCAAGCCCGGCGCGTGGCAATGGGGCGACCTGGGCGTGGACATCGTGGTGGAGAGCACGGGCGCGTTCCGCGACCGGGCAAGCTGCGAGGCCATGCTGGCCAGCGGCTGCGGCAAGGTGGTCATTTCCGCTCCGGGCCAGAACCCGGACCGGACCATCGTCATGGGCGTCAACGACCATGAGCTGCTGGCCGAAGACCGCATCATCTCCAACGCGTCCTGCACCACCAACTGCCTGGCGCCGGTGGCCCTGGCCCTGCACGAGGCCTTTGGCGTCGAGCGGGGGCTCATGACCACCATCCACGCCTACACCATGAGCCAGCGCATCCTGGACGGCACGCACAAGGATCTGCGGCGGGCGCGGGCGGCGGCGGTGAACATGCTGCCCACGACCACGGGCGCGGCCAAGGCCGTGGCCCAGGTCATCCCCGCGCTCGCGGGCCGCCTGGACGGCATGGCGGTGCGGGTGCCCACGCCGGACGGGTCGCTGGTGGACCTGACCGTGGAGCTGGGCCGGGACACGAGCGCGCACGAAATCAACGAGGTGCTCAGGCGGGCGGCCACGGAGCGGTTCGCGGGCATCATGGGCTACAGCGACGAGCCCCTGGTCTCTTCCGACTACATAGGCACCACCTACGCGGGCGTGGTGGACGGCCTGTGCACCTCGGTGATGCGCGACCGCCTGGCCAAGGTCATCATCTGGTACGACAACGAGTCCGGTTTCACGAACCAACTGCTCCGGCTTGTCCGCAAGGTCGCTCATATGGCGGAGGGCGCGCAGGGCATGTAGCACGGCGCCGGGGCGGAACCGTTCCATACCGGGCACAACCGGCACGGGAGGCCGCTCGGGCAGCCCTGCCGGGAGGCGTATGTGGAAGGAAATGAACATCAAGGTGCTGGTCGCGGGATCGGGCAGGAAGTGCGGCTCCTTTCTTGAGGCGCTGGGGGCCGTGCATGGCGTGCGCGTGGCCTGCATCCTCGACCCGTCCTGCGCGCCCGAAAGCCTGGCCCTTGCCCGGGACATGAACGTGCCCCTGGTGAGCTGCCTGGGTGATTTCGGGGGCGCGGCCACCCTGGACGTGCTCATCAACGCCACCAACGACGCGGCCATGACCGGATACCTTGAACGGAGCAAGCCCGCCGGGGCGCTGGTGCTGGAGGGCGTGGGCGCGCGGCTGCTGCGGTTGTTCTCGGTGGCCCTGCGCAAGCTGGGCCGCTACGAGGGCCGCTACCGCGCGGCGCGGCGCGAGGTGGACGCCATTTTTGGCGAGGAGGCGACCGTCGTGGGCAAGTCTTCGGCCATACTGGAGATGCAGGATCTCATCGAACGGGTGGCGCCCACGCCCACCTCGGTGCTGCTGCTCGGCGAGACGGGCACGGGCAAGGATCTGGCCGCGCGCAGCATCCACGCGCAGAGCCACCTCAAGGCCCGGCCCTTCGTGTCCATCAACTGCACGGCGCTCACGCCGTCGCTCATGGAAAGCGAGCTGTTCGGCTACAAGAAGGGGGCGTTCACCGGGGCCGAGGCGGACCGCAAGGGGCTGGTGGAAGAGGCGGACGGCGGCACGCTGTTTCTGGACGAGATAGGGGACATGGACGTGGCGTTGCAGGCCAAGCTGCTGCGCTTTCTCCAGTCCGGCGAGGTGCGCCGCGTGGGTTCGACCCGGACCCGGCACGTGACCGTGCGCGTCATCGCGGCCACCAACCGCAACCTGGAGGAAAGCGTGCAGGCGGAGCGGTTCCGCAGCGACCTGTTCTACCGTTTCAACGCCTTCACCATCACCCTGCCGCCCCTGCGCGAGCGCAAGGAGGACATCCCCTACCTGGCCTACCATTTCGTGACCAAGGCCGAGGCCAAGCTCAACCGCAAGATACGCGGCATCGCGCGGGAATCCCTGGCGCTCATGGCCGGGTACGACTGGCCGGGCAACGTGCGCGAGCTGGAAAACGTGATCGAGCGCGCCGCCATCCTGTGCCGCGACGGCGAGATACGCCCCGACGACCTGGCGCTGCGCCCCTCGGCCAACGGCGGGAACGGCAGCGGCCCCGTGCGGGCGACGCCCGGAGCCGCGTCCGTACCGGCGTACGGGGCGCACGAGACATCCGGCGACAGCGGTTTTCATACACGCAAGGAGCGGATCATGGACAATTTCGAGAAGCGGGAGCTCATGTGCTACCTCAGGAACGCCGAGGGCAACGTGTCCGAGGCCTCGCGCGTGTCGGGCATTCCCCGCCGCACCTTTTACCGCAAGATGAAAAAGTTCGGGTTGTAGCCATGGCCAGCCACCATGCCGGGGTCGCCTTCGACCTGCACAACCACACCAGCCGTTCCAAGGACTGCGCCCTGCCGCCCCGCCGCCTCGTGGACATCGCGGCCTTCCGGGGCTTGGCGGGCATCGGCGTCTGCGACCACGACGAGCTGCCCGACGAGGGGTTGTACGCCCATGCCCGGCGCAAGGGCGTCAAGCTGGCGCTCGGCGTGGAGATATCCTGCCGGGGCGCGCACGTCATAGGCTATGACATGGATCTGGCCTCGCCCGCGCTGGCCGGGCTTGTGGCGCGGTTCGAGACGCTGCGGCGCAATTACGAGCACGTGTCCCGCCGCATCCTGGCCGGGCTGCGCAAGCGGGGCATCCACGTGGCCTTCGAGGCGGTCCGGGCCTATGCGGGCAAGACCCCGCAAAAGATCTTCATCGCCAAGTATCTGGCCGAGGAAATGGGGCTGTTCGCGTCGTGGGGGCATGCCATGCGCTATCTGCACGACGAGGGGTTGTACATCCCGGACGATGCCGGGGTCGCGGCCCTGCATCCGGCCCGGGCCGTGGAAACGGTGCGCGCAGCGGGCGGGTTCGCGGTGTGGGCGCACCCCTTCCAGACCGCGCCCAGGCGGCGCGGCCCCTATCTGGCGGCCATGCTCGACGCGGGGCTCGACGGCATCGAGGGCGTGTACGCCTACAGCCACAACGGCTACAAGGGACCGGAATCCGACGCGGAGCTGGCGGACCAGGCCCAGGACATGGCCAAACGGCACAAGCTGGCCATCCTGGGCGGCTCGGACAGCCACTATCCGGTCAAGACGCGCCCTGACCGCCGCCCCATCGCGCCCGGCGACCACGGCCTGACCGCCGCCCAGGTCGCGCCCTTTGCCCATATTTTCCATTAGAGCATCTTAACTTTGAAAAAGTTTAGATGCTCTTATGCATTTTGTTGAAATAATGCTTCATTATTTCAACTTTTAACATTGTTTCAATGTTAAAATGCGCTAGCGCGCCGTCGGCGCGCCCAGGCTGCTGGCAAAGCCCCGGGGGAAGGAGAGAGGAAAGGGAAACCCCCTTTTTCCAAGCATAAAAAGGGGTTTTCCCTTTCCTCTCTCCTTCCCCCGGACCCCCATCCTCTCTCCTAACTCTTTCCCCAAAAACTGCTGGCGGGGGAGATG
>JBFWMG010000010.1:0-109216 GCA_050251715.1 Desulfovibrionaceae bacterium | reverse complement strand
CCCCCCCCCCCCCCCCCCCCCCCCCCCCCCCCCCCCCCCCCCCCCCCCCCCCCCCCCCCCCCCCCCCCCCCCCCCCCCCCCCCCCCCCCCCCCCCCCCCCCCCCCCCCCCCCCCCCCCCCCCGCTTGGCCTATTGGTTGCGGCGCGATGGGATGCACTGGGTAAAGAGGAGCGACAGGAAGGCGAGGCCCGCCGCGCCGAGGAACACGATGCGGTAGTCCACAAGCCACAGCGCGCCGCCCAGGGCGGGGATGACGACCGCCGCGATGTGGTTGATGGTGAATCCCACGGCCATGGAGGGCGCGATGTCCGCCGGGTCGGCTATCTTCTGGAAATAGGTGCGGATGGCCAGGGCGAAGTTGAAGAAGATGTGGTCGAGCACATAGAGCGCGCCCGCCACCAGCCAGGAGTCGGTAAAGGCGTAGCCCGTGAAGATGACGAGCAGCGCGGCGTATTCCAGCGTGAGCACGGGGCGCTCGCCAAAGCGGTTCACGGCGCGGCCTATGGCGGGCGAAAGGTACCAGTTGATGACGTTGTTGACCACGAAGAGCACGGTGATGTCGCGCACCGTGTAGTTGAACTTGGACACCATGAGGAACACGGCAAAGGCCACGAACACCTGCCGCCTGGCCCCGGCCAGGAAGGTGAGCGCGTAGTAGAGCCAGTAGCGCCGTTTGAACACCATCTTCTTGTGCTGGGGCGGCAGGTCGCGGTCCGTGGGATTGCGCGTGGCGCACCACAGGCCCACCACGACCACCAGCCCGCCCATGACCACGTACATTCCCTTGAAATCCAGGAACAGCGACATGGCGAACACCGCGCCGCCCACCAGCAGGTTGATGCCCGAGGCAATGCCGCGCAGGCGGCCGAAGATGATGGGCGCGGTGGTGCGGTCAAAGTATTGCAGCGTGAGCGACTGGTTGAGCGTCTCGTAGTAGTGGAAGCCGAAGGACATGGCGAGCACGGTGAAGATGAGGCCGTAATAGCTGGGGAAAAAACCCGTGGCAGCGGTGCCGAGGCCCAGGATGGCCACGGACAGGGCGGCCAGGCGGTGTTCGCTGATGAAGAAGAGCAGGTAGATGACCAGCAGGGAGAGGAAGCCGGGCACCTCGCGCAGGGATTGCACCATGCCGTTCTGCAGGCCGGAGAGCCCGGCCACGTCCACGGCGAAGTTGTTGTACAGGGTGCGCCAGCCCTGAAAGGCCACGGTGGAGGCGATGGTGAGCGTCAGCAGGAAAAGGTACATGCGCCGGTTGCGCACGCCGTTGCCCGCCACGTCGTTGAGCGAAACGTTCATGCGGATGGTCCCGTGGGGGTGACGCCGAACCAGGCGTTGCGGAAATCCTTCTTGAGCGCCTTGAGCGCGGCCAGTTCGTCGGCCTGGTAGCGGTCCTCGTCGAGCATGGCCTTGTGGCCGAAACGGTGGGTCATGTAGCCGGCCAGGGGGAAGTGGCGGCAGCGGTGGCCCATGAGGGACACGTCGCGGAACCAGCGCGCGCCCGTGTCCAGGATGTGGCGGCCGCAGGAGGCCATGGCGCCCAGCGGCATGGCCGGGCCAAGGGGCGCGGTGGCGGCGCGGGCGGCGCGCATGTCGATGAGCATGCACCATTCGTTGACCCGGCAGTGGGGCAGGGGCCAGGGCGCGGCGCGAAATGCCTCGGGAAAGTCCTCGTTGTAGGGGTGCACGTTTTTGCCCGGCGGCATGCGGTCGTAGAGGCGCATGAGGTACGCGTGGGAAGGGCGCACGTCCCAGTACGTCTCCTTGGTGCAGATGGCGGCGTGGTGGGCGGGGCATACGCCGCAGTTGCCTATGTCGCCCACGGCGATGGCCCCCTCGTCCCCCCCCTCGCCGGTTCCCGTGAGGGCGGCGAGCATGGGCGGCACGATGTCGGCATGGAATTGCACGTCGTTGTGGATGAGGAGGAGGAAATCCTTGTCCGTGCGTTCCCAGCCCCACTGGTAGCGGATGGAGTGGCGGTAGGCCGTGTCGCCCAGCCGAGAGGGGTCAACGGGTTCGTGCCAGTTGATGTATTGGGGCAGGGTGGTGCATTCCAACTGGTCGCGCAGCAGCCGCTTGAGGGGCGCGTGCATGTCGGGCGGATTCTTGTTTTCCTCGTGGAAATAGATGCGGTCGATATGCCGCCCGCTGTGGCGCAACAGCGAGAAGAGCGCGAGCGCGGTTTGGAGCGGTTTGAAGAGTACGTTGATGCAGACGTCGATGGCCATGGCTGTCCTGGGCGCGGGGTTGTGGGCGCGCCGTCCGGGCCAGGAGTACGCGCGCGGCGCGGCGTGTGTCAATGCGGACGGTCAGCGGCCCGCGTGGGGCAAGGCGCCATGCGTGGCCTCACGGGCGCCTGGCGCGAAGGGATGCCAATGCGCCGTTGCGCCGCGCCCCAGGGCCGACCGGCCGCAATGCCGGGCGGCGGGGCAGGGGCGCGTTGTGTCTGGGCGGCCCCGGGATGGGACAGCCGGTGGCGTGGCGCATTGGTCCGGGCGCGGGCTATGCCGCCAGGACGGCGCATTTGCCATTGAAACATTCGCGCAGGGTGGACACGCCCGAGGAGTGGAACATGTAGACCGGAATGTCCCTGGCCTTGGCGGCGGAAAGCACGTCGCGCCGCGCCGCGTGGGACAGTTTGTCGGTGAACAGGATCACGCAGGCGGTGTTCGAGCCAAGCCTGTCGGCAATGCGGTTTTCCTTGCCCGTGAATATCTTGAGGCTGACGCCCGCGTTTTTGGCCACGGCCTCGTAGTTCTTCTTCAGTCTGTCCATGCCGCCAATGAGTGCTGCGCCCATGGTGTGCTCCTTTCGCTCCCTGGTTTTCCCGCGTGGTTCTTGACCGTGTGGTGCGCCGCAATGGCGGGCCGCGCGAGCGGGGGCGTGTGTGCCTTGATTCCCTTATACACACATTGAAAATGATTTTCAATATCTTTTTTGATGGGGGACGAAATGATATTAATTTTATATTTTATTATAGCGTGTTGCCGTGAATCATTCGCGACGTGCGCCGCGTGATGCCCGGCATGTTGCAAGGCGTGAAGCGGGCGGAATTGGGTGGAGGCGCGCGGAGGCTTGGAGGCGCGCGGAGGCCTGAAGGCGGGCGGAGGCGCGGAAACGGGCTAGGGGGGCAGAGACGCGGCAGCAGGCGCGGGGGACGGAGACGCGGCAACAGGCGCGGCGTGGCCGAGGGGGGTGAGGGGGTGCGGTGGTGTGCGTGGTGGCGTGGCCGAGGGTGGCGTGGCCGAGGGTGGCGTGGCATCGCCAGTCCTGGCCCGGATCGCCGTGTGTCGGCAGGGGGTGCATGCGTGGTGGGTTTTGCCTCGCTGGCAAGGCCGGGCCACGGCCCGGCGGTGCGCGCGCCAGGCAGGGCGCGCGGATTGTTGGGCCAGCGCCGTGCAAGCCGCAACGCCGCATGGGTTCCGGCACACCGCAATCCTGGCATGTCTTTCCATTATCTCCGTGTGAACTGGCCGGGCACGGCGTCGCTGTTCCCCTGTCCCACGGGCAATAGAGGAACCATGTGAGCGTCATGGTCCATAGTCATGGTCAATGACAATGGCACCAATGCATCGGCCAATACAATTTGACACACATTACGCCGCATGGAATAAGCGTCCATGATGTATTAGGACATCGTTGCGCTCTATGTATTATTAAACATAATAATCAGCATGCATGGTGATACTATATGGACAGTATGGAAGCGTTCAAGTCGATGCCTGAAAAGAGCATTGCTGCGCTGGATGCGGCTCGCGAGTCTGGAACCCTTGTTGTTGGCGTGTACTGCATCTATGCACCAGGCGAACTGATACGTGCCTGCGGTGCGGTGCCGGTTGGCTTGTGCGGCAAGCGGCAAAAGCCCATCCAGGCCGCCGAAGAGCATCTGCCCGCCAGCCTGTGTCCGCTCATCAAGTCCAGCTACGGCTACGCCATCACGGAAACGTGCCCCTTTTTCAGCGCGGCCCAGGTGTTGGCTGCGGAATCCACCTGCGACGGCAAGAAGAAAATGTACGAGCTCATGGCCTCGCTCAAGCCCATGCACGTGATGCAGTTGCCCCACACCCAGGAGGGCGAGGCCGCGTTCCGCTATTGGCTGGACTCGTTGCGCGGGCTGGAGGCGTTCCTCGTGCGCCACGGCGCGCGGCCCGCCGAGCCGGAAGCGCTGCGGCGCGAAATTGCCCGGCACAATGCCCTGCGGCGGCAAATGGATGCGTTGCTGCGCCTGGCGGCGGACCCGTTGTCACCCCTGACGGGGCTCGATCTGTTGGCCGTGCAGGAGAGCAAGGGGTTTGTGGTGGACCAGGACGCCTATGCCGCCATGCTGGCGGCGCTCATGCGGGATGTGCGCGTGGCGCTGGCGTTGCAGGGCCGTTCCCCGCGCCGGGGCGCGCGGCTCATGCTCACGGGCTGCCCGGTGGGCAAGGGGGCGGAAAAGGTGGTGCGCATCGCCGAGGAGCTGGGCGCGCATGTGGTGTGCATGGAAAACTGCACCGGCCTCAAGGGGCTGGACCTGTTGGTGGACGAGGAGGGCGACCCGTGGGAGGCGCTGGCGCGGCGCTACATGCGCATCCCGTGCTCCTGCATGTCGCCCAACCCCAACCGCCGCGCCAGCCTGGCCAGCCTGGGCCGGGAGTACGGCGTGCGCGGCGTGGTGGATCTCACCTGGCTTGGCTGCCACACCTACAACGTGGAATCATGGCATGTGCGGCAGTGGGTCGAGCAGGACCTGGGCCTGCCCTTGCTGCATGTGGAGACGGACTATTCGGAAGCGGATGAAGAGCAGCTGCGCACGCGTATCGAGGCGTATCTCGAACTGATCGACTAACCCCTGAGGAGGATATGGTTATGGACACGCAACGTGCGGGACGCGGGAACGCGTTCCTTGTCTTGGCGGCGGGGATGTGCCTCGCCCTGTGTCTTTGCATGGGCCAGGCCTGGGCCGCCGACAGCGGCGTGCCCCGGCTCAACATGAGCTATGTGTTCACCACGCACCACACGCCGCTCATGGTAGCGGCCATGAAGGGCGACGCGTTCAAGGCTTCGGGCGCGTATCTGAAGGAGATGGTGCCCCGCGAGAAGTACGAGCTGATGGGCAAGGACGGCAAACCCCTGGCCGTCATCACCCTCATCGTGTCCAAGAGCGGTTCCGAAACCGCGACCATGTTCGCCATGGGCCAGCTTGACCTGGGCCTCGCCTCCAGCACCGCGTTCATGAGCGGCATCGACAAGGGCACCAAGATGAAGATGCTGTGCCCCCTGCACGTGGACGGCATGAGCATGGTCTTTCCGCCCGACAGCACGGTCAATGGCTGGGCCGACGTGGAAAAACAGATCAAGGCGGCGGGCCGTCCGTTCAAGGTCGGCTACCATTCGCCCACCAGTTCGCCCCGCGTGGTGTTCGAGGGCGCGCTGTTCAAGAGCGGCTACAAGATCACCGAGAACGCCAACGACCCGGACGCGGACATCCTGCTGGTGGACCTGAAGTCCACCTCCAACCTCATTCCCGCCCTGGTGAGCAAGCAGGTTGACTGCTGGGTCGGCCCCGAGCCGCATCCTTCCGTGGCCGAGTTCAAGCACGTGGGCCACATCGGCCTCGACTCCCGCGATCTGCCGCCCGCAGGCGAGTGGCAGGACTTCCCCTGCTGCGCCATGGGCGCGAGCGAGCGGCTCATCGCCACCCATCCCGAGATCGTGCAGGCCATGACCGACCTGATGACCAACGTGGGCGCGTGGTGCAACAAGAACATGGTGGAAACCGCCGCGCTGTCCGCCGACTGGATCGGCGTGCCCGCCGCGGCGGTGGAAAAATCCACCATCGTCTACACCACGACCCCGTCCGCGAACTGGCTCAAGGGCGAGGACATGTTCCTGGCCATGTTGCAGCGCATGGGCAAGTTCAAGGGCGCGTTGGCCACCGGAAACATCGAGGCGGCCAAGCCCGTGCTGTTCGACTTCTCATTCGTGAACAAATCGCTCAAAAAGAGCTAGATGGTGCGGGGGGCGGCGGCTCATGGGCCGCCGCCCGCCCAGGAGATGCGCATGCAACGGCTTGTTTCCCGCCGGGGACCGCTCGTCCCGCTGCTCACCCCGGCGTTTTTCGTAGTGCTCTGGGTCGTCATGGCCGCGCGGATAGGCAACCAGGTGGTGCTGCCCGGTGTGGGGCAGGTGGTGGAACTGCTCACGCAGCCCACGGCCAACATCATCAGCATGGGGTCGCTGGCGGGCAACGTGTGCATAAGCCTGGTGCGCGTGCTCATGGGCTACATGGTCGCCGCCGCCATCGCCATCCCGCTGGGGGTGGCCATGGGCTATTACGCCGTTGTCTTCAACCTGTTCAATACGTTCCTCAATCTCTTCCGGCCCATTCCGCCTCTGGCCTGGGTGCCGCTGGTCATGGCCTGGTTCGGCATCTCCAGCTTTGCCACGGTGCTGGGCATCGAGTCGGGACGGGCCTACATCTACCTGAACAATCTCAAGTTCTCCATGGCCTTCATCATCTTCATCGGCGCGTTCTACCCCATCCTCACGGCCACCATCCATGGCGTGCGCGGGGTGAACAGGACGCTGGTGGACTCGGCCCGCGTGCTGGGCGCGAGCGAGCGCCAAATCTTCGCCAAGGTGCTGCTGCCCGCAGCCATGCCCTCCATCATCACGGGCATGCGCATTGGCCTCGGCATCGCCTGGATGTGCCTGGTCTCCGCGGAGATGCTGCCTGGTTCGCTGTCCGGCGTGGGCTATCTCATCACCCATGCCTTCACCCTGGCCTCCACGGACATCGTCATCGCGGGCATGGTCTCCATCGGCGTGGTGGGGGCGCTCATGGACCAGGTGTTCCGGCGCATCGAGGTGAAGAAATACGCGTGGCGGCGGCAGGTGCGATAAGATGGAATTGTTGTGTGAAAATGTCATTCAGGTGCAAGGGCTGACCAAGGAGTTCGCCACCGACAGGGGCGGCCGTCTTCTCGCGGTGGACGGCGTGGACCTGGAGGTGCCCGCCAACCAGTTCGTGTGCATCGTGGGGCCGTCGGGTTGCGGCAAGTCCACCATCCTGCGCATCATGGCCGGGCTGGAGCGGGCGAGCGCGGGATCGGTGCGGTACCGGGGGCGGGCCATCGACAAGCCCTGCCGCCAGGTGGGGATGGTGTTTCAGGAATATTCGCTGTTCCCGTGGCTGTCCGTGACCGACAACATAGCCGTTGGGCTGGAGTTCGCGGGCGTGGACCGGGCGGAGCGGCGCGAGACCGCCGCCGCGTTCCTGCGCATCGTGGGCATGCCGGAGTTCGGCGAGGCGTTGCCGCACGAATTGTCCGGAGGCATGCGCCAGCGCGTGGCCATTGCCCGCGCCCTGGCCAACGAGCCGGACGTGCTGCTCATGGACGAGCCCTTCGGCGCGCTGGACGCGCACACCCGCATCCTGTTGCAGCGCGAGCTGCTGCGCATCTGGGAGATGACCCACAAGACCATCGTGCTGGTCACGCACAGCGTTGACGAGGCCGTGTACCTGGCCGACCGGATCGTGGTCATGTCGCACCGGCCGGGCCGCATCCGCGATGTGCTGGACGTGGCCATGGAGCGGCCCCGCAGCCGCGCCTTGCCAGCCTTTGGCCAGCTTACCGACGCCATTCTCAAGGCGCTGGAGCGGTAGCCCGCCCCGCCCCGGCACGGCGTCCTGAACACCGTGCCGCACGCCCTTACCCTTCGTCGTGCCGGACAAGCCCGGCGATGGCGGCCACGATGTCCGGCCAGACCTCCCTGGGCATGTCGTGCCCCATGCCGTCGAGGACCAACAGCCGCGCGCCCGGTATCACCCGCGCCGTCTCCTTGCCCGCCTCCACCGGAATCAGCGGATCGGCGGCCCCATGGATCACCAGGGTCGGCGCCGTGATCGACGCAAGCCTCGGCCTCCTGTCGCCGCAGGCGATGAGGGCCGTATTCTGGCGCGCCATGCCCTGCGGGTAATAGGAACGATCGTAGCTCGTCTCCAGGAACGCGCGCGCCCGCGCCTCGTCGAACGGAAATCCGGGACTCCAGAGCCTGCGCCAGACGCGCATCATGTGTTCGATGTACGCCTCGCGTTCCTCGGGCGCGGGCGCGGTCACGGTCGCCAGGGCTCCCCGTTTCCCGTACGGACCCTCGGGATTGCCCGTGTTGGACATGATGGAGGTCAGGCTCAGGACGCGGCCCGGGTGGCGATAGGCCACGACCTGGGCGATCATGCCGCCCATGGACGCGCCGCAGACGTGGGCCTTGGCCAAACCCAGGGCGTCGAGCAGGCCCACGGCGTCGTCCGCCATGTCCTCGAGGCGGTAGGCCGTCTCCACGGGCCTGCCTGCCATGGCGGCCTTGATCGTGGCCATCATGTCCGGGATTCCCGCGGCCTCGAACTTGGTCGAAAGACCGGCGTCGCGGTTGTCGAAACGGATGGCCAAGAACCCTGCCTGGGCCAGCAGGCCGCAGAACGCGTCATCCCAAAAGGTCAACTGGGCGCCGTTTCCGGCGATCAACAGCAACGCCGGGCAAGCACTGTCGCCGATCGTTTCATATTCGATCCGGATGCCATTGGCCGTTGCATGAGGCATTGTTCGTTCCTTGTCTTTCAGCCGGAGCCGTTTTTGATTTCCGGGACGCTACGCTCTCTCTTCGCGCACGCGGAAGAAGAGGGTGTAGAGCACGGGCGTCACGAGCAGGGTGAGGACCGTGGCAAAGGTGAGTCCGGCCATGATGGTCACGGCCATGGCGTTGAAGAACACGTCCCAGAGCAGGGGGGCCATGCCCAGCACCGTGGTGAAGGCGGCCATGCACACGGGCCGCACGCGGCTTACCGAGGCGTCCACCACGGCCTGGAAATGCCCCTTGCCCGTGGCCCGCTCCAGGTTGATCTGGTCCAGGAGCACGATCTCGTTTTTCATGAGCATGCCCGACAGGCTGAGGAATCCGAGCAGGGACATGAAGCCGAAGGGCGCGTCGGTCGCCAGCAGTCCGGAGACCACGCCGATGAGCGCCAGGGGCAGGCCCAGGAAGATGATGACCGGTTGGCGGATCGAGTTGAAGAGCGCCACCGAGATGAAGAACATCACGGCAAAGGAGAGCGGCACGTTGGCCATGAGCATGTCTGTGGCGTCGCGGCTGTTTTCGTATTCGCCGCCCCATTCGAGGCGGTAGCCCTCGGGCAGGGGGATGGCCTCGATCTTGGGGCGCAGCTTGCCCAGGACGGTCATGGCCGTACCCGTGTGCGGCCAGCAGCTCGCGGTGAGGGTGCGCATGCGGTTGCGGCGGTTGATGACGGGATCCTCCCACACGGTCCGCACGCCCTGGGTGACCTGGCCGATGGGCAGGGACGTGCCCATGGCGCTGCTCCACACCTGCACGTCGTCCAGATTGTCCACGCCCTTGCGTTGCGCCTTGGGCGGACGGAGCATGATGGGCAGCAGGATGTCGCCGTCGCGGTACACGCCCGCCCGCAGGCCGGAGAAGTTCATGGCCAGAGCCTCGCCGATGTCGGGCCTGGTCACGCCGGTTCCCCGGCTCGGCGCCTCGGCCATGCGCACCTCCAGGGTCTTGACGCGCTGTTCCCAGTCGGAGCGGATGCTGCACGCGGTGGGCTCGGCGCGCATGATGTGCATGACCTTGTCGCCCAGTTCGTACAACGTCAGGGGATCGTGACCGCTGAGGCGCGCCTCGATGGCGCCGCCGCCCGGCCCCAGCTTGAAGGGTTGCAGGGAGTGGACCGCCTCGGGGCGGTGCGAGGCCATATAGGCCTCCACCTTGGCCCGCAGGGGTGCGATGGCCTCGTAGGTGTCCACCGTGGTCAGGATTTGGCCGTAACAGGCGTCCGGCATCTCGGGGTCGTAGGTGAGGATGAAGCGCATGGCGCCGCTGCCTACGAAGGTGGTGGTGGCGGTCACGCCGGGCAGGGTGCGGATGTAGGCACCCACCTCCGTCAGGCGTTCCTGGGTGGTGGCGATGTGCGTGCCCGCCGGAAACCACACGTCCAGGGTGAACTGGGGTCTTGTGGAGTCTGGGAAGAAGTTCTGATGGATCAGGGTGTTGCCGTAGAGCGAGGCGGCCAGCATGGCGCACACCAGCGTGAGGGTGATGGGCCGGTGGCGGATGCACAGGCCCAGCACGGTGCGGTAGGCGTGGTAGAAGGGATTGCCGTAGACCTCGGTGGGCTTCTTGGGCGACTTGAGGAAGGTCACGCAGAGCCAGGGCGTGACCGTGACCGCGAAGACCCAGCTGAGGCCAAGGGACACGGCGATGACCTTGAACAGGCTTTGCAGGTATTCGCCGCTCTTGTCGTTGGACATGGAGATGGCGGCAAAGGCGAGAATGGCGATGGCGGTGGCGCCCAGGAGCGGCCACTGCACCTCGCGCACGGTCTCCAAGGCCGCGTCCTCGCGGGGCATGCCGCGCAGGGATTTGATGACAATGCCCTCGGTGACCACGATGGCGTTGTCCACGAGCATGCCCAGGGCGATGATGAGCGCGCCCAGGGAGGCGCGTTCCAGGCTCACGTGCAGCACCTTCATGCACACGAAGGTGCCCAGGATGGTGAGCAGCAGCACGACGGCCATGATGAGCCCCTCGCGCAGGCCCATGAAGAGCATGAGCAGCGCGATGACGATGGCCACGGATTCGATGAGGTTGAGGACAAACCCGCTCACCGCCCTTTCCACGGTTTCGGACTGGAAGGCGATGGTTTCGAGGTTCATGCCCACGGGGATGTTCGGGGTGAGTTGCTCCATCCGCTGCCGGACGGCCCGGCCCATGGTCACCACGTTGCCGTTCTTGACCGTGGAGATGCCGATGCCCACGGCGGGCTTGCCGTTGAAGAGGAGCACCCGGGTGGGCGGGTCGAGATAGCCCCGCTCCACCGTGGCGAGATCCTTGAGGCGGATCATGCGGCTGGCGCCGTCGCTGTCCGCGCCGGCCGGTATGAGCAGCTCCTTCATGTCGTCGATGGTTGAGAAGCCGCCGGTGACGCGGATGCGCACGTCCTCGGGCTCCACCTGCACGTCGCCCGCCGAGGTGACGGTGTTCTGGGCGTTGATGGTATTGAAGATCGTGGTGGGCGTGATGCCGAGGCGGGCCAGCCGGGCGCGGTCGATCTCCACGTATACGGCCTCGGTCTGCACGCCCCAGAAGTCGATGCGTCCCACCTCGTCGCACAGGAGCAGTTCGCGGCGCAGATCCTTGGCCACCTGGCGCAGCTCGTGCGGGGTGTAGCCGTCGCCCGTGAGGGCCAGGAACACGCCGTACACGTCGCCGAAGTCGTCGTTGACCTCGGGCGTGCCGCAGCCGGAGGGGAGCGAGCCGGTCGTGTCGTGTATCTTGCGCCGCAGCTCGTCCCATACCTGCGGGAGGGTGTCTCCGTTGAAGGAATCCTGTATCTCCGCAAAGATGATGGACATTCCGGAACGGGAGATGGAGGTCACCTTCTTCAGCTGCTTGAGCTGCTGGATGGCGGTTTCCAGGGGCTCGCTGACCTCCTGTTCCACCTCCTGGGCCGTGGCGCCGGGGTATTGGGTGGTGATGATCGCCTTTTTGATGGTGAATTCAGGGTCTTCCAGCCTGCCCAGTTCGAGGTAGGACAGCGAGCCCATCGTGGCCACCAGCAGGGCAAAGACCAAGGTCACGGTCTTGAAGCGCAGGGCAAAATGAGCGAGTTCCATTATTCCAGTCCCTTGACGCCCTCAACCACGGGGCGCACCGGCATGGTTCCGTCCAGGCTGTGCACGCCCGCCGTGGCCACGAGCACGCCCGGCGCGAGCCCGGACACGATCTCCACGCCGTCCTCGCGCAGGCCGCCCAGCGTCACCCGCGTCCTGACCGGTTGGCCGGACGGCTCAGGGATGATCCACACGTAGCTTGCGCCGTCGCTGCCGCTGAACACGGCGGGCAGGGGTGCGAGCACAGAGCCTCCCTGGTTCTCGCCTGCGGGCAGTTGGAGCCGCGCCGTGGCGGTCATGCCCGGCAGCAGGGTGATGCCTTCCGGCAGGCCGAGCGTCGCCACCACCTTGTAGGTGCGGGTGGTGGCGTCGGCCTCGGCGTTCACCTCGCTCACCGTGGCGTTGGCCCAGGGCGCGCCGCCCACCTCGAAACGCACCTGGACGCTGTGCAGGGCGGCCTTGCCCCACTGGCTGATGATCCGTTCGGGCACCTGGAAGGCCACTTCCAGATTGGTGACGCTGCGCAGGGAGAGCACGGGGTTGTTCGGCCCCACGTATTCATGGTTCTCCACATGGCGTGTGGACACCACGCCGTCAAAGGGCGCCCGCATGACCGTGTCGTCAAGCGCCTTGCGCCTGATGCGCACCTGGGCCTTGGTGGTCTCGTAGGCGGCCTCGGCCGTGTCCAGTTCCGCCTGGGCGGTCACGTGCTTCTGGAACAGCGCCCTGGACCGTTTGACGTTCTGCAAGGCCTCATCGTAGCTGGCCTGCGCCGCGTTAAGCGCATTCTGGTAGTCGCGTGGGTCCAGCCGGGCGATCACTTCGCCCTTGCGCACGACGCGGCCCGCCTCGCCGTGCAGGAGCATGAGCCGGCCATCCACGGAGAAGGACAGGTCGACCCGCCGCTGCGCCTGCACCGTGGCGGGAAATTCGCGCTGGCTGGACTGGGGCATGGCCACGATGCGGGCCGTGGGTACGGGCCTTGCGGCCGTGGCCGAAGCGTTTGCGTTATCCGTGGAACGGGACTCGCCGCACGCGCACAAGGCGAGCGTCCAGGCGGTGAACAGGGTCATCAGAAGAAGGGAGCGATACTTCCTGGTCATGTGAAACTCCATGGCGCGGCGGCGAGACAACGGGCCGCGCCCGCGCGTCGTGCCTTGTTGGGGCGCTATGCCTGCGATTCCTCCGGCAGGGGCAGTTGCAACAACAGCGTCAATGCCCTGGCCGTCTCTGTGGCGGCTTTTGCATAGTACGCGGCATCGAGGGGGGTGCCGCGCGCCATGCCGAGAGGCGTTGCCGCGAGCAGATAGAAGATGAGCGGGGCCAGGATGGTGTTGACCCAGATGAACACGGTGTCCTCGTCCAGGCCGGGCCGGACGTGGCGGATGAAGGCGCTGTTGTCGTTGATGTTCGGGTTGAATATCTCCCGCATCAGGATGGGCAGGGCCGAAGAGGGCGACACGATCTCGCGGACGATGAGCCGCCGTTCCAGCGCATTGTCCTTGGCGCAGAGGAAGTCCTCGAACATGGCGCGGACAGTGAGGAGGATGATCCTGGCCTGTCCCTGCGGGGATGCCATGAGTTCCGGGTGTTCCCGCGCGGTCCGGTCCAGGGTGATGCGGTCGTCCGAAGCGGTGGCCATGCGGTAGGCCTCCACGTAGAGCTGCTGCTTGCCGCCAAAATGGTAGTGGATGCCGCCGAGGTTGACGCCTGCGGCGGTTGCGATCATGCGGGTGCTCACCGCGTCGTAGCCGTGTTCGGCGAACAGGGCTGCGGCGGCGTCTATCAGAGCCTGCCGGGTGAGGGTTCGATCGGTTGTCATGTCTCCTTTTTAATTCAGTCGTGTGACTTAATCAAGAAAAAAATGGTACGGGCGGGAAGGCCCGGCGATGCGGCATGCTGGGAGGCTTCAGGCCACGCCGTCAGGCTGCTGACAAACCGCCATGTATCCCTGCTGTTTCCTTCTCGAAGCCTTGCGGCTCACGGCGCCGCGTGAACGACCCTCCATGCCCGCGTCCACAGCCAACGAGGTCGCCCGCCTGGGGAACGCGCTTGTCCCAACCGCACCCACCTCCCCTGCCAGCAGTCCGCCTGAGGAACGCGCTTGTCCCAACCGCACCCACCTCCCCCGCCAGCAGTCCGCCTGGGGAACGCGCTTGTCCCAACCGCACCCACCTCCCCTGCCAGCAGTCCGCCTGGGGAACGCGCTTGTCCCAACCGTATCCACATCCCCCGCCAGCAGTTTTTGGGGAAAGAGATAGGAGAGAGGATGGGGGTCCGGGGGAAGGAGAGAGGAAAGGGAAAACCCCTTTTTATGCTTGGAAAAAGGGGTTTTCCCTTGCCTCTCTCCTTCCCCCGGGGCTTTGCCGGCAATCTGGCGGCGTGGCCTCAGGCCACGCCGTATTCCTTGATCTTGCGGTACAGCGTGGCGATGCCGATGCCCAGGGTGTCGGCCACAAAGGCCTTGTCCGCCCGCGCCGCCCCCGCGCCGCCATAGGGCGCCAGCGCCTTCTGGATGATGAGTTTCTCGATGGTCGCCAGGTGCAGGGTGCTGCTGGCCACGGTGTCCTCCTTGCTGGTCACCTTGCGCGGCAGCAGGGCGCTGGTGATGACGCAGGGGGAGTCGGCCACGTTGGCGATGTACTCCATGACGTTTTGCAGCTCGCGCACGTTGCCGGGCCAGTGGTAGGCGGCAATGGCCCGCCAGAAGCCGTCGCGCACCGTGAGCACGGATTTGTTGAGCCGGTCGAAGCACCGCTCCAGGAAGTAGCGCGCCAGCATAAAGACGTCCTTGCCGCGCTCGCGCAGGGGCGGCACATGGATGGGCAGCACGTTGAGCCGGTAGAAAAGGTCGTCGCGGAACATGCCCTCGGCCACCATCTTTTCCAGGTTGCGGTTGGTGGCCGCGATGACGCGGATGTTCAGGGGCGTGGAGGCGTGCGAGCCGATGCGCATGACCTCGCGCTGCTCCAGGGCGCGCAGCAGCTTGGGCTGCAAATGCAGGGGGAACTCGCCGATCTCGTCCAGGAACAGGGTGCCGCCCTGGGCCTGCTCGAACTTGCCCATGCGGCCCCTGGGGTCCGCGCCCGTGAATGCGCCGCCCGCGTAGCCGAACAGCTCGCTTTCCAGCAGCGTTTCGGGGATGGCGCTGCAATTGACGGCCACGAACACCTCTTCGGCCCGGTCGCCGGCGTCGTGCAGGGCGCGGGCCACCAGCTCCTTGCCGGTGCCGCTTTCGCCGATGATGAGCGTGGTGGCGGCTGTGTTGGCAAAGCGGCGCACCTGGTCCTTGAGTTCGTTGAGGGCGTTGGAGTCGCCTATGAGCACGTCGAGGCCCACGCGCTCCGTGGAAGAGATGAGGCGGTAGGCGTTCTTGTGCATGACCTGGGCGTCGTGGAACACGAACACGCGGGCGCAGTCGCCGTAGTTGAGCTGGTGTTCCTCGCCCACCACCTGGAAGCGCGTGCCGTCCAGTTCCAGTTCGTAGCCGTGGTAGTGCAGCACGTCCTGCGCGTCGCGCCGCAGCGTGACGCGGGGTCTGGGCGGCGTGGCGCCGTCCGTGGGCGCGGCCTCGTGGCCCATGAGGTGCCCCATGTCGATGGACAGGATGTCGCAGGCCGCCTTGTTGCAGCGGATGATGGTGTTGGCCGCGTCGAGCAGCAGCACGCCCTCGTCCACCCGGTTCACGATGCATTCCAGCAGTTCGCCCACGGCCTGGCTGCGGGCCAGCTCCTGCTTTTCCAGCATCTTTGCCGCCAGCAGGTCCGCCATTTGCTCCAGGAAGTCGAAAAAAACGTCGAACGAGGCGAGGATGTGCTCCTTTTGCTCCCCGGTGAAGCAGACAAAGCCGATGACGCCCACCACCGTCCCGTCCAGGAGGATGGGGGTGCTCATCTCGAAGGTTTCCTCGCATCGCTGCCAGCAGGGGCATTCGCGGCACATCTCGGCAAAGCCGGGTTCCTTGATGATGAGCGGCTGGCCCAGGGCGATGACCTTGCGGTATACGCTGCTCGCCGCGTCCATGTGTTGCCCCACCTGCGAGGCGAACCGGCCTGTCCCTGCCACGCGGAACAGGTTTTCATCAACGATTTCGACATCAACTTGCAATATGCGTGAAATGACGATGGCGAATTTCGCCGCCGCGTCCTGAATGGCCTGCAAAAAGGTCATGGGCGCTCCCGAAGTGGCTTTGTGGTGTATCAAAATGATATTCTAAATGCCGTTTTTGTGGAAATCAACGGTTATTTCCCCGGCGACAGGAGGCCTGGGGGCCACGCCCGGAGGATTCCGCCGCCGGAAAGGCGCATCCCTAACCCGGCAAACCGTCTGGCAGTTTGCCCATGTGGCGGGTGGGCGTGGCGCCATGCGCCGTTTGATGGCATACTCTGTGCTTTTCAACACGGCATGATCGAAACCATGAAGACACGCATAGACGGATCCGGGTGGGCATGATGGCTGATACGCACGCACTGGGCGGCCTTGTGCCATCCCCCTCGTTTGCGGGGAGAATGGAAGCCCTGGGGTACTGGCTCAACTATCTCAACGAGCGGGCGTGCGCCCTGCTGGTGGCCGCCACCGTGGCCGTGGTGTGGTTCGGCATCGTGGAGCGCTATCTGCTCGCGCTGGGCATGACCTGGACCGAGGAACTGGCCCGGTATCTTATGATTTGGGCCGCGCTGCTGGCCGTGCCCTGCTGCACCCACCGCCGCGAGCACATTGGCCTGGACATGCTGTTCTGCAAGCTGCCCCAGGCGCGTCAACGGCCCGCGCGCATAGCCCTGGACGCCTTGGGCCTCGCCTTTTTCCTGTTCCTTTCCTACTACAGCTTTTTCATGGTCAAGCAGGGCGGGTCGCAATACGCCACCATCTTCGGCATGACCATGACCGTGCCGTTTCTCTCCGTGACCGTGTCCTGCCTGCTCACGGTGTTCCAGATAATGGTGTGCATCGTGCGGGAATACAGCCGGACCGTGCCCATGTTTCTCATAAAGGACCACGCGTCATGATCCTTGTCGCCACGATATTCTTCGGCCTGCTGCTGGCGGGCGTGCCCATCGGCTTTGTGCTCGGCATCGCGGGCGTCGCGGGGTTGTACCAGATCGGCGGGGACAATTTCCTCATCATGGCGCCCAAGCGGTTCTTCGAGGGACTCAACCTGTTCACCTTCATGGCCATGCCGTTCTTCATCCTGGCGGGCGAGATCATGAACCGGGTGGGCATGACCCAGCGCCTGGCCGGGTTCGCCGACTCCCTGGTGGGCTACATGCGCGGCGGCCTCGCCCATTCCAACATGATCGCCTCGGTGCTCTTTGCGGGCATGACCGGCGCGGCGGTGTCCGACGCCGCGGCCTTTGGCAACACGCTGGTGCCCGCCATGGTCAAGCAGGGCTATTCGCGGCCCTTCGCCTGCGCGGTCACGGCCGCCGGGTCGATCATCGGCCCCACCATCCCGCCTTCCAACCTCATGGTCATCTACGGCTCGCTGGCGGGTGTGTCCATTGCCGGACTGTTCGCGGCGGGCATCCTGCCTGGCCTGCTCATCTGCCTGGCCTGCATGGCGCTCATCGTGGCCCTGGGGCGCAGGCTGGGCCTGCCCAAGCAGGAGGGCAGCCCCTCGCTGCGCGAGATTTTCCGGGCCTTCAAGGGCAGCATCTTTGCGCTCATCATGCCGGTCATCATCCTGGGCGGCATCCTGGGCGGCGTGGTCACGCCCACCGAGGCGGCGGCCATCGCCGTGCTCTACGCCTTCTGCATCGGCGTGTTCGTGGAGCGCAACCTCGCCTTCCACGACATCATGGACATGCTCATCCGCACGGCGCGCATCACGGGCGTGGTGTTCCTCATCATCGCCTCGGCCTCCATCCTGAGCTGGTGGATGACCTTCATGCAGATTCCGCAGCAGATCGCCGGGCTCATTCTGGGGCTGTCGAACAACCCCCTGGTGGTCAAGGCGCTGATCCTGGCCTTGCTGCTGGTCATCGGCATGTTCATGGACATCAATGCGGCGCTCATCATCCTGACGCCCATGCTGGGCGCCCTGACCAGCGCCATAGGCATGCACCCGGTCCACGCAGGGGTCATGATCGTGCTGTCGCTCAATATCTCGCTCATGACGCCGCCGGTGGGGGCATGCCTGTTCGTGCTGTCGTCGGTCACGGGCGAGCGCATCGAAAAGATCAGCGGCGCGTTGTGGCCGTTCATCATCGTGGAGGTGGGGGTGCTCCTCATCATCACCTATTTCACAGAGTTGGCGATGTTTTTCCCGAAACTTCTGCTCGACATGTAGCAGGCAAACCATTTGAGAGGCATGGTCATGCGCATTTCCAAAAAGTTCCTCACACTCCTGGCAGCCGCCGCTCTGGTTGTGCTGATGTCCCAGGCCGCCCTGGCCGGCAAGGTCATCAAACTGCACCACCTGAACAAGAACGGCGCGTTCGACAACCCGTCCGGCGCGGCGGTGGTCGTGTTCAAGAACCTGGTCGAGGCCGGCACCAACGGCGAAGTCACCGTGGAAATCTTCCCCAACGGCCAGTTGGGCAAGGACGCCGAGGTGGTGCAGCAGGTCAAGGCCGGCATCATCCAGATGGGCGTGCATTCCGTGGGTGCGGTGGGCAGCGTCTACCCCATGATTTCCGTGATCGACATCCCCTTTGCCTTCCCCAACATCGCCGCCACCTATGAGGTGCTGGACGGTCCCTTTGGCAAGCATCTGCGCGCGGACATCGAGGCCAAGACCGGCCTCAAGGCGCTGGGCTTCAGCGATTCCGGCGGCTTCTTCCAGTTCACCAACTCCAAGCACCCCATCAAGACCATCGAGGACATGAAGGGTCTGAAGATCCGCACCATGGGCCTGGACACCCACAAGCTGGTCGTGTCCAGCCTGGGCGGCCAGCCTGCGGCCATTGCCTGGTCCGAAGTGTACACCGCGCTCCAGACCGGCGTTGCCGACGGCCAGATGAATCCCGTGCCCATCGTGGAATTCGCCAAGCTGTATGAAGTGCAGAAATACCTCACCCTGTCCGACCACCTGTTCGCGCCCCATGTCTGGCTGTGCAATGCCGATTTCTGGACGTCCCTGACCCCCGGCGAGCAGAAGGTCGTGCAGGCCGCCGTCAAGGCCGCCGTGGTGACCAGCCGTGGCATCGCCAACTCCATCGAGGCCTCCGAGCGCGGCCTGCCCTTCCTGAAGGAAAAGATGGAAGTCTACGCCCTGCCCCAGGCTCAGAAGGTCAAGTTCCGCGACGCGGCCCTGCCCGTGGTGCGCAAGTACATTGAGGACACCTTTGGCGACGAAGGCAAGCAGATGCTCAAGGAATTCCTTGAAGCCATCGAAAAGGCCTCCTAGGTCCGCACCGGAAAGCACCGTATCACACTGTCGTTCTTGCCTGCCCGGGACCGCCCGGGCAGGCGGGAACACGTTTTTCTAGCATCCGGCTGGTAGCATGCAAGCAAAGCAACCATCACATATCTTGTCCCTGCGCTGCACGGTCTGCGGCAGGGAGCACGCGCCGGATTCGGTGCGCTACGTCTGCCCGGACCACGGCGACGACGGCGTGCTGGACGTGGTGTACGACTACGCCGCCGTGGCCCGGACCATCTCTCCCGCCACGCTGGCCGCCTGCGGCGACCCGACCCAGTGGCGCTACCGCGCCCTGTTGCCCGTGTCGCCACACACCGCGCCGCCGCCGCTGCCCGTGGGCGGCACGCCGCTTGTGGCCTCGCCGCGCCTGGCGGCCCTGGCCGGGGTGGCCGCCGTGCACCTCAAGGACGAATCGCGGCAGCCCACCGGCTCGCTCAAGGACCGCGCCAGCGCCCTGGCGGTCATGAAGGCCGGGGAGGCGGGCGCGCGGGTCGTGACCACCGCCAGCACGGGCAACGCCGCCGCCGCGCTGGCGGGCATGAGCGCCGCCGCAGGCATGGACTGTGTCATTTTTGTCCCGGAAAGCGCGCCCAGGGCAAAGATAGCGCAGCTGCTCGCCTATGGCGCGCACGTCTATCTGGTGCAGGGCAGCTACGACCACGCCTTTGCCCTGTGCCTGGAGGCGGCCGAGGCCTACGGCTGGTACAACCGCAACACCGGCTACAACCCCTATATGGCCGAGGGCAAGAAGACCGCCGCCTTCGAGATCGCGGAACAGCTGGGCTGGGACGTGCCCGACGCGGTGTTCGTGGGCGTGGGCGACGGCTGCATCATCAGCGGCCTGCACAAGGGGTTCAAGGACATGCTCGCCCTGGGCTGGATCGACCGCATGCCCCGGCTCTTCGGGGTGCAGTCCGCGGGCAGCGATTTTCTCTACCAGGCGTGGGCGCACGATGCGGACGCGCTGACCT
Source organism: Desulfovibrionaceae bacterium (assembly GCA_050251715.1). Classification (GTDB taxonomy): domain Bacteria; phylum Desulfobacterota; class Desulfovibrionia; order Desulfovibrionales; family Desulfovibrionaceae; genus JBFWMG01. The sequence continues at coordinate 89,216 of JBFWMG010000010.1, read as the reverse complement.
GGCCGCCCATCACCGCGCGCACCGTGGCCGACTCCATTGCCGCCGGGTTGCCGCGCGACCGGGTCAAGGCCATGGCCGCCGTGCGCGAGACGGACGGCGCATGGATCCGCGTGTCCGACACGGCCATCCTGGCGGCCATACCCCGCCTTGCCCGCGCCTCCGGCGTGTTTGCCGAGCCCGCCGCCGCCGCCTCGCTGGCCGGGCTTTTGGCCGCCAGGGCCGAGGGGCGCATCGAGGCCACGGACCGGGTGGCGCTGCTGGTGACCGGCAGCGGCCTCAAGGACGTGGACGCGGCCATGCGCGCCTGCGCCGACGCCCATATTTCACCCATCACGGTCGCCCCCACGCTGGCGGCCGTGCGGCACACGGCGGACAACCTGTTCAGGGACGCCGCGCCTGCCGCTCTTCACGACAACAGCATGTAGCAAAAGGAAAACAGCATGTTGGATCTTTCCATACACGAAGCGGGCCTGGCCAAGGCCGTGCAGCGCGCCACAGAAAAGAACATCATCATCCCCACCCTGGAGCAGATGCGCCACCCGGAAACCATCCCGGCCCCCATCCGCGCCAAGCTGGCCACCCTTGGGCTGTGGGATCTGGATCCGGCCAACCTGTTCCGCATCACCTGGAAGAACGAACCCACCCCCAAGGGCGGCGGGTTCGGCGGCGTCAACCACATCGAGCTGCCGTCCTCGCTCACGGGCGTGCGGGCGCGCATCGTGCTCATGGTGGGCAAGTGGTTCCCCACGGGCGCGCACAAGGTCGGCGCGGCCTTTGGCTGCCTGGTTCCCCGGCTGGTCACCGGCCAGTTCGACCCCACGGAGCAGAAGGCGGTGTGGCCGTCCACGGGCAACTACTGCCGGGGCGGGGCGTACGACTCCAACCTGCTGGGCTGCGAGTCCATCGCCATCCTGCCCGAGGGCATGAGCCAGGAGCGGTTCGACTGGCTGGCCGCCGTGGCGGGCGAAACCATCAAGACCCCCGGCACCGAGAGCAACGTCAAGGAAATCTTCGACAAGTGCTGGGAGCTGCGCGCCTCGGGCGACAAGCTCATGATCTTCAACCAGTTCGACGACATGGGCAACTACCTGTGGCACTACACGGTCACCGGACCGGCCATGGCCGAGGTCATCGCGGCCACCGCCGCCGCGCCCGGCCGCTTCAAGGGCGTGGTGCTGGCCACGGGATCGGGCGGCACGCTGGCCAGCGGCGACTACCTGAAGACCCTGTACCCCCACATGAAGATAGCGGCCAGCGAGGCCACCCAGTGCCCCACGCTGCTCAACAACGGCTTTGGCGAGCACCGCATCGAGGGCATTGGCGACAAGCACGTGCCCTGGGTGCACAACACCAAAAACACCGACCTGGTCATCGCGGTGGACGACGAGGTGCCCATGCAGCTCATCCGGCTGTTCAACGAGCCCGAGGGCAAGGATCTGCTCGTGGCGCAGGGCGTCGACCCGCGCATCGTGGACAACCTGCATCTGCTCGGCATCTCCTCGGTGGCCAACACCATCGCGGCCATCAAGTTCGCCAAGTACTACGAGCTGACCGAGGAGGATGTGGTGCTGACCGTGGCCACGGACTCCATGGAGATGTACGGCAGCCGCCTGCGCGAGCTGACCGAGGCGCACGGGCCCATGAACCTGGCCACGGCGGCCATGGCCTTTGGCGCCCTGCGGCGCACGGGCACGGACACCATGGAGGAGCTGACCTACATGGGCCGCAAGCGGCTGCACAACCTCAAGTACTACACCTGGGTGGAGCAGCAGGGCAAAACCTTCGACGAGATCCAGGCGCAGTGGTACGACGAAAGCTACTGGACCTCCATTCCGGCCCTGGCTCCCGAGGTGGACAAGCGCATCAACGCCTTCAACGAACGCACCGGCCTGTTGGCCGCGCTGTAGCCGGAGCCGTCATGCGGACGCACTATACGGACAAGGCCGTGGCCCTGTGCCAGGCGCTGGTGGCCTGCCCCAGCGTGTCGGGGCAAGAGGGCGCAGTCGCGGCAACCCTGGCCAAGGCCATGCGGGACATGGGGTTCGACAGCGCCGGGACCGACCGCTACGGCAACGTGGTGGGCGTGATACAGGGCGGCGAGCCCGGCCCCTGCGTGCTGCTGGACGGGCACATCGACACCGTGCCCGTGCCCGATGCAACGGTGTGGACCCACGCCCCCTTTGGCGGGGACATCGTGGACGGCCGGATCTATGGCCGGGGCGCGTCGGACATGAAGGGGGCCGTGGCCTGCATGGCCGCTGCCGCCGCCTGGTTCGCCGCGTCGTCCAACCGGCGGTTCAAGGGCTCGGTCCGCGTGGCGGGCGGGGTGCACGAGGAGTGTTTCGAGGGCATTGCCGCGCGCGCCATTTCCGCCGCGCACAAGCCGGATTATGTGGTCATTGGCGAGGCCTCGGAGCTGAACCTCAAGATCGCCCAGCGGGGCCGCGCCGAGATCGTGGTGGAAACCATCGGCAGGCCCGCGCATTCCGCCAGTCCCGAGAAGGGTGTCAACGCCGTGCTCATGATGCAGAAGCTCATCGAACGCATCGAGCGGATCACCCCGCCCGAGCATCCCATGCTGGGCAAGGGCATCTGCGTGCTCACGGACATCAAGTCCACCCCGTATCCGGGCGCGTCCGTGGTGCCCAGCGGTTGCCGCGCCACCTACGACCGCCGCCTGCTGGTGGGCGAAACCCCAGAGGACGTGCTGCGCCCCTTCAAGCAGGCCATTGCCGAACTGAACGCGGGACTGGCGGACTTCCACGCCACGGTGTCCTTTGCGCGCGGCAGGGAGGCCTGCTACACCGGCGAGACCATCGAGGGCGAGCGGTTCTTTCCCGGCTGGCTGCACAGCGAGGACGAACCCTTTGTCCAGTCCGTGCTGGCCGGGCTGCGCGGGGCGGGGCTTGCGCCCGCCATCTCGCACTACGCCTTTTGCACCAACGGCAGCCACTACGCGGGCGAGGCGGGCATCCCCACCCTGGGCTTCGGCCCGTCGCTGGAGCACCTGGCCCACACCATCGACGAATATATCGAGGTGGAGCAGGTGGCCCTGGGCGTGCTGGGCTACCATGCCATCCTGGGGGCGCTGCTGCCGTCTTGACGGCGCGCCGGAGACCCTATGCGAACCCGATTCGACAACGCACTCCTGTATGACGGCACGGGAGCGGCCCCGCGTCCCGGCTCGCTGCTGGCGGGGGACGGGGTGATCGCCGCCGTGCGCCACGCGGACGGGGGCGATCACGCCGTCCTGGCCGCCGACCTGGCCGCCGACGCGGTCATCGACGCGCAGGGGCTGGCCCTGTGCCCCGGCTTCATCGACACCCACAGCCACTCCGACCTGGCCGTGCTGGACGAGCCGCTGCTGTGGCCCAAGCTGCGCCAGGGCATCACCACCGAGGTCTATGGCCAGGACGGCATCGCCATGGCCCCGCTGCCCGCCGCCTACGTGGGGCCGTGGCGGCGCAACCTGGCCGGGCTGGAGGGCACGTCGGACGGCATTGCCTGGGATTTCCGGGACATGGCGGGGTATCTGGACCTGCTCGCGGCGCGGGGCGTGGGCACCAACGTCTGCTGCCTGGTGCCCCACGGCAACGTGCGCATGGAGGCCATGGGCCTGGACGCGCGCCCCGCCACGGACGCGGAGATCGAGGCCATGTGCGCCATCCTGGCCCGCGAGCTGGAGGCGGGCGGCATGGGCCTGTCCACCGGCCTCATCTATCCGCCCTGCACCTATTCGGACGCGCGGGAGCTGGCCGCCCTGTGCCGGGTGGCCGCCGCGCATGGCGTGCCCCTGGTCATCCACCAGCGCAGCGAGGCCGACGACATCCTGGCCTCCATGGCCGAGGTGCTGGCCCTGGGCCGCGACACCGGCGTGCACGTGCATTTTTCCCACTTCAAGCTGTGCGGCACGTACAACGAGGCCATGTTCGGCCCCATGTTGGCCATGCTGGACGCGGCCCGGGCCGAGGGGCTGGCCGTGACCTTTGACCAGTACCCCTATGTGGCGGGCAGTACGATGCTCAGCGCCATCCTGCCGCCCTGGGCGCACGCCGGGGGCACGGACGCGCTGCTGGCGCGGCTGCGCGACCCCGAGGCCAGGGCGCGCATGGTCCGCGACATGGAGGCCTTTCCCTGCGACTGGGACAATTTTGTGGCCTTTGCGGGCGTGGACGGCATCTTTGTGACCAACGTGCAGACCCCGGCCAACCGCGACGCCGTGGGCAAGAGCCTGCGCGAGTTGGCGGCCATGCGCGGCACCACGCCCCTGGATGCTGCCCTGGACATCATCCTGCAGGAGGAAAACGGGGTCAGCATGGTGGATTTCTACGGCCAGGAAAAGCATGTGGAAGGATTTTTGGCCCGGCCCGAGATGAACGTGTGCACCGACGGCCTGATGCACGGCATGCCCCACCCGCGCACCTACGGCGCGTTCGCCCGGGTGCTGGGCAAGTACGCCCGCGAGCGGGGCGTGCTGCCGCTGGAAGAGGCCATCCGCAAGATGACCTCGCAGCCCGCCAGGGTGTTCGCCATCCCCCGGCGGGGCGAACTGCGGCAGGGCTATTTCGCGGACCTGGTGCTCTTCGACCCCGCCACGGTGCGCGACACGGGCGATTACACCGAGCCGCGCAGGCATCCCACGGGCATCGAACTGGTCATGGTCAACGGCCACGTGGCCTACGGCTCGGCCAGGATCCTGGGACAGGAACGGTTCACCGACCGGCCCTCGGGCGAGGTGATCCGCCTGAGCGCGCCCCGCACCTGATCCCCAGCGGCAATATCTTCAGCGCCGGACCAGCGGACAAGGCCCGCGCTGCATGAAGAAAGGGCTTGCGGCCATTGCCGCAAGCCCTTTGTTTCTATTATGGAACCGGGCGCATCGCCGGTGCGCCGCGCCGGATAGTGTTTAGAGCATCTTAACTTTGAAAAAGGTTAGATGCTCTTATGCATTTTGTTGAAATAATGCTTCATTATTTCAACTTGCCACAGTGCTTCAATGTGAAAATGCGCTAGGAGTGGGCGGCGTCGCCGCTTGCGGCCCTTTTCCGGTTGCTCAGCCGGTGCACCACCACAAAGAACACGGGCACGAAGAAGATGCCCAGCACCGTGGCCGCGAGCATGCCGCCGATGACGCCCGTGCCGATGGCCCGCTGGCTGCCCGAACCCGCGCCCGTGCTGACGGCCAGCGGCAGCACGCCCAGGATGAACGCCAGCGAGGTCATGAGGATGGGCCGCAGCCGCAGGCGGGCGGCCTCCACCGTGGCCTCGATGACCCCCTGCCCGCTTTCCACCAGCGCCTTGGCGAACTCCACGATGAGGATGGCGTTCTTGGCGCCCAGGCCGATGGTGGTGAGCAGGCCCACCTGGAAGTACACGTCGTTGGTGAGCCCGCGCCCCAGGGTGGCCAGCACGGCGCCCATGACGCCGAGCGGCACCACCAGCATGACCGCCGTGGGCACGGACCAGCTCTCGTACAGCGCGGCCAGGCACAGGAACACCACCAGGATGGATACGGCGTACAGGGCCGGAGCCTGGGAGCCGCTCATGCGCTCCTGGTAGGACAGGCCGGTCCATTCCAGGCCAATGCCCGCCGGCAGCTTGGCCGCCATGGCCTCCATGGCGTTCATGGCCTCGCCGGAGCTGACGCCGGGCCTGGGCGCGCCCAGGATTTCCACGGCGGGCAGGCCGTTGTAGCGTTCGAGGCGCGGCGAGCCATAGGTCCAGCGGCCCGAGGCAAAGGCGGAGTAGGGCACCATTTCGCCCTGGCTGTTGCGCACGTACCAGCGGTTGATGTCCTCGGGCATCATGCGGAAGGGCGCGTCGGCCTGCACGTAGACCTTCTTGACGCGGCCCCGGTCGATGAAGTCGTTGACATAGGCGCCGCCGAGCACGGTGGACAGGGTGTCGTTGATGTCGCTCATGGCCAGGCTGTAGGAACCGGCCTTGGCGTGGTCGATGTCGATCTGGTACTGGGGCGTGTCGTTCATGCCGTTGGGACGCACGCCGACCATGAGCGGGTTTTGCGACGCCATGCCCAACAGCTGGCCGCGCGCCTGCATGAGCGCCTCATGCCCCAGTCCGGCGCGGTCCTGCAGGAAGAGGTCGAAACCCGCCGCGTTGCCCAGCTCCATGACCGCGGGCGGGGTGAAGGCGTAGATCACGGCGTTCTTGACGGTGGAGAGCGCTCCCATGGCCCGCCTGGCCACGGCCTGGGCGCTCATGCCCTCGCCCTTGCGCTCGTCCCAGCTCTTGAGCTGGATGAACGAGAATCCCATGTTCTGGCCGCTGCCCGCAAAGCTGAAGCCCGCCACGGTGAACAGCGAACTGACGGTCTCCTTCTCATTGTTCAGGAAATGGTCCTCCAGCTTCTTGAGCACGCCCAGGGTCTGCTCCTGGGGCGAGCCCTCGGGCAGCTGCACCATGGCGAAGACGATGCCCTGGTCCTCTTCGGGCAGGAAGGAGGTGGGCAGGCGCATGAACAGCATGGCCAGGCCGCCCAGCAGGAGCACGTAGGCGAACATGGCGGCCTTGCTGCGGCGCAGCAGGCCGCGTACGCCCCGCTGGTAGCCCCGGTTGCCCTTGTTGAAGCCCCGGTTGAACAGGCCGAAGAAGCCGGTGTGCGCCTCCACGTGCCCCCTGGCCACGGGCTTGAGGAAGGTGGCGCACAGGGCGGGGGTGAGCACGATGGCCACCACCACGGACAACAGCATGGCCGACACGATGGTCAGGGAGAACTGGCGGTAGATGACGCCGGTGGAGCCGCTGCTGAAGGCCATGGGCACGAACACCGCCGACAGCACCAATGCGATGCCCACCAGCGCGCCGGTGATCTGGCCCATGGATTTCTTGGTGGCCTCCTTGGGCGACAGCCCCTCCTCGGACATGATGCGTTCCACGTTCTCCACCACCACGATGGCGTCGTCCACCAACAGGCCGATGGCCAGCACCACGCCGAACATGGTCAGGGTGTTGATGGAGAATCCGAAGGCCGCCAGCGCCCCGAAGGTGCCGAGCAGCACCACGGGCACGGCGATGGTGGGAATGATGGTGGCGCGGAAGTTCTGCAGAAAGAGGTACATGACCAGGAAGACCAGGGCGATGGCCTCGACCAGGGTCTTGACCACTTCCTCGATGCTCACCCGCACAAAGGGCGTGGTGTCATAGGGAAACACCACGCGCATGCCCTGGGGGAAGGTCGTGGACAGCGCGTCCATGGCCTTGCGCACGCCGGTGACCGTGTCCAGGGCGTTGGCGCCGGTGGCCAGCTTCACGGCCATGCCCGCCACGGGCTTGCCGTTGAAATGGGCCACGGCGTTGTAGTTCTCGCTGCCCAGTTCGATGCGCGCCACGTCGGCCAGGCGCACGGTGGAGCCGTCCTGGTTGATGCGCAGCAGGATGTTGGCGAACTGGTCCGTGGTTTCGAGCCGCTGCTGCGAAAGGATGGTGAAGCTCATCTGCTGCCCGGCAACGGCGGGCGTGCCGCCGATCTGGCCCGCCGAGACCTGCGCGTTCTGCGCCTGGATGGCGCTGGTCACGTCGGCGGGGGTGAGCTTGTAGTTGAAGAGCTTGTCCGGGTCGAGCCAGACGCGCATGGCGTATTGCGAGCCGAAGATGGTGGCCTCGCCCACGCCGTCCACGCGGCTGATGGGGTCGAGCACGTAGGCGGCGGCGTAGTCGCTCAAATCCTTGCCGCTCATGCTGCCGTCGTCGGACACCAGGCCGAGCACGATGAGAAAGTTCTTGGTGCTCTTGTTCACGGTGATGCCCTGGCGCTGCACCGATTCGGGCAGAAGCGGCGTGGCCAGGGAGAGCTTGTTCTGCACCTGCACCTGGGCGATGTCCGGGTCGGTGGCCGAATCGAAGGTCAGGGTGATGGTGGCCTGGCCCGAGGTGTCGCTGGTGGAGGTGATGTAGCGCAGGTTGTCGATGCCCTTCATCTTCTGTTCGATGACCTGGGTGACCGTGTCCTCAATGGTCTTGGGCGACGCGCCGGGGTAGGTGGCGGTGATGGAAATGGCCGTGGGCGCGATGCGCGGATATTGCGCAATGGGCAGGCGCATGATGGACAGCGCGCCCGCCAGCATGATGATGATGGCGATAACCCAGGCAAAGACCGGGCGGTCGATGAAAAAACGTGCCATGTGGGGATACTCCGGATTTATCGTATGGCGTCCCGGCCATGCGGGCAAGGCATGGCCGGGGCGGGCTGTTTGGTGAGGGCTTTCCTGGGGGAAGGCGTTGTCGGGACGCGGTGCTATCCGTTGACAGGCTGCGGCCCGGTGATGGCGGATTGGGCGGCGGGTTTGGCCGTGGCCTCGACCGCCGTGACAGCCGCGCCCGGACGCACCTTTTGCAACCCTTCCACGATGACACGGTCGCCTGCGGCAAGGCCGCTCGTGACCAGCCAGTCCTCGCCCATCACACGGTCCACCGTGATGGCGCGCTGCGCCACGGTGTTGTCGGGCCGTACCACCATGGCCACGGCGTTGCCCTTGGCGTCACGGCTCACGGCACGCTGGGGGGCGAGGATGGCGTGCTCGTTCACGCCCTCTTCCAACACCGCGCGTACGTACAGGCCGGGCAGCAGGTCGCCGTCGGGGTTGGGGAACACGGTGCGCAGGGTCACCACGCCGGTGCTCTGGTCCACGGTGATGTCCGCGAACTGGAGCCTGCCCTGCAAGGGATAGCGGGAGCCGTCCTCATAGAGCAGCGACACCGCCGCGCCATTGGCCACCGAGCTCTTGAGCCGGCCGCTGGCCAGGTCGCGCTTGAGGCGCAGCAGGTCGTTGCTCGACTGGGTCACGTCCACATAGATGGGGTTTGTCTGCTGCACCGTGGACAGCGCGGCGGCCTGGTTGGCCGTGACCAGCGCGCCGGGGGTGACCGCCGAGCGGCCTATGCGCCCGGCAATGGGCGAGGTGACGCGGGTGTAGGACAGATTGATGCGCGTGGTTTCCAGCGCGGCCTTGGCCGCGACCACCTCGGCCTGGGCCTGAAGGAAGGCGGCCTGGGCGTCGTCGTTGTCCTGCTTGGCCAGGGCGTTGGCCTTGGCCAGCTCCTGGTAGCGCTCGGCCCGCAGCTTGGCTGGCAGTACGTTGGCTTCGGCCTTGCCAAGGGCCGCCTTGGCGTTGTCGTAGGCCGCCTGATAAGGGGCTGGATCGATCTGGTAGAGCAATTCCCCGGCCTTGACCTCGGCGCCTTCCTGGAACAGCCGCTTCTGGATGATGCCGCTCACCTGGGGGCGCACCTCGGCCATCAGAAAGGGCGAGGTGCGGCCGGGCAGGACGGTCGACAGGGTCACCGGACGCGGGGTGATGGTGACCACCGTGACTTCGGTGGGGGCGGGGGCGGCCATGGGCGCGCCGTTGGCCGCCTTGTCGTCGTTGCAGCCGCTGGCGAACACGGTGGCGAGCAGGGCGATGGATGCCAAAAGAACGTAATGAAGGGAAAAACGCATGGTGGATCCTACTGGTTGCAGGGTTGAAACGGGCTGCGTGGCTATGGCCGCGCGGCGGGGGCGGTAATGCGCGCGATGCCGCCCAGGGAGAACTGGGTGATGAATTCCGTGGCGCGTTCGATGTTGCTGGCCTGGAGACCCAACTCCGGGCAGGCGCGCAGTATGGCGGCGCTGGCGAATTCGAAAACAGCGCACTGGCCCGCGATGCTGGAGGCGCTGCGGGATACCTGCTCATCGTCCGCGTCCGGGAGCATGTCGCGTACAATGGCTTCAAGCTTCATGTGCTGGGGCTGCAGGTACCGGTCAAACAGGGAGTCGAAGAGTTCGGACGACTCCACCATCTCCATCATCAGCAGCCTGCCCTGTTTGCGGTACACCTCGTCGCCGTCGCCGAGCACCTGAAGGAAGAAGGATCGTACGTAGGCGCGCAACCGCTCCAGCGGGGAGCTTTCGGGTGTTGTTTCCGCATCGCAGGCGTAGCGCTGCTGCCCGGTGCGCACATGATCCTCCAGCACGGCGGCATACAGCAATTCCTTGCTGCCGAAATGGTAGTTCACCGCCGCCACGTTGGCGTCGGCCAGGGCGCAAATGTCCCTGATGGTCGCGTTCCGTCGGCCGTGCGCGGCAAACGCCTTGCGCGCCGCCTGCAGCAACCGGGCCTTGGTGTCTTCTGGTCGTGGCATGTACATGTGTCTTTCACTCGGTTTCAAACATTGTTTAGAACATTGTTGCAAGCACTGTTTAAATTTTTGCCGGACAAAGTCAAGGGGAGGAAGGGTTTTTTTTGGGGAATGGCAAGAAAAAGCAAAAAGGCGGTGTGCGGGTACACGGTGTCCGGGAGGTGCGCTCCGCCTGACCACAGGCTGCCAGGGCGGGCGGTGTGTCCCGTCTTCCCCAAAGGAACCGGGCCATTACCATGAGGCATGGCCCGGAGCCAACGGGTGAGGGAGGTGCCTTGGGGGCGAGGGGGGTCAGCCCTGCCGGGGCGGCATGGTCCAGGGAAACACGGCCTGCGGCTGGTAGCCGCGTTGTTGGGCGAGCATGTCCAGGTGGACGAGGCCGAGCGGCGCCAGGCGGTGGTCGACCGGGGTCATCCGGTCGCGCATGTCCACGGTGAGCAGGTAGTGGTTGCAGTGGCGGCACAGTTCCACCCGTTCCTGCGGGTTCCCCTCGACATTGAAATATTCGCGCGCCTCGTGCGTGTCCTGGCCGCAGGAGGGGCAGAGGGTGCGGCTGATGCGCCAGGTGTGGGCGCAGGAGGCGCAGCACAGCCATCGCTGGGCCGAGACGTTCTTCAGGTATTCCGTGGGTTCCTGCGGCCCCAGTTGGAGGATGGACATGGCGGGCGCGCCGCCGCATACCGGGCAGAGCCCCCGGTTCCACACGGTCCATGGCGTCTGTTCCAGGGCCGGAGCGGCGGCTGCCGCGCACGCCTCCAACTCGGGCCGGACCAGGCATTGCAGCAAAAAGATGAGGGCATCGGCATCCACGCCCAGTTCGGCGGCCAGGGCGGCCGGGCCGTCGGCGCCGTTGTCCTGGAGCATGGCGTGGCAGCGCGCGGCGAACCCGTCATGCCGCAGCGCCGCGCCGAACGTGGCGCACGCCTTGTCCAGGGCGGGGAACCCTGCGGCCACGGCGGGCAGGATGACCAGGGCCGCCTGGTCGAGCTGCGCGCCGAGCGGGATGGAGACGGAGGGTTGCTCCAGCAAGGGCACGCCCTGTTCCAGCAAGGCCGGGTCGGGCGCGAGCGCGGCGGCGTCGGGCGGGGGCAGCAGCGCCCGGCAGTGGGCCACCGCCTCCTGCACCTGGCCAAAGGCCGTGAAGAGCGGTTGGAGCGACGGCTGGTTGTGGGCCATGGAGGCGAATTGCTGTGGCATATGGCCGACGGTGTGTTCCGAAGCGGGTGCGGGCATGCGTGACTCCCTTTTGGGGTAATGGGGCGCGGGGGAATGAGCCCCCGCGCCCCGGTGGGACGGGTTAGAGCATCTTAACCTTGAAAAAGATTAGATGCTCTTATGCATTTCGTTGAAATAATGCTTCATTATTTCAACTTGCCGCATTGTCTCAATGCTGCAATGCGCTAGCCGCGCGCGGTGTTGCGCACGGGGGCCGTCAGCCTGGCAAGGAACTGCTTGCGGCTCATGGGGGCCGGAGCCTGGGCCACGGCGTTTTTCCAGTAGCGTTCGGGCTTGAAGGCCATGAGGTAGATGGTGGACACGAAATCCACGTCGTTGAGCGTGGCCTCCGGGAACTCCTGTGCGACCACGGCCAGGCGCGCCTTGGCCATGGCGGCCATGTCCGCCCGCTCGCCGAAGTTCATGGCCCCGGTGCAGCAGGTCTTGACGCACATGGGGAGCATGTCCTTTTGCACGCGCTCAAGGCACATGTTGCATTTGTTGACCAGCCCGGTGGCCGCGTCGCGGCGGGGGATGTCAAAGGGACAGGCGGAGCGGATGTCCTCGAAGGCGTCCTTGGACAGCTTTTTGGTCAGGTTGGTGCAGTACACGGCGCCGGTGGCCGCGTCCTTGACGAACGCGCCGTCCACATGGCCCTGGGCCGTGAGCACGCAAGGCGCGTCCACGCAATGGCGGCACTGGTCCGGGAAGAAGTTCCAGCGCACGGTGCCGTCCGCTTCCTTGAACTCGCTGAAGCGGACGATCTTGTAGTTGTTGTAGTTCAGGTCCGGGGGGTTCTGGTGCGACCCTTGCTGCAAGGTGGCGTTGGGAGCCAGCTCCTTCCACTCCTTGCAGGCGATCTGGCAGCCCCGGCAGGCGGTGCATTTGGTCGTATCGATGAAGAATGCCTTTGGCATGTCGTCTCTCCTTGTCTGCGCTGGTTAGAGCATCTTGGCTTTGAAAAAGTTTAGATGCTCTTATGCATTTTGTTGAAATAATGCTTCATTATTTCAACTTCCTACATTGCTTCAATGTTAAAATGCGCTAGCGCGCCAGTTCAGTGACCTTGTCGGCCTTGCGGATGGTGACCAGGGAGCATTTGTATTCGGGAATGCCGGTGTTGGCGTCGCCCACGGACGGGGTCAGCCTGTTGGTGGCGTCGCCACAGCCGGGCGTGGTCCAGCCAAAGCTGTAGGGCATGCCCACCTGATGCACGGTGCGGCCCTGGATCGTGAACGGGGTGAGGCGCACGGTGACCATGGCCACGGCCTCGACCTTGCCCCGGATGCTCTCCACAATGACCACGTCGCCGTTGACGATGCCCTTTTCCTTGGCCAGTTCGTGGCTCATCTCGACAAAGGTCTGGGGTTCGGCCTCCAGCAGGTTGGGGGTGTTGCGGGTTTCCGCGCCGCCGCACCAGTGCTCCACCACCGCGTAGGTGGTCAGCACGATGGGGTATTTGGGGTCGGCCGGTGGGGCCAGCTTGTCCATGTCGCTGGTCACGAACTTGAAGCAGGGGCTGTTGAGCTGCTTGGAGAACGGGTGCTTTTTGACCGGCGTTTCCACGGGCTCGTAGTGCTCGGGGAACGGGCCTTCCACCCGGCCCGGGCCAAAGAGCTGGCCGAACCCGTGGGTGTGCATGATGAACGGATACTTGCCGTTGGCATGGGACATGGGCGCCCAGCCGCCGTCGGGCACGTCGCCCACCCACTTCTTGCCGTTCCATTCGATGACCGCCTTGTCCGGGTTCCACGGCCTGCCGTTGGGATCCACGGAGGCGCGGTTGTACAGGATGCGCCGGTTGACCGGCCAGGCAAAGGAGAAGTTGGGGAACAGGCCGAGCTTGGCCTCCAACGCGGTCTGGTGCAGGTCGCGCCGCTTGGTCAGGTTGCCTGCCTCCTCGGTGTAGCTGCCGCTGAACAGCCAGTTGTAGCACATGGTCGCGCCATCGTCGGACAGGGCCACGAAGCTCGGCACCTGCTGGCCCTTCTTGTAGGTCTTGTTGCCCACCGTGGTGTCGCGGGTGAAGATGCCGTTGTTCAGCTTGGCGATCTCCTCGGGGTCGTAGGTGGCGGGCCAGTGCATGTTGACCAGCGGTTCGGGGAACGCGCCGCCTTCCTTTTTGTACAGCGCCTTGACCCTGTTCATGATGTCCACGAGCATGGCGCCCATGGTGCGGCACTGCCCAATGGGCTTGGCCGCCTCGTAGTGCCACAGGATCCAGCGGCCCGAGTTGGTCACCGAGCCCGCCTTTTCGGCCCGCTGGGCCGAGGGCAGCAAAAAGACCTCGGTCTTGACCTTCTTGGGGTCCACGCCGGGCCTGCGCCAGTTGTCCGAGGTCTCGGTGTGGTGGATTTCGCCCATGACCAGCCAGTCCAGGTTGTCCATGGCGCGGCGGACCTTGTGCGTGTTGGGCACGCTCTGGGCCGGGTTGTGCGCGAACACGAAGCCGCCCTTGATCTTGTTCTTGTACATGCGGTCAAAGAAGTAGATGTACGAGTAGTCCTCGCCCGGCTCGCATTTGGGCACCCAGTTGTAGCAGAAGTCGTTGGCCTTGGTGGCGGCGTCGCCGTACCAGGACTTGAGCAGGCTGACCACGTACTTGGGCCGATGCTGCCACCAGTTGGCGCTCTTGGGGTCGTGGGACACGGGGGTGCAGGCGTCGATGTACTGCTTCAGGGAGTCCTGGCCCGCCTTGGGCACCGGGTTGTAGCCGGGCAGGATGTGCCACAGGATGGCCATGTCCGTGGATCCCTGCACGTTGGGTTCGCCGCGCAGGGCGTTGATGCCGCCGCCCGCCACGCCGATGTTGCCCAAAAGCAGCTGCACCATGGCGCTGGTGCGGATGATCTGCACGCCGATGGTGTGCTGGGTCCAGCCCAGGGCGTACATGATGGTGCCGGCCTTGTCGCGCGTGCCGGTGGCCGTGTACGCCTTGTACACCTTCAGGATCTTGTCCTGGGGCACGCCGGTGATGTCGGACACCTTGTCCAGGGTGTAGCGCGCGTAGTGCTTCTTGAGCAGCTGGAACACGCAGTTGGGGTCTTGCAGGGTCTCGTCGCGCTTGGGCACGCCGTTGCCGTCCATCTGGAAGGCCCAGGTGGTCTTGTTGTAGGTGCGTGTGGCCGCGTCGTAGCCGGTGAACAGGCCGTCGGTGAAGTTGAAGGCGCTGCTGACCAGAAGGGCCGCGTTGGTGTAGTTGACCACGTAGTCCTTGAAGTATTTGTTGTTGGCGATGATGTAGTTGATCATGCCGCCCAGAAAGGCGATGTCCGTGCCGGAACGCAGGGGCACGTGGAAATTGGCCCGCGCCGAGGTGCGGTTGAACACCGGGTCCACGTGCATGACCACCGCGCCCTTGGTCTTGGCCTTCATGACCCACTTGAAGGAGATGGGGTGGTTTTCCGCCGCCTTGCCGCCCATGATGAGGATGGCGTCGGCGTTCTTGATGTCGATCCAGTGGTTGGTCATGGCGCCGCGGCCAAAGGATTCGGCCAGGGCGGGCACCGTGGCGCTGTGGCAGATGCGGGCCTGGTGGTCCATGTTCACCACGCCCAGCGCGCGCAGCATGTGGTGGTGCACGCCGCATTCCTCGTTGTCCATCTGCGAGGTGCCTGCCTGGAACACCGCGTCGAGGCGGTTGACCGTCTGGCCCTTGGCGTTCTTTTCAATGAAGTGTTTGTCCCGTGTGTCCTTGACGCGCCGCGCGATGCGGTCGAGCATCCAGTCCCAGTCCTTTTCTTCCCATTGTTCGCTGTAGGGCGCGCGGTACAGGGGCTTGGTCAGCCGATGCTCGCCCACGTGCATGCTGAACATGGCCGCGCCCTTGGCGCACAGCGCGCCTTCGCTGACCGGGTAGTCCGGGTCGCCCTCGGTGGAGATGATTGTGCCGTTTCTGGTGTGCACCAGGAAATGGCAGCCGCAGGAGCAGAACGGGCAGATGGAGATCGATTCCTTGGCGCCTTCGATCTTCAGCCCGGCGGCGTGCGCCGTGGCCATTGTCAGGTCCAGTCCGAGCTGGCCCAGCGACAGGCCCACCACGCCCGCGCCGGTCAGTTTCAGGAATCCTCGACGGGAACAGTTCATAGCAGCCTCCTTGTATCTGTGAACGTGTGTACGCTCGCCAAGGACAGGACGTCGTCAGTGGTGCGAGAGCGCAAGCCTTACTGTTCGTTACTGCCGCCCAAGGGAGGGGGTGTCAATATGTATTATAAATAAGATCAACTAGTTATATGTGTTTTGATGAACACATATCAAGGCGGAGGGGAGGAGGGAAAGCACGCCGGGCAGAGCCGCGCGCGCCGTGGAGGGCGAGGTCCGGTTATGGGTACGCCGCCAGCCATGCGCCGGGGCAATGGCTGCGGCCAGGTGCGCTACGCTCCAACCCGTGGACGCGGCGCATGCCTGTCAGGCCGTCTGCTTCTTCGGGGTGTCCGGGGGCGGCCCGGGGCGGTCGCCGTCCAGGGCAGGGCGCTGGCGTACATCGTCAAAGCTCGCGACATCCCAGGGGAAGATGGCGTCGGCCTTTGCCACGGCGGCCTCTTCCACGGCCTGGAACCATTGCTTGAACATGTCCCGGATCCTGCGGCCTTCGGACGAGAGGCGGCATCCGTCGCGCCGGTTGCCCGTGGTTTCCACCAGTTTCACGCCCAGGGCGCTCTCGGAGGCATGCAGCTTGCCCCATGCGGCGCGGTAGGACATGCCCAGGCAGCGGGCCGCCTTGCGCAACGAGCCGTGTTCCTCGATGAGGTCGAGCAGGAACACACGCCCGTATCCAAAGACGGTCATGTCCCTGGATTCGAGCCACAGGTGCAGGCGAACGGTGGGTTGGTGGTTCTTCATCCCGATCCCTCCTTGTCATGTTGGAACAAGCATAGGAAGAGACCGCTGCCGTCGCAAGGAACGGGCGGGATACAACATCACGCTTTTGCACAGACGCGTGACAGGCGGGGGGCGCTGTCCGCAGCGCGCCGCGCATGCGGTGTCTTGTGGACAGGCGGCGTCACCGCGCCGGGTCGCGTTGCGTGTATTCCCTGGGATGATGGCGACATGCCGCAGGCGGCATGCGGGAACGTGGCCGCAAGGCGTGTGGACATGGTGTCGCGCTGCCCTGCATGACGCCGGTGCGGCGGTATATGTTTACCATAACGCCATGGGGAAATGCCCTTTTGTGTGTGCGCATCCTGAAGAATGTTTCGTAGTATGTGTTATGTTGGTGTGTTGTGCTGTGTCCGCAGCCAACCGGAGGGACTTTCGTGCCTGGGGGATGCGAGGGAGGAAGGTGTTCAAATAGATTATATCTATCAACGGTATTTAAAAATGAACGGTATCAAGGTAACGCCACGGCACGGCGCATGGTGCTGCCTGATGACAAAATAGTCCGGTATAATTGGCTCTTTTTTAAAAGAGCGCAGGGCGTTCCGCTGTGGATTTCGGGTGGCGAAATCCGCCATGGGAAAAAAAGGGGGGTGGCGGGTTCCGGGCGGTCAGCGGTGGGCGTCCTTGTCTGGCGGCGTCCACTGGAAGGTGTGGAAGGGATCAGGCACCAGGCCGCATAGGGCGCTGGCCAGCACGGGGAACAATTCCTTGCCCCGGTGGTTGTAGCGCAACTCCCATTCCTTGAGGTGCAGCGGAAACTGCGCGGGCAGCACCCCGCGCAGGCGCTTGAGCCGCTCCTTGGCATAGGGCCAGAATCCGCTGGCGTCCGCCGGGATGCCCCGGTCTTCATGGGAGATGAAGCGGGTTGGCCACAGGGAGGGGCCACAGCTGATGAGCGACTGGTATCCCTTGCACGGCTCGGTGTACACCACCTGGCCCACGCTGCTGGTCCTGAGGTGGAAATGGAGCTTGAAGTGCACCACGTCGTCCGCCGACAGGTCGGGCAGGACATCGCAGATGGCGTAGTCGTTGACCTCCACCAGGCCGAAGACCATGGGGCTGTCCGGCTCCTCGTTGGCGTTGGGCCGCCTGGGGCCGGGCCAGACGCCGCGCCTGTACAGCGTGTCCGCGTCCAGCGCCTGGGCCAGGATGGCGCGGCGGGTGATGTCCTGGGCCTTGAGCACCGTGACGTAGGAGCAGCCCAGTTGGGCCGCGATGTCCGCCGCCGCCACGTTGAGCTCAAAGAGCTTGAGGAACCACAGCCATTCCTGGGCCGAGGTCCAGCAGCCGGTCAAAAAACGTTGGCTGAAGTCGTGGAAGGTGTATTGGCAGCGGGCGCAGCGCCGTTTTCCGCCTGCAACGTGGTATAACTTCCGCTCCTTGCAGCGGGGGCAGAACCTTTGGTGGTTTTTCCAGCAAAATCCCAGGAGGTACCGTCGGGCGGCGCGTTCTGAAGAAGTTATTCTATGAAAGCCTGTTACACGCATAGAAAATTCCGATTAAGCCGTTTTTCTGTTCCGTACAAAAGGGTAGTATTTTTCATTTTTGTTGGCCTGGATTGCGTCTTCCTTGTGCCTGCTCGTCCGTCCTTCCCTTGCGCCTCGGCCTGTCGGCCTGTTCGGCGCATCCCTTGCCCGTGCGGCGCGTGGCCTGGTTGTTTCGATCGAACTATCTGAAAATGCTGCGCTTTCAGGCAAGACAGCGCTGCCGCCGTCTTGTGCAAAAGGGTTGATGAGATGTCAGTGGGGGCATTGCTCCGCGTCACGGATCCCCTTACATTTCGTGACAAGCCACCTTTTTGCACGGTCCTTTTTATGCCCAGAAAGGCATAACAAACTTTTTTGGCGTTGTCCGCAAGCGAAATCAGCTCCGGGCCGGAAATGCCGTTTGAAAACACCAGGTACAGCAAGAGAGCGCACCCATGACGACACCAGCGGTAGCCTTGTTCGAGACACATGACGATGCCATCGGCCCCTATTCGTTCGAGGCCTTTGTGGAGGCCGCAGGGCACTTTCATGGCTATGCCGCGCCGGGCCTGCTTTTGGGGGGCTTTATGGTCGATGCGGCGCGCAAATGCCTGCCCGAGGGGATTTTGTACGACGCGGTGTCCGAAACCGCCTGGTGCCTGCCCGACGCGGTGCAGATGCTCACCCCCTGCACCGTGGGCAACGGGTGGTTGCGCATCCTCAATTTGGGCCTGTACGCCGTGACCCTGTACGACAAGTGCTGCGGCAAGGGGTTCCGCGTGGCCCTGGATATGGACAAGCTCGATCCCTACCCGGACATCCGCGTCTGGCTGCTGAAGAGCATGGCCAAGAAGGAACAGGACTCCGGCGCCTTGCGCGAGCAGATCCGCCTGGCCGGAGCCTCCATCTGCACCATTTCGCCCGTGACCGTGGACCAGTACCGGTTGCGGCGCAAGGCCAAGGGCGCCATCGCCACCTGTCCCTTGTGCGGGGCCGCGTTTCCGGCCAAGCACGGCCGCATCTGCCGCCTGTGCCAGGGCGAGGGGCCGTATCTGGGCACGGGCCGCACCCTGCCCGACGTGGTGGACGAGGTGCAGCCCGAGCTGACCCGCATTCCGGTGGACAAGGCCGTGGGCAGGCGCGCCCTGCACGACATGACGCGCATCGTGCCCGAAAAGAGCAAGGGCGTGGCCTTTCACAAGGGCCACGAGATAGGCGCGGGCGACGTGTGCCGCCTGCAGCAGCTCGGCCGTTTCCACGTGTACGTGGCCGACGAGCGCTCGCCCGATCCCGACTGGGTGCACGAGGACACCGCCGCCGAGACCTTTGCCACGGCCATGGCCGGTCCGGGCGTGGCCAGCGCGGGTGCGCCCCGCGAAGGCAAGGTGACCCTGGTGGCTGCCCACGACGGTCTGCTGACCGTGGACCGGGACGGCCTGGAGGCCTTCAACCTGCTGCCGGACGTGATGTGCGCCTCGCGCCAGGACGGCCTGGTCATGGACAAGGGCGCGCGCGTGGCCGCGACCCGCGCCATCCCGTTGTTCATCGGCCGCGAGCGGTTCGAGTCGGCCATGCGGCTCATCGGCGACAAGCCGCTGTTCAGCGTGCTGCCCATGCGCGCGGCCAAGGTGGGCATCCTGGTCACGGGCACGGAGATCGCCCAGGGCATCATCCAGGACAAGTTCGCGCCCATCATCTCGGGCAAGGTCATGCGTTTTGGCTGCACCGTGGTGGACACGGTCATCGCGCCCGACGACCGCAAGGCCATTGCCGACGGCGTGGCGCGCCTTCTGGACGCCGGGGCCGACCTGCTGGTGACCACGGCGGGCCTGTCCGTGGATCCGGACGACGTGACGCGCAAGGGATTGGCCGACGCCGGAGCCACGGACATGCTCTACGGCGCGCCCATCCTGCCCGGCGCCATGACGCTCTTGGCGCGCATCGGCACCGTGCAGGTGGTGGGCGTGCCCGCCTGCGCCCTGTTCTTCAAGACCACCAGCTTCGACCTGCTCCTGCCCCGCCTGCTGGCTGGCCAGGCGATCACCCGCAAGGATCTGTCGCGCATGGCCGTGGGCAGCATGTGCATGGAATGCAAGACCTGCACCTTCCCCAGGTGCCCGTTCGGTAAATAGCCTGGGCAGGGAAATGCGGGAAACAGCGCCTTGCCCGCCCTTGGCGGGCAAGGCGTGCAACAGAGGGAGACGCACATGCCTTTATATGTCATAAAAGACATAATGAAAGAATTTCATGCGCTTGTAGCGGCAATGCCCCGCAGCTGATCCCCCCTTGACGGCGACCGGTCCGGTTGCCGCTCCTTGTGCCGGTTGCCAGCCACGGCGTCCGGCACGGTTCCATCACCGCATCATGTTTTTTACGCCCTGGGAGGGGCGCGGCATGTCCGCCCATAACGCCTCGCCGCCCGCAGGGGACGTGGCCGCCGTGGTGCGCCTGCACCTGTGGCTGGAGACGGACGACGGCGTGGCCTTTGGCCTGGGCCGCCTGCTGCTGCTGGAAGCGCTCGACCGTACCCATTCGCTCAAGGCCGCCGCCGAGAGCATGCACATGAGCTACCGCGCCGCGTGGGGCAAGCTCAAGAATACCGAGGAAGTGCTGGGCCACAGCCTGGTGGAGAAGGTCGGCGGCAACCGTTCCGGCTACAGCCTCACGCCCTATGGCCAGGAACTGGTGCGCCGTTTCCGCCACTGGTTCGACACCATGGAGGCCATGGCCGTGGAAAAGGCCAGGGATATTTTGCCCTTTGCGCCCACCGGCTACGGCGACCGGCGTCCGTAGACCTGTGGGGGGCGATTAATCTGTTAAATATAACATATTAAAATAATTGACTATTTCTTGACATGGCCGGGGTGTCGGCCTAGCCTGGAACAAGTGGATGATCTGTCTGAAACGTGCTGTCCCGGTCTGCGCGTGGACCGGCAACCCATGCAATTGCCCATGTAATTGCCCATGTAATTGCCCATGTAATTGGAGGAAAAAGATGCATTGCAACCGGAGAGACTTTCTCAAGCTGGCGGGAGCGGGCGCGGCAAGCCTCACGCTCACGCAGCTGGGCCTCGATCTTTCGCCCGTGGCGGCCTACGCCGAGGGACTGAAAATCGACGGCGCCAAGGAAGTGGTGACGGTCTGCCCGTTCTGTTCGGTCAGCTGCCACATTGTCGCCTACGTCAAGGACGGCAAGCTGGTGAGCACCGAGGGCGACCCGGATTACCCCATCAACCAGGGCTCCCTGTGCGCCAAGGGCGCGGCGTTGTTGTCCATGTCGCGCAATGAGCACCGCCTGAAAACCCCCCTGTACCGCGCTCCCTACAGCGAAAAGTGGGAAGAGAAGAGCTGGGAGTGGGTGACCACCGAGATCGCCAAGCGCATCAAGGACACCCGCGACAAGGAGATCATCCTCAAGGACGCCAAGGGGCGGACCGTCAACCGGCTGGACGCCATGTTCCTTCTGGGAACGTCCCACGCCGACAACGAGGAGTGTGCGCTGCTGCACCAGGCCATGCGCGGTCTGGGTGTGGTGCACATGGACCATCAGGCCCGTATCTGACACAGCGCCACTGTAGCGGCTCTGGGAGAGTCGTTCGGACGCGGTGCGATGACGAATCACTGGACCGACATCGGCAACGCCGATGCCGTGCTCATCATGGGCAGCAATGCTGCCGAACACCACCCCATTTCCTTCAAGTGGGTTACCGAGGCCAAGAAGAAGGGCGCCCTCGTCATGCACGTGGACCCCAAGTTCTCACGCACCTCGGCGCGGTCGCATTTCCACGTGCCGCTGCGCTCCGGCACGGACATCGCCTTTTTGGGCGGCATGATCCGCCACATCCTTGAAAAGGGTAAGTACTTCAAGGAATACGTGGTCGAGTACACCAATGCCGCCTGTATCGTGGGCAAGGATTTCGGCTTCAAGGACGGCCTGTTCTCCGGCTTTGACGCGGTCAAGCGTGCCTACGACCGCACGATGTGGGATTTCGAACTGGACGGCAACGGCGTGCCCAAGCGCGACACCACCCTCCAGCATCCCCGCTGCGTGTTCCAGCTCATGAAGAAGCACTACGCGCGCTACACGCTGGACAAGGTGTCCGACGTGACCGGCGTGACCAGGGAAAACCTGCTCAAGGTGTACGAAGGCTTTGCCGCCACGGGCCGCCCGGACAAGGCGGGCACCGTGATGTACGCCCTGGGCTGGACCCAGCACACCGTGGGCGTGCAGAACATCCGCAGCGCGGCCATCATCCAGTTCCTGCTGGGCAACATCGGCGTGGCGGGCGGCGGCATCAACGCCCTGCGCGGCGAGCCCAACGTGCAGGGCTCCACGGACCATACCCTGCTCTACCACATCGTGCCCGGCTACATGGCCCAGCCCAACGCCAACTGGCAGACGCTGGCCGACTACGACAAGGCCAACACCCCGGTGAGCAAGGATCCCGAAAGCGCCAACTGGTGGCAGCACAAGCCCAAGTACTTCCACAGCCTGCTCAAGGCGTGGTTTGGCGACAACGCCACCCCGGAGAACGGTTTTTGCTACGAGTACCTGCCCAAGACCGAGCCGGGCGAGGACTATTCGTACATGTTCCTCTTCGACCGCATGTACCAGGGCAAGATCAGGGGCGGCTTCATCATCGGCCTCAACCCGATGAACAGCGTGCCCAACTCCAACAAGCTGCGCAAGGCGATGGACCAGCTGGACTGGCTGGTCACGTCCGAGCTGCACCACTCGGAGACCACGGACAACTGGCACCGTCCCGGTGTCGATCCCAAGACGGTCAAGACCGAGTACTTCCTGCTGCCCTCCGCGCACCGCGTGGAAAAGGCCGGCACGGTGTCCAACTCGGGCCGCTGGCTGCTGTGGCACTATGCCGCCATTCCGCCCGAAGGCCAGGCGCGTTCCTTTGGCACCATGTTCGTGGACATCGTCAACGAGGTGCGCACCCTGTACAAGTACAACGGCGGCACCCTGCACAAGGCCGTGCTCAACCTCAACTGGCCCAAGTCGTACGATCCCGAGGCATGGTGCAAGGCCATCAACGGCTATTTCACCAGGGACACCGAGGTGAAGGGAACGCTGTACAAGAAGGGCACGCTGGTGCCCAACTTCACCTTCCTGCAGGCTGACGGTTCCACGTCGAGCCTGAACTGGCTCTACTGCGGCAGCTACACCGAAAAGGACGGCAACCTGTCCCAGCGCCGCGATCCGTCGCAGACGCCCATGCAGGCCAAGATCGCCCTGTATCCCAACTGGGCCTGGGCGTGGCCGGTCAACAGGCGCATCCTGTACAACCGCGCCTCCGTGGACCTGAACGGCAAGCCGTGGAACCCGGACAAGGCGGTCATCGAGTGGAACGGCGAGAAGTGGGTGGGCGACGTGCCCGATGGCGGCTGGCCGCCGTTGGCCACCGGCAAGGGCAAGCACCCCTTCATCATGACCAAGCACGGCTATGGGCAGATATTCGGCCCCGGCCGCATGGAAGGGCCGTTCCCCGAACACTACGAGCCCGTGGAGACGCCGATCACCTCGCATCCGTTCTCCCCACAGCTCAACAGCCCGGTGTACAAGTTCGTTTCCAGCGACATGGACCTGCTGGCCAAGCCCGCGGATCCCAAGTTCCCCTATGTGCTCACGACCTACAGCGTCACCGAGCACTGGTGCGGCGGCGGCGAAACCCGCAACGTGCCCAACCTGCTGGAGGCCGAACCGCAACTCTATGTGGAAATGAGCCCCGAACTCGCCAAGGAGACAGGCATTGCCAACGGCGACGGGGTCATCATCGAAAGCGCGCGCGGCCGTGTCGAGGCCAAAGCCATGGTCACGGTGCGCATACGGCCCTTCAAGGTACGTGGCAAGACCGTCCACCTGGTGGGCATGCCGTTCTGCTTCGGCTGGACCACCCCCAAATGCGGCGACTCCACCAACCGGCTCACGCCTTCCGTCGGGGATCCCAACACCTCCATCCCCGAATTCAAGGCCAGCCTGGTGAATGTCCGCAAGGCCGACAAGCTGACGGAGCTTGCCTAGCGCATTCGCGCCTTGAAGCAAGATGCCGCCCTGAAACAGGAGCCGTTGTTTCAGGGAAATGCATAAGAGCCTCCAGCCTTTTCAAGGTCAAGACGCTCTAACGCGCAACCCCGGGCGGGCCACCGGCCCGCCCGGAACCACAGGAGCCGCACATGCCGAAAGCATTCCTCATAGACACCTCGCGCTGCACCGCCTGCCGTGGGTGCCAGCTGGCGTGCAAGGAGTGGCACGAACTGCCCGCCAATGCCACCAGGCAGATGGGCAGCCACCAGAATCCACCGGATCTCAATCCGAACAACTACAAACTCGTTCGCTTCAGCGAGCACATGGACGAAAAGGGCGTGGTGCGCTGGAACTTCTTTCCGGACCAGTGCCGCCACTGCCTGCAACCCCCGTGCAAGGATATCGCCGACACCGTGGTGGACGGCGCCATCATCCAGGACAAGGCCACCGGCGCGGTGATCTTCACCGAAAAGACGCGCAAGCTCTCGGCGGCCGACGCCAGGAGCGTGCGCGAGGCGTGCCCCTACGATATCCCGCGCCGCAACGACGGTACCGGGCTCATGAGCAAGTGCACCATGTGCCATGGGCGCGTGAAGAAGGGCATGCTGCCCGCCTGCGTCAAGGTGTGCCCCACCGGGGCCATGAACTTTGGCGAACGCGATGAAATACTCGCGCTGGCCAAGTCCCGGCTGGCCGACGCCAAGCGGGAATTCCCCAAGGCCATGCTGGCCGATGCCGCTGACGTCAGCGTCATCTTCCTGCTTATCGACGAGCCCAAGAACTACCACGAGTTTAGCGTGGCGGGCGCGGAAGGCGTCATGGGCCGCAAGCAGTTCCTTGCGGGCCTCGCCAGTCCCCTGCGCAAGATGGCCGAAACGCTGTAGCCCGTGGCGTTCCCGCCGGGCCGGTGCGCGTACCGGCCCGGCGGTCTGGCTCTTCCCAACCACGAACCGCAAGGAAATCCCATGCATTCTCCCCAGACCGGCGCCGAGACAACGAGCTCCGTGCAGGAATCCGTGACCCAGTATGGTGAAAACAGGCCCGCACTGCGCCCCATCCTGGAGGCTTTCAAGAGCGTGCTGGAGGAAAGGGCCGCGCTGGCGCGCGCCTTTGCCGCCGAAGCAGTGGCGTTGCCGGACATGGACCCCGAACGTTTTGGCCACGGCGTGTTTCTGCTGGCGGAAATGCCGCTCACCTCGCTGGCCGGGTGGATCGATGCCTCCTGGCGCGCCATGCTGCCCGCGCTGGAGCGGGCCATGCCCACCGGCAAGGGGTTTGCGCTCCTGCGCAAGGCCTTTGCAACGGGCGACGCCGATCCCGTGGCCCTGTGCCAGGCCTTTTTGGACCGCAACCAGCAGCCCGTGCTGGACGCGGCTGGGCGCTTGGGCATCGAGCCCGGCATCGCCCATTACGGCGTGGAAACCGTGCTCGGCCCGGTGCTGGCCGGGGTGGCGGCGCAGGCCGCGCCGCACGTGGCGCGCGGCAGCTGGAACCAGGGCACCTGCCCCATCTGCGGCTCGTTCCCCTCGGTCGCCTATCTGGCCAGGCCCGAGCCCACGGAAGTGGAGGCGCTGGTGGGCGGCGGCGGGCAAAAGTACCTGCACTGTTCGCTGTGCGGCCACGAATGGCGGTTCCGCCGCGACGCCTGCCCGGCGTGCGGCAACCACGACCCCGGCTCACGGCGCATGATTCATGAAAAGGACCAGCGCCACGAACGGGTGGAGGCGTGCACCAAATGCAACGCCTATTTCTTGTGCATCGACCTGCGCGAGTTGGCCGTGGCGCCCGACATGCACGTGGCGCCGCTGGGCCTCATGCATCTGGACGTCGTGGCCCGCAAGGAGGGTTTCGTTCCCGTGGCGCCCGCGCCGTGGAACGCGCCCGAGACTTCGTCGTAGCGCGCCGGAGGGGGACGCTGCGACGGTTGATTTTCACATCCCGCATGTAAAAAAGCCGATGGGCGTGGCCCATCGGCTTTTTTCTGCTGACAACCAGCCATTTTCCCTGCGGTTTCTTCCTTGCCGTCTTATGCTCACGGCGTCGGGTGAACGGCCTTCCACTCCATCATCCACTGCCAGCCGCCCACCTGGGGAACTCGCCTGTCCCACCTGTATCCATCCCCCCAGCCAGCAGTTTTTGGGGAAAGAGAGAGAAGAGCGGATGGGGGTCTGGGGGAAGGAGAGAGGAGAGGGAAAACCCCTTTTTATGCTTGGAAAAAGGGGTTTTCCCTCTCCTCTCTCCTTCCCCCGGGTCTGTATTTTGCGTGCGTGCGTGCGCGCGGCGGTGTCAGATGCGGCCGAGCAGGCGCAGCAGGCCGTCCAGTGCGGTGTAGGGATGCGGGGGGCAGCCGGGGATGTACAGGTCCACGGGCAGCAGGTCGCCCACTCCGTCATTGGCCTGGGGGCTGCCGCGAAACGGGCCGCCCCCGATGGCGCAGGCGCCCGAGGCGATGACCAGGCGGGGTTCGGGCACGGCGGCATAGGTGTCCAGCAGGGCGCTGCGCATGTGGTGCGTGACCGGGCCGGTGACCATGATGCCGTCGGCGTGGCGCGGCGAGGCCACGAAACGGATGCCGAAGCGGCCCAGGTCGAAGACCAGGGTGGCGAGCACGTTGAGGTCCGCCTCGCAGGCGTTGCACCCCCCGGCGGAGACCTGGCGCAGATGCAGCGAGCGGCCGAACAGGGTGCGCAGCCGCTTGTCCAGCGCCTCGGCGGGCTGGTACGCATCCGGGCCGCCGCACAGCAGGCCGTCGCGGGTGCGCGCGGCCAGCGCGTATTCCCGGCCAAAATCCAGCGCGCCGTGCGGGCAGGCCGGGCAGTCGGCGCAGAACAGGCAGCGGCCCATGTCCAGGCGCAACGCGCCGTCCACGCGCACCACGGCCTGGTACGGGCAGTTGCGCAGGCAGTCGTCGCAGCCCTGGGCGCAGCGCGCCGCGTCGAGCACGGGCAGGCCGCGAAAACGTTCCGGCAGGGTGGGCGCGGTGGCGGGGAACGTGCCGGTCCGGTATCCCTGGCGCAGGCGCTCGCGAATGATCTCCAGCATACTGGTGTCCCCTAGAGGTCGAAGCCGCAGTACGACAGGTTGAAGCTCTTGTTGCAGAGCGGGAAGTCGGATATCTGCTGGCCGCGCAGGGCCATGGCCAGGCCGCTCCAGTTGTGGAACGAGGGATCCACGATCTTGTAGCGGGCGATGCGGCCCTGGCTGTCCGTGACGGCGCAGTGCACCACCTCGCCGCGCCATCCCTCGCACACGCCCACGCCGATCGCGTGGGGCGGCAGCGTCGCCAGCGGCGCGCGCACCTCGCCATCTGGCAGTCCCTTGAGCAGTTTGCGGAGCATGGCCAGGCTGCCATAGATTTCGCGGCGGCGGACGTTGGCCCTGGCAAAGACGTCGCCGTCCGGCTCCACCATGGTGATGTCGGGCCTGCCAAATCCGTCGGCAGCCAGAAAGCGCAGGCGCGAGTCGCGGTTCAGGCCGCTGGCCCTGGCCGCCACGCCCACCAGCCCCAGGGCCGTGGCGTCATCGGCGCTGACCTTGCCCGTGCCGTCGAAGCGGGCCAGGACCGAGGGGGTGTCAAAACACAGGTCAATGGCGCCGCGCGTCTCGGGTTCCAGGACGTTCAGCCGCTCCAACACCTGTTCCACCAGCGCCGTGTCCATGTCGAACAGCACCCCGCCGGGACGCACCATGCCCCGCCCGAAACGGCTGCCGCAGAGCGCGGCGGACAGGTTCAGGTAGTCGCCGCGCAGCCGCCCGCAATAGGCCGAGGTGGGCAGGAAGCCCACGTCTCCGGCCAGCGCGCCGATATCTCCCACATGGTTGGCGATGCGTTCCAGTTCCAGGGCCACGGCGCGCAGGGCGTTGGCCCTGGGCGGCGTCTTGACCCCGGCCAGGGCTTCCAGCAGCCGGGCGTGGGCCGTGGCGTGGCCTATGCTCGTGTCCCCGGCCACGGCCTCCATGCGGTGCGGGTCGCCGGGGTGGGGGCCGCCCGCGAGCGCCTGTTCCACGCCCCGGTGCTGGTAGCCCAGGGAAATTTCCAAGTGCAGCACTTCCTCGCCATGGCACTGGAACCGGAAATGGCCCGGTTCGATGACCCCGGCATGCACCGGACCCACGGCGACTTCGTGGATGTCCTCGCCTTCCACGCGGTAGAAGGGGATGTCGCCAATGGCGGGCGCCTTGCCGCCGGAGTCCGCCGCACCGGATGCCGCGTCCGGCGTCTGAAAGCGTACCGCCTTGCACCACGGGTGGCCGTCGGGCCGCACGCCGAACTGCTCGGCCAGTTCCCGTTCGAAGAGATGGAGTTGGGGATGCTCGGGTGTCAGGGATATGAAGGATTCTTCCATCCGGCAGCGCAGGGCGGCCATGTCGCCGGTCCAGTCGTAGGCCAGGATGGCGTAGACCTCCAAGCCCTCGCCGGTGCGGTGGCCAAAATAGCTGGCGACCCGTCCATTGTCCGCCAGCACCCCGGTCAGCGCCTGGCGGAAGGTGGCGGCGTCGAGCAGCGGCAGGTCGTCCATGGCGAGGAGGAAGCCGTTGTCGCGGCCAAAACGGATGGGCTGGGTCATGGGTGCGCCTCCAACAGGGCCGCCGCGTCCCGCAGGGTGGCTTGCAACGGCTCGGGCAGCCACACGCCCAGCATGAGCACGAGCAGCAGCAGCACCATGGGCGAGGCCACCAGCAAAAAGCTGTCGGTGTTGCGGACGCGCAGGGCGGGCGGCTCGCCCTGGGTGGCCTGCAGCACGGTGGAGCCCATGCCGATGAACACCAGCGCCAGGAACAGGATCATGAGCGCGGCGAGCAGCGGATGGCCGCCCGCGAACACACCGCGCAGGATGGTGAATTCGCTGAGGAAGGGACCAAAGGGCGGCGAGCCGGTGATGGCCAGGAAACCGGCCAGGAACAGGCTGCCGGAGATGGGCAGGGCGGCGATGGCGCCGCGCACCTCGGACAATCGCTTGCTGGCGTAGGCGCGGTGGATGTTGCCCGCCACGAGGAACAGGCTGCCCTTTGTCAGGGCGTTGTTCACGAGATGGAGCATGGCCCCGTAGGTGGCCAGGCCGCCCACGCCCACGCCCAGGGCCAGTATGCCCATGTGCTCCACCGAGGAATAGGCCAGCAGCCGCTTGATGTCCGGCTGGCGCACCATGCACACCGAGGCCAGGAGCAGGGACAGCAGGCCCAGGCCCACCAGCGCCTGATGGGCCATGGCCCCGTCGCCCGCCGCCGTCAAAAGCTGCACCCCGCGCAGGATGGCCAGGCAGGCCACGCTCGTCAGCCCGCCGGCCAGCAGCGCGCCGACCAGGCTCGGCGCTTCGCCGTAGGCGTCGGGTTTCCAGGTGTGCAGGGGCGCAAGGCCCATCTTGGTGCCGAATCCGACCAGCAGGAAGACGAACCCGGCCCGCAGCCAGGGCCGCGACAGGGTGGGCGCCTGGCGCAGCAGGGTGTCCAGTTGCAGGCTGACCTGTTCGCCCGGCCCCAGGGCGGCGTAGGCCACGAAAAGGATGCCCAGCATGGCCAGGGCGATGCCCACGGAGCAGATGAGCAGGTATTTCCAGGTGGCCTCGATGGAAAAGGGGGTGCGGTGGTGGTAGATGAGCGGCGCGCTGACAATGGTCGTGGTTTCCACGGCGATCCAGAGCAGCCCCAGGTGCCGCGCCACCACGGCCAGGGTCATGGCCGAGAGGAAGACCAGCAGGCAGGGCACCATGACCTTGTTGCCCAGGTCGCGGCGCAGGTGCAGGTAGCCCACGGCATAGAGCGCGCAGCTCACAAAGAGCAGGCTGGTGACCGGCAGCACCAGGCGCGACAGGGCGTCGATGCCGATCCACGCGCCGGGGGCCGGGGCCGGTTGCGCGATGCACAGCACGGACAGCGCCAGGTGCGCGGCCCCGCAGGCGGGAAGCATCCACGACCGCGCCTGGTGCCAGGGCACGGCAAGGGCCAGGGCGGCGGCGAGCAGGGGGAGGAGGATGAGACCCGTGAGCATGGCGTTATTCTTTCAGGGCTGAAAGTTGCCGGGTGTTGAGGGAGGAAAATTCCCGACCGATCTGCTTCATGACGATGCCCATGACAAAGACGCCGACCAGAAGGTCGAGCAGCACGCCCGCTTCGACCATGAACGGCATGGCCTGGGACAGCAGCACGCCGAAAATGAAGATGCCGTTTTCCAGCACCAGATAGCCCACGACCTGGGTGATGGCCTTGCGCCGCGTGGTCAGGAGCAGGCAGCCGGTGAACATGGTGGACAGGGCCGAGGGAATGAACAGGACGCCGTGCTGGGTCGTGGACAGCGGCAGGTGGTCGGCGAACAGGAAGGCGCAGGACGTGAGCAGCGCCCCGAGGAACTGGGTGGGCACGTAGCCGATGATCGGGTCCAGTTCGCGGTGGATGCGCATTTCGCGGATGGTTCTGCGCAGCAGCCAGGGAATGCAGATGCCCTTGAAGAGCAGCGCCTCGGTGGCCAGCACCATGGCGTGCCAGGTCAGGCCGTTCATGGTGAGGGACAGGAGGGCGAGCAGCGCGCCCTGGGCCGCCGCGACCTTGATGCAGGCCACGAGCCTGGAGCTGCCCAGGATATAGAAATTGATGAGGATGACCGAGAGCAGCACGATATCGGTTACATTGGCCATGTGGCGTTCTCCAGGGGCGAGGCGAGGGGCCGCCGCGCCGGTTTCCGGCCCATGTCCGGCGTGCGGCCGTTCATCGCAGCACCAGCACCAGGGCAAAGATGGAGAGCAGCGACGCGCCGATGAGCACCTGCGGCACCCGGGTCAGGCGCAGCCGGGCCAGCGTCGATTCCACGATTCCCACCAGGACGGCCAGGGCGACCATGCCCGCCAGAAAGACCAGGGCGTCCAGGGCGGGCTGGCCGGTGGGCGGCAGCGGCGCCACATCCAGCAGCAGCGCGCCCAGCACCATCAGTTTCATGGCCGCGCCGTACAGAATCATGCCCAGTTCCGGGCCGCCGTGGTCCAGCACCATGACCTCGTGGATCATGGTCAGCTCCAGGTGCGTGGTGGGGTCGTCAAAGGGAATGCGGGAATTCTCCGCCAGCAGCACCACGAACAGGCAGACCATGGACAGGGCCAGGGAGAACCCGGCGCTGCTGTGCCAGAGCGAGGGCAGGTGCGCGCCCAGGAGCGCGCCCAGGGACGGTTCCCCGCCCAACCGGGCCAGCACCAGCAGGCAAAAGAGCACCGTGGGTTCGGTGAGGCACGAGAAGGTCACCTCCCGCGCCCCGCCCATGCCTTCGAAGCTCGATCCCGTGTCCAGGGCGGCGGCCACGACAAGGAAGCGTGACAGGCCGAAGAGGTAGAGGAACAGGATCATGTCGCCTTCAAAGGAGATGGGGGCGGGCAGGCGGCCAAAGGGCAGCAGCAGGCAGGCCAGCGGGGGGATGGCCAGCCCGGCCACGGGCCCGGCGTGGAATATCCAGCTTGTGGCGCGGCTGAACACGCATCCCTTCCGCCACAGCTTGGCCAGGTCGTAATACGGTTGCAGCAGCGGCGCGCCCAGGCGTCCGGCGAAAAAGGCCTTGGTCTTGACGATGACGCCTTGCAGCAGCGGGGCAAAGGCCAGGAGCAGGAAGAGGTGGACAAGGACGCGTGCGGTTGTGTCCATCGGGCTACCCCACCTTGCACAGCGTCAACAGGACGATGACGGTCAGCACGATGTACAGGAGGTAGGAGGCCGCCACGCCGTTTTGCACGTAGGCGCGCACCCGGCGAAAGACGAGCGCCGCGCCGCGAAAGGCGGGCGTGAACGCCAGGTCAAGCGCCGCATCGGGCGTGTGGGTGGCGAACCCGGCCATCCGGGGAAAGAGGGAGGCGTCCGGGCCGCCGTGGCGGCGCGTGAACAGCCCCAGCCGGAACAGGCGCACCAGGGAGTCGGCAAAGGAGCTGGCCGTGTACTGCATGCGCGGCGAAGGCAGGGTGTAGCCGCAGCCCCAGGTGTCCTGGAGCGGGGGCGTGGGCCCGATGCGCCGCCGCAGCCACAGGCCCAGGACGCAGGCCAGGCACAGCGTTGTCCAGCCGAACGCGCTGATCCAGCCCAGGGGCGCGAGGGAGGCCGCGAGCAGGGGGGCGGGGTCCGCGTCGGGCGGCACGACGCCCCAGGCCGTGACCGCGGCTTGCAGCAGCGGGGCGACGGCGGTGGGCAGCAGGCCTATGAAGGCGCAGGCCGCCAGCAGCACGGCCATGGGGCCGAGCATGGCCGCCGGAGCCTCGTGGGCCGCGTGGGCGTGGTGGCTGCGCGCATGGCCCAAAAAGACGATGCCGAAGACCTTGACGAAACACGCCAGCGCCAGCCCGCCGATGAGCGCCAGCACCGGGGCGGCGAACGCGGCCAGGTGGAGCCCGGACGCGGTGTGCCGCAGGGGCCGGAACGCCCCCAGATAGATGAACCATTCGCTCACGAATCCGTTGAAGGGCGGCAGGCCGCAGATGGCCACCGCGCCGCCGAGAAAGAGCAGCCCTGTCCAGCGTTGGCGCTTGAGCAGGCCGCCCAGGCTGTCGATATCCTGGGTGCCCGTGGCATGGATGACGGAACCCGCGCTGAGAAACAGCAGCGATTTGAACAGGCCGTGGTTGACGACGTGCAGCAGGCAACCGGCCAGCCCCAGCGCGGCCAGGGCGGGCATGGCGTGGCTGCGGCCCAGCATGGCCAGGCCCAGGCCCATGAAGATGATGCCGATGTTTTCCACGCTATGGTAGGCGAGCAGCCGCTTGATGTTGTGTTGCGCCAGGGCGAGCGCCACGCCCATGACCCCGGAAACCATGCCCAGGCCCAGCACGGTCCATCCCCACCAGGGGGGCAGGTGTGCGAACAGCGAGACAAGGCGCACCATGCCGTACACGCCGCTTTTGATCATCACGCCGGACAGGATGGCCGAGGCATGGCTGGGCGCGGCGGCGTGCGCGCCGGGCAGCCACACGTGCAGGGGCATGAGGCCGGCCTTGAGGCCGAAACCGAACAGGCCGAGGGCAAACAGGGCCGTGGCTCCGTCCATGGCCAGCGATCCGGCGGCGGGAAGGAGGAAGGAGCCGCATTGGCGCTCCAGCAGGGCGAACAGGGCAAAGAGCGTGAGCGTGCCGGTGTGCGTGGCGATGATGTAGATGAATCCGGCGCGGCGGGCGTCCTTGCGGTGGTCCTCGGTGGTGATGAGGAAGAAGCCGGACAGGGCCATGGCTTCCCAGGCGGTGAGGAACAGGATGCCGTTGCGGGCCAGGAACACGAGCGCCAGGGCACCGGCGATCAGGCCGTAGAACAGGCGCAGCTTGCGGCCGTTGGCCGGGTGTTCGCGGTGGGGCCAATAGCGCAGCCCGTAGACGGCGCCCGCTCCGGCCACCAGAAACAGGGGCAGGAGAAACACGGCGGCAATGGGATCGAAGCGCAGGGCGAGCGCCCCGCCGGGCACGGACCATGCCGCGTCGAACACCGCCTCGCCCCCGTGGGCCAGCCCGGCGCAGACACCGGCCACCCCTGAGGCGCAGCCCGCCAGCAGCAACAGGCAGGCCGCCAGTTCGCCGCCGCGCGCGCCGCGCCGGACAAGCAGGCCGGGAAAGCCGGAAACGGCGCACAAGGCGATAGCCCCCATGAGCAAGGGCATGGTCACGCCAGGCCTCCATGGGGGGGGCGGCGGCGAGCAAGGCATCCTGCGCAACGCCCCGGCGGCACGGGCGCGCCAGGGGCATGTGCGGGCCGCCGCAACGGCGCAACGCGGCGGCGGCGCGTGGCATGTGCGGCGCAGGAGCGCGCGTTGTCATCGGGCAAGGAAGCGAACTCCTTGCACGCTGCAGGATAGTATAAAGGCAATTGTGCCATCCACTTCTTGATCTATTAATCTGTTTCAGCCCGATATTACCAAAATCGTTACGGAGAAGCAGCCCGGAATGTCAATAGATTTTTCATATAAACCGGGCATGCCAGGCGCGCGCGTGTCTTTGGATACCGTGGCCGCTCCGTGCAACGGACTCCTTGCGTGCGGTGCGGTCAGGATGCCCTTGACGTTGGATTTGACGTTTCGTCCCGATGCGGACCGGACGGCGGCAGCCCGATTGTTTGGCGCACGCCCCGTCTCGCGCGTAGGCCGTGCGTGTGCGGCTACGCGCGTGTACGGTCCCACAGGGTACGGAAAAAGGCGTGGCTTTTTATTTTCTTGAAAGACGGGATGTTAGCTGACTGTCGTGTGGTCTCGCGCAGCGTTCTCCAATCATTTCCCTTGGTATCCACGACGCGCCGTTTGCCGCGCCCCCCTCGCGCAAAGGCCTATTGTGTGGTAGTGTAGTCCCAAATTTCAAAAAAACCGTTCACGAACAGACACCTGAATGCCTGACCACGATATCTGAAGGGGGAGAGCCCCGAAACAGTTGGGAGGAAGCCATGAACAAGGCATCTCAACGGTACATGGGTATGGTGCTGGCTGTGGTGGTTGCGCTGTCCTCGGGATGCGCGCAACTCCTCATGACCAGGGGCGAGGTACTGCTTTCCAAGACCCAATACGCCGAGGCGCGCGATGTGTTGGAGCCGGAATGGAAGGCCAACCCCAACATGTCCTTCCGGGATTACATGAGTCTGTGCTGGTCCCTGCAAAAATTGAAGGAGTTCGACAAGTTCTTCCGCTGTATCGACGGCATGCAGGCGCGCATCGCCGCTGGCGACGACGCCTACTTCGGCTTTGCCTACCGCGAGTTGCCCTACCTGCTCAGCAGCGAGGCATACATCGAGACCAACGACTATCCCAAGGCCATTGAAAGCGCGCAGACCGCGTTGCGCATCACCGAAGAAGAGGGCGGGCTCCAGGCAACCGCCAAGACCGTGGAGGGGTGGGGGTTGCTGGGCCTTGCCTACGCCCTGCGGGGCGACGAGGCGAATGCGGACAAGATACTCAAGAATCTGCGCGAGATATACCTTGGCTATCCCTACAATGTGGCCCAGAAGCCGCGCGACGCGGCGGTGGCCCGCATAAGCCTGGCGCTGCACCGCTACCAGGATGCGGTCGAGGCCATGTCGAACACCTATCCGTTCTGGGAATTCGCCAAGGCCATCAGCGCCGTTGCGGCGGGCGCGCCGCCCAGCATGTTCCTCGTCATCGACCTGCCGCCCACCTTCGTCAAATGCCGGGCGCTGTTCGAGGTCGGGCGCATCCAGGAGGCCAAGAAGGAGTACGACAAGCTGCTCGCCATGGAACAGATCGCGTCCAGCGGCACGATCTATTGGAATATCCTCTACGACCGTGGGAGGATAGCGGAAAAGGAGGGCGCGGTTGTCGAGGCCGTGGGCTTTTATTCCAAGGCCGTGGAGGTGATCGAGGTGCAGCGGGCGTCCATCGGGTCCGAGGCGTCCAAGATCGGCTTTGTCAGCGACAAGCAGGCCGTGTACGCCCGGCTCATCGGGGCGCTGGTGTCCCAGGGCAAGTTCGCCGAGGCGCTGGCCTATGTGGAACGCGGCAAGTCGCGCGCGCTGGTGGACCTGCTGGCCCAGCGCACAACCTTTGCCACGCAGGCGCTTTCGACTGAACAGATCGACGCCACGTTGCGGCAACTCGCCAGCCTGGAGGTCGCCTACGAGCAGATAGACGAGCGGCGCACCGTCGAGGGCCGCGAGCGGCAGCGCAGCGTCCTGCATGCCGAACTCCAGTCCCTGAGGACGCAGGCGCCGGAACTGGCCTCGCTCGTCACGGTCAGCGCCGAACGCCTCGACGCCATCCAGGGCATGCTCGCCCCCGGCGAGGTGGTTCTGGAATACTACGCCCACGGCGATGTGCTGTACGTCTTTGCCGTGGACCGCACGTCCATAGCCGCCGCCACCCTGGACGCCGCCGGATTGGACGCGGACGTGCGCGCCCTGCGCGCCGCGTTGCAGGATCCCGGCGGCAATCCCGCTCAGCTGGCCGAGGCGCTTTATGCCCGGCTTGTGGCGCCCATGGAGCCTCAACTCGCGTCCGCCAGTCTGCTCACCGTTGTCCCGCACGGGTTGCTGCACTATCTGCCCTTTGGCGTGCTTTCCCATGGTGAGCCGCTGTTGGCGCGCATGCCCGTCCGCACGCTGCCCAGCGCCAGCGTGCTCCGCTTTCTGCGCAAATCCGGGGAGGCGGGGCAGCAGATGCTCGTGCTCGGCAATCCCGATCTCGGCAACCCCCAGTATGACCTGCCCGGCGCGGGGGACGAGGCCATGGCCATCAAGGCCAACCGGCCCGAGGCCACCGTGCTGCTGCGGGAAGCCGCCTCGGAAACCCACATGAAGGAGACCGGCGGGCTGTTCTCCATGATCCACATCGCCGCCCACGGGCAGTTCATGCCGGATGACCCGCTGCAATCGCGCGTGCTCCTTGCCCCGGACAAGGACAACGACGGCTATCTGACCGCCGGCGAGCTGTACGACCTGCGGCTGAACGCCGACCTTGTCACCCTTTCGGCGTGCAGCACCGGCCTGGGCACGACCGCGGCGGGCGACGACGTGATCGGACTCACGCGGGGATTCCTGTATGCCGGGGCCAACGCGCTGGTCACGACCCTGTGGCAGGTGGCGGATGCGGAAACCGCCTTTCTGATGACGGAGTTCTACAAGAATCTGCGGGAGATGCCCACGGCGGAAGCGCTGCGCCAGGCGCAACTGGCGCTGCGGGCACGTGCGCCACACCCCTATTACTGGGCGGCGTTCCAGTTGACAGGACAGGCCAATTGATGACGTTTTCACGCAATGGCCTAACATGGACGGCGAGGGGGAATACGCTGGGGTAACGTCTTTTTTCCCGAAGGAACAGGGGGCTTTCAGGGGCGGGATCCGGATGGTGGGACGTGTCCGCCCGTACCCCTTGCCAGGGACGATTGGCAGGGCCGCCGCAACGGCGCGGCGGCCCCGTCTGTTGATTCCATGCTCCGCGTTCGGGCGCGGCGGAGTGGTCTCGTCGATGCCGCGTCGCCGCGTCAGCGGCGCTGTTCCAGCGAGGCCGCGAATTGGCGCAACCATGGGCTGTCGGGGCGCTTGTCCATGGCCTTGGCCGCGATTTCCGCCGCCCTGTCGCCGCCGCCATGCTTGAGCAGTACGCCGATGAGGTACAGCTCGGGCATGACGTCGTCGGGGCCGGTCCGCGCCTGAAGGCGGGTGTACATCTCCTCGGCGTCGTCGATGGCGGCCTTGTCCTCCGGCGTCTGGGCCGCAGGCTTGCCGTCGTGTGGATTCATGCCCCGCACCACCGTCATGCCAAAACGCTCCATTTCCGCGCGATGCAGCGGGATGCCCGCCTCGCCCACGGCCTGGGTCATCTCGGGCGGGAGCATGGTCGTTTCGTTCTCCCCCGCCGAGCCGGAGGTCACGTTGCTGCTGCCCTCCGTCAGGCGCAGCGCCACCGGCCCGTGCCACGTCTCCTGGAAGCCGCTCTTGAAGAACACGATCTGGCATTGCCCGTCCGCGCCGAGCGCCAGGGCGTCGCCGTCGTACATCTGCATGAAATCCTGCACCGGGGCAGGGGTGCCGGTGTCGGCGGGCGAATAGGACACCTGCCCCCGCACCTTGCTTATCAGGCCCACCGGGGCGTTTCCGCCCAGGACCGGGCCGGGGCAAAACGCCGCGCACATGCCAAGCAGCAGGATACTCGCAAGAACCGTTGTTCCGTATCTCATGTCTTTTTCTCCTTGATGCCCACGATCTCCACCGCTTCCACAGGCTCCCGCCTTCCCTTGACCGTAATGGTCTCGCTCCTGCCCGTGGCGACATCCGCTCCGGCGGCATCCACCGTGGCCCGGCTGGCGGCGATGCGCCAGCCCAGCGGCTTGGTCGCCCCTTCCAGCCGCGAGGCCAGGTTGACTGTGTCGCCCAGGGCCGTGAATTCCAGCCGGTTGTGCGCGCCCACGTTGCCCACCATCACGTTGCCGCTGTGCAGGCCGACACCGACGGCGAACGGAGGCAGGTTTTTGTCCCCGAAGCGGTCGGTCATCCATGCGCCGAACGCCTGCGCCTCGGCCGCGAGGTCCAGGGCGGCGGCCACGGCCTGGCGGGCATGGTCCGGGTTGGGGCAGGGCGACCCGAAAACGGCCATCACCGCGTCGCCGATGAACTTGTCCACCGCGCCCCCCCTGGCCATGATCCGCTCGCAGGCCCGGTCGAAGTAGGCATTGAGCATCTCCATGACCTCCTGGGGCGCGAGCTGTTCCGAGATGGTCGTGAAATTCCGGATGTCGCTGAACAGGATCGTGGCGTCGCGCAGCTCGCCGCCCAGGTCGGGCGCGCACCGTCCGGCGAGCAGTTGGTCCACCACGTCCTTGGCCACGTATTTGCCGAATGTCTGTTGCAGCCAGACGCGGCGGCGCTCTTCGCCGGACAGGCGCTTGCACAGCCCGCCCAGGAAGGCGGCCAGGACGCCGGCCTGGGCCTGGGCCGGGGGCAGCATCAGGTTGCCCCAGAGGAAGAACGCATAGGAAACGGCCGCGCAACCGGCGCACAGCCCCAGGGCGATGCCCCCCGCCCTGGACAGGGAGGTGGTCAGGACGATGGCGGCCATGCCCACCACGCAGGCAAGAACAAGGGCCGTTTCGCTCCACGCCGGGCAGGGCAGGGGGCGGTGGCCGGTCAGAATGGTCTCGATGATGGTGGCCTGCACCTCCGCGCCCTTCATCAGCGTGGCGGCGGGCTTGCCCAGGCCGGTCGAATACGGCGTCAGGTGGACGTCCTGCATGCCCGAGGGTTCCACGGCGATGATGACGATTTTGCCCGCCAGGCCGCGCACGGCGGGGTCGTTGGCCGCGTCCGGGGCCAGCAGGCTGGCGAACGGGACGCGGGGCACCGTGCCCGGCGGGCCAAGATAGCCCAGCGTGATGGGAAATTGCCGGGAGGAGAGCGTCTCGGCCCCAATGGGCCACATGCCGTCGGCCACGCCGGAGCCCTTGGCCCGCAGGGCCAGGAGCATGGGAAAGGCGATGCCCAGCCGTTCGCCCCGGTCGTTCCAGTACGCGGGCATGAACCGGCGCACCACGCCGTCAGGGTCGGTGTGCAGGTTGGTCAGGCCCACGTCCCGCTGCTGGCCCGGCAGGGCGTAGAGATAGTCGGGGGTTGGCCGCAGCACCGATGGCTGGCCATCCTCCCCGGCCACCACAAGGCCCGCCAGCACCACGGCGCCCGAGGCGAGCTGCTCGCGCATGGCGATGTCGAAGGTGCGGCTCGCATCGCCCTGGGGAATGTCCAGCTTGCGCAGCCACGCCCCGGCATTGATGGTGAAGAGCACGTCGATGCCGATGCCGGAAACCCCTGCCTGGCGCAGGGCGGCTATGGCCTGGGCAAAGTGCGGCCCCCAGAACACCAGGGGGTCGTTCTGGTACCGGGCGATGTCCTGGTCGCCAATGGACACGATGGCCGCGTGCGTGGCGGCGGCCCGTTGCCCGGCCAACTGGTGCCACAGGTCGCCGTAGCAGCGGTCGGGCAGGGCAAACCCCACGGCATGGCGCACCGCCACCGTCGCCGCCATGGCAAGGGCGGTGACGATGAGCAGCGAGGGCAGGAATTTCTTCATGGGCGTGTGTTGGGCACGGGCAGGGCGCCTAGTCGTTCACTTCAAACCGGAAGGTTTGCTCCGTGGCATGCCCCGCGATGTCCTTGATGCGCATCTCCAGCTTGTATTGCCCGGTCGGGATGCGCAGGTTGCGCGCCTGGAGGCGGGTTCCCTCGACATAGGGCGCGAGCTTGGCGGTCAGCGATCTGGAAAACCAGCCCTTGCGCGCCACGATGTCCAGCGTCGCCATGTCCACGGGCGCCGTGTTTTCGAGAAATTCCACCAGAATGGTGGCCACGGGCGGCACCGCCACTATCGGGCCGGACTCGGTCTCCACCACATCCGGGACAACGACCCGGATGCCCGGTCCTGGGCTGAGATTCAGGGCTTTCGCCGTCATTCCCGCCGCGTCCCATTCCTGCTGGTCGAGCCGGAGCGCCTGGGCGTCCTCCGGGGAGAACAGCACGGCTCCCGCGCCGCGCCCGGCGCAGCCGCAGAGGGCGGCGACGGCCAGGGCGTACACGGCCAGCCGGAACAGCGTGTGGAGGGGGGTCATGGCTTCACATCCTCCTTCTTGGCCTTTTGGATGAACAAGGCCTGGAGCACGATGCCGGACCCCTGCTTGTAATGCAGTTCCAGGTCGTAGCCCGTTGCCGGACTGTAGATAGCCTTTTCCTTTATGTAGTCAATGACCTTGACGAAAAGGGAAAGCACTTCGGACAGGATGCCCTTTTCGCCGTCGCGCACCGGCACCAGGGTCACCTTGCCGCCGCCCTGTTCCACCACGGACAGCCATTTTTCCAGCCGGGGAGGGATGGAGTTGATGGTGATGGTGGCCGGGAACACCACGGAGACTTGGGGAAATCCCGCCCGGAGGGAGTTTGACAGTTGCCGGTCGAAACTGAAGGAATCGAAAAAGGAGACCTCGGACGCGGCTTCCTTGGTCTGCAACTGGTTCGCGCCGTTCGTGGCGCAACCCGCCAGCGACGCGAGCAGCGCCAGACAGCAGCACACCCACGCCAGTCGGCATCCGGCGCGGCAGGCTTTGGTTTGCATGTTCACGGCATCCTCCTTGATGTG
This sequence comes from Desulfovibrionaceae bacterium, assembly GCA_050251715.1. Classification (GTDB taxonomy): domain Bacteria; phylum Desulfobacterota; class Desulfovibrionia; order Desulfovibrionales; family Desulfovibrionaceae; genus JBFWMG01. The sequence continues at coordinate 48,916 of JBFWMG010000010.1, read as the reverse complement.
TTGCCGCCGCTTGGCGCGGCGAGGGGCGTCATGGTTCTATGCGGACAACGAAGGAACCGGCCCCGTAGGCCCGTGGGGCGGGGGGTTGTTCCGGCTGCGTGGCCGCCACGGGCGGCTTGGTCGGGGTCGGCGCCTGTTCGATGACCGCAAATCCTCGGGTGGAGGTGACGGAAAGGTCTCTGAACAACCCGTCTCCATACCCGTCCTGGTGGAAATTGAGCGGATAATCCGTGTGCAGGGCCACGATCAGGGATTTGCCCACGGGCGGTGTGGCCTTGAGCGCGAACCGGTCGCCCCGGTCCGGGATGGAAACGGTCTGGCCGGCCTGGACGCGGTTGTCCGGATGGAATGTGTTGGGGAACAGCACCGTGGGCGTGCTTTCCCCAGGGCTGATGTTCACGATGTTGAGGTATCCCGCCTTTCTGATGCGGCAGGTGACCGAAAGCGCATCGCCGATCTTGAACAGATACTTGTTGGCCCTGACCGGGATGGCGTAGGACGCGCCGTCCGCCAACTCCTCCAGCTTTTCCCACCATCCCTTTTCAAGCTGCGCGGGCTTTTGCCCCTCGCCCTTGCTCACGAACAGGTTGCTGGTCATCAGCGTGCTCGCTCCGGACAACACGGGGCGGAAGGCTATGGATGGGTTGTCGAGGGAGGTGTCGATGTATTGCGTCGTTTCCGCAAGCAGCTCGCGCATGGTGATGGGCTCGCCCGTGTTTGCGGCACGCTTCACCGCTTCGAGAACCCCCAGGGTGAAGAAACTGCCCTGGTCGGAGGCCTGGGCCTGCTGGTCGTCCTGGGCCGCGCACAGCGCCACATGCGTGGCAGGCGGCGCCACGCCCTTGCGCACGCCCTCGGTGAACCCCCGCGTCTTGCCGCGCGGCATGCCGGGGTAGGACAGGAATTTGGGAAAGGTCTTGCCGCCCACGCCGCGCGTGGCCGTGCCGGAGTGGCAGGCGTCGATGAGGACATAGGCCCGCTTGGCGGGGATGGAGGCGAGCAGCGCGCCGAAATCGTCATCCCGGTACACGTGGGTCAGCGTTCCCTTTTCGTGGCGCACGTCATGGGTCACCAGCACCTCGTCGGCCTGGTCGGCCTCGTCGCCGTTGTCGTCGGCAACCTGCGAGCCGTGGCCGCTGAAGTAGAACAGCACCTGGTCGTCGGGCGTCACGCCGTCCACCAGCCATTGGGTGATGGTCTGGCGCAACCCGGCCAGGGTGGCCTTGTCGTCCTGCAACACCATGATCTGCTCGGGTTTGTAGCCGAGCATGGTCGCCACATCGCGCATCATGCGGATGTCTTTTTCAATGCCCGGGAGATTGGCGGACGGGATGGCGTATTTGCCGATACCCACGATAAGGGCGCGGTTTTCGGCAAGGGCGGCGTCAGGCGGGCCCAGAAGCGGCAGCAGAAGCAGCAGGGCGCTTAGGAGGGAAAATGGTCGGCGCATGTCGCGGACTCCATGGGTGTCATGCCAGGTTGATGGAAATAACGCCCCTCACCGATGCGGACGCACCGCGCGGCGACGCGGCGTCCGATCCTTCGGATCACGGGCCGTTGCCGAGGTTGATGACCTCCACGCGCCGGTTGCGTCCGTCCTCCGGCGGCATGCCGGGGAGCGGTTGTTCCTCGCCCATGCCGACCACCTCCATGCGTGCGGGAGGCATGGCGTATGTGGCGGCCAGATGGCGCGCCACGGCTGCGGCCCGGCGTCGCGAAAGATCCAGGTTGTACGCCGCCCCGCCCACGGCGTCGGTATGCCCCTCGATGCGGAAGCGGTAGGCGCTGAGCGCCTTGGACGTCAGCGCCGCGCCCAAGGCCTCCAGCACGGCCACGGCCTGGGGGGTGAGCGCGTCGGAGTCGTAGGCGAACTCGACCTTGAGCGCCACCGTGGGGCGGGCGGGGGCGGTGTCGGCCTGAACTGCCGTACCGGTCACCGTGGGCGTGGGAGGTGTGCCGGTCGCGGGGACCGTTGGCGTGCCGGTGACGGAAAAACCGCGCGTGCCGCCAGCGGGAGGGATGCCGCGTGTGCGTGGCGTGGTGGCGGGCGTGCCGGTTTCCGGCTGGGCCGGGGGGGTGAGCGCACGGATCAACGCCTCGGTGGAGGGCGTCGCATTGCTCATGTCCACACGGTTTTCGGCACATGCGATGCCGCCGAGGAACGCGAACAGCAGGAGCAGAGTGCATGCGGCGGCCAGCAGGCAGGGTATGTGTTTCATCAGCGCATCGTTCCGTATCGCGCCTCGCGGGGCTGGACCGTCGCCATGGCAAAAGCGTCGGCCCCGCGAGGCGCAACGTCCATGCCGCAAGGGTGCGTCGCGCCATGCGTGAAGACGGTTATAGTGTGATATATTTCTTCAATACCTTTTTGAGCCGATGTTCAATGCCACGCCGCAGTAAGTATTTTCTCTTGTTTGTATATAGCATGAAGGGCGGGATAAATCCATATGTGACCCAGCCGAATCCCTGCGCGACCCCGTCGAATCCTCACCTCTGCGACCTTGTGTATCTAATAATGTTAACGTATTCGTTTGTGGACAAACGGTTGGCAAATGCGTGCGGCGGGTTGTCTTTGGGCATGCATGCGGAAAGGGGGTGGGGATGAAGAAAAGAGTTTCCCGGCGGGCTTTTTTGGTCAGGGCCGCAGGCGCTGTCGTGGGGTCCGCCTTGCTTGGCGACAAGGGTGTCTCGCTTGCCGCCGCCACACGTGCGGATGCTGGCGCGGGCACGGCTGGGGGCACGGTCGCGGGCACGGGCTTGGAGATCGAGTGGCTGGGCCACGGCAGTTTTTTGTTCACGTCCGCACAGGGGAAACGCATACTCATAGACCCATGGATCAGCACCAACCCCAGCTGCCCCGGAAAGTACAGGAAGCGGAAGTCCTTTGGATCGATCGATCTGGTGTTGTGGACCCATGGGCATGTCGACCACTTCATGCTGCCTGACGCCAAGGCCATTATCAGCGACTACAATCCCAAGGTGATCGCCCCGTGGGAGTTGAGTTTTTTCATCAAGTCGGAGATTCCCGAGGCGGACACCCAGACCTTCACCCTGGGCAACAAGGGGAGTTGGGCCAGCTTTGACGGCATCCGCATCGCCATGGTGGCCGCGGACCATTCGTCCGGGGCGCAGCTGACGGGGTTCCAGGGCACCAACAAGTACGTGGGCGACCCGGTGGGCTACATCTTTGCCTTCGAAAACGGCATGGTTCTCTACCATGCGGGCGACACAGCCCTTTTCGGCGACATGAAGGATATCATCCACGACTATTACAAGCCGGAGGTGGCCATCCTGCCCATTGGCGGCGTGTTCACCATGGGGCCGGATGAAGCGGCCCATGCCGTGGCCATGATTGCCCCCAAGGTCGTGATTCCGGCGCATTACGCCACGTTCCCCGTGTTGGCTCAGTCCGCTGACGGATTCGTGGACAAGGTCAGGACGCTTCATCCCGCAACACGCACGCTCGTACTCACCCCCGGCACGCCCGAAAGACTGTAGTTCGTAATGAAGGCCGTCTCATTCAGCCGGAGCATTTTTGGCAAGGCGCTCCTTGCCACGGTCGCCGCAACGTTCGCCATCGTCTGCCTGTGGACGTATTACGCCATCCGTACGGAATCCGAACAGCTCAAGCGCAACACCATCTCCACGGCCGAGCATGTTTCCGAGTTCATAGCCGCAAGCGTGCAAAGCGCCTTCTGGTCCTTGAACTGGATATATGTTGACGAGATGCTGAATGAAACCGTGCGGTTCATGGACAAGCAACTTTTGTACGCCCTGGTCGTCAAGGACAACGGCGAAGTCTACCTTGCCAGCGACGACTCCTACCAGGGCGAGTTGATCGACACCTCGCTGCTCACCACGGTGCCGCGCCTGGTGGATAATTATTTTTCGTCGAAACATGGCGTCACCGGCATGGTGCTGACCAAGCCGGTGGTCATTGGCAACAAGAATTGGCATATCATACTCGGCCTTTCCCTTGAGCCGGTAACGGACGCGACCCGCACGCTTTTCAGGCGGCAAATGATGTGGGCTCTTGGCCTGTTGGGCATCGGCAGCACGTTCGCCTTGTTTTTTTCCCGTTCCATTTCCAAGCCCATCAACAAGCTTGTGGAGGCGGTCCAACAAATAGCGCCGGACAACCTGACGCTTGACGTGGCCATTTCGAGCCGGGATGAAGTGGGGGTGCTCCACGACTCGTTCCGCTGGATGCTGGGCGACCTGGACAAGGCGCAGCGCAGGCTGGAAGCCGATGCGCACGTGAACGCCTCCATCGCCGAGCTTTCCAAGGCGGCCATCACCCTGCCCACCATCGTGGAAATAACCAGCCTGATGCTCGACCACGCCCGCGCGCTCACAGGGAGTCCACAGGGCTACGCGGGCTATTTCTCCCCCGACTCCGGCAAGTTCATATGCCCTGCCCTGTGCACGGGAGAGAATGCATGCCACGTGTCCTATCAGGCAAAGCCCGTGTCCGATGCCTTCCTGTGCCTGTGGGGCGCGACGCTCACGGCCGATCGCACGATTCTGCGGGAAGAGCCCCCAGCGGAAGAGGGCGGTGCGGCGGGGCTCCTCTCCCGCTTTGTCTGTTCCCCTTCCCGGCTGGGCGAAAAGCTGTTGGGGAGCATCGGGGTGGCCGAGGCCAGCCGCCCCTACTCCGAATGGGACAGGTCGGTCATGGAACGCCTGTCCGCCCTGTACGCCATTGTGCTCCAGCGGCATCAGGCGCTGGACGCCCTGCGCCAGGCCGAGGGCATGTACCGGAGCATCTTTGAAGAGGCCATGGAGGGCATCTACCGCTGCACGCTTGACGGGCGCTATCTTCGCGTCAATCCAGCCATGGCGCGGCTGTGCGGGTATGCGTCGCCGGAAGACATGCTGGATAGGGGCAACGACATTGTCGGACAGCTCTACGTCTCCCCGGAGCGCAGGGCGGAATTTTTCTACCAGTTGGAGGAGTACGGCAGGGTTCGAGAGTTCGAGTTCGAAGCCAGGCTGCCCGACGGCTCCTTGCGGTTTTTGTCCACGTCCTGCCAACGGATTTCGGATGGGAACGGCCATTGGTATCTGGAGGGGTTGGCCACGGACATCACGGCGCGCAAGCTCAAGGAAAAGGCCGAGGTGGAGCGGGAAGCGGCCCTGTCCGCCAGCAGGGCGAAAAGCCTGTTTTTGGCATGCATGAGCCACGAGTTGCGAACCCCCATGAACGCGGTCGTCGGCGCCACGGAGGTGCTGGCCGAGACGACGCTGGACAAGGAGCAGTCCGAGCTTGTCCAACTGCTCAAAATGTCGAGTGAATCGCTCCTCGTTCTGATTAACGACATTCTCGACATCTCCAAGATAGAGGCTGGCAAGCTTGAATTGGAAAGGACAGCCTTTGATCTCCGGAAGCTGGTTGTCGAGACCGCCGAATTGTTCGTGTTGAGGGCGGACGAGAAGCATCTTCGCTTCTCCTATGCCATTGCGCCGGATGTGCCGGCGAATCTGATCGGCGACCCGACGCGGCTGCGGCAGGTGCTGCTGAATCTGCTTGGCAACGCCATCAAATTCACCAACGAGGGGAGCGTCGCGCTTGTTGTGGATGCGGTGAAATGCACCCGCACGACCGCCGAGGTCTCCTTTGCCGTCAGCGATACGGGCATTGGCATCGCCCCCGCCAACATGAACAGAATGTTCGAGACCTTTTGCCAGGCGGATGCGTCCATAACCCGTTCTTTTGGGGGCACGGGGCTGGGCCTGGCCATCAGCAAGGCCTTTGTGGAGATGATGGGTGGAGCCATCTCTGTGAAAAGCGAAGAGGGGTTGGGCAGCACCTTTTATTTTACGGTCATCCTGGACGTCCCGGAGTACGATATCGCGTTCGGGTCCATGGCTGATGTGGATAATGGGGCCGTGCCACACAGCAGCGCGGCGGTTAAGGTCTTGCTTGTGGAGGACACCAAGTCCCTGCGCACCGTTGTCAGCCATTATCTGCGGCATTCCCGTTTTGCCCTTGAGTGTGCGGAAAACGGGCAGGATGGCGTGCGCACATTTGCGGACGGTTCGTTCGATATCGTGCTGATGGACATAGAAATGCCCGTCATGAATGGTTTTGAGGCCACGAAGGCTATCCGGGGGAGTGGTGCGCCAGGGCGCACCGTGCCCATCATCGCCTTGACCGGCCACGCCAAGCCCCAGGACAAGGAACGCTGCCTTGCGGCGGGCTGCACCGGCTATCTCTCCAAGCCGGTGCGCAAACTGGATCTGCTCCGCGTGCTTGAACAATATGCGGATCCGTCGTCCTCATCGGCCTGACCGCCTTTTGGCCTGACCGCCCTCTGCCCCGCACCCCCAGGGCGGCGCAATCAGCCAGACCTCCCACGCTGGTTTCGCCGCCACATGGTCCGGCATACCGAGTCCCCTTCGCCCCCCGCTCGTGTGTAGGAAAATAACCCGCGCGTATTCCCTCGCTTTTTCCCGGGGGGCGCGTCATGCTGCCATGCAGTGGCCGGACCGGAAAGATGACGGCCCCTGGCGGGCGATAGGACTGGCGACAGCGCCACGCGGCGCATTCTATGCGTTATTCCACACGTTTTTCCTCTTCACCTTTATTGTTCGGTTGTATATGACGACGGAAAAGAGGCCAATCGATGGGCAGGCGAGCAGGGGGATTTCACGTGTGATGAGACGCGGCGGCGTGTTGTGTATCGTGGGGATGCTCGCGTGCCTTGTTCTGGCCGGGCATGCCCGTGCCGACGAGGACCGGCGTGTCTCCGTGGAGGGCCGGTGCGCCGTGGCGGGGTTCACCGACCGCCAGGCCCAGGGGTTGGCTCTGCGGCAGGCGCGCGCCCTGGCTGTGGAAAAGGCCGTGGGCGTGCGGGTGGAGGCCGCGACCCTTGTGACGGAAGGCCGTCTTGCCGGTGATTTCATCAGGACGCTCTCGCAGGGCTGCATCGTGGAGGAATCCGCCACCTGGCTGCCTGTGGAGCAGTATCAGCCCGATCCTTCCCGTCCGCCCGTGGTCGCGTACCGGGTGCGCCTCGACGCCACGGTCCGCATCCCGCAAGGGCGGCCCCTGCTGGGCCTGTCGGCGCGGCTGAACCAGGCGATCTTTCGGGCCCGCACGGAGCCCATGACCATCCACATGGAAACCGCCGCCCCCTCTCGGGCGGCCGTGTTCAATCTCATGGCCGACGACAGGGTGGTGATGCTCTATCCCGACACGGACGTGCCCGTGCTCGCCGTGGGCCGGGGGATCCCCCTCGTCCTTCCCCCCAGGGACGGCGGTTCGCTCACGCTCGCGCCTTTGCCCGGCGACAGCCGGGATACCGAAGCCATCCTGGTGGCGGTCGCGCCACGGGATGCGCCCTTTGCCTGGGCCGACGTCTTTGTGCCGGGCGAGCCGCTTCCCCTGGCCGTTTTTTTCGCCCGCTACGCCTCCCTCGCCTCCCAGTGCGAGGACGTGATGCTGCCGTATGAGGTGTTCGAGGAAAAAGTGCCGGGCAACCCTGGATCGCCAAGGCGGTCCGGGCCGTAATCATTTTGTCGCGCAAAGGAGACGCCATGCGGAAACGACTGTTCATCCTGGCCGCGTGCCTGTTGGCATGCGGGTGCCAGGCGAAACCATGGGTGCAGGACATAGGGACGCTGTTGCGCCATGACCAGCCGGAGCAGACGGCGGCCAAGGCTTCTTCCGGCGCGGAAAAGGCACCCGCGCCGCCCGCCCCGGAAAAGGCACCCGCGCCGCCCGCCTCGGAAAAGGCACCCGCGCCGCCCGCCTCGACCGTCTGCCGTGACGAAGCGCTGGCGGCATCTGATTTCAGCGAAACATCTCCCCGATGGGACAAGATATGGGCGGCGTGTCCGGGCAGCCCCGTGGCCGGATACAACAACGCGGTGTCCCTGCTGCGGGCGGGCAAGGTGCAGGAGGCCGCCAGGGCCGTGTCCGAGGCGTTCGCGCGGCATCCCGGCTTCCAGCCTCTCCAGGACTTGTCCCAGCGTCTGAACGCCCCCTTTGCCCTGGTGGGCAAACTGGCCGACGCCAAGCTGAAGACGTGGTTGGCCAGCGAGAGCCGCCATTCCTTCACGCGTACCCCACCGCAAAAGGCCACCCCGCCGCCGCTGCCCAAGTTGGTCAAGGACGAGTTCGAGAAAAAGGCCGATTTCGAGGCCAGGGTGGACCGGGCCCGCAAGGACCGGGAAGCCCAACTGCGCAGGATCGAGAAGGACTATGCCGCCGCTGTGGCTGGCTTCAACGCCGCCGTGGATGCGCACAACAAGAAGGTGCGGGCGGAGCGCGCCGAACGGATGGCGCAGCTGCCAGCCATGCGCGCCCGGTATCTGCAAGAAGCCATGAGCGATGTGTTCGGCGACCCCGGCGTGGTGGATCCGGTCTATGATTCCGAGGCCGAGCGGTTTCATGCCCGGTTGGTGAGCAGTTCCGGGTTGCTGGACCAGAAGGTGACCATCTCGGTGCCCCTGGACCAGGGCCGGGAGTTCAAGGACCGGTTTGCCCAGGCCAAGGTCGTGGTGCCCTATACGGTGCAGGAGAACCGGCTGGTGCGCGGCGCGGCGCGCGTGATTCTGGGCTCGCGGACCTACGAGGCCATGTTCACCGACGAGGTTTTTGCGCCGGTGGCCATGACCGCCGTGGCCGACGCCTCGGTCGCCCAGGGCGAGACGATTTCGCCCATGGCGGCTGCGGCGCTGGATATGTCCTCGGTGCTCAAGGAGGAGCAGGCCTATTTCGGGGAGGCGCTCAACACCCAGGACGACCCCCGTCTGGCCGCGTTGCGCCAGGAGCAGGCGGAAAATACGCGCAAGCTCCGCGAAGCGCAGCAGCAGCAGGCTTTGGAGGCCGAGCGCCAACGCATCGAGGCCCAGATCAAGCGGCAGGAACAGCAACTCGCCGCCCTGGGCGGCGAGGCGGGCAAGGAGTATGAAGGACTGCGGGAAAAACGCGCCTGGACCTTTGCCCCGGCCAAAAAGCCCGCCCGCGACATGGTGGCCGTGGTCATCGGCAACCGTTCCTACGGCAAGGGCATTCCACTGGTTCCCTACGCCCACAACGACGCCAAGGCCGTGCGCGCGTTCCTGACCGCCGGGCTGGGCGTGCCGCGGGAGAACATCCTTTTCCGCGAGGATGCGACCAAGGGCGAAATGGAGAGCCTGTTCCGCCGCACGCTGCCCAACCGGGTGAAGGCGCGGCAAACCGACGTGCTGGTCTACTTCTCCGGCCATGGCATGCCTGTGGACGACGCGGCCCTGCTGCTGCCCTCGGACGCCCGGCCGGACACGGCCGACATCACCGGCTATTCCCGCGACACCATGCTCGCGCAGCTTGCGTCGCTCAACGCGGCGTCGGTCACGGTCATCCTCGACGCCTGCTTTAGCGGCACGGCCAAGGGCGGCGAGGCGCTGGTGCGCGGCAAGCCCGTGTTCAAGCAGCCCGGCTCGGTGCGGTTGCCAGGCGACACGGTGTTCATCGCCGCCAGCCGCGCCAACCAGATATCGCGCATGGATGACAAGGCCGGAATGAGCCTGATGACGCTGTATTTATTGGAAGGACTTTCCGGCAAGGCGGACAAGGACGGCGACCATGCGGTTTCCGTGGCCGAATTGCGCGGCTATCTGGAAAACGAGGTGGACCGCGCGGCCAGGATATCCTTTGACATGGGCCAGCAGCCCGAGGTGCTGGGCCCGGCCACGCGCACGCTGGTGGCGTATTGAGGTTTCGGGATCATCCGCGTCGTGATGCTGGCGTCACCACATGCGCGCCACGGCCCGTGACGGGGCGTGGGGGCGAGGCGCGGGGAGAGCTGTATGGACGGATGTACTTCGGCGAGACGCGAACCGAATATGTCGTCTTCGAGTGCCGGGGCGAAACCGAGGAAGGAGACCATGACCGGATTGATGCGATATATAGCACTGGGGTTGGCCCTGGTGGTGGGCATGTGGTGGGCGGACACGGCCAGAGTCGGGCATGCGGCCAATTCCCGACGTGTGACGGCGGCGGAACAGGCCGGGAACGCGGATCGGGGTTGCGGCGTCATCGAATGGGCGCCCCAAGGCGCTGGGAAACGGATCGACTACCTGAATGTAGTGAACTACCCGAACGATCCCGCTTCAATCCTCGGTCGGCGTATAGGGTTACCAGGCCATCCCTGGACCGAGCCCATCACGGGCATGGAGTTCGTATGGGTGCCGGGCGGGTGTTTCCAGATGGGCAACGATAGAATCTTCAGAGGTTCGGAAACGCCTGAGCATGAGGTCTGCGTGGATGGTTTCTGGTTGGGTACGTACGAGGTGACGCAGGCGGAGTGGACCAGGGTCATGGGCAACAACCCCTCCAGGTTTAAGGGCGACCGCAATCCGGTCGAGCATGTCTCCTGGGATGATACCCAGAAGTTCATTCGCAGGCTGAACGGCAAGGGGAACGGCGCGTTCCGTTTGCCCACGGAGGCGGAATGGGAGTATGCGGCGCGTAGCGGCGGCAAGGTCGAGACGAATTTCAGCGTGAATATTTTTTCTGGCTGGAGCGAGGATTGGGACCGCATGGCGTGGTATGAAAGCAACAGCGGCGAGCAGACGCATCCGGTGGGCGGCAAGGCTCCCAACGGCCTGGGTCTGTACGACATGAGCGGCAACGTGGAGGAGTGGTGCCAGGATTGGGCCGAAATGGGCTACTACAGGCACAGCCCCCGTAACAATCCATCCGGCCCCAGCAGTGGTAGTGAGCACGTGTTCCGTGGCGGCTCCATATTCTCCGTAACGTCTGAACTTTCGGTAACCGCTCGCGACCTTTCTAGGTATAGTGTCGGTTCTGGCTTCCGCCTTGTCAGAACAAACTGACCTTATGGGATTCTAGCCTTGTTGTTTTTTGAAAGGGAAGCTTCGCCTTCTGGAGGGCCGAAGGATTCTTGATGCGCGGGACGGCGCGGGATGGGGGGGGCGGCCCTGTGGCCGGGCGAAACAGAGGAAGAGAAACCATGACTAGGTTGATGCGATATATAGCACTGGGGTTGGCCCTGGTGGCGGGCATGTGGTGGGCGGACACGGCCAGGGCCGGGCAAGCGGACCAGAATCCGGGCGTCATCGAATGGACGCCCCAAGGCATCGGGGAGCGGATCGACTACCTGAACATGCGGGACTACCCGGACGACCCGACCGTAGCCCTCGTCCGGGGGATTGGTCTCCCAGGCTTTCCCTATACCGATCCGACCACGGGCATGGAATTCGTATGGGTTCCGGGCGGGTGTTTCCAGATGGGCAGCGACTACGGTGGCCATGATGAAAAGCCCGTGCACGAGGTGTGTGTGGACGGGTTTTGGATGGGCAAGTATGAGGTGACGCAGGCCGAATGGCGGCAGGTCATGGGGAACAAGCCTTCCAACTTCAAGGGCGACCGCAATCCGGTCGAGAATGTCTCCTGGGATGATGTTCAGGGGTTCATTCGCAGGTTGAACGGCAGAGGGAACGGCGGGTTCCGTCTGCCCACGGAAGCGGAATGGGAGTATGCGGCGCGCAGCGGCGGCAGGACGGAGACCTACGCCGGTGGTGAGAATGTGGATCGGGTGGCGTGGTATAACGGCAACAGTGGCGGGAAGGCTCATCCCGTGGGCGGCAAGGCACCCAATGGCCTTGGGTTGTACGACATGTCGGGCAACATGTGGGAGTGGTGCCAGGACTGGTACGGCGAGGGCTACTACGCCGCCAGCCCCCGGTCCAACCCCACTGGCCCCGGCGGATACTCGGCCCGCGTGGTCCGTGGCGGCAGTTGGCTCGACGGGCCGAGGCACGTTCGATCGGCCCTTCGCCGCTGGCATCTCCCTTCGATCACGCTCTTCGACCTCGGCTTCCGCCTTCTCAGAACAAACTGACCTTTTGGCTTCTATCCTTTTTACCTTTTGGAAGGGCCGCTGGAAAGCGGCCTTTTCTTTTTCCGTGTCGTTTCCTCTCCCGATATATGCCGCAGGCATATGGCACTCGGAGCGCAAAAGACACGAGCGACGCGCTCCGCGACGTCTTCGCCGTCTGGCTCCGCCGTTGGCGTGGCCGTTCTTATAACATCAAGTAATATGATGTGTTGCATTATAGCCGTTAGTAATAACTCCCCTGGCCTTGGCCAGGCCAAAACGCCCATACATGCGGCGGGGTTTTCGCCGTTTTCCCAGCGTTTTCAAAAAACGCCGGTGTCGCTTTCGCATAAATGGGGCATGCATGCCTCCCTTGGGCCGCGTCCGGAGGCGTCTTTCAAGGGGCATGTATCATTCCAAAGCGGTATAGTTATATCTATCGAATAATTAGAGCAAAAAGTGCAATTCATCCTCTGAAAAGTTGTGCATGATGTGCAGGGATATGTGCAACGGATTGCACATGCCGTTTTGTTTTCAGTGCATAATATCCTAAAATCAAAGATAAATACCCTTGGCATGCTTTAAGCATCCTCTCTGCATGGATCATTGAAGCGACTCAAACAAAGGGGGAAGGTCATGAGCATCGGCGCCGGTATCATGGTGATCGTCATTTTGGCAGGCTGGGTGGCTGTTTCGCACCTTTTGCTCACCAAGCTTGGCATGACCAAGCGTGAGATCCACACAAACGGATGTTGCTCCGTGACAACGAGCCCGGGCGGCGAACCCACCCGCAAGGGCTGTTGCCGGTAACATGCCGTATCGACGAATTTTTTCTGCGGAGCAACGCCGTGTTGGCGGGGCAGGCGAAAGGCAGGGGCGGGTACGGGGACAGTTGTGCCCGCAGTGAGATGTTGGGCCCAAAAAACAAAACGGACACTTCGGGAAGTGCCCGTTTTGTTGGTTTTTTCGTGGTGGGCAATGCAGGACTCGAACCTGCGGCCTTTGGCTCCGGAGGCCAACGCTCTATCCACCTGAGCTAATTGCCCACATTGTGACGCCGTGTGCCGCGCAGGCGCGTTGCACATGGGAGCGCTTCACTAAAACGCCCGCCGCCCTTTCGTCAATCCCTTTATCACCTTTTATGCGGATTGGAAACCGGCCCCGCCCCCCCCGCCTGGGCAACGCCCCTTTGCCGCCGTGTTCTCGCGGGGTGGGGTGGGGAAAACACCGCCAAAAAAGGCGGACAATTGCCCGCCCGCGTCTTGACCACGGCCCCGCCGGTTCCTACTATACCCGCACACGGGCGGGACGCGCCGTGCGGCTCCCCCACGGGCGGGACGCGCCGTGCGGTTCCTCTGTCCCGCCGCAACCGGAGCAATCGACATGACCTATACCATCAGGCCCATCGTCATGGGCACCAAGCGCTTTGACAAGACCATGATGACCTACCAGCACGACGCGGGCATCCCCTACGTCATCCCCATCTACTGCTGGTACATCGAAGGCGGCGACAAGACCGTGCTCGTGGACACCGGCGAGTCCCACCCCCTCATCTCCGCCGATCGGGAGGAAGCCATCGGGGGCAGGATCTACACCTTCGAGGACGGACTCGCCCGTTTCGGCATCACCCCGGAGCAGGTGGACGTGATAATCCATACCCACCTGCACAACGACCACTGCGAAAACGACTACAAGTGCCCCAACGCGGCCATCCACGTGCACCAGAAGGAGTTGGACACCATCCACAACCCCCATCCCCTGGATTTTCGCTATCTGGAGGATTTCATCGAGGACGTGGAGGAAAACGGCCAGCTTCGGCCCATCACCCAGGACTGCGAAATCCTGCCCGGCATCCGCGTCATGCACACCCCCGCGCACTCTCCGGGCGGACTCACCGTGCTGGTGGACACCGAGCAGGGCGTGGCAGCCATCACCGGCTTCTGCACCATCCTGGAGAACTTCAATCCCCCCCCGGCCGTGCGCGCCATGGAGCTGGAAGTCATCCCGCCGGGCACGCACGTCAATGTCTATGAGGCCTACGACATCATGCTCAAGGTGCGCGATCTGGCGGACATCCTCATCCCCCTGCACGAACCCCGTTTCGCGGCCATGGACAGGATTCCGTGACACGTCACTGCCCGTTGCGGCGGCGCTCTTCGGGGCCGCCGCAACATCCGGGCGATATCTCTTGAAAAAAATACGACCATTGCGTACAGCTAGAGGCGTTATCTTTTTGTGACCGGAGGATCGGCTTTTTGTGGCGGCACGTTTTCCCACAAAAAGCGGCGGCGGTTCTCCGGGTGGAGAACGCCATCATCGTCATCATGGAGTCACGTCATGCCACATTTCTTGCTGCGTCCCCTGTTCGTGTGCATCATCCTGGCTGTCTGTGCCGCACTGCCCACCGTGGCACAGGCAGGGGACGACATTCCCTTGCGCTACGGCATAGGCGCGGCCTATGCCGCGAGCTTCAATACATCCGGGGACATCGACTGCGCCATGGGCGTTGCCAATGTTTCGGCCAAGTACAATGATCTTTTTGATTCCTCCCTGTCGGAAAACCTGCACCTCAAACTGGAAGGCTTGGCCGGCGCCTCCACCACCGAGCCGCGCGGCCGGTTCGTGGGGGGCGTGGCCTTGATCGGCCAGTACTATCTCGACGCACTGTCCACGCAGATGCTCAAGCCGTATGTGGAGGCAGGGATGGGCATCGGATTCACCGATTTTGAGGTGAGCCGGCAGGGCACGCGCTGCAATTTCCTGTCCCTGGGCGGTATCGGCACGGATATCGTGACCGAAAGCCGCACCTATTTCGCCAGCCTGCATGTGCAGCACCTGTCCAATGCCGATACCAACGACGACAATCGCGGCCTCAATGCGCTGCGGTTGACCGTGGGCCTGTATTTCTAGTTTTCCGTTTTGGGCAGCACACGGGCGGGGCTTCGGCCCCGCCTTGTTTTTTGCGGTGGAGAGGGGTAGCCAAAGGGCCATTGCGGTCCGGCAACCCGCCCGCTCGTTCACACTGGAGGTTTCATGCACGCCGTTTGCAGCACCCTGCGCGACGCCCACCGCCTGAACGGCACGGTGGTCATTCTCGATATCTACCGCTCCAGCAACACCATCTTGGAATTATTGCATAACGGCGCGGCCCGCGTGGTGCCGGTGGAGGCCGTGGAGACCGCCCAGGCGCTCAAGGCCGCGCACCCGGACTGGGTGCTGCTGGGCGAACGCGGCGGCGAAACCCTGCCGGGCTTCGAGGGCGGCAACAGCCCGTGCGAGTTTGGCCCGGACGCGGCGGCGGGGCGCACCTTCATCCTGACCACCTCGGGCGGCACGCGCTGCATCGATGCCTGTGGATCGCGTGAATTTGTCATTGGCAGCTTTGCCAACGCGGCGGCCCTGATCGCGCATCTGCGCGCCGTGGGCGGCCCCGCCACCTTCTGGGCCGTGGGCGATTTCGCCACGCACGACGCCGAGGAGGATGTGGTGTGCGCCCGTTACCTCGCCGCGCTGCTGGCGGGCGAAGCCCCGGATTTCGCCGCCGCGCGCGCGGCCATGCTCGACTGCCCGGGCGCGGACCGTCTGCGCCGGCTGCATCAGCTCGACGACCTGGACTACTGCACGCGCCTCGATTGCCGCACCGTGGTGCCGCGCCGGGGCACGCTGCCGGACGGGCGGGTGTGCATTGTGGCGTGAGCCCAGGCCATGGCAATAAAGAACGCCCCGACCGCCAGGTGCGGTCGGGGCGTTTTGTTTTGGGAACGGGCGGTCAGAGCATTTTACTTTGAAAAAGCTTGGATGCTCTTATGCCTTTTGCTGAAATAATACTTCATTATGTAACCATGCCACAGTGCTTCAATGTGGAAATGCGCTAGTCCAGGGAGACCGTGTCGCCGGGCTGCATGCCCACAAGTTCCACGCCGGGCGCGGTCTTGGCCAGCTCGGCCTGGAACGCCCCGGTATTCTGGGCCAGGACCGGGAAGGTGCCCCAGTGCATGGGCACCACCTTTTTGCAGCGCAGCAGCGTGCAGGCCAGGGCTGCCTGGCGCGCGTCCATGGTGAACAGGCCGCCGATGGGCAACAGCGCCACGTCGATGGGGTAGAGGTCGCCCCACAGACGCATGGAGTCGAAGACGCAGGTGTCGCCCGCGTGGTAGATGACCGGGCCGTTCTCCACGCTGATGATATAGCCCACGGGCACGGCGCTTTCGGACGAGTGGAAGGCCTGGGTCATGGTGGCGGTGGCGCCCTTGATGGCGATGGAGCCGCCCACGTTGAACCCGATGCCGTTCAATATCTGCTTTTGCGGCACGCCGGACGCTTGCAGCTTGCCCGCCGTGCCCACCACCGCGCCCACCATGGCCCCTGTGGCCTGGGCGATGGCCACGGTCTGGCCCACGTGGTCGCCGTGGTCGTGGGTCACCAGGATGGTGTCCGGTTTGGGAATACTGCCCCAGGGCGTGGCCGCCGTGGGGTTGCCCTCGAAAAAGGGGTCGATGAGGATGGTGCCGCCCGGGGCGGCTATCTGGAAATTGGAGTGTCCGTGCCAGGTGAGGGTGGTGGTCATGGCGTTCTCCTTTGTTGTGGTGCGGCCTTGCGCTGTCTGGGGGGCATGTGGGGGCGGCCCCTGTGCGTTACCATGTTCTTTCCTGCCTGCCGGGTCTCTTTTTCGGGTGCAAGGCTACCCCTCCCAGCGGGTGGTGAGGGTGTTGGGTATGTCCAAAAGGTCGAGGATGCGCCCCGTGAAATGGCGCACCAGGTCGTGGATGGTGGCGGGCTTGTGGTAGAAGCCGGGGCTGGCGGGCACGATGATGGCGCCCGCGTCCGTGGCGGCCAGCATGTTGGCGATGTGGACGCGGTTCAGCGGGGTTTCGCGGGTGACGAGCACCAGCTTGCGCCGTTCCTTGAGGGTCACGTCGGCGGCGCGGTGGATCAGGTTCGAGCCCAGGCCATTGGCAATGGCCGCAAGGCTGGCCATGGTGCAGGGGATGACCACCATGCCGTGGTGCCGCCAGGAGCCGCTGGCGGGTGACGCGCCGATCTCGTTTTGCGCGTAGGTCCGCACGGCCAGCCCGGCCAGGGCGTCGAACGGGGTGTCCGCTTCCAGTTCCCACACCTTGCGCGCCGCGTCGGACACGATGAGGTGCGGCTCCACGTCCGGCGCGTCGGCCAGGGCGCGCAGCAGCGCTGCGGCATAGGGCATGCCGCTGGCCCCGGTCATGGCCACCACGATGCGTTTGCTGTGGATCATCCGTTCTCCCGTTGCCTAGCCCAGGTTGATGCCCAGTTCGGTCCAGATGGAGCGGATTTTCTTCTTTACCGCCGGATCCATGCGCAGGGCGTCGGGCCATTCGCGGAAATGGCCGTCGTCCGGCCCCTTCTTGGTGGCGTCGATGCCGATCTTGCCGCCGTAGAACGCGGTGGGCGAGGCATGGTCCAGGGCGTCGAGCGGGCCTTCCAAAATCACGATGTCACGCTTGGGATCCACGTTGTTGCCCAGCCGCCACAGCACCTCGCTCACGTTCTGCACGTTCACGTTCTTGTCCACCACCACGATGATCTTGGTGAACATCATCTGGCCCAGCCCCCACAGGGCGTACATGACCTTGCGCACCTGGCCGGGGTAGCGCTTGTCGATGGAAACGAAGCACAGGTTGTGGAACACGCCCTCCAGGGGCAGGTTCATGTCCGCCACCTCGGGCAGCTGCTTTTTGATGATGGGCAGGAAGATGCGCTCGGTGGCCTTGCCCATGTAGCAGTCCTCCATGGGCGGCGGCCCCACCAGGGTGGCGGGGTAGATGGCGTCCTTGCGGTGGGTGAGCGCGGTGACGTGGAAGACCGGGTAGTCGTCGGCCAGGGAATAGTAGCCGGTGTGGTCGCCGAACGGGCCTTCGCGGCGGCGTTCGCCGGGCTCCACATAGCCTTCGAGCACGAACTGGCTGTTGGCGGGCACTTCCAGGTCCACGGTCTTGCACTTGACCAACTCCACGGGAGCCTGGCGCAAAAAGCCGGCGAAGAGGAATTCATCCATTTCGTCCGGGATGGGCGCGGTGGCGGCATAGGTCACCGCCGGGTCCGGGCCCAGGGCCACGGCCACTTCGAGGCGCTGTTTCTTCCTTTCGGCCAGATGGTAGTGGTAGGCGCCGCCCTTGTGGCGGTGCCAGTGCATGCCCGTGGTGTTCTTGTCGAACACCTGCATGCGGTACATGCCCACGTTGCGCATGCCCGTGTCGGGGTTTTTGGTGACCACGAGGGGCAGGGTGATGAAGGGGCCGGCGTCCTGGGGCCAGGTGGTCAGGACGGGGAGAATGCCCAGGTCCACGTCCTTGCCCATGAGCACCACATCCTGGCAGGGGCCGGAGGAAACTTCCTTGGGAAAGATGTTGGCCATGCGGGCAAGGCGCGGCAGGAGTTTTAATTTCTTGATGATCCCGTCGGGTTTTTCCACCTCGATGAATTCGTTGATCTGCTCGGCCACGGCGTCCAGGCTGTCCACTTCAAGGGCCATGTGCATGCGCTTGAAGGAGCCGAACATGTTGGTGCATACGGGGAAGCGCGAGCCCTTGGGCTTGTTGAACAGCAGCGCCGGACCGGTTTTCTTGGACACCACGTCGGTGACCTCGGCGATCTCCAGGTAGGTGTCGAGCTCGCGGTCCACACGCGCCAGCTCCTTTTCCTTGTCCAGAGCCTTGAGAAACGCCTGTAAATCCTTGTATGCCATGGGGGTGTCTCCTCGAAAAATCGGGATGGGGCGGCGCTGGCCAGTATGGAACGGCCAAGGCGCGGCAATTGTGCAGGATACACCGAGGCGAGCGGGCTTGACAAGGGGCGGGGGGGCTGTCGCGGGCGGCGCGGCATGGACGCCGTGCCCAAACCACGCTGCTTTGTCTGGAAAATACGGGGTGTTACGATCCCGCCCGGTCCGCGTCCTCCTGGAATGTGAGGAGAGAACTGAAGGAAACCAGGGAGCTGAAAGAGAATCCTTGCGCCGACGCCGTCGACGGAACAACGGAGGGATGACGGGCGCGGGGCTAGCAGCGGCCCTTTGCCGCAGGGGCGGGCGATGCCGGAGCGTTCCCCGGTCGGATGTGCGCCGCGCTAGCGCATGTTGGCATTGAAACAATGTGAGGAGTTGAAATAATGAAACATTATTTCAATTGAATGCATAAGGGCATCTCATCTTTTTCAACGTTACGATGCGCTAGGCGCTCAAATGGGCCTGCGCCTCCACTTCCGAGTCGCAGATTTTCGCCACGCGGCTGATGCCCACCACGTCGAAGACCTTGCGGAAGTTGTCGGAAAGGCCGGTCACGGCGACGCGCTTGTCCTTTTTGCAGGCGCCTTGCAGCAGCTGGGTGAGCACCACGATGCCCGCGCCGTTGATGGTGGCGTTTTCCTCAAAGCGCATGAGTATGCCTGCCGCGCCCAGGGCGGCCACCTTGTTGAAGGCGTCCACGAGGCCTGTTTCGGAGCGCGAGGTGATATTGCCCCGCACGTCCAGCACCGCCATGGACGCATCAAGGCGCACCAGCACGTCGTCCGCGCCTTCGCGGGCACGGGCAATGCGCTCCTCGGCGCGTCTGAGCGCGCTTTCCAGGGCGTCCTTCTTGACCGGTTTATTGATGAAATCCGTGGCGTTGAGATTGAGAGCCTGGATGGCGATATCCATGTCGCCGTGGCCGGTCACCACGATGACCTCGGTGGCGGGATCAAGGGTCTTGATGCGTTTGAGCACCTCAAGGCCGTCCATGCCGGGCATCTTGATGTCCGTGATAACGATGTCAGGCCGTTCCCTGGTATAGACCTCAAGGCCTGTTTCGCCGTTTTCAGCGGTCATGGCCTCGTGCCCATAGCCGCTCAAAAAGAGGCTCAACATGTCCAGAGTGGGCCGTTCGTCGTCGATGAGCAAAATCCTCGCCATGTGTGTCCTCGGTCGTTGTGTCAGGCTGCGGGGAACGTAAGGGTGAAAACCGTACCGGCGCCGGGGGTGCTTTCCACCTGGATCTCCCCATGGTAATCCTTGACGATTCCGTAGGAGATGGCCAAGCCAAGTCCCATGCCCTTACCTGTCGCCTTCGTGGTGAAGAAGGGTTCGAATATCTTGTCAAGGCTGGTCGGGTCAATACCCATGCCGGTGTCGGAAACGCTGCAGAAAACAGTGCCGTTTTGGGCATAGGTCCGGATCTTCACCTGGCGTTGCCCCTTGGGCTCGTCATCGCCGTCACGCATGTTCAGGGCGTCGCGGGCGTTGGTCATGAGGTTGAAGAGCACCTGCTCAAGCCTGTTCTTCTGGGCCAGGATGCTAGGAAGATCCTGTCCCAAATCCAACTGGAGATCAACGTTTTCCAGGATGAATTGCTGGCCCAGGATGTTGAGCACGCCCCGCACCGGTGCGTTGATATTCAGTTTTTCCCTGGTCATGTCGGATTTTCGACCGAATTCACGCATGGTTGCGATGATTTCCGCCGCGCGGTCCACCTGCTCGCTGATGCTGCGCACCACATGGCATATCTGCTGGCGGGGGATGTCGCGCCCCTCTTCGACCACCATGCTCAAATATTCGCTGCCCAGCTTGATGGCGTTGAGGGGTTGGTTCACCTCATGGGCTATGCCCGCGCTCATCTCGCCCAGGCTCTTCATCTTGCTGGCCTGGATGAGTTGGGCGTCCTTTTCGATCATGTCCGTGATGTCGTTGGTGGACACGATGATGGCGGGGGATTCCTCGTAGATGGTGCCGCAGGCGTGGATGTTGACGTAGAAAGGCTCGTTGCCCTTCTTGTAGTTCAGGCTCTTGGGGATGAACACGCACCCGGCCAGGGAGGACTCGTCTTCGGGATTGAAGGTGCGGGAGCTTGCCGCGGCGAAGTCGGGGCCGAGGGAGGCGAAATTCATGCCGACCAGCTCCTTGCGGGAGTAGCCGTACACCTCGGCGGCGGTGGGATTGGCGTCGAGCACGATGTTTGTGCCGCAGTCGAGCACAAAGATGGGATCCGGCCCGGAATGGAAGAGGGACCGGTATTTTTGTTGCGACCGCTTGAGCTGGTCGCGGTATTGCTTGACGTGCCGGACCATGCTTTTGAAGGAGTCCGCCAACTGCACCACCTCGTCGCCCACGCCCTGCTTGAAGACGTCGCACTCCTTGCACGCCTCGAGCTTGTCGGGGAACCGTTTGGACGAACAGGATGGGCAACGCGTGCCCTCGACGTGCCAGCAGGGAACGTCCTGGGTCTTGTAGGCCGGGCAGTCCTGGTTGTTGCACCCGGTCACGTCCCAACATCCCTGGCGGTCCAGGAAGTCCATGTTCAGGTTCAGGTTGTCGCGGCTGATCTCGTCCGACATCTGCATCAGCTCGTTCATGGGCCTGGTGATGGAGCGCGACAGCTTGTTGCTGATGAAGAACATGATGGTGATGATGACGGTGATGAATCCGAAAAAGGCCATGCGCAACTTGGCGATGATGGAGTCGATGTGCTTCTTGGACAGCCCCACGTGCACGCTGCCTATGTCGTAGATGCCCTCCTTGACCGGAACGGCGATGTCATAGGCGGGCGCGCCGTTGACCCACGACTGCACCACGCAGCTTTCGGTGTCGGGAAGCAACACGTTGGCTGTGCGCAACTCGTCGGGGAAGGGATGCATGAATGAATGGGCCAGCACCTTGTAGCTTTTGTCCAGGATGAAGATGTATGCCACCAGATCCTTGCGCTCTCCCACGTCGGCGGCCTCGAAAACCAGGCTCGTCAGGTTGGCGCGGTCGTTGGTCAGGATGAGGCTTGGGCTGCGGTCGGCAATGGAGTGCCCTATGCCCAGGCCGCGCGATTCCAGCTCGTTGGTCAGGCTGGAGATGAGGATGTAGCGCGCCACAAGGGCGATGGAAATACTGACCAGGATGATGACCGCGAGCGACGAGAACAGGATCTTGTTCTTGAGGGGGAGGTTGGCCAGATACCTCGCGATGGATTGTTCATGCACCTGGGGCGTTCGCATTGTGCTCTCCCTGGGCTAGGGCTGTCCCAGCCCGGCGGCAAAGGCCTTCCAGTCGCTGATGAGGTGCAGGGTGCCGTTGGAAATGCGGGTGAAATAGACCTGGTCCATGCCCTGGTGGTCGGAGGGACCAAAGGTGACGGTGTTGCCCAGGCCGATATTGTAGTCGCGGATGGTGTCGATGGCGTCTATGAACGATTCGCGCGTCAGGTTGCGTCCGGCGCGGCGCAGCCCCTCCACCAGGATGCGGGCGTTGAAATAGCCTTCCAATCCTACGAAATTGGGCGTCTCCTGCGGGTAGTAGCGCTTGAGCAGCTCGATGTACTCCCGCACGCCGCCATGCGGGCTCTGTGCCGAGGGCATTGTCGGCGGCGGCACCACCTCGCTGACGATGACGTTTTCACCCAAAGATCCCAGAAGGCGGACGAGTTCCTCGCCACCCACGAAGGAGACGTTGTAGAACAGGATGGACTTGCCTGACGCCTTGGCCAGTTGGATGAAACGGGCGGAGGGCTCATAGGTGCCGATCATGACCACCGCCTCGGCGTCCGAGGCCAGGATATTGGAAAGGCCGTCGCCCACGTCCAGGGTGCCACGTATGTAGGAGCCGCTGGCCACCGGGGTGAGGCCGTAATGTTGCAGCGCCAGCTCGGTGCCGCGCAGGCCGTCGAAACCGTAGGAGTCGTACTGGTAGAACACGCCGATGCGGGAGATGTTGAGATCTTCCACAAGATGTTTCACGGCGGCGGCGGTTTCCTGGTAGTAGGAGGCGCGCACGTTGACCACATAGCGGCGGAAGGGTTCGCGCAGGGCGCGGGCGCCGGTGAGCGCGCCCACCAGGGGCACGCGGCATTTCTCGATCACCGGCACGATGCGGCCCGTGGTGGGCGTGCCCACGTAGGAGAACAGGCAAAAGACCTGCTCATCCACAATGAGGCCTTGGGTGTTGTGCAGGCATTTTGGGGGGTCGTACTGGTCGTCCAGGGTGACGATCTTGATGGTGCGGCCGTGAATGCCGCCGGAGTCGTTGATGTGGTTGATGTAGGACTGCGCGCCGCGCAACGTCTGCACGCCCAGGTAGCTGGCGTGGCCCGACAGGGCGAGGGATGAGCCGATGCGGATTTCCGTGTCCGTGACGCCGGAGGCGGGGTCGAGCCGCGAGAGACTGTCTTCGCTCGATTGGCAAGCGACGAGCAGGAAAAGCAGCGCGAAACAGGGCCAGATTAGTCGGCGTACAATGAACACACAAACTCCCCTGGGGTGCGGTGGCGTTGCGCATGGCTCTGTGCGTCATGCATGCGGCACGTTACCATACGTTCCCTGCCGGAAGCAAGGAAAGCCGGGACATCAGCCTGTCGAGATCCAGCGCATGACAGGTGTGCGCCGCCCCGCCGGGCGGCGGAAGCGTGCGGACGGGTAGCCCAGGGCGACGACGGCATGCACGGTTTCGTCGGAAGGGATGCCCGCCAGGCGCTGGATGGAGGCGTCGCGGCGCATGGCCTCCACCACGTAGCCGATGCAGCAGGCGCCAAGACCCAGGGCATGGGCCGCCAGCAGCAGGTTTTGGGTGGCCATGAGCGCATCCTCGGCAGGGCAGCTCGCACCGGGGCGCGAGCCCACCATGATGGCCGATGGCGCACCGTGAAAGAGCATGTCGCGGCCTGTGGCGTCCCATTGCGCCAGGGCGTCGGCCACGGATGCGTAGTGGTCGCGAAAGTAGCGGGCCAGGGCGGGTTTGCCCGCGAGCGAGCACAGGAAGCGCACCCATGGCCGGGCGGCCAGCCGGTTGAGGCGCCGGAAAAACGCGCCCACTGCCTGGCCCAGGGCCAGCACGTGTTCCCGTTCGGGCAGCATGGTGAAGGTCCAGCACTGGGAATTGGTGCCCGATGGCGCGGTGATGGCGGCGCGCACCAGATCTTCCAGCAGCGCCCGTGGCGGCGGATCGGGCCTGTAGTGGCGGCAGGAGCGGCGCGAGCGCATGAGCCGTATCAGTTGGACCGCGTCGCCTTCGCCCGGCTGAAGCAGGCGTTCATCCTGGGCAAGGCAGCTAAAATCCAGGGCGTTGTTTTCCAGTGACGCCACATGCGCGGCTTCTTCCGGGCATATGGCGGCGCAGTGGCCGCACGCGAGGCAGGTGTGCGCCGAGACAACGGCGCATGCGCCCCGGATGGCCAGGGCTTGCGACGGGCAAATGGCCACGCATTGGCCGCATCCGGTGCACCGGGCGCCGTCTATCCGGACGAGTGGCTGGCTGGAATGGGGCATGTGGGCTCCAAGGGCAAGGGGTGGATGGATGTGTCCATACACGCAACGGGGTCCGGGGTCATGTCTTTTTCAGCCCGTGCCGTCGCAACATGGCGAAGAAACGCTTTTTTTCCTGATGAGTGTATGCTACGGTTTACCATGGCCTACCGCATGGTTGGGCGGAAATGGGAACGAGCAATGGTGAGGGGGCGTGTGACCGCATTCAGCCGATCCATCGGTTTGAGGCTCATGGGTATAACCATGGCCCTTGCCGTTGTGACGTTCGCCATCCTGTATTGGGTGGACCGGGCGTGGCATGAGGAGAGCATGCTCAAGGAGATGAGCAATGTCTCCTCCTTTGTGGCCGAATTGCTGCAACTGGCGGTGGAAGAGCCCATGAAGCAGGGCAACGACCAGGGCACCACCCACCAGTTCGCCGCCCTGTCCCGGTTCAAGAACGTGCGCATCTGCCTCACCGACCACCAGGGCCACGTGACGTATGCAACGGACCCCGGCGTGTTGCGCGCCAAGGTGTCCGACGTGTACCCCGTGGAATACCTGCGCCGTCTTTTCGTAGCGCCTCTGCGCGATGCCGTGGACCACAGGGAAGTGGTGACCGTGGACAACCGGCCCTTTTTCCTGAAGGTCGAGGCCGTTCCCAATGGCCCGTCGTGTCATCACTGCCACGGCAAGTCCAAGCCGTATCTGGGCGCGGTGGTGCTCTTTTCCGATATCAACGACCAGATCACGGCGTTGGAACAGTTCAATCTGGCGCGCTCACAATTGCTCCTGCTCAGCCTTGTGGGCTTGCTGGTGGCGCTTCTCTTGTACCTCAACCGGTTCGTCATCAAGAGGCTGGCCGCCCTTGAGCAGAAGACCAGCGAGGTGATGGCCGGCAAGTTGGACGTGGTCTTTGACGTGGGCGGCAATGACGAATTGGCGCGTCTGGGGGCGCATCTGACCAAGATGGTCGGCATGCGGCGCAGGGCGGAAACGGTGCTGGAGACGCTCAACCGCAACCTGGAAAGCGTGGTGCGCGAGCGTACCGGCGAGTTGGAGGCCAAGGCCGCCGAGGTGGAGCGCGCCTATGCGCAACTGGCCGAGTTGGACAGGATGAAGACGGCGTTCATCGCCACGGTGTCCCACGAGTTGCGCACGCCGCTTACGTCGGTGTTCGGTTTCACGCGGCTGGTGCGGCGGCGCCTGCGGCAGAAGGTGCGGCCCGCGTTGCTGGCTCACGATCCGGAACTGGCGCCGCTTGTCGATCAGATGATGGAGGATTTGAGCGTCATGCTCGGCGAGGGCGAGCGCCTGAGCGGCCTCATCAACAACATCATCATCATGGCGGATCTTGTCGCGGGCAGGCGGGAATGGTCTCTGGACAACGTGGACGTGAACAGCGTGATCGAGCAGGTTGCCACGGCGACTTCCCGCCGCATGGCGGAAAAAGGACTTGCGCTGCACTGGTCGCCGGGGTCTCCCCTCCATGCACGCACTGACCGGATGGGCTTGCTCCAGATAATGGTCAACCTGCTCGACAATGCCATCAAGTTCACGGCCGAGGGGTCGGTGACGATCCGGGCCGTGCGTCAGGATGAGACGGTGCGGGTCGAGGTGGAGGACACCGGCCCGGGCATTCCCCCCGAAGACAGGCAGACCGTGTTCGTCAGCTTTACGCAGCTTGGCGATTATCTGGTGGAAAAGCCCGGGGGCGTGGGCTTGGGCCTTGCGGTATGCAAGGAAATCGCGTCCCAGATCGGGGCGCGGCTGCATGTGGAAGAGGCGACCGGAGGGGGGAGCGTGTTCGTGGTGACGTTGCCTCTGGCATCCCATTGAATCTTTGGGGATGGGGCGTTTTCCGCCGGGGGGCGAAGACGGGGCGTGACGCGAACCCGGCGGCAGGCCGTGCTTGTGCGGCGTGTGCACCGCACCGGGGCGTGGAATAACGTGTTTTTGCGGCCTGTGTGCCGCAAGCCAGAGGATCGGGCATGGTCAAGCCTTACCGCGTACTGTGCGTGACGGCGCCCGGCGATGGGCCGGAATTCCTGGAACAACGGCTGCGCCAGGCCGGTTGTGTGGCGCACTGCGAATGCGTGCACGACGGCGCGGGCCTGGAACGGGCCGCGACACGACACTGGGATTGCCTTGTGCGCCTTGACAACGCCCCCTTGTCGGCGGCTGTGGTTGCCGACGCGTTCGCCGCCAACGCGTGCCCGCCCGCCTGCGTCACCTTGTCCTCTTCCCCAACGGCCTTTCCCATGGCGATCACCGTCCCCGGCGAGGATGCCGCCGCGCTGGGGCATGCCCTGGCTCTGTGCGCCCGGTCCGGAACCAGCACCTCCACCGACGGTGGCGCGGCTGCTGTCTTGCCTGATGGTATTCCTCTAATTTCGGGCGCTTATAATGCCCTTGTCCAAAACGTCCGCAATATCATCCTGCTGTTGCGCCGGGACGGCACCATCGTCTTTGCCAACGCCTACGGCCTGCATTTTTTCGGGTACACCACGGCGTCACTCCTGGGACGCCATGCCGTGGGCTCCATTGTGCCGGAAACGGAGAGCGGTGGCCGGGACATGGAGGCGTTCATTCGCACGGTGCTCGATGCGCCCGAGGCGTATTCGACCAATGAAAACGAAAACATGCGGAGCGATGGCAGCCGGGTGTGGGTGGCCTGGTCCAACACGGTGGTGGACCAGGATGGGGAGTGGCGGCTGCTGTGCGTGGGCACGGACATCACGGCTCGCCGGCACATGGAGGAGGAGCTGCACAAGGCCAAGGGCGCGCTGGAGGAACGGGTGGCCATGCGCGCGCGCGAGCAGGCGGAGAGCGAACGGCAGTTGCGCCAGCTCATCGAATTCATGCCGGAAGACTATTTTTTCTACACGCGGACGTTGACCGGCGTTGTCACGTTTACCAGCCCCGGGGCGCAACGCGTGCTGGGTGTTCCCGCAAGGGATTGCGCCCGCGTCCTGGACGCATGCCTGCACGGCACGGTTGGGGCGGGGAAGGGAGCGGACGCGGCGCATGTGGAATGCCGCCTGGAGCATGCGGACGGCGAGGTGCGGTACCTGGAGGTGCAGGAAGGCCCCATGGCCGAGGAAAAGGGCCAGGTGCTGCACATGGTGGGCGTTGCGCACGACATCACCGACCGCAGGCGCATCGAGGAACAGTTGCAGCATGCCGTGGAGGAATTGGAGGCCATGTTCGCCAATTCCATGATCGGCATTGGTTTCACCAGGAACGGCCGGTTTGTGAAAATAAACCGGCGCGGCGCCGCCATGCTGGGCTATGAACCCGAGGAGATCATCGGCGCCGACGGGTTCATGTTTTTTTATGACCGCGCCGCGTTCATCGCGTTTGAGCGGCGGTTCCTCGCGGCGCTTGTCGCACGCGGGTATTTTCACGCCGATCAGTTGCTGCGCTGCAAGGACGGGTCGACCTCGTGGTGCCGGTTGTACGCCAGGGCCATCGATCCCCGCGCGCCGGGCAAGGGCGTCATTTGGGCCGTGGACGACATCAACGAGCAAAAAAGGCTCGAATCCGAGTTGCGGCTGTCCATCATGACCGCGGAGGCCGCCAATCGGGCCAAGAACGAGTTTCTGGCCAACATGAGCCATGAACTGCGCACCCCCATCGGCAGCATCATGGGCATGACCGAACTCACGCTGGCGTCGGGCCTTTCGGAGGAGCAGGCGCGGTATCTCGTTCTGATCCGTGACTCCGCCACCTCGCTTTTGCACATCATCAACGATGTGCTCGACTTGTCCAAGATCGAGGCGGGCAAGTTCGATTTGCGGCCCATGGATTTTGATGTGGTCCATACCGTGGGCTGCGCTGTGCGGCAGATGGAAGGCCTGGCCATGGGCAAGGGGCTTGCCTTGTCTTTCCAGTCGCACGCGCGGCAGGGGCTGCGGCTGCGCGGCGACCCGGAACGGCTGGCCCAGGTGGTGCGCAACGTGGTGGACAACGGTGTCAAATTTACGGAAAGCGGCGGTGTGCGCGTGGAACTGCGCACAAGGGACATTTCGGGACAGCAAGTGGAGGTGCATGTCACGGTCGAGGATACCGGGCCTGGCATCGCACCCGAGGAACAGGACAAGCTGTTTCAGCACTTCAGCCAGCTTGACAGTTCTTACGCCAAAAGGTTCAAGGGAACTGGTTTGGGACTCGCCATCAGCCGTGAACTGGTTGAGATGATGGGCGGACGCATATGGGTGGAGAGCGAACCAGGACAGGGAAGCACGTTTTGCTTCATCGTGATGCTGCCCCTGGCGCCGGACGCAACGGACGCGGCGGTTGTGGCTCCGAAGCCGTTCGGCACGGCCGGGCATCCCCTGCGTATCCTGTTGGCCGAGGACAACGTGGTTGCCCAGGAATTCCTGAGCCATTTTCTCACCCGCATGGGACATGTGGTGCATGTCATCCCGGACGGCTTCGCGGCCGTGGAAGCCTTTGCCGCCTCGCGGTACGATATTGTGTTCATGGATGTGCAAATGCCGGGCATGGACGGCATTGAGGCCACCCACCGCATCCGTGCCTTGGAGCGGGACAGGCATTTGCCCCACACCCCTGTGGTGGCGCTGACCGCATATGCCATGAAGGGCGACCGGGAACGGTTCTTGCGTGAAGGCATGGACGGGTTTATTTCAAAACCAGTGGATTTGAAGGTCGTGTATGGCGTGCTGGATCAGATCGCCGGAAACCGCGAGGCCGGAGCCGGTCACCGGGAGCAACCGGAGACGCTTGCCCTCCATGAGGCGGACGGCGGCGGGGTCGCCCCTGGGGGGGATGACGCGGTGCTCAAACGGTTGTACAGAATGTTCCTGGACGTCGTGGCGCCGGACTTGATGGAACGCGTAGCCAATTCCTTGCGGCAGAATGATCTGCATGATGTGGAGGAGGCTGGGCACCAGATGAAAGGCGCGGCGGCGACCATAGGGCTGGATGATATTTGCGTCCTGGCTCGGGATTTGGAATTGGCCGCGCGGGGTGGGGATCGCGGCGCGGCGGAAGAGGTGTTGGCGCGTATCGGCCTGTCTATTGGGGGGCTGCCGGATGCGAAACCGGAGCGGCATTGACGCTTCCATCGACAACTATAAATGACGTAAGGTGCCGTAGCCTGGAGAACAAGATGGAGTGTGGAATACTACAAAAGGTGTCTGTCCTGTACGTTGAGGACGAGTTGATAACCCGGGAGTTCGTGGCCGCAGGCCTTGAGCCCTGCGTGGGCAGGCTGCTTGTGGCCGATGAGGGGCGCGCCGGGTTGGATATATTCTTCAAGGAAAGGCCGGACATCATCGTGGCCGATATCCGCATGCCGGTCATGGACGGTCTGGCCATGATCCGGGCCTTGCGCGAGGCCGGCGAGCATGTGCCGGTCATCATAACCACCTTTCTGGATGATACCAGCTCCCTGAAACAATCCATCGAGCTGGGGGTGAACGGGTATGCCCTCAAGCCATTGGAGACCGCCGCCCTGGTCAAGGAACTCGCCAAATGCGCAGCGGGGGTTCTTGCCGCGCGCGAGTTGTCCGAGCAGCGGCGGTTCAATGAGCTGATGCTCGACAGCATGCCGTATCCGGCCATGCTGTATGCCAAGTCCAGCCACACGATCATCGCCGCCAACCGCAAGGCCACGGACCTGGAACTGGGCAAGGGCGCGGAGTGCTGCGGCCCGTTCTTCGAGGAAAGCGATTCCTGGGATTTGTCCTTGGAGCGGCAGGACGACGGCCATTTCTGCCTGGACGAGGCGTGCGCCTATGGCCGCAACTGGGACCGGATCGTGGTGCCCGTGACGGAGGACATCCACCTCTTTTTTGCCGTGGACGTCACCGAGCAACACCGGGTCGAGATGGAACGCGAGCGGTATCTTTCGATCCTGCGCGCCACCATCGAGTCCACGGCCAACGGCATTGTGGTCTTCAGCCGCGACTGGGAGCTGTTGGCCCAGAACAAGCGGTTCAGAACCATCTGGGGGTTGCCGGACAACTGGGCGGATGCGGACAGCCTTGTGGAGGCGCTTGCGCCCATCCTGGCCCAGGTCAAGGATCCCGAACGCTACCGCAACAACTTTTCCACCATGCTCGACCATCCCGACATGGAGGAATACGACGTCGTGGAATTGGCCGACGGACGGTTCATCGAGCGCCACGCGCTGCCCTACCGGGAGGGGGGACAGGTGGTGGGGAAACTGTGTTCCTGCCTGGACATCACCGCGCGCAAACGCATGGAACTTGGCCTGCGCCAGGCTGAGGAAACCTACCGGACCATTTTCGAAAGCGCGGCGGAAGGCATTTTCAGGACCGACGCCAAGGGACGGTTCACCAAGGCCAATCCAGCCCTGGCCAGATTGTTGGGATATGCCTCGGCCTCGGAGCTCATGCAGTCGGTTCCGGCCCTGGCCACGGATTTCTTCGTGGACGCCGACCGTCGCCGGGAATTTGTGGGCACGCTCGAACGGGAGAATACCCTGACCCATTTCGACGCCGAGGTCCGGCGCAAGGACGGATCCCATGTGTGGGTGTCGCTGTCTGCCAGGGTCATCCGCGACGGCAACGGCGAGACCCAGCGGTATGAGGGGTTGGCCGTGGACGTGACCGAGCGCCTGATCCGCGAGTGCGAGTTGCGCCGCAAGGCGAGTTTTGACGAACTGACGGGCCTTGCCAACCGCCGCCAGCTCGACCGCGCTCTCCGGCAGATGCTGGCCCAGGCCAAGCGCGTGCAAGGGCGTTTTTCCGTGCTCTACATCGATCTTGACCGGTTCAAGCAGGTCAACGACCAGTACGGCCACCACATGGGAGACGAGCTGTTGCGGCAGGTGGCGGAGCGCATTGTGGTGCGTTTCCGCCAGTCGGACACCGTGGCCCGCATCGGCGGCGACGAGTTCGTGGTCTTGCTGTGGAACGTGGGGGAGGAAAGCGATGCCCGGCAGCTTTCCGACGATCTCATCACCACGTTGTGCCGTCCTTTCGAACTGGGCAACGGCGTGCGCTGCACCATTGGAGCGTCCATTGGCGCCAGCTTTTTCCCCGAACATGGCGAAGACCCCCAGCTGCTGCTCAAGCGTGCCGATGCCGCCATGTACAAGGCCAAGAAGGACGGTTGCAGCACGTTTCGCATCTTCAAGGAATAGCGGCGGGACACGGGAACGCGCGGTCTCCGGCTCCCGCATTGCCCGTTGCATATGCACCCCCCCCACTGCGGGAAGCGGCAACCCTATGGCGCTGGAGGACAGTGTGTCTGAAAACGTACTTGAATTGCGCAAGTTTGTGGCTCCTGAGTTCGTTTTTGGCGTGGGGGCGTGGGAGCTGGCGGGGCGGTTTGCCCGCAACTTCGAGGCGCAACGCGTGCTCCTGGTCACGGATCCGGGCGTCCTGGACGCTGGCTGGGCAGGCAAGGTCATTGCCAATCTGCACGCCGCCGATGTGGAAACCGTTGTCTTTTCCGATGTGTCTCCCAATCCCCGCGCGGCCCAGGTCATGGCCGGAGCCGCCGTGTACGCCCAGGAGGGCTGCGACGCCATCGTGGCCGTGGGCGGCGGCAGCCCCATGGATTGCGCCAAGGGCATCGGCGTCGTGCACACCAACGGGCGCCATGTGCTGGAATTCGAAGGCGTGGACAAGGTGGCCTCACCCGGGCCGCCGCTCATCTGCATTCCCACGACCGCCGGCACGGGGGCGGAGGTTTCCCAGTTCGCCATCATCAATGATACCGGACGGAAGGTGAAGATCGCCATCGTGAGCAAGACGGCGGTACCCGATGCGGCGCTCATCGACCCGGAAGCGACCGGTACCATGGATGGCTACCTGACCGCATGCACGGGCATGGACGTCTTGACCCACGCGGTCGAGGCGTACGTGTCCAATGCGAGTTCCCCAACAACGGACCTTTTGGCGCTCAACGCCATCACGTTGGTGGCCGACAACCTGGCCCAGGCCATTGCCTCGCCCCACGACATGGAACTGCGCGGCCGCATGGCCCTGGCAAGCCTCCATGCCGGACTCGCCTTTTCCAACGCCATCCTGGGGGCGGTGCACGCCATGGCGCACAGCCTGGGCGGGTTCTTGGATCTGGCGCATGGGGAGTGCAACGCCATCCTGCTGCCGTATGTCCTGGATTTCAATTTCGAGTCGTGCCCGGACCGTTGCCTCCGGATAGGCGCCGCTATGGGCGTGCCGTCCGAACGCTTGCGGGGCGATGAGGGGCGGGGGGCGGTGGTGGACGCGGTGCACGAACTGAAGAAACGGGTGGGCATCGTCAATCCGCTCTCTTCGCTGGGCGTGCGCGAAGAGGATTTGGCGGAGCTTTCCGCCAAGGCGGTGGCTGATCCCTGCATGTTGACCAACCCCCGCGAGGTCACTGCAAGCGAGGTCGCCGCGATTTTTCGCGCGGCCATGTAAGGCTGTCTTTGCCGATGGTGCGGCGATGGCTTGGCGGATGTGGGCGTGGTGCGCCTTGGCGGGTATGGGTGGCGTCCTGAACGTTGGCGGCGCGTGCCGTCTGGTGCGCTCACTTGCCAACGGGGCAATGGCTGGGTAATTGTCAGCCACTATGGAATCGCAGGGATGGCGGCCTGTTGCGCGGATGGTTCCGTACGGCAGCGTTCCCTGGCACGGTTTTTTGCAATGGACTATCATGGTTGAATTTTCTGGCGAACATCCTGCCAAGGGCCGATTCCCACGCCTGTGGGGACAGTCGATCTCTCGCAATCTCACTGTGAGCCTCGTGATGTTGGTGGCGTGTCTGGGCGGCATATTCTCCGCAGGCGTGTATGTGTGGCAGGCGCGGATCATGCGGGCGGACATGGTGGACAAGGCCGAGGAAACCGCACAGCGCATCGCGGATATTCTTTCCGTGCCCATGTGGAACGTGGACGAACGCAGCATAAGGGCGTTGGGCGATGTGTACATCCAGAATGAGCATCTCGCGTACCTGCGCATCACGGAAACCGACGGCCTGGTGATGTATGACTTCAACCGTGGCACCGACCCCGACCCCGCGATTAGGCGGTCGCAGGGGGTTCGCCACGGCGACGGCGTTATCGGCAAGGTCGATCTGGCCTTTTCCATGCGTGGTCATCAGAATCAGTTGTGGCAGATCGCCGCCGTGCTGGTGGGCAGCATGCTTGGCGTGCTGGTGATGCTGACCACGGTGACCGGCATGTTGCTGCGCGTGTTGCTGCGCCGTCCGCTGCAGGTGTTCCGCGCCGGAATGGACAGCGTGGCCAGGGGCGATTTTAACGGCGAGGGCGACCTGGCCATGGGGTATGCCGAGTTGTCGGACATCGCCCAGCGGTTCATGGAGATGGCGGCCCAGGTCAAGGCGCGTGAGCAGTCCCTGCATGAAATGAACGCCAACTTGCGTGCGGCGGAAGAAAAATACCGCTCCATTTTTGAAAATGCCGTGGAAGGCATGTACCAGACGACACCGGATGGGCGTATTCTGGGCGCCAACCCCACCATGGCCAGGGTGCTTGGGTATGACTCCGTTGAATCATGCATGCGGCAGATCGACAACGCCAGGAAGTTGTTCGTCAACCCCGAGCAGCGCGATGAATATGTGCGCCTGTTGCGCGAGCATGGCGAAGTGTCCCAGTACATCATTCCCATGCGGCGCCGGGACGGGGGGATCATGTGGGCCTCTTGCAACGCCAGGGCCATTTTCGGTCCCGATGGCGAGTTTCTGCATATCGATGGTATGCTGGAGAATGTGACCGAGCGCAAGAAGGCGGAAGACGAGGTGGTGCAGTTGACCAGGAACCTGGAGCGCCTTGTTGAGGAGCGCACCAGCGAACTGTCGGCCAAGGCGCGGGAATTGGAGGAGGCGAACAGGCAGTTGCGCGCCCTCGATGCCTTGAAATCGGGCTTTCTCTCCTGCGTGTCGCACGAGTTGCGTACGCCGCTCACGTCGATCATGGGATTCGCGAAAATCGCCCTGCGTGATTTCAGGCGCCACATGCTTCCCGTGTTGCAGGACAAGGGGGACGCCCGCCGCTACGGGCAGATGCAGAAAAATCTGGGCATCATCGCGTACGAGGGAGAACGCCTGACCAGATTGATAAATGACGTGCTCGACCTGAACAAGATCGAATCGGGTCGCATGGAATGGCGTGATGCGTTGATCGATCCGGCGGCTGTCATTTATGACGCGGTGCTCGCGGTGTCGGCGCAGTTCACGGAAAAGGGAAGCGTGGAACTGCGGACCGAGATTCTGGAGAAACTGCCCCCGGTGTTCATGGACAGGGACAAGTTGGAACAGGTCATGATTAATCTTCTGCACAACGCTGCCAAGTTCACGACCCACGGAAAGGTGGTCGTGCGCGCCACGTGCGCCTCGCCGGAAGTGCTGCGTGTGGAAGTGCAGGATACGGGTGAAGGAATAGCGTCTGGAATGATAGAAAATATTTTTGAAATGTTCCATCAGTCCATGGGGGATACCTTGAGCGGCCAACCCAAGGGCACGGGACTTGGGCTTGCCATTTGCCGCCAGATCATCTCCCACTACGGCGGTTCCATATGGGCGGAGTCCATACTCGGTTCAGGATCGACCTTTGTGTTCACGCTGCCGGTGGCCGAGGGGAGAAGTCTCAGGTGCAGGGAGTAAGGCTCGTCTTGGGCAGGCGGCGCGCCCAGGGCATGACCATTGTGGAGGCGTTGCTCGCCCTGGCGTTGTTCGCCCTCATCATGCTGGTCATTCTGAACCTCATCAAGGACAACGATTACGGCCAGTCCTCGGGCGAGGGGGCGCTGTTCAGCGCCAAGCTCATCTATGCCCGCAAGCGGATCGATGACCTCACCACGATGATACTGGTGTTTCAGGACAGCCGGGGATGCCTGCCTGGGGATTGCAGGAGCGGCGGTGCTCCCGGCGTGGCGGGGGGCAACGGCAACGGCAGGGTGGACGCCGGAACCGGCGAGGTGCAGGGGGTGTTCGACCAGTTGCACGCCAGCGGAGTCATTCCCAACACCACGCCGCTTCTCCTGAAACACCGCGTCTATTTCATGTGGCTGGACCGCAGCGTCATTTCCCCAACCCAGGGCGGGCATTACTTTGTGGTGCCGGACGCGCCCATCTGGCTGGCCAGGAATTACGACCAGCGGGAGGATGACGGCGATCCATCGGGGGGGAACGTGGGGTACGCCAACAGCCAGGGCGACACGGTGGATCTGTACGTGAAGTTTCGCGGGTGATGCGGCGGGTGCCGGACGAAAATGAAGAAGCGCGCCTCGGGGCGCGCTTCTTTTTTTCAGGGCATGGCGGCCGGGCCGCCATTGCTGGCGGTACCCCGGCGCCGGATCAGACGATGGTGATGTCCGTATCGACCAGGGCAGGGGCGCTGTCGAAATGGGCGATGAGTATGCCTGCCCCGGCTCCGCTGCCGTCCGTATCGTAGTACAGGTCGGAGGTGACGGAGTCGTAGACGAAATGCGCCCCGGCGCTGCTTGCGGCAGTGCCGTCGTAGTTCGCAATGGTCTCGAACACGGTGCCCACATCGAAGGCGGAGGAGGAAAAGACGAGGTAGTCCGTGCCGTGTGCGAAATCGGTGATCGTGTCGCCCCCGTCGGACTGGCTGTCGTACACAAAGTAGTCCACGCCCGTGGTGCCGGAGATGTCGCCGGTCAGGGTGTCCGCGCCTGTGCCGCCGTGCAGGGTGTCCGACCCCGTGCCGCCCACCAGGGTGTCGCCATCCTCCAGGCCGAACAGCTGGTTGCTGCCCGAGGAGCAGATCAGGGAGTCGAAGCCCGCGCCGCCGTACAGCGAGTCGTTGCCGTCGCCGCCGATCAGGGTGTCGTTGCCCAGGTTGCCGCTCAGATGGTCGCCGTCCGCGCCACCGTCAAACCATTCGTCGTACGATGTGCCCACGATGGAGTCGCTTCCGCCGAGTCCTTCCACCTTGATCAGGTCGCCGTCACTGAAGTCGGTGACGGTGAGGCTTGGCAGGGCCAGATAGTCCGCTCCGGCCGTACCTTCGATAAGCACCGTTTCCACCGTGCCGTTCACACCGTCGATCTCGGTGAGGTCGGCGAACGTTGCGACGGAGATCGTCGCCGTGGTGCTAGCCGCCACATGCAGGTGCTCGATGCCCGTGATCTGCGAGGTGGAGAGGTCGGTGGTTTCGGACAGGTCCAGATGGTCGTCCCCATTGCCGCCGAAGTAGTATTCGGCGCCCACATGGTCGCCCACATTGAGGTGGATGGTGTCGTCGCCTTCGCCGCCGTCGAGGGTGTCCAGGCCGGCGCCGCCGATTAAGGAGTCGTTGCCGTCGCCGCCGAGAATGGTCTCGCCGGGGCTTGTGCCGATGATGGTGTCGTCGAAGCCCGTCCCGATGTAGCCTTCGAGCCCGGTGTACGAGGTGGCCGTGCCGATGTCGATATTCACACCCGTGGTCATGTGGGCGAAGGAGAGGTAGTCGGTTTCCGTGCCGCCCAGGATCGAGTCGCCGTCGTGCAGGGAGAATATGGTGTCGTTGCCCGCGCCGCCGTCCAGGGTGTCCGCGCCGTTGCCTCCGTCGAGGATGTCCGCGCCGTCGCCGCCCGCGATGGAGTCGTTGATGCCGCTGCCGTAGAGGGTGTCGTTTCCGATGTCGCCGGATATTTGGATGCTGTCGGTTCCATCGGCCAAGCCGCCCAGAGAAACAACGTCCAGGGTCGACAGGTCGAGGGCGTCGTCGCCGGTCGTGCCCACCAGTTGCAGGGTCTCGGCCGTGCTGGCCAAACCGCCGATCTTTTCCACACCCCCGAACTGGGCAAAGGTGAACGTGGCCGTGGTGGCGCCTGCGAACACCATGTTTTCCACGCCGGTAAACGTGGTGCCTTGCGCGCTGCAGTCCAGACTGCCGTCCGTCACGAACCAGTCCACGCCGTCGCCGCCGTCATACACGCTCGTGCCCGTGGTCCAGGCGGCGTTGTTGCCGTAGAAGGTGTCGTCGCCCGCGTCGCCGAACAGGGTGTCCTGTCCCGCGTTGCCGGTCATGGAGTCGTTGCCCTCGCCGCCGTGCAGCACGTCGGCGCCAAAACCCGCGTCCATGGTGTCGATGCCCGCGCCACCGAAAAGGATGTCGCCGCCGTCGCCGCCCAGAATGGAGTCCTTGATATCGCTGCCGACGATGGTGTCGTTGCCCAGGTCGCCCACGATCCTGATGATGTCGGCCGTATCGGTAAAGCCGCCAAGGGACGTGGTATCCAGGGCCGACAGGTCGAGGGCGTCGTCGCCGGACGTTCCCACCAGATCCAGGGTTTCGGCAGTGGCGGCCACGCCGCCTATCTTTTCCACGTCCGCGAACTGCGCAAAGGTGAAGTCCGCGTTGGTGGCGCTGCCGCTGAACACCACGTTCTCCACGCCGGTTATCGTGGTGCCCTCGATGGAGCAGTGGGTGGAATAGTCCATCACGAACCAGTCCACGCCGTCGCCGCCGTCGTAGACCTCGGCGCCCGTGGTCATGTCCGAGTTGTTGCCGAAGAACGTGTCGTCGCCCGCGTCGCCGAACAGGGTGTCCTGGCCGAAGCCGCCGGTCATGTAGTCGTTGCCCGCGTCGCCGAACAGCACGTCGCCGTCCGAGCCGCCGTCGATGTAGTCGTTGTCCTCGCCGCCGCTTATGGTGTCGTTGTATTCTTTGCCGTACAGCATGTCGTCGCCGCCCATGCCGAGGATGGTTTCGCCAACCAGGGTGGATCCTTCGATGGTGTCGCCGTATTCCGTGCCGATGTAGCCCTGGATGTTGGTGAAGGACGTGGAGTCCACGTTGAGCGTCATGCCCATGGGGGAGATGGCGTAGGACACGAAGTTCGTGCCTATGCCGCCGTCGATGTGGTCGGTGATGTCCGGTGACATGATGGTGTCGTCGCCGTCGCCGCCGTTGATGGTGTCCCCGCTGTTCGAATCGGTGCCGCCGCCGCCATAGAGCAGATCGTTGCCCACGCCGCCTTCGATGGAGTCGTTCAGGGCCAGGTTTCCCCAGAGAAAGTCGTTGCCGTCGCCGCCCGAAAGCGTATCGCCGGTGGTGCCGGAGTTGAAGGCGCTGCCCCAGATGGAGTCGTCGCCCGTGGTGCCGGTGATCTCATCCTGGTAGATGGTGCCGATCACGGCCTCGAAGCCGGTGATGGTGGTGGACGTGCCGAGGTCCAGGGTCTGCGCGCCGCCATCGTTGGCCAGGATGAGGTAGTCCGTGTCCAGGCCGCCGTCGAGCGTGTCGTCCGACAGGGTGTAGGCCATGATGGTGTCGTTGCCCGCGCCGCCGTACACCGTGTCGTAGCCTTGGCCGTCCACCAGAAAGTCGGCGTCCTCGTCGCCGGAGATGAAGTCGTTTCCGTCGTCTCCGTCGATCACGTCATTGCCAGTGCCGCCGTAGATGACGTCGTTGTCCATGCCCCCGGCGATGTCGTCGTTGCCGATGCCGCCGTTGATGTAGTTGTCGCCGCCGCCGCCGTCGATGATGTCGTTGCCGTCGTCGCCATAGATGACGTCCGCGCCGCCGCTGCCGTACAGGTAGTCCCCGTCGTCGCCGCCGTGGATGGTATCGGCGCCGTCGTCGCTGCCCCAGATGAAGTCGATGCCGCTCTCGCCGTCGAGGAAATTGCTGCCATTGTCACCGTAGATGTAGTCGCTGCCCTCGCCGCCCAGCACCGTGTCGTTGCCTTCGCCGGCCATGAGGTCATCGTCGCCCGTGCCGCCGTCGATGGAGTCGTTGCCTGCGCCGCCGTTGATTTCGTCCGCGCCCGCGCCGCCCAGCAGGGTGTCGTCGCCCTCGCCCACATTGCCCGCGATGTCGTCGTCGCCGGTGATGTTGTCGTCTCCGTCTCCGCCGTCGATGTAGTCGCTGCCAAGGCCTCCGGCCAGGGCGTCGTCGTCGCCGTAACCGTAGATGGTGTCGTTGCCGTCGCCGCCGTCTATGGCGTTCATGTCATCATTGCCGTACAGCAGGTCGTCGCCGTCCGTGCCCTGGGCCAGGGAGTAGCCCTCCGTGGCCAGGTAGGCGAGGATCTCCTCCTCGGTGTCCAGGTCGTCGAATTCGGTTTCCGGGTTGATGAGTTCCTCGATGGTGTAGCCAAGGTCCGCCAGCAATTGTTGGCTCTCAAGCAGATTCTGCTCAAAATCCCCTTCCGAAAAGGCACCGGCGATGATGCTGAAGGCGTCCCCGAACAGGTCGTCGCCGCCAAACAGGTTGTCGCCGCCGGTAAAGCCTGTCAGATCGCCGCCCAGGTTGGCACCCGTGTTCAACCCGGCATCGCCCACGCCCCCGGCATCCCCATCGCCGAGTCCGGCGCCGTCCAACCCGCCATCCTGTTCGCCGCCTCCCGCGTCGGGGAGCCCGCTTCCACCGGCATCGGGCGTCGCGTCGGCAGTGCCGCCGTCTCCTACACCGCCCCCGGCATCGCCTTCTCCAGCCCCATCGCCTTCGCCTTCTCCGGCCGCGTCACCTTCTCCGGTGCCCTCGCCTTCTCCGGTGCCATCGCCTTCTCCGGTACCGTCACCTTCTCCGGTGCCTTCTCCCTCTCCGGTACCGTCACCTTCTCCCTCGCCAGTGCCGTCGCCTTCTCCTTCTCCGGTACCGTCGCCCTCGCCAGTACCATCCCCTTCTCCAGTGCCGTCGCCCTCTCCCTCTCCGGTGCCCTCGCCCTCGCCTTCACCGTCTCCCTCTCCTTCGCCTTCTCCCTCGCCTTCGCCTTCTCCCTCGCCTTCGCCTTCGCCTTCTCCCTCGCCTTCTCCGGTGCCGTCGCCCTCACCCTCGCCGTCGCCGCCCTCGGGATTGTCTTCGGGGTTGTCGCCAGGATTGTCGTCGGGAGCGGGTTCGCCCAGGCTGGTCAAAGGGGCTGAAGCGCGGAATTGCTCCTGTTCGGCGGGCGTCATGGTGCGCACGCCGCCCATGGGCTGGCCGGGGGAGAAGTCGATGATGCCGTTGGCAAAGGTGATGACCGCGGTATTGCCGAATTGGTCGGTGACGAGCAGCGAGCGGCCTCCGGTCAGGTTTTCCGCGCCGTGGCGCTCCTGGCCGCCGGGTTGGATTTCATGCAGGGTGGTGGTGCCCCGGATGCCGATGGTGGCCAGGGGGGATTTGAGCTGGACGCCGTCCGGGTTCTGTTCGGCTATCTTGCCGGTGACCATGCGGAAGGATCCCTGCACCATGTTGAGCAGATAGCCCGAGCCGCCTGTGGGGTCGTAGACGTAGGAGTCCACGGTGATGCGGCTTTCCGCGCCCTGGGACAGCACGCCGTCGTCGGCGAATTTGACTTCGATATTGGCGTCGGCCTTGGTCACCAGCACGTCGTTTTCATAGACCGGGCTGCCCACGGCGAGGTGCCGCATGCCGTCCGCGCTCTCCGCGAATGCATCACCCTTGATGCTGACTATCGACCCTACCGGTGCATGTTCCGCCATGGTGTTGCCCCCTGAAGGTGGATTGAAGCGCTTCCCATGTACTCAACGCGGCAGGGGCGCGTCAAGGAAAGGTTCGAATTGCCTGCAAAAATGGAGGGGAAAGGGATGGAAAACCATGGATGGCAGGCTGTTGAGTGGGGTGGTGAAATCACGGTATTCCGTTAATCAGCTCTGCTCGTAAAAACGCACCAAACGGGCCACGATGGCCTCCTGGGTCCAGTGGGATTCCATGAAGCGGCGCGATGCGGCGCCAATGGCGTCGCGCTGCGCCGCATCGGCCACCAGGCGGCGCATATCCCGCTCCAGGCTGTCCGGCGAACTGATGACCCAGGGCAGGTGGTCGGTTTGTGCAAACGTGCGCACGCAGGCCTGGTTCCAGTCGTCCAGCCCCGCCACCACGGCAAGCCCCTGGCTCAGCGCCTCCAGGCTGGATACCCCGAAATACCCCTGCAAATGGTCGAAAAGGATGTGGCAGCCCCGCTTTTGGCGCAGGCATTGCCGATGCTCGGTGTTTTCGATCATCACGGTCTCGGCCTTGCCGGGCGCGCCCACCCTGGCCATGACCTCCATGAACAGGTCGGTGTTCTTGAGATCCTTGCGCGTGGGCGAGTGGGCCACGCGCACCGGAGTGGGGCGCTTGCCCGGCATGGGCAGGTACAAGGGATCCTTGAGGGGCACCATGTTGGGCATCCAGGTGGCCCCGGGCAGCTTGTGCAGCAGATCGGGCGTGCTCACCAGCAGGCGGTCGCGTCCGAGCGCGCGGTATTTGGCCTGGTATTTCTCCGGATTGCCGCGAAAGTCCGGGTGCCCGTGATGGTGGTGCACAAGGCGTTTGCCGCGCATGAAGTCGCGCGGCTTGAACGGGCCAAGCTCCAGATCCTCGTCGGCGGTCATGTGGAAATGGAAGATGTCGCTGCCCGCCAGAACCGCCTCCACCTCGTCCCACTGCTCGGCCGGGAGGGTCTCCAGGTGCAGATCCTTTTCAAAGGCGAAATTGTAGCGCAGTTCCTTGGTGATGAGGCGGCAGGTGTGCGGTGTCAGCCTATTGATGGCGTTGGCAAAGGTGATGGCCGTGCCCGCAGGGTCGTTGATGGCGATCATCGCAATGCGCATGCGGCGGCCTCCGGGCGCGGCGAAAGGGGGACTGCGTTCCGCCGCCCCCCGTCCATAGGGGCGGCGGAAACGCCTACGGCTTGGATATCATGTCCCAGGTGAGTTGTTGATCCTTGGCCAGTGGCTTGATGAGCGTGGCGCCCATGATCTCGTCCCAGCGCAGGGGAGAGATGCCGGTGCCAGGGCTTTTGACCGTGAGGTCGCCGTTGCCCAGCACGCGGCCGGGCGCGAGGTCGGAAGCCGCCACCACACTCTTGCGCAGCTTGGCGGCCGTGGCGGCTTCGGTGGGAAAAATGCGCTTCTGGTCGCACAGCACGGCCTGTTCCGTCTCGCGGATCATGGCCACGAGCCGGGCGAAATCATCGGGTTCGAGGGACGCCTGGTGGTCCGTGCCGCGCTGGGAGCGGTCGAGCGTGAAGTGGCGTTCCACGATGCATGCCCCAAGCGCCACGGCGGCCACGGAGGGGCCAAGCCCCTTCTCATGGCCGGAATAGCCCACGGGCAGGTTGTACCGGTCGCGCAGGGTGCGCATGACCGGCAGGCAGATGTCCGTCTCGGCGCAGGGGTAGGAGCTGTTGCAGTGCAACAGCGCGATGTCGCTGTGAAAGGCCCGCAGTTCGTCCACGGCGTTGTCCACCTGGTCCAGGGTGCTCATGCCCGTGGACATGATGATGGGTGCTCCCTGGGCCGCGGTCTTGCGCAACAGGGGTACGTTGACCAGATCGGCGGAGCAGATCTTGAGCAGCTCGACGTCCAGGCGGGCCATTTCCTCCAGGCTGACGATGTCCCAGGAAGAGGCGAAGAACACCATTCCCTTTTCTTCCGCCAGCGCCTTGAGCTTGGCCATCTGGTCCAGATCGAGTTCCAGCGCCGCGCGGTGGGCGCCATAGGTGGCGCCAAAGCTGTTGGGGCCGGTGTAGGGCGCCTGCATGCCCTGGTCTGTCAGCAGGGAGGGCATGTGCCGCTTCTGGAACTTGACGCCGTTGACGCCCGCGGCGGCGGCGGCCTCCACCATCCTGCACGCGATGGCGAAATCGCCCTGATGGTTGTTGCCGACCTCGGCGACGACAAAGCAAGGATGGCCGTGTCCGATGGTGACGCCTGAGCGCAGGGTGAGCGTGGGGGTCGGTTTCATAGCCGGACTATCTCCATTTCCTTGCCGGGATAGATGGTCACCAATTGCTTGTGGATTTCGTCCTGCCTGCCAAAGGAGGTGATGACCACCGCATGGCAGGCCAGATTGTCGAGCACCACTGGAGGCTGGATGACATGGCCGTGGATGGTGCGGCCATGCTTTTGCGGATCGTTGTCCACAATGGCGACGATGCGGAACGGGGTATCCTTGATGGCGGAGAGAACCACCTCGCAGGTTTCCGACGCGCCGAACAGCACCAGTCCCGTGCGTCCTTTTTCCTCCAACATCTGTAGCTTATTGAGGATCATGGACTTGAGCGCCGAATAGGACCGGACGATCTCCGAGCAATAGGTTTCAAAATAGGTGCGGCGGACGGTTTCGCCCTCGCCCGTGAGGCAATAGCTGAAGCTCTTGCCATTTATGGGTTCGAAGGCGATGAGCGCTTCGTCCTTGAGCGTCTTGAGGTACTGGTTGACCATGGCGTTGCTCATGCCTGAAAGTTCGGACAGCCTGTGCTGGCTCAACATGTTGTCCAAGGCCAGGGACTCCATGATGGCCAGTGCCCGCAGCTTTTTGGTGGGCTTGAGGAAATCGCGGTCAAGCAACAGCACGGTCTGCTCCTTGTCTGAATGTAATGTACTTATCGGCATAATTGTTCATTTGCTTAATGATTATTTTTTTAGCACGCCATTTGTCAAGGCCGGGTTGGTGTCCCTTGCAAAAGTGGAACGTGCGCTTTACGCCTTAAAAGACTGTGATGTGGCGGAGTTGCCTTTGCCATGCCCTGGGGAGGGGGTATGACCCGCCGCCAGATATTATTGCGCGCCATGCGAATATTTGTCCGCACGCGACGCAGAGGCGGCAAAAGTGGCACAATGCCAACCCTGGGCGCAGATAATACTGCAAGGATTGGTCCATGTTGGCGTATCGGCAATAAACGTTCATTAGCTAACTGAAAATACGGTGTTTTACGGCGGCAAGCGGTGGCGGGGGTGTGGGGAAGGGACGCTTTTTGCCGGGTGGGCGTGGGAAAAATGACGGCGCGGCGCGGTTCCGGCAATGGGAACGGGAACGCGGCTCCGGCAAGGGAACGGTGTCACCGCAGCGCGTGGCGTGGCGGCCATGCGCCACCGCGCACCCGGAGCGCGGGCCGCGCGCCACACGCGCGGCCCCTGTCATGCGGTGGGATGGAAAAGCCCGGCCCGCCTAGGCGCGGCGGCGGGAGAAGGATCAGCGCAGGGCTTTCAAGGCCTGTATCAGCTTGCCGAGTTCCGGGCGCGCGTTGATGTCGTGGACATCGATATAGCGGATGACCCCGGCCTTATCGATGAGAAAGAGGGCGCGTTCGCTCACGCCGTCCGAGCGCAGGATGCCGTAGGTCGAGGCCACCGCGCCGTGCGGCCAAAAATCCGACAGTACCGGGAACCACACGGCGCCCATTTCCTTGGTCCAGGCGTTGAGCGTGGGCGCGTTGTCCACGCTGATGCCAAGGATGATGGCGTCATTGGCGTCGAACAGGTCGCGCGCCAGGTGGTAGCCGGGCCACTGGCCGGAGCAGACCGGGGTCCAGGCGGCGGGCACGAAGCTGAGCACCACGTTTTTCTTGCCGCGAAAGGAGGACAGGGTGATCGGGCCGCCCGCAGTGGACGGCAGGGTGAAATCGGGGGCCGTGTCGCCCACCGCGACCTTGAGCACGCTGTCCGTGGGTTTCAGGGTGCCGACCTTGTAGAGCAGTTCCTCCAGGCCCACCGCCGTGGCGGGCGTGGCCGACAGGGGCAGCAGCGCCGTCAGAACGGCAAGGCAGGCAAAGGCGAAATGGCGCATCGTCATGGCGTGTTCTCCCGTAACGTATCGGATTATTTGAGTCCCGCCGCGTGCAGGATGGTTTGGTGGAACGCGGGCATCGCATCGAACGGGCCTTCCTGGGTGTGCGCCACTTCCCAGGTGGCGCCATTGCCCACGCGCTTGAGCAGCAGGAAGAACGGCGTGCCCACCTCGCCCACGCGCTTGTGCACGGCGTAATCCTCATCCGTGAACAGGGGCATGGGGATGGTGAATTTTTCACGGAAATAATCCACCTCGAACGGTGAGTTGCCTATGCCGATGCCCAGCATTTTCACCGTG
Organism: Desulfovibrionaceae bacterium; assembly: GCA_050251715.1. Taxonomy (GTDB): domain Bacteria; phylum Desulfobacterota; class Desulfovibrionia; order Desulfovibrionales; family Desulfovibrionaceae; genus JBFWMG01. The sequence goes on along the minus strand of JBFWMG010000010.1, from coordinate 4,111 downwards.
TCGGCCTCTGGGGACTTGGAGACAAGGGCAAAGAGGTCGTTCACGTGGGGCGCCTCGTGCTGGCAGTAGGGACAATACATGGAGAAGAACTCGACCAGCAGATAGTCGGCCTTGATGTCCGCCAGCGTGGGGGGCGCCGCATCCTGTGACAGTCCGAGGTAGCGGGCCTGCTCGGGGGTCATGGCCCCCTGCAAGGCCATGTCGGCGAGTATGTCGCCCGGTTTGGGCGCGATGACGGGCGGGGCGTCCAGGGCATGGCCGGCAAACGCGCTGGCCGCCAACAGCATCAGGCCCGTGAGCGTGAACAGGATAATGGTGCGCATGAAATTCTCCCTTATTATTGTATTGCAAGTTTACCAAATTAAGTCTTCGGGTCGCTCCGGTCAATGAAGGATAGCTTCTCTTTGTTTTGGCACAGGAACGTAGGCGCGGGATGTGGCGACGCTGATATACGCATAATAGATACCATATATTGCTTGAAATGTTCCGGTGGCTATGGTACGAGCCCAAAAAATGTGTTGCCACGAGATGTTGTGGACGAGTTCTCTTTTTTTGTATGGAATGGCATGCTGCCGCGCGGGGGAAATCATGAGGTTGGCGCATCGTTTTTTTGTCGCATTGATACTCGTTGCCATGGTGGTGGCGTGCAAAACCACCGGGTCCAACGGCGAAACGACATATAACACCTTTTACACGCCGGCGGATCACATGGCGGCATTGCTCGACAAGGGCGATCTGGCCGGGGCCGAGACCGTGTATGCGGCGCAAGGCGCATACTGGACCGTCGAGGCCACGGCGGCCAAACCGCTGCTGGACAGGCTGGCCGCCGCCGTGGCCCAGGACGTGGCAACGGATCTTGCGGCGGCTGGCGCCAAACTGGACGCCGTGCGCTGGCCAGCGCCGCCTGCGGCGTGGCCCGCCGTGCGCGACGCGTTGGCCGGGGCGGACGCCGCCGCCGAGGCGGTGCGGGCGCGGGGGATTCTCATGGCCGAGGGCCGCGCCCCTGCCTCCTACGAAGCGCTTGTCCAACGGGCGCAGGGGGTGCGGGCTGCGGCTGCTGCGGCTGCCCGGTCGCAGTTCGCGGCCTACGACCTTGCCGCCACCCCTGACTTTTTCACCGCCTATCCCGTACGGGTCGAACCCGCCGCCGTGCTGCCCGCGCCCAAGGCGTTCGCCGCGCGCTGCGTGGGCGGCGTGCCCCTGGAGACGGCGGGCAAGATCCTGGCCGCGTACGTGCCCGCCCTGCCGGAGGAATACAAAACCGCCTGCGCCGCCGCATACCTGAACGCGGCCCAGGCCGCCGCCACACCGGGCGAACCGCCTCTGAAGACGGCCCTGGCCACGGCCATTGCCCTGGAAAACATGGGCCTGCCCCAGACCTCGTTGCCCGGCGCGGGCATCACGGTGGTGGACATCACCAGCCCCACCCTGCTGCACGAAAAGAAGATCGATTTTTCGGTGTCCCTGAAAAAGGATTTGCCCCTGGACGTGGCGCCCGCCAAGCTGCACGAGGTGTTCGCGCGCATGGACAAGGCCAGGGAAGGGGTGTTCATCCTGGTGGACGTGGCCGTTGCCCGGGCCAACCGCGAGGTCAAGAAGATGGAGACCGTGTCGTCGCAACGCAAGACAGGCACCACGCAGGCCGTCAACGAGGAGTACAACAAGCTCAAGGCCGAGGTGGACCTGCTTTCCCTTGAATTGCAGACCACGCAATTGCAGCCCGCCACGTTGAGCTTTGACGCCGTCTCGCTTTTGCTTGGTCCCGAATACGCCAAGGCGGCCAAGGTGGAGGAGGCCCAGAAAAAGCTCGTGGAAGCGGTGAAAAAACTCCAGGGCGTCAACCAGTACGAGACCGTGGGCACCTATGCCGAATATCCGGTGCGCAAGGCCACCCTGAAGTGCGCCAAATCCGCCACCGTGCACTTCTACATCGCGGACATGAAGGCCAAAACGATGTTCGCGGACACCTTTGACACCAAGCAGGCCGAGACTTTCCACGTCTACTACGGCCTGGACCCGGCCGACCCGGACCTGGACCGTCTGCGGGCCGAGAGCGACACGGACGAGGACGTGACGGCGTTCGAGGAAGGATCGGTCCAGGTGTCGCTCAAGGACATGCTCGCCTACTACGTGGAGCGCTACGCCGACGCCCAGCCCATGAAAAAGGTGGCGGCGCTGCGCGAAAAGGTGTCGGCCAACCGCAACGAGGTCATGGAGTCCTACAAGAACCGCACCTACGAGGCGGACACCAAGGACGACCCGCGCTTCAATTCCGTGGTCGTGGTCAACAACCCGGACGGAAGCATGGGCAGCGGCTTCTTCGTGACCGACGACATCGTGTTGACCAACTACCACGTCATCGAAAACGCCACGTACATCGAACTCCGCCTGTTCAACAAGAATGAGACGTTCGGCAAGGTCATCGCCCAGGACGCCCGTCTCGATCTGGCCCTGGTGCAGGTGCAGACCAGGGGCACGCCCGTGTGTTTCTACAAGGAGCTGAAGATTCCCCTGGGCAAGAGCGTGGACGCCATCGGCCACCCGCAGGGCTATGTCTATTCCATCTCGCATGGGGTCATCAGCGCGTTCCGCAGCCTGGAAAGCCGCTTTGCCCCGGGCGGGCACAAGGTCATGTTCATCCAGACCGACACGGCCATCAATCCGGGCAATTCCGGCGGCCCGCTTTTTATGGGCGACCAGGTGGTGGGCGTGAATACCTGGAAGCTGATTACGGAGCACACCGAGGCCATGAACTTTTGCGTGCATTACGCCGAGGTCATCGAATTCTTGAAGAAAAACGGCATTACCGCCAGAACCGGGAGTTGAGGTATGACAAAGCGGATGGTCTTTCTTGTGGCCGCCTGCATGCTGGTGGCGGGGTGCCTTGCGTCCCAGTCGCGCATGGGCATGGTCGTGGACAAGGATTCCGGGTTGCAATACGGCTCGGTGGTGGAAAACAGCCTCATGGTGGACGCGGGCCAGTTCCGCAACAAGAAATTGAAGCTGCGGCTGCGCAACACCTCGGGCGATCCCGCCTTTGACCTGTACGCCTACCAGGCCCAGTTGGAAGAGGCGTTCGCGGACCACGGCTACACGCCGACCAAGGGCGACGACTACGGGCTGCTGCTCAACGTGAACGTGGTGTATTCCGGGCAGATTACCGACAACATGCTGAAGGAGTTCGCGTTTCTTGGTGGCGTGGGCGGCGGCGTCGCGGGCTACAAGTCCAAGAACGAGCTGGGCACGCTGACGGGCACGGTGGCTGGCGCCACGGTGGGGGCGATCATCGGCTCCTACGTGCGGGACGAAACCTATATCATTATAGCCGACGTTTCCTTCGCCCTGGCGGGCATGAAGAAGGACATGGACGAGGACGCCGTCTATTTTGGTTCCTCGCGCAAGCGCGAGCCCATGGAAATGGAAGGGGTCAACACGTTCCGCCGCGCCTTGGGCACGCGCGTGGCCAGCTATGCGGGCGGACGGAACGCCAAGCAGGCCGACATAGCCCCCTCGGTGTGCGACCGCCTCTTCCGCATCCTGCGCGACGTGATCTGAGCCGCGCGGGCACAGGCAAGACGAGCGCGCCCGGACAACATGTCCGGGCGCGTTTTTTTTGGGAGGGGACGGGCCCAGGCTGCTGACAAACCGCCACCTCTCCCCGCTGTTTCTTCCCCGAAGCCGTGCGGCTCGAGGCGTCGGGTGAACCACCCACCATGCCTTCATCCACAGACAACGCATCCGCCCGCCTGGGGACCGCGCTTGTTCCACCCGTCCCCACCACCTCTGCCAGGCGTTCGTCTGGGGACCGCGCTTGTCCCACCCGTACGCATCTCCCCAGCCAGCAGTTTTTGGGGAAAGAGAGAGGAGAGAGGATGGGGGGCCGGGGGAAGGAGAGAGGAGAGAGAAAACCCCTTTTTATGCTTGGAAAAAGGGGTTTTCCCTCTCCTCTCTCCTTCCCCCGGGGCTTTGCTGCGCCCGACACGCCCTAGCCGCAGAGGGTGGGCTGGTTGCGGGCCAGGAAGGTGCGATCGTAGTCGGAGTATTAGACGCCCAGGGCGGCCATGGCCAGCTCCACGCACAGAACGGCGGTGCGGTTGCCCATGTCCATGAG
>JBFWMG010000009.1:0-134295 GCA_050251715.1 Desulfovibrionaceae bacterium | reverse complement strand
TACGAGATAGAAAGATACCGGCCCGTGCTGTTGCGTGCGGCGGGGTATGTGACGGCACAAGGCCGGGCGCGCGCGCCCGGCCCAACGCCCCGGGGGAAGGAGAGAGGAGCGGGAAAACCCCTTTTTCGGCGAAAAAAGGGGTTTTCCCTCTCCTCTCTCCTTCCCCCGGACCCCCATCCTCTCACCTCTCTCTTTCCCCAAAAACTGCTGGCTGGGGAGGTGGATACGGTGGGACAGGCGGGTTCCCCAGGGGCCGCCGCGCCTATTCCATGTCGAACATGCGCTCCATGTCGTAGCGGGAAAAGGCCTTGAAGGCGATGAGGGTTTCCGAGGACACGATGCCCTCGATGGCCAAAAATTGCCGGGTCACGGTGTCGGCCAGCGCCTCGTTGTCCTTGGCGCGCACAATGGCCGCCACGTCGAACCGTCCGCCCACGGAAAAGGCCTCGGACACGCAGGACAGGCTGGCCACGGCCTCGGCCACCTCGTTCACCTTTCTGGGATCCACCTTCATCAAGACTATGGCGTTGACCATGGTTTTCTCCTTTTTGGATAGGGGGTCAGGATGCGGGACTTGCCGCCGGGGCGGCCGACGCGGGCAGGGTGAAGGAAAACACGCTCCCCTTGCCATGCACCGACGTGGCGCTGATGCGGCCCTGATGGTGCTCCACGATCTGGCGGCAGATGGCAAGGCCAAGCCCGGTGCCCTGATAGGTTGCCGCCTCTTCCTTGTCGCGGGTCGCCTGATAATAGGTTTCGAACACGTTGTCCAATTCTTCCGGCCGGATGCCGTTGCCGGTATCCGCCACGGCCAGTTCCACCATGCCGTCCCTGGCCCGCGTGGACAGCGTCACGTTTCCCGCGCGGGTGAATTTGGCCGCATTGGACAGCAGATTCAGGATCACCTGCTCGATGCGGTCGCTGTCCATGTGCACGGGCGGCAGCGCGTCCGCCAGGTCCAGGCGCAACTCCACCTGGGCGTTTTCCTCGAACAGGCTGCTCATGGCCAGCGCGGCGCGGCGGGCGATGGCGTTCATGTCCTCGGTCGCCATGTGCCATTCCATCTTGCCCGCCTCGATCTTGTGCAGGTCGAGCACGGAGTTGACGAGACGCAACAGGCGGCCTCCTTCCAGGGCGATGATATCCAGATTGTCCTGGATGCGGCGCGCCTTGTGCGTGGTCGTTGGTTCTTGCGCCAAGGGGATGAAATATTTGGTGACATCCTTATGGATAAGGCGAATGAAGCCGAGGATGGACGTGAGCGGGGTGCGCAGTTCGTGCGACACGGAGGAAAGGAACGCGGTCTTGAGGTGGTCCAGTTCCATGAGCCGCTCGTTGGCCTGGGCCAGTTCCTTGTTGAGCGCGCGCTGCTTGGCCTCGGCCTGCTCGCGCGCCTTGATGCTGCCTGCGGCGCGGCGCAGGGTGAGCAGGAAAATGCCGAACAGGATGGCGGCGAACACGGTCACGCCAGCGGTGGCAGACGCCAGGATCGAGTCCAGGGAGCGCTTGCGGGCCGAGATGTCGAAGTAAAATTCCAGCACGCCGATCAGCTGATTGTTGTCCGCAAGGGGCACGTAGGTTTCCACGACATCCCGGTCGGTGACGGCGCCTTCCTGGGTGGTATGCCACTTGCGCACCAGATGCGAATAGGATGTGCGGGTCGCAGCCACCCTCTTGAAGTCCTCCCCTGTGTTGAACGAGGCCAACTCACCAGGGTCCACGGAGTAGACGACCTGGCCATCGGGTGCATAGACCTTGATCTTGATGAAGCCGAACCCTGCCTGCATCGAGGCGACGGTGTCGCGAAAGGCGGGGGTTTGGGCGTCGCTCAAGCGGAAGGGCTTGCCTGCGCCCAGGGTTGCGTGGAAATAATGGGCCATGCGCACCCCGGATTCCTCGGCCATGGCCTCCAGCTCGTGGGTAAAGGCGGGGTAGATGACCAGGACGTTGAGCAGGGGCAGGGCTATGGCGATGACGCACGCGGCCAGAAAGACGTTGCGCAGATAATCGACCCTGAAGACACAGGCTGTGTGTGATTCCGTCATTCCCTTATCCACGTCATTCCCTTATCCATGTCATTGCTCCGGCACGCCAGGGTGCGGCCTTGCTCTTTGCGTCCACTTTATGCATTCCACGGCATGGCGTCCATTGCGCAGGCGGCATAAATTACACCATGCATGAAAAAGGGGTGGCGATGTATCTGGGCGCGCACATGTCCATTGCCGGCGGCCTGACGCGGGCGTTCGACGAGATCGAGGCCGTGGGCGGCACGGCGTTGCAGCTTTTTTCCCGCAACCAGCGGCAGTGGCGGGTGCCGGACCTGTCCCGGGCCGACGTGGCGGCTTTTGCGGGGCGCTGGCGCGCGTGGGGCGAGTATCCCATCCTGATCCACGATTCCTATCTCATCAACCTCGCCTCCACCAACGAGGAGACGCTGGCCAAGTCCCTGGACGGCTTCGCCATGGAACTGGCCCGGGCCGAGGCGTTGGGCGTGGCCTATCTGGTCACGCATCCGGGGTCGCACATGGGGCTGGGCAAGGAGGCGGGCATTGCGCGCTACGCGGCCAACCTGGACGCGGCCCTGGCCCATTCGGGCACGGAGCGGGTTTTGGTGCTGCTGGAGAACACGGCGGGCCAGGGCACCAACCTGGGCAGCCGTTTCGAGGAGTTGGCCGCCATCCGGGCCGCCTCGCGCCACCCGGACCGGCTGGGCGTGTGTTTTGACACCTGCCACGCCTTTGCCGCCGGGTACGACGTGGCCAGCGAGGCGGGCTATGCCGGGGTGTTCGAGGCGTTCGACGCGGCGGTGGGGCTGCGCCATCTGCGGTTTTTCCACGTCAACGACGCGAAGTTCGGCTTGGGCAGCCGCAAGGACCGGCACGAGCACATCGGCCAGGGGGAGATGGGGCTGGCGGGGTTTGGCCTGCTCATGCGCGACCCGCGCTTTGCCCAGGTGCCCAAGGTCATCGAGACGCCCAAGGGCAAGGACCTGGCCGAGGATCGCGTCAATCTGGGGGTGCTGCGCGCGCTGGCGGCAGCATGCGACGCGGCGGGAGGGGGGCGCGCGGCGGGCTAGGCGTCGCCCTCCAGCGCGCGGCGGAGCAGGATGTCCATGGCCGCGCCGATGCGCTGCCAGCCCTGGTCCGTGTCCAGGTCCACGCCGCCGAACGAGGTGGTGGTGCGGGCGCGGATGGCCAGATACTGGAACGCGCCCGCCATCACCGCCACCACGGCGGACACGTCCACATTGTCCGGAAAATCGCCCTGGATGTATTCGAACAGTTCGAGCGAGCGGCGCACGCGCACGTCCTCCAGGGGCTCGGCCAGGGGGTGGCGCTCCAGCAGCTCGCGGGCCAGGATGCCGCTGGTGTCGGGCCGCGCGCGCATGGCCTCCATGTAGCGCCGGAAAAAGAACCCCATCTGGTCCGCGGGGGACAACGCCTGCACGGCGGCGGGATCCGGGCCCAGCAGCTCCTCCACCGAGGGCCAGAAGTCCGGGTGCTCGGCATAGGCGCGCACCAGGTTTTCCAGGGAGCCGAAGGCGCGGTACACAAGCCCCTTGCCCACGCCCGCCCGGCAGGCCACCTTGTCCGCGTCAAAACGCACAAAACCGTGGGCCGCCAGCACCGGCCCCACGGCGCGCACCATGCGCTCGCGGGCGTCGGCGCTTTCGCGCAGGGGAATGATCTTGCGAGGTGTCATGCCGTCCTCCTGACTACCAGATGGCAGGCTGTTGCCGCACAGTCTGCGCGCGCCCGAGCATGGGCGGCACGTGGGAAAGTCCATGATGCGAGATGGTTGGCAACACCATGGCGTTGCCGACCCGGATTGGCAAAGGCCAGGCCGGGCTTTTTCAACCGCCAGATAAGATAATGCGTGCCTCGGCTGTGGGCAAGACCCTGGCGCGGGCCTGCGCCGCGCCGACCCGGAGGGGGGCTGGAAAGAGGCCCGGCATCATGCCTATCGGGACACCCCCGGCCCGCGCGCTATTTCGGCTCCAGGGGCACGTGGATGCGGGTGCGCAACTCCTCGGACGGCGTGGTGTCCGGGCAGTTGAGGAAGTGTTCGAAGGTGGGAGACGTGCCGATTTCGCGCTTTTGGGCGGGTATCCATTGCCCGCACAACCAGGCGTAGGCGCCGAAAAGTCCCTGGTACGGCCCCTTGTGCACGGCGGTGGCGTATTCGCCGCCGCCCACGGTCTGCACGCCCACACGCCCATCCGGCCCCACGTCGGGGGAAACCGTGATGCAGGCGTCATAGCGGAGTTTTTCCGGCGGCGTGACCTCCGGATCGTCGTGGGACACGCCGATGAACAGGGTGTCCGGGCCGAGCACGCCGCGCAGCGTGGCCCAGGCGCACAGCTTTTCCCAGGCGGGCTTGCATTCCATGTAGGGGCCGATGTGCCGCACAAACGCCACCCGGATGGGGGCGATGGTTTGTATTTCAGGGGTCAAGAGGCTCTCTCCTGATGGGGTTGCCCACGCACCCAGGGGGGCGCAGCATTGGGAATTGCAGGTGCGGGTCGGACCAGGTTTTTCGCCGCTGCACAGCTTGCGGTACACGCTGGGCGTCATGGAAAACATGGTCTTGAAGGCGCGGGTAAAGGCGGACTGGGAGTCGAATCCGGCCATGGCGCTGATGTCGGTCACGGCCAGGGAGGAGAAGCGGAGCTTGGCGGCGGCGCGCTCCAGGCGCAGGCGGCGCACGTATTCCTTGACCGATTCGCCCACCATGCCGGAAAACATGCGGTGGAAGTGGAAGGGCGAAAAATGGGCCACTGCCGCCAGATCGTCCAGCGAAAGCGGTTCGTCCAGGTTTTCCTGGATGTGCACGAGCACGCGGTTGAGCCGCTCCTGATAGCTTTTTTCCGTGTGGTGGGCCATGCAGTCACCTTGTTGAGACGTTGCCTACCATGGATCGCGCCGTGTGCGGAGCGCTATTTTTTGCGCTTTTTGGGCCTGGGGCGGCGTCAGGGCATCAGCAGTTCCTTGCGGGCCGTGGCGTTGTTCTGAAAAATGCTTGCGAACAGGACGTCCACGCCCTTGCCCTGATCCTCGGCCTTTTGGATCCACTGGCGGCCCAGGGCGGGGTTCTTGGGCACGCCGGTGCCCGTCATGTAGAGCGCGCCCAGCTTGAGTTGGGCCAGGGCAAATCCCTGCTCAGCGGACTTTTTGTACCAGGCCACGGCCTGATCCATGTCCTTGGGCACGCCTTTGTCCTTTTCAAGGCAGCCGCCGTAGAAGAGCTGCGCCTGCCTGTGTCCCTGCGTGGCTGCGGCGTGCAGGTAGCGCGCGGCCTCGGCCGGGTCGTATCCCGGCATGTTGGCCGATCCCAGGGAGAGGCCAAGCACGAACTGCGAGTCGGCGTGTCCCGCATCCGCCCCCAGCCTGGCCCATTGCATGGCTTCGGCGTGATCCTTGGCCACGCCCTTGCCCAGCAGGTGGGCAAGGCCGAGCATGAAGTAGGCCTGGGTGAATTTTTGCTGCGCGGACTGTTTGAGCCACTGCACGGCCTCGGTCCAGGAGGCCGGGTCATCCCGCTGCAACAGGAACATGCCCAGGGAGCACTGGGCTCTGGCCTCGCCGCGCATGGCCAGGAGGCGGAGCATCTTCACGGCTATGGCCTCGCGCCGCGAATTATTGACTGATGGGGCGGTTGCCGCCGCCGGAGTGTCGTCCGCCTCCAGGGCCGCAGGCGAGGCGGCCAGCACGCCACTCTGCGTGGCCTGGGAACCGTGCGCCGCGAAATCCTCCAACGCGCGCAGGGCGTCGGCCAATCCCGCTCCGGCCGCCTTTTCGAACAGATCGATGGCCGCCATGGCATCCCGCTTGACGCCTTGGCCCGTGGCGCACAGCACGCCCAGCCCGAACTGGCCGTAGGGGTCGCCCTGGTCGGCGCTTCGGCGCATCCACAGCGCGGCCAGCGCCATGTTTTGGGCCACCCCCTCGCCGTTCCAGTACAGGCGCCCCAGGGCGTATTGCGCCAGGGCGTGTCCCTGGGCCGCGGCCTTGGCGTACCAGGCGAACGCCTCCTTGGCGTCCTTGGCGCTGTGTTCGCCCAGGGCGTACTGGCAGCCGACGCGGTACTGGGCCTCTGCATCGCCATTCTGGGCGCGTTTCAGGAGAGAGGCCCGCACCTTTGACTTGGCTTCCAGCACCTGCCGTTCCAGTGCGTCCGGCGACAGGGATGGGTCGAGGATATTCAGGATGAGATCGGACGGCGTGAAAAACAACGCGCCGCCCAGAAGAGCGAGAAAAAGAAACAGACCGAGAACGATACGCATTGGCCCCCCCGTTGCGCTGCCATATTGTATTCCCCTATGGAGGGGAGGGGAATGTGTCAATGGGGGTATCTTTGTATGTGCGGAGCGCAAGGCGCAGGACGCCGCGTGCCTTTTACGGCGCGGTGGCGTTGGCGAAAAGACATGCCGGAAGGCGCGCCGCGCCGACCGGCATGTGTGGGTCAATGGGGAGCGGAACGGGATACCGGCACTATTGCGTGTGGCTGTCCCGGTCCTTGAAGCGCCAGTGCCCGGCCGGCACCTCCACGAACATGTCCGCATCGGCTTCGGGCACGGGCAGCACGATCATGAGCTTGTCCGACGGCTCGATCCAATAGATCTCGCCCTGCATGCGCCGGGCAAGGTCGGACGGCTCCAGAAGGTACTGCTCGGCGATGTGGCGCACGGCCAGGCCGATGGTGGCGCGGGCGCCGGGTGAGAAGTCGACTTCGGTGAGCTGGATGCGGTGCGCGACCTCTTCGCTCCGATGGAGATCGCGCATTTCCCGAGTGGTGCGGTGCGGCTTGGGGGTGAGGGTGGTGGTCATGGCCGCCTCCCGTGGTTGGAGTTGGCCCTTTTGGGGCGATGCAAAATATGTTGCATCAGCTGTGCCAAACCAGAGTAAAACGGAAGGGAAAAGGCAGGAGGTCGACCGAAAAATGCGGCGGCCCACCCAGCCTTGCCCTTGCCAGAAAAGCCCCTGCGCTAGGCACCGTGTTTTAGGCTGCTGACAAACCGCCAAGCGGCTCATGGCGTCGGGTAAACGTGCCCTCCATCTGCCTGGGGAACGCGCGTGTCCCAACCGTATCCTTCTCCCCTGCCAGCAGTTTTTGGGGAAAGAGATAGGTGAGAGGATGGGGGTCTGGGGGAAGGAGAGAGAAATTTTCTCTCTCCTTCCCCCAGGGTCAGATATGGGGACTAGACCGCGTCCGCGCCCGACTCGCCGGTGCGGATGCGCAGCACGTCCTCCACGTTGTAGACGAAGATCTTGCCGTCACCCACCTGGCCGGTGCGCGCCGCGCCCAGCACGGCCTGGAGCACCTTGGGCACCTCGGCGTCATGCACCACGACCTCGATCTTGGTCTTGGCCACGAAATCCACCTGGTATTCGGCCCCACGGTAGACTTCCTTGTGGCCGCCCTGGCGGCCGAAACCCTTGACCTCCACCACGGTCATGCCCTTGACGCCCATGGCGGTCAGGGTTTCCTTGACCTCGTCCAGCTTGAAGGGACGAATGATGATTTCCAGTTTTTTCATATTGTTATCCTTGTGTGACGGGTGGGTGTCAGTTCTGGTACGCGCTTTCGTTGTGCTCGCTGGTGTCCATGCCCTCTTCCTCGGCCCGTGCGGCCATGCGCAGCGGGAAGGCGCTGTTGATCGCCTTGAGCAGCACCCAGCTGACCCCGAACGTGTACATGCCAACCACGAAGACGCCAAGCGCCTGGGTGGCGAAAAATGCGGCATTGCCGTGGAACAGCCCGTCCGCGCCGTTGGGGTTGACCGCCGTGGATGCGAACAGGCCCAGGGCCAGCGTGCCCAGCACGCCGCCCAGCCCGTGGATGCCCACCACGTCCAGGCTGTCGTCATACCCGAATCTGCTTTTGGCCAGCACGCCGAAATAGCACAGCAGCCCGCCCAAAAAGCCGATGCACACCGCCGCGTTGGGCCCCACGAACCCGGCCGCCGGGGTGATGGTGGCCAGGCCCGCAATGGCGCCGGACGCCGCGCCCAGGGTGGTGGGCTTGCCCGTGCGCGCCCATTCCACCGCTATCCAGGTGGCCATGCCGGTCATGCCCGCAATGTGCGTGGACACAAAGGCCGTGCCCGCGATGCCGTCGGCCGCCAGGGCGCTGCCGCCGTTGAACCCGAACCAGCCGAACCAGAGCAGGCCCGTGCCGAGCAGGGTCATGGGCAGGTTGTGCGGGATGAAGGGGCGCGACCCGAACCCCTTGCGCGGGCCGATGACCGATATGGCCGCCAGCGCGCCCGCGCCGCAGGTGAGGTGCACCACCAGGCCGCCCGCGAAGTCGAGCACGCCCAGCTTGCCCAGCCAGCCGCCGCCCCAGATCCAGTGGCACACCGGGTTGTACACCAGTACGGCCCACAGCACGCTGAACAGGATGAAGGGTCCGAACCGGACGCGCTCGGCGAACGCGCCGGTGATGAGCGCGGGCGTGATGACCGCGAACATGCACTGGTAGATCATGAACACGATATGCGGGATGGTGGGCGCATAGGTGGGGCTGGGCGCGGCCCCCACCCCGGCCAGGGCGAACAGGGACAAATCGCCGATCACGCCGCCCACGTCCGGGCCAAAGCTCATGGTATAGCCCAGGTAGATCCATTCCAGGCTGATGAGCGAGATCATGAAAAAGCTTTGCATGATGGTGCCGAGCACGTTTTTGCTGCGCACCATGCCGCCGTAGAACAGGGCGAGGCCGGGCGTCATGAGCAGCACCAGGGCCGCCGAGACCAGGATGAAGGCGGTATCGCCGCTATTGATCATGGGGATTCCTCGTGGGGGGTCCTTGTGGGGATTTGGGGGTTCGCATAAAAGGCGGCCATCCGGTATGAAGGGATGGCCGCCGCCGCACCTCGCCAGGGTGATTTTTAACAATTACGTACTAAATAGCATCACGGCTGCAACAAAATTGTCGTACCAACGAAATCGTAAGTCTGTAAAGGGGCGGAATCGGCGCGGAAATGCGGGAAAACTCGCAAACGCATTGAAATGGCAGGAAAAGACAACTATCCGGTATCGCAACAAAAAAGTCGCATTCATGCATAGTTGTACAATAATGTAGGGAAATGGGCCGGTCTTGTATCGTCCCGAGGGCGGTCTGGGGACGGTTTGGAGGCTGGGCGCGGCCTGTTTGGAGGGGGCGCGGCCTGTGGCCGGTCTGGGCGTGGCCTGCTTGGATGGGGCGCGGCCTGTGGCTCGCCTGGGCGGGGGCTTGTCCCGGCCTCTTCAGTTGCCGCGCCGCCTCAGATGCGCCGCCCCACGCCCGGCGCGCACCGCGCATTGAACGCGCCGGCCAAACAGGCTAGGCTCATGGCCGCGCCGACCGCGCATCACGCTGCCGCGCCGGCCGCGCATCACGCTGGACGCGCATCGCGCTGGACGCGGCCGGGCGCATGCCACACCCGAACACACCGGCCAAGCCGGAGGCTGCATGAAAACCATATCCGCCTGCACCATGGACTGCATGGACGGCTGCTCCCTTGCCGTCACCACCAGGGGCGGCAAGATCCGCGTCTCGCCCAACCCGGACCACCCCTACACCGGCCACGTCATCTGCAACAAAAGCGCGACCTATCCCGCCCGGTTCCTCACCCGGCCGGACCGCATCCTCACCCCGCTCCTGCGCCAGGGCGGCGGCTTTGCGCCCATATCATGGGACGAGGCGCTGGACCTGTGCGCCGCGCGCATCCAGGCCTTGCGCGCCACGCCCGAAGCCATGCTGCATATCCGGGGCTATGGCCTGAACGGCGTGCTGGCCGGGGCGGCGGACCACCTGTTCAACATGCTCGGCGCGTCCACCACCTCGGGCTCGCTGTGCCTGGCCGCCGGGCGCATTGCGCACACGCTGGACTTTGGCGAGGACACCCAGCCGCCCATGGCCGCCCTGGCCCAGGCCCGGCGCATCGTCAACTGGGGCCGCGACATCGCACGGCGCTCCAGGCACACCCTGCGCATCGTGCAGGCGGCCCGCGCCGCCGGAACCCAGGTGCTCACCATTTCGCCGGGCGGCGATAACGCCGAGGCCTTTTCCGACCATGTGGTGCGCATCCGCCCCGGCACGGACCGTTTTCTCGCCTTTGCCCTGGCCAAGCTGGCCTACGAGATGGGCCGCGTGCCGCCGCACGTCACGGAGCGCGTGGCCAACTGGGCCGCGTTGAAAAAACTGTTCGACGACGATGCGCCCGAACACGCCTTCAATGCCCTGTGCGCCGCGTGCGGCGTGTCTTTGGACGACATGGAGCGCATCTACGCCTGGTACGACCCGGCGGATCCCGTGGCCACCCTGACCGGGTGGGGCTTGCAGCGCCACCTTCAGGGCGGCGAGACCGTGCGCTGGATCAATGCCGTGGCCGTGCTGCACGGCCATGTGGGCCGATCCGGCGGCGGCATCTACTACACCGGCCCCACCGGCCATCTGGACACCGGGTTTCTCAAGCCCAACCCCCCGGCGCGCGCCCTGCCCCTTGCCGCCATCGGGCGGGCCTTGCTGGACGCGGACCCGCCCGTGGCCATGGCCTGGATCAACGGCTGCAACGTGGCCAACCAGACCCCGGACAGCGCCGCCGTGTGCCGCGCCCTCACGCGCACCCCCTTTGTGGTGGCCGTAGAAGCCTTCATGAACGACACGGCCAGCCGCGCCACGCTCATCCTGCCGCCCGCGCTCATGTTCGAACGCGAGGACGTGCTCAACGCCAACGACCACCCCTGCGTCAACCACGCGGCCCAGGTGGTGCCCCCGGCGGGCCAGGCGCGCAGCGACTACGACATCATGGCCGACCTGGGCGCGCGCCTCGATCCGCCCGTGGTGCTGGCTCCCAAGGACGATTGGCTGCGTGCGGCCCTTGCCCATCCCGCCCTGTCCGGCGGCCTGGAGGAACTGCGCGCCAAGGGTTTTTTGCAGGCAGCGTACCCCGAAGTTCCGTTCGCGGATCTTGTCTTCAGCCATGCCGACGGCCTGTGCCGCCTGGTCGCCACGCTCACGCCCCAGGAGGCGGCCGATCCCGCCTATCCGCTCCATTTCCTCACCTGCATCCGGGGCGAACGCCTGCACTCGCAGCTCACCGAAGCCGACCAGCGGGGATTGCCCCAGGCCTGGGTGTCGCCGGACAATCCCATGCTTGCGGCCATTGACCGGCAAAAGCCCGTGTACGTGGCCTCGCCCCTGGGCCGGGTGCTGGTGCGGCTCGAACTCGATCCGTCCCTGCATCCGGAAACCGTGCTGGCCCGGCGCGGCGGCTGGCGCGCGCAAGGGTGGGGGTTCAACGGCATCGTGGCCCCGCGCGAGGCGGATCTGGGCGGACAGGCCGCGCTCTACAGCCAGCGGGTGCGGCTGGAGAACGGGGAGGAGAGCGTCTTGACCCTGGAAACGGTTTAGGTGCTATTGTGTATTTCCATGTAATAATGGGATATTATTTCATGGGTGGGTCGTGTTTCAAGGCGAAAAGGTTCTGGAGAGGCGGTCAGCCGTCGTCTTCCACAAGCTCGGCCAGGATGAGGCCGAAGAACGCGCCGCTGTCCGTACCGGTGAAGCGCCAGCCCAGGTGGGCGCGGCAGGCGTGGCACAGGGCTATCTGCCAGGCGTGGCCGGAAAACCAGGTGAACTCGGGCGTGGGTGAGCCCTGCACGGCGCAGCCATGGGCGGAGGTAAAGCAGCCGATCTCGAAGACGTTGCCGTTGGGATTGCAAAACACGTGGGTATGCGCCCCGTGCACGGCCAGCCGCGCGGCGGTCGTGGTGACCTCATGGCCGCAGGCGCGGCAGCGGATGGCGTTGCCGCCCGCGTCGGGTGACGCGGGGTCGTGGTGGGCCTTGGGCGGCGCAACGGGCCGCGAGGTCTTGGGGCGCAAGAGCAGGGTGGGCATGGCGCCATGATAGCGCATGGCGGGCGCAAGGCAAAGAGGGCGGGCATTGTTGACCAGGCGGGTTGAAAAAGCGGCGGCAGGGGGATAGGGTCATCGCGGCGGGAGTTAAACCCGGCATGCCCGGCAAGGCGTGGCGGCGTACAGGAGACCAGCGTGACGAGCGACAAGGCAACGACCAGGATAGGATGGATCGGCACAGGCGTGATGGGCCTGCACATGTGCGGGCACCTCATGGCGGCCGGATACCAGGCCACTGTGTACAACCGCACCAAGGCCAAGGCGCAGCCGTTGCTGGACAAGGGCGCGGCGTGGGCCGACTCGCCCAGGGCCGTGGCCGAGGCGTCGGACGTGGTGTTCACCATCGTCGGCTTTCCCAAGGACGTGCGCGAGGTCTATTTCAATGCCGACGGCGTGCTGGCGGGACTGCGGTCCGGCGGCGCGTGCGTGGACATGACCACCACCAGCCCCACCCTGGCCGTGGAGATCGCCCAAGCGGCGGCCAAGCAGGGCGTCATGGCCCTGGACGCCCCGGTATCCGGCGGCGACGTGGGCGCGCGCAACGCGGCGCTGTCCATCATGGTGGGCGGCGACCAGGCGGCCTATGACCTGGTGCTGCCGCTTTTTCAGCTCATGGGCAGGAATATCGGCCTGCAGGGCAAGCCCGGCGCGGGCCAGCACACCAAAATGGCCAACCAGATCGTCATTTCCGGCACCATGATCGGCGTGTGCCAGGCGCTCTTCTACGGGAAGAAGGCCGGGCTTGACCTGGAGCGGCTGCTCGGCGCCATCTCCAAGGGCGCGGCGGGCTGCTGGTCGCTGGACAACCTGGCGCCGCGCGTCATCAAGGGCGATTTCGAGCCCGGTTTCATGATCGAACACTTCATCAAGGACATGGGCATCGCGCTGGAGGAAGCCAAGCGCATGGGCATCACGCTGCCGGGGCTGGCCCTGGTGGAAAGCCTGTACCGCGAGGCCGCCATGCAGGGCTTGGGAGCCAAGGGCACCCAGGCGCTCTATCTGGCGCTCGAAAAGCTCTAGAGCATCCTGACTTTGAAAAGGATGAGATGCTCTTATGCATTTTGTTGAAATAATGCTTCATTATTTCAAGTCCTCGCATTGTTTCAACGCTAAAATGCGCTAGTGCGCCGCGTGCGCCACGAAGTTCAGCCCACCGGGTTTCGCCCGGCTGGTCTTGTTTGTTTTTCCATGGACACATGACAACAAGGGGGACGTATGACCCAGCGTATAGCGGCGGGCGGTTTGCAGGTCGAGGCGACGTTGCACGCCATGGTGACAGAGGAAATGCTGCCCGGAACGGGCGTGGCGCCGGAACGGTTTTTCGGGGCGCTGGAGGCGCTGGTGGCCGCATGCGGCCCGCGCAACAAGGAGCTGCTGGCGCGGCGGAACGCGTTGCAGGCCCAGGTGGACGCCTGGCACCGGGAACGCGCGGGCCAGCCGCACGACGCGGCGGCGTACAAACAATTTTTGTATGACATCGGCTACCTGCTGCCCGAAGGCGCGCCCTTTGCCGTGAGCACGCAGGGCGTGGACCCGGAGATCGCCACCATTGCCGGGCCGCAGCTCGTGGTGCCGGTGACCAACGCGCGGTTTGCCATCAACGCGGCCAACGCGCGCTGGGGCAGCCTGTACGACGCGCTGTACGGCACCAATGTGATTGGCGAGGACGGCGGCGCGGCCAAGGGCGGGGCGTACAATCCCGTGCGCGGCGCGCGCGTGGTGGAGCGGGCCGCCGCGTTCCTGGACCAGGCGTTCCCCCTGGCCCAGGGCGGCCATGCCCGGGCCGAGCGGTACGCCCTGGTGCGCGAAGGCGGTACGGCGCGGCTGGCCGTGGCCCTGGCGGGCGGCGCGATGACCGGCCTGGCCGACCCGGCCCAGTTCGCGGGGTACAGGGAAACGCACGGCATCCTGTCCGCCGTGCTGCTGCGCTGCCACGGCCTGCACGCGGAAATCGTGATCGACCCCGCAAAGCCCGTGGGCGCGGCGCACCCGGCGGGCGTGTGCGACGTGGTGCTGGAGGCCGCCATCACCACCATCCAGGATTTCGAGGATTCGGTGGCCGTGGTGGACGGCCCGGACAAGGCGCTGGCCTACCGCAACTGGCTGGGCATTGTGCGCGGCGACCTGGAGGCCACCTTTGCCAAGGGCGGCAAGGCCATGACGCGCACGCTCAACCCGGACCGGGAGTACGTGTCGCCCACGGGAGAGCTCTTTGCCCTGCCGGGCCGCAGCCTCATGCTGGCGCGCACCGTGGGGCACCTCATGACCACGCCCGCCGTGCTCGACGCGGACGGCAACGACATTCCCGAGGGCATGCTCGACGCCCTGGCCACGGCCTGCATCGCCATCCACGACCTCAAGGGGCTGGGCGCGCACCGCAACAGCCGCACGGGCAGCGCGTACATCGTCAAGCCCAAGATGCACGGGCCGGACGAGGTGGCCTTTACCTGCGACCTGTTCACGCGGGTGGAGGAGGCGCTGGGATTGCCGCGCAACACGCTCAAGGTGGGCATCATGGACGAGGAGCGGCGCACCACGCTCAACCTCAAGGAGTGCATCCGCGCCGCGCGCGAGCGGGTCATCTTCATCAACACCGGTTTTCTGGACCGCACGGGCGACGAGATCCACACCAGCATGGAGGCCGGCCCCATGGTGCCCAAGGCGGCCATGCGCGGCGCGCAATGGATCCTGGCCTACGAGGACTGGAACGTGGACGTGGGCCTGGCCACGGGCCTGCTGGGCCACGGGCAGATTGGCAAGGGCATGTGGGCCAAGCCCGACGAGATGAAGGAGATGGTGGACACCAAGGCCGCGCACCCGCTGGCGGGCGCGAGCTGCGCCTGGGTGCCCTCGCCCACGGCGGCCACGCTGCACGCCATGCACTACCATCAGGTGGACGTGGCCGCGCGCCAGGCCGAGCTGGCCCAGGCTGGCCCACGCGCCACGCTGGACGACCTGCTGGCCCTGCCCCTGCAGGCCGGGCCGCTCTCGCCCGAGGCCGTGCAGCAGGAGCTGGACAACAATTGCCAGGGCATCCTGGGCTATGTGGTGCGCTGGGTGGAACAGGGGGTCGGCTGCTCCAAGGTGCCGGACATCCATGACGTGGGCCTGATGGAGGACCGTGCCACCCTGCGCATCTCCAGCCAATATCTGGCCAACTGGCTGCGCCACGGCGTCTGCACCGAGGCGCAGGTGCGTGCGACCCTGGAGCGCATGGCCGCGGTGGTGGACGCGCAGAACGCGGGCGACCCGGCCTACCATCCCATGGCCCCTGATTTCGCCGCCAGCGTGGCGTTCCAGGCCGCGTGCGACCTGGTGTTCAAGGGCCGCGCCCAGCCCAGCGGCTACACCGAGCCGATCCTGCACGCGCGCAGGGCCGAGGCGAAGGCCAAGTTCGGCATCGAATAGACTGACCTAGCAACGCAATACAATCCGGCGCGGCTCCGCATGGCGGGGCCGCGCCGTTATGATTCGGATCAGACAGGTTCTAGAAATCCTCGGCCTCGATGCCGAACTTCTCCCACTGGGCTGCGGCGCGTTCCTGGGCTGCGGCCACGCTGGCCTCGTCCAGGGGTTCGATGACCAGCGCCTCGGCCACCACCTGCCAGAGGTACTTCACCTCGTAGTGCAGGTCCTTGTTGTACTTGGGCACCCGCTTCATGATCTGGTCGCGGCAGTTGGAGCAGCCCACCACCACCACGTCCGCGCCGCTGCGGCGGATCTGGTCCGCCTTGTACCGGGCGTGGTGCGCGGACTGGTCCTCAAAGGGCATGGGCCACATGCCGCCGCCCGCGCCGCAGCAGTAGTTGGCCGCCCGGTTGGGCTGCATCTCCACGAATTCGTCCACGCATTGCTGCAATATCCAGCGCGGCTCCTCGAAGAACGCCTGGCCGTAGTGCTTGAGCAGCTCGCGGCCATGCTTGCACGAGTCGTGCCAGGTGAACACCTTGCCCGCGTGCACGCTCTTGTCCAGCTTGATGCGGCCCTGCTCGAGAAGTTCCTTCAGATACTCATACAGGTAGATGAAATCGACGCGGTTTTCCTCGTTCAGCTCGATGCAGGTCTTCATGCCCGACCGGCAGCCATAGGAGCCACCGCCGCAGTCCGGCATTATCATGCGCTTGATGCGCATCTTCTTCATGTATTCGATCTTGCGCTGGGCCAGGGTCTTGGTGCCCTCGTAGTTGCCGGTGAACAGCGCCCAGTCCACGGCCTCCCAGCCCTCGGACGGCACGGTCCAGTTCTCTTTCGCCGCGTAGAAAATCTTCCACCACCAGAACTGGTCCTCAAAATCGCCGTACACTTCCTTTGAGTTGGGGAAGAAGAGGATGTCCGCGTCTTCCACATCCACAGGGACATAGAAGCCGGGGCATTCCTCCTCGGCCAACTGGTCGCCCAGATCCAGGAAGCCGGCCAGGTAGTCGTCGCGGGAGATGCCCATGTTGTTGCCGGTCTCAATATTGCTCATCATGCCCTTGTGGATGGTGCCGGGCGTCTCGTCGCGGGGACGCAGATGTTTCATGTGCGCCATGATGGGCACGATGTCGATGCCCATGGGGCAGCGGTAGGTGCAGCGGCCGCAGCCCGTGCAGAGCCAGGGAAAGTCCGAGGCCACCACGGTGTCCACCATGCCCAGGCTGAGCAGGCGGAGCACCTTGCGCGTGTCCCACTCTTCGTAGCCAGGGGCGATGGAAGAGGGACAGCCCGCCGTGCAGCTGCCGCAGGCCATGCAGGCGGACAAGTCGAATTTGTCCAGATGTGCCTTTATTTCGGGCGGAATGGCCCGGGGAACGATGATGTCGGGAATGGTGACGTTGCCCATGGTTGCACCTGCCTTATTGGGTGTGCTCGTTGCCGCGTGTGCGGCGGGTTATCGCCCCTGGGCCGTCATGAAGGCATGCACGGTCTCGCGCAAGGCCTCGGCGGCCAGAAAGGCGCAGTGGCGGTTGTCGGGCGGTAGCCCGCCCAGGCATTGCAGTACGTGTTCACCGTGAAGGGAGGCCGCTTCCTCCACGCTGCGTCCCACGGCCAGTGAGCAGGCCATGGCCGCGCAGGCCACGCTTGCGCCGCAACCGTCGGTCCAGAAGCCGGCCCTGGTCACCACGCCTTTGGCAATGCCCAGGTCAATGGTTATGGTGTCGCCGCAGCCCCCGCACGTGGTTGCGGAAGCGGACGGCGCATCGAGCCTGCCCGCGTGCGGCGGGTCGCGCCACAAGGCGACCACGGTTTCGCCGAAGCGGTGTATGGCCATATCGTCCGCCTCGCACTGCAAGGCTTCAATGGCGTCGTCAAGGGTCATGGGACGCATGGAAAGCTCCTTGCTAGGCGCGGGACGCGGCGGGGATGCCGCCGCGCCGCCGCGGTACACATGACGTCGGTTCCGCCTAGGCGGAAGCGTTTTCCTTGGCCTTGCTCGTGTCCACCACCCCGCCGGTCTGGTCGTACATCATGCCGCAGCGCAGGTCGAAGTGGCGGTTCACACTCATGGTCGGGCACGCCGCGTTCAGCGCCACCTGGGTCACGGTGGAGCCCAGGAAGGCCTGCTCGGGGTCGGTGTCCTTGGAGTGGTGGGCCATGAGGATCATGTCCGCGCTCTTCATGCGCGCGAGCTTGAGGATCTCCATGGCGGGCTTGCCCTCCCAACATTCGTAGGAGAGCTTGTCCATGCCGCCCAGGTTGTCGCCGTATTCGGCCAGCATGCGCGCCTTGGCGTCGGCAATGCCGCGCTTGATGGCGTCCTGGTTCAGGTTGGCCGCGTCGAGCACGTGGAAGACCACCAGTTCCGCCTTGTAGTGGCGGGCGAGCTGCGCGCCGTAATGCACGGCGCAGGCCGCCTGCTCGGAGAAGTCCGTGGCCACGATGAGCGTCTTGAAGTTCTGTTCGCCGTAGGGGGTCTCCTTGGTCACGATCATCACCGGACAGCGCGCCTTCTGGGCCACGCGTTCCAGGGTCGATCCGGCCATGCCCCACATGTTGGCGCGGCGTTCGGCGTTCTCCTTGGTGTGCGGCCCCATGACGATGAGATCGGCATTGATCTTGCGCGCCATGCGCAGGATCTCGTTGTGGGGCATGCCCGCCAACACGGAGATCTCATAGGTCTGGATGCCCGCCAGCTTTTCCTTGTAGTAGTCGAAGATGTTGTTCTTGATCTTGTCGGTTTCGCCGGAGGCCTGCAGATGGCGGATCTGGCCCCAACCCTGTTCCATGCCGCAGACATGGACGATGTTCAGATTGGCGTCGAACCGCTGCACGAAGTTGAAAGCCGTGTCAGCGGCGCACTCGCACACTTCCGACGGGGTGACGGCAAGAATGATGTCCTTAAACATGGTCTTCCCCTCCTTGATTATTTGCGTGCGGCGCCGAAAGGCCGGGAATGCGCACCGCCTCAGTTGCACTCGTTGTTATCCATCCCGGATTGCTTGCCACAGAAGTACCCTCGATTGCCGGTCAGGCAGGGATCGTTTCCCGTGAGCGGATCTTGCGTAAAAACGCCTCTGTCACGGTCAGGTTTTTGCCCAGCAGCACGTCGGCCTCGCGCATGCCCATGGCCAGCCCCATGAGCTGGGGCAGATAGACCACGGATACGGGGTGCGCCCCTTGCAGCAGGCCAAGCGCCTCGCTTTGGTAGGCCTCCAGGTTCATCTGGCACATGGGGCAGACCGTGGCGATGACGTCCGCGCCCTGGGCCGCCCCCAGCAGCGCGGCCACCGACACCAGCGCGGCCTCCTTTTTGGTGGCCATGAGCGAGGCGCCGCAGCACGCGCCGCCCAGGTTCCACTCGTGCACCGTTGCCCCCAGCGCCGAGAGCAGCGGTTCCATGGTCGTGGGCCGTTCGGGGCAGTCAAAATCCGCATAGGGCCGCAATGCCTGACAGCCGTAGTAGGGCGCCACGCTGATCCCCTCCAGGGGACGGCTCACGGCTTCGGCCACGGGGTCGGCCCCGATGTCCGTGGCCAGCACG
Source organism: Desulfovibrionaceae bacterium (assembly GCA_050251715.1). GTDB lineage: Bacteria > Desulfobacterota > Desulfovibrionia > Desulfovibrionales > Desulfovibrionaceae > JBFWMG01. The sequence continues at coordinate 115,432 of JBFWMG010000009.1, read as the reverse complement.
TCGAGCAGGTGGCGCACCTTGGCCGTGCCCGCATAGGTCAGCGCCTCGTCCGACAGCGCCTCGTTGACCGATTCGGTCAGCGCCTTGTCGCGCGGGATGTGCTCCTGCACGCGGCGGTGGTTCAGGTAGCAGGCCGAGCAGGGAATGAGCACGTCCGCGCCCGCCAGATCGCGCTCGGCCAGCGCGAGGTTGCGCGCGGGCAGGGCAAAGGAGAGCAGGCGGCTCACCGCCTCCACGGCGCTGGCGCCGCAACAGGTCCAGTCCGGGATGTCGGCCAGTTCCACGCCCAGGCGCGCCAGCACCGCGCGGGTGGCCGCGTCGTACTCAACGCTCGACGTGGTGAGCGAACAGCCGGGATAGTAGGCGTATCTCATTGGGGTTCCTCCATGGCGCGCACCCTGGCGAACAGGGCTTCGAGCTTGCCCGAACCCGCGCCCGTGGGGGGATGGAGCTTGCCCTTCATGAGCATCTTCAGTCCCAGCGGGGTGTAGGAAAGGGGCAGAAGCGGATCCTTGACCGCAAGGAAGTAGTTGAACATGAGCCCGGCCTCCTGCACGCGGCCGTGGGCGCGCACGTTGTCCATAAAGGCCTTGTAAAAGGCGTGGCTGCGGCGGTGCTTGGGCGCGGCCCGGCGCGAGGCGATGCGCTTGAGCGCGGCCATGGCGTCGGTGAGCGGCAGCCCGCGCGGGCAGCGCAGGGTGCAGGTGTAGCAGGCCGAGCAGAGCCAGAAGGTCTTGCTGGCCATGATCTGGTCGAGCTGTCCCATGATGGCCATGCGCCACATGCGGCGGGGCGTGGAGTCCATGGCGTGGGCGTTGGGGCACGAGGCGGAGCAGGTGCCGCACTGCATGCACGCGGCCACCATGGAACGCACGGCGTTCAGGTCGGCGCGGTCACGCGCGTCGGGGGGCGGGATCTGCTGCACGGGTATGACCACCTTGGTGTCGTTCATGGCATTCCTCGTTTGGTCGTACGTTTTCAACTAGGCCTTGGTTCCGAGGGCGGCATCGATCACGGACATGATCTGGCCGTCCCGGAAGCCCCGCAGCACGGTGGCGCTGTTGGGGCAGATGGCGGCGCAGGAGCCGCAGCCCTGGCACAACAGTTCGTCCACGATGATGCGGTCGTGCTCCATGTCGTGGCTGCGCGCGCCGTAGGGGCACACGCTGATGCACTTGCCGCAGCGCGAGCACAGGCTGTCGCGCACCTCGGCCACCACGTTGTTGGCCACCAGCCGCTTTTCGGACAGGATGCGCAGCGCCCGCGACGCCGCGGCCTTGGCCGAGGCGATGGTCTCGCGCATGGTGCCGGGCGCGAGCGCGATGCCGCACAGGAACACGCCGCGCTTGAGGCAGTCCACGGGCCGCCACTTGGATTCCGCTTCCTGGTAGAAGCCGTCCTCGGTGAGCGGCACGCCGAACAGCTCGGACATTTCGCTGGCGTCGTTGGGCTCGATGCCCGTGGACAGGGCCAGCAGGTCCGCCTCGATGCGCACCTTGCGTTGCATCACCGGATCCATGGCCGTGATGACGGGCTTGCCGTCCTCAAAGGCCACGGAAGGCCTGTTCCCCCGCTCGTAGCGGAAGAAGATGGCTCCGGCCTTGCGCGCCTGGGTGTAGTACTGCTCCATGAAGCCGTAGGTCATCATGTCGCGGTAGAACACGTACACGGGCAGGTCGGGCCGCCGCTTCTTGAGTTGCAGGATGTTCTTGATGGCCGAGGCGCAGCACACCCGGCTGCAATAGTTGCGCGACTCCTCGCGGGAGCGGAAGCACTGGATCATGGCCACGGCCGAAAGCGCGCCGGTGTCCAGTTCGCCCGAGGCGAGCTTGTGTTCCAGTTCCAGCTGGGTGAGCACGGTCTTGTGCACGCGGAACCCGAAGTCGTAGACCCGGGCCTCGCTGCCGCCGGTGGCGAGCACGGTGACGCCGTGTTCCACGGGCAGCGCGCCCTGGTCCATGGCGATGAGGCTCAGGAAGCGTCCGGCCCGGCCCGTGGACAGGGAGATGCGGGCTTGGCGATGCACCGTGATGTTGGGGTGCTTTTCCACCTGGGTGATGAGATCCTCCATGAACTTGACAGGATCGTCGCCTTCCAGGGTGTAGCGCAGGTTGATGGCCAGGCCGCCCAGGTGATCGCGCTCCTCCACCAGATGGACCGGATAGCCGTGGTCCGCGATGCCGAGCGCGGCGGTCATGCCCGCCAGGCCTCCGCCCACCACCAGCGCCACGCGGTTCACGGGCACGGGCGACGGCAGACCCGAAGGATCGGCGTCGGCCAGCTTCACGGCGGCCATGGACAGGGTGGCGTAGACCTCGCGCAGCAGGGTTTCGCGTTCCGCAGCCTCGGCGATCGCGTCCCCCCCACTCTTGCCGTTGAACTTCACGTGCTGCGAGGCCATGGTGTGGATGTCCACCACGTTCATGAGCACGGGGTTCAACCCCACGACAGCGCCCAGTTCGCGCAGCTTGGGCACGTAGGCATAGGGCTGGCACGCGCCGATGAGCACGCGGTTGGGTTCGGTCTCGGTCACGATGTCCGCGATCTGTTGCCACCCGGAGGCGGTGCAGCCCTGGCTCACGCGCTCGACCCGCACCACCGAGGGAAGTTCGGCCAACCGGGTGGCCAGGGCTTCCAGGGTTTCGGCGGACAAGGCGCTTTCCAGCGTGGGACAGGAGGTGCACAGGGCCACGACCGTGCGCGGCGCCTCGCGGGACACGTTGCGGTAATGGGGTTCGGGGTCCGGGGTCTTTTCGCGCAGGGGAGCGTAGAGGTTGATGAGCCGCGAGGCCTCCAGGGCCGCCGCGCCCGAATGGAGCATGGATTCCGCGATGTCCTTGGGGCCGGAGCTTGCGCCCGCGGCCATGACGCCGTAGCGGCTGGTGCGGCCCGGAGACACGGTGCGGGTGTCGATGAACCCCCACGCGTTGCGCGCGGCGCCCGTGACCTCGGCCAGCTCCTCGGTGCCGGAGGCGGGCTTGCCGCCCGTGGCCAGCACCACCATGTCGAATATCTCGCGGCAGGGCTTGCCCGCGTCGTCCACCCATTCCAGCAACAGGCCGTTGCCGCCGCCCGGAGGTTCGGGCAGCACGGAATGGATGCGGCTGCGCACGAAGCGCACGCCCTGCTCGTTTTCCGCCTCGTCCTTGTAGCGTTGGTAGTTCTTGCCAAAGGTGCGCATGTCCATGCAGAAGATGGCCGCATCCAGGTCGTGGCCCGCCTTGGCGGCGGTGCGCTTGGCCAGGAGCGCCTCCTTGATGGAAAACATGCAGCAGATGGAGGAGCAGTAGTCCGCGTTCAGCTTGACGTCGCGCGAGCCCACGCACTGGAGCCACGCCACGCGCCGCACGGGTTCGCCGTCGGTGCGCACCAGCCGGTCGCCGGCTCCCCCGTGGGGGCCGGTGCCCGAGAGCATGCGCTCGAATTCCACGGCCGTGACCACGCCCGGATGCGTGCCGTACATGAGCGAGTCGGCCATGCCGTTGGGGTTGTCCGCCGGGTTGTAGGGGTCGAAACCCGTGGCCAGGATGACCGAGGCGGCCTCGATCTCCACGGTTTCGTCGGTGGCCAGGCGCATGTAGAGCTTGTCCAGCCACGGGGTAAGGCGGGTGCGGTCCACGGGCCGGGTGAGCGCGCGGCGCGCGCCCTTGGCGGCCAGCGCCTCGGCGGCCCTGGCCTGCCTGCCCTGTTCGGCCAGCAGGATCACGGCGGCCTTGGGGTTGATTTCCAGGCAGCGGAGCATGACGCGTTCTGCCTCGGGATCGGCCAGGGTCATGTCCAGCAGCACCATGCCGGTTTCAGGATGCGCGGTCATGGCGTCTATGGCGGCCTGGCCGGTATTGACCGTGGCTACGGCAAAGTGGAGGCCTTCCAGCCAGGTGGTCATTTCCTCGGCGTGGACCGGGTCGGGACAGGCCACAATGGTCTGGAACGACTTGCGTTCGTCGAACTTGAAGTCAATGGCTCCGGTGGGACAGGATTCGTGGCAGCGCCAGCAGCGGGCGCAATTTTCCAGGTCCACCATGTAGTGGTTGGGAATGTGGTGCGGCACGGGAAGATGCACGGCCGCGCGCTTGGTGAGCCCGGCGTTGAATTCGTCGGGCACGCGCACGGGACAGACCTCTGAGCAGATGCCGCAGCCGATGCACTTGGTCGGATCCACAAAGGGCGAGCGGCGCGACAGGGTGATCTGGAAGCTGCCGGGGTCGCCGTCCATGCCGGTCAACTCGGTGGACAACATGATGTCGATGTTCTTGTGAAAGAGCCCCTTGCGCATGCAGAACTGGCTTGAGGCGTCGCGCTGGGCAATGGGCAGCATCTTGCACATGCCGCAATGGTCGCTGGGGAACTGGTGGTCGAGTTGGACCAGGATGCCACCGGTGTGGTGCCGCTTGTCGATGAGCGCCACCTTGTTGCCGATGTCGGCCAGATCCAGGGCGGCGCGGATGCCGCCTATACCCGCGCCCACCACGAGCGCGCCGTAACTCTTTTTCATACCGTCCTCCTCGTCTGGCCCGGCGGGCGCCGAAACGCGCGCCGGATGGGACGTGTGCTCTTATTCCAGTCCTCCGGTCATCTCCGCGAACTCCTTTTCCTGGAACACGGCCATGGGCGGCGGTTCCATGAGGTCGCGGCCGGGTTGGTAGTCGAACGCCGCCTGGGTATGGTGGGCCACCGAGCGGAACAGCTCCATGACCGGCACCTCGTTGGGACAGGCGTTGGAACACTGGCCGCAGCCCACGCAGGCTGTGCTCATGTGCGCCAAGCGCGTCATGTGGAAGAACACGGTGTCCGTGGGCATCTTGAGCACGCCCTTCTGCTTGGCCCAGTTCAGGTATTGCCAGGGCTTGTGGTCGAACACGTCGGTAAGGAACACGCATTCCTTGCAATAACAGACCGGACAGGCGGCGCGGCAGTTGTAGCAATTCACGCAGCCGGACAGGTAGCTGACGAGTTTTTCCAAGGTGTTGGTTTGTGCCTCGGTCTCCTCGAACATGGCGTCGCGGTAGGCGGTGCGTTCGGCCAGCAGGGCGTCGAGCGCGGCCTGGCGGGATGTGGAGGAGCCGCCTTCACCCAGGGCCAGGGTGCGCACCAGGGCTTCGCCGCGCGGCGATTGGGGCAGCACCAGGATTTCCTTGGTCATGTCCACCCCGAACAGGCCGAGCTGCACGTCGGCGGCCTGGGGAACGGGGTGCTCGCACGCCCTGCATGCGCGGGCAAGCGCAAAGTCGTTGCCATTGGCCTTGCCCTGCGCGGCGTCCATCAGGAAGTCCTGGGTGGATGCCGCACCGCCCTTTTCCTGCGCAAAGCGGCGGTAGGTGGTGTTGTCGTATGCCCCATAACAATCAAAGCTCAGGAGCAGTACGTTGTCCAAGGCGCCCTGGTTCAGCTTGGCCAGTTCCACGAACGCGCGCACCTCGCAGGGGCGCATGATGGCCGCGATGCGGCCCTCCACCTCGCCCCGGGTGAGCCGGGCCGCCAGGCGCGCCCCGCTCATGGGGTAGGATGGCGCCAGCGGATCGGCCTCGTCCAGATGGGCCGGGTCGGTGATGAGCGCGGGCATGGCCGAGCCCTTGGCGGGCAGGTGCCGGTTGACCAGCACGGCCGTGATATCCTCTTGTTCCAGCAGCCTGGCCATGAAGGCGCGCAGGGCCGCAATAGGGTTGCCGTCGGTTACTGCTATGGATGCCGTCGTCGCCATGGCGTCCTCCGGATGACCCGCGTGAGCGGGCGATTAGATGACCATCGTGCGCCGGGCCTGACTGGGCCCCAGCTCCCTGACCTGCGCCACGAGTTCGTTGACCGTGGCCGCGAATTCGTTGCCTTCGCTCGCGCCCACCCATGTGAGCTTCACCCGCCGTTCGTCCACCCCGAAACGGGTGAGGATCTCCTTGAGCAGCTTGATGCGGCGGCGTGCCTTGTAGTTGCCGTTGATGTAGTGGCAGTCGCCGGGGTGGCAACCGCTGACCAGCACGGCGTCCGCGCCAGAAAGCATGGCCTTGATGATGTACTTTGGATCGACCATGCCCGTGCACATCATGCGCACCAGACGCACGTTGGGCGACTGGATCATGCGCGACACACCGGCCAGGTCGGCGGCGGTGTAGGTGCACCAGTTGCAGACAAATGCGACGATTGTGGGTTCGAACTGTTCCATGGATGCCTCCCGGCGCGTGGCCGTTGTCCGTGGGGTTGTCCTGCTCCCGCCCTATGCGGGGGCGGGAACTTCCGTGCGCGCCGCGTCGGCGGGCGGGGTTTCTTCGATCACTTCGGCGAGCGGTCCCGCATCGCCGTACAGGGTCAGGGCCAGCAGGCCGTCCAACTCGGAAAAGACCTGGCGGCCGGTAAAGTGCCTGATCTGGGCAGCGCCCGAGGGGCAGTGCCCCGCGCACGAGCCGCAGCCCTTGCACATGGCCTCGTTGATGACGCTTACATTGCGCCTGGCGTCGAACTCGATGGCCGAATAGGCGCACAGCCCGATGCACACCTTGCACCCCACGCAGATGTCCGGATTGATCCAGGACACCGTGGGCGAGATGGAGACCGTGCCGCGCGTGGCCAGGGCCATGGCCTGGGCCGCCGCGCCGGAGGCGTGGCTCACCGCGTCGGGAATGTCCTTTGGTCCCTGGCAGGTGCCAGCCAGAAACACGCCGTCCGTGGCCGTGGATACCGGCCCCAGCTTGGGGTGTTCCTCCAGGAAGAACTTGTCCAGCCCCTGGCTGATGCCAAAGGTGCGGGCCACCTCGCCGGCGTCGTGGCGCGGGGTCATGGCCGTGCACAGCACCACCATGTCCACGGGGATGCGCACCATTTCGCCCAGCAGCGTGTCCTCGGCCACCACCACCAGCTTGCCGTTCTCCTGGGTGATGGAGGCGGGGCGGCCGCGCACAAAGGTCACGCCCTCTTCCTGCACGCGGCGGTAGAATTCCTCGTAGCCCTTACCGAAGCAGCGCATGTCAATGTAGAAATTGTAGACCTTGGCGTGGTGCCCCACCTTGTCCTTGATGAGGTGGTCGTACTTGAGGGCGTACATGCAGCACACGCGGGAGCAGTAGGCGTGGTGGTTGGCGTCGCGGCTGCCCACGCAATGCACGATGGCCACGGATTCGGGCTTTTCCCCGTTCTTCATGAGGATCTTGCCGCCCGTGGGGCCCACGGCGTTGTTCAGCCGTTCGAACTGCAGGCCGGTGTACACCTCGGGATAGCGGCCATAGCCGTATTGGATCAGCGGCGTGGGATCCATGGTGTCGAATCCGGTGGCCAGGATGATGGAACCGATCTCCACCTCCAGCTCGGATTCCTTTTGCTTGAAATCGATGGCCCCGGAGGGACAGTTCTTTTCGCACGCCCCGCACTTGCCCTTTTGCAGCATGATGCAGGCGTCGGCGTCGATGACCGGCTTGTTGGGCACGGCCTGGGGCGAGTTGCGGTAGATCGCCTTGCGCTTGGCCATCCCCTCCTCGAACTCGCTGTCCACTTTTTTGGGACACTTTTCCATGCACAGGCCGCAGCCCGTGCACAGGTCCATGTCCACATAGCGCGCCTTGCGCCGGATGGTGGCCTTGTAGTTGCCCACGAAGCCCGTCACCTTGGTGACCTCGCTCCAGGTCAGGAGGTTGATGTTCGGCTCCTGGGACACGGCCACCATCTTGGGCGTGGAGATGCACGCGGCGCAGTCGAGCGTGGGAAAGGTCTTGTCGAATTGCGCCATATGGCCGCCGATGGACGGGTCGCGCTCCACCAGATGGACCTTGTGCCCGGACCGCGCGATGTCGAGCGCGGCCTGGATGCCCGAAATGCCCGCGCCCACCACCAGCACGTCCGGGTGCACATGCTCTTCGCGGGAGTAGAGCTCGGCGTGCCAGTTCACGCGGTCCACGGCGGCGCGCACCAGGTTCTTGGCCTTGGCCGTTGCCTCGGCCGGATCCTCGGTCACCCACGACACATGTTCGCGGATGCAGGTCATCTGGAACAGGAAGGGGTTCAAGCCCGCGCGCAGGCAGGCGTTGCGGAAGGTGCGCTCGTGCAGCCTGGGCGAGCACGAGGCCACCACCACCCGGTTGAGTCCCAGGGTGTGGATGTCGTCGATTATCATGTCCTGGCCGGGATCCGAGCACATGAACTTGTAGTCTCGGCCCACGACGACGTGTTGCAGGTTTTGAGCGAAAGACGCCACCTGCGCGGTGTCGACTTTACCCGCGATATTGGTGCCGCAATGGCAGATATAAACGCCGATTCTATTGGCCATGGCTCTGCTCCGGTTGTTGGGGCGTGAGGGATGGATTACGCCCTGTCATCTCAAGAACCGTGCCCGGAACAAATCGTCTTGCGATTCAAGCGGATTACATAAAAATAAGGGGTGTCGAGCCGTCGAGGGCTCCCTGGAACGGCACGAGAGGGTGTCTTGTGGGTCAAGACTTGTCTCAACTCGCAAGACATTTTTGCGTTTGGCGGGATGCGACCGTTTACGGTGGCACAAGAAAGAGAATCAATTACAGGTTATTACTCCGCATGAATTGGCGGGGAATAGGGGCGCGTGGGGTGAAAGAAAAAGTCTTGCTGAATAAGACTAAATTTGTAATGCGCTGTTTTTATTACAATAGCATCCGCGCCGCGAGTGGAGAAAAAAAGGATACGACAATGTACAAAATCCAGCAGCCGTGCTAGGGTGTGACCAAACCCAACGTGATAATCTTTAAGGGTGTCCCGCCGGAGAGCGCCTCGCGCGGCCCGTGCGGGGAACCTCAACCTGTGGACATAGCCGTTATCCGTCGTCGTGCGCCGCCTGGATACGTGCCTTGCCAGGACGTTTGGGCGGGGTGCGCGCGGCATCACTCGATGGCCAGGGGATGACATGGGCGCACCGCAGAAAAAAAACCTCTTGGGCAGGGACGGCAGGCCAACGGGAATCCCCCTGCGGCCCATCCCCCCCCGGGTCTGTCCGCCTCCATCCGGCGCGGGCGAACTGGCGCGTTCACTGCTGGACGCCACGTCCGACTACGCCGTGCTCATCGATCCCGAGGGCGTGGTGCTGGCCGCCAACAAGGCCGTGGCCGAACGGCTTTGCCTGAACGTGGAGGATCTGGCGGGCCGGTGCATCTATGACTTCTTCCCCGCCGATGTGGCCCGGCGCAGGCGCAGCGAGGCGGCCCGCGTGTTCAACTCGGGCGAACCCAATCATTACGAGGACGTGACCCGTTCGGGCGAGGTGCTCGACACCCGCGTGCATCCGGTGTTCAACGACCAGGGCGGCGTGCGGGCCGTGGCCGTGTTCATGCGCGACACGACCGAGCGCAAGCAGGACGAGGAGGCCCGCATCCGCCTGGCCACGGCCATCGAGCAGGCGGCCGAGGCGGTCGTCATCATCGATACGCAGTACAAGGTCGAATACGTGAACCAGACCTTCGAGAGCATGACCGGCTATTCCCAGTCCGAGATATGCGGCAAGCCCATGGGCGTGCTGTACAAGGGCAAGCGGCAGCGCATCCAGCAAAAGCGCATCATGCGCGCCCTGCGCGACGGCGATGTGTGGGTGGGCAGGCACGAGAACACCCGCAAGGATGGCCAGATCATCCGCGTGGACAAGACCGTGTCGCCCGTGCGCACCCGCTATGGCGTGACCATTGGCTACGTGAGTGTGTGGCGCGACGTGACCCATCTTGCGGAACTGGAAAAACAGTTGCGCCAGGCCCAGAAAATGGAAGCCGTGGCCACGTTGTCCGGCGGCATAGCCCATGATTTCAACAATATACTCGGTCCCATCATCCTGCACGCGGAACTCAATCTCGCCTTGTTCGCCGACGACAGCCCGGTACGCCGTTCCTTTACCGAAATCCTGCAGGCCGCCGAGCGCGCCAAGGCGCTGGTGGACCAGATTCTCAACCTGGCGCGGCGGCATGAGGCGGATGCGCCCGTGCCCTTCCGGCTGGGCGGCCTTGTGCGCGAATGCCTGCGTCTTTTGCGGCCCTCGCTGCCCGCCTCCATCGCCATCCGCGTGGAAGAGGCCAATGGCCGCGATCTGGTGCTGGCCGACCCCGCGCAGGTGCACCAGGTCATCATGAACCTGTGTACCAACGCGGCCCACGCCATGAACCGGGTGGAAGGCGTGCTGACCATCTCGGTCGTGGACGAGGAGGTGTCCTGCGATGCCAACCGTGAATGCGTGGATCCGGCGCCGGGCTCCTATGTGGCCCTGACCGTGGCGGATACGGGCCACGGCATGACCCAGGAGATCGTCGAGCGCATTTACGACCCCTTTTTCACCACCAAGAAGAGCGGGCTGGGCACCGGACTGGGCCTGACCGTGGTGCAGTCCATTGTCACGAGACTGGGCGGCGCGGTGCGCGTGCAAAGCGCGCCCGGCGTGGGCACGGCCTTCACGGTGCTGTTGCCCAGGGCCACCGAGGAGGATTTGGCCCAGCACGCCCGCGCCCCGGCCCCGGTCTGCGGCGTGTGCCAGGGGCGCATTCTGCTGGTGGAGGACGAAACCGCGCTTATCGAGAGTTGCCGCCTGGTGTTGGAAGACGCGGGATACGAGGTGGAGGCCTGCGTCAATGGACCCGACGCCCTGGCGATGTTGCGCGCCGAGGAGGAGGCCTTTGACCTGGTGTTGGCCGATGTGACCATGCCGGAAATGAACGGCGTGGATCTGGCCCGGAAGCTGCGGCTGCGCTATCCGGATCTGCCGGTGGTGCTCAGTTCCGGCTACTCGCAGCGCATCACCCCGGAAGAGGTGCGCCGCCTGGGCATCAAGGGCTTCCTGAAAAAGCCCTACCGCGTGGGAGAACTCCTCGATGTCATCCGTCGCGCCATGGAAAGCCCCGAACGGGAAAACGAATCCGTCGCTTATGCCCAGGATTCGCCCAAAGAGGAGGTTTAACCATGGCCCGCATCTGCATTGTTGACGACGACATACAACTCTGCGGTGCGCTCGCCCTGGTCATAGAGCGCATGGGCCACGCCACGGATACGGCCCTGACCCTGGCCGAGGGCATGGCCAAGATCTCGGCGGGCGGGTTCGATGTGGTCATCCTGGACATCCGTCTGCCCGACGGCAACGGCCTGGACGTGCTGCCCGCCCTCCGCGACATGCCCAACGGTCCCGAGGTCATCATCCTGTCCGGGTCCGGCGATCCGGACGGCGCGGAACTGGCCATTCGCAGCGGCGCCTGGAGCTATATCACCAAGCCGCCCACACTCAACAAGATCCAGCTGCCCGTGCAGCGCGCCGTGGAATACCGCGAACGCACCCGCAATCCCACCCCGCCCGTGGCGCTCAAGCGCGAGGGCATCATCGGCGACAGCCGCGCCATGCTCTCCTGCCTGGACATGGTGGCCCAGGCCGCGGCCACGGACGTGGGCGTGCTCATCTCCGGCGAAACCGGCACGGGCAAGGAACTGGTGGCGCGCGCCATCCATGCCAACAGCTGCCGCAACGACAAGCCCTTTGTGGTGGTGGACTGCGCGGCTCTGCCCGAAAATCTGGTGGAAAGCGTGCTCTTTGGCCACGAGAAGGGGGCGTTTACCGGCGCGGATCGCCGCAGCACCGGCCTGGTCAAGCAGGCGGACGGGGGCACGCTCTTTCTCGACGAGGTGGGCGAAATGCCCATCGACGTGCAAAAATCCTTGCTGCGCGTCCTGCAGGAGCGGCGTTTCCGGCCCGTGGGCAGCCCGCGCGAGGAGCACAGCGATTTTCGGCTGGTGGCCGCCACCAACCGCGACCTGGACGCCATGGTGCCCCTGTGGACCTTCCGCCAGGACTTGCTTTACCGGCTGCGCACCATGGCCATTGAGCTGCCCCCCCTGCGCGAGCGGCCCGGCGACATCCCGCTCCTGGCCAACCATTTTCTCGACCGCACCGTGGAGCGGCTGCATCTGGGCCGCAAGGCCATGTCGCCCGAACTGCGCGACGCCTTGGCCGAGTACGACTGGCCCGGCAACGTGCGCGAGCTCATGGCGGCCATTGAAAGCGCGCTCATGGCCTCGGGCGGGGAATCCATCCTCTATCCGCGCCATCTGCCCATGAATATCCGCGTGCGGCTCACCCGGGCGGCGTTGGATGGCGGTGGCCGTGTTGACGAGGAGGACACCGAGGGGAGCGTCGTGACCTCGCGCAGCCTCGATCCGGCCCATTTCCCCAGCCTCAAGACGTTCCGGGCCGACGCCATGGCCGAACTGGAGCGCCAATATCTGCACGACCTGCTGGCAGCGGCGTGCGGCGAGATCAAAAAAGCGTGCAACCTGTCGGGATTGTCGCGGGCGCGGTTGTACGCACTGCTCAAGACATATGGGGTGCGGCGGCAAGAAGACGGGGATGTGCGGCCCACCGCCAGGCCTGGGGGCGTTTAGAGCATCGTAACTTTGAAAAAGATGAGATGCTCTTATGCATTGTCTTGAAATAATGAGTCATTATTTCAAATCCTTGCAATGTTTCAATGTCAAAATGCACTAGTAGCGCGGGCAGAGCGCGCCCGGAGGCAGCTGGAATTCATAGAGCGTGTGGCCGGGAACCTTCTCTATGCTGCGGTACATGGACTGGATCATGGCCTCGTAAAAATTGAGCGGGCAATACGGTGTGAGCAGCTGCGTGCGCACCGCGCCGACGATGGTCGCAAAGATCACGTCCGCCATCTTCTTGGGTTCGCACGGCATGACCGAGCCGTCCTCCACACCGCGTTCGATGCGCTGTGCCAGCTCCGCGATCAGTTGCTCGAAACGGAAGATGATGTCGTCCTTGTTGATGTCGAGCTTGATGTCGCTGTAGGGCGAGCAACGCACCAGGATCATGAAGTGCATGTCCGGATCCACGGAGCATGACAGGTAGCGCTCCACAAAGCGCATGACCGCCACCAGCCCGTTGGGCGAATCCCCCTTGCCCGTGCCCAGCCGCTCGAAAATGTCGTCCAGTACGGACAGGCTGGCGGCCACGAACAGCTTCTCCTTGGATCCGAAATAATGCGGAATGAGCCCAAAGGCCACGCCCGCCTCTTCCGAGACCTTCTTGATCGTGGTTTCGGCATAGCCATGCGCGCCAAAGAGCTTGCGCGCGGCGAGCATGATCTTGTCTTTGCTGGTGATCTGCTGGGTGGTCATGGCGGCTGTGTCCGCCGGAAGCCGCCTGGGCGGTGTCCGGTGTCGTCTCGTGTGGCCCGGTCGCCGTCGCGAGCGGGTGTGACCAGATCGCTGCGGCAGTCGGTCCGGCAAAGGCCGGGCGGCTGTGGGCCGACGTTCTGTCTCGGCGCATGTAACATGCGGGAGACACGGCATTTCCTGCACAGGGAGCACCATGGTGCGTGCATCCGGTGCTTGGGTGCTACGCCAATCCGGAACCGGAGTCAACGCCGCGCCATTTTGCCTGTTTTTCCCCCTTGTTGGCTTCGCGAGGCGCTGTGCCGCCATGCCGTGGAGCTGTCAAGGCGGCGGCAAAGGCCCGGTGAAGGAGGGCGTCTCACGGCGCGCCGCAGGGTCGCGGCCACCGCCGTTCCCCCGCACGACACGCACCGGGCGCGTCCCAGGCCGCGTGTGAACAAAGTGTATGAAAATCATGACATGTCATGATAAGTGATGTTCCGCTGCGGGTACCGGAACCATGTCCGGCGGGCGCTCCCTGCCTGTGCGGCCCTTCCCGCCCCCTTCCCGCCGCCTTCCCGCCGCCTTCCCGCCCCGTAGCGGTCCCGTAGCCGCACACGGCGTTGTCCGGCATCCCCCTGTTTCCATCCGCCGCATCCCCCATAGCCCTTGCTTGCGCCCCTCGGGCATACTACCATGCGCCTGTCCGTAAACTCCCAAACCCGCCCCGGTTCCCCGCCGGGACGCCCGAGAGGCCGCATGATCGACTCCATACGCCAGGCCGCCCGCTACGCCGCCCGCCGCGACCGCGTGCGCGCCGCGCTCCAGATCCAGGGCATCGACGCCCTGCTCGTGACCCACGCCGCCAACCGCTACTATCTCAGCGGGTTCGAGCTGCACGACCCGCAATGCAACGAAAGCGCGGGCGCGCTGCTCATCACCGCAGGCGGCGACGACCGCCTGCTGACCGATCCCCGCTACCTGGACGCGGCCCGCCGCCTGTGGCCCGAAGAGGGCATCTTCATCTATCGCGGCTCCAGAAACGAGAAGCTGCGCGAGTATTTTCTCGATACCGTGCGCGGCGTCATCGGCTTTGAGCCCAGCGCCGTGTGTTTTGACACATACACCGCACTTACCGCCGCCGTGGACGGCAAGGCGCTGACCCTCAAGCCCGTGCGCGGCGTGGTGGAAGGGCTGCGCGTGTGCAAGGACGCCGACGAAATAGCGGCCATGGAGCGCTCCATCGCCCTGAACCACCACGTCTTCGCGCAGGTGCCCGGCCTGCTCGAACCCGGTAAGACCGAAAAACAGCTCGCCTGGGAAATCGAAAAACTCTTCCGCGAAAACGGAGCCAGCGAACTCGCCTTCGAGTCCATCGTGGCGGTCGGCCCCAACGGCGCGCTGCCCCACGCCATCCCCGGCGAGGATCGCGTCCTCGACAACTGCCCCGTGCTCGTGGACGTGGGCGGCCGCCTGGACGACTACTGCTCCGACCAGACCCGCACCTTCTGGGTCGGCCCCAAGCCCGCCGATGCCTTTTCCCGCGCCCTGGAACAGGTTCAGGAGGCCCAGGCCCGCGCCATCGCCGTGATCCGGCCCGGCCTGCCCATGGCCGACGCCTATGCCGTGGCGCGCGGCTATTTCGAAAAATACGGCGTGGAGGCGTATTTCACCCACGGCCTGGGCCATGGCCTGGGCCTCGAAACCCACGAGGCGCCCAGCCTGTCGCCCATGGGCAAGGGCGAACTCGCGCCCGGCATGGTCGTCACCGTGGAACCCGGCCTCTACTACCCCGAATGGGGCGGCATCCGTTGGGAATACGACATCCTGGTCACAGAGGACGGCTGCCGCGTGCTGTAGGGAAACGACAACGACGGAAGATTTCGCGCTACGCGCGACCAGGGCTGCGCGCCCTGGACTGCGGCAGCGTGACGACGCTGCACCCGTTTGGGCGGATGAGGACGCGGGAAAGGTTGAGGTCGCGGCGCGATGAGAGCGGGCACGGGGAAGGCGTGGCGGCAGGCGCGGTTGGCCCTCAGTCCAGACTTGGCAAAGAAAAGGTGGGTTTCAGGGGGATGGGAAAACGGCCTCCCATCCCCCTGAAACCCACCTTCGCATTGTCAATTCTGCACTGCCCCCCATGGGGGTGGCGACCCCTGCGAGGCTCCGCCCCATACCCCGGCTTGTGCCGACGCAAGGGGTAGGGGAAAAACAAAGAGAATAGTCGTTCCCGTGTCCCTTGCCGACCCGTTTTTCCCCTCCCTCATACAACCGGGAACCGGGGTTTGGGGCGTAGCCCCAATGGGGGCAGTTCACCATTGATGAAAAGGGTTTTCAGGGCAGCGGGAGGTCGTTTTCCCGCTGCCCTGAAAACCCTTTTTCTTCAAGAGTGGACTGTAGCGCCCGCACACCTTCCCGCCACCACACACCACCGCCGTCACTTTCGTCCCAACCTCATCGCGCCGCAACGTTTGCCTGCCCGTACTCTCATCCGCCTACCGGGGTGCAGGGGATCATCCCCTGCCGGGTCCAGGGCAGCGCCCTGGTCGCGCCGCAGGCGCGAAATCTTCATTCCCCCTTCGGGGGGTGTATCTCTTTGCCAGCGTTCTAGTTTTCGGCCGAGTGCAGGCCGCCCGCGCCCGCCTTGAACGCGATGTTCGTCTGTTCGGCGTCGCGCGCGTCCGCCTTGGAGCAGTTCCACAGGCATGCGCCGCAGTGCACGCATTTTTCGCGGTCGAACAGCGGCACCGGGCCGTCGGGGTTGGTGGCGATGGCCTGGCCCGAGCACGCCTCCACGCACACCTTTTCGCGGCAGGCGGCGCACTTGGCCGGATCCTTGAAGATGACGTGGTCCGCATAGCCGTGCGGCGCCTGCACCTTGCCGCCCATGAGCAGGGCGTCCTGGTGGCTGACGAGCAGCTTGCCGTCATGCGGAATTTCGGGCCAGCCCGCGCGGGTCATCAGCGCGTTGTGCAGGGGCAGCCCCTTGGCCGTGCAGTCGCGGCGGATCGCCTCTATTTCCTCGGGCGGGATGACGCCCTTGTAGTATTCCTCGATGGTGGGCACGTGTTCGTAGGGGCGCTTGATGGCCGTCTTCCAGTTGAGCTTGCCCTTGGTCTGGCCCGTGAGCGCCATGCCCAGCATGCCCTGGAGCGGCCCCTTCTGGAAGGCGTCGCGGGCGTGCTTGGCGATCTGGCCTTCCTCTTCCACCCAGCTGGCGCGGCGGCGCGCCACATAGGCGCTGTCCAGGTTCTCCTTGGTGAACGGCCTGCCCTGGCGCAGCAGGTCGACAACCCCCTTGGCCAGCTGCACGCCTGTGGCCCACGCCTCGTCCACGCCCGAGCCCGTGAGCACGTTGGTGGAGCCGGAGCCCTCGCCGATGCGGGCGTAGCCGTCGCCCGCCAAGAACGGCTCGCCGTGTTTGCCGGACTCCTGCAGGCTCTTGGCTCCCCACGAGCGGAGCGTCGCGCCCGAAAGCCAGCGCCACAGGTAGGGGTGCAGCATCCAGTGCTGCATGTAGCGGTAGGCCGTGCGCACCGGGCTGTCGAACCACGACGGCACAAAGATGCCCAACGACGCGGTGCGGTCGGGGTACACGTACATGAAGCCGAAAATCTCGGGCTCGGGATAGCCGATGGTGTGGATGACCGTGCCCGGCGCCAGATCCACGTGTTCAGGCAGATCCACCACCGCCTTCATGCCCACGGCCCAGTCGCGCACCGCGTTGCCCGTGGGCATGCCCAGTTCGCGGTCGATGGCGCGGCCCACCGGGCCCACCGGGCCGTCGCCCACCACGGTGAGCGCGGCGCGGATGTTCATGCCGGGCATGAATCCCGCCTCGGGGTTGCCCTTCTTGTCCACGCCCTGGTCGCACAACTGCACGCCCACCACCTTGCGGCCCTCGATGAGCGGTTTTTCCACGGGCGTGGACGGCCAGATCTGCACCAGCCCCGTGCCCATGACCTGCGCGCCCACCCATTGCGTGAACTGGCCGAGCGACATGACGAACCCGTCATGCTTGTTCATGAATTCGGGGATGTACGGCAGCTCGTAGGCCTGGTGCTGGCCCTTGTTGGGCGTGAGCCGCTTGAACAGCGGCAAAATTTTGTCCTTGAACCGGAACGCGGCGGGGCGGCGGCTGGCGCCCGTGGGGTCGAGCAGATACGCCACCTTCTCTTCGGTCACCGGCGCGCACATGGGCACCTGGGCCAACTCCTCGGCGGAAAAAGATCCCTTGATGGCGCGGCCGCGCGTGACCACGCCGGACACCCCGAAGCCGATGTCGTCGGCCCGCTCGTAGCAGATGATCTGCGGCGGCATGCCGGGCATGGCCGTGGATTCGGCAATGGGCGTGCCGTCGGGGTTCATGAGCGCACGGGACAGCGTGGTGAGGAACCCGGCGCTGGCCGGTCCAAAACCCACGCACACAATGTCCACGTCCATGGACATGCGTTCGATCTCGGGGGCGGTGTCTTGCGGTTCAATGGTCATGCGCGGTCTCCGGCATTGTTTGTGGTGTTGTGACAGTGAGTGCCAGTTTTTGCGCCACAGTTCAACAAGAGATAGGCGGCCCGGCGTGCGCCGCGTGCGTGGGGGAATGCCTCCGGCGGCCGGGGCGTTGCATCTCTGCTCTCGATAGCCGTAAGGTTCGCTTCGCTCACCTAACGGCTAGTCGGCCCGGACCCCAGCAGGGGGCGCGCGGCCCCCTGCACCCCGGGTGGGCGGATGAGCACGTGCGCTGGTGGAGAGTGCGGCGCGATGAGGGGGAAGCAGATGGGATGGAAGGTGGGGAGAGGGACGTGGGGGGAAACACGGCGAAGAAGCGGCGCATTGTGCGAGGGAGCGGCGCGCTCGCCCTGCGGGCTGCCGCCGCCCCCTCCCACAATGCGCCGCTGCGCCAACCTTTTTTCCATGCCGCCCTACGGGACGGCATGCAAAAAAGCTTTTGATCGACTTTTCAGATGGAGGGGGATAGCTGCCGAAGAGGACGAGGGTTGGCAAAGAAGAACAGGCTGGAAGAACTGAAGGAAAACATAGATTACGTCCGGTTAGGCATTTCATCTCCGCCTTTGTCCCGCCTTTGTTCCGCCTTTGTTCCGCCTTTGTTCCGCCTTTGTTCCGCCTTTGTTCCGCCGCGCAGCGGCCACCGCTGCGGCGGCTCTTATTTTTTTTCCCACCCATACCACCGGGAGCCGGGGTTTGGGGCGTTAGCCCCAAGGGGGGCAGTTCACAATTTGCTGGAAAGGGGTTTTCGAGGGAATGGGAGGTCGTTTTCCCATTCCCTCGAAAACCCCTTTTCTTCAAAGAGTGGACTGAGGCGCACGCACGCCTTCCCGCCACCACACGCCACCGCTGTCACCTAGACCTTTTCCCCAACCTCATCGCGCCGCAACGTCAGTCCTCTCCATCCCCTCATACGCCCAAACGGGTGCAGCGTCGTCACGCTGCCGCAGTCCAGGCGCGTAGCCTGGTCGCGCCGCCCCGGCGCGAAATCTTCACCGCGCGCGTCGCGCCATAAAAAAAAGGGCGGGCCTTGCGGCTCGCCCTTGGTGGTGTTGCAGTCAGCGGTGGTGGGTTACAGCGGATAGTCCAGCGCCTCGGGGATCATGACCTGGGTGAGGTCTTCGGCGGCGCGGTCCTTGGCCAGGCGTGCGCCGGCCATGGAGGCGTCGACCTTGGTGCGCAGTTTGATGAACTGGGCCGAGCCGGGGAAGAAGCCGTCCTTGGACAGGTCTTCGCAGCGGCAGGGGGAGCCGTGCTCGGGGTGGGCGTTGTAGCCGAACACGAGTTCGGTGCACACGCGGTTCACCTCGCCGCCCGCGCGGGCGGCCTGCACGGCGCACAGGTCCGAATAGAAGCCCGCCAGGCCTTCCAGGCCTTCGGCCACCACGGGGTTGGCGGCGCCTTTGTCCTCCAGTTCCAGCACGTCGAGGATGAAGTAGCGCGCGCCCAGCAGCCAGCCCAGGGCGTCGGCCATGGCGAAGGTCACGCCCTGGCGTTTGCCGTGGTAGAGTTTTTTGCCGTTGGCGTCCTTGGCTTCCTGCAGGTGGTTGAGGGTCCACAGCCACAGGTCCATGGCGTTGGCCAGGGTGCATGCGCCCATGCCGGGTTTCTTGTCGGCCACGGCGCGCAGGTCGGCGATCCATTGGGCGAACATGGCCAGGAAGATGTCGCTGGTCATGGTGGCGGTGAGGTGGCGGCGCTGCACGGACTCCGGGCCTTCGTAGGTGGATTCGAGTTGGGCGTCGATCCACTTGTAGCCCAGGAATCCGGGGCAGTCCTCGGTGATGCCGTAGCCGCCGACCATGGCCACGGCCTCGCGCATCATGGTGCAGCCGTGGCCGGTGTTCCACAGCTTGCAGGAGGGGTTGAGGATATTGGCTTCGGCTTCGAGCACCACGTACTGCACCAGGGTATCGGCCTTGAGCGCGTCATACCGGGCGGCGTCGCGCTCGGCTTCGGGCTGGCCTTCGAGGGCGATGAATTCCAGCGCCTCGTCTTTTTTCTTGCGCAGGGCGGTCATTTGGGCGCGCGGGCCTTTGATGCCCTCGGCTTCGAACAGGGCGTCCTTTTCGCGTTCGATGGGATCGAAGATATCGGCGCGGCGGGCGGCTGCAAAGGCGAGGGAGCATCCGGCCTCGCCCGAGGCCCAGACGTCGAGCAGGCGATGCAGGGCGTCTTCCTTCTGCTGCACGCCCAGGTCGAAGCGGGGCGTGCCGGGCTGGGCGCTTTCGCCGCCACGGAAGCGCTGGCGATGGTAGCGGATGACCGGTTCGAGGGCGGAAAGCAGCTTGGCCGAGGTCATGATGCCCACGGGAATGCGGGTGCGGTGGAAGACCGCCGCGATGATTTCGCTGTGGGAATATTTGGGAACGATCGTGCCGTCCTCGATGGTGTAGCCGCCGATGATGCGGCTGGCGGGCACCTTGAGCGAGAGGACCGGGTCGGAGGTGGCGGAGAGTTGGTGGCACATCTTGAGCGTGGTGGAGCCGGGGTCGAAGGTGCCGGGGTCGGTCTTTTCGAGGATTATCATGCACGAGCCCTTGATGCGTTCGTCCGCGGTGTCCACCGCCGCGGTGACGAAATTAGCAAAGGCCATGTTGGTGATGAAGCGGCCGCGCTTGTCCACCTGGAGCATGGGCTCCTGGCCCTCGTTCCATTCGGCCACGCGGACCTTGCCCGCCAGCACGCCGGTGTCCACGCCCACATAGGGCAGGGGCTCGGTCAGGGCGAACGCGCCGCGCCAGGTCTTGTTTTCGCCGTCGCCCTGGCCGGGCACGCAGCGGCTCATGTAGTAGTCGCGTTGTTCCGGGGTGCCGCGTTCGTGGATGGGGGCGAGCGCCAGATTGCTGGCCAGGGAGCAGGTGGCCGCGCCCGCGTCCACCCAGGCCAGTTCAAAGGCGACCAGGCACAGGGCGAGATTCTTGGGGCCAAGCACAAAACCGCCCTGCTCGGGGTCCATATAGAGGGACGTGAGGCCGGAGGCGTCAAAGGCTTCCAGCAGCTGGGCCTTTTGTTCGTTCCAGTCGTGCGAGTTGCGCGCACCGTCGGCAACCAACCGCGCCACCACGCCGCGCGCAATGGCGCGGGCGGATTGAATGGCCATTTGCAGGTCGTAGCGTTCGCTGTAACGCCACATGATCTGGCGCACGTCATCGCCCGGAAGGGTGCGTAATCTTTCCATATGTAACATCCTAACAATTGTGGTTTCGTGTACGGAACGACGGCCAGAAGACAAGGAACGGCAACGCTACGGTAAAACACCTCGCCGCGTCAACGCCTTTTGGCCGCCCTGGGTCGAGGACGGTCGTGTGGAAACCCTCGCCTGCCGGGCCGTGGCGCGGCGGGAACGACGTGTCAGCGTTTGATATGCAGGCCGAGGCCTCCCCACACCCCGCTGCGGTCCATGGCCAGCAGTTCGGCCGAGGCGGCGCGGTCACTGGCAAAGGCGTCGAGCACCACGCGGGGCACAATGGCCTCGGGCAGGTTGAGCGTGCCCATGGTGCGGGACACCACGCGTGCGCCGGGCCGGGCCGTGCGCGCGATGTGCGCCCAGAGCATGGTCATCTCGCCGGGCGTCATGCGGTCCATGCTGTCCGAGAGCAGAAAGCCGTCCATGCTTTCGGCGGGTTGGGTCGCGAGAAAGGCCGTAAGGGAGGCATGGCGCACAGACAGCCGCCCCGCGTTGGCCCGCATGGCGCCATGGGCGCGGCCGGTCAGGAACAGGGGGGCGGCGCCTGGGCTATAGGCACCGGCCAACGCTTGCCAGACATAGGGGTTTTCCGCCACGGGCGTGCCGCATACCAGGTGTTCGGTCCGGCGGCGCAGCGTGGCGAACAGGCCGTTGTCGTTCGCCTTGCGCAGCAGGGCGCGTTGCGCGGGGTGCATGTACAGGCGCATGGCCGCGCCCAGAATGCGGCGGCCGCGCAGGGAGTCGAAAAGGGGCGCCACGTTCTTGCGGAATGCCTGGCGCTGGCCGTCCATGGTCTTGGCTTCCAGGACACGGGCGGGCACGCAGCCCGCAAAAGGCGCGAAGAACTGGATCAGCCCGGCCATGCGGCTCTGCCGGGTCGCTGCGCAGGGGCGTGCGGCCAGCGCCTGGATGCGCGGCGCGAACAGCGCGGCGGCCAGGGGCGCGCCCTCCCACCAGCGGCGGGCGTCGGCGTCCAGCTGGGCGCGGACCTGGTCCGTGTATTGTTGCGGCGCGTCGGCGCGGTGCGGCTCGGCCACAAAGCCGAAGAACGCGCGGTGATCGGGCAACGCCCGCAACGCGGCGAGGCGCAGTTGCGTCAGGCGCAATTGGGATTCGCCTGGGGCGGCCACGAACACGGCGGCGGGATCGGTGGTGAGGCAGGCAAAGGCGTTGTCAGCCGCCTGCCCGGCCACGGCCACGCGGCTTTGGGGCAAAAGGCGCAGGGCGGCCAGATCCACGGCCGCGTCTTCAAAGGTCTTGTCCACGGCAAGCCGCGCGGACCAGGGGCCGAGCAGCCTGTCCATGCCGCCCGCCAGGGTGCGCAGGGCATGCGTCAACGGATCGGTTTGCAGGATATGTGATGCGTACATGGCGTTTTTCTCATCATAACGCGTCCTGGGCGGCACTATGCCCGCCCGGGGAAGCGGTTTTTGGGGCGCAGGCGCGCCGGGTGAAGGCATCAGGAGCCTGTATCGGTGCAAAAACCCTTCTTGAGCGCCCAGAGGAGGCCTTTGTCATCGCCCAGGTCGTGCGCCTTGCGGAAGTCGGCGCACATGGCGGCGTCCTGGCGGGTCTGGTAATAGGCCGTGCCCCGGTAGATGTAGATAATGGCGCTGTCGGGCTTGTGCGCGACGGCTTGGTCATAGTCGAGGAGGGCGCGGTCGAGTTGGCCCAGGCCCGCCAGGCAGGTTCCCCTGTGGAAGAAAATGTCGCCGTTGTCCGGTTGCAGCAGCATGGCGCGGTCAAAATCCTCCACCGCGCGCTGGTAGTCGGCCAGGTTCTTGTAGGCCACGCCCCGGTTCAGGTAGGCGGCGGCAAAGGAGGGATCCAACTCGATGGCCTTGGAAAAATCGGCGGCCGCCTCGGCGTGGCGGTTGAAGCGCGCCAGGGCGAGGCCTCGGCTGTTGAAGGCGCGGGGGTTGCCGGGATCGATCTCCAGAGCCTTGTTGAAGGAGGCAAAGGCCTCCTCGGACCGGCCCAGGCGTTGCAGCGCCAGGCCGCGCAGGGCGTGGGCCGCTGCGTTGCCGGGTTGGGCCGCGACCACGCCGTCGCAATCCACCAGCGCGTCGGCGGCCTTGTCCAGACCGAGCAGGCACTCGGCGCGGCCCAGCAGGATGGCCGGGTTGCCGGGCTTGGCGGCCAGGGCGCGGTCAAAGTCCTCGCGGGCCTTGTCGAACTGGCCGAATTCCTTGAAGAGCATGGCGCGGTTGGCGTAGTCCGCCTCCATGGAGGGGTCGAGCGCCAGAGCCTTGTCATAGTCGTCCATGGCCTGTTTGCGCAGGCCCATGGCCGCGTGCACCAGGCCGCGCGCGTTGTAGGCGCGGGCGCGTTGCGGGTTGCGGGCGATGGCCGCGTCCAGGTCGGCCAGGGCCGCGTCGTTGCGGCCCATGGCGCGCAGGGCGTCGCCGCGTTCGAAGAGCGCTTCCTCGTCGTCGGGCGAGTGCTCCAGGACGCGGGTCAGGTCGGCCACGGCCTGTTCCATGCGGCCCGCCTTCTTGAAGGTGAGGCCGCGATACTTGTAGTCGGCCTCCATGTCGGGCGCGAGCGCGATGGCCTTGTTGAAATCCTCGATGGCGCGTTCCAGCTCGCCGCGCGCCGCCAGGGCGCGACCGCGCGCGTTGTAGGCGCGGGCGTTGTTCGAATCCAGGGCCAGCGCCTTGTCCAGGTCGGCCTCGGCCCCGGCGCTGTCGCCGCGCTGCACGCGGCACAGGGCGCGGCCCACAAAGGCCGCCGCGTTGCCGCTGTCGTGGCCGATGGCCGCGTCGAAATCCGCTTCCGCGCGGGCATGGTCCTTGAGCGCCAGCAGCAGGTCGCCGCGCCGGAAATAGAGGGCGGAGCGGGCCGGGTCGAGGGAGAGCGCCTTGTCATAGGCGGCCACGGCCTTTTCGGAGTGGCCCAGGGCGCGTTCCAGGTCGCCCAGTTCGGCATGCACGTCGGCGTTGTCCGGCACCAGTTGGGCGGCGCGCGCCAGGTCGGCGGCGGCGTCGGCGGTCTGCCCGGCCTTGCGGTACAGGGCGGCGCGGAAGATGCGCGGGTCCGCCTTGGTGTCGTCGCGGGCAATGGCCTCGGAAAAGTCCGTGATGGCCAGGGCTTCCTGGCCCTGGCTGGCGCGGGTCACGCCGCGCACCACGTAGACGTCGGCATTGTCCGGAGCCAGGAGCACGGCCTTGTCCAGGTCGGCCAGCGCCTTTTGGGCGTTGCCTTGCAGGCGGAAGCTGTCGCCGCGCAGCAGGTAGGCTTCGGCGTCGGAGGGGTTGGCGTCGATGGTGCGGGAGAAATCTTCGATGGCCTTATCCAGCTGGCCGAATTCCTTGAAGATGCGGCCACGGGACGTATAGTCGGCGGCCACGGAGGGATTGAGGGCCACGGCCTTGTCATAGTCGGCCATGGCCTGTTCCAGGCGGCCCAGCTTGGCCAGCACCAGCCCGCGCTTGTTGAGCACGGCGGCGTTGCCGGGATCCTTGGCCAGCACGGCGTCGTAATCGGCCAGGGCGGGTTCCAGGCGGCCCAGGGCGGCCAGCGCGCCGCCGCGCGCGGTGCGCAGGGCGGTGTCGTTGGGAGCGGTGGCCAGGGCGGCGTCAAAGTCCGCCAGCGCGCGTTCGTTCTGTCCCAGCGCCACATAGGATGCGCCGCGCCGCGCGTGCAGCGAGGCGAGCGACGCCACCAGCTCCCCGGCGCGGGAAAAATCCTGCACCGCCTGTTCGTGGCGGCCCAGATCGGCCAGGGCGATGGCGCGGTTGAAGAAGGCGTAGCCGTCCTCGGGATCCATGGACACGGCCTGGTTGAGCAGGGTGAGCGCGGCATGGGGGTCGGCGATCTTGCCGTTTTCGAACAGGGCGAGCACCGCCTCCTTGGGCGCCAGGGCGGCCAGGGCGCGGGTGTTCACGCCAAAGGCCTCGCGCAGTTCGCCCACGCCCGCGTCGCTGCCCGCGGCATCGGCCAGGCGGGCGTTGTCCGCTTCCAGCCGTTCGGTTTCGCGCAGGATGTCGGCCTGGCGGGCAAGCAGGGTGCGGTATTGGACGAGCAGGTCGCTGTCCTTGACCAGGGTGGCGGCCAGGGCGGCGACATCGCCGCCGGAACGGGGGGTGGCCGTGGCGGCCACGGTCCAGCCAAAGCCCGTGGTTGTGGCGGAAGCGGTGGGCGCGGCCACGGCCACGTCGCAGCAGGCGGCGGCCAGGGCGAGCAGCCCGTTTGCGTCGAGCCCGGCCTGGCGCACGGCGGGCGCCTGGGCGATCTTGCGCGCCACCTCGTCCAGCACGGCGCGCCTGGCGCGGATCTGGGCCGCCATCAGGGCTTCGCTGGGCGTGCGATGTCCCGCGAAGGTCTGCTTATAGGTGGCGGAAAAGGACGAACCCTTGGCCGCGGCCGCAGCCGGCAGGGCACAAAGACAAAAGCATAGGGCAAGAAGAAGCGTCTTGATTGCGTGCATGTTCATACTCCCGAACCGCCGCTGTACCAGACATGGGCGCAGCTTAAAAGGGGCGAAGTCCGCAAAAAATCGCCATCCGGTACGTCTTGCTCTTTTTTTTGACGCATGCTGGTGGGTTGCGTATCATGCGCTAGATATGGACACTGTGCGGGAACCAGCCGCGCCCGCCAGGGCGCGCCAAGGAGCGGGCCATGGATGAAAAAGCGTATGTACGGCGGATTTTTTCCCAGGCCATGGCCGCCAGCGCGCGAAAGTCGCGTGAGGACATGCCCTGGACCGTGATGCAGCGGGTCGCCGAGGCCTTGCCCGACGCCCTGCGCGGCGGCAGCCGTCCCCTTGAGACCTGCCTGCATCTGCTCGAAGCGATCCTGGAGGGATTTCCCACCCTGTTGCCGGACGATCCGGACCGGCTGCATGGCAACGCGGTGCACAGTCTGGCCCACAACCTGCTGTCCGCCCTGCGCCAGGCCAAGTCCTTGCGGCCCGCCCCCATGGACAGCGTGCACCGGGCGCATCTGGACGGGGTGGCGGACACCCTGCTCCGCCTGGCTGCGGAGGTGGGCGGGGGGAGGCAGGCTTGGGATGGCGCGGACCGCGCCCGCTGCGCCCGGGAATTGACTGCATTGGCCCATGTGGTGCGCCACGCCCTGCGCGGCGTGGAGGAGGAAAACACCCCAAGGGGACCGGTCTGATTTCTTGCAACCGCTTTACACGGCAAACAAAACCGTGCATGATAGGTACGCTGGTTTTTCTCCGTGCCGGATGAGGGGCTGCATCTGGCAGGCACCCTACGCGGCGCGGCCCACACTCGTTCAAGGCGTTTGCATGATGCGACAGGAGACACACTCGTTTCGTACAGCGCTCCGCGCAATCTGTTTGGCCATGGTTGTCCTGTGCCTTGGCACAGGGGTCGCCAGGGCCAACCATAGCTACAACATCCTAATCCTTCATTCCTATCACAAGGGCTTCGAATGGACCGGCTCGGTCATGGAGGGCATGGCGCGGACATTGACCGCGTCGCAGCCCGACGTGGAACTGCACGTCGAGTACATGAACTCCAAGCGCGTCGCGCCGCGTAGGATATTCCCCCTGCTGCGCGACCTCTACGCCACGGCATACAAAGACGTTCACCTGGATATGATCCTCTGCTCCGACGACAATGCCCTGGATTTCCTGCTTGCCCACCGCGACGCGCTCTTTCCCGGCGTGCCCGTGGTCTTTTGCGGCGTCAACCGCTTCCGCCCGGCACGCATCGCGGGACACGCCGGCTATACCGGCGTGTCGGAAGACATCGACGTGCGGGGCACGCTGGAGGCCATCCTGCACCTGCACCCCAGGGTGCGCGAGATCGCCATCATCACGGACGTGACCGCGACCGGGCGCATCAACAGGCAGCTTGTGCAGGACGTCATGCCGGAGTTCAGGAGCCGCGTGGCCTTTCGCGATCTGGCGGAACTGGCCGCCGAAGACCTGCAAAAGGCTCTGGCCTCATTGGGGGCGGACACGGTGGTGTACAACCTGTCCTTTTTACTCGACCCCAAGGGCCGCGTCTTTTCCCCAAAGGAGAGCACGGCGTTCGTCGATGCGGCCACAGACAGCCCCATCTATACGGCCTGGGATTTCTACATGGGATCCGGCGTGGTGGGCGGCAAGCTGGTTAGCGGCACGGACCAGGGCCAGCTGGCGGCGTCCCTGGCGCTGCGCATCCTGGGAGGGGAACGCCCCGACACCATCCCCGTGGCCCCCAGCCCCAACAGGTACCTCTTCGACTACCCCTCGCTTCTGCGCTATGGCATCGACCTGGGACGGCTGCCCGAACATAGCCACCTCCTGCACCAGCCCAACACGTTTTACGACCGCAACAAATCCCTGATCTGGGCCGCCACGGGCGTGTTCCTCCTGCAACTGGGCACCATCCTCGTACTGCTTGGCAACATCCGCCGCCGCAGAATGGCGGAACGCGCCGTGCGCGCTGCGGAGGAGAGGTACCGCACCCTTTTTGAAAACGCCTCCGAGGGCATCTTCCTGAGCACCGAGGACGGCAGGTACCTGGACATCAACCCCTCCCTGGTGGCTCTTCTGGGCTATGACTCCGTGGAGGAAATATCGCGCCTGGTCACCAACATTCCGCAACAGATCTACGTGGATGCGGAGGATAGGACGGCGTTGGTGGAGCGCCTGAACCGGGACGGCGTGGTCACGGGCTTTGAAACCCGGCTGCGCCGCAAGGACGGCAGCGAGCTGTGGTGCGTCCTTTCCGTGCGCATGGCGTCCAGCGCCAAGGCGGGGGAACGCCATCTGGAAGGTTTCGTCGTGGACATCACCAAGCGCAAGCACGCGGAATGCGAACTGGCCGCACTGAACAAGCACCTGGAGCAGTTGGTGGAAGAACGCACCGAGGAGCTGAATGAGCGGGCGCGCGAACTGGAGGTGGCCAACATCAAGTTGCAGGAGCTCGACCGCCTCAAGTCCTCGTTCCTGTCCACGGTGTCGCACGAGTTGCGCACGCCGCTCACCTCGATCCTGGGTTTCGCCAAGCTCATCAACAAGGATTTCGGCAAGTTTTTCCTGGAACACGCCCACAACGCCTCCGCCGAGACAAAGGGCCGCCGCATCAGCGAAAACCTGGCCATCATCGAGCGCGAGGGGGAACGCCTGACCCGGCTCATCAACGACTTCCTCGACCTGTCGCGCATCGAATCGGGCAAGATGGAGTGGCGCGAGGCCGACGTGCGGCCCGACGTGACCATCTACCAGGCCGTGGAAGCCGTGCGCGGCCAGTTCGATTCGCTGGAACAGGTGGCGTTGTACGTGGACGTGGCCGATACCCTGCCGCTTCTGCATGTGGATCCGGACCGGCTGTTGCAAGTGGTGGTCAATCTGCTCAACAACGCCGCCAAGTTCACCGCGGCGGGAAGCGTGCGCGTGAGCGCGGGCCCGACGGATGCGGGCATGGTGCGCATCAGCGTGGCCGACACCGGCATAGGCGTGCCCCTGGAAGACCAGTACCGCATCTTCGACCAGTTCCATCAGGCCATGCGGCAGCAGGACACCCTGGTGGACAAGCCCAAGGGCAGCGGCCTGGGGCTTGCCATCTGCAAGCAGATCGTGGACCATTATGATGGGGAAATCTGGGTCGAATCCGAAGGGGGCCGGGGCAGCGTGTTTCATGTGGAATTGCCCGTGCACGCCGTCCGCCCCTAGCGCCGTCCGCCCCTGGCGTCGTCCGCCCCTGGCTCCGTCCCCCCTAGCCCTGTCCGCCCCTAGCGCCATCCGCCCCACGTGCGCTGGCCGGCTCCGGCGAACGCGCATCCTTCACAGCCCAGGACCGCATGGCCTGTGGGCGGCGTGCCGCCGCACGGAACGCCCTTGCGCGGCGCGGGGCGGACGCCCTGGCATTTGCACGTCAGTTGCCGCACCCAACCGAAAGCGTGCGCATGCCGCCAGCGGCATGCGTGTTCCCTCATTGCGGGGGCGCGCCGTTACGGGGGGCGTTGCCCGGACCGCGCGGCGGCGGCCCGCCCGCCTGTATGGCCCGGAACGCCGTGGGTCCGGCCAGGCAGGTGATGATGGCCAGCAGCACGATGGCGTCCTTGAGCGCCGGGGTGATGAAGCCGTGCTCCAGGCCGATGGAGGCGGCCGCGATGACCAGGCTCAGGCGCGACGACAGCAGCATGCCCGCGGCCATGACGGACCGCGGGGGCGCGCCGGTCAGCGCCAGGAGCAACGCGGGCAGCAGTTTGACCGCCACCGCCACCACGAGCAGCTTGAGCGTCAGCAGGACATAGCCGCCGCCCAGCACGTTGCCCAGGTCGAAGCCCATGCCCACGTGGATGAAGAAGATGGGGATGAGAAAGCCGTAGGCAATGCCCGAAAGCTTGGTTTCCAGGTGGAAGCGCTCGCGGAACACGAAGGAAAGCGTGGCGCCGCCCAGGAACGCGCCGAGCACCGGCTCCAGGTGGGCCAGCTCGGAAAGCGCCACGAACAGGAACAGCAGCACCAGCGAGAAGCGCACGCCCAGTTCCTGGCTGTCTTCCTGGCCGAGCAGCCGCCGGGCCTTGTCCGGATTCCACCACGCCCACAGCCTGCACGCCCGCAGGATGAGCCCGAATCCCACGAAAAAGGGCAGGGGCCGCAGCATGTGCGCGGAAAAGCCGTTGTCCCACCACAGCACGAAGAGCGTGATGCCCAACAGCGTGAGAAAATCGGCAAAGGTGGCGGCTATGATGACCGATTGGCCGAAAGGGGTGCGGGAGGTGCCGGTTTCCTTGAGCGTGGGCACCACAAGCCCCAGCGACGTGGTGGACAGCACCAGCGCCATGAACGCGCCCTGGCCCAGCATGTCCGCCGAGGCAAAGGCCAGGCCGAGCGTGGCGCAAAAAATCGCCAGGTGCAGGACAAGCCTCCCCGGCCCCTGCTTGCGCAGCATGGTGAAGTCGAGTTCCATGCCCGCCTGGAACATGAGCAGCAAAAAGCCGAGCTGGGCCAGAAACGGCAGCCAGTCGCCGGAAAAACGCACATGCAGAAAGCTTTTGCCGATGAGGACGCCAAAGAGGATTTCCAGGATCACGGCGGGCAGGCGCAGTGCGTTGGCCGCCAGGGGCAGCACGGCGGCGGCTGCGGCCACCAGCAGCAGCGATTCGGCCTGGCCAAGCATCATGCGGCGCGCCCTCCCCTGGGATGCGGTTGCAACAGGCCGCCCTGTCCCTTTCCCCTGCGGGTTGGCAACCGTCTGGTTTTGCCAGCGCTCTCGACACCCGCCGGTTGCGTGGGCCAGCCCATGCCCCGGCGCGCCCACCTGGCGCTCGCAGGCCGCATGGCGGCAGCCCGCTACCCCGTGACCACAAGCACCGAGCAGGGCGACCGCTCGGTGATGAGTTCGCCCACATTGGGCGTGAACAATCCCTTTTCCTTGCGCGAGCTGCCCACCACAAGCAGGTCGTATTCCCTGGCGAGCGCCGTTATCTCGTGCACGGGGTTGCCCTCGCGCACATGCTCCTCCAGGGTGCATTTTTGGGACAGCGCCAGGTCGCGCGCCCTGACGAGCAGGCGCTCCGCGTCCTCGCCCTCGCCCGCGCCGCTGATAAAATCCGGTTCGCGCACCACCACCACGCCCACCGTGGCCCGCATCTGCCGGGCGATGTCCATGGCCGTTTCCAGGGCAATGGCGCAGCGCGGGGTGTCGCGAAACGGCACCAGGATGCGGCGGTAGGGGTGGCTGGCCTTGGCCACCAGCAGCGGACAGGGCAGCGAATGGGCCAGGGAGATGATGGTCGGCTTGGTCAGGGATTGGAAAAACGAGGCCTCAAGCAGCGGCGTCACCACCAGGCCCACGCGCTTTTCCAGGCAGATGTCGCGCAGGCGGCCCATGAGGTCGTGGTCCACGCACTGGCTGGCCACGTCGATGGTTGCGCCCCAGTGGCGCAGCCATTCCTCCAGGTCGCATGTGCCTTTTTCGCAGATGACCTGGGTGCGCTTGGCCTTGGTGTTTTGGGCCAGGTACAGCCCCTCCGCGAGCAGGGGATCCTTGTCGCACGTCTCGGTGTGTGGCAGCGCCAGCAGCAGGGTGCCGCCGTAGCCCAGGGGAAACGAGGGCGTGGCGCATTCGAGCAGGGCGCACACCGGGTCGTACAGGGGGGGCTCGCCCATGATGACCAGGGTGTCGTCGGCCTCGATGACGGTCTCCGGTGTGGGCCGCACCAGCCGTTCGCCGCGCAGGATGCCGGTTATCCGCCAGGAGCGGTCGCGGAACAGCTCCACGGACTTGCCCACCACCCAGCTGTGCGCCGCCACCTCGACCTCGATGATCTCGGCCCTGCCGTCGCCCAGGGAGGTGACGCGGATGCGCGGATCCTGCAAATAATGGAAGATGGTGCGGGCGGGCAGCAGGGACAGGGACAGCGTGCGGACCCCGATGTCCTGAAAGGCGGGCGCGTTGTCCTGCCGGTTGACCAGGGCGAGGATGTGCGCCACGCCGCGTTCGCGCGCCTGCCGGGCCACGGCCAGGTTGACGGCGTCGTCGCCGGTCAGGGCCAGCACGAAGTCATGGCTGTCCATGGCCGCCTTTTCCAGCAGCACGGGACTCGAGGCATCGCCGGACACGACGCGCTTGACCACCGGGAACCGGGCCATCACATCGCTCAACCGGGCGGCGTCGATGTCGTTCAGGGTCACGTCCCAGGTTTCGCCCAGCCGCCGCAACAGCTCCAGGGTCACCTGTCCCGTGCCGCACAACAGAATCTTCATGGTCCGCCTTGGATCACGGGGTAGCGGGGTGCGGGGCGTCCTTGTACCGTTCGCGGATGATCTGGATCACGTCGAGCACCTGGAAAAAGGCCTCCACGACCTGGGGATCGAACTGTCTGCCCGACTGCTCGCGGATGTAGGCCAGCACCTCTTCCTCGGGCCAGCCCTCCTTGTACACCCGCTTGGACACCAGTGCGTCGTAGACATCGGCCAGGGAGGTGATGCGCGCGGGAAGGGGGATCTCCTCGCCCTGTTTGGGCGTGCCGAAGGTCGCGTCCGGGGCGAAGATGTTGGGCACCTTGCCGGGATAGCCGCCGCCGTCCCACCGCTCGTGGTGGTTGAGCGCGATCTCCAGGCACATCACGTCCAGTTCGGACGCGGTGCTCTCAAAAAGCTTGCCCCCAAACACGGTATGCATCTTGACCGTGGTGAATTCCGCGTCGTCGAGCTTGCCCGGTTTTTTCAGGATGAGGTCGCTGATGCCCACCTTGCCCACGTCATGCAGCATGGAGGCGTAGCGGATGTGGTCCTTGTTCTTCTTGATGTCGCGGATGCCCACTCCCCGGTTGAGCGCCCACTGGTGGTATATCTCGGCGCAGTACGCGCCCACGCGCCGGACGTGGGCGCCGGTTTCGGAGGGATCGTGCAGCTGGGCCATGCGGATCATGCGCAGCACGGCCTCGCGGTTCATGAGGCCGCGCTCCAGCGCCACGGACGCGTTGCCCGCCAGGAGCGGCAGGTGCTCCTGGGCGGAAGAGGAAAAGGGTATGGTGGCGCCGTTCTCGTCCTTGGCGTTGATGATCTGCATGACGCCCAGCACCCTGTCCATGTAGGAGGTGATGGGAATGGCCATGATGGACCCGGTGCGGTAGCCGGTCTCCATGTCGTAGGAGGGGTTGAAGGCATAGGGCAGGCCGCTGTCCATGGCGTAGGCGTCGTCAATGACCACCGTGCGCCCGGTGAGCGCGGTGTACCCCACAATGGAGCCCCGGCTTATGGGCACGGTGAAGTCGTAGTACACGTCCTTGACCGGCGAATCGGCGGTGAACAGGGTGTCGTTCTGCACATAGCTGAACTGGAGGTGGTCGCCTTCCACCAGAAAAATGGAACCCGCATCCGCCCTGGCGAATTTGCGCGCCTCGCTCAGGATGTGGTCCAGGATGGAATCCACGTCCTTGAGTCTGCTCAACTCTCCGATTATTTTGAGAAAAGGACAAATTATCTCTGTCGGGAGACTGCACAGTTCTTCCATGCCGGCGCCACCTTGGTTCGGGTGAAAGGTGTGGGGCAGACCCACGGAAACAACAGTCTGCACATCATTACAACGTCTTGGCGCTTGGCGCAACTCCGGGTTGTCCGGCACGGCATGGTGGCGGCATCGCGAGCGACCCGCAAGGGTGGGCGGGGCGCGGGGGGAAGGGCGGGGCGCGGGTTGGGGCCGGGGAGGGATGGAGGCAGCCATGCCCTCCCCGGCAGGTGGAGGTAGTACCGAACGCTCACGATATCTTCATCCTGCCGCGCGACGGCATGGGCAGGGCCACGCCATGGGTGGGGCCGGGCGGCGCAACCATCGGGGCGCGCCGTGACGGCGCCGCGCTCCGGGTGGTCGGCCGCTAGCGCATTGTTGCAATGTAACAATGCGGCATGTTGGAATAAGGAAGCATTATTTCAATGAACAGCATGAGGCCATCGAACCTTTTTCAAAGGCAAGATGCCCTAATGCCCGGGCCGCCGCGACCGGAGCTGGCGGCGGCGCTCGTCTATCAACCCCTGGAGGCTGAATTTCTTGACCCGGTAGCCCATCTGGCGCTGGGTGATGCCCAGTTCGCGCGCGGCGCGCGACTGGATCCAGTTGTGGCGCTCAAGGGCGGTGACGACCTCGTGGCGCTCGATGTCCTTGAGGGACACCAGTTCGTCGGGGCGCTGCACATGCGGGCCGACCGCGGAGAAAAAGAAGGAGGGAATGTCCACCAGATCGATGGCGTCGCCCTCGACCATGAGTGAAAGCCGCTCCACCAGGTGCTCCATTTCCCGCACATTGCCCGGCCAGTCGTATTTCATGAGGCACCCCAACGCCTTGGGCGTGAGATAGAGCCTGCGGCCAAATTCGCGGGAATGGATGTCGAGAAAGTGGTTGAGCAGCGAGGGGATGTCGTCCTTGTGCTCGCGCAGGGAGGGCAGGCGGATGGCGCGCGCCGCGAGCAGGCGGTAGAGGTCGGGCCGGAACATGCCGGAGCGCATGGCTCCCTCCAGATTGGTGGAGCAGGCCACGATGCGCGCCGCGGCATGGGTCACGGTGCCGTCCATGCGCTCGCACACGCCGTCGGTCAGGTAGCGCACCAGCCGCGCCTGGGCGCCCTCGCCCAGCAGTTCGACCTCGCTCAGCAGGACGATGCCGCCTTCGGCGTCCTCAAGACGCCCCGGCGTGCTGTTGGCGCCGGTCAGGGCGTGGCGGCCCCGTCCAAAGAGATCCTGTTCCAGGCGGGCCTGGGGCAGGGAACCGCAGTTGACCTTGATGAAGGGCTGGCCCGCCCTGGCGGAGCGCTCGTGCAGCAGGCGCGCGGCAAGGCTTTTGCCGGTGCCTGTTTCGCCAAACAGCAGTACGGGGCCGTGTCCGGGTATGACGCGTTGCAATCGGTCGCGCACCTGGTCCATGGCCGCGCTTTTGCCCACCAGGCGCAGGGCGCGTGAGGCGTCGGCGGCCTTGGCGCGCCATTGCTCGCTTTCCTGGACCAGGTGTTCCTCGCGTTTGTGCAGGTTGCGGACGCATGCCACGGCCTGGGCCACAAAGGCGGCCACCATGCCCAGGAAGTCGAGGTCGTTATCCAGGGGCGTGGTTTCCTCGAACAGGTGGTCCACGGAGATGAGACCCACGGGCTGGCCGGAAAGGAACACGGGCGCGCCCAGGATGGCGTAGGACGCCTTGCCGTTGATGCGGCCGCGTCCGTTGCCGGGAAACACGGGGTCCGTGGCGTTGCGCGGCACGGCAAAGGGCCGGGCGGCGCGGAACACGCGGGCCATGGCGGTTTCGGACAGGCGGTGCGGATTTTCGCCCGCCATGGGCATGGCGGTCCCCCACACGGCAACGGCACCGGAGGGGCCGTTCTCCATGTCCTGGATGGATATGGCGCCTTGCGTCATGTGCAGGGTTTCCCCAAGAATGCGCAGCACGTCATGGAGCATGGCCTTGAGGTCATGGGCATGGGCAATGGAAAGGCAGAGGGCGAACAAGGCGTTGCGTTGTTTTTCTATGGCGGTGTGCATGGTTGTGAGCCTGTTGTTTCCTGTGGGCTTGCAATTGTTGTACAGATGCGCGATCTGTTCGTTATGCGAGGTGGTTGCATGCATCAGGGCGTCCGCAGCCATGCCGAGTGTTTACAAAATTGAAAATATACAGCCAGTACTGTTAGGCAAAATTGTCAATTTTTATGGAACGCCGTCAAGGGCCGCCCGCCGCGCATATTGACCGCCCACACGTTTCCGGTATGCTCCCAAAAACAGCAGAGGATGCGCATGAACCGCAACAACACCATGTCGCGCCGGAAAATGCTCTTCGGCGCGCTCAAGGGCTATGCCCGCAACGCCGACGTGCCCGAACCGAAGCGCGACAACCCCGGCCAGGACGCGGGCACCCTGGCCAAGGCCAACGCCGCCTTTGACGCCGGGGACCACGCCCGCGCCGTGGAAGGCTACCGCCGTTTCCTGGAGGCCGAACCGGGCAACGAGGACGCGCGCCTGCGCCTTGGCCGCGCCCTGTACGCCCAGGGACAATACGTCCAGGCCCGCGTGGAGTTCGAGCGGGTGCTGCGCACCAGGAAAGAGGACAACCAGGCCTTGGCGCACCTGGGCCTGAGCCTGTTGCGCACGGGCAAGACCGACAAGGCGGTCGCGGTGTGGAAACGGTATTTCGACCCCACCAACGTGCTGGTGCAGCGCGAGATCAACCTGCAACTCGGCCTGTTGGAGACCGGCGACGCGCCCGACCCCGACGCCATGGCCCTGGCCGTGGAAATGGTGCTTGCCCGGGCGGAGCACCTGGCCGGGACGGACGGGGCATAGGGGCGCGGGCAGCGCATGGCCGCCACACGGCACCAACCCGGCAGCGGCGGCCTGCGCGCCCGGCTGCACGAGATCATCTTCGAGGCGGACACGCCGGCGGGCAAACTGTTCGACGTGGCGCTCATCGCGGCCATCCTGCTTTCCGTGGCCGTGGTGCTGTGCGACAGCGTGGAGTCGTTGCGCCTGCGCTTCGGCGGCCTGTTCACCCTTCTTGAATGGGTGCTGACCCTGCTGTTCTCCCTGGAATACGCCTTGCGCCTGTACAGCGTACGGCGGCCCCTCCTGTACGCGCGCAGCTTTTTCGGCGTGGTGGACCTGTGCTCCATCCTGCCCACCTGGATAGGGCTTTTCCTGCCGGGCGGTGAATACCTGCTGGTCATCCGGCTGGTGCGGGTGCTGCGGGTGTTCCGCGTGTTCAAGCTGGCCCAATACCTGGGCGAGGCCCAGCTGTTGCTGGACGCGTTGCGCGCCAGCATGCGCAAGATCGTGGTCTTTCTGGTGGCCGTGCTCACCCTGGTGGTGGTCTTCGGCTCGTGCATGTACCTCATCGAAGGCGCGGCGGGCGGCTTCACCTCCATCCCCCGCTCCATCTACTGGGCCATCGTCACCCTCACCACGGTGGGCTATGGCGACATTTCGCCCCAAACCCCGCTTGGCCAGGCCGTGGCGTCCGTCATCATGATTCTGGGCTACGGCATCATCGCGGTGCCCACGGGCATTGTGACCGCGGGCCTGGTGCGGGGACAAGCCGGCGTGTCCACCCAGTCCTGCCCCCGGTGCGGCGCCGAAGGCCACGACCGTGATGCGGTGCACTGCAAATACTGTGGGGAATTGTTGTGATGTCCCTTGCCCCGAGCGAGGCGTTCAAGACGATTCTGGAGATCGCCCTGCCGCTCTTTCTGATTATGGATCCCATCGGCAATGCGGCCATCTGCCTGCCCATGCTCAAGGACATGCCGCCGGTGCGCCAGCGCCGCGTCCTGTTCCGCGAACTGTGCATCGCCCTGTGCGTCACCCTGCTCTTCCAGTTCATCGGCGAAGGGCTGCTCGGCCTGCTGGACATCGAGCAATCCACCCTGCGCGTGGCGGGCGGCTGCATCCTGTTCATCATCTCCGTGCGCATGGTCTTCCCGCCCGCCACGGGCGAGCACCCCGAGGCGCTCATCACCGACCCCTTCATCGTGCCCATCGCCGTGCCGCTCATCGCGGGGCCGTCGCTTTTGGCCGCGGTCATGGTCTATGCCCACCGGGGCACGCCGCAGACCACGGTGGGCCTGGCCGTGCTGCTGGCGTGGGGAGCCGCCGCCGTGCTCATGCTGTCGTCCCCGTCGCTGCTGCGCGTGCTGGGCAAGCGGGGCATGCGCGCGGCCGAGCGCCTCATGGGACTCATTCTGGTGCTCATGTCGGTGCAGATGCTGGAAGAGGGCGTGCGGCTGTTCATCCTTTCCTTCACGCCCTGATCGTGCGCGTTCCCAAAAAAAAATGCCCGGCGCAGGGTATGCCGGGCATTCTTCTGGAGCCTACTCCATGGGGGGTGGCCCTGGCGGTGGGCCCGGAGGAGGCATATCCATCTTTATGTGGGCAACAAAGGCATCCAACTTGGCCTGTTGTTGCGGATCCAAAAAGGGCTTTATCTGCGCGGTGGCGTCATCCAGTATGCGATCCATTTCCGGCTTGACGCGGCTGCGTACCGCTTCAAAGCGCGGATGCGCTTTTTCGAGCACGGCGCGCGCCTTGCCTTTTTGTTCCTCGTCCATGCCCACCTGTCGGGCCATCTGATTGACCATGAACTCGCGTATGTCCGCGTGCTTCTGGCCAGGCTTTCCGTGAGGAAGCCCCAAGGACCGGCTGGCGACATAACCCGTTCCCGCCGCGCCAATGGCGATGCCGGAGACAAACACGGCGCAAAGGAGCACCCACAACTTCCATCGGGTCATGGTGTTCCTCCGTCAGAAGCCCATCGCCTGCAGGGTGAGCAGGGTTGCCGTCTGGCTGGCCGCGGCCTGCATGGCCCCGGCCTGGACAGCCTTGAGCGCTTCGACGGCATAAAAGCCAAGCGTCACGGTGACCACACCCGAAGCCCACGCCATGGGCATGAACAACCGTTCAAAGAACGTGTACACCATCTCGGACTCGTGCTGTCTGGCCGCCATCTGGCGCACGGTGACCATGACATCCCTGGTGAAATCCGGGCCGGGCGCAACGGGCGGCCGGTTCCGGTGCGCCTTGAGCAACGCCTGTTCCAGGCGCGCGGCGCGTTCGTCGCTTCTCATGTCCTCCCCTCCTTTTCCTCCCCTGCGGCGGCCAATATGCGCCGCAGTTTCTCCCTACTCCTGAATGCGCGAACCTTGACGTTGACCGTGGTCCATCCGAGCATGGCCGCCGCTTCCGCCGTGGTATACCCCTCCAGATGCGTCAGGGCCAGCACGATGCGGTCGTCCGCCGACAGTTGGCCCATGGCCCATTCCAGCAGCGCCGAGGCTTCCCGTTGCCCGGTGTCGGTCTCAAACCGCTCCACCGCGTCGGCGGTGGTCAGGGCATCGAAGCCCTCCGGTCCGCAGTCACCCGTGTATCCTACCGAGGTCTCCCTGTTCCTGTAGTGGGATCGCCAAAAATCATGGCACGCGCGCACGGTGATCGCCGCCAGCCAATGGCTGAACGGCTGATCGCCCCGGAATCCGTCCAACGACTGGAAGGCGCGCACAAAGGCATCCTGCGCCACTTCCTGTACCCTGTCCGGGGGCACGTGCCGTGTGGCTATGGCCGCCACGCGTGCCTTGTGCCTGTTCACCAGATGGGCATAGGCGTTCACATTCCCTGCGCGTACTCGGTGGATGACCTCCAGATCGTCGTGTTCCCAGGGCATGGTCTCCCTTATGCGCCCCCGGCGCCTGACAGGGCCGGATGATCCGTTCCTGGTCCCGAGGCGTCGAGCAGTTCGCCCAGGCTCTGCCAGATGGACGACGATTGGGGCGCGGAAGGGTGCGGCGGCGCCGGATAGCCGCTGAAGCGCTCGATGGTCTTGGCCAGTTCATCCATATCATATGGTTTTGATACATAGCCGTCCATGCCCGCGTCCATGAATGTCTTCCAATCGGTACGGCCCGTCACGGCCACCACCGGCAACCCGGCCCATGGAGCGCCCGACTCCCTTATGCGCCGCACGGCTTCAAGGCCGCCCATGCGGGGCATGTCGATGTCCATGAGCACCAGGTTGAACATGTTGTTGCGCAAGGCCGCCAAGGCATCCTTGCCATCGTTCACGGCAACGCCGTGATGACCGAGCATTCCTATGGTATACAGCGCCACTATGCGGGATATGGCGTCGTCTTCAGCTATCAGAATATCCATGACGTCACTCTTTTGAGCCGGAGGAAGTTGTGCGGCGCGCCCCTCCGTGTGGCAGCGGCCGCCTACTCCCACAGTCGCGCCCGGTTTGCCGCCGGTTACAGGTGACACCCAAAAAAAGCCGCCCAGGCTGGGGCGGCTCTGGCGGCTTCCGATGATCCGCAGGGGGGCGGCTACACGGCCGCGTACAGCGAGGAGGACATCAGGCTTTCGAAATCCAGGCCCGAACTGTCGGTGTCGTCTTCGGCCAGGGATCCGCTTCCGTCAGCGTCCAGGGCGCTGAGCAGGTCCGTGGACATGGTCTTCGCCATTTCCTCGTCACTGGGACGTTGCGTGCTTTGCAGGCTGCTGCACGTCGAAGTGTACGTCGAGGAAAGACCGACTGCGCTCACACTCATACCTTTCTCCTTGGTGCAGGGTTTCCCTCCCCCAACACCAACCACGCAAAAAACCAGGAGCGTCCGCCTGGCCCCGCGTGCGCGCGGCCCCTGGCGCATGGACGGACGATCCCGCAGGCGTGTCGAGACACTCCCACGACTATACTGTCGCCTTGTCACGCCACCTGGTTACAGAAGCGGATTAAAAACCGCTGCTGCCTTTCCGGCCAGAATGCGGTATGGTGGTGTGCCGCCCCTGCCCCTGGCCCCGGACGCACGCCGCCGGGCCGGGCCGGATCCGGCGAAGGCGTTGACAACGCCGTGCCATGTGGGCTTATGCTGCGCGCACTATCACCGCCTTTTCCGGCGGGATTCACGCGGATGCGCTCCCAGCCCGTCCGCAAACGGAAAGGAGGCACCATATGACGGACCAGTCGGCGTATGAAAAAGCCCTTGCCGTAGGACGACCACCCAACGTTGCCGCACTTTTTCCTTCCTCCAGGGCGCTTCTCGTCAGCGGCAAGGTCATTGACCGCGCCATGCTCGCCAAGGGCAAGGCCATGACCATTGCGGTGAACGGACGCAACATCTTCGTGATCCGGGGCGCGCTTGCCGCCGCCCAGCGCGCCGACGCCGCCATTATCGTGGAAATAGCCAAGAGCGAGGGCGGCGCGAACGCCTATTGCGCCACCAGCCTGTGGAACATCGCCCGCCGCGTGGACGCCCTGTGCAACGAACTGGGCGTGACCGTGCCCGTGGCCGTGCATGCCGACCACTACGGCCTGAAAAAGGACGCCGATGTGGAGGCCGCCAAAACCGAAATTCCCTCCCTGTTCGACGCGGGCGTCACCTCCATCGCCATCGACGCCTCCCACATGCCCGACGCCGACAACCTGGCCGCCAACATCGCCCTTGCGCCCCATGTGCCCGCCTGGGCGGGCTATGAGACCGAGGTGGGCGAAATCAAGGGCAAGGACGGCCTGTCCACCCGGGAGGAAGCCCTGTTCCTCATCCAGGGGCTCAACGCGCACGGCCTGTTCCCCGACTGGATCGCGCTGAACAACGGCACCACCCACGGCATCGAGGCCAGCGACGCGGGCATCCAGGTGGAACTCACCGCCGCCATCCACGCGGCGCTGGCTCCCTATGGCGTGTCCGGTGCGCAGCACGGCACCTCGGGCAACAACTCCGACCGCCTGCGCGCCATCGCGGCCCAGACCCGCACCACCAAGGCCAATGTGGCCACCGCCCTGCAGATGATTTCCTGGGGCGTCAAGGTCAACGAATACGGCAACGCCATCATGGACGCCGACGGCGCGTTCATCAAGGTGCCGGACAAGGGCGTGACCAACGATCTGTGGGCCGAAATGGTCGCCTACGCCGCGGACAAGGGGTGGAAGGGCGGCAACTACAAGAAGCTCAACCTGCCCTTTGAGAACAAGCTCTGCGGCCAGGCCGCCGCCGTGCGCGCCCGCATGGCCAAGGATGTGGAGGCGTTCGTGTACGACCTGCTCGTCAACGTGTTCAACGCCCAAGGCACCGCGCCCATCGCCATGGATCTCATCCTGGAGGCGGGGTCGCACGACCTGGGCGCCAAGGGCGAGCGCATCGAAAACCCTGCGGACTGGACAGAGGCCGCATTCCGTGCCCGCGCCGCGTCGCTGCACGCACCCAAGGGACCGGAAGGCAATTTTGACGATTGAGCCTGCCCGCACAGAGAAGGACAAAGACCCCATGGACCAGCACCCGTACGCGCCGGAAGGCGCTCCCCAGGTCAAACGCCAGGCATGCACCCATTTCAGCATCGATATGGGCGTGCCCGCCACCTTGGCCTTCCCGAACCAGTCCCACTCCATGCACACCGTGTTCGTGGGACTGGATCGGGACGCCTACATCGGCCTGCGCCTGCCCGAAACAGCGGATCCGACCCTCTTGTGCCCCGGCGCGGCCCTGACCGTCCACTACCAGCACGGCGGCAGGGTCTGCTGTTTCGAGACATCGGTCATCGACACGGCCACAGCGCCCTTTCCCGTGCTATACGTGGCCGTGCCCCAGGCCATGGATCTGTCCGACATGCGGGAGGAGGCGCGCGTCAACAGCTTCATGCCCGCCACCACCTACTGCCTGGGCCGCGAGCTGAAATCCGTGGTGCTCAACATCTCGCTTCTCGGCAGCCGCATCCTCCTTGATCCCGAGGAAGCCAAGGGATTGCGCCTGGAACCCGGCATTGAAGTCTTTGTCCGCGTCACCTTCATGGGCATGCCTCATGAGCTCTATCTGCACGGCATCCTGAAAAACGTCTCTCGCTTCAAGGAAAAAACCGTCATTGGCATCGCCTTTGGCAACCTTTCCAGCGAGGTCATGCATCGTCTCGGAGAATACGTAAACAACTTAATGGAATTACAGGAAATATAGAACATGTCTCCACGCCTTTCCGCCACAAGGCCGCCCCCTGGGACAGCCTTGTGGCGCCGTTTTCAGCCCCCGCAAGATAGTACTTGCCCTCCACCCCGTTCAGCGTAAAGACTCTTCCCCGGCACACACGCTTCCTTACTCCAGCCACACAGGTGTACCCCATGCAACTCCTGCTCAATTACATGCCCCTCTTCAAAATCCTCGCCGTGTTCGCGGCCATGCTCATCGGCATCCGCTGCAAATGCGGACTGGGCAACGCCATCCTCGGCGGCGGCCTGCTCCTCGGATTGGTCTTCGGCATGTCTCCCGCCGCCCTGGCGCAATCCGCCCTGGAAGGGCTGGGCAACGAAAAGACCGCCTACCTCGCCGCCATCGTGGGCTTCATCCTCGTGCTCAGCGACCTGCTCGACAAGACCGGCCAGGCCCAACGGGTCATGCAGGCCGTCAGCGGCTACCTGCGCCACCCCCGCCTGCGCCTCGCCTTCTTTCCCGCACTCATCGGACTGCTGCCCATGCCCGGCGGCGCGGTCTTCTCCGCACCCATGGTCAAATCCATTGCCGAAGGCATGGACATCGAAGACGTGGACAAGGTCGTCATCAACTACTGGTTCCGCCACCTCTGGGAATACTGCTGGCCCCTCTATCCAGGCCTCATCCTGGCCGCCAGCCTGGGCGACATGCCCATCATCAACCTCGCCATCCACGGCATCCCCGGCACCCTGGCGGCCATTGGCGTGGGCTGGTGGTTCATCCTGCGCCCCAAGGCGCTCACCCTGGCCACTCCCCCCATTCCCCTCAACGCGCCCACAGCCTCCAACAGCCTGGGCTACACCCTTGTCCAAGGCCTGCCCCTGCTCATCGGCATCGTGGGCGCGCTGGCCCTCGAAGGCGTGATCGCCGCAGTCGCCCCCGGCTTCTCCTACGAACTCGGCGTGGTCGCCGCGCTCGCCGCCGCGGTCATCGTCTGCGCCGCGCAAAACAGCTTCCCCGTGCGCCGCCTGGGCGCACTGTTCGTCAGCAAACATCTCATGCGCATGCTCTACGTCATCGTGGCCATCTTCATCTTCAAGGAAATATTGCAGAACACCGGCGCCATTGCCGAACTCGCCCGACTCGCGGGCGGCGGCGCGGCCCTCGTGGCCTCCGCCGTCATCCTGCCCTACCTCGCGGGCATGGTGGGAGGCATCGCCGTGGGCTTTGTGGGCGCCACCTTTCCACTCATCCTCGGCATGCTCGACCAACTGGGCCTGCAACACCAAACCCTCGCCTATCTGGTGCTCGGCATGTTCTCCGGCCTGGCAGGCGTCATGACCTCGCCCCTGCACATCTGCTTCATCCTCACCTGCCAGTACTTCAACGTGGGCCTGGGCCGCGCCTGGCGCAAAATCATGACCCCCTCCGCCATCGTCCTGGCCGTGGGCGTGGCCTATTTCTATATCTTGCGCTGAAGCGGGCGCGGCGCGACGTGGCGTGGCGTGGCGGAAACGGCTGAAGATTTCGCGCCGGGGCGGCGCGACCAGGCTACGCGCCTGGACTGCGGCAGCGTGACGACGCTGCACCCGTTTGGGCGTATGAGGGGATGGAGAGGACTGACGTTGCGGCGCGATGAGGTTGGGGAAAAGGTCTAGGTGACAGCGGTGGCGTGTGGTGGCGGGAAGGCGTGCGTGCGCCTCAGTCCACTCTTTGAAGAAAAGGGGTTTTCGAGGGAATGGGAAAACGACCTCCCATTCCCTCGAAAACCCCTTTCCAGCAAATTGTGAACTGCCCCCCTTGGGGCTAACGCCCCAAACCCCGGCTCCCGGTGGTATGGGTGGGAAAAAAAATAAGAGCCGCCGCAGCGGTGGCCGCTGCGCGGCGGAACAAAGGCGGAACAAAGGCGGAACAAAGGCGGAACAAAGGCGGAACAAAGGCGGGACAAAGGCGGAGATGAAATGCCTAACCGGACGTAATCTATGTTTTCCTTCAGTTCTTCCAGCCTGTTCTTCTTTGCCAACCCTCGTCCTCTTCGGCAGCTATCCCCCTCCATCTGAAAAGTCGATCAAAAGCTTTTTTGCATGCCGTCCCGTAGGGCGGCATGGAAAAAAGGTTGGCGCAGCGGCGCATTGTGGGAGGGGGCGGCGGCAGCCCGCAGGGCGAGCGCGCCGCTCCCTCGCACAATGCGCCGCTTCTTCGCCGTGTTTCCCCCCACGTCCCTCTCCCCACCTTCCATCCCATCTGCTTCCCCCTCATCGCGCCGCACTCTCCACCAGCGCACGTGCTCATCCGCCCACCCGGGGTGCAGGGGGCCGCGCGCCCCCTGCTGGGGTCCGGGCCGACTAGCCGTTAGGTGAGCGAAGCGAACCTTACGGCTATCGAGAGCAGAGATGCAACGCCCCGGCCGCCGGAGGCATTCTCCCGCGCACGAGGTTGGCCATACGCGGTCAGGCCACCAGGGCACCGGCGTAGCCCACCACGCGGTCGAAATCGCCGCTTATGTCGCCGGAGGTGGCGTAGGCGGTGATGTCCACGCTGGTGGCGCCGAGCAGGCGGCAGATCATGAGGCCGACGGTCATGGGCAGCACGCCGCACATGGTGATGTCGTTGTCGTGGACCGTGGCGTACAGGCCTTCGGGGTTCAGCGCCTTGATGCGTTCAAGGGCCATGGCGTCGCGTTTTTTGGTGGGTTCCTGAGGCAGGAAATGGCTCATGTCCGAGCTGACCACGATGGATATGGGGTCGGGCCACTCTTGGATGATGGCGGCCAGGGATGTGGCGACTGCGGCGAGGGTTTCGGGTTGGGGATCCGCCACGGTCAGGGGGGCGATGCGGGTGGCCGGGTTGAGGGCGTGCAGGAAGGGCAGCAGCACTTCGAGGGAATGTTCGTGCCAGTGCGCGGCGGTGTCGGCGTGGATGCGGTAGTTGGCGGCGAGGATGGCGTCGCAGAGGTCTGCGGCCACGTCGAGGTGTCCGCCGGGAAAGTGCCACGCGCCGTGGGGCCACAGGGCCAGGGATGCGCCTTGGACGGTGTGTTTTGGGCCGAGCAGGAGGATGGTGGGGTGCAGGTTGGCCTGTTTCAGGGTGAGGGCGGCGATGCCGCCGGAGTAATCGTAGCCCGCGTGCGGCGACATGGCGAGCAGCGAGGGCGTGTCGCGGGGCGCGGGTGCTTGGCCGAGCAGGGCGCGCACCATTGTGCGCAGTTCAACGGGGTCGGCGGGGTAGAACTTGCCTGCCCAGGCGGGGGTGCGGTCCATGGCGGTTCTCCTTGTCTGGCCCCACTATACCGCGCCGCGCCGCGAAAGGCCA
Source organism: Desulfovibrionaceae bacterium (assembly GCA_050251715.1). Lineage (GTDB taxonomy): Bacteria > Desulfobacterota > Desulfovibrionia > Desulfovibrionales > Desulfovibrionaceae > JBFWMG01. Next base: position 70,515 of record JBFWMG010000009.1, on the reverse strand, counting down.
TCTGACAAAGCCCCGGGGGAAGGGGAGAGAGAAGGGAAACCCCTTCCCCCGGCCCCCCATCCCCTCTCTCATCCCATCCCCAAAAACCGCTGGTTGGGGAGGAGGATACGGTTGCGACAAGCGTGTTCCCCAGGCAGGAGGCGTCATTATCACCGACAGTTACGTGGCGGTCGGGCAGGAATTCAGGCCAATCCGCAAGCTTTACCCTCCCGGCATTTTTCTCACCTATACAACCGGAATCCGGGGTTTGGGGCGGTAGCCCCAATGGGGGCAGTTCACACTTGTTGAAAAGGGTTTTGGGGGCAGCGGGTGGTCGTTTTCCCGCTGCCCCGAAACCCCTTTTTCTTCAAGAGTGGACTGAGGCGCACGCACACCTTCCCGCCACCACAGCCTCCACCCTCACCCCTTCGCATCCTTCTCGCGCCGCAACGTCAGCCCTGCCCGCACCCATATCCGCCTACTGGGGTGCAGGGGATCATCCCCTGCCGCAGTCCAGGCGCGCAGCCTGGTCGCGCCGCCCCGGCGCGAAATCTTCATCCGTTTCCGTTCCGCCCTTCCGCCCCCCGTTCACTCGTTGCGCAGGATGGGCCATGCCTTGCGGGAAAGGGCCGAGCGCACGCCCCACAGCCCCAGGGCCAGGGTGGCGGCCATGCCGCCCGCCACGACCACGGCAACGGGTTGCCAGCGCAGGGTCCAGGGGATGTCGAGCACGTGGCGCACGAAGAGCCAGGCCACGGCGGTGCCCAGCGCGGCGGCGCACAGGGCGGCCACCGCGCCCAGGATGGCGAATTCCATGGCCAGGGCGGCCAGGATGTCGGCGCGGGTGGCTCCGAGCACCTTGAAGACCACGGCGTCGTGGTGGCGGCGGCGCAGGTTGGCGCGCACGGTTTCGGCCAGCACCAGCAGTCCTGCGAGCAGGGTCACCCCGGCCACGGCGCGCACGGCGGCGCCGATTTGGCGCATGAGCCCGCTCACGGCGTCGAGGATGTCCTTGATGTACAGGACCACGGTTTCGGGGAAGCGCCGCATGACCAATTGGGGCAGGGTGTCGTCCGCCTGGTTGGCGCCGCCCTGGGTATGCACGGTGGCGAGCATCATGTGCGGTGCGAATTCCAGCAGGCCGGGCGCGAAGATGATGGAGTGGTTGAGGCGCAGCGAGGCCCAGTCGATATCGCGCAGGCAGGCCACGCGGGCGGTGATTTCGCGGCCCATGATGTTCACGGTGAGGGTGTCGCCCACCTTCATGTTCATGCCTCGGGCGATGGAGGCGTCGAGGCAGATGATGGGCGGCCCCCTGTAGGTGGGGGGCCACCAGGAGCCCGCCACCACGTTGGTGCCCTGGGGCGGGTGGGCGGCAAAGGAGATGCCCCGGTCGGAGCGCAGCGCCCAGTCCACGTCGGGATCGATGGCCACCTGGTCGGCGGGCACGCCGTTGACGCGCACGATGCGGCCGCGCAGGGATGGCTCGTATTGCAGGGCCGAGACCCCTGGCACGCCGCGCACGAGTTGGACGAACTCGTCGAGGCGGTTGGGCGGTACGTCGATGAAGAAGTAGGTGGGGGCCATGGTGGGGATGTATTGGGTGATGCGGGCCTGCATGTTGCCGTCCACGGTGGTCACGGCCACGAGCACGGTGAGGCCGAGGCCCAGGGAAAAGAGCATGCCCGTGGTGGGCGCGCCTGGCCGGTGCAGATTGCCCAGGGCGTGGCGCAGGCGGGGGTTGCGGGCATGGGACAGGGCGGCGGCGGTGCGGCGCACGAGCAGGGCCACGGCCCAGAACACGGCCACGCAGGCGGCGGTTCCGGCGGCAAAGGCCAGTGTTACCAGTGGGTTGCCGCCAGCGAGCAGGGTAAGGGCCATGGTAGCGGCCACGGCGCAGGCCGCGCTGATGCGCGCGCGCCAGGTGGGGCGTTGGGGCCGGGCGTCGGCATAGCCCCGGAAGAGTTGGGCCGGGGGCACGTTGGCCGCGGCGGACAGGGGCCAGACCGCGAAGGCGAAGGCGGTGAGCAGGCCCGAGGCCAGGGCCGTGGCCGCCGGGGCGGCAAGGAAGCCCACGTGGATGGGGGCGTTGAGCTGGGATTCCAGCAGCGGGGTGAGGAGTGTTGCCGCGCCCATGGCCGCGCCGATGCCGATGGCGCTGCCCATGGCGGCCAGGATGAGGATTTGGACGAGGTAGGCGGTGCGCACCAGGGAGCGTTCCGCGCCCAGGCATTTCATGGTTGCTATGGACAGGGTCTTGCCGTCCAGGTAGCGGCGCACGCCGTTGGCCACGCCTATGCCGCCCACAAGCAGTGCGGCCAGGCCCACCAGGGTCAGGTATTGGGACAGGTCGTCCAGGGTGCGGTTCAGGCGCGGGGTGGCGTCGCCCACGTCGCGCACGCGCCAGCCCGCGTCCGGGAACCGTTCCTTGAGTGCGGTTTTGAAGCGGGCGGCGTCCCAGCCCTGGGCGAGGCGCAGCTTGTAGTGGAAGTAGATGACGCTGCCCAGGCGCATGAGCCCGGTGGCGTCGAGGCTGTCCTTGGCCACGATGAGGCGCGGGCCCAGGCCCACGAAATTGCCTGCGCGGTCGGGCTCGCGGGCTATGGTGTCGGTGATGCGGTAGGTGGCCTGGCCCACGGTGATGGTGTCGCCCACGGCGATGCCGAGCCGGGTGAGGAGCATGCGCTCGGCCACGGCCCCGAACACGGGGGCGGCGTCTGCGGCGCTGGCGGGCGCCAGCGCCTGGGCCAGGGATTGGCCCGAGGTGGTGAGGAACGCGCCGAGCAGGGGATAGGCGTTGTCCACGGCCTTGAGTTCCACCAGGACGGGGTGCCGGGATGGTTCGGCGGGATGGCGGGCCATGACGCGCATGCGCACGAAGGTGGCCATGTCGCCGTGGTCGCGGAAGAAGTGGAGCACCTCGTCGGCAAGGGGGAGGTGGCTTTGGCGGATTTCCACGTCGCCGCCCAGGATGGCGCGGGCGTCGTTGGCAAGGCTGTGGCGCACGGCGGCGGACAGGATGCCCACGGTGGCCACCACGCCCACGCCCAGGGCGAGGCAGGCCAGGAACACGCCGAACCCGCGCAGCCCCCGGCGCAGTTCGCGCCAGGCCAGCCTGGCGGCCAGGGGCAAGGCGGTGGCCAGGTCTTGGGATGCGGCCAGGGGCGGGGCGGAGCCCAAAGGAGGGCGCGGGTGGGTCATGACCGGGAGGCCTTGGCTCCGGCAGCGGTCGCGTCGCCATCCACCAGCCTGCCGCCGCGCATGCGCACGCTGCGTCCGGCGCGGTCGGCCAGGGAGCGGTCGTGGGTGATGAGCAGGAGGGTCGATCCGGCCTGTTCGCGCAGGGCGAAGAGCAGGTCGATGACCGCGCCGCCGGTTTCGGGATCCAGGTTGCCGGTGGGTTCGTCGGCCAGGAGCAGGGCGGGCGCGGGCGCAAAGGCGCGGGCAATGGCCACGCGCTGCTGCTCGCCGCCCGACAGCTGGGCCGGGTAGTGGTGCATGCGGTCGGCCAGCCCCACGGCCTCCAGGCTGGCCATGGCCCGGTCGCGGGCGTTGGCGCGTCCGGGGGCATCGGCCCGACCGTGGGTGTTGGCCCGGTCGAATTCCAGGGGCAGGGCCACGTTTTCCAGGGCGGTCATGGCCGGGATGAGATGGAAGGCCTGGAACACGATGCCCACGCGGCCGCGCCGGAAACGGGCCAGGGCGTCCTCGTTCATGGCGGCCAGATCGTGGCCCGCCACGCGCACCGTGCCGGAGGAGGGTTTTTCCAGCCCGGCCATGACCATGAGCATGGAGGTCTTGCCCGAACCGCTGGGGCCGACCACGCTGACCGCCTCGCCCGCGTCCATGCGCAGGTCCACGCCGCACAGCACGTTGACCGCCCCGTTGGGGCCGGGTAACGTGAGATGCACGTTGTCGAGCAAGACCAAGGGGTCCGTCATGCGCCACCTGCCTCGTCGTGTCTGCCGGAGCGAAGGCCGCTTCGGGCTGTTCATGCTGTGTTGCGCGGCGTGCGTGGCCGCGTCATGGTGGCCGTTTTCCGTATGCGCCGCAGAGGAGCCCGCGTCCATGAGTCCATCCACGTCCCGTCCCGTGACCATCCTCGCCTTTGGCGACAGCCTGACCGCAGGCTACGGCGTGCGCGCCGACATGGCCTTTCCCGCCCAGCTGGAGCGCCTGCTGCGCGCCGAGGGGCTTGCCGTCACGGTGGTCAACGCGGGCGTGTCCGGCGACACCACGGCGGGCGGGCTGGCCCGGCTGGCCTGGAGCCTCGCCGATCCCGTCCCCGACATGGCCATTGTGGAGCTGGGGGCCAACGACGCCCTGCGCGGCGTGGATCCGGCCTTTACCGAAGCCAATCTCGAGGCGATCATCATCGCCCTGCAAGGGGCCGGGGTGCCTGTGCTGCTGGCGGGCATGCGCGCGCCCTTCAACATGGGCGGCGACTATGCCGTCCGGTTCAACGCCATTTTTCCCAGACTGGCGGAAAAATACAAGGTCGCGCTGTACCCCTTTTTTTTGGAGGGCGCGGCGGGCGACCCGGCGCTCAACCAGTCCGACGGCATCCATCCCAACGAGGCGGGCACCACCTCGGTCACGCGCAACATCCTGCCCATGGTGCGCGATCTGGTCCGTTCTTTGCCCCAGGGCCGCGTCCCGCCCCGTACCGCCCGGCCCTAGGCCGGAACGGAAAACGGTTCTTTTTTCCCGTCCAGATGCTGCCGCCACATGATGCGCAGGGCGGCTTCCAGGTACCTGGTGTGCCGCGCGCCGTCACACAGCGGCGAGGTGCGCACGGCCTCGGGCAGGGCGGCGCGCTCGGCGGCCAGGCGGTCCAGGTCGCGGGCGGCGCGTCCGGCCAGGGCCGCGAACGAGTCCGCCGAGGCCGCGATCCAGTGCCCCAGCCCGGCCGCGGCCAGGTGCGCGGCGCTGTGCCGCGAGGCGAATGTGTCTCCGGGCAAGGTAAGCACGGGCACGCCCATGCACAAGGCCTCGCATGTGGTCAGGCCGCCGCTGTAGGGCGTGGGGTCGAGCGCCACGTCCACCTCGTTGTACGTGGCCAGCAGGTCGCGGTGGGGCGAGCCGGACCGTAGCTCCAGGCGGTGCGCCGCCACCCCGTGGCGGTCGAACAGGCCGCGTGTGCGCGCCGCCACGGCGGGCGAGGCCAGCGAGGCGTTCTTGAGCAGCAGGCGCGAACCGGGCGCGGCGGCCAGGGCGCGCGCCCACAGGGCGGCGGTGGCCGGGTTGAGCTTGGCCTGGTTGTTGAAGCAGCCAAAGGTGAGATGGCCCGTGGCCAGGGCGGGCGGCGGACCGGGCGCGGGCATGTCCGGGGGCGGCGTGTAGCAGATGTAGTCGTGCGGCAGCCGGGCCAGGGTTTCCGTGTACCATGTGTCACTGCCGGGCGGGGTCTCCATTGGATCGGTCACCAGATAGTCCATGGCCCCAAGGCCCGTGGTGCCGAAAAAGCCGCCCCAGCACGCCTGCACCGGCGCGCACCGTTCGGCCAGGGCCAGCAGCCGGTTGCCCCGGGTGTGCCCGGCCAGATCCAGCACGATGTCCACGCGGTCGGTGCGCAGGCGCTCGGCCAGCGCGGCGTGGGACAGGTGCGCGGTGCGGGTCCAGGCCGCGCATTGCGCGGCGAAGCGCGCCGAATAGTCGTCCTCGCGGGCGGCGTCGGAGTAGCACAGCAGGGTAAAGGCCTCGCGGTCGTGGCAGCGGAACAGGGCGTCGGCGAAAAAGCCCACGGGATGGCGGCGCAGGTCCGGCGAGACCAGGGCCACGCGCAACGGGCGGCCGGGGGTCTCGGACCGGGGGGGCCGGGGGGGCCGGGGGGCGTGGGCGGAACGGGCGGCGCGCGCCGTGGCGCGGGGCCGGGCCATGGCCGCGTCCCAGTCCGTGGCCGCGCGCAGGATGGTGGCCGGGGTCTGGTCCGGTTCATAATACAGGGACACGATAAGGGCGTGGTGCGCCTCTTCCAGCGTGGGGTCGAGCGTGAGGGCGCGGCGCAGGCAGCCCAGCGCCTCGCGGTTGCTGCCGAGCCGTTGCAGGGTCGCGCCCAGGCCCAGATAGGCGTCGGCCATGGCCGGATCCTGGGCTATGGCGGCGCGGAACGCGGCGGCGGCGTCATCGAGGCGGTGCAGTTCCAGGAAGGTCTGGCCCAGGTTGTGGCGGGTGGCGGCGGCGTCGGGCGCGTGCGGGGCCATGGCCAACACCTTTTGGAACAGCGCGGCGGCGTCGGCGTGGCGGCCCAGGCCGGACGAGACCAGGGCCAGGAGCTTGATGGCGTCCGGGTGCGGGCCGTGCGTGTCGAGCAGGCCGGCGCACAGGCGCGCCGCCTGGGGCAGGTCGCCTGCCTCGAACGCGGCCAGGGCAGGGGCAAACGCTACGGCGAACGGGATGCGGTCAGGCATGGAGCGGCCCTACAGGAAGCGTGCGAGCAGGAAATAGACCACCAGGCCCGCGCCCAGCGAGCCGTAGAGGAGCACTCATGGGGTGCAGCGCTGCCGCAGCTTGGCGCGCAGCACGAGGAAGCAGCCCACGGCGGCGGCCACGGCGGCCAGGTTGGCGAGGGTTTCGTTCATGCCTTCAGCATAGCAGGCCCGCCGGACCAGGGCAAATTACATGCTGCCCATGGGCGAGAACTGCTGGGCGCTTTTTTCCAGGGCGTGGGATTGCAGTTCGGACGCGGCCATGCGGCCATAGAGCGACTGCGGCTGGGTGGCCGCCAAGTCCTTGAGGATGTCTTCCCATTGCTGGGGTTCCGCGGCCTTCTTGTACAGCTGGGCCGTGCGGTAGCGCAGGGCGGGCCAGTTGGGGTTGGTCTTGGGCACAAACTTGCCATAGTCCTCGGCCCAGCGCAGCGCCTCGCGGATGCGGCCCGAACTTTCGGTGACATCCATAAGCAGCCCCATGAGATCCTTGACCTTTTCATCGTCCTTCACGCCGCTGTTGGCAAACAGCGTCAGGGCGTCCTGGGCCAGGACGTAGGCGGTCTCCAGGTCGCGTTCCTGCCGTGCGGCCATGGCCACGAAATAGCGGGCATAGGCCTGTCGGTCGGTGGGCAGGGAGGGGTCGTCCACCAGCTTGCGCCACAGCGGCATGCTCTTGGCGGACGTGTGCTGGTTCTCGTAGGCCAGGGCCAGGGCATAGTCGAGCTCGCGCCTGCTCTCGGGCTTCAGATCCCACAGCTCGATCTGGTCGGCCAGGGCCGGGATGCGGTCCCAGGCCAGGTTGTCGGTGAACACGGACAGGGCGAGATGCAGGGCCATTTCGGAAAATTCCGGCACCTTGTGGCCGCGCAGCAGGGGCGCGACCACGTCGAGGGCCATGTCCGGCGAACCCCGCTTCCAGAAGCTGAGGCCCAGGGCGATGCGGGTTTCCGCCTGCATCTCCTCCGCCGCGTCGCGCACCAGGGGGAACTCGTTCCACATGTCGATGATGCGGTCATAGTTCTCTTCCTGCGCATACGCGGTGACCATGCTGTCAAAGGCCTGCAGGCCCACCTCGCGGGCGCGCGCGGCCAGCTTGTCCTTGGGGTATTTCTGCTGGAACTCGGTGGCGGCCTTGAGGGTGTCGCGGTATTGCTTGTTCCACAGGTGCCACATGGCCAGCTTGAGCTGCGCCAGGGGGGCGAGCTCGCTGTCCGGGTGCTCGGCGATGATCTTCTTGTAGATTTCCGCCGGACTCAAGTTGAAGGGGCGGTCGAAGACCGAGAACATGTCCTTGACCGAGGGCGCGTCATACACGCCTTCCTCGGCCAGGCGCATCTGGGCGACGAGGCCGCCGTCCTTGTCCGGGAACTTGGTGGCCGCCTCCTGGTACACCTCCTTGGCCGCCGTCATGTGCTTGGTCAGGGCATAGATGTCGCCGAGCCGGGCCAGGATGAGGTCGGTTTCCTCGCCTTCCGGGTCAAGGTTGTAATAGGTCCAGTAGTTGACCCGCGCCTTTTCATATTGGCCGGTCTTGTAGTTCACGTCGGCCAACAGGCGCATGAATGGCAGGTATTCCAGATAGAAACGGGGCCAGCGCTTTTCGATGTAGTCCACGATCTGGAAGGCCTGGGCCTCGTAGCCCAGCTTGATGAGCGCTTCGGCCAGGCCCACGGACGCCTCGCGCACGAACTTGGTGTCCGGGTAGGTCTGCACCACGTACTGGAAGTTGTCCGCCGCCTTCTGGAACTCCTTGGTCTTGAAATAGTAGTCGCCCCAATAATAGTAGATCAGCGGGATGTTGTCGTCCTGGGGGAACTTGTCCTTGAGGATGTTGAAGTACGCCTCGGCCTGGCGCACGTTGTCCACCTTGAGGTTGAGCAGCCCGAGCCGCAGCAGGGCCGAGGGCACGCGGTCGGATTCGAGGTGGTAGTTCATGGCCTGGGTCAGGGCCGTGCTCATCTTCTCGAAATTGGTCGCTATCTCCTGTTTGTGCATGGCGTACTGGGTGTCGGCGATGGCATAGAGCACTTCCTCGCGCATCGTCTTGGTGATGTCCGGGGTGGCGCGCAGCTTGAGGAAGCCCTCCAGCGCCTTGTCATACTCCTCGTTGTTGAGCGAGGTCTGGGCCTGGAGCATCTCGGCGTCGTAGTCGCGCACCTCCTTGCCGCCCACGGCCGCCTGCACCTTGTCCAGGTCGGGCCGCATGAGCGTCTTGTCCCCTTCGGCCTGGGTGGCGTCGGGCGTTGCGCCGGGCGCGGGCTCGGCCTGCGGCGCTCCGGCGTCGGCCGGTCCTTCCAGACCGGTTTCCGCCGCATATTTCTTGGCGATGTCCGCCAGCGAACCGCCGCCTTCGGTCTCGGCCTGGGCCGGTGCCTCGGCCTGCGGCGCGGCAGCGGTGCCCGGGGCAATGGCCGTGGGCGCCATGGCGTCCAGGCTGCCCATGGCGCTTGGCTGCGCGGGCGCGCCCGCGTCGGCCTGTTGCACGGGTTGCCCCTGGTCCGCCGGGGGCTGCGCGTCCTGCGCCGCCTGCTCGGCGGGCTGGGGCTGTCCGGCCTGTTGCGTGGGCTGCGGGGTTTGCGCTGGTTGCTGGGCCTGGGGCAGGGTCTCGGTCAGCACCGGGGCGTCCAGGGGGCCAAGCAGGGAAATGGCGCCCATGACGTGGTACCGTTCCTGCGGCGCGGCGCTGGGCGCGGGCGCGACGGCCATGGCCTGCGGCGCGGCGGGTTCGGGCGCTGGCGCTTCGGCCACGGGCTGCGCGGGCGTTTCGGCCACCGGGGTTTCGGCCATAGGCTGCGGGGCTTGGGGCTGCGCAGCCGGAGCGGGTTCGGGCTGCGCTTGGGGCGCGGGCTCCTGGGGCTGTTCCGGCGCGGCCATGGAAATGGGTTGCGGCCCGGCCATGGCAATGGGTTGCGGCGTGGCCGGGGCAATGGGTTGCGACGTGCCGGGGGCGGGCGTGTGCGCCGGTGCCTGGGCCGGTTCGGCCATGGCCATGGGCTGCGGGGTTGTGTCGGGCACCGCCAGCGGCGTGGGCGCCTGTACAGGGGAGGCCAGGGGGGGCGCCACGGGCGCTGGGGAGTCGGCGGGTGTGGGTTCCTGCGCGGGCTGCATCCATTCCTCCGGGCCGCCGCTGTTGATGCGGGCGCGGAAGGTGTAGGGCACGGCAAAGAAGGGGCGGCGCGCCTCTGGCGCGGGCTGCGCGGCTGGAGGGGCGGTTTGCGCGGCAACGGGCGCGGCGGACTGTTGCCGTGCGGGCGCGGCGGACTGTCCGGCCGCGTCCTGCGCCGGTGCGGTGTCCTTGCCCAGCCATTGGCCAATGGTCTTGCGTTCGGGTTGGTCCGGGCCATTGGGCAGGGTTGTCTCACGGGGGCGGGGCGTGGGCGTGGCCACGGCCTGTTGCGGCTTGGGCGTGGCCAGGGCAAAGCCGCCCGCCTCGCCCTGGCGCGGCAGCGGCGCGGGTTGGGCGGTCTGGGTGGGCTTTGGCGCCGGTGCGGCCTGCGTCGTCTTGGGAGCCGGTGCGGCCTGGGCCGTCTTGGGCGCGGGCCGTCCCGAGGGACGCCAGCGTGCGCCGATGGGGTCGCCGAACACGTCCACCACCAGCTTGCGCGCCTCGGGGATGGTGAAATGCACGTAGCCGATGGCCGGGGAGCGCAGGGCTATGGCCAGGCCATTTTGCGTCACTGCCAGGGACTGGATGAATTTCGCGTCGCCAAAAGCGCCGGGGCCGGGCTTTTTCTCCGCGCTCCACGGGGCGGTCGGCACGGTCAGGGCCAGGCGGGTGCGGTCGGTGCGGCTGAAATCGTATTGTGGGATGTCGTGGTCAAAGACGATGACCAGCCTGTCCTTGTCCGGATGCTCGCCCCAATAATAGGAGAGTCCCCACCCCTGGGCGGGGAAAAGCAGCGGGAGGCAGAGGAGCCCCGCGAGGATCCAGGCGAGCCTGGTGGAACGGTTGGCCATCACGCTATGCACCCATGCAAAATATATACAAAAACGACAGGTCCGGTGCGAAAATGTTTCGGAATGGCGGGAACTTCGTAGCGCCGCGAGGAGGATGTCGAATTTAACTTCGTGAAAAATATGAAGTTATTTAAAGTGTGTCGTGCGGCGGCGGCACAGGGGGGATTGGCGGCCTCGCGGGGGCAGAGGCTGTTTTTTCCCGCCTCCCCGGCTATTCCAAATTTTTTTTCTTGAGTTTTTCTATGAGGGTGGTGCGCTTGATGCCCAGGATTTCGGCGGCCTGGTTCTTCACCCCGCCCGCAAGCAGCAACGCCTCGCGCAGCAAACGCTCCTCCATCTCGTCCAAAAACTCCTTGAGGCCCATGTTCCTGTCCTGCAAGTCCCGGATGGCGGGCCAGCAAAAGCCCTGCGGCGCGGCGGCCGCCACGGCCACGGGCGGCTTGGGATCGTGTCCCACCTCGCGCAGGATCTTTTCCGGCAGGTCTTCGGGCCGGATGGTCTTGTCCTCGCACAGGATGCTCATGCGCTCCATGAAATTTTCAAGCTCACGGACATTGCCGGGCCAGGAGTAGCACAGGAGCATGTCGCGCGCCTTGGGGTCGATGGAGAGCGGGGGGCGCTTCTTGCGTTCGCTGAACCGCGTCAGAAAATGGGTGGCGAGCAGCACCACGTCCTGGCCGCGTTCGCGCAAGGGAGGCAGTTGCAGGGGGATGACGTTGAGACGGTAGTACAAATCCTCGCGAAAGCGCCCCGCCTCCACCTCTTTTTCCAGGTTGCGGTTGGTGGCCGCCACCACGCGCACGTCCACCTTCTTGGTGCCCGCCCCGCCCACGCGTTCGATCTCTTTCTCCTGCAGCACGCGCAGGATCTTGACCTGGAGCGAGAGTTCCATCTCCCCGATTTCATCGAGAAAAACCGTGCCGCCGTCCGCCAGTTCAAACCGGCCCGGACGGGAGCGGATGGCATGGGTAAAGGCGCCTTTTTCATGGCCAAACAGTTCGGATTCGAGGAGTTCCTTGGGGATGGCGCCGCAATTGATGGGTACAAAGGGCTTGCCCTTGCGCATGCTGTTGGTGTGCAGCGCGCGCACGAGCAATTCCTTGCCCGTGCCGGATTCCCCGGTCACGAGCACGGTGCTGTCCGTGGGCGCCACCTTGAACAGCACCTTGAAAACTTCTTTGAGGACGGGGCTATCGCCGATGATCCCGCCAATCTTCAACTCCATCTCCCCTCCCGACGCGACCACGGCGCATCCTGGTCTGTTGTGCAACCGGGTCCGCCGTGCGTGCCCGCGTGGGCCACACACGTTTTCCATTGGTGTCAATTCTATGACACAAAGTCAATAGATAATCTACATATTTTCTAATAAATATGCAGATGCAGGTGCGGCGCGTGCCGGGGCCGCTGTTGGGAATGGGACGCGGCAACCGGCATGCCCCGGGGAGGGGCGCACGATGACGAGGGGCCGGTGGGTTGCGGCGCGCGCCTTCCGTTGCCCAAGGACTGGTCATGCGGGACGGGCCACGGGCGCGTTGCATGCGGCGTTGGAGGCGGGTGGAGCGCGTGTGGCGCCTGGTATTGGCTTCGCGTTGTCGCCGGGATGGCGCGGAACCGCATTCCATGATTGCCCTTGGGCGCGTCATGCCGTACAACTATTATACTACCCGTTTCGTGCGGGACCACGGTTGCGGCGTGCGGTCGGTAGGACTGCCGCACGCATGGTGAGACGAATCCGGGGGGGAAGCCGGCCGCGGCATGCCGCCAGGTCCAGGGCGTTCCTTTTTCGGCCAGGAAACAGCCGCGTATGTTCAAAGGCAAAAACAAGTCGCCCGAAGCCGGGGATGCGAAGCCGTCGCAGCCCTTCCTGCATGAGCTGGTCATCGAGGCCAAGCCCAAGGATTACACCATTCCCTTTTTCCCCGATGTGCGCATCCCCAATACCCCCGAGACCGCCGCACGCTGGCACGACTTCATCGAAATCCTCTCGCCCAAGCTGCGCATAGGCCAGGATCCCGCCAGCAAGGTGTCGTCCGTGGGCATCATGTTCCGCGACGGCGCGTGGCTGGGCGATCTGGTTCTTGCCGACGACGTGCGCTCCTTCAACGTCATAGAGGACGTGACGCTCGTGAAGGGCAGCCTGGTGTCGCGCGGCGCGCGGGTCAAGAACAAGGGGTTCATGCACGCCCTGCGCGTGGAGGGCGACCTGGAGGTGCACAAGGATCTGCTGCGCGAGACGCCGCCGGATCTGACCGTGGGCGGCGGCATGACCATCCTGGGCGTGAAGAACGTGGCCACCAGCAATCTGTCTCCCCTGGTGTTCAAGGCGTGGGGGTTGTTGCCGGGCAGCGTGGTGCGCGTGGCGCGCAAGGGGTTCGTCTTTCTGGAGGAGGTGGAAAAAGGCGAGACCGTGTACGTGCTGCGCGCCGAAGAGGAGGCGGATCCGAGCTATTATTGGGACTTGGCCCAGTGGACGGAGATGCAGAAGGCCGAGATGGGGCCGCAAGCCCTGCAGGCGGTCTATGACAAGCTTGGCCGGGTGTGCAAGTTCATCGGCCTGGCGCCGGACTTCATCATCTGCAACAAGCGCAAGCTCGGCTGGAACATCCGCAAGATCTGCCTGTACCTCACCCTGCTGCAAAACGAGCTGGGCGGCGGCTTTGACAAGAGCAAGGACGCGGCCAAGGCCCAGATCATCGACGGGGTGATCGCCGCCCTGCGCAGCCTGGAAAAACTTGTCATCGCGGACACGGGCAATGACGCCGCCATCATGGCCGGGCTGGACGCCATTACCGACGACATGCTGGAGGCGGTCAAGACCGCGCTCGCCGATGTGCAGGGCAAGGCCGACGACACTCTCATCAAGCGTGATATCGCCTACTGCGCCCGGCTGCTCAAGGGGGAACTCTCGGTCAACGAGCTGATGACCTCCACCCCGCGCACGGCGCTTTTCCTGACCCGCGCCCTGGATTCCGCCGAGGCGCGCAGGGGCGCCATGCTGCCGTTGCGGGGCATGGCCGAGGCATTCAAGGCCTTGCTCACCGCGCTTGGCCTGGAAAAGCGCATCACCCTGGCCCACCTGCTCAAGACGCCGGACCGGACCCTGGAATACTTGCGCGACCGGGCCGAAAAGGCGGGCAAGGCCGACCTGTTGGCCGCGTTGGCGGACTCGGTGCAGGCGCTGCATGGCAAAAGCCCGCGCGACGTGGTCAAGGAATCCTTTACCCCGCCAGGGGGCGACGTGTCCGAGGCCGCATCCTCGGACAGGCGATTCCTGAGCGATCTCTTCGGGTTTCAGGGAGATCTGGACCAGTTGGGCATTGCCGGACCCAAGACCCTGGAGCTGCTGCTGGTCAATTTCGAGTCCTTCATGACCCGCGCCCTGGAGCAGGTGCGCAAGAGCCTGCGCGAGGAATGCCTGGATGCGGACAAGGGGGTCTGCGTCATGTGCGGCAACCTGGTGTCCAAAAACGCCTCGGAGTTCGTGGCCTGCATCAAGGCGCGCCTGGAGTGGGATCTTTCGGTGTTCCGCAGCTTCAACTCCGTGGGGTCCGCCATCAAGCGGCTGGAGGCCATTGAAAAGGACCGCCAAGCCGCGCCGGTGCAGGAAAAGGAATTTGAAGAGCCGCCCATAGAGATACTCAACGATGTGCTGTTCCGCCTGAACCGCATCTGCCTTATTCTGGGGTTGGGAAAAAATTTCGTGGAACAGCACGGCGCTGGATACGACCGCAACATCGAAAAGCTCCGTTTCTTTTTCCGGTTGTTCATGGAGAACAGCGACGCGGCGCGCCAGCAGCCCAGTGCGGAAAACGCCAAGACGCTGGAGACGGCGGACAAGATTCTGGCGGCCATCCATCAGTTGATGCAGGCGCGGGACTTTGCCACCGTGCAGTCCCTGGTCAACGGCCTCAACGACGGTTTTCTCCGTTCCCTGCACAAGGCATTGTCCGAGCCCCGCTTGCGGGTGGACACCTCGGGCCTCAAGCAGGATATGCGGACGCTGCGTTTTCTGTCGCGCAGCAACCTGCACCTGGAGGATATCTGGAGCACCACGGAGCGGTTGCTGTTCTACCTGAACGGGGTGCTGGAGTCGGTGGAGGCCAAGAAGGTGGTGGGGGCCGTGGTCAAGCCCCTGCGCATGGCGCTGGCAGGGCTGGACAAGGCGGGAGCGGCCACGGGGGGCGTGACCATAAGCGACCTGTTGCGCGACTATGAGCAGACCATGGTGCGCCTGCGCGAGGCCAACCCCGGAGCGAGCGGCGAACGGCTGCTGCGTGAGATGGAGCGGGCCGTGGAGGCGCTGCGCGAACCCGCGCTCAAGGATGTGCTCAATGTGCTGCGCAACTACCGTTTCTCGGAGGACGAGGCCGCCGTGCGCGACAAGGCGTTCCTGGTCCGGCTGACGGATTTCCACGATGGCACGCTTGGGCACCTTGATCTGACCACCGAGAAGAGCGCCCGGCTGCTGCTCATGCACATGAGCGGCCCTGGCGCGGAAGAATTGAAAGCCATGTTCGAGACGGGCAAGCTCAAGGACAAGACCACGCTCGGCATGATCCATATGCTGCAGGCGCGCCTTGAGTGGCGGCTGCTCATCATCCAGGCCTACAACACCCACGTGCGCTGACGCGGAGTTTGCGGAAAGAGGAGACGTGGGTTCTCGACCGTTCTCCTTTTATGCAAAAAAATGCCTCCTGGCATGTGCCGGGAGGCATTCTCGTCGATTGAAAGCGAGTAGCGTGGCGCTGCGAGGCGCACGGTTAACAGATTTTCCGGTAGGCGGCCAGAATGCGATCGTCGTCGTATTTGTCGGCCTTCCATGCCTTGAATTCCGCCAGCACGCTGTCTGGCGTCACTTCTTCCCCCACTTCTTCCAGGGCGCGGCGGCATGAGATGACCGTACCGAAGATCTCCATGGTCTTAAAGTCATACTGTCCGTCGACCATGGAGGCGAAGGTGTCGATGGCTGCGGTGATCCGTGGGGTGAGATCCTCGTCCGGAGCGGGCGTGGGGAGGTCGCGGATAGAGTACTCGTTACCGCGTTCCTCAAGGTAATCCCAGAAGCAGAGGGATTCCAGGGCATGGGACAGGCTGGAGGAATACGGTCCATATGTAAACGGGCGAAAAGAATAAGAAAAAGGAACCCCCCGGTCTTTGAGGAAGTAGACGATTTTTTGCAGGACGATCTTGCCGAGGGGAATGTTTTTCTTGGTCAACAGGTCGAGGGTAGTAATAAGGATGTTGTCCATGGCCGCCCTCCTAATTTGTTATTGTAGCTTCAGATTGAACTTTTTTCAAGATGTCTTTGGCCGCATCCGCCTTTTCGGGCAGCACGTAGACGCGCAACAGCAGCAGCGCCTTGCCCAGCTGTTTTATGATGGGCGAGGATTGGCACACGTCTTTCACCACATTGTCACGGTCAATGACGAAAAGGTCCTTTTTGTCTGAATCGCTCGGTTCGGTGTCCTCCACGTCTTCGGCCGCATCGCGCAGATGGAACTTCGAGACGACAATGTTTTGCTCGTAAGGGAAAAAATCGGCGTCTTCTTTGAATCCGGCGTCGGCAAGCGCCGCGACGTATTTCTTGAAGAAGTCGCTGTTGGCGGACTCGCAATCGTTCGTGTCGAGCACGGCGACGAGATGCTCCTTGCGCAGGAGCATGGCTGCCCACCTGCATGTGCGCCGGGAGCGCTTGATGTCTTGGAAGACATCGTAGTCATCGAATTCTTCAAATGCTTCGGGGTTGAACTCCGTTATCTCATTGTTGTTTATGGTAAGTATCGGTTGCATTATGGATGCAACATCGAGAGTTTCAAAGTATTTACGCAAGGTAATATCGTATCCGACACGTGTTCTATGATAAGGGACCTGCATGTTATAGTGATATCTTGCAAGAAGGAAAGATTCAATCACCGGGATGTCTCGTTCCTTTATGAATAGTGTTCCCGCCGCATTATCCATAGTACAACCAAATGCGTTCATGTATCTGACGAAATCATACTCACCATACTTGACGCCACATGCATATGAGTCGCGCAGGAGATAGTCCGATCTGTCCGCATCGAGTTGACCGGAAACGATGTCGTGGAGCAGCAGATGCTTCGCCATGGCGTTTTTCGAAAGGATGTTGGCGACATGGGATGGGTTGATATCGCATATCTCCTGGATGAAGGAACTGATGCACGGATCGTGCTGTATGATGTACCTACTGATGTCTTCGTGGTTTATGCCTTGCAACAGGACTTCTTCCGCTGCATGGGAAAAGGGGAGGTGGCCAATATCATGCAACAGGGCCGCCAAACGAAGTTTGGAAAGCCACGTTTGTTGATCGTGATCGCTTACGTCGAGCCTGTCCGCGCTGTTAGCCAGGATGCCGCGAAACATCTGCGTGGCGCAGTGCATGACGCCCAGAGAATGCACGAAACGGGTATGCTCGGCTGACGGGTAGACGTATTTGGTGAGCGCCAGCTGATGCACGCGGCGCAGACGCTGGAAGAGCGGAGAATCCACGATCGCCATTTCCTTCTTGGACAGCCAGATATATCCGTACAAGGGATCGCGAATCTTTCGTTCCCGTGCGCCAAGGCGCTGCAGCAGGTCGGGCATGGGTACCTCGCAATTGGTGTGGTCGCCTGTAATGCGTCAAGCTGTATGTGGTGCATGGGAATATGGCAAGAAAAAACCGGCCACCTTGTACGCGGTGGCCGGTTCCGATAAAGCGCGGCTTCGCCTACGCGGCCAGCTTGGCGGCCAGGCGCTTGGCCACGGCGTCGATGAAGGTCTCGGTGTCCACGTGGCCCGCAGGGCGCGGCTCGGCGATGCGCGCCAGGTCGCCGGTCATGGTGCCGGACTCGATGGTCTCGATGCTCGCGGCCTCCAGTGCGTCGGCAAAGGCGCACACCTCGGGGGTTTCGTCCAGCTCGCCGCGCTTGCGCAGCGCGCCGGTCCAGGCAAAGATGAGGGCCATGGAATTGGACGAGGTGGCCTCGCCCTTGAGGTGCTTGTAGTAGTGGCGCTGCACCGTGCCGTGGGCGGCCTCGTATTCGAAGCAGCCGTCCGGCGAAACCAGGATGGAGGTCATGAGCGCCAGGCTCCCGAAGGCCGAGGCCACCATGTCGCTCATCACGTCGCCGTCGTAGTTCTTGCAGCACCACAAAAAGCCGCCCTCGGCCTTCATCACCCGCGCCACCACGTCGTCGATCAGGGTGTAGAAGTACTCGATGCCAGCGGCCTCGAAGCGGGCCTTGAACTCGGTCTCGTACACCTCCTGGAAGATGTCGCGGAACCGGCCGTCATAGGTCTTGGAAATGGTGTCCTTGGTGGCGAACCACACGTCGATCTTCTGGTCCAGGGCATAGGTGAAGCTGGCCCGGGCAAAGCTGCGGATCGAGGCGTCGGTGTTGTGGATGCCCTGGATCACGCCGGGAGCCTTGAAGGCGTGGATGGCCAGGCGCTGCGGCTCGCCGCCGTCCGCCGGGGTGAACACCACCTCGGCCACGCCCGCGCCGGGTACGGCGATCTCGGCGTTGCGGTACACGTCGCCGTAGGCATGGCGGCCGATGACAATGGGCTTGGTCCAGGTGCGCACGTTGGGCTTGATGTTCGAGACCAGGATGGGGGCGCGGAACACGGTGCCGTCGAGCATGGCGCGGATGGTGGCGTTGGGGCTCTTGGTCAGCTGCTTGAGATCGTATTCGGTCACGCGGGCGGGCGTGGTGGTGATGGTGGCGCACTTGACGCCCACCTTGTGCCGCTTGATGGCCTCGGCCGCCTCCACGGTCACCTTGTCGTCCGTGTCGTCACGGTGCTTCACGTGCAGGTCGTAGTATTCCAGGTCCACGTTCAGAAAGGGAAAAAGGAGTTTTTCCTTGATGATGGCCCACATGATGCGGGTCATTTCGTCACCGTCGAGTTCGACGAGCGTGTTTTTTACCGTGATCTTATCCATGTGCTGTTCCTCATGCATTGGGCTGGGGGGGGCCGAAACAAAGGCCGGATGGGCGGAAAAGCCTTGTGGACAGCTTTGTGCGGCCAGGCAATGCCACCGGGGAACGGCCTTTTACAAAAAAGGAAATGGTATGGCAAGCGGATCGGGGTTGGCTTGCCGCCGCACATTATGCGTATGGTTCGGTTCCTTATAGATGATTGGTGTTCCATTTTTATTTTTAACAGAACAACAGTCTCATCCGGTGCGCTGTGCGGTTTGGTCATGCGTTTCCGGCATGGGCATGATTCTTCAGGGAGGGCGGTGGTTCCCGCAGGCACGCGCCGCGTGGGGGCGTCCAAAGCGCGGGCAGGCAACGGCGTTGTTGCGGAAAAATGGGGGGAATGGCTAAAAACGAATGCGTACAAGCTTGGCAGTCGTCATTGTTGCTGGCATAGTATGGTGCTATTGGATGCCTATTCTCCTTGGGGAGAGCGCTGTCGGGGATGGGGAGTCGTAAGAATGAAACTGGTCAAATTGCAACGCATAATCGCCCGCAGGGAGGTAAAGTCACTCCTGGAGGCGCTGTCCCGGGCGCTGCCCGGACCGTTTGCCGTGTGCGACGCCACGGGCGCGGTGTTGTTCGGCCAGCTGCCTGAAACACCGCACCATTTGCCATTCACCTTGCAGGACACCGCCATGGGTTCTGTCTGTTGCGACCAGGCCGATGTCGCCACCGTGGGCGTGGTCGTGCTGGATGTGGTGCGGCCCCTGGTGGCGAGCGAGCAGGAAAAAAAGGCCGTGGTCGGCGAGGCCATGGAAAAATACCGCGAGATCAACATGCTCTACACCTTTTCGGAAAAGATCGCGGCGGTGCGCGATCCCGAGGAGGCGGGGCGGCTGGTCGTGGAAAAGGCGCGGGAGATTATCCCGGCGGACAACGGCTGCATCATGTTGCACAACTCCCGCCAGGGGGTGATGGAGCTGCTGGCCTGGTTCGGCGACAAGCCCTCGGTGCACCAGCTGCGCAACCCCGGCGAGGGCGTGCAGGGCAGGGTCATGCAGACCGGGCGCTCTGAAATCGTCAACGATCCGGAAAAACACCCCTTTTTCGTTCCCGGCCCCAACCCCCTGGGCACGCTCATCTGCGTGCCGCTCTCGGTGCAGGGCAAGATCATAGGCGTGCTCAACGTGAGCCGGGAGGCACGCCGCGACTTTCGGGCCGAGGACCAGAAGCTGCTGACAGCCCTTGCCTCGCAGGCCGCCGTGGCCATTGACAACGCCCTGCTCTACGCCCGGCTCGAACAGGCCGTGCACGAGCGCACCTTGCGGATTTTCGAGACCATGGAACGCATGAACTCGGAGTTGGCCAAGGCGGGCGCCTATGTGAGCACGCTGCTGCCCGACCCCATCGAGGACGGCCCGTTGCGCGCCACGTGGAAGTTCGAGCCGTCGGCCTCCCTGGGCGGCGACTCCTTTGGCTACCACTGGCTCGACGAGGACCACTTCGCCATCTACCTGCTCGATGTGAGCGGACACGGCATGGGCGCCGCCCTCTTTTCCGTGTCCGTGCTCAACGTGCTGCGCACCCAGACCCTGTCAGCGGACTACCGCCAGCCCGCCGAGGTGCTGGCCGCGCTCAACACGGCCTTTCCCATGGAGCGGCACAACAACATGTTCTTCACCATCTGGTACGGGGTGGTGCATGCCCCAAGCCGTACGCTGACCTTTTCCAGCGGCGGCCACCACCCGGCGTTGTTGTTCGACGGCGACCGTGCGGAGCCACAGGAGCTGATAACGGACAACATGTTCATCGGCGGCCTGCCCGATGCGGTCTTTGCGCAGGACAGCGTGGCGCTGCCGCGCAAGGGCAGGCTGTACGTGTTTTCCGACGGCGTGTTCGAGATCAGGCATCCGGAAAACCCCATGCTTGAATTCGACGCCTTTGTGGACCAGCTGCGGACGCCCGATGGTGACGGGGTGTTGCTGGACAGGCTGTACGATGCGGCGCAACGCCAGTACGGTTCGGAACGGCTGCCCGACGACTTCACCATCCTGGAATTCCGGATGGCCTGACGGTCCGGCCCGCAAGGCCGTGCCCTCCCCCTCTTTTTCCCCTTCTGACGGATGGCGCCATTGGGAGCGCGGGGCTTTTTCGCGGGCTGTTCCCCGCCGTTGGATGCGCTGGCCGCGCGCCGCGAGGGGGCGGTTTCCTACTCTTCCGGCGGGCGGGCCAGGCGGTCGCGCAGGCCGCCGAAACGGGCCATGCGCCGCGTGGCCGCCGCCTCCAGCACGGCTTCACGCCCGATGATCGTGACGTTGCGCCGGGCGCGGGTCACGGCGGTGTAGGCCAGCTCGCGCGTGCACAGCGGATGGTCGGCCAGCGGCAGCATCAGCAGTACATGGTCGAATTCCGAGCCCTGGCTCTTGTGCACGGTCATGGCGAACACGGTGTCGTGGCCGGGCAGGCGCACGGGCGACAGGGCGCGGAATGAGGGGGCGGCGGCCTGATCGGGCCTTGGGGCGTCGGATTGCATGGCCGAGAGGGGCGCTGGCCGGGTGGGCGCGGCTTCGAAATAGGCCTTCAGGCCGCCTGGTTCGCCGTCCTGGCCAGGGGTGTGGCGCAGGATGCCCACATCGCCGTTGAACAGGCGCAGGCCGTAGTCATTGGCCAGGATCATGATGGGGCGGCCATGGTAAGAGGCGTCGTGGCCGCCGCGCAGCGCGGCCTGGGGCAGCAGTCCGGCGCGGACCAGCACGGCCTCGGCGCGGCGGTTCAGCCCTTCCACGCCCAGATGGCCCTGGCGCAGGGGCGAGAGCGCCCGCGCAAGGCCCAGGGCGGCAAAGGCCGTTGCCGTGTCCCCGGCGCGCAGCATGGGGCCGTAGTGGGCCAGCACCCAGGCGTCGAATGCGGCCAGGGCCGCCTCTTCCGTTGCAACGGGCATCCAGATCACGTCCGCATGGCCGGCATGCAGGGCCGTTGTGGCGGCTGGGGCGTCGCCCCGGCGCAGGGCGTTGCCCAGGGCCGTGATGCCGCCGGCGGCGTCAAAGCGGTAGCTCGTGTCCAGCCGGATCACGCAGCCGTCCAGGGGGGACGGCGCGCGCGTTGCGGGGGGCAGGGGCGGCGCGCCCGCTGCGGCCACGGCCCAGGCCTCGGCCAGGTCCGGTGGCGCGCCGGTGGTGTCCGCCGCCGCGCACAGGTCGCCCAGCACATAGCCGGTTTCCACCGAGGCGAGTTGGTCCTGGTCGCCCAGGAGCACCAGGGACGCGGTGGGCGGCAGCGCATCCACCAGCCGCGCCATGAGCGGCAGATCGACCATGGACGCCTCGTCCACCACCAGCAGGTCAAGGCCCAGGGGGTTGTCCCGGTCATGGGCAAAGGCGTTTCCCCCTCCCCCCGAACCGGGACGCAGGCCCAGGAGGCGGTGCAGGGTCTCGGCCTTGGACGGCATGAGCGCGCGCACCGCATCCGGGCAATCGAGGCGTTTTCGGGCAACGGCCAGGGACTCGGCCAGCCGGGCGGCGGCCTTGCCCGTGGGCGCGGCCAGGCGGATGCGCAGTGGTTCGCCCCGTGCCGCCGCGTGGTCCATGGTCACTTCGAGCACCAGGGCCAGCAGCCGGGCCACGGTGGTTGTCTTGCCCGTGCCCGGCCCGCCCGTGATGACGCACAAGGCGCGGCGCAGCGCGGCCAGGGCGGCCAGCCGCTGGCAATCCAGGGCGGGCGTGCGCGCCGTGCGCGGGAACAGGCGGTCGAGCGCGGGTGCGGCGCGGCGCGCCAGCGCCTCCAGGCCGTCCGTGGCCTGATTCCAGGCCGGGATGCCCGCCGCAAGCCGCAGCAGACCGCTGGCCAGGCGCGATTCCTGTGCGAACAGGCGGTGCAGGTACAGACGGTCTCCGTCGAGAATGAGCGGTGCGCGCCCGTCCGGCGTGGCCACCACGCCAGAGGCCACATGAGGCGTCAGCGCCTCGCGCCAGGCAACGGCGTGGGGCGGCAGGCCGGACAGGGGCATGCTTCCCTCGGGCTGGGGTGCGTCGCCGGTTTGTCCGTCGTTGCCGCTGGGCCAGGGGGCGTTCAGGTCCAGGCAGGCGTGTCCCAGAAACGCGGCGCGGCTGGTGAGCGCGGCGGCCAGGGCCAGGATCGGATCGTCGTGGCCCGCCAGACGGCATACCAGCCCGGCGAACTGCACGTCCATGGCGTTGCACGGCGCGCCGGACGGGCCCATGCGGCGCAGGGCGGCCAAAACGGGGCGGTCAGCGAACATGCGCGCCTCCAGGCAGGGTTTCGTCCGTATCGAGCAGCAGCGCGCCCAGGTCGCGCACAAAGGCCGCGTCCGGGCAATGGCGCCAGATGCCGCAGTCCGGCGCCTCGGGCGTCACCCCGCGCAAGAAGATGTAGGCCGCGCCGCCCATGTGGCGGTCATAGTCGTAGCCGGGCAGGCGCAGGGCCAGGTAGCGGTCCAGGGCCACCAGGTAGAGATGGGCCTGCAACACGTAGCAGTGGTCGGCCATGGCCTTGTCCAGGGCGTCCGGGCCGTAGTCCGTTGCCGCGTCCCCCAGGTGGTTGGATTTCCAGTCCACCAGATGGAACCGGTCTCCAGACCTGAACACGAGGTCCACGAATCCCTTGAGAAAGCCTGCGTGCGGGCGAAAATCGAGCCGCTCCATGCGTTCGGGAAAGGCGGGCGGCACGGCCGTGGCCCGGTCGGCGTAGAACGCGGCCAGGGCGGCGGGCGTCACGCGGCGCAGCGGGAAATGGAATTCCAGTTCCACCAGCCTGTCCGGCGCCGCCACCTGCGCCAGGCGCACGCCGGGCGCGAGGTCGGCGTGCAGCACGTGGCGGGCCATGCGGGCCACGGCGGGCGTCCAGACCTGGTCCATGCCATAGGCGGCCAGGGTGGCGGCGGCCTGCTCGGCCAGCACGCTGTCCGGCGCGGCAAAGTCGAGCCGCTCGAACAGGGTGTGCAGCATGGTGCCGGGCTGCGGCCCCTTGGGAAAGTCGAAGATGGACGGCGCGCCGGTGGCGGCGGCCCGTGGCTGGGGCGCGGCGTCCGCGCCCGCCATGGCGGCCCTGGGCTCGTCGCGGCCGGGCCGGGGTTCCGGGCCTTCCAGGGGCGCGGTGCGGTCCTGGGTGGCGGTCAGGGCGGAAAAACTCGACACGGCCCAGTCGCGGGGCAGGGATCGGCCCGTGGCGCGGCACCGCGCCTCTTCGCCCGCGTGGGCCTCGCCGTGCGCGGCGGGCAGCGGGGCCGCGTCCGCCGCGTCGGGCAGCGGCTCCACCAGGATGCAGTCCCTGGCCAGTTCGTCCAGATCGGGCAGGGCGTTGCCGTCATGCAGGTCCGCGAACACGGCCCGGGCCTCGTCCAGCAGCCCGTCGCCGTCCACGCCGCGTCCGGCGTGGAACAGCACCGTGGGCGCGGATGTGGCGGCGGTCTTGCACACGCCCCAGGCCATATAGCAGCGCAGCTTGGCCCGGGTGAGCGCCACGTAGGCCAGGCGCATGTTTTCGGCCAGGTTTTCGCGCGCGGCGCGGGCGGTGGCGTCCGCGCCGCCGTCAGGGGCGTTGGCGGGCGCCAGGTCGAACACCATGCGCTCCCGCGCGTCATGATAGGTCAGCGGGCCGGGGCGGGGGTCCGCGTTGGCCATGAGAAAGGGGCAGAAGACAATGGGGTATTCCAGTCCCTTGCTCTTGTGGATGGTGACGATGCGCACGGCCTTCTCGTCGCTTTCCAGGCGCAACTGGTATTCGTCCGGCGTGCCCGCCTCGTCCGCCTCGTCCATGCGCGCGGCCAGCCAGAGGGCAAGGCCCGCCATGCCCGCGTTGCTCTCGCGTTCCTGGCGATGCAGCAGTTCCAGCAGGTGCAGCACGTTGGTCATGCGCCGCTCGCCCCTGTCCAGCCCAAGCAGCCGGGGGCGCACGGCCTCGGCTGCCAGCAGGCGGCCCATGCAGGCCATGAATCCGTGCGCGGCCCAGGCCGCGTGGTAGGCGGCGAACCGCTCCAGCCACGCGTCCCAGCGGGACTGGTCCGTTTCCAGGGCCGCGATGGCCGCCGCGTCGCATCCCAGCAGATCCGTGGCCAGGGCGGCGCGCACCAGGCCGGGATCGGACGGCGCGGCCAGGCCATGCAGCAGGCGCAGCATGTCCCCGGCCTCGGGCGTGGCGAACAGGCTGCCCGATCCGTACAGCACGCAGGGCACGTTCAGCTCGGCCAGGGCGTCGGCCACCAGGCGCGCCTCGCGGTTGCTGCGCGTGAGCACGGCCATGTCGCCCGCGTGCAGGGCGCGGTCGCCGATGTTCGCCCTGCCCTGGCCAGCCAGGGTGAGCAGCCGGGCCGCCTCGACGGCCACGGCCCGGGCGATGCGCGGCTTGGCTTCGCCCAGGGGGATGGGCTTGTTCGGCGCCGCGCCGGACAGGAACCACAGGCGCAGCGGCGCGGCGGGGTCGCCCGCCACGCGCAGGGGATCGTGCCGCGTGGCGGCGGCCCGCACCGGCTGGAAATGGATGTCCCTGAACACAAAGGCATGCCTGGGCCGGTCAAAGAGGGTGTTGACCGCCTCCACCAGCTCGGGCGCGGCGCGCCAGTTCTCGCCCAGGGTCGCCTCGGTGCCCTGCGCGGCCACGGCGCGCTTGGCGTCCAGGTAGGCGAAGATGTCCGCGCCCCGGAAGCCGTAGATGGCCTGCTTGGGGTCGCCGATGAGGAACAGCGTGGCCTCCGGATGCAGGAACAGGCGGCGGAAGATGGCGTACTGGATCGGGTCGGTGTCCTGGAATTCGTCGATGAGCGCGGCGCTGAACCGGGCGCGGGCCGTGCGGCAGAGCGCGGTATCGTCTTCGCCCTCGCGCGGGGTGAGCGCGTCGCGCATGCGCAGCAGCAGGTCGTCATACCCCAGCTGGTTGCGCTCGTTCTTGCGGCTGTCCAGTTCCTCGTCCAGGTATTTTAGAAATTCCACCCGCAGGGCGAGCAGCTGGCAGTCGCAGGCGGCGGCGTAGTCGTCCGCCGCATGGCGCACGGCGTCGCAGGCAGCGAAAAAAGCATGGCCGGGCAGCGTGCCGTTCTTTTTCAGCGCCCTGGCCTGGTACGTGGCGGTGAACTTGTCGAACCCGTCGCACAGGGCAAGGGACGGCGCGCCAAGGCACAGGCCGTGCATGGCCTTGACCCAGTTGGTCACGTTGGCGGGTTGGATCATGTTCTTTTTGAAATCCGGGTGGTTGGCCATGATGTCCGCCACGGCGGCACGGGCCTGGGGCCACTGCGCGGCCATGGCCGCAAAGGCAGAGGCGAACGCGGCTTCCAGCGGCCCAAGACCCTGCTCGACTGCCCCGGCCGCCAGCACCACGGGCTCGGGTTGCCGCCGCGCCGCTGTGGCCAGGTCGGCCAGCGACGCGGGCGAAAAACCGTGCGCGGCGGCCTGGGCCAGGAACATGGGCGAGGCGGCGTACATGCGCCTGCGCCAGAAATCCGCCACGATTTCGTCGATGAGCGCGCGCTGGTCCGGGAGGATTTCCGCGTCAAAGGACAGGCCGCTCTCAAAGGCGTTGTCGCGCAGCATGCGC
Source organism: Desulfovibrionaceae bacterium (assembly GCA_050251715.1). Lineage (GTDB taxonomy): Bacteria > Desulfobacterota > Desulfovibrionia > Desulfovibrionales > Desulfovibrionaceae > JBFWMG01. Next base: position 44,672 of record JBFWMG010000009.1, on the reverse strand, counting down.
TGGCAAAAACCGTGGATGGTGAAGATGGCCGCCGTGTCAAAGGAGCGGATGGCGAGCGTGAGCGCGGCCATGGCTTGCGTGGGGTCGCATCGCGCCACCAGCGCGGCCAGCAGTGGATCGTCGCCCTGTCCGGCGCGGAACGCGGCCAGGGCGTGGCGCAGCCGGGAGCGGATGCGGTCGCGCAACTCCTGTGTGGCCGCGTCCGTAAAGGTCACCACCAGGATGCTGTCCACGCGCAGTCCCCGTTCCACCACGAGGCGCAGGTACAGCCCGGCCAGGGCATAGGTCTTGCCCGTGCCCGCGCTGGCCTCGATGCAGTGCGCCCCGTGCAGGGGGTGGGTCGTCAGGTCGAAATCCACGTCATGCCTCCAAGTGGTCGCGCAGGGGGCCGAACACCGCCTCGGCCAGGTCCGCGAACCCCGGTTCGGCCAGCGGTTCGCGGCCCTTGAAGCATTGCCGCCACGAGGGGTCGTCCCCTTCGCCCGGACCAGCGCCCTGGTAGGCCGCGCCTTCCCACTGGCTGGCCGCGTCCTTGATGGCCTTGGCGCCGTCGCCCGTGGCGTCCAGCTTGTCCACGTATTTCCAGGCGGTCTTGGGCGCGAACGGCAGGGGCGCGGCCAGGCCCGCGCGCCGCAGGTCGAGCAACTGGCCCAGCAGGGAGGCGGCGGCGGGGGCTGCCATGGGCGAAAAGGTATGCGCGCCGTCGCGGCCCAGCACATGGGTGCGCACGCCCGCTTGCCCGCGCACGGCATTGGCGAAAAGGTGCTCGATCCACGCGGTGACCAGATGTTTGCCGCTCAGTTTGGCAAAGCGGCAGCGCAGGAGCCCACCGGGATAGAGGCCCGCCGCATGGCCCGAAAGCGTCCATGCCCCGGCCCGCACCACGCCGGATGCGGGCGGCAGGGCCGCGCCCGCGGCCCGTTCGCGCCGTTGCGCGGCCAGGGGCTCGGCCTCGCGCCGCACCGCCTCGAACGCGGCGGCTCCGGCCTCGCCGGGCGGCAACAGGTTGGCGGCACGGGCGTCCGCCAGCAGGATCGCCGGGTCCGTGCCCTGTTCCAGGGCGTTGAGCAGACGCTCGCCCAGGGTGTACCCTTCCAGTCCATCCAAGGCGTCCAGCCGTTCCACGTCTTCGATGTGTTGCGCGTCGTTGCCCAGGCGTATGCCCAGGGCGCGCAGAAACGCCTTGCCCGGATGGCGGTAAAAGGCGAGCAGCTCGGCCAGGGTCGCGTCAAGCGGCGTCCCCTCGTCCTCAGGCGCGGCGTCATTCGCTTGCGGGGCGTCCGGGGGCAGCGGGGCAAAGGGCTGGGGCGCTGTCTGGGCTGCCAGCGCCGTTGCGCCGTCGCGGTCGGCCCGCGAATAGCTGAACAGCGGGGCGTTGGCGGCGCCGGAAAAATAGGCGGGGTGGAACGCCTGCAAGCGGTGCGTGACCGTGAGGTGCGCGACGAGCGCGTCCTGATCGGTGGCGGCGTCGCCGAGGCTGACGGCGGCGTCATCCAGGACATAATTGTCCGCGATGCAGTCGAGCATTTCGCCCACCAGCGTGCTGGGGGGGATGACCGCGTTGTCCCTGGCGGACATGCCCACATAGCTTATGCCGAACACGTCGCGGGCCGAGATGAGCGCCTCCAGGAAGAGGTGGCGGTCGTCCGCGCCGGGCGAGCGGTCGCCGGGCCGGGGCGCGGCGGCCATGAGGTCGAAGCCCGGCCTCCGGTCGCGGCGGGGGAAGGCCGCGTCGGCCATGCCCGCCAGCCACACCACGCGGAACGGCACCGAGCGCATGGGCACCAGCGAGCTAAAGGTCACGCCGCCGGACAAAAAGCCCCGCGCCGAGGCCGCCCCGTCCACGGCCTGGGCCAGGACGTGCGCCACGCAGTCCACAGGCGCGGGGGCGTCGTACCCTGCGGCGGCCGCGTCGCGCGCCATGCCGTCCAAGGCCTTGCGCAGCACGGCCAGATCCGTGTCGTCGGCGTCATCCGGCGTCAGGAAGCCGTCCAGCGCCTTGCAGACCATGTCCCGCCAGGAGGCCATGGGGCGCTCGCGCCGGGCGTCGCGCACAAAGGCGCACACCGCCTGCACGAAATCCAGAAACCTGCCCAGGGTGCGGGCGTCCGCGCCCTCCACGGCCAGCGGCTTGACGCCGCGCCACAGCGCATCGTCTTCCAGGGCGTAGCCCAGGGCAAGGCGTTGCAGACCCGACTCCCACGAGTTTTCCGTGAACGGCGGCGCGCCCGTGGCCGCGCGGGCGGCGCTGTTTTCGCCCCAGCGCACGCCCGAGGCGCAGACCCAGTCGCGCACCAGATCCATGTCCGCCTCGGACAGGCCAAAGCGGCGGCGCACCGGGGCGAGATCGAGCAGCGCCAGCACCCGCGACGCCTCCAGGCGCGAGGCGGGCAGGCCCAGGAGTTCGAACACGGCGCGGGCCGCCACGCCTTGGCCGCGCACGCCCCGGTCGGCAATGGAATAGGGGATGCGGGGCGCGCCGCCGCCCGCGCCGCGTGCGCCGGGCGCGGCGTCGAACACCGCCTGGATGTAGGGCGCGTACAACTCCACATCCGGCATCATGACCAGGATGTCGCGGGGCGCAAGGCCGGCATCCGCCGCAAGCATGTCCAGCAACTGGTCGCGCAGCACCTCCATCTCGCGCATGGGGCTGTGGCAGCGGTGGATGCGTACGGAGCGGTCGCGCGCGGCCACCGGGGGGCGCGCGTCCGGGGCGCGGCGCTCGCACAGGTTCAGGATGTCGTCCTGCAAACGGGCCAGCAACGGTTGGCGCGCCGGGTCGGGAGACGCGGCGTCAGGGTCTATTCCCTCTGCGGGGGCGTCGAACAGCGCGTCCTCGGCGGCCAGCACGTCCCGTTCGAAAAGACCCTCTAGAAACTGGCGGCCCAGCCCGCCCAGCGAGGCCAGCAGCGGGTGGCCCTCGTCGCCAAAGGTTTCGGGCGCGACGCCGTGGCGGGCCGCAAGCCGCGCCGTGGCGCGCGGGGAGCGGATGTCGAACCAGTATTCGCGGCAGGGGTTGAGGTAGTAGATGTCCACGGCGCAGAAGCGGGACAGGTCGGCCAGCACGTCGAGATGGAAGGGCGGCAGCGAGGAGATGCCGAACACAGAGAGCCGCCGGGGCAGCGGCGGGCGCGTTCCGGCGCGGTCCGCGCGGTCCAGGGCGCGGTGGAAGGCGTGCTGCAAGGCGGCGCGGTGCACGGAGGGGTGCCCTTGGGCAACGGCGCGCCAGAGCGGTGCTTGCCACGCCTCGGCCTCGCGCGGGGCGGCGGGAGTGGTGAACATGGATTCGCTGTGTTCCCAGGCGGTTATGACGTCGGGTCGAAAGATGAGGTATTGGTCGAACAGGGAGGCGATGCGTTCGCACAATTGCAGGCGGCCCAGCAGGGGGCGGTGCTCGGCGTAGCGGCGCAGGGGGGCGAACGCCGGGCCGGGCAGCAGGCTGGGCAGCGCCGCCATGATGCGCCACGCCATGGCCTGCTGGGCAAAGGGGCTTTCATCGGGCACGTCGGGCAGCACGGCCTTGAAAAGATCGTATATCTGGCCGACCGGAAAGGGAAAGGCCACATTGGCGCACACGCCAAGGCGGCGGGCCAGGTGCATGGCCAGATACCGCTCCATGCCCTTGCTCTGCACCACGATGCGCTCCGGTTCCATGGGGTCGAGCCACGGGGCGGCGGGCGCTTGGGGGTTGGCCGCATGCGGGCTTGGCGACGCGGCGGTCGACCGCGCGAGGGGTGATTCGCTCGGCGGCGCGGCCAGCGAGGCGGCAAGGCGGTCGGCCAGGATTTCCAGCCGGTTGCCGTGGATAAGGCGCAGGGACGGTTCGGGCATGGCGCGTTTTTGCGGTGAGAGGGTTGCGGCCAGCGGGACCGGGGAGCCGGTGGGGCCGGGACTCCAGCGGAACCGGGGTGCCAGCGGGCCTGGGGAGCCAGCGGAACCGTGGACTGTGGATCCTTCGGGCGTGGGGATCCGTGGGCCGGAAAGGTTGCCTTTGCCAAACGCCCTGATGCGGGGCGTGCCGTATCCGCGCCGCCTCGATGCCGTTAGGACATCGCGGGATTTCAATATGGCATTGCCTGCCATGAGATGGCAGAACATGACATATTATGCCATGGACAATGCCAAGTTCCGCCACGCCGGGCTGGGCTATGAGGCGGCCCAGGACGGGGGGGCGGCGTGGGCGCACTGTAGCGCATGGCGCACAGTCCGTACAGCCTTTCGGATAGCGGGTTGGCGCTGGAGTCGTGCGGCAAGTTGTGATGCGTCAGGAGGTTGTTCGCGCGGTTCCGAGCGGTCATACGGGGTGTGCTTGGACCGTTTTGCCGAAGGAGGGGCGAGGGAACGTTCATGCGAATGCCGGATTGACGGTGGCGCGTCGAGAGGAATTGGTAAGGCGGGTTGCGGCCGTGGAGACACTCGGGCCACAGCCACGGTCCTGGGAGGGGCTCGGAGCGCCGGGTTTACACATGGATAGCGCGGCAGCGGCAGGGAGAGGTGTTTTGTACAACCCGGAACATGGTTGACACATCTATCCGGGAACATGGTTTACACATGTATTTTCCGTTCCGGCTCGGGAGGCCTGCTCAGGCCTTCCGAGCCGGAGTTTTTCAGCACGCCGAGAGCGCGGCGGGCGGTGCGGGCAGCGGTCAGGCATATGTTTGGTGATGGGCATGAGGGCGCTGGGTCCGTGCGCAAGGCTGCTGGGTGCAGCCGCCCGCAGGGGTGAGGCTGGATTGCGTGTTGGGTCCCTGCGCACGAATGCTGAAGGTAGCAGAGCGCGGATCATTGTCTTTCAAGCGTTTTGGGTCCGAGCGCAAGGTTGCTGGCACCCACGCCTTGCCCCTCACAGTAACCCGAAACATCTTTTGATTTGGACTATTGCGAGCAGGCCGCTCCCGGCCCACTTCGTACCGCGTGCGGCGCCCCGAAAAAAAGACTTGCCAAACCCGCAGTGGCGATATAAAGGGTACTTCCTCTTGCGCCGAGGTAGCTCAGTTGGTAGAGCAGGGGACTGAAAATCCCCGTGTCGGCAGTTCAATTCTGTCCCTCGGCACCATAGAAAACAAGGGCTTATGGCAAATCGCCATGGGCCCTTTTTCTGTCGCAAGCTTTTTGTCCATCTCCTGTCCATCCTTTTCTTGCCAAGAAGATTTCAACAGCATCTCGACAGTTGAGAAATTAGTTACTTGCTCCCGGCGCATAGGTTGATTTCTTGGAGGGCGGCGTGTTGCTCCAGAACCTGACTGTGTTGAGATGGTTATAACCTGACAGTTGGCCCTCGAAAGAGGAGGTGGCCATACCGTTCCTGGTTGGGGTAGCGATGGAGTTGCGACACTTCATCAACCCTTAACAAGGAGACCGTCATGACCACCGGCAAGAAAGTAGCACGAAGGAAGCTGAGCCTGCTAGAGCTGGCCAACGAGTTGGGCAACGTGAGCAAACCCTGCAACATCATGGGCTATTCCCGGCAACAGTTCTACGAGATCAGGCGCAATTTCCAGACATTCGGAGCGGACGGGCTGCTTGACCGCCTGCCGGGAGCCAAGGGGCCGCATCCCAACCGCGTGGACGAGGCCGTGGAACTGGCCATCATGGAGTACAGCCTGAAATACCCGACGCACGGTCCCTTGCGGGTGGCGCAGCAGCTCGCCCTGCAAGGCGTGCAGGTCAGTTCCGGCGGTGTGCGCGGCGTCTGGAGCAGGCACGATTTGCTCTCCCGCCATTCGCGGCTCTTGCGGCTTGAGCGCACGGTGCGTGAGCAGAGCATGGATCTTTCCGACGACTAGGTGCGGATGTTGGAACGTTTCAGCCCGGAGTTTCGGGAGCGGCACATCGAGACGCGGCACACGGGCGATCTGGTGGCCGTGGACACCTTCTTCGTGGGCGTGCTCAAGGGCGTGGGGCGGGTCTACCTGCAATCGGTGCTGGACTGCCACAGCCGCTACGCCTGGGGGCGGCTGTACACTACAAAGCTGCCGGTGACGGCGGTGCACGTGCTGAACGAGGACGTGCTGCCGTACTTCGAGGCCCACGGGGCGGCCATCAGCACCATCCTCTCGGACAACGGCCGGGAGTTCTGCGGCAGGCCCGACAGGCACCCCTACGAGTTGTTCCTGCAACTGGAGGGCATCGAGCACCGCACAACCAAGGTCCGCAGGCCGCAGAGCAATGGGTTCGTGGAGCGCCTGCACCGCACGCTCCTGGACGAGCACTTCCGGATTAAGGGCCGGGAGAAATGGTATGAATCGGTGGGTGAAATGCAAAAGGATTTGGACAGTTACCTGCATGGCTACAACCACGAGCGAACCCACCAGGGGCGCGGCATGAATGGCAGGACGCCTCACCAGGCCTTCATGGACGGATTGCCGAAGACCGAGAAGACGAAAAAGGCAGGCAACAAGGCAGCGTAACCAGCACCCCGCCAGGGGCGGCAGTGTCAGGTGAATACTATCTCTGTACACACAGACAATAGCATTGCAACATACTCTACTATTTATTCATCTTGCACAGAAATATTTTTATTAGAGATTCTCCCTCTCTTTCTGCGACACTCGCTTGGGTAACAAGACAGAATTATTTCAGCGAGACTCGCATGAAAGCACTCATCCCCCACCATTCCCTTTACAGCTTCAAAATATTTATTTTCAGACAGCCTTGAACTATCAGTTCCCGTAATACAATCCTTGTATTTGCTAAAAAGAAATTTAATGCACGCCGTGAGTGTCGGCTTACCTTTGTTTACAGATGGTATTTTTTCCATTGAGGCAAACTTTTCTTCATATTCTTTTAGCTTGCGATAGAGTGAACTAATTTGATTTTTTGTGACACCATATGAAGGATACTCTTCATTGCTGTCGATACATTTCCCGTAAGTACTCTTGAACTTTTCCACCTCACCATCGACCATAGATTTAGCAAGATTATTAAGGCTTAAAAGTCGTTCATCTTCTTCTCCAAACTCTTCCTTTATATACTCCATCAAGTCATGCAGATAGATATTTTTTCCAAAATGATTCTCATTGCTTGGTATGCTGCGTTTGTCCAGCAGTGCATTAGTTTTCGCCAACGAATACCCTAATAAGACGGCAGCTTGATCAACTGGGATCTCAAGAGGATATGCTGTTATTGGGTCAATATACTGGAGAGCCTCCTCCACAAGCCAAGAAAACGACTGGCCAGCAGTCATATGAGGAGCAACGTAAGCGATGATGACAGTTCCATTATCGGGGTGTTCAAGAAAATAGACGTCAAGATCTCCTACTGCGCGTCGACATGGGATCCAAGGGCAGAACTCCCGCTCCTCGTCCTCAGTTAAGTTATATACCGACCTTTCTTTGCCATTAAAACACGTGGCGAGAGCTTTAAATAGCTTCTCGACATACTCAAAACTTGGGATTCCTGGGCAGAGTGTGTTCTTAAATCGTTTTGTAACAAGAATATTTTGACAATCAGCACTGATTCCTTCATTTTGAGCATTCAACTCAACTTTATTGCTCACATATATTGTGTCTAGTAACTGTTTTAACTCAGAGCAAAATCCTTCAGAGAATTCTCTTAGTCCATCACTAAAGATATTCTTAATGTCATCAGTCAGTGTATCACTTAAAAATCCACTTAACCAGATATTAAAACGCGTAACGTTAATGCGCTCAATTTCAGAATTATTACCAAGCAACTCATGATCCTTTGCACAAAAATCAATATCTTTGATACTCTTTATTTTTTTGGACATGAGCAATTCTTTCATATTCATATGCTCTCCATTAATAATTTACATATGTCAATCGCATTGTAAGACATGAACATTTTTTACGTAGCCCAAAGCCATTCGAAAAGGCCACTGGATTAACTCTGACGTATTATGCCCTTGATCTTCAGCGCAGTTGTCCCATTGTACTACGTGAAACTATAAAGCCACTATTTGCGCCTTGAGCGTTTGAAATCACACCGCCTTTACGAAGGCTTTCGCTCGCCTGAAAATACCCAAAAAGCTGCCCAAAAAAGCGCCCGTCACTACGGTCGATCCCCGTTCAATCTCTCTGAGCCTAAATAGCTAAAAGCCATTTCTTGAGTAATTTTGCCAGAAAATTTTTACTATTTAATAACATTCTGATATGACAAGTTAATATTACCTGACCTTGCTCTTCTCCCTGCCATCCCTTCGCGAAAATAATTTCTTGCTCTCCAGGCCGCAATATCCCTCCAAAATCTTGACCGTTTGTGCAAATCGGCAAAATATTCAGTTCTAACCACATGATTATTTTGATTTTTTAAATTTTCACGGACATTAAAACGAGCTACCTGTGCCGGGACGTCACTTCGAAGGAGGCTTGCAATGACCGCCAAAGAAAACTTCATCTCCGAGATCAGGCTCGCCCTTCCGCCTGTTTTTGCGCGCGACGCTGTGGGCAGGCTCACCGGTGGGCTCATCTCGCCCAGAACCCTGGCCAATCTTGATTCGTTGGGGAAGGGGCCGCGCCAGCGCGTGCGGGTCGGCAGGAAGGTTGCGTACTCGCGGGAGGCCTTCATCTCGTGGCTCGAAAGCCGAATGGAGATTATCGAATAAAATTATATAGTTGACTAGGACAATGAACTGGCTTGCTTTCGAGCAAGCTCAACCTTTAACCCAATGGAGGAAACCCATGGACAATGAAGAAACCGACATCCAGCCCGTTTTGGAACCGCACACGGATTCGGATTTCCCGGCAAAGGAGCTTGACGAGCAAGTCCGCAACATTGTTCGAGCTGCAAGCAGCAATAATCTCAAGGGGATTGAGCGGATCGACTGCATTGTGAGACCGCACGTGTCCTACGAGATCACGATCACGGTTTTTCCCGAGAAGTAATCCACCCCATACTCATCCACAGGGCCGTGAGCATTACGGCCCTGTGGAGCCCAAGGAGGAAAAATGCCTAAAAATATTCTAGAAACACTGATTGATCAAGTAAAGGTGACAGGCGAAGCCGCATCTGCTCTGATCGTTCCCAAAGATGGGCTTGCGCCTTGCAAAGGCCCTGTGAGGAATTCGCCGTCGTGGCGTTCGAGTAGGATAATCGACGCCCAGTACTGTGTGATCAGCAAAACCCCGAAGCAACCTTCACTTTTTCCGCTAAGTTACGACCCGTTTGCTTCATCCTCCAACGCGGCGACAAAGTCTCTCGCCGAAAAATCTGCACATCTGCTTCAAAAGTTCGATCGTTCCGGGCTCCCCGAGGTTCTCAAACAAGGGTGCCAGGCTCTTTTTTTCATTGCCCTGGTTGAAGACGAGTTCGCTTTTCGCGCCACACCGGAAATGCGTGCCCAGATCATAGCCGCCCTTGGAGGTCTAGGCAGTGAAGGTGCACGAGAATGGTCCCTTTACATGCAGAGCGACGTCGGCATCATCCATTGGGCATCGAGGAAGTTGAATCGCACGCCCACCGTAGTGGCCATGGTGCTCGGGCATCTGCTTGGACTGCGGCCTGAATACTGCTTCACTTCCTTCCCACCGGCAACAGACATCGAAAACCGCTCCCAGACCGGCCGCCAAGTCAGGGAGCTGATTCCCGATCAACTTGGATGTCTGGGCAGAAAATTTGAACTCAAGGCCGTGGACAGGCAAAAGGACATAAGCGGGATCGTTGAGCAGGCGGTCTGCCTTTACGGCTCTGGCAAAGAGGAGATTTTTGTCATAGCCACTCGATTTTTAATAGAACAGGGGGGCCTTACTCTAAAAATTGGTGCAGAACCTGCGAACTCGTGGCTCTTCTCGCGCGACCTGATCGCCCTGCACCCTTCTGCCGACCTTTTTATTTGCCTGGACAACCACCATGCGCTCCACTTTCGCCGCATCGCCCGCGAGGGGCGCGTGCTGGACCGTACCGGGGTCATCGTTTCCGGCTTCTTTGGTTGCGACGATGCACTGAAATCCCTCGTACTCAGCGATGTGGCGGGGCACCGCGTTATTCTCCTTTCCTCCCCCGGACAGAGCGGCTGGGAAAGTATTCCCAAGCTGGCGAAGGGGTGCATCGATAACGGGGCGGCCAGCGTCGAAGTGTATCCATGGCCCCTTATCATCGACGACCGCCCTCTTGAGTCAAGCCTGGACCAGGATGGCGCGAAAGCCCTTTGGGCCGAGGCTGTCGATATCCGCGCTGTCGAACTGCCTTCCCGCTTGGTGGCTAACATTAAGGCCAAGGCAATGCCCTTCGATACGCTGAAGGAATGGACGAAAATAGTTGGCCTGGAAGCCGCCGACGCTCCCGATAAAAAAGATACGAAAAATGGTCTTCGCTTTGTCTCCCTTTCGGAAATCCCTGATAAGAGTCCCTTGGCTGTGGGGCCTTCAGTTTACACGAGCGGCATGTTCAACTCCAGCTACACGACCTTGATTTGGGGTCCCTCTAACGCAGGCAAGAGTTGGGTGGCGGTCGAAATTGCCGTGGCCCTGGCCACCGGCACCTCGTGCTTCTTCCTGGCGGCCTCAGCGCCCATAAAGGTCGGTTACCTTGACGGCGAAATGGGAGGTGCCGATTTCAAAATCAGATGCGTGCAGCTTATGCAAGGTCGGGCAGCACGCCGTGACTTTCTTGATGAGAATTTGAACGTAGTGCCCACAAAGGGCGGCCTGAATATCCTTGACGCGCAGGACCAGAAAGCCATCCTTTCCGGATTAGTGGAAAATAGAATAAAGCTTTTTGTTATCGACAACATACTGTCTTTGGCTCCAGCCGCATCAAAAAGCAATGCAACCCCGCTGTTTGACTTCATAAATCTCGTTGAGCGGCAAGGTATTGCCGTGCTCATGGCTCACCACGCCGGAAAATCCGCCAAGGACTTCAAGGGGCCGGTTGACCTTGTCAGTCTCAGTCAAAATGTCCTGCACCTCGAAGGCCGCGATCAGATTGCTGAGCATACGCATGAGGAAGATGCACCGAGCGAGGTCTTGACCGCAGCCCTTGCAGATGATGGTCCTGTAGTAAGAATTATTGTCGATAAGTGCAAAGTAGCCCCCCACCTCGAGCGGAAAAAATATATCTACCGGCTGCCTGTGGGGGAATCGTGGGAACTGGTCGAGGGTGAGGTCGACAACGGCGATGCGGCAACGGACACCCTGCGCTCCGTAGAAGCAGCGAACAGCTTGCCCGAATCCGTTGCCCCTGCTGTATTACTCCCCCCGGACGCAGTGAAGGTGCTGGATGCCATGCAGAATCGCTTGCCCTACTACCGCAGCGACATCGAAAAATGCACAAACTATAAGGGCGATCGTGTGCTCAAGAGCCTAAACCTATTAATAGAAGCTAGGTTAGTGTCACGAGAGGTGAAAGGCAGAAGCACATTCTACCGCAAGATTTAACAAAAAACCATGTAAGCGCCCTTCTTCCCAGGAGGGCGCTTTTATTTGCTTTGCGCCGGGAATCGCCTTGGATACGCCGCCATGCCACGGACAAACGCCGCTGGATTCCTCTGTTTTTCATCCTGTTTTCGCCTAAAATACGATGCCCAGATCAATGTATGTGCAAAATAATTTATAATTTCAGAATAATAGCTAGCCGGCCTTTTGCAAAGAGTGATGAGCAAGCCGCGTCCCCTTCATGCCAATTTTTAAATGGTTGTTGCTCGTGGATGTGAACGATGCCGTGGCCGACCACTTCACGCTCTTCCGCACCCGCTCCCGCCTGCCGCATTCGGCCCACCACGAGGTGTTCGCCTGGGTGCTCGGGGTCACCGCCGCCGGACTGGTACAGGAGGCCGTATCGGCGAGGGCATTTGCACAGCCTACGTCTCACGCCAGGGCCTTGAGATGGCCCTGGACTGCGCGGACCAGGGCATCCAGGGTGAAGGGATTTGATGCCCGTCCCGGCCTCCTGGTGGCCATTTCTGCCCTGCGAACGGGAGATGTGTGCTGGTGTCAAATGTGTCCGCCTGGGACGCGACCACATCGCTGTCGCCAACAAGGGGGCGATGGTTCTCTCGGCTGCGGGCGAGGGCACAGTGGGCGATGCCCCGTCCTACTGTTGATGCGCCTTGTGATCGACGCCTTCGCGGAGTACGAGCGCTTCACCATCGGCCCGCGCACCAAGGCCACATTTGGAGCACAAAAAGCCAACGGCACCGCATGGGGAAGATTCTCTACGGTTACTGCCTCGCTGCCCGCTGGCGTTCACCTGAAGGAGATGCCAAGGAACTCGATGGCGGCCCGTGGCTGACGCGGATCGCAGAGCCGAAACGCACTGGCCAGAACTGATGGAACAGAGCTCATGCCGCTCGGCGCGCAATGTGCGACGAAAGGATGCGGCTAAGCACTGGCAAGGGCCGGGACGCTGCTAAGCGGCGAACGGAAGACGCCGAGCGCTGCTTTCAGCACGGCCTCAATCGCGGCGGGATGCGCACGGTGTGGTTACGCGGGCAGGAGAGCGGGCACAGGCGCTACCTGCTGCAGGTTGCGGGCTTCAACCTGGGTCTGCTGATGCTCCAGCTGACCGGCCTCGGCACCTCGATGGGTGCAAACGACGCCTGACATCTTATTTTCGCTGGCGATGTTGCCTGCTCAAGCTCGCTGGTTATGGTCTGGGCGATGCCGCCGTCACGATTAAAATCGGCTTAAAGTCGAGCTTTTCTACGGCCTGCTAAGGATGGGGGTGGGCGGTAGGAATGAGAGCTCGTACAAATTCTTTGGTAGCGCCGAATTATCGCCAGGTGGAGGCGATATCTGGGTGATAAATGCCCATTTTATCGCCATCTTTCCCCTCTACCCATAAGAGATTTATAATTATTTCATAATATTACATATGGCATGCTATTTATCGCCAATATCCTCAATCGCGCACCCGCTCTCAGCTTATGCCATACCGGGCACCCCTGCCGCCACCTTCCATGGCCAGCATTCCCTTCTGGACCAGGTCCGCCAAGTCCCTCGTCGCCGTGGCCGAAGACGATTTCGTGATGTGCCGGTACTTCTGGTTGGACAGCCCTCCCTCAAACCCATCAGGCCCCGCATCAAGCAGCTTGTTCAGCACCTTGCGTTGGCGCTCATTGATGGGAACAGAGGCATGCCTCTTCCAAAACGCCGCCTTCATGAGCGTGAGCTTGGCGAGTTCCTTGGAGCGGAACATGGCCTGCTGCAGGGTGTCGAGGAACCAACGCAGCCATGCCGTCAGGTCGCCGTCGCCTCTCTGGGCATGCTCAAGCTCTGCATAGTAAGTCTTCCGTGCATGAGCGATTTTCCAGGACATGCTGTAGGCTCGTCGCGCCGTTTTCTCGTCCTGGGCCAGGGCCATGTCCGTGATGGCGCGGGCAAGGCGACCGTTGCCATCATCAAATGGGTGGATGGTCACGAACCAGAAGTGGGCCATGGCAGCTTTGATGATCCCGTCCTCATTCCCCGGCGTGTTGAACCAGGTCAGGAACGCATCCATTTCTTGCTCAAGGTCACTGGCCTTGGGGGCTTGGTAGTGAACCTTTACCTTGCCTGGCCTGCCGGACACCACTTCCATGGCACCGCGTTCATCCGTTCTCCAGTTGCCAACTGTGATTTTCTCGAGCCGGGAATAGCCGGTCGGGAACAACGCCGCATGCCATCCGAAAAGGCGCTCGCGGGTTAGAGGTGCTGCATGCTGTTGAGTGGCATCCACGAGGACATCCACCAACCCCTCCTCGTAACGGTTAACCGGAACGACGCCAGCTGTCTCAAGCCCAAGCCTCCTTGCTACTGAGGACCGGACGGACTGAGGAAGCAGTTTCACGCCCTCTATCTCAGAGGTCCTTAGTGCCTCGGTCTCAAGGAAGACGGCTTCCGCCTCTAGGGCGTACCGATCGTCAAGTGAGGCCATCTGCCCGAGTAGTTCGCCCTGAAGACGACGACAGCTGCCGAGACTGGAAAGCAGGGCCTCGGCATTGAACCGAAACATGGGCCAGTCTGGTTGCTGCCAAATGTAGGTTGTCATGATGTGATTTCCTGCCTTTTTCTCATCAAGTTATGATTTGAATATGCCACCTATTCTCATCGTGGGCAAGGGGGATGACGAGGTCAGGTTGCCGTCGGCCATCTTGCTGTGCCTACAGGTGTACAGGTTTTAGGGCGAGACCATCCTTGCCCACTGCGCATGATATTTTGTATCTTGCCTCCAATGAGACACCAGCCAGCGAACAAACCCTGGGCGATCCTGAAGCTCTCAAGGCGTGAATACGAAGCCGCAAGGCCTTGGAAGACAGCTGGTATGAACAGGAAGGCTTGGGAGGAGATATTGCGTATCGCTCCTCCTGAGCTCATTGAAGAGCTATTCCTTCAGGCTGATGTTGAGAAACTTATGGAAAGTATGGGAATGAAGGATGCTGACTAGTGAACTCATATGATGGAGTACACAATGAATATTCAATCTTATCTGGATAACATCGAGGATCAGGGGGGTATTGTCCCCCCCTGTCTTCCTTTCACCTCGACATGCTCAAGTACAACGAAACTGAAGCCCTGGCATACTTCCAGGCTGTGATATGATCGTGATGTGCGTCACCACATCGGATACTCGCATGTTGCGTGAGGCCAATTCCATCAGGTAGGGCTTGAAATCACGGACCACCATGCCATCGTAAATGGTGAGCCGATAGCTTTCCTGACCTACTACCAAGTCCAGGTCATAAGCCAGAACCCATCCTGGTGGAAGTTGGGATTCGTCATGGCAGACTCGCTCATCCAGCAGGCCTTGTGGTCCCCATTGCAAGAACCTCTTCCCAGCAAGAGTGATCCTTGCATCCAGTTCTGTTCCGATATCGTTGTTGAAGCACATGAATGTGCCTCGTTTGATGCTTAAGTATTTCACAGCAGTTCTCCTTGTCAGGCAATAGCATTACATTGACAATGCATGTTGCCTTATTGGTTGAGATGATGGTGTAGCGGAAAGAGAGGAAAAGGAAGAAAAGATAGAGAATAGAATTGAGAAGATATCTACCTGATCTGGGATGCTCCATATCGTCGTACTCCTGGAGGTGTATTGTCCTTTTGATTAGTCTTCGCTAAATAACTTCCCCACTCGAAGCATCGGTTAAGGTTAGTTTGAAACTGTGATTGTTGAGACTCAAGTTCCACTCCTTGAGCATTCCTTCTAGGCCTAGCAATCATGATACCGTTTTCCACGGGCATACCTTGGTAGTCTTGGTTACACCAGAATATGAGTCCTGAAGCATCACATCTCAATACACGACTCCATGCTTTTATCACTTGGAAGATGAATCTCTGATAGTATTGAACTTTTGATCCATCTATCATTACTATGCAGTGGTAATGCTGATGTTTTTCCCATGATTGTTCCCTTACCCACAGGAAGACTAACTCTATACTATCATATTGAGCCTTCTCTCTGAGATCCTTGAACAAATGAGAAATCTCACTATTACCACCATCCGTTGCATAGTGTTCAGGAAATCTGACATCGAATCTGATGAACAGTGTTTTGCTATGCCTGTATGTCATGTACTGCATAAGATTGTATAATTTTTGTAAAATTTCTAAGTAGCAATAATACATTCCATCAACACCTGTGTTGATAGGGAGTTGGTTAAAGTAGCTTGAGTTGGTTGTTGAGTTGAAGTTCATTGCTATTCTCCTTGAATTAAAATTAAGTTACTCATATTATAGTGAGAGCTGTAATATTTGAATTGCAATAGGTATCGCTGATAACTTGTGTTGTTATTGTATTATCAAATAATAAGATATTATATAATACCAGAATTAATCAATGTGTTATGTTGTTCGATAATAGTGTTTCTCTTGTCTTGGCATTCAACACTTTTGCACAGCATATTTTCCGTAAGTTATTTTAGAACATATGGAGAACGCACATAAACTCCGCCTGCAATCATGTCTGCAGGTTAACTGAGCAACTATCTGAGCGTCCCTTCTGGGCTCGAGGATCTGTAGAATCGAAAACCCAATTTATTGACCGGATTTGGTAAGTGGACTACTAAATGCCAAGCGATGATTACGAAAATAGCCACTTAGAAAAGGACACTCATGGCGCAACTTGAACATATCGAGGCCATCGAAAAGAGATTGTGGACCGCAGCTGACACGATGCGGGCCAATTCGAACTACGCAAGCAATGAATATTTCCTGCCTGTGATGGGCCTTATATTCCTGCGACACGCCTACAGCCGTTTCCTGGCCGTGAAGGTCGGCATTGAGGCCAACCTCCCCATGCGCGGAGGCAAAGCCAGGCCGCTGACCAAAGAGGATTATTCCCAAAAGAGCTCCATATTCCTCCAGCCCAGGGCGCAGTTCGATACCTTGGTTGCGCTGAGGGATAGCGACGACCGAGCCAAGGCCATCATTGAGGCCATGGAGTCCATCGAGTCCGACTACGAGAGCCTGCGCGGCGTCCTGCCCAAGAATGAATATCAGGAGTTGGACAATCAGGTTTTGGGGCAGCTACTGCGGACGCTGAACCCTGATGAGCTCAAGCGGGTGAACGGGGATGTGTTTGGTCGCATCTACGAATATTTCCTGACCCAATTTGCCGACCAGAAGGCGCACGACGGCGGCGAATTCTTTACTCCCATCTCCCTGGTATCGTTGATCGCCAATATCCTGGAGCCGGATCATGGCACCGTGCTGGACCCGGCTTGCGGCTCGGGTGGCATGTTCGTGCAAAGCGCGCGCTTTGTTGAGCGGCAGCATCAAATTCCCACCGAGAAGTTGACCTTTAGGGGGCTGGAGAAAAACGCCACCACAATCAGGTTGGCCAAGATGAACCTGGCTGTGCATGGCCTGGAAGGCGACATCCAGAAAGCCATCACCTACTATGAAGACCCGCACGAGATGCTCGGAAAGGCCGAGTACGTCATGGCCAATCCGCCTTTCAACGTGGATGAAATCGACGCGGACAAAGTCAAGACCGATCCACGGATTCCGTTTGGCCTGCCGGGCGTGAACAAGAAGGGCAAGGTCTCCAACGGCAACTATATCTGGATCAGCTATTTCTACAGCTATCTGAACGAAACCGGACGCGCTGGCTTCGTCATGTCCTCCCAGGCGTCCAGCGCTGGCCGAGATGAGGCCAAGGTGCGCCAGAAGCTCGTGGAAACCGGCGACGTGGATGCCATGGTCGCCATCCGGTCGAACTTCTTCTACACCCGTACTGTCCCGTGCGAACTGTGGTTCCTGAACCGCGCCAAGCTTGAGGAGCACAAAGACAAGGTGCTCATGATCGACGCGCGGAACATCTACCGCAAGGTCACGCGCAAGATATACGATTTCAGCCCCGAGCAGGAGCAGAACATCCTGGCCATTGTCTGGCTCTACCGAGGGCAGGTTGAGAAATACCTCGATCTGGTCGCCGGGTATTGCCAGCGGTTGCTTGGCGAGGCCGAAGGTTGTTTTACCGGTCAGGGAGAAAATGGCGATGCCATAGAGCCCTTGCCCGAGTTCACGGCGTCGCTGGATGCGTTGCTGTCCGCCATGAAACCCTTTGTGAAGACCCTTGCTGCGGACGCCGCCCATGCGGAGCCGCTCAAGGAATACGAGGCCGCATTGGCTGCCTTCCGTGCCGATGTGGGCGGCTTCAAAGCCGCCGTCGGCGACCAAGTGGAAACGTGGAAGACCCAGGACACCAGCAATGGCAAGTTGAAGGAGGCTGTCGAACGTCTCGCCCCTCTGGCCGAGACCAGCCGGGATTTGGTCAAGCAGACGGACCTGCTCTACAAGCTGGCCTGCCGTCTCATCGAGACCTGTGAAACCGAATGCGCGGCTCGCGACAATGACGCCTGGGCCAGCCGGGACATCACCCGAGCCAGGAAAGCAGCGGATACGGCCCGGCAACTGGCCGTGGAACAACTTAAAGAGGTTCGCTACTTCCACCGGCATGCACGTTGGCTGACCGAGCGCTTCCCTGAAGCAAAACTCCGCGACGTGGAGGGGTTGGTCAAGCTCGTGGACCGGACCGAGATTACGGCCAACGATTGGAGCCTGACGCCGGGACGTTATGTCGGCGTGGCCCCAGAGGAGGTGGACGCGGATTTTGATTTTGAAGAAGCCCTCCGGGAAATTCATGTTGAACTGGAGGACTTGAACGCCGAGGCCGTGCAGCTCGCAGCGACCATCAAGAGGAATTTTGAGGAGCTGGGTGTATGAGTTCGTTAGCACAGCTATCTTGGCAAGAGGTAGTATTTGACCACATCGTTAAAGACAGTGCCTTTGGCCCCAGATTTCCAGGAACAGCTTATGCCGACGATGGGAATATCGCGACTCTACGAACGACTGACATTTCTGCTGACGGCCATATTTCATACGACAATATGCCTTTAGCACAGCTTGATGAAGCGGCCTTCGCAAACCATTTCTTAAAACAAGGCGATCTCGTTATATCGCGCTCAGGGCGAATTGGTACGACAGCAATTTTTGAAGGGCATGACAAACTTGTTCTACCTGGAGCATTTTTGATTCGGTTTCGGCTTGTTGAAGAAGCTAACCCTCACTTTTTTTGTTACTGGTTCAATTCGACTGTAGGGCAACAGCGTTTGCTTTCAGTTGCGCGAGGGGCCGCGCAGCAAAATATCAACATAACGAATGTAAAAACACTGAAAGTTCCACTTCCTCCCTATCAAAAACAAAATTCTATTGTCTCAATCCTTTCCGCCTACGCCGACCTCATCGAAAACAACCGCCGCCGCATCCAGTTGCTCGAAGAGTCGGCGCGGCTGCTCTACAAGGAATGGTTTGTGCGCCTCCGCTTCCCCGGCCATGAGCACGTCAAGATCGTCGATGGCGTGCCGGAGGGGTGGGAGAGGAAGACGCTAGGTGAAGTGGCTCCACTTAGTTACGGGAAGGCCTTAAAACAAGATATCCGAATCCCGGGTCCCTTTCCTGTTTACGGCTCAAGTGGCGAGGTGGGAAGCCATAACAAAGCCTTAGTGAAAGGCCCCGGCATCATTCTCGGTAGAAAAGGAAATGTCGGCAGTGTATTTTGGAGCTCAAAGGACTTTTTCCCAATAGATACAGTTTATTTTTTGTCAAATGAAACAGCAAGGTTGTACCTGTACTACGTCCTCATGCACATGTCCTTCATTAACACCGATGTTGCAGTTCCCGGCTTGAACCGAGACTTTGCTCATAGCAGGAAAATGCTCGTCCCGGACGATAAAATTTCGATGATCTTTGAAGATCTGGCTACATTGATTCATCGTCAAATAGTCTGTCTCAAGGACTACAATTTTTCTCTTGCTCTAGCCCGCGACATTCTCCTTCCCCGGCTCATGAATGGTGAGGTGGCCGTATGAGCAGCCTTAAGGTAATCGAGAAAAGGGTCTTTGAAGACCTCTTCGGCATGGCGAGCGGCTATGTCCTGGACTTCTCGAACGGCACCTTTTCAGAGTTCTTCCGTGACACCGCCAAGATCGATATCTACTCGGATAAATACGCTTTCAACGGTGACTCCAAGGCCAAGCGATTACGGGCATTTTGGGAGACCGAGCCGGACGCATTGGTCGGCAAGATTCTAAACGGATTGTTGGAGGTATGGTGTTACACCGCCTCAAACGATGAGCAAGCCACTGGCCCCCAACAATATCGACGTGCGGTGGATATTGTCGCTCGTCTGTCTGGCAAGCAAGCAGAACAAGTGCCCACGGAGCAGGAGTTCCTGCATCGGCAATATCAGGACATCTCGATCAAAAATCTTTCGATCGACCCGAACTTGATACCGGTGCTTGAGAGCCGCCTGACAGAGGCGCAACACTGTCTGAAAGCCGCACCTCTCGCGACCATTTTCCTGTGCGGAAGCATTTTGGAGGGCATCCTGCTAGGCGTTGCCTTGCAAAGGCCAAAGGAATTCAATCAAGCAGCCAGCGCACCTAAAGACAAAAACAACACGGTCAAGCAGTTCCCCGAGTGGACGCTGGCGCAGTTTATTGACGTAGCCTTCGAGTTGGGGCTCTTGAAACTTGACGTCAAGAAGTTCAGCCACGAGTTGCGGGATTTCCGTAACTACATCCACCCATACCAACAACTCGCCTCAAGATTTGGGCCTGACAAGCATACCGCTGAAATCTGCCTGCAAGTTCTGAAGGCGGCCATCGCCGATTTATCAGGAGGCCGAGGATGATCGTCATTGCACAACGGGCTACGAACACTCCACCATTACCACTTGATTGCCTTGTCGGGCATTTTTTCAGGAGGCGCTAACGATGGCGTTCGATTTTTCAAAGATAAGGCCCAAAAAGAAGGACATATCACCTGTTGATCCTATTGAGCTTTTTCAAAAGCTCAAAGTCTCTGATACAGGAGTCAACGATCTATGGTTGGCGCAAGGTGACGCACTGCGAATATGGCATGGCAGCCGTTCCAAAAAGGACATCAATATAGTCTTGAATACGGGCGCTGGTAAGACTCTGGTTGGCTTGCTGATTGCCCAATCGTTGGTAAACGAAACCAGAGAGAAAGTACTATACGCCTGTAGTTCGATTCAGTTAGTGGAGCAGACGGCTGAAAAGGCGAAAGGGTATGGTCTTGATGTTACAACATACTATCGGGGATCATTCAGTAATGATCTTTTTGCTCGCAGCCTCGCTCCCTGCATAACAACCTACCAAGCGCTATTTAATGGAAAGTCTCGCTTTTTTCATGAGCAATTATCAGCTGTGGTGTTTGATGACTCGCACGCTGCTGAACACCTTCTTCGAGACCATTTCTCGCTACATATTTCCAAGAATGAATTTCATGATGTATTTATTAGTATAACAGCATTGTTTAAGAATTACTATGAAAGGGTAGGTCTTTCAGGAAGCTATTCAGAACTAGAAGACCAACGATCACGCAGTCTTTTTTTAGTTCCTCCATTTGAGATCAAAGGCCAGCTAGGAGAGCTGTTAAGGATTCTCCATGATGCTGACTTTCAGGACAGTCCTAATACAATGTTTGCTTGGGAGCACATTAAAAATCATATTGACACATGTTGTGTCCTGCTCTCTGGCTCAGAAATCGTTGTCACGCCGCCATTTGTTCCGACTATTTCTCTCCCATATTTCAGAAAAGAGGTTAGGCGCGTCTACCTTTCAGCTACTCTCTCTGCCCCAGATGCTTTTGCTCGAACCTTCGGCAAGATTCCGGATGAAGTGGTCTCGCCATCCACCACGGCAGGAGAATGTGAGCGACTGATCCTCTTTCCAGCCCAGATCGCGTCAGACCAAGAAGACACCGAAATAGCGAAGGATTTAATTCGCGACAAAAAAGCATTGATTCTTGTACCTAGTTATGCCCGAGCAGTTATATGGCAGGATTTGACTGAACCTCCACCAAAGGATGAGGTTTCTCGCTATGTATCTAAGTTTAAATCGAATACTGGCCAAGCAAAGCTTCTATTAGCGGCAAGGTATGACGGCGTTGATTTGCCAGGCGATACTTGCCGTGTAATGGCGATAGACGACCTGCCCATGGGTACAGGACCGCTGGAGCGCTACCTGTGGGAGCAATTGGGGCTCGCAAATACCTTGAGGTCAGCAATAGCCTCACGGATTGTGCAAAGTTTTGGCAGAATATCCCGTGGGATGAGTGACCATGGAGTAGTGATTTTAACAGGAAGACGTCTTGTAGAGTGGGTCCTGGTACCGAAAAACAGAGCAGTGCTGCCCCCTTTTTTACAAAAACAGATTGCTCTAGGGGATGTGGTGTCTGAGCAAGCAGACACAGTTGCTGACCTCATAAACGCGACATATCAAAGCTTAACGAGGGATGAAAGGTGGATCGAGGCTTACAGTGAATTCATGGCCGAGGCCGAACCGGAGCAGCTTGATGTAGATACCGCATTGCTGACTAAGTTGGCGAGGTCTGAAGCTGAATATGGGCTTTTTATGTGGCAGCGAGAATACGAAAATGCCGTAAAGACGCTGACATCTACTTTAGATGATGCATTTACCCTAAGCGCAAGCACTGGAGCATGGCACTGCCTCTGGCTAGGGGCAGCCTACCTTTTCCTTGGCGATAATAATGCTGCGCAAGAGATGTTTGCACGCGCCCATATCAACCATCGAAATATTCCAGCTGTACCCAAAAATATTGGGGCAAAAGAAGGGGAGGTTACTCCAGAACAATTTATTAAGCTTGCCCATCATTTAAGGTCCAGTGTGGATGGCTCAGTTTCTATGCCTAAACATTTTGATCTTAATTTAGCGCAGTTAAATGGAACTGGAACAGCCCGACAGACCGAAGAGGCGTTACGCTATTTAGGACAATATTTAGGTCTCGAATCAAGTCGCCCTGATAATGAATTTGGAACTGGTCCTGATGTCTTATGGTTTTTGGAGGGAATGCCCGCATTATGCATGGAAGTAAAAACGGACAAAAAAGCCACCACTCAGTACCAAAAGAAAGAGATTGGCCAACTGAGCGACCACATTCAATGGGTCAAAGACAATGTCAACGCACGGGAAGTTATCCCTATTTTTGTTGGCCCACTTGTTGGAGCGACGGAGACTTCAAATCCACCCGAGCAATATCAAGTTGTCGAACTCGACCAGTTCAAAAGCTTAGCCGAGAAGTTAAAAGCAACCATAGTAGACGCGACAACTGAAGCTCTGCCTCTGACTCTTATATGTATACTTACTCGCCTCTTTACAGAAAGAAAGCTGATTTGGCCTGAGTGCTTAGAAGGGTTTGATTTTCATTGCTTAAAGAACCTTTAAGGTGAGCTAGCATGAGTGCGGGACCATACAACGAAGACATCCTCGTCCAGCAGACCACAGCCGAATACCTGGAAACTTATCTCGGATGGGGCTCCGTATACGCATACAACACCGAAACCTATGGCCCGGACGGAACCTTGGGACGGAACTCGGACAAAGAGGTTGTGCTTTCGCGGTATTTACGACAAGCCCTGGCAAAGCTCAATCCGGGACTGCCCGACTCTGCCTATGATGACGCGACGCGCCAACTTACCGCCACGGTGGCCAGCCAAACGCTATTGGCTACCAATCGAGAAAAATATCAGCTCATCACGGACGGCGTACAGGTCTCGTTCCGCAACGACAAAGATGAACGTGTGCGGGCGCGGTTGCGGGTGCTGGATTTTGCCGAGCCCACGAACAACCATTTCCTCTGCGTGCGTGAACTCTCGGTAAAAGGAGACCTCTACCGGCGGCGGGCGGATATCATCGGTTTCGTCAACGGCCTTCCCCTGCTGTTCATGGAGCTGAAAAACGTCAGCAAGAATATTCGAGCAGCCTACGAAAAAAATTTCCTGGATTATAAGGACACCGTGCCGCACCTGTTCCACCATAATGCCATAGTGATCCTGGCCAATGGGGTGGATGCCAAGCTTGGGTCGATCTCAAGCAGGTTTGAGCATTTTAACGACTGGAAGCGGTTGGAAGAAGACGAGACGGGTGCTGTGGACATGGCGACCTTGCTCAAGGGTGTTTGTGACAAGCGCAACCTTATTGATCTGATTGAAAATTATATTCTCTTTGACGACTCCGCTGGCGAGCCAAGAAAGATCCTGGCCCGGAACCATCAATTCCTCGGCGTGAATCGCGCTGTCGAGGCGGTCAAAGACAGGGCGAACCTCCAGGGCAAGCTCGGCGTCTTCTGGCATACGCAGGGAGCCGGGAAGAGCTATTCAATCGTCTTTTTCACGCGGAAGGTTCACCGCAAGTTGGGGGGGAACTTCACCTTTGTCGTGCTCACGGACCGCGACGACCTCGACACCCAGATATACAAGACGTTTGCGGGCTGCGGGGTGGTGGATAATGACCGTGATTCCTGCCGGGCATCAAGCGGACAGCATTTGAGCAGCCTTATGGCGCAGCACAAGGCCTATGTTTTCTCCTTGATCCAGAAGTTCAATCAGGATGTGGGGCCGGGCGGCGAATACACCACCAGAGACGATCTCATCGTCATCACTGACGAGGCGCACCGAACGCAGTATGGAACGCTGGCTCTGAATCTGCGCAATGCTCTGCCCAACGCCAGTTATATCGGCTTTACAGGCACGCCCCTCTTTTCCAATGATGAAATCACCCGGCGGGTGTTCGGAGATTATGTCTCTACCTACGATTTCCAACGAGCCGTGGAGGATAATGCCACGGTCCCACTCTATTACGATGCCCGAGGCGACAAACTCGGACTGGCCATCGGCGACCTTAACGAACGGATCGCCGAGAAACTGGAAGAGCTGGAGACCGACGATATTGACGTGGAGCAGCGGCTCGAGAAAGAGCTGAAACGGGATTACCACATCATCACTGCTGGAAAACGGCTAAATCAGATCGCACAAGACCTCGTGCTTCACTATTCGCGGGCGTGGGAAACCGGAAAGGTGATGCTGGTTTGTATTGACAAGGTCACCTGCGTTCGTATGCACGAGTTGATTCTCAAGCATTGGAATGAGCGCATAACAGTGCTTGAAAGGGAATTGAGAACTGCGGTGGACGAACAGGACGAAATATACCGGCGTCTACAGATTCAATGGATGAAGGAGACAGTTGCCGCCGTGGTGGTCAGCGAAGAGCAGGGGGAGGTAGACAAGTTCAGCAGATGGGGGCTGGATATTAAGCCCCATCGGCGGTTGATTAAGGAAGGCATTGAGTTGCCGGAATCTATACGGAGCAGGCCAAGATTCAGGAACATGCAGCGTATGGCCTTGGATGATGCCTTCAAAGAGGAGGAACACCCGTTCCGTATTGCCATCGTCTGCGCCATGTGGCTGACCGGTTTTGATGTCCCCTGCCTTTCTACCTTGTATTTGGACAAGCCGCTCAAGGCCCACACCCTGATGCAGGCCATTGCCAGGGCGAACAGGGTCAACGAAGGGAAGAATAACGGCCTCATCGTGGATTACTGTGGGGTCCTGAAAAGCCTCCGCAAAGCGCTGGCTACCTTTGCGGGGCAAGGCGACTCAGGCCATGGGGGAAAAGGAGGAGAACAAGAGCCAGCAAAGCCGGAAGAAGATCTCATTGCGGATCTGTCCGAATCAATCGCGTTTGTTCGTGCCTTTCTGGAGAAAGGGAATGCTCCATTGGATGATATCACCAACATGACAGGTTTCGAAAGGAATGCGGCCATCCTGGCCGCCAAGGAGGCCGCTAACGAAAACGATCAGACCCGTAAGCGCGTTGAGGTGATGTGTCGGGAGATCTTCAAGAAATTCAAAGCCTGCTTCAACGTCAAAAGGGTCAATGAGTTTCGGGCCGATTATGACGCCATTAACGTTGTTTACAAGAGCTTGCAGCAAGATCGGGATCACGCCGATATTTCCGACATCATCAGGCGTCTTCATGAAGTTGTTGATACTGCCATTGAAACAAACCCCGCGCAGGTGGGTCATGAAAACGATCCTTACGACATCAGCAAAATTGATTTTGCTAAGCTCAGGAAAGAGTTTGAACGGAGCCCAAGCCAGCATACGACGATTCAGAGCCTGAAGGATGCCATCGAGCAGAAGCTGGGCCGTCTCCTTTTGCAAAACCCCTTGCGGACTGATTTTCAGAAACACTACGAGGGGATTGTCGCCGAGTACAACAGAGAAAAGGATCACGCGACTATTGAAAAGACATTCGAAGCCTTGATTATGTTCGTTGAGGCTCTTAGCGAAGAGGAAGCGCGGGCAGTCCGGGAAGGACTCACTGAAGAGTCATTGGCTATATTTGACCTTCTGAAGAAGGCTGATCTCAATGGTTCTGAAATCAAACGAATTAAGGCGGTGTCAGTTGATTTGCTCGATACGTTGAAAAAAGAAAAGCTCAAAATCGAAAATTGGAAAGAAAGGGAGTCGACTCGTGATGCTGTCAGAATTGCGATTAAAAATTTTCTTTGGGATGAAATGACAGGGCTTCCTGTAGACGTATATGACGAAGATGAAGTCGTTCAAAAGGCTGAGGACGTGTTTATCCATGTTTTTAGGGCATATCCGACGATACCATCACCATACTTTACGATGATTGCTTGAGCAGTTCCCGACTCGGCGTCTGAGTTGCTTGAATATCTTCGGCTTTTCGTGGGGGACAGAATAACTCGGTCAGTTCGTGACAAGAGCCACCCACGGGAAACCCGGAAGAGCTGGAAAGATTTTTGCGAACGGCAGGGGCCGCCGCATGTTCACGGCAAGCTGAGATGGGGAGTCAATGCATCGGCCTGAGTTCATAACTACGTGACAGGAGGCGAGCCGAAAATGGATCATAATCTCCAAGTTCACTGGGCGGTTGCGAAGCATCTTAGCGACGTAGCCGGGCAGCTCGCCGTATTTCTAGAAAGAGTTCTGCCGCCGCTGTTTGACGACTGGTGGAACAAAGCCGTCGTGAGCACCCTTTCGTTTCAGCAAAAGAGACGTTTGGAGCAACGCAACATCACGTCACTGGGTGGCCTTGACCTCGCTGGACTTCTTCGGGTTCTGGACCAGAACTGGTATCAGATTTCCAACAGCCTGGACCTTACATCCGAATCCCGTCACTTCGTCAAGGAAATGCAGACGGTCCGTAACCGCTGGGCGCACGCTGATACGGAAGGGTTCCCTGTTGACGATATTTACCGAGACCTGGACACTCTCCAACGGTTCGCGGTTGTCATCGGTGCGGATGAAAAGCTGATTCAAGATGTTCGGGAAATAAAAGCAGCCCTTCTCGCGGCGGAGTCTCAGCCTCCATCAGACGGAAGAGCGGAGAACACATCCGCTCCACTGGAACCAAAAAAGGATGAGACTGAATTCGAACCCGGGCAAATCGTCTTCGTCAAATCAAACCCATCAAGTCGTGGCGCTGTGGTTGCCGTGCTGCCCGGCAAGCCTGAAAACCGATTCAAGGTCTTCATAGATGGCGCGATCCAAACGTTCTACGCATCACAATTGCAGGCCGAAGACCCGCTTGAGGAAAAGGAAGACGCCTTACCCTGCGACCAATTCCATGCCTATCTCACCGCGCTACAGATAAAGTATCCGGGGCTATCCACCCTCTACTCACTCAACGCCGCCCGTGTCGACTTCATCCCGTATCAATTCAGACCGGTACTGCGGTTTATCCGGTCGGATCGTCCGCGCTTGCTCATTGCCGACGGCGTTGGTGTAGGCAAGACCATTGAAGCTGGCCTCATCCTGCGCGAGCTCCAAGCGCGGCGTGATATCCGTTCCGTACTCATTGTCTGCCCACGCCCGCTGGTTACCGAGAAAAAGTGGCTGAACGAAATGAAACGCTTCGAAGAGCGTTTTACTCATCTTGACGGTGCCACCTTGCGGTATTGCATCAACGAGATGGATCTGGATGGTGTCTGGCCGGAGCAACACCAGAAAAGCATCGTCCCGTACTCCCAGTTCGATGAAGCACTCCTGTATGGCTCGGCTCCCGAAAGAAAACGGAAGCGGAAAAAAGGCCTCTTGGACCTTGATCCGCCACCCCGCTTCGATCTGGTTATTGTCGATGAGGCTCACCACATCCGAAACCAGGATACGTTCAGCCACAAGGCCGTGAAGTTTTTCTGCGATCACGCGGAAGCGGTAGTTTTCTTGACGGCCACGCCGATCCAGCTCGGCAGCAACGATCTCTTTGTTCTTCTGAATACGCTCCGCCCCGATCTCATCATCGACCAGGAGAGTTTCTCGCACATGGCTGAGCCGAACCCGTTTATCAATCAGGCGGTTTCGGCGATGCGATCTCAAGCGCCGGAATGGCAAAACCTGGCGATTGAAGCTCTCGATCAAGCGGCGTCCACGCCATGGGGCCAGGCCATACTCAGGCACAATCCTGATTTCTGTCGGGTCCGCTCCGAGCTTTTGAAGGGCGAGATTGCACACGAAGAGCGTGTAAGTATGATCTCCGACACGGAGGGGATGCACACCTTCGCCGGTATTATCAACAGAACCCGCCGCCGCGACATTGGGGATTTCACAGTTAGGAAGCCCGAGACGGTCGTCGTGCCATTCACTCCGGCTCAGCAGCATTTGCACGATGAGCTGTTGAGCATTCAGGCTGAAATATTCAGTCAGATTCACGATGGAGCTAACGTAAAGTTCATGATGACCACTATCAGGCGGCAGGCTGCTAGTTGCCTCTTGGGCCTCGCGCCCTTTCTTGAGGATATTCTCAACCGTCATCTTGATGAGCTGTCTTGGGAGGAAGCGGATAATACCGGGGTGCCGGAGGATGAGGCCATCATTCCTTTCAAGGCCCAAATCCAGCGCCTCCTTGAGGCAGCTCGTTCCCTGGATGCGAACGATCCCAAGTTTGAAGCTTTACGAAATATAATCAAAGGCAAGCAAATTCTTCTGAATAACAAAGTGATGTTGTTCAGCAGCTTCCGGCACACGTTGCGTTATCTATTCGATCATCTTAGCGAGGATGGATTCCGCGTTGGGTTGGTACATGGCGACACCCCAGATGAAGATAGAGTCGTGCTTCGCACCCGGTTTGAACTGCCCAGGGAGAACGAAGATGCTCTTGATTTGTTGCTGTTTTCCGAAATTGGCTGCGAAGGACTCGATTACCAATTCTGTGATTGTATCGTGAACTATGACCTCCCCTGGAATCCCATGAGGGTTGAACAGCGCATCGGCCGTATCGACAGAAAAGGACAAAAGAGTGAGAGCGTCGCCATCGTCAACTTGATTACTCCAGGAACCGTGGATGCGGATATCTACGAGCGGTGTCTGGTGCGCATCGGTGTCTTTAATAACGCCTTGGGAGGGAGCGAGGAAATACTCGGGGAAATCACTCGTGAGATCAAAAACATCGCGGAAAATTACGAGCTGAGTGATGAGGAGCGTAAAAGTAAGCTCCAGCAGTTGGCCGACAATAAAATCCGGATTCTCCAAGAGCAGGAGGATCTGGAACAAAAACAAGCGGAGCTGTTTGGCATTCGCCTCCCTCAAGAGCAGATGAATCGCGAAATTGCCGACGCGGCGAGCTTCTGGTTGTCACCGGCTTCACTCCGCAGGCTGGTGACCCTTTACCTGCAGCGCGTTTGCGGTAAAGACCAGGAGTTTATTCTGGGCGAAAAGCCGTTCAAGACCCTCCGGCTGGCCCAAGAATCCCGAAATTACCTTTTAAAGGATTTTCAGCAGCTCCCCCGGCAAAACACGTCTATTAACCGCGAATGGGAAAACTGGCTCAAGGGAGAGAGTCCACATTGGGCCATCACTTTCGAGTCTGATTGCGCCATGCAGCATCCCGAGGCCGCCTTTATCATGCCCCTCCACCCATTGGTCAAACAGGCGGCCCTGTCGTTTGATACCAAGCAGCGGGTCATAACCAATTTGGAGGTTGCGTCGAACGAGATACCTATTGGACGCTACGAATTCGCCATATACCAGTGGCGCTTTCACGGCATCAGGGAGGACTTGGTGCTTAAGCCTATCGCCTCGAACGCCATGGTGACCGAGCATCTTGGTCGCCTTTTGGAGAGTGCGGCGGATTGTCCAGGTGGCATGTCAGACAGATTTGAAGCTTCAGTTTGGGATGCCTTGGATGCTCAACATTACAGCTTGTGGAACGACGCCAGAAGCAGGCACCTGCAAAAGACCCAGGAACTGGCCGAATATCGGCGTGAGAGCCTGTCCACCAGTCACCGGGCGAGGATCGCTCTTGTGGAAGAACAGCTTAGCCAGGCGACCAACGAAAAGATTCAAAAAATGCGACAGTCTCAAATCACCGCCGCAGAGGCGGATTACGCAAGGCGAATCCAGGAATTGGATATCGCCTTGGAGAGAGCGGATATTGTCGCCGGTCCGGTCGCATATGGCGTGATTCATGTTTCCGGGGGATACGAACAATGAGGCAAGCGATTAAGGAGCTAGCCGAAAAGCGCCGAAAATGGGTCGAGGCAAACCGAGAGAACGGATTTGAAGCAGGCCTCAAACGTCTGCTCACCGACCTCTATCCGGATAACGCCCACTTCGTTTATGAATTGCTACAGAATGCCGAAGACGCGCACGCCCAAGAAGTGCGGTTCATCTTGCATGAAGACCGAATTGAATTCGAGCACAACGGTAAAAGACTCTTCGAGTTCAAGGATGTCAATGCCATCACCGGCATCGGATTCAGCGCCAAACGGGACGACGTAACCAATATCGGCAAATTCGGCGTTGGCTTCAAAGCGGTCTTTGCCTACACGGACTCGCCTGAAATCGAATCGGGTGATCTCCATTTTAGGATTAGGGATATGGTCGTACCGGATCTGGAAGGAGTCTCCGAGTCCTTCTCAAGGGATGGTCAAACACGATTCATCCTGCCGTTTAATAATCCCAAAAAATCACCACAGCGAGCAAGGAGCGAGATTGAACGGCTGCTCAAGTCTCTTGGAGCAACGACCTTGCTCTTCCTCACGCACATCCACAAGATCGAATATCTTCTCCCCGACTCATCTCTTGGCTATATTGAACGAATCAATTTTGGCGAAAGCCGATTCGAGATTCGCCTGCAACAGCCAAGTGAACTCGCCCCTTCGGCCACCTGGTTTATGAAGTTCGATAAGGAGGCACAGGTTGAAGACGAAGAGGCTGAGAACGAGAGCCAAAAAGTGAAATCTTGTCGCATCGCCGTCGCCCTAGGGTTAACGCCGGTCGAAGCGAAAGCGGGAGCCAAGGAAAAGAAAAGCGGCGGCACGGCTGCCATTCCCGAATGGGAACTCGTGCCGATGGAGCCGGGGCGCGTCTGCATCTATTTTCCGGCGGACAAAGAGACCTCCAACCTGCGTTTCCATCTCCATGCGCCTTTCGCCTCGACTGTCGCGCGCGACAGTGTCCGCGATTGCGCAGGAAACAACGTGTTGCGCGACCACCTAGCCGACCTGCTGGCGGAATCGATGTCCGCTATCCGCGATCAAGGCTTGCTGACCGTGCGCACATTGGCGCTATTGCCCAACGACAAAGACAACTTGCCGGAATTCTACCAACCGATCATGGACCGGCTGATTGATGAATTCAAGGAAAGGGACCTGGTCCCCATGAAGCGCGGCGATCACGCTGCGGCATCTGGGATCTTCCGCAGCACCCGTGCCCTTTCAGACCTAATCGGCGACGACGATATGGTCATGCTTTTAGGGGACGGCTATGTCACACCGATCTGGGCATCCAATCCCCCCCAGCGAAATCAACGGGAGGACAACTTCCTGTCTATGCTCAGTATTGAGCAATGGGACGCCGCAGAATTCGTAAGAGCGTTGGGCAGGCTAAACAGGGATGCTCTGAGGCAATGGATGGGTAGCAAGGATGATAAATGGCATCACATCTTATATGAGATGCTGATGGATTATCTCAACGCCGCCCCAAGGATCCCTTATTCAGCGGCGGCGGAGCGGAAAGGCCGTATCAAGGGTCTTGATCTTGCTCGCTGCAGTGATGGAACCCATCGCAAGGGAGGCGAATGCTATTTCCCGACTGACGGGGTTGAGCACGACGACAAATTTCCTCGCGTCGCGAAGAGCGCTTATTTCGCGGGCAACGAAAAAAACGAGAAAGCGTACAAATTCCTTGAAGCGATTGGCGTGCGAGAAGTGGATGAGCAGGTAGAGATAGAATATATACTAAAATCTAACTATTTATTCAAATCTGAGCACCCCAATCTCAAAGACCATTACAGACACTTATTGCGGTTCATCAAGTTTCTGAAGGAAAATGCAGGTCGAAAAAGCCTGTTCTCAGAAGTATCTCTGTTTATGATTGGTGAAGGGAACGGGGCCGAATGGAAGAGGCCAAAAGAGATTTATCTCGACACTCCATTTATGGAGACGGGACTGCGATCCTACTACGATATCCTTGGAGCGGAAGGCGAACATTTTCCATTGTCACGTGTGTATGAGAAGCTTGGCATAAATCCAAATGCTCTCGGCAAGTTCGCTGAAAAGCTTGGGGCCGGTACCTCTCTGCCAGTTAAGAGTGTTAAGGTCCCTCATTCCCATCCTGAATGGTATCATCTGAATTCCCATGGAGGAGATCGGTGGACTTCCGGCAGCACTAACGCCGATTACCTTATACCAAAGCTAAAACAGTTTCTTGCATCTCCATCTATAGTGAAGTCAAGACTTGTTTGGAATACAATGATACGATCATGCCATAATGGTCTATCACAATACTTGAAAGCGTTTTTCGGCAGGAATGCAAAACATAGATCTATCGTGAAGTCGACGTTGGTTCATGATTTGTTAGAAGCTAAATGGGTTCCCCAAAATAAATTAGGGGAAGGGGTTGATTTCGTCAGTCCGCGAGATGCCACGGCGGAACAATTGCCACCTGGATTTGTGTATCAAACCGGCTGGGATTGGCTGCATGAACTTGAGTTTGGGCAAGATGCCGAGAAATGCAAACTGGCGTTGCAGCGTGAGAAAGAAAAGCAAACGGAGCAATACAAAAAAAAAGAGGCAACAGCACAAGAGTTGGGCTTCAACTCGTCGGAAGAAGCAGAGAAAGTTGCACGGCTAATGAACGAGAATCCTGAGGAATTCAAAAAGTTGGAGGAAAGGATCTCCGCCCGCAAAGAACGACCAACGTTTCCATCCAAGTCGGTAGCCAATCCTGAAAGGCGTGAAGAGTACCTTGGCGAGCAACTATCCGGTGCGCCCGAAAAAGAATACGAGAAACGCGAAAGAAGTGTTCGAACCACCAACGGTGCCATTGACCCGACCACATGGATCCGAAACCAATACACAAATGAGGCCGACCAAATGGTCTGCCAGATATGCAAAGAGGAGATGCCCTTCCGGAAGCGCGATGGAAAGCACTACTTCGAGAAAAAAGAAGTACTCTCCAGAAGGTATATGCCGAAGGAGCATGAAGCACAGTATCTGGCTCTTTGTCCTCTGTGCGCCGCCAAATACGATGAATTTGTGAAAACAGACGATGCGGTAATGGCCGAGATAAGGGAGGAGATTGTCAGTGCGGAGGATTGTGAGATTCCAATATCACTCGGTGACGTGAAAACCAGCATTCGTTTCGTAGAGACACACCTTCACGATTTGAAGTTCATTATATTGAGACAAGCTGGCAGGTAGACATGGCGATCAGCGAATTCGAACAGCACCGCTACGAAAGACTTCTCAAGGATTTCTGCGAACGGCAGGGACCACCGGCGCATCTCCATGACAAGCTGCAATGGGGATTCGAGGTCGATTCAAAGAAGCAGGCGGTTGAGCTGTTCGAGATACGGTCGCACTTCGCTGATCCGGCACAAAAGGTCCACAGCCCGATTGCCAAGACGAGATATGTCAAAGCCCAGAATGCCTGGAAGGTCTACTGGATGCGGGGGACTGGGAAATGGGTTGGCTATGAGCCCTGTCCTTCTGTGCGAACGATTGAAGATTTTTTGAATTTGGTCAAGGATGATGCGTATTGCTGCTTCTTCGGCTGAGGTTCGCTGAAGTCATTCACTCTCCCCTGCATTTCCTCAACAGTGCTTCAAGTAACTCCACCGCCAGCTTCTGCTCGCTCTCCGGCAATTCGGCCATGATGAAGACTGCCCTGCTCCTTACAGAATCCACTGCGGATTCCTCCAAAATGTCAGTGGATTGAACATTCAGGGCCTGCGCGATCTTCAACAGGATTTCAACGGACAGGCTCACCTGACCTCGTTCGATCTCCCCAAGATACTTGTAGCTGACCCCGGCACGTTCGGCCAACGCTTGCTGGCTCAAGCCACTTCCCTTCCTGAGTATGCGAATCTTCGCTCCAACTGCTTCCAGAATATTCTCCACGAGATGCTGCCTCCGCTTTGCTCTACAATGGGGGAGGTATCTCTCTACGGAAACCCGCTATGGCCTCCCTTTTGTGTTGACTTTTAATACCGATAGGTGTTTTTCTGTTCCCCTAAACGTCGTCCATAGGTGCGCAAGCTCAGTGAATCGTCATCAAAGGAGACCATCAGTGGAACAAGGGAAAAAAGCCTACCTCATTATCTACGCCATCCTGTGCGTACTCATCAGCATCGTCGCCGTGTTTTGCAACACCAACGTCCATGCAGGGCTTTTCATGAAGCTCGTGGGCGTTGCCGCCGCCTCGGGGTTGGGGTTTGTGGGTTTCCTCATCGCTGACCTTCTACGAAGGCTGGCCGCGCCGGACATCATTTTCACAACCGGCGGGTTCTTTGGTCTTCTCAAGCAGCGCCTGTTTTGGATGTGCGGTCCGCAACTCATAGGCATCGTCATTGGCGTCATCATTGGCGGCGGCTTGGTTCTCAATGTTGGTGACGCCTCACGCAAAACGCAACCGAAAGGACAGGCGAGCGAGCTCATGGAAAGGCAGTCCCCACCCGCCACCGCAGGTAATTCGCCAGACCGAATAGCTACTGATCTTGATGCGCAGGTGACCACATTCCTACGCCCTCCGTCCCCGGATAGAACCATCGGCGATTGGACGGTCATCGGGCCTGTACGGGGGCGCGACGGGATGTGCATCCGCATCGCTACGGATGACTGTATGGAATCTAATTCAAGGATGGGCTGTAACCTGCTCGTGCTCGATTATACGGAATCCATTCCGTCAATCTGCATCGGGGTCGGCATTGTGAGCAGTCTGGAAGAGGTCACGGCCGAGTATCCTGACAAGGTCAGGTACAATATCCTTGTCGATGGACAACAGGTCGGCTGGATTCGTTTCCAGGCCACCCCAAGTCCACAAAAAGAGCATCTGCTTTTGGAGCAATTTGACGGTGATAACTTGGCAATGGCCTATCGCCGGATGCAGAAGGGAAAGCGCGTAAACTTTGTCAGGGACGGTGGCGACGAGCACTTTGATTTCGACATTAAGGGCTTGTCGGAACTTGAAACGCGGCTCTGATAGGCAGATCGCCATGGGGCCAACGCATTAGAATCATCCCGAGCGTAGGCCCAAAATATCCCCAAACCCGTCCGGCTGGCTTCCGGCCCAGTCCACCAGGACCTTACAAATGACCAAGGGAGCGCCATGTGCGCTCCCCTTGTGGTGTGCTTGCCCTCCCACGCAACTCAACTAATCTTATCTATATATTATTCCCTTGAATTATAGGAGTTTTTCAGCTCAGTCGCTGCCAAACAGCTGATTGCCGCCCCCCCCTCATTTCCAAAATTCAAGGAGGTACCACGCAGATGCAAGCTTTCACTTCTCCGGAAATCACCCATCTGGCCAAGGCCATGCTCCATGTGCATAAGGCGCTGCCGATAGCGCAGAAGGACCGGGAGAATCCGTTCACCAAGAGCCGGTACGCAACCCTGAACTCGGTCGTGGAGACCTGCCGCGAGGCGCTGCTCGCCCAAGGCGTGTGGGTCTCTCAGTACCCGGTGCCTGCGGAGATTGGACACCTGGGGCTGGTGACCAAGCTGGTGCACGCCGAATCGGGCGAATGGCAGTCGTCCCTGCTGGTCATGCCGTTGCCCAAGGCGGACCCGCAGGGCTACGGTTCGGCGCTCACCTATGCCCGGCGCTATGCGCTCTCGACCCTGGTCGGGCTCGTGACCGAACTGGATGACGATGCCCAGGCCGCGACGCCGAATCGTGTCCCCCAGACCGACACCCCGACCAGGTCGTTGCCCCGGCTCGATGGGGTGCAGTACCAGAGCGTTCCCGCCCAGGACGGGCGGGAGTGCATCACGGCCTCGGGCGACACGCGCGGCAAGCGTGAGATGCTCAAGGGAGCCGGGTTCCGGTGGGACCCTGAGCGGAAGGTGTGGTGGCGGTATGCGGACCTTGCCGCCTGATCGACAACATGCAGCGCAGACTGCGCAGAAGGCCCCTGGATCGCTCCAGGGGCCTTCTGTGTTTATGGAGGTACAGATGAGCGGCATACGGAAGGAACTGGCGTTGATGGCCCAGATCGCGCGCGGTTTGATGCGGTATGGCGAAACGAACGGCGCGGCGCAGCTTGGCGACCGCACGCAGTATGTGGGCATGTCCGACCTGGGCACGGCCATGCAGTGCATGCGCGCCGCTGTGGCGGACAAGCACGCGGCTGGAAAGGGCCGTTCCCCCGACCTGGTAGCGCAGTGGTTCGCGGATGGGACGGAAGAGCGGATACGTTCCGCCCTGAACCGGCAGCTGGTGCTGCAGCGCGGCCATTGGCTGGAGGGGGGCGTGTGCCAGGCGCTCATGGCCAACGGCGCGCAGACCCTCTCCCAACTTGGCATCGAGACCACGCTCCAGCACGAGGCGACCCGGGTGCCCATCCGCGCACACCTCGATTTCGTCCTGGTGGGTGGCGGGGACAGGCCCGCGATCCGCGTGCTGGAACTGAAAAGCACCGAACACCTGCCCAAGACGTTGCACCCGGCCTACGAGATGCAGCTCTACGGTCAGCTGGGCCTGCTTGCGGCCTGCTGGGACAAGCCATGCTTCAGCCTGCGCGACGAGGATGGTTCGATCATCCGCGCGGACATGATGTTCCCCGAGATCGTGGAGGACATGTTCGACATCACGCTCCCTGCCTCTCCGGAGGGCGTGGACAGCGAAGGCTGGGTGCTGTGCCTGGCCATGTCCAAGGCCAAGGCGTTCGGCCCTTATCAGCCTGACGACGCCATGCACGCCCTGGCCATGCGCTTGGCCGGGGATCTGTGGACCAACCTGCAACGCTACATCAACGGCCTCATCAACCTGGACGACCTG
The DNA here is from genome assembly GCA_050251715.1 of Desulfovibrionaceae bacterium. Lineage (GTDB taxonomy): Bacteria > Desulfobacterota > Desulfovibrionia > Desulfovibrionales > Desulfovibrionaceae > JBFWMG01. Next base: position 8,165 of record JBFWMG010000009.1, on the reverse strand, counting down.
GAATACTGCCACGGGTTCCATCCACTCTGCGACTGGTGCGACCACAACGCGTCCTGCCCCAAGTTCAGCACCAGGCAAGCCCTTGATCCGGAGTGCGATGCCGCCCTGCGGCACCTCGACGCGCTCAAGGCCCAGCGCAAGGACCTGGACCAGGAGATCGAGGGCATGGAGGAACGCATCGAGACGCACTATGCCCGGCTGTCCGGCTCGGGCGATTGGCTGGCCACGGGCGACTACCGGTTCAAGGTCGCGACCATGCCGGGCCGCTCCACTCTGAACCGGGCCTTGCTGCAGGCCGAGTTGGCCAAGGGACTGGGAGCGCATGAGGGAGACGGGATGCTCGCCCGGTGCACGGACACGGGCAAGCCGTACACGCGGCTCTTCCTCGGACGCAACCCGCAACCACAACCCGATGCACAGGAGGGAACTCATGACGCATCCTGAACTTGGCAACCTGCAACCCATGGAGCTGGATGCGGGCCTTGTCTTCAGCGGCCAGGCCTCGGGGCGGATGATCCACGGGTTCGCCGCTCCCTGCGCGTACACGCCGGAGCCCGACCCCGACTACGTGTTCCACGACGCCATGCGGGAGATCGTGGTTTGGTTCATGAGCAGGCCGGAACCGCTCTACGTGTTCGGCCCCACGGGCAGCGGCAAGACCAGCCTGGTGCGGCAACTGGCGGCAAGGCTCCATTATCCCGTACTGGATGTGACCGGCCACGCCAGGATGGAGTTCGGCGATCTGGTCGGCCATCTCAGCCTGGAACAGGGACGCATGACCTTCCAGTACGGCCCCCTGGCCTTGGCCATGCGGCACGGGGGGCTGTTCCTGCTCAACGAACTGGACCTGCTCGAACCCGCCACGCTCTCGGGCCTGAACGGCATCCTGGACGGCAGCCCGTTGTGCATCCCGGAAAACGGGGGGGAGCTGATCCATCCCCATCCCATGTTCCGGTTCGTGGCCACGGCCAACACCAACGGCGGATCGGACGAGACCGGGCTCTACCAGGGCACCCTGCGCCAGAATCTGGCGTTCATGGACCGGTTCTGGCTGTGCGAGGTGGGGTACCCCTCGCCCGACGCGGAAGAAAACCTCCTGGCCAAAACCGCGCCCATGCTGCCCATGGAGCTCCGCAAGGCCATGGTGGCGTTCGCCGGGGAAGTGCGCAGGCTTTTCCTCGGCTCCGGGGACACGCTCACGCCGTTGGGCGAGACCATCGAGGTCACGTTCTCCACCCGCACGCTGCTGCGCTGGGCAGCGTTGACCCTGCGCTACCAGCCCATGGCGCACCAGGGCGTGCAGCCGGTGTGCTTCGCCCTGGACCGGGCATTGGGATTCAGGGCCACGTGGGAAACGCGGGCCATGCTCCACGAGCTTGCCCAACGCATGTTTCCCACGGTGGAAGATCCACCACATGAACAACCGACCATGGACGCATGAAGGGGAGCCTCACGGCTCCCCTTCCTCGTTTTGAATCAACCCTCATCCAAAAGGAGACGATCATGCAGACGGACATCACGGTGCTCAAGGAACTGGTGGCGGTGCGGCTGGACGTGGCCATCTGGTCGGCGCGCAAGAAGCTCGCGCCGTCCGACTTCGGCACAACGAACCTGCCGCCGGAAAAGCTGGCCTCGCTCGGCAGCAAGCGCATCTGCGATCCGGCGGAACTGCGCATCTTCGGCACGCTCAAGGGCAAAGCGGTCACGCTCCTGGACCGGATCGGCGTCCGGTTCCTGGGCGGCTGGGCCATCCCCGAACAGGCGGTGCAGCGGGTGCAGACCGGCTTGCAGGCCATCGCGGACGACTTCCAATCGGCAAAGGAGGCGTTCCTCTACCGCTATGACGACGCGGTGCGCGGCTGGATACAGGACAACCCCGGCTGGGAGGAGGTCATCGCACGCTCCGTGGTCAACGTCGACCAGGTGCGCAGCCGGTTGGGCTTCGGCTGGCAGCTGTTCCGGGTGGTGCCGCCCCGCAAGGATCGGAAGGTGGAGGCTCAGGCCGGGCTCGCGGAAGAGGTGAGCGGCCTGGGTGCCCGGCTCTTCGGCGAGGTGGCCAGGATGGCGCGGGAGGTATGGCACAAGAGCTATGCGGGCAAGACCGAAGTCACGCGCAAGGCGCTTTCACCCATCCGCACGCTGCACCGCAAGCTGTCCGGCCTGAGCTTCGTTGAGCCCCGGGTCGCCCCGGTGGTGGAACTCATCGAGGCGGCGCTGGACGGGTTGCCGGACACCGGCAAGATCGAGGGCGGGGAACTGGTCATGCTCCAAGGGCTGGTCTGCCTGCTCGGCGATCCCGAGCGGCTTGTGGAGCACGGCCAGAAGGTCATGGACGGCAAGAGCCCGGACATGATCCTCAAGGGCCTGCTCAAGGCCCCTGTGCTGCCCGTGCAGGAGCTGGTGGCAGAAGATCAGGACGAAGACCATGGGGAAGAGGACGCGGAGGCCTCCCTGCCCATGGCCCCGGCTCCCTTCAACCCCGTGCATGCCCCGGCTGTGCAACTGGACAGCTACGGGCTCTGGTAGGGGGGCGGACATGGCGCGACACGATGCGTTTATGCGCTGCCTGCCCCATGTGGCCAACGCGCTTGGGCGCTCCTACGGCGTCCAGGTGCGTATCGGCGGGGACACGGCCTGGACCGATGGCCGGGTCATCCATCTGCCAAGCCTGCCGGTCACTGCCGACCCGACGTTCGAAGGGTTGGTGCGCGGCTATGTGGATCACGAGTCCGTCCATATACGGCATACGGACTTCGGCTGCCTGGCAGGGGCGGACGCGCTCGAGCGGCACGTCTGGAACATCTTCGAGGACTGGCGCGTGGAGAACCGGTTGGCGGCCCACTATCCGGGCTGCCGCCGGAATTTCCACTGGCTGATTCGACAATTGTTCCTGGCGCAACGTGCGGAGGAGGCGAGTCAGAACCCGGCCCATCTGCTCCTGAACTGGCTGTTGCTTCAGGTACGCAGTTGGGACGTGCCCGACCTGGATATCCGGTGCGACAGACTGCGGCGGGTTCTCGAAGGGTTCTGGCCTGAGCTGATGGCCAGGCTCGAAGACATACTCCAGCGCGTGCGGGTGTCATGTCCGGATTCGGCTGCCTGTTTGCGGTACGCGCGCGAGGTGGTGGCGGCTATCCGGGAGCAGGCGGATGCGGACCGGCATGATCCCAAAGGGGATGCCGGTTCGCGTTCCAATCCTGCAGGAGAGGTGGGCCAACCGGAACAGCCGGAATCGGGTGCAGCCGAAACGCCTGATGGGGATCGGCTGGAACTCCAGCCGGTAGCGGCCTCAGGTGAAGGCAGTCTGGCTACTCTGCTTGCTGCGCCTGAGGCGGCGTTGCCGGACGAGATGGCGACCGTGCTCGGGCATGTGCTCGAGCACATGTCGCGGGACGGAAAGGATCATGGAAGGCCCGGCATCGCCGTGGCCACTCCCGGCCACAAGGACGTGGCCTGCCTTGATCCGGATGCACTCTCCCAGGCCCGGCGGATTACGACGGGCATGCGGGCGCGGCTTCAGGGCATGCTCCAGGCGGAAAAGGCCTGCCGCTGCGTGCCGTCAACGCACGGCAGGATCGCGCCCGCACGGTTGTACCGCCTGGCCGTGCACGACGCCAAGGTCTTCCTGCGGCAAGGGCATCGCGCGGGCATGCACACGGCGGCGCACATCCTGCTGGACTGCTCCGGGTCCATGGCCAGACGCATCGGCCTGGCCGGGCGGGTCTGCCATGTGGTGGCCCGAACTCTGGAGCTTGTTGGCGTCAACGTGGCGGTCTCGGCGTTCCCGGCGGACCAGGAGGGCGATACCCAGCATGCGGTCGCCCCGCTGGTACGGCACGGCCAGTCCGTGCACGTCAGATTCAACCTCAAGGCCAGGGGATGCACCCCCATGGGCGAAGCCCTGTGGTGGGCGCTTCTGGAACTGGCCCCCCTGCCGGAACAGCGCAAGCTGCTCCTCGTGATCACGGACGGCGACCCCGACGATACGGCGAACGCCAGGCAGGGGCTCGACGCCGCGCGACAGGCCGGGATCGAATGCTATGGCCTGGGCATCGACGCCGCGTCCATCACCGACCTCATCCCTACGAACAGCATCAACATCCTGGACATGCGGGCGCTCGCCCCGGCCATGTTCCAGGTCTTTGGCCACGCCCTTTGCAACCCGAACAACAAGAGAGGAATGCGATGAAAGAGAAACCGCGTTGTCCGTCGTGTCGCGAGTCGGAACATGTCATCTTGGTCAACACCGTCCGGAAGGTGAGCACCGCCGTGGGCGGTGTGGCCGGAGCCGCCACCGGCTATGCCGGAGCAGGCTCCGGTGCGGTCGTGGGCGGCACCATAGGGTCCGTCGTTCCGGTGGTGGGGACCGGCATCGGCATTGTGGTCGGGAGCCTGGCCGGTGCCCTGGCGGGTTTTCTGGCCGGTGCAGCTGTCGGACACCAGATCGGCGAGCGCATCGACCGACACATCATCTGCCGCTACAGGTGCAACACCTGCGGGACGGAGTTTGAGGTGTAGGGTAGCGTGTTAGCGAGATGACGGAGGTAATAGCCTCGCATTTGGGTAAATCCAAGTGCGAGGCCTACTTATTTTTTCGCTATCTGTGAAAAGGAAGATTCTGTATAATTAAAGTCATTTTACGTTGTTATTAAATAGCGTACTTTCTCTAGAGAATGAGTGCAAATTCGAAATGTTCCTCCACCCCTGGGTGCGCACTGTGTTGTCGTCAGCAATGGATCAGACTACACACCACACAGCCTGAAAGGGACGCTGTGCCTACTTCGTCGGTTGCGATACGCCGGGCCAAAAAAACTTATAATGCACCGAGCGATGTTACGTTCGGCGTTCCTAGTAAAGGGGATGGATGCACCAGCCGAATGACCGAGGCGAGGAAGGTTTCACCTGCCTTCTCAAGATCCCCGTCCAAGTCAAAGGAGGCTGTTCTTACGGTCGTCCGGCCTATGTGTATGTGCTCTGGATTGTCAATGGCTACCGGGTAGGCGAGAACAGCATGGCGGCATTCGAACAATTCCGAATAAGTAACGACCTGGGAGATGTCGGCTTTTGTCGGCCTAGTGCTGGCTTTGTACTTGGTGTCAATCACGCAGACAGCATTGCCAGTTAAGGCATCGTATAGGACGATATCAGGCCGGAATTTGTGATCTGGCTCGCCGGTTGGATTTTTAGTTGGCTGGATGCGCAGGTAATATTTTTCCCCAAGGTGGCGCTTCATCCATTCGGCGACGAACATCTCAAACAATCTTGCCATATCGACGAGAAAAGGAAGCATTTCACTCTGGCCCGTGCGGTGGGTGGGACCGGTCTGGTCGAGGAAGAAACGGCATAACGCATGCATTTGTTGGTAATCTGCGTTGAGTCTATTATATATGACCGCATCGCAGTCAAGAGCTGTGCAGGGCTCCGTCGTGACGATGGAGTTTATGCTGCGGAAGGCCTTGTGTAATGTAGATTGCGCAGTGTCGGAGCACAACCTACTGAAAATTATCTTCCATAACGTCCATGCCAGGAGCCTATTATCGAGGATGTCTGGGGTGTGGTCTTGATAGTGGCATGGTAGGGATGTCCGGCCGAAACGGCGTAGGCTGGCAGTGACATCGATGCGCCCTCGCACGAAAGGCAGGCAGGCTCTATTTTCGATGTACGTCCGATAGAGGCCCTTCCGGGTTCGGTCGATAATCTTTCGGGCAAGGATTAGCGCAAGTTGCTCAAAATATTCTCTAACATTCTCGACATCTTGTATTCCCCGCAAAATAGTGAAGGACATTCGGTATGCAACTTCCCACATGCCGAAGAGGTTGCACAAGGGGATCTTGGGAGCCAAGGTTAGGCCCAGTTCATGACCGAGAGGAATGTAGCCAACCCATCCTTTGGGTTTTAGTGTGTACTTATTACCTGTTTTCGGTGAGGGGAACTCAATTTTCACCTGCTTTGAAAAACGCTCCAAGATATCCATTGCCTGCCCATAGGTAAGGGCTTCAGACGCAAGTACCTCTTGTCGGAATTCCCGCAGGGCTATGACGCAGGTCATGTGAGGATGTCGTCCTTGACTGCGGCCCAGCGGAATGGGACGATTAAGTCCAGCTGGTCGAAAAAAAACTCCTCGAGATACGGCTCGATCTCCATTGTCCAGATATCTTCAATTTCCTCCTCAAGCTCTTCTCGCAGGAAGTAGGACTCACCAATATGGAAGTTGTGGTCTTTGATTTGGTCATTAATCCGTTGAAGGACACTGCGCAGGCCATCCGTTTCGAATCCTGTTTGCACATGATAGGCCTCAAGCAGTTCATAGTCGGGATACAATGCCAGGAATGCGAACCGCCGTCGTAAGGCATGATCTACCAGCGCGATGGAACGGTCAGCAGTGTTCATCGTACCGATGATAATGACATTGGAAGGGATGGCAAATTGCTTGCCTCCGGCCAGCGGGATGCTTTTTCCTCGGTATTCAAGTAGATACATCAGTTCGCCGAAAACGCGTGAAAGATTGGCCCTGTTCATCTCGTCGATGATGAGAACACAAATTCCCTTTCGCTTGGCGGCCTCGTCGCAAAACTCCTTGAAGCGCCCTGGCATCATCTCGTAGCGGATAGTGCCACCATCCATGGTCGTTGGTCGGATGCCTAAAATAAAATCTTCATACGCATAAGAAGGGTGAAACTGGATGAGGTCATCGAAGCCGTCCCCATCACCGACAAGATGTCGGGCGAGGAATTGAGCGATGTATGTCTTTCCTGTTCCTGGAGGCCCAAAAAAGACCGCCTGTCGTTTACGACGAATGGCTCGCACCCATCGCTCCAGACGATCTGGGGGATAGCAAGTATCCTGAGAACATTGAGATAGCGAATATGCTGTGCGAAGTAGCTGGGGAGGCCCTCCTGGCGATTCATCAATAACGGCCAACAGCTCTTGCAGACGGGCTGGGGCCTTTACTTCGGTCAATGTCTTTTGTGGCAATTGCATGCCAGTGGGTAAAGGCCAATGACCGACTTTACTCCACGTGGCTTTTCTTCTGTGTCGATATGTCGTCTTTTCTGCATCGTAATAATATCCGGATGTCACCTCACCGAAGCCCACTATCGTGCTAAGTCCGTTTTTTACAAACACCATATCACCAGCAGAAACAGTGAAGAGGAAATCAGAAAGCATCTTAAGTTGTTGTCCAGACTCTTTTCCTTTATATGTTGCATCAAATATTGAGCGTAGTTCATCCAAACTTTGGCATGCTGTAAGATCTTGATCAATTTCATTCCAGCCGACACCCATTATACCATTCTTTGCATAATCATCCCAAAATGCAGCGTTAGGGCCTGGTGCGTATATCCAGTATTTGCGTTGACTAGCTTTGCTGAGTTTATCTTGCCATATCTTGCCCTGTGCATCAGCCATAAGAAAATGCATCATGGCATCAGCTCTATAAAAGTTGTCTAAGTCTGGAAACTTATTAATTAGCTTTTCTTCTGTATCCCGGATGACAGAGTATCGACCTGGAAGCACTGTTGGAACATAGACACCAAAAAGTGCTGTTGAGTCACTCGATTTATTATTCACTATTGCGTAACTATACTTATCAACTCTGTTTAGGAATATTGTCGCCAGCCCAAGGCCGAATTGTGCAAACATGGACACTCGAGATAGCCAATTTAATGCATCAAATCCCTCTGTAAACGGTTCAAGAACAAACGATCTGAAAAGATCATATTGTTTCTCAATAGTTGTTCGGAACTGCGGTGCTGTACGCTACCCAAGGCTTTGTATTTGTCCTCCAGTTCTTTTGAATTCATAGAAAAAATCGATGAGGTCTTGTTTAGACAAAGACGACAGGTTGTTTTTTGTTATCGTATCGGAATAGTAATCTTCATATTTGGAGTGCTCGTCAGCCTGGAACCATTGGAGAAAGTCTGTGATCATCGCAGCGTCAGGATATTGCATATCTCCTCCGGACTAACAGCTGGGGAATCATGTGTTTTTTTTGTTTAATAGCATGTATTCTTGTGGGGGTGCAAATGAAAAGACTATCTAGTCGAGTCTGAAAAAGTCGTTTTGTTCTTTATTCGACGGATAGTCCGAGCCGTCGTCCTGAGCCAGCGCCGCAGAGCAGCGAGGCCAAAAGAGCAAAAAGTCCTCCCAACCTCCGCATCAACTTC
>JBFWMG010000008.1:0-153557 GCA_050251715.1 Desulfovibrionaceae bacterium | reverse complement strand
CGGACGACACAAAGATCCGGGGGATGGAGAGAGGAGAGAGAAACCCCCTTTTTCGGCGAAAAAAGGGGTTTACTCTCTCCTCTCTCCTTCCCCCGGCCCCCCTTCCTCTCTCCTCTCTCTTTCCCCAAAAACTGCTGGCTGGGGCGATAGATACGGTTAGGATGAGCAAGTTCCCCAGGCAGACTGCTGACGAGGGAAAAGGATACGGTTGGGACAAGCGCGGTCCCCAGGCGGGCGGCCTTGTTGTCTGAGGACGAGGGCATGGAGGGCGGTTCACCAGACGCCGTGAGCCGCAAGGTGTCAAAAAAGGAACACCGGGATACATGGAGGATTCTCCGCAGCCTGGCCCCGGGCATGGACGCGGAGATTTCGTGACGGCAAAAGCACTCGCCAGGGCTACATCATGGGGATGTCGAAATTCACGTTGCCGTCCAGCTTGAAGCCAATGGGCCGCTCCTGGACCATGAGCGCCTCAAGCAACTTGGCCTGCTTCTTGTCCAATCCCTTGAACTGGCACCCCACCATGCCCTTGTCGACATGGCGCACCGTCACCTCGATCTTTTTGATCTTCACGGTTTCATGTCCCACCAGGTCGACACGAAGCGCCGCACCAACGGCAAACCCGCCGTCCGGCGCCTTGAAGGAGAAGCCGCCCTGGCAGATGTTGACCACCTGCAACAGGGTGCCGCGTCCTTCCACCTGGACAAAATAATCGGCCAGAGGCATGCGGGGGAACTGGCGTTTTTCCTCGAACGTGGCGGGCTTGGCATGTTCCAGAACCTGCAGCTTTTCCGCCGACGCCGCGGCGCTTTCCATAAACCAGTCCTTGCCCGTCAGGTCGCTGTACAGGTCCGTGGCCTCGGGCACGGTGCAGCCCCGCTCCAGCGCGGCGCGCACCACGGTCACGGCCCGTTCCTTGTCGCCCGACTTGGCTGCGGCGTTGGCCAGCCCCATGACCGCCTCCGTGTCCTTGGGCGCTATGGCCACCGCCTCCTCGTAGCAGGCCGCCGCCTTGGCGTGGTCGCCCTGGGCCGCGTGGGCCGCGCCAACGGTCTTGAAGGGGTTGTGCGTGGCCGGATTGGCCTTGCACAGGTCGGTGTAGAGCTGTTTCGCCTCGGCGGCCCGCCCCTGCACCACATAGGCCTCGGCGGCCTTGGTCAGGAATTGGTGCGACGCGGCCAGGTCGCCCTTGCCCTTCATGGCCTCGGCAACGCCCTTGTACGCCTCGGGAAAGGCCTCCTGCAATTTGGCCGCGTTGAGGAACAATGTGGCGGCGTCGGCAAACTTGCGCCGCTGCAACAACTCGAACCCCTTGGCAAAGAGTTTCTTGGCCTTGATCTCGCGCACGGCGGGATCGTCGGCCGCAGCGGTCTCCGGCGCCTGCCGGGGGGTGCCGGCGTCAAAAACCAGCCCCGCCTCCACCAGCTTGGCCCGCAACGCCTCAGGCCGGAACGGCTTGACGATGAAATGGCGCACCCCGGCCCGCGCCGCCTTGAGGATCTTGTCCTGCTCCACGCCCCCGAGCATCACCAGCAAGGGCAGCGACCGCCCCTTTGCCGCGTCGCGCAGCCGCCCCACCAGGGCGAAATCGTTGGCCTCGATGAACGCCCAGTCCACAATGGCGCACTGCACGCTTCCCGAGGCCACGGCGGCGACCGCCGCCTCCATATCGGTGGAGGTGACGACGGCGGCGGGGCACGCCCCGGCCACTATCTTCTGCAACACGCCCAACATCGGCGCGCTCGGGTCGGCTACTAGTATGGAATAGGCTGGTGCTTCGGCCATGGGGTTCCTCATCCGGCAGCAGCTGGGCGCTCAAGCCGCGCGACAGCACTGCGGATACTTTTGCGCACAGCATTGGCACAACTTGCGGCATCGGGCAAGTATGTGTTCATTTGGCATCACGCTTCCCGGTCAATTGCACGGGCCGGATACGCAACACCACGGTGGTGTCCACGCCATCGGCGGACAGGTGGAAGGGCGCATCCGTGCACTGGCGCACAATGCAGGCAAAGGCCGCCTCCTTCTCATGGCGGTCCAGCACCTCTTCGGCCTTGCCCACGCCCATGACGCTCTCATAGCGCATGCCGAAAGCGCAGGCCTTGCCCGACGCCTCGATGCGCACGGCATGCCCGCCCAGCACCACGAAGCAGACCGTGGGGTTGGCGCGCAGCATGTCCATCTTGCGGCCCTTGGGCGCGCAGTGCACGTACACGCTTCCGTCCTTCCAGCCGTAGTTCATGGGCACCACATACGGCTCGTTGGCCGCGCACATCCCCAAATGGAGCACATGCCCCTTGGCGAGCACGGCCTCCATCTCCTCCCGTTCCACGATTTCCTTGTCCTTGCGTCGCACATGACCTCCGTGCCGGACGCGGAGCGCCCTTTATCATTCCTGAAAAATCGGTCATGACCTCTTCATCCGACAACGTCAACAACGGCCCGCCCATGTCCACGCCATCCACCCCGCCCTTGTCCGTCATCATCCCCGTGCTGCACGAGGCAACGGACATCAATACCCTTGTCGGCCATGTCCGGGCTCTCCATTACCCCGGCCCGAAGGAGATCGTCGTGGCCGATGCTGCGGGCGACACCCTGGCCGCCCTGCGCCCACGGACCGCCGAGTGCCTGGACGTGGAGGGCCAAGACGTGGTGCGCGTGGCCGCGCCGCCGGGACGGGCGCGGCAAATGAACGCGGGCGCGGCCCATGCCTCGGGCGACATCCTCCTGTTTCTGCACGCCGACACCCGGCTGCCGCCGGACGGCCTGGTACGGGCCGCGCAGGCCATGGCGCACACGCGGGCCGACGGCGCGCCGCGCTTTGCCGCCGGAGCCTTTTCCCTGCGCGTGGACAGCCCCGACCCCCTGCTGCGCGCGCTCATCCGCGTCGCGGCCCTGCGCAACCGGCTCACGCGCACGCCCTACGGCGACCAAGCCATCTTCACCCACGCCGCGCTGTTCCGGCGCATGGGCGGGTTCGCGGCCATCCCGCTCATGGAGGACGTGGAATTCATGCGCCGCTTGCGCCGCGCGGGCCAGGCCATTTGCGTGCTCGACGCGCCCGCCGTGACCTCGGCGCGGCGCTGGGAAAAGGAAGGGGTGGTGCGGGCCAGCCTGCGCAACATCGCCCTGCGCGCCCTGTACGCCTGCGGCGCGCCGCCGGAACGCCTGGCCCGCTGCTACCGCCCCCACACGGCCGCCCCGGCAGCGTCCTCTCCGGGCGGGCGCGATCCGGCCGCGTCCTCTCCGGGCGGGCGCGATCCGGCAGCGTCCTCTCCGGGCGGGCGCGATCCGGCCGCGTCCTCTCCGGGCGGGCGCGCCCCGGCCGCCCCGGTCCGACCCTCCCGCCGCGCCACGGACTGCGTGCTCTTTTTCGTAAAACCGCCCGTGCCCGGCGCGGTCAAGACCCGGCTGGCCGCCACCCTGGGCGCGGCCAGCGCCGCCGCGCTGTACGATGCCTTTGCGCGGGACATGTACGACACCCTGCGCGGCCTGGACGCCACGGTGCGCGTGTGCGTGGCGCCGGAACACGGCGGCGGGCCGGAGCAGGTCGCCGCCTGGCTCGGGCCGGATGCGCCGTGCCATGTCCAGAATGGGCGCGATGTGGGCGAACGCATGCGCCATGCCTTTGACGCGGCCTTTGCGGACGGCTTTGCCCGCGCCATCTGCATCGGCAGCGACATCCCCGACCTGCCCGCCGCCATTGCGCGGGCCGGGCTGGACGCGCTCCAGGCCGGTGCGGGCGGCGCGGTGCTCGCGCCCGCGCAGGACGGCGGCTATTTCTGCATCGGCTTCGAGGCCGGTCAATTTCTCCCGGAGACATTCGACGCCCTGCCCTGGAGCACCGGCCAGGTATACGCCCTCACCCGCGCGCGGCTGCAACGATCCGCCGCCCAACTGGTCCTGCTCCCCCCCTGGCGCGATGTGGACACCCTTGACGACCTGCGCGCCCTTGCCGCGCGGCTGCGCGCCGCGCCCGCGTCCGCCCTTGCCGCCCCGCGCACCGCCGCGCTGCTGCGCACGCTCCCCCTGGACGGACCACGCACGCCCAGCCTTGACGGCAGTGACCCGCGCTCCCTATAGAGAGCCATGGCCTTTTCCGATCCCACACCCGCGCCCGGCAGCTCCGTCCCTGTCCTGGAAATGAACGATGTGCATCGCCATTTCATGGTCAAACAGGGACTCTTCGACCCGCAACCATCCCTGCTCAAGGCGGTGGACGGCGTGAGCCTTGCCGTCGCCCCCGGCGAAACCCTGGGGCTGGTGGGCGAAAGCGGCTGCGGCAAATCCACGCTGGCGCGCATGGCCGTGCGCCTGCTGCAACCCACGTCCGGCGATATCCGCATCCAGGGCGCCAGCCTGTGGCAGGGCGGCGCGGCCCGCGTCCGCGACCTGCCGCGCAAGGCGCAAATGATCTTCCAGGATCCCTTTTCCTCGCTCAATCCGCGCCAAACCGTGGGCGGCGCCATTGGTGAAGGGCTGGCCGTCCATGGCATGGGGCGCGCCGCACGGCTGGACCGCGTGCGGGAACTGTTGGAGTGGGTGGGCCTGGAACCCGAACACGCGCACCGCTACCCGCACGAATTTTCCGGTGGCCAGCGCCAGCGCGTGGCCATTGCCCGCGCCCTGGCCCTCGGCCCCTCGCTCGTGGTGTGCGACGAGCCGGTCTCGGCCCTGGACGTCTCCATCCAGGCGCAGGTGCTCAACCTGCTCCGCGACCTGCAGCACCGCCTTGGCCTCACCTATCTCTTCATCTCCCACGACCTGTCCGTGGTCAGCCACATCAGCGACCGCGTGGCGGTCATGTACCTGGGACGGCTGGTGGAACTTGGGCCTGCCCACGCCATCCACCATGCCCCGCTGCATCCCTACACCCAGGCGCTGCTTGCGGCCCTGCCCAAACCGGATCCCACGCAACGCAACACGTCCGCCAGGCTTTCGGGCGACATTCCCAGTCCCTTCACGCCACCGCCAGGCTGTCCCTTTCATCCCCGGTGCCCCCACGCCATGCCCGTGTGCGCCCACACCCGTCCCCAGTGGACCGCCGTGGAGCCCGGCCGCTTTGCCGCCTGCCACCTGCACACTTGACGGACCGCCGCGCGGCCACTACATACCCCAGACCACACCGTACACAGGGGAACGCCATGCAACGCTCTTTCAACGATGCCGTGACCGACGTCACCGAGATCATGCAATTTGAAAATTGGCTGCGTTTTTATTTCGTCATCGAACGGGACGACGCGCTCTACATCGAGGTGCCGGACGAGGCGCTTGCCAAGATACAGGAAATCCATCCCGTCTACAGCGATCTGGTCGAACTCTTCAACCACAAGCAGATCGATTACGAGACGTCCATGCGCACGGTCTGCGAATACGTCGTGCGCAAGCTGGACGGCTCGATCTACCGCGAAGGACTTGTGCCCGCCGTCCTGGACAGCAACGAGTTCCGCATGCGCATGCACCTCTTCAACACCTGGGTGCAGAGCCATGAGGAGCAGCTGGACCAGACGTTCCTTGATTTCACCACCTGGGTCAGCCTGCACGAGGAATGGAAAAACTCGGACCAGGTGAAACGCTACTTTGAAAAGGCGCACCAGACCCCGTCCCTTGAGGACGACAGCCCCATGCAGTAGCTCGCTGCCCCCGCACGCACAAAGTCCGTCCGTGGTTGCCACGGACGGACTTTTTTTGTTGATGCGCACGGCGGATGGGCCGCCGCTGAAAAGGATGGAAATGGCGCGGTGGCGCGGATGGGGACGGCGGGAGGCGCCTTAGCGCATCTTAACTTTGAAAAGGATGCGATGCTCTTATGCTTTTTTTGAAATAATGCTTCATTATTTCAAATCCTCGCATTGTTTCAATGCCAACATGCGCTAGCCCAGACGCACCGTACCCCGCAGTTCGTCCAGGCTGGATGCGCCCAGCCGCTCCAGCAGCGGCGGCAACGCCTCCACCAGCCGGAAGGCGAAATCCGGGCGCTGGAACGTGGCCGTGCCCACCTGCACGGCGTGCGCACCGGCCATGACGAACTCGATCACGTCCTCTGGCGAACTGATGCCGCCTATGCCGATGACCGGCACGGAAACCGCCCGGCACACCTGGTACACACAGCGCACGGCCACCGGCTTGATGGCTGGTCCGGACAGGCCGCCGATGCCGTTGGCGAGCATGGGCTTTCGTGTGAAAATGTCAATCGCCATGCCCGAAAGCGTGTTGATGCACGACAGCATGTCCGCGCCCGCATCCGCCACGGCGCGGGCAATGGCCGCAATGTCCGTGACGTTGGGGCTGAGCTTGACGATGACCGGAAGCTTGCCTGCGCGCTGTTTCACGGCGGCGGTCACGGCGGCGGCCATGCGCGGATCCTGGCCGAACAGGATGCCGCCCTGGCTCACGTTGGGACAGGAGATGTTGACCTCCAGCGCGGCCACGCCCTCGTGACCGGCCAAAAACGCGGCCAGCTCGCCAAACTCGTCCGGCGCGCAGGCGTAGAGGTTGGCGATGATGGGCACCTCGCGCCATGGCAGGCTGGGCAGCTTGTCGCGCACAAAGGCCTCCACGCCCATGTTCTGCAGGCCCACGGCGTTGAGCATGCCGCAGGCGGTCTCGGCCACGCGGGGCATGGGGTTGCCCTGGCGCGGCTTGAGCGACAAGCCCTTGACCACGATGCCGCCCAGGCTGCGCAGATCGCCGTAGGGGGCGAACTCCACGCCGTAGCCGAACGTGCCCGAGGCGGTGAGCACGGGATTTTTCAGGGCCAGTCCGGGCAGGGCCACGCGCATGTCCATCTAACCTCCCTCCGTCAGCTGAATCCGGTCGGACCAGAACACCGGCCCATGCGTGCACACCTGGACGCGGTTGCCGTTGGCATCGGGCGACACGCACCCCAGGCATGCGCCCACGCCGCAGGCCATGCGGTTTTCCAGGGACAATTGCGCACGCACGCCCAGTTCGGCGGCATAGCGCTGCACCGTGCGCAAAAAGGGCAGCGGCCCGCACGCCAAGGCCAGCCCGCCCGTGGCGGCCGAGGCGGCATAGGAGGCCATGCGCTCGCGCAGGGTGGCCAGAAACGCGGTCAGGTCGGCGGGAGATTTTTCCCGGAAATGTTCGGACAGCGCCCGCCCCGCAATGGCGTCATACGGATAGCTGGCCAGGGGGATGCGATGGCCGAAGACGAGGTGCAGCAGCTCCGGACGGGGGTGGCGCCGCACGTAGCCCACAAAGGGCGCGATGCCTATGCCGCCCGCCAGCATCAGGGTCGGCGTGTCCGGCTCCACGGCAAACCCGTTGCCCAGCGGCCCCCACACCGTCACCAGGTCGCCCTTGGCCAGGCGGGACAACCGCTCCGTGCCCCGGCCAACGACCTGGAAAAAGAGGCGCAGTACGCCATCGCCCTCGTCACTGATGGAAAAAGGCCGGCCCCACGACAGCTCAAGCCCCCATCCAGGGGCGCGCACCATGACGAACTGGCCCGGCGCCCAGTCCTCCCAGCCCGGCGATTCCAACGACAGGGCAAAACATCCGCGCCCATCATCCGATTGACCAAAGGGCACTACATCCAATACGTGTACGTCGGCGCAACGCGGTTTGCTCATTCCCAGAAGCCCTTCCATCTGTTATGTATGGATGCGGGGGCAACGCCCCGCATGGCACTATGGACACGCGGGGCGGCGCCGCCGCACGACCTTTCACCCAAAAGCAGCAGACACCATGACCACACGTCCCGACATACTCGCTCCGGCGGGCGACCCCACGGCCTTTCTCGCGGCGCTGGCCGCAGGGGCCGACGCGGTCTACGCCGGACTCAAGCACTTCTCCGCCAGGATGCAGGCAGACAACTTTTCCGTCAAGGAGCTGGCGCAGCTGGCGGAACTGGCGCGCCGCAAATCCTGCAAGACCTATGTGCCCTTCAACACCCTCATCAAGCCCGGCGACCTGGACGCGGCGGCGCGGCTCATCGCCCGACTGAGCCGCGACGTGCGGCCCGACGCCCTCATCGTGCAGGACCTGGCCGCCGTGGACCTGGCCCGGCAGGCGGGGTTCGCGGGCGAAATACACCTCTCCACCCTGGCCAACGTCAGCCACCCGGCGGGGCTGGCCGCCATCCGCGACATGGGGGTGAGCCGCGTGGTGCTGCCGCGCGAGCTGACCATTGACGAGATCAAGGCCATGGACGCGGCCTGCCCGGAAGGCCTGGACCTGGAGGCGTTCATCCACGGCGCGCTGTGCTACAGCGTGTCCGGGCGCTGCTACTGGTCCAGCTACATGGGCGGCAAAAGCGGCCTGCGCGGGCGGTGCGTGCAGCCCTGCCGCCGGGTCTACCGCCAGAAGGGACGCGAGGCAAGATTCTTTTCCTGCCGCGACCTGGGCCTCGACGTGCTGGTCAAGGCGCTGCTCGACACGCCGCGCGTGCGGGCGTGGAAGATCGAAGGCCGCAAGAAGGGAGCGCACTACGTCTTTTACGTGACCTCGGCCTACAAGCTCCTGCGCGACAATCCCACGGATCCGCAGGCCAAGAAACAGGCCATGGACTATCTGGCCCAGGCCTTGGGGCGCGAGTCCACGCATTACACCTTCTTGCCGCAGCGCCCCCACAATCCCACCGCACCCGACGCCCAGACCGGCTCCGGCCTGCTGGTGGGCAAGATCGCCACGCCGCCCGACAAGGCCACCGCGTTTATCAAGCCCCGCTACGAACTGCTGCCCGGCGACCTGTTGCGCGTGGGCGGCGAGGACGACCCGTGGCACCGGACCGTCAAGGTCACGCGCCGCACGCCCAAGGGCGGCCGCCTGGATCTGCGCTTTCCGCCCCACAAGCAGCCCAAGCCCGGCACGCTGGTGCTGCTCATCGACCGCCGCGAACCCGAATTGGCCGCCATGCTGGCGCAGCTGGAAAAGGAAATGGCCGCCATGCCCGCCCCGGAGCAACGCGACATCGCGCCCTCCCTGCGCCTGCCCCGTCCGGTCTCCGGCACCGCGCGCAACTTCCCGGCCACGGACATGACCGTCATGCGCCGCCTGCCCCAGGGCAAGTCCGGACCGCGCACCGGCCTTGGCCTGTGGTTGTCGCAGGGCTCGGTCAAGGCCATGTCGCGCACGCTGTACCAGCGCATCTGGTGGTGGCTGCCGCCGGTCATCTGGCCCAACGAACAGGAGGCATGGGAAAAACTGGTGCATGGCGTGGTGCGCGACGGCGCGCGCCGGTTCGTATGCAACGCCCCGTGGCAACGCGCCCTGTTCCCCGAGGTGCGCACCCTGGAGCTGACCGCCGGTCCTTTCTGCAACGTGACCAACGCCCTGGCCGTGGACGTGCTGCGCGAGCAGGGCTTTGGCGCGGCCATCGTGAGTCCGGAACTGGGCCGCGAGGACTTTCTCGCCCTGCCCGGGCAAAGCCCCCTGCCGCTGGGCATGGTGCTCCAGGGCGAATGGCCCATGGCCATCTCGCGCGTGGCGCCCACCTCCGTGGCCACGGACGAGCCCCTGGAAAGCCCCAAGAAGGAAGTGTTCTGGACCAAGCCCTATGGCCAGAACACCTGGGTCTACCCGGCCTGGCCCATGGATCTGACGCCGCACAGGCCGGAGCTGGAAAAGGCGGGCTACGTCTTCTTTGTGCGGCTCATGGAGGCGCGCCCCCGCATGGGCAAAGCCCCCACCCGCACCAGCACCTTCAACTGGGATCTCACCTTGCTGTAGCCGCAAGGCCGCGCCCATGCGCGCGCCAGGCGAGGCGGTGGGGCGGCCCGCCGCACCGGCCAGAGACAACACGCGGGCCGCAACGCCCCCCCCCTCAAAAAAAAACGCGCCGACACAGGTCGGCGCGTTTTGCATTGCAGGGGGGGAGGGCTGTCTACTGGAACATCTCCACGTTGAGCCGCCCCATGGAATTCATGAGGTTGTAGGCCGAGGTCAGGGTGTCGATCTCGGCGGAAACGGACTCGGCGCGCGCCGTGGCGTAGTTCACTTCGTTGAGCAGGATTTCCAGCAGGGTGGTCTGGCCGCCCATTTTCTTGTCCTGGCGGGCCAGTTCCAAATAGCGTCCTGCCAGCCGGGCGTTTTCCTTGTTGATGGCGGCCACGTCGCGCGAGGTCAACAGGGTCTGCCACGCCCTGCGCACGGCTTCCTCGACAGTGCGGCTGGCGTCGTACAGGTCGTACTTGGCCTTTTGCAGGTTGGCCATGGTGGCGCGTTCGGTGGCCAGGGTGGCGCCGCCCTGATAGGCGAGCCAGGAGAATTTGATGCCAAGTTCGTTGTCAACACGCTCGCCCGGAGTGCCCGCGTCGTTTTCCTTGCGCTTCACGTCGCCATAGGCGTTGAAGGTCGGGTAGTAGCCGGCCTTTACCTGTTCCAACTGGCTTGAGGTCTGGTCGAGCAGCAACTTGGACATTATCAGCTGCGGGTTATCGCGCTTGGCGATGCCCACGGCCTCTTCCAGGGAAGTGGGCAGCATGTCGAAGGGCGCGGGCGGACGCTTGAAGTCTTTGACTTCCTCTTCGGTCACGCCCTCGCCGAACACCTTGCGATAGGTGTGGCCGGCATTGATGAGGGCGCCTTCGTTGCCGACCTGGCGGGCGCGGGTGGCGGTGAGCTGCTGCTGCGCCTGCAACACGGACTGGATCTGGCCCGCGCCGCTGTCCACCTGCTTCTGCTCCAGGCCGACCTGCTTGCGCAGGCTGGTCACGGAGTCACGGTCGGTCTGCAATTTGCGATAGGCCTTAAGCGCCTCCAGATACGCCACCACGCCTTCAAAAATGAGTCCCTGCTTCAGCAGTTCCTGATTGGCCTCGGCAATGGACACGGCCGAGGCTTGCACGGCAACGGCCGAATCCGTGGAACCGAAGTCGTACAACAACTGGTTCACGGTCACGGTTTGCGTGTTGCGGTTGTAGATGGTCGTGCTGCGCGTCGCCACGGCCGGCTTGGAAATTTCCTCACGGCTGAAGTCGCCGGTCACGGACACGGAAGGATACATGGCCGCTTCGGCAACCCGTTTCAGCTGCTTTGCGGACTCCACGGCCTGAACGGAGGATTTGACCCTCTCGTGCTTTGCCAAAAGTTCAGGGAGCAATTCTCCCAAGGTTTTGGCCTGGGCGGCGCCCAGTCCGAAACCCATGCACACAAACACCATAAGCGCAGCAAGTATTCTTTTCAAAATGGACCCCCTGCAAGTCACATATTTGGGTAACCCTTACATGCTTTCCGCTGTTTATGTCAATCCCTATTCCAGGGATGCCGGGCGTTTCATCTCCATTTTCCACTGCCCATCAGGTAATAAAAACATACTACTGTCATCATGCGAATCGTCTCCAGAAGAAGGACGGAGAGCGGCCCCCGTCAGTCAATGTCATTATAACTCGCTGGATTACCGAATAAAACAGCGCCATTCCGAATCTCGGGGGTTCCTCGGGCCTGCGGCTGTTTCATTTTGCCACCCAGCGGCATCCGATCACGGACTCGCAACGCGCCCGCCCCACCCTCACCGCCCGTAACCAAAAAATATTTTGACGTTGTGTGCGAAAACGAACACACTCCGCGCAGGAGCCCGCATGACCGCAAAGCAACGCCCCGGCGCCAAGAGCACAGAGCCCGCGCGGCAAACCCGCAGCAAACGACGTCCCACGCTAGGGCAAGGCATCCCTTTGCCCGGCATCTGGACATGGGAATGGGATATCGATTCGGGCGAGGTGACCTTCGACCCCCGGTTGGCGGAGCATCTGGGCATTCCCTTGGGCGCGCCCCCCTCCACCCTGGCGGAATGGCTCGATTGCATTCTGCCGGACGACCACCCGCTGTTCAAGGCGCGGCTGGCACCTTTCCTGGCTGGCAAGATACCCTACTTTGACAGTGAATTCCGCCTGTTGCATGCGCATGGCGACATCCTGTGGGTGCTGGCCAGAGGGACGCGCCTGCGTGCGCCGCACAGCGCCGGACGTATTGCGGGCGTGCTCATCGACATCACCCAGCGCAAGCAGGCCGAAGAAAAATCCGAGTCGGAACGCCGGCGCCTGTTCTCCCTCCTGGAACGCCTGCCCGCCTATGTGGCGCTCATCGCCTCCGACCACTCCCTGCGCTTCGTCAACCACGCCTATCGGGAACGCTTTGGCGATCCTGCGGGCAGGCCGTGTCACGCGGTCATCTGCAACCGTGCGGAGCCATGCGAGATATGTCCCACATTCGAGGTGTTCGAAACCAAGACCCTGCACGTCTGGGAGCGGGAACTGGCCGACAGGAAACAGGTGCTCCAGGTTTTCGATTACCCGTTTTATGAGGCGGACGGCACCCCCCTGGTGTTGCAGTGCAGCATAGACACCACCCGCGTGCACCAGACCCAGGCCGCGTTGGCCGCCAGCGAGGAACGCTACAGAAGCATCACCGACAACCTCTCGCTGGGCATTGCCGTGCTCGACCGCGACATGCGCATCAAGGCCGCCAACCCCAAGATGCGTGAATGGTTTGGCGAAACGGAGCAATCCTGCGTGGAACACTGCCGTTTCGCGGCGCCCGGGCATCCGGCCGAGGACTGCCCCTGCCGCAAATCCTTTGCCGATGGCGGCGTCCATGAACAATTGCTCACCATGCCCGACACGGACCGGACCTTCCGCGTGACCGCGTGCCCCATCTTTTCCAGCCAGGGCAGCGTGGACTCGGTGATCGAAATGGTGGACGACGTGACGGAAAAACGCCGCGTGGAGGACCGGCTGGAACAGGGGCGCAAGCTCCAGGCGCTGGGCACGCTCGCGGGAGGCATCGCCCACGAGATCAACCAGCCCCTCAACGCCCTGCAACTCTATGTGAGCGGCCTGGAAATGGTGCTCGAAAAGAACGACCCCATCGACCGGGACATGCTCATGACCAGATTGGCCTGGATACTCAACGAAACCGAGCACATCCGCGCCATCATAGACCACATGCGCGCCCTGGTCCGCCAGGACGACCTCTCCGTGGGCAGCGTGGACGCCAACGAGGTGGTGCGCAAGGCGCTCACCCTGGTGGGGGCGCAACTCTCGGCCCACGGCATCAGCCTGTCCCTCGACCTGGCCGCCGCGCTGCCCGGAGCCCGCGCCAACGCCGTGCAACTGGAACAGGTGGTGCTCAATCTGGCCGTCAACGCCATGCACGCCCTGGACGACATCACCTCCCACGACAAGCGCCTGCTCATTGCCACGGCCCGCCCCGCCCAGGCGGGAGACCACGACGTCGCCATCTCGGTTTCCGACAACGGCTCCGGCTTCAGGGGCAAGGAAAGCCGTATTTTCGACCCCTTTTTCACCACCAAGCCCGCCGGTCTGGGCATGGGGCTTGGCCTGTCCATCGTCCACTCCTTCGTGACCTCCTGGGGCGGCGACATATCGGCCCGCAACAACCCCTCCGGGGGCGCGACCTTCACCGTGCTGCTGCGCGCGGCGGCCCACCCCAAGGAATAAAGGCACACCATGCGCATACTCATTGTCGATGACAACGCCCACAGCCTCCAGTCCCTTGCCGTGGTGCTGGCCGACCTGGGCTACGAGCCGGTCAAGGCGCGCAATGCGGACGAGGCGCTCCAGTTCGCCCGGCAGTCCCCGTTTCCCATGATTATCACCGACATCCGCATGCCCGGCATGAGCGGGCTCGAACTCCTGTCCACCCTGAAGGACTCTCCCGCCACACGGGACACGGACGTGGTCATCATCACCGGCCACGGCGACATGGAGACCGCCATCGCCTCGCTGCGCAAGGGCGCCTACGACTACCTGAACAAGCCCATCAACGCCCGCGAGTTGGCCGCCGTGGTGGAACGGTGCGCCGAGCACCAAGCCCTGTTGCGCGAAAACCAGGACTGGCGGCAACAGTTTGAAACCCGTGTCGACGAGGCGACCCGCGAGGTGCGCAGCAACCTGGACGAGGTGCGCAGCAAGCTGCGCGGCGCCACGGGCGTGGGCCGCATCATCGCCTCCTCGCAGCCCATGCGCACATTGGTGGAGGAAACCCGTCTCTACCGGGGCGATCCCAGCGTTCCCGTGCTGCTGGAAGGCGAGACAGGCACGGGCAAGGAAGTGCTCGCCCTGCTCATCCACTACGGCGATCAGGGATCGGACCAACCCTTCGTGCCCATCAACTGTGCCGCCATCCCGTCGGAATTGTTCGAAAGCGAACTTTTTGGGCATGAACCGGGCGCCTATACCGGCAGCAGCCGCAAAGGTTCGCGCGGCAAGATGGAGCTGGCGGGCGAAGGCACGTTGTTTCTCGATGAAATCGCGGAAATGCCGCTGTCGTTGCAGCCAAAGCTGTTGCGGGTGCTGGAGGACCGCACCTTTTACCGCGTGGGCGGCATAAAAAAACGCCATTTCGAGGCGCGGGTGGTGTGCGCGGCCAACCGCGACCTGCGTGGCCTGGTGGAGCAGGGGCTCTTCCGGCGCGACCTGTACCACCGTCTCAAGGTCGGCCACATGCGCATTCCCCCGCTCCGCGAACGCGGCAGCGACATCCGCCCCCTGGCCGAACTGTTCCTCAAGCGGGAAGCCCATAAGAAGAAAAAGCTGTTCAAGGGGGTGTCGCCCGAGGCGCTGGCCCTGCTTGAGGCCCACCCCTGGCCGGGCAACGTGCGCGAGCTGGAAAACACCATCGAGCGCGCCGTACTCACCTCGGATGGCGACCTGCTCGAGCCCTCCCACCTGGCCTTCCTCTTTGCCGACACCCAGGACGCCCTGGTTCTGGGGGCCGACGCCGCGACACTGCTTGCCGACCCGGCCCATCTTGTCCTGCCGGAGCACGGCCTCGATCTGGAGGCGCTCTACGACGCCCTCATCCACCGCGCCATGGAGAAATTCGACGGCAACAAGACCCGCGCCGCCCGCTATCTGGGCATTTCCCGCTATGCCCTGCACCGGCGGCTGGGCAAGGCTTGACGCCACAAACCCGTGCGATTTCGCCCATCGTGCACTTGCGCTCGCGCAATATCGCCCACAGCGCCGCGCCGCTCCCGTTGGCAGGCATCGGAAAAACTCACACTATTACTTTTATATCAGATTGTTATAAGCTATTTATTTTGACCGTCACTTTCGGCACGGGTTTTGCCTACACAAAGAAGACGTGAGGCAGGGCAGAACGCACCCCCCCCAGGCTGCGGCACCCCCCAAAGCCTGCCCGCCTCACCGTTGGGCAGCATTGCCGTTTTCGGTAGCTTCCCATATGGGAGCGGTTGAACAGGAGACGCCTCCCCCCCCGGAACTCCTGGCGACAACCGCTCCCATATCTCTTTTTTGCCCCCTTCCAACGCGGACGACGTGTTTATATACCACTCTTTTCCCCTCGACATTGACAAAACCCACGCGCCTCTTCATGATTCGCAGGCTGTAACCGCACGCCAACCATAGGGGGCCGCCGCCATGCGCTTCAGGGATATTGGCATTTTCGCAAAGATCGTAAGTATTTCCGTCCTTACCCTGGTGTTGGTCAACATCGGCGCCCTATTCTATTTTCTTCCCATAGCCGAAGACGCCCTGCTCCAAGACCGCAGACTGACGGCCACACAACTCGTGGAAAGCGCCCTGTCACTCATCGTGGACGCCCATGGCCACGTACAGCATGGCGACATCACGGAAGATGACGCGAAAAAAGAGGTGCTGCACCAGATTACCGCACTCAGATACGGTGGCGACAACTATTTCTGGATCTCCGACCTTGCCGGAACCCTGCTCGCGCACCCCGGAGCGGCCACACTGGTGGGCACCAACACAAAGGGCGTAAAGGACGCGGCGGGCTTTCCCCTTTTCGACGAGCTCACCCGCCAGGGAAAAGAGAACGGAGAGGGATTTGTTTCCTATGTATGGCCCAAACTCGGGTCGGCGATTCCCCAGCCCAAGATTTCCTATGTCAAACGGTTCACCCCTTGGGGTTGGCTCGTGGGCACGGGGATTTATACGGATGACGTGAAGGCGCGCATCGCCGCGTTGCGTATGCGGCTGATTTCGTCCCTGGCGGTGGGCGCGGCCTTCATCCTGCTGCTCGTTTTCTACACGGCACGCCGCATAGCCAAGCCGCTTGCCCTGGCCAAGGACACCGCCCTCCATCTTGCCCAGGGCAACATTGCCGTAACCGTTCCCGACGACCCTGGCCGTGACGAGACCGGCCAACTCCTTCAGGCCATGCGGGAGATGATCGGCTTTCAACGCGGCATTGCCCTGTCCGCCGAAAAGATCGCCCACGGCGACCTCACGGTCCAGGTGGAGCCCCAGTCGAAGGCGGACGTGATGGCTCTGTCGTTGGCGCGCATGGTGACCCAGCTCCATGGCCAGATATCCGACATCACCAACGTGGTGAACGTGCTGGCCGCATCCACCGCCCAAATCTCCGTCTCCATGGACGAACTGGCGACCAGTTCGTCCGAAACCGCTGTCCGCGTGAGCCAGACCATGACCTCCATGGAGCAAATCAAGCAGAACTCGCAGGTCACGTTCGACAAGGCAAAAACCCAGGCGGATCACGCCCGCAAAACCGCTGGCTCGGCGGCCAAGGGCACGGACGCCACCAGCGCCACCATCGCCGCCATGACCGGCATCAGCGAGAAATCCCGCCTGGTGGGGGAGCGGATCAGCGACCTGAAAAACCAGGCCGTGGCCATCAACTCCATTGTGGCCACGGTGGAAGATCTTGCCGACCAATCCAAGGTGCTGGCCGTGAACGCCTCCATCGAGGCGGCCAAGGCGGGCCGCGAGGGAGAGGGCTTTGCGGTGGTGGCTGCGGAAATGCGCAAACTGTCCGAGCAGTCCAAGGCGGCCACCGGGGAGATACGCACCATCCTGCTCGACGTTTTGCGGGCGGTGGAGAGCGTGACCACCGCCGGCATGGAGGGCGCCAACGCCGTGGACAAGGGCGTGGAGCAGTCCCGCGTGGCGGCATCGGTCATCCAGACACTGGCGGGCGGCATTGACGCATCGACCCGCGACGCCATGGAGATCGCCTCGGCCAGCAGGCAGACATTCTCGGCGGTGGAGCAGGCGGTCGCGGCAATGGACGGCATCCGGGAGGCCAGTGCGCTCATCCAGTCCGTCACCCAGCAGTTGTCCGAATCAGCCGCGAACCTCAAGGAGTTGGGCGCCTCGCTCCAAACCAATATGGCCCGTTACACCACCTAGCTTTTTTGCCCGTCGCGTCTTGCTTCGGGGGCGCGATCCATAGTACCGTCGCCCATGGTGACAATTATTCCCATGCCTGCCCAGACGCCTCCGGGTCCGTGCGGAGGCGTGCGGATGCATCCTCTTGGAGAAGCACATGAACACAGCGCTTAAGCGCGAAACCTTTGCAAAGGGCGACGCCATCCTGAACGAGGGCCAGCCCGTGGTAGCCGCCTGCATGGTCGTCAAGGGATCGGTGGTCGTCTACCGAACCATCAAGAACAAGAAAGTCGTGCTCGCCCAATTGGGCGAGGGCCAGATATTCGGTGAAATGGGCCTGTTGTCCGGCCAGCATGCCGTGGCCACGGTGGAGGCGCTGGAGCCTACGGATATCGCCTACATCGACCAGATGCTGCTCAAGGCGTCGCTGCTCAAGAGCCCCAAGCCCATCCAGCGCGTGGTGCAATATCTCATCAGCCGGCTGCGGGTCACCGACCACATGATCGCCGATTCCCTGCCCGCCCAGGCAACGGGCAAGGACCGCTATTTCCAACGCTCGCCCAACACCTTTCTGGGCCTGTGCAACGTCCTGGACCTGATGTACCGCAGCGCCACGGGAACGCCCCTGGACGACGGCAACGCCGCCGCACCCGCTCCCGCCAACCGCAACGGCGGCGTGAGCTGGAAGGATTTCGTGCGCACGGTAAAAAGCATCCTGCCCGTGTCCGAATCGGAAATCGAGCGCGTGCTGGTGCGCCTGGCCAAGCTGAACATCATCAAGGTGGCGGAGAGCAAGGAAGCGTATTTCCGCAAGGATGTGCTGGGGCGCGCGCAAAAAAGCTCCGAACATGTGGTGGACAGGATCATCGCCATCACCGATCTCGCGAATTTCAGGTCCATCGCCAAAAACCTGGACAAGGAATTCAGGCAGTCGCAAAAGGGCAGCGATGTGGTGACCCAGGAATTCATCGACCTGGCCGAATGCGCCGAACTGGCCAAGACCACGCCGGAAATGTTGTACAAGAAGCTGGCCAACCAGGAAATTCCGGAAAACCTGTTCTTCATGGAAAAAACCGCGCTGACGGAATGGGCCCAGCACATGGGCGACGCATTTTTCCAGAAGACCAAGCGCAAGCGGCTGAACATCGACGAACTGGAAACCGTGGACGACGTGGTGTTCGTGGACAACCCCACCATCCAGGACGTGTTCAAGCGCCTTGATTTCCGCAAGATCGCCGTGCTGTTCGCCGCGGCGGGAGACGATGCGAGACAGAAGCTTCTGGCCAACATGTCCAAGAAAATAGCCTCGGTGGTGCAGGAGGAATCCACGGACATGGAGGTGGACGAGATGGAGCTCGCCGACGTGGAGAATGCCTTCTATGACATGGTGCGCGCCATCAAGGGCGTGGCCAAGAAGGCGTAGCCGCCTTCCCGGCGCGCCTCACGCCTGGGGCGTGCGCGCCAGCACCAGCACGTCCACCCGCGCCGCGCCAGCGGCCAAAAGGCTGCGCGAGGCCTCGCGCAGCGTGGCGCCCGTGGTCATGATGTCGTCCACCAGCAATATGGTTCTCCCCGCCACCCTGGCCTTGTCCACGCCGAACGCCCCCTTCAGATTGGCCTCGCGCTCGTGCCGGCCCAGCTCCGCCTGGGGGCGCGTGGCCCGGCGGCGGACCATGACGCGATGGTCCAGGGTGGCGCGGCTCCAACGCGCCGCAAGGCGCGCCAACTCAAGACTCTGGTTATAGCCGCGCCAGACAAGGCGCGTGGCGTGCAGGGGAATGGGCGCCACGAGGTCATAGCGCACAGCCCGCTCCGGCGGGATGCGCGGCGGCATGTCCGAACAGCCGTGGCATGCCCCCTCCGGCCCGCCGCCGTCCCGCGCGATCAAGGCCTCGACGGCCATGGCCCGCAGCAATCCGCCCACCCCGAGCCGGGCGTGGAACTTGAAATCGAGCAGCAGTTGGCGCAGCAGGCCGTCATAGGGACCATGGAAAACGAGGCGCTCCCATGGCGGCGGCGTGGCCTGGCACGTCCCGCACAGGCGCGGGGGCTCGTGGTCCAGGGCGTACATCTGGCCGCAACGGGGACAAAAACCGCCTGTGCGCACGGCCAGATGCGGCGCGCAGGCTGGGCACAGCATGCGGTCCAGGCCAAGGGGACGCCCGTGCGGCCCCGCCCCCGGATCAAACGGCGCGCCGCAGGCGCGGCACCGCGCCCGCCAGATGCCCCACGCGGCAAGCGCATCGAGCACGGCGGGCGCTATCCCCGCCCATGACCGCGTCCGCATCATGTCCGTCCGCATCATGTCCGTGCGTGTCATGTCCGTCCGTGTCATGTCCGTGCGTGTCATGTCCGTGCGCTCACCATGACCATGCGCCCACCATGGCCGCGCCCTACGCCTGGTCCAGGCCGGACCGTCCGGTCCAGGCCGCCCGGCCATGGGCGCGGAGCTGGTCGCGCCGGGTGGCGTCCGTTGCCAGCTCCCCGTGGGCATCCAGGCCGCGCAGCAGCAGGGGGGCGTCCAGGGTCAGATTGAAGGGATCGAGAAACACACGCAGGGTGCGCAAGGCGCCGTCGAACAGGTAGTCGCCCCGAACGCGTCCGGCGGCCAGCACCACATGGGCCTTGCGCCAGGGCAGGCAGGCCATGGTGCTTTCCGGCCGCCGCTTGAGCACATAGTAGCGCTGGGCGCGGTCGATGAACGCCTTGAAGTGGGCGGGAACGCTGTAAAAATAGATCGGCGAGGCAAAAATCGCGCAGGGCGTGGCCAGGAGCAGCGCGAACAGGGATTCGGCCTGGTCCGTGGCGGCAAGCGCGCAGCCGCACGCCGGGTCACGCTCGCAATGGCCGCACGCCATGCACCCTGCCACGGCATGGTCGCGCAGATACACGACATCGGCCCGGCCGCCCGCTTCCTGCACGCCCTGGGCCAGGAGCGCCGCCGCCACGTCCGTGTTGCCGCCCTTGCGGGGGCTGCATGCGAACACCACGGCGCCCTGGGTCATGCCGTCCGCCTCATGGCCGCGCCGGACGCGGCTGTTTGAGGGTGAATACCGCCTCGATGTGGTCGCCCCTGTCCAGGGTCTCCATCCGCCACTGCGGCTCCATGAGCAACGCGTTCTCCAACTGGCGCACGGTTTTCGTTCCAACCAGCGCCTTCAAGACATCCTGTTTGCCGAGTCGGAGGTGCCAACTCACCTCCAGTCCCACGCCTCAACACTTGCTCCGCAAATCAAGAACCACCGTGCTGCCGTCCACAAGTATCTCCTACCGCCTGAATTGGCTGAAAAAAGGATTGTGCAACCGCTCCTCGCCCACCGTGGTGGCGTCGCCGTGCCCGGAATGGATCACGGTGTCGTCAGGCAGGGTGAAGATTTTCTCGCGCACCGAGGCGAGCAGATCGTCCAGGCTGCCGCCCGGAAAATCCGTGCGCCCTATGGAGCGGGCAAAGATGACATCCCCGGAAAAGAGGTGCCCTTCGCGGGGGAAATAGAACGACAGGCTGCCCGGCGAGTGGCCGGGCGTGGCCAGCACCGTGCAGGGCTGGTCCAGGAACGCGGTCTCGCCCGGCTCGATGCCGGTGTAGGCGAACGGCTCCACCGTGGGGAAGCCCATGAACCCGCCGCCGCCCAGCTCGGTGTCCAGCAGAAAGGCGTCCGTGGGGCTGGCCACTATGGGCGCGCCCGTGGCGTCCGCCAACGCCTTGCATCCATATATGTGATCAAAATGGAAATGCGTGACCAGGATGTGGGTCAACGTCAGATTCTTGACCTTCAGGGCTTCGATCACCCGCGAGGGCTCGCCGCCCGGATCCACGGCCACGGCCTTGCCGTCCGAAACGGCCACAAAGCAGTTCGTCGCCAGCGGCCCCAAGGCAAAGGAGAACACCTCCATTACCGGGCCTCCATGAGAAAGGATTCCAATTCACGCCGCGACGACGACCCCTTCTGGTCGGGATGCCCCACGGCCAGCACGGCCATGAATTCGTACTGTTCCTTGTCCACGCCAATGGCGTCCATCACTTCGTCGGGACGGTTGATGATCTCGCCGATCCACACCGCGCCCAATCCCAGGGCATGCACGGCCAGCAGCATGTTCTGGATGGCCGCGCCCGCCACCTGATGGTCCTTGAGCGGGTTGTACATGCGCTCCTTGTCCAGAAACACGCAAAAAAGCGTGTCCGCACCGTTCAGGATGTGGGTGTACTTGGTAAGACCGGCAAGGATTTCCTTGCGCGGATCGCCCGTGCGCACGACCAGAAATTTCCAGGGTTGGTTGTTCAGCCCGCTGGGAGCCCAGACGCCCGCCTCCAGAATGGCCGTGATCTCGTCCTCGGTCAGGGCGGCGGGGGTGAACGTACGGATGCTGCGCCGCTGACGTATGGCGGCAAGCACGGGATGCGTTGTATCGGACATTGTGGCTCCTTGGCTGGTGAGGGTGTGCCCCACAGCCATAAAGCATAGCGGCGGCCCTTTCAACCCGCCCGGCCAGGGCCACCGTTCCCGCCCGCCACGGGCCGCGCCCATTCCGGCGCGCCCACGGTCAAGACGCGGATTCGATGACCCGCATGCCGCGCCAGCGGCCGCGCCGATAGCGCCACATGGAGGCCGAGCCAAGCCCCAGGGAATAGGCAAGCATCCACGTCCAGGCCACGTACACGCTCGAATGGAACCATTCCACGCACACGAACACCGGCACGACCAGCAGGGAGAGAGAGACCCCGGCCATGGCCCACATGCACCACAGGGTATCGCCCGCCCCCTTGAGCGCGCCGAAATACACGATGGAGAACCCGTCGAACAAGGTATACAAGGCCAGCATGCGCAGCAGGACCATGCCCTGCTCCTTGACCGCCGCGAAATCCGCCCCGCCGCCGCCCCGCTGCCGAAAACACTCCAGCAGCCAGTCCGGAAAGAACACAAAGACGAGACAGACCACGGCCATGTAGGCCATGGTCATGTGCAGGGCGCTGGTCACGGCCTGCGCCCCCTCTTCGGGCGTACCACGGCCAATGGACTGGCCCATCAGGGTGGACAGGGCCACGTGCATGCCGATCATGGGCAGAAAGGTCAGGCCGTTGATGGACACGGCGATATTGGTCGCCGCCAGTTCCACGAACCCGATCCTGCCCATGGTGAGCACAAAGAAGGTGAAGGCGAAGATGTCGATGAAGAATTCCACCCCGCCCGGCAGGCCGTAGCGCAGCAGACGGCCGAAGAGGACGCGGTCGAGCCGCCACGCGGCGCGCATGCCGTAGCGCAGGTTGTTGGAGCGGCGAAAAATGAGCAGCGCGAACACCAGCGTCGAAAAGCACCACCCCAGCACCGTGGCGCAGCCCGCGCCCACGATGCCCATTTCCGGAGCGCCCCACGCCCCGTTGATGAGCGCGTAGTCCAAGGGAATGTTGAGCGCCGCGCCCGCCAGGTTGACCACCATGACCGGCCGCGTCAGCCCGCGCCCGGAATAGAAGCTCGACAACGCCACGGCCAGCACGCCGATGCCCGCGCCCAGGCTGAGCACCTGGAAGTAGGCGACCTCAAGGGCTTGCACTGCCGGAGAGTGCCCGACCAGGGCGAAAAGCGGCTCTGCCGCAAACCACAGCAACGCCATGGCCACCCACGAGCCGAGACAGAACCAGATGCCCTGCCACAGGGAGCTGGCCACCCGTTCGGGCTGCCCGGCCCCGGTGTACTGGGCGATGAATACGTTCACATAGCCCGCCGTGCCCATGAAAAAGCTCATGAACAGGAACGAGGCAATGCCCGCGGGCAGGGCCGCCGCAATGGCGTCGAGCGAATAGGCGCTCAAAAAAAGGCGGTCCGTAAAGAACATGAGCGAGCTTGCCCCCATGCTCACGATGAGCGGCAGGGCAACCCGCAGCACGTCGCGGTAACCGTTGTGCATGGACCAGCGTCCCGTCATGTCCTCTCCTCTTGGGCCGTTGCCGGGGATCGTCCCGGCCCGTTGCCCCCCCTGGTGGGCGGCAACGCGGCGCCATTCCCCTCTCGCATCATAACCGGCCAAAGGGAAGCCCCTTCCAGGCGCGCGCAGGCGAGCGTGCCTCCGCCGCCAGGGCACGGCGCGTCGAAGAGCGCGTCCTAGTCCCGCCCTTGCCCCGTGTCAACCGCCGTGGGCAGGCCTTGGCCCGCGCCGCTCCCACGCCTGCCGCCCGATGTCAAAAAGCCGCCCGTCCGGGCGGCATGTTTTTCCCACCTTAGCACATCAAAAACTTAACATACTGTTATGGCTGACAAAGATAATTATGGCACCGATATTGATTCTGGCGGGCAGGGGAACAAATTTTTCCGACTCTCAACCTGGAGCATTGCCATGTCACTTATCATCAACCACAACATGATGGCGATGAACGCCGCGAGAAACTTGAGCACAAGCTACAGCAGGCTGTCCACGTCCACGGAACGCCTGTCATCCGGCTTGCGCGTCAACTCCGCAGCGGACGATGCCGCCGGTTTGGCCATCCGCGAGCTCATGCGCGCTGATATTTCGACGCTGAACCAGGGCGTGCGCAACGCCAACGACGCCATCTCCATGTTGCAAACGGCTGACGGCGCCTTGCAGGTCATCGACGAAAAGCTGATCCGCATGAAGGAACTCGCCGAACAGGCGGCCACGGGTACCTACAACTCCAACCAGCGCTTGATGATCGAGTCCGAATACCAGGCAATGGCTTCGGAAATTACCCGTATCGCGCTGGCCACGGACTTCAACGGCATCCACCTGCTCGACGGCCACCTCTCCGGTGTGCACGACGGCTCCGCCATGCTCTCCACGGGCGCCATGAAGATCCACTTCGGCACGGGCAACGATTCCAGCGAAGACTACTACTACGTGACCATCGGCGGCGCCACCGCATCGTACCTTGGTCTCGGCAACAACTCCGTGGCTGGACCGGGCTACTCCATCTCCACCCAGCAAGGAGCCCAGCTCGCCCTCGACGCCATCGAGCAGGCGATCATCTCCAAGGACAACATCCGCGCCGCACTGGGCGCGTTGCAGAACCGGCTGGAGAACACCATCACCAACCTGTCCATCCAGGCGGAAAATCTGCAAGCCTCCGAATCCCGCATCTCCGACGTGGACGTTGCCTCGGAAATGACCGAATTCGTGCGCAACCAGATACTCACCCAGAGCGCCGTGGCCATGCTTGCGCAGGCCAACTCCCTGCCTCGTCTGGCCATGCAGCTTATCGGCGGCGGCTAAACCGCGGGCTGACCGGACACGAACTTTTTCCACCACAAGCCGGACGGCACGCGCCGTCCGGCTTGCGGCGCGTGCGCCGTCCCGAACTATCGCGCGTGCGCCGTCCCGAACTATCGCGCGTGCGCCGTCCCGGCCATGGCGCGTGCGCCCTTCCGGCCATGGCGCGTGCGCCCTTCCGGCCATGGCGCGTGCGCCGTCCGGATTATGGCGTGTGCGCGCGCCCCCGACGCGGGCGCCGCTTGTGCAAACGCCCCAGCGGCGCTATGACTTCCGTTCATGAACGCCCTCACCGATCTCTTCTTCAACCCCAAGGTCACGCTCACGCGCCACGATCTCATCGGGTGCGAGCGCCTCCTCGCCCAGGACATCGCCACCTTCCTCCACTTCAAGTCGCACAGCCTCTATTTTCCCCAGACCCTCTCGCCCGAGATGGCTCCGGACGGCGACCTGGACAAGGGCCAGGCGGTCTACCTGCCTGCGGAACGCAAGCTGCTCCTGCCCCTGTACCTCGACCCCCACGCACTGCTCGGCGTGTTCATGGCCAGGGGCGTGGCCTTGCGCGCGCCCGCAAGCATGTGCCGCCTGCTGCCGCGCATGGCCCGGCTGTGCCTGGAGCGGCTGCTGCTGCACAAGATGGGCGTGACCGACGCCATGACCGGACTCGCCAACGGCCACCACTTCCTGCGCCGCGTCAGCGAGGACGTGGGCCGCATCCAGGGGTGCCTGCGGCCCGAGACATCGGACCCGGAAGAGACGTCGCCGGGATTCCGCGCCTCGCTGGGCGTGGTGCATCTGCGCCTCGACGGCCTGCGCCGCATCAACCAGGAGTTCGGCTTCCTGTTCGGCGACCGGGTGGTGGAGGACATGGCCGCGCGCGTGGCGCGCCTTGCCCCGCCCCAGGCCTTTGTGGGACGCAAGGACGACGCCTGCATCATCCACCTGCCCGAGGGCACGCCCACGCAATGCGCCGCCCTGGCGGCAACCCTGCGCCAGGACATGGCCGAGGCCACCTATTCCCACGACCTGTCCGGCTCGCGGGTGCGCTGCGCCGTGTCCGCCGGATACGCCACCTATCCCCGCGACATGGAGGGACCGGACTTCGAACGCCCCATCGAGGAGCAGGCACGGCTGGTCATCCTGAAGGCCAAGCACGCCTCGGACGCGGCCAGGGGCATGGCCGCCGCAGGCAAGGCCGCGCCGGACGCCCTCGGTTTCCACCAGATCGTGCGCGAAGGGGGACGGGTTGTGGACATCCTGCCCGCCGGGCGG
Source organism: Desulfovibrionaceae bacterium (assembly GCA_050251715.1). GTDB lineage: Bacteria > Desulfobacterota > Desulfovibrionia > Desulfovibrionales > Desulfovibrionaceae > JBFWMG01. The sequence continues at coordinate 127,974 of JBFWMG010000008.1, read as the reverse complement.
CTGACCGTGAGCCTGGGCAAGACGACCGGGGCACGGGAGGGGCAGCGGTTCCTGGTCTGGGCGGGCGCCGCCGCGCAGGCGGCCCAGGGGCCGGACGGCAGGCCCAACGGCGTTGCACCGGGCTACAAGGGCGAGATCATCCTGCTGGACGTGGCGCCGGACAAGGCGGTGGCCGAGGTGCTACACCAGGCGGACACGGCCTGGCCCCTGGCAACAGGCGACGGCCTGACCCTGCTGGAGGCGGACAATGCCGCCGACCCGGCAGCCGGATCGGGCGCGGCGCCGCGCGTGGACCCGGTGACCGGCCTGTTGCGGTACAGCGATTTTCTGGCCGCGTGGACCCGCGAGCGGGAGGCGTGCGGCCGTTTCGTCATGACGCTCGTCCGCCTTGCCCCGGCGCAGACCGGCGACGCCGCGCGGTTCCATTCCGGCGCGGAACGGCTGCTGGGCGAGGCGGCGGGCTATGCCCGCGCGTTCTTTGCCGAGCACGGCCTGGCCGCGCTGGGCGGCCGCCACAGCCTGACCAGCATGGCCTTTTTCCATGCCGACGCCCAGCCCCGCGCCACCCTGGACATCTACAGGGAGCTCTGCGCGCGGCTGGAGAGAAAGTGCGGCTGCACGGCGGCGGCAGGGCTTGCCTCCCACCCCTTTCTCACCTTCCACAAGGCCGACGCGCCCGAAAACTGCGCCAAGGCGCTGGAATACGCCTTGTGGCTGCCTGCGCCCCGCGCGGGAATGTTCTGCTCCCTGGCCATGACCATCAGCGCGGACAAGGCCTTTTGCCAGGGCGACCTGTTCGGCGCCATGGACGAATACAAGCTCGCGCTGCTGGACGACGAGCACAACGCCCTGGCCCGCAACTCGCTGGGGGTGTGCCTGGCCCGGCTGGGCAAGGCGGCGGAGGCGCGCCGCCATTTCGAGGCGGTCATCGCCCGCGACCGCAAGGACGTGATGGCGCTCTACAACCTGGGCTACGTGCTGCAGAAACTGGGCGAGGCGGACGGGGCGCGCAAGGCCTACCAACGCTGCCTGCGCCACTGTGCCGACCACGGCTACGCCCTCATCCGCCTGGGGCAGCTGGCCGAGGCGGACGGCAGGCTGGCCCAGGCGCGCAAGTACTACCAGCGCGCGGCGGACACCCGCGACGGCCAGGGCGTGACCCGGCGCTATCTGGCCCGGCTCGCCCTGCGCCAGCAAAAACCCGAGGAGGCCCGCGAACTGCTGCACCAGGCGCTGGTGCACGACCCCAAGGACGCGGCCTGCCTGCACCTCATGGCCAAGCTCTATCTGGACGGCGGGGAAGATCCGGAAATCGCCGAGGCCTTGGCCCGGCAGAGCGTGGCGCTGCAACCCGGCCAGAAACGGTTCTGGCTGGAACTGGCCCGCGCCCTGGAAGCGGGCGGCAAGGCTGACGAATCCCGCGCGGCCCTGGACAAGGCCCGGGATTTGTAGCCGGTTTACGCGGAACGTTGCAGCCGCCCTTTTTTTGTGGGAAAAGAAGAGGAGAATGGCGCGCCCGCCCTTTGCGGCGCGCACCACGCGACCACCGGAACGGGGGAGCCATGGGAACAATGCAGAAGAACGCCGCGGGCCCGGCATCTCGGAAGCAGGTCAGCCGTCTGGACCGCGAGACCGAAGGGCTTTCGAAATATTTGACCTTTGTCCTGGATGAGGAGCGTTTTGGCGCGGCCATCGACAGCGTGCGGGAAATCCTGGAGGTGGGCGCGGTGGTGCACATTCCCGGCACGCCGGACCACCTGTACGGGGCGATCAACCTGCGCGGGGCGGCGGTGCCGGTCATCGACCTGCGCCGCAAGTTCGGCATGCGGGCCAAGGAACGCACCGTGGACACCCGCATCATCATCATGGAGATAGCCTTTGACGGCGAACGCGCCCTGGTGGGCGCGCTGGCCGACGCCGTGGAGGAAGTCTTCGAGTTGGAACCCGGCGAAAGCAAGGACGCCCCGCGCATCGGCACCTGCATCAAGCCGGAATTCATCCGGGGCATCGCCAGCCTGCACGACCGCTTCGTGCACGTGCTCGACCTGACCACCCTCTTTTCCCGCCAGGAATTGGCCACCGCCGCCTCATAGGCGCACGCATCTCCCGCCGCGCCGCCAGCGAGCCTCCTTGGCTGCGGGGCCGGGGCTTGGATTCCTTACGCGCGCAGGGCCAGATCGGCTATTTCCGTGCCCGCGCCCACGCGGCGCGCCTCCACCAGGCGGGCCGCGCCGTCGCGCTCCTCGCGGCGGAACAACGTGGCCTTTTCCACATCCCGGTTGTCGATGACGCACAGTACCCCGCCCGGCGCGAGCGCGGCCAGCAGATGGCCCAGCGCGGCCACGATCATGGCGTCGGGAAAATAGTCGCGGTTGAGCACGTTGGCCGCCTTGATGCAGTCGGCCCGAGGCCCGGTCCAGGGGGTGAACACGTCATGCTCGGCCACCCGCACCCGCTCGTCCGTGGCGGCGCGGCGCACCAGTTCGGGCTGCACCACGCTGGCCGCCGGGGCATGGTCTCCCACCTGCGGCGCGCGGTCCAGCACGCGGCGCGCCATGTCCCCCAACGGCCATATCCCGTCCGCATAATCCGCGTAGTACAGGAAGCGGTCGTCCACCGCGCATTGGCAGCGGTCCTCGCGGTCATAGAAATACCGCGTGCCGCCCGCGTCGCGCCAGCGCAGGGCCACGTGCAGGTCCGTGACCCAGTAGGCCGAAAAATGGCCGCCCAGGGCGTCCATGAGATCGAGCGAGGTGCTGCCGTCCGATGCGCCCACGTCCAGAATGACTGGCCGGGTTCCGGCTGCAATGACGGGCCCGGTTCCGGCTTCAGGGGCAGGCCGGGTTCCGGCCAGCATATCCACGATGGCCGCGTCGGTGCGGGCGTGGCGGCCCGGTGCGGTGGTCTTGCAGGTGGTGCCCAGCTTGAAGGCGGACACCGCCGCGCTGAACGCGGCGCGGTCCATGCCCGCCGCCAGGACAGGGTCGCACAACGGACGCGGGTCCGGGAACCGGGCAATGACCCGGCCGCACCAGGCGGGCCAGCGGGCGGCGTTCAACTTGACGGGCAGACGCATGGTTCCTCACGCCCCTTCCGGGGCCAATTCGTTATACAACGCGGCGTAGCGCGCGGCCATGGCGTCCAGGGAATAGGCCGCCACAACCCGTTCCCGCGCGGCGCGCCCCAGCGCCTCACGCGCCGGCGCGGCCATCCCGGCCATGTCCAGCATCCCCTGGGCCAGGGCGGCGTAATCGCCCACAGGCGCCACGATGCCGGTCTTGCCGACAATGGCCGCCGCGTCGCCCGCGTTGGTGCACACGCACGGCACGCCGCAGGCCATGGCCTCGCCCACCACATTGGGAAAACTCTCGCCGTGCGAGGACAGGCAGGCCACGTCAAGGCCGGGGTAGAATCCGGCCATGGCGTCCACGCGCCCCAGCAGCGTGGCGGCGGCCTCCAGACCGGCGCCGCGCACATGGGCCATGAGCGCGTCGTTGTCCGGCGCAATGCCGTCGCCGCACAGCACGAAGCGCAGGTGGGGGTTGCGCTGCAACGCGGCTCCGGCGGCGCGGCAGAACACCTCATGCCCCTTCATGTGGTCCCAGCGCGCGGCCAGACCCACCAGGATGTCGTGCTCGCCCGCGCCCACCCGCGCCCGCAGCGCGGCCCGCGCCCGGGGGTCGGGCCAAAACGCCCCGGTGTCGAACCCGTTGGGAATGACCTCGAACCGCCTGGGGCGGTAGCCCAACCCGGCGTGATAGTCCCGCGCCGCCGTGGAATTGGCCAGCACCGCCGCCGGAACCGGCGACAGGCGGGCGCACGCCCCGCGCACCAGCCTGGTCAGACGGCCATAGTGCTCCAGGTCCATGCGCGAGCAGCGCAGATTCCAGGCCACGCAGGGCACGCCCGCCATCTTGGCCGCAGCCAGCCCCATGAGGTCGGCGTGGTAGAGCCATGTTTGCAGGATGGCGGGCCGCCAGGCGCGCACAAGGCGCACCAGCCGCCACATGGCCCCCAGCGAGGGCATGCCCCGCGTCATGCCCAGGCTCTCCACGGGCACGCCCAGGGCGCGGATGCGCGCCGCCACCGGGCCGGGACGCAACAGGCACACCACGCGGCTCTCCCACCCCGGCGCAACCGAGGGGAAACGGGACACGAGGCGATGGAGCGCGTTTTCCGCGCCCCCGGTGTCGAGGCTGGTGATGCAGTGGACTATGGTGCGCATGGGTTGAGTGCGGCCTTGCCGCCGCCCCGAAATAGCATGATCGGCGCGGAAAGGAAACGCCCGCCCCTGCCGGGATGTCCCCAGCCTGGCCGCCGGTGCGGCAGACCGCATCATGACGGCCCGCTACGCCATGCCCTGCCTGGGACAGATGTCGGCCAGTTCGCACGCCTCGCAGCGCGGCGTGCGCGCCGCGCACACCTCGCGGCCAAAGAACACGAGCATGTGGTTCACGTCGCCCCACGCCTCCTGCGGAAAGAGCGGCATGAGATCCCGCTCGACGGGCACGGGGTCCGTGGCCGTGGTGAGCCCCAGGCGAAAGGTGATGCGCTTGACGTGCGTGTCCACGGCCAGTCCCACATTGATGCCAAAGGCGTTGGACAGCACGATGTTGGCGGTCTTGCGCGCCACGCCCGCCAGGGTAATCAGCTCTTCCATGGTGCGCGGCACCTCGCCGCCGTACACCGCCTCGATGCGCGCCGCCGCGACCACCAGGTTTTTGGCCTTGTTGCGGTAAAAGCCCGTGGGCCGCACCACGGCCTCCACCTCGGCCAGGTCCGCCCCGGCCATGGCCGCCGTGCCCGGCCAGCGGGCAAAGAGCGTGGGCGTGACCGAATTGACGCGCGCGTCCGTGCACTGGGCGGCCAACGCCGTGGCCGCGAGCAACTCCCACGGCGTCCGCCAGTCCAGGTGCGACCCCGGTGTGGGGTACCGTTGCCGCAACCGGTCCAAAACCAGTGCCGCACGCTCTTTTCGCCGCATAAAGCCTCCTTGTGCTGTCCGCCCCCCGGGTAGCGCACCCGGCGCATGAAGACAAGCGGGCTGTTTTTTTGTATCCTCTTCTACAGTGCCAAGGCATCATCCAAAAACCAGGAGACCGCCCATGCGTACCATGCCCGCCGCCATTTGCGCCTTCTGCCTGGCCACGATCGTGGCCGTGGCCGCCCTGGCCCTTGCCGCCCCGCCCTTGGACGCCAACGGCAAACCCCTCATCGACCGTTGCCGGCGCTGCCACAGCCTGCGCAACCTCTGCGCCCGCGTGGGCACGCCCAATCCCCGCTGGGAAAAGACGATCCGCCTCATGATCGCCTACGGCATGCCCGCCCTCACCGACGCCGAGGTCTCGGCCCTGGCCACCCACCTGGACGGCCTGCCCAAGGGCGCGCCCGACGTGTGCGGCAAGTAGGCGCGGCCATGGAACCCCTTTTCGTCTATATGACCGCCGCCGACACCGCCGAGGCGGAACGTATCGGCAGGGCGCTGGTGGAGGCAAGGCTTGCCGCGTGCGTCAATGTGCTGCCCGGCATGCGCTCGTTCTATTGGTGGGACGGCGCGGTGCGGACCGGCGACGAGGCGGTGCTGGTGGCCAAGACCACCCGCAGCCGCATGGACGCCCTGACCACCGCGGTACAACGGTTGCACAGCTACGAGGTACCGTGTATCGCAGCCCTACCGATTGTGGACGGCAACGCCGCCTTTCTGGACTGGATCCGGGACGAGACCTCCCGGGCAAGCGAATAAGGAGAAACGCCGATGAATATTTACGTGTCCGGGTCACTGGCCTTTGACAGGATCATGACCTTTCCGGGCAAATTTTCCGATCACATCCTGCCTGACAAGATCCATATCCTGAACGTCTGCTTCCTGGTGGACGGCCTGGACGAGAAATGCGGCGGCACGGCCGGCAACATAGCCTACAACCTGGCCATGCTGGACGAGAAGCCCGTGGTGCTGGCCGCCGTGGGCAAGGACTTTGGCCCCTACCGCGACCGCATGCTGGCCATGGGCCTGCCGGTCTCCGGCATCCGCGTCATCGACGGCGAATTCACGGCGGGCGCGTACATCACCACCGACCAGTCGGACAACCAGATCACCGGTTTCAACCCCGGCGCCATGAAGCACCGCTCGCGCTACACCTTCCCCGACGTGGATCCCACGGCCAAGAGCATCGCCATTCTGTCGCCGGGCAACGCCTCGGACATGATGGAATACGCCGAGGCCTACCGCCAGATGGGCATCCCCTTCATCTTCGACCCCGGCCAGCAGATCCCCGTGTTCACCGGGCAGCAGCTCATCGACGCCATCCGGGGCTCCTTTGCCCTGGTCACCAACGACTATGAACTGGAGATGGTCCTGAAGGCCACCGGCCTGTCCCGCAACGGGCTGTTGGCGCTGACCGGCGCGCTCATCACCACCCTGGGCGAAAAGGGCTCGGTCATCGCGGAAAACAGCAGCCAGCACGTCATCCCGCCAGCCACGATCAACCGCAATCTCGACCCCACCGGCGCGGGCGACGCCTACCGCGCGGGCCTGCTCAAGGGACTCGCCCTGGGCAAATCCCTGCCCGCCGCGGGCCGTCTCGGGTCGGTATGCGCCGCCTACTGCGTGGAACAGCGCGGCACGCAGGAACACTCCTTCACGTCCGAGGCGTTCTGGCAGCGCGTGCGCGAGAACTTTGGCGACCTGTAGCCCCATCAATAGCCCATGGCCCGGCGCGCGCAGGCGCGCCGGGCTTGACCAGCCGCGCGAAAGCGCATAATGCGCCGAAACGGCCCGCGTTTTGGCGTTCCGAATCCACTCCAGGCGCACCGCATCCAGACCATGAAATGCCATATCATCACCTTCGGCTGCCAGATGAACGTCCACGATTCGGACTGGCTCGGCCGCGCCCTTGCACAGCGCGGCTTCAGCCTGGCGCCGCCCGAAGAGGCCGACGTGGTCATCGTCAACACATGCAGCGTGCGCGAAAAGCCCGAACTCAAGGTCTACAGCCAGCTGGGCCGCCTGGGCGCCATCCGCGACCAGCACAATCCCGGCATGTTCGTGGCCGTGGGCGGCTGCGTGGCGCAGCAGATAGGCCTGGGCTTCTGGGAACGGTTTCCCTTTGTGCGCCTGGTGTTCGGCACCGACGGCGTGGCCATGGCGCCCCAGGCCATCGAACGGCTCATGCGCGAACCCGGCCTGCGCCTGTCGCTGCTCGACTTTACCGAAGAATACGTGGAGCGCGACCCCGCCCTGCACGGCGACACGCGCGGCCCGGCCCAGGTTTTCGTCAACATCATGCAGGGATGCGACAATTTCTGCGCCTACTGCATCGTGCCCTATGTGCGCGGCAGGCAAAAATCGCGTAGCGCCCCCTCGGTGCTGGACGAATGCCGCAGGCATGTGGCGCGCGGTGCGCGCGAAATCACCCTGCTGGGCCAGAACGTGAACAGTTTCGGCCTCGACAGCCACGGCGACGGCACATCCTTTGCCCATCTGCTGCGGCAGGTGGCGGCCATTGACGGGCTGGAAAGGCTGCGCTTCACCACCTCCCATCCCAAGGATCTGGCCGACGAGGTCATCGGGCTTTTCGGCGAGCTGGACAACCTGTGCCCGCAGCTGCACCTGCCCCTGCAATCCGGTTCCGACGCGGTGCTCGCGGCCATGGGCCGCAAGTACGACACCGCCCGCTACTTCGGGCTGGTGGACAAGCTGCGCGCGGCCAGGCCCGACATCGAACTGTCCACCGACCTCATCGTGGGCTTTCCCGGCGAGACCGACGCGGACTTTCGCGCCACCCTGGACGCCATGGAGCGGGTGCGCTACGCCACGAGTTTTTCCTTCCGCTATTCCGACCGGCCCGGCGTGCGCGCCGAGAGGATGTCGCCCAAGGTGCCCCAGGACGAGGCCGCCGCGCGGTTGATGACGCTACAAGAACTGCAAAACAGCTTCACAAACGAGACCTTGGCCGCTATGCTAGGTAAGCATGCCGTGGTATTGTTTGAAGGAGCCAGCAGAAAACAGGACGACACGGACATGGACGCCTGGCGCGGACGCGATCCGTACAACCACGTGGTCAACGTGGCGTGTCCGGCGGCATGCGGCGATATGACGGGAAAATGCGCGGCGGTACGCATCGCCGACGCGAAAAAGCACTCATTAATTGGAACACTGGAAGGTACGCCATGGTAGTCATGAAGGTATTCGGACTTGCCCTTGACGAGGATTCCCAGGTTCCGGTGCTCATCCTGAAAGACCAGGACGAAAGCCGGGTGCTGCCCATTTGGATCGGCGCCATGGAGGCCATGGCCATCTCACTTGCGCTCAACGGCGTGGAGCTGCCCCGGCCCATGACGCACGACCTGCTCCTGCGCACCATAACCGCCCTGGACTGGCGGGTGACCGGCGTGGACGTGGTGGATATCCGCGAGGGCACCTACTACGCCGAACTGGAAGTGATGCAGGGCGGCACGAAGAAACGGATCGACTGCCGCCCCTCCGACGCCATCGCCCTGGCGCTGCGGGCCGCCGTGCCCATTTCCGTGAGCGAGGACGTGCTGACCAACGCGGCCAAGGGCAAGCAGCCCGGCGCCGTGGTCACCAGCGACGACGAGGACAAGTGGAAGGAGCTGCTGGACAGCCTGGGCCCGGATGAAACCAAATACAAGATGTGACGCGAGGGGCGCGCTGCCATGATAGATCTGCACACCCATACGACATTCAGCGACGGCGTCCTCATCCCCACCGAGGCCGCCCGCCGCGCCAAGGTCGCGGGCTATGAGGCCATGTGCTTCACCGACCACTGCGACGACTCCAACCTGCCGCTCATACTGGACAACATCTGCCGCGTGTCCACCAACTACTCACCCTTTCTCGGCATCGACCTGTTCTGCGGCGTGGAGATCACCCATGTGCCGCCCGGCCTCATCCCGCGCATGATCGAAACCGTGCGCGACTTTGGCGCGCAGCTCGTGGTCGTGCATGGCGAAACCATCGTCGAACCCGTGGAACAGGGCACGAACCTGGCCGCCATCGAGGCGGGCTGCGACATCCTGGCCCACCCTGGCCTCATCACCCCCGAGGAGGCCAAGCTGGCGGCGGAACGCGGCGTGTACCTCGAAATCACCACGCGCAAGGGGCACAGCCTGACCAACGGCCATGTGGCCGCCCTGGCCCGCCAGTACGGCGCCAAGCTCGTCATCAACAACGACGCCCACGCCCCCGGCGACTGGATTTCCCGCGAGATGCGCCGCGCCGTGGCCCTGGGCGCGGGGTTGAACGAGGAGGAATGCCGCGCCGCCGAGGCCAACTCCCGCGAACTGGTGCGCACCATGATCGCGCGGCTGCGGCGCAAGTAGCCCCGCCCCCCGCTCCCCTGGAGAGGGATATGACATTTTCACACAAAAAAGAACATAGCGAGGCAGCGGCCCAGGCCGCTGCCTTGTGGCGTTCCAGCCGCCATGTCATCGCGCTCACGGGCGCGGGCGTGTCCGTGCCCAGCGGCATCCCGGACTTCCGCAGCCCCGGCGGCCTGTGGACCCGCTTCGATCCCATGGAGGTGGCCACCATCGACGCCCTGCGCCGCTCGCCGCGCCGCGTGTGGGAATTCCTGCTCGACGCGGCCAAGCTGTTCGGCGCGGCCAGGCCCAACCCGGCCCACGAGGCGCTGGCCGCCTTGGAGGCCGCGGGCCGGCTCGACGCGATCATCACCCAGAACATCGACAGCCTGCATCAGGCGGCCGGATCGGAACGGGTCATCGAATTCCACGGCAGTGGCGCACGCTATTACTGCCAATCCTGCCGCGAGCCGCACGACCCGGACCTGGCCAGGGCGCTGACCAGCGCGGACCTGCCGTGGCGTTGCGGCTGCGGGGGCGTCATCCGGCCCGACTTCGTGTTTTTCGGCGAGGCCATACCCCGCGCCGCCCTGAGCGAGAGCTTTGATCTGGCGCAGCGCGCCGACCTGTGCGTCATTGTGGGCACCTCGGGCGAGGTGGCTCCTGCCAACACCATCCCCTACGAGGTCAAGCGCCACGGCGGCAAGGTCATGGAAATAAACCTCGGGCGCACCGAATACGGCCCCCTGGCCGACGTGCGGTTCGACGCCCCCTGCGAACAGGTTTTGCCCGCCCTCAAGACCCTTGTGTTGTCGTAAGCTTTGCGCCTATACTCTGTGCCCGTCAGAGCGGCGCAGGCCGCCCACCTCCAACCCCAATATCCGGACACATGACTCCCACGCCCCATAAAAAACACCCGTTGGACATCAAGAAAGACGACGCCATCAGGCAATACCTTCCCACAGGGCGGTTGCGCATCTACGAGGCGAGCTGCGGCAAGGGCGAGCTCGCCCACGAACTGGTGCGGCAAGGCCATGACGTGGTGGTGTCCAATGTCGGACGCGGCGGCCTGACCTTCGACCTGCCCGACGAGCGCATCGTGGACCTCAACGGCCCCCTGCCCTTTGCGGACGGGGAGTTCGACGTCATCATCATGCGCGAGGTCATGGAGCATCTGGAGGACATCCCCAACGCGCTGCGCGAATGCCTGCGCTGTCTGCGACCGGGCGGCAGGCTCATCGCCACCATTCCCAACCGGCTCCAGTTCCGCTCCCGGCTTTTTCATTTGTTCACATGCTTTTACAATGGGTTGCGCGCACCGCTCAATCTGGACATGCACATGGGCAACGGCCATATCAACCTCATCGGATTGCCGGAACTCGATTTCTTTCTGACGAAAATCGGCTTCAAGAATCCCCGCTACGGCGCGAGCCGCATGAAGGGGGGCGATTATCTGATGCTGGCCTTCTGGCCCCTGTGCTGGGCCGCCACGCGGTACTACCTTTTCGACTACAAAAAGTCGGCGGAAAATCATCGCAAAGACAGACCCGGCGATATAGCGTACAACAAACGCATCGCGGCGGCCCTGCTCAGCATTCCCGTCTTTGTCGGCAAAGACCTCATCCTCTGCGCGGAAAAATGACGCCGGGGCAGAACGGCCCGCACACGGCGCAACGGAGATAGCACCATGCCCGAGACCAACTTCCTGTCGCTTCTTGCCGGAGCCACCCTGGTGGTTCAATGTGTCCTCGGCCTGCTCGTGGCCATGTCGCTGACGAGCTGGTCCATCATCTTCATGAAGATATTCCTGCTCGGCAGGGCGCGCCGGGAGGCGGAGCAGGATCTGACCGCCTTTATCCAGGCGTCCACCCTGCGCGCCGCCATCAAGACGCTGGGCGCCAACGCCTCGGCGCCCTGCTACCAGGTGGCGCTGCAGGGCGTGAACGAACTCAACAGGTTCGAAGACATGGAAGATACCGTGCAGACCGAGCACGGCGCGCAGATCATGATGGACAACGTGCGCCGGGCGCTGCGCCGTGGCGTGGGCAGCCAGGTGCGCCGCATGACCCGTTCGCTGTCCTTTCTGGCCACCTGCGCCAACGCGGCCCCGTTCATCGGCCTGTTCGGCACGGTCTGGGGCATCATGCACTCGTTCCACGCCATCGGACAGATGAAGACCGCGTCGCTGGCAGCCGTGGCCCCCGGTATTTCCGAAGCGCTCATCGCCACGGCCATCGGCCTTGCCGTGGCCATTCCCGCCACCATTGCCTACAACTTTTTCCTCAGCAAGGTTAACCAGATAGAAAACGAACTCATCAACTTCGCGGGCGCTTTCCTCAACCGTGTCCAGCGCGAGATGCCCGGCCTCGTGGCCGGCACAAAAAGCGGCAGCGACGAGTTCTAGCGCATTGGAGCATCGAAACAATGCGAGGATTTGAAATAATGAAGCATTATTTCAACAAAATGCATAAGAGCGTCTCATCTTTTTTCAAAGTCAAGATGCTCTAACCGCGCCCAGCGCCCGGAGCCTGCCTATGGCCGCCAATTTTGGAAAAAACGGATTCATGGCCGAGATAAACGTCACGCCCTTTGTGGACGTGATGCTCGTGCTGCTCATCATATTCATGGTCACCGCGCCCCTGCTCACCCAGGGACTCGAAGTGGATTTGCCCCAAACCAAGACCGTGGAAGCCCTGCCCACGGACAGCGACAGCATGCTGCTCACCGTGCGCAAGGACGGCACCATCCAGCTGGACGAATACCAGGTCGCACTGGATGATTTGCAGGGGCATCTGGTGCGGCTGGTCAAGGAGCGCAACAGGCAGCTCTTCCTGCGCGCCGACAAGGACGTGCCCTACGGCGTGGTGGTCAAGGTCATGGGCGAAATCAAGAGCGCCGGCATCGACCGCATGGGCGTCGTGGCCGAACCGGAAGAACCCAGACTCATCGAGCGCCGGAAGAAGTAGCTTCCCCATGCGATTCGTCCCTCTTTGTTTTTCCGTGCTGCTGCATGCAGCCATTGTGGCCGTGGCGCTTTACGCGCCCAGGTCGGATCTGCGCATCGACCTCAACGTGCCGGTCTACCATGTGGAACTGGTGGCGCTGCGGGGCGCGCCGGGACTCAAGCCATTGCTCAAGCCCTCGCTTCCCGCGCCGGAACCCGCCAAGCCAGAACCCGCGCCCGCCGCACCGGTGGTGGACGCCATGCCCGAGGCCAAGCCCCTGCCGGTTGCGCCTCCCGAGCCCGAGCCCAAACCGGAACCCAAGCCCGAGCCCAAGCCGGAACCCAAACCAGAGCCCAAGCCCGCCCCCAAACCGGAGCCCAAGGCCGAGGCCATAAGCCCCAAAAAGATGGAGCAGCCCAAGCCGGAGCCCAAGAAGGCGGAAACCAGGAAACCGGAGCCCCAAAGGCCGGAACCGGCCAAGAAAACGGAGAAGAAACCCGCCAAGCATGAGCCCACCGCCCAGGAGTTGCTTGCCGACGCACTCAAGTCCACGCAAACCGCCGTGGCCAAGCGCGACAACGCCCAGCGCAAGGCGTTGGAAAACGAGTTGCAACGCATGCGCACCGCCGTGGCCGAGCAGGACACCGTGCGCAGCGGCGGCGAGGGCGGCCAGTACGGCACGGCCAACGTGGGCGAGGCCAATCTGGCCGAGGTCTACGTATCCATTGTGGCGGGCATGATAAAGAAGAACTGGCGCTATCCCTTCTCGTCCAACGACGCCAACCTGAACTGCCAGGTGCGGGTTACCCTGGACAGTATGGGAAAAATCCAGAATTATGTCTTGCAACGCGCGTCCGGACGGCCGGAATTCGATGCCTCGGCGCTCAAGGCCGTGGATGAGACCGCCCAACTGCCGCCGCCACCCAAGCCGGAGCTGCAAGTCTTCGACATCAACTTCAACCTCCAGGAACTCGCCCAGTGACCAGCCATATGACGTTGTTCCGCCGCATCGCCCTGGCGGCCCTTGTGTGTTGCGGCGTGCTTTTCGTCGCCCCGGCCCGCCCTGCCCATGCCGTGACCATAGACATCTACGGCCCGGGCCAAAAGGCGTTGCGCCTGGCCATGGCCAAGCCCATGGGCACGGACACCACCTCCGCCATTCCGGACATGTCCACGGACCTGCAACGCCTTGTCCGCGACAACCTCTCGTTTCTGCCCTTCTTCGACATCATCCCGGCGGACACCATCCTGGGCGGCGACGCCCTTGACGCCTATCAGGGCGAGGGCGTCGACTTCCGCCGCTTTCAGATTGCCGGAGCGGACCTGCTGGTGACCACGGGCTGGCCCGCGCTGCAGCCCGGCCAGGGGCAATCCGTGGAACTGCGCGCCTACGAGGTCTTTACGCGGCGGCTCGTGGTGGGCAAGGCGTATTTCGATCTCAAGCCCGACGACATGCCGCTGGTGGCGGACAAATTCTGCGCCGCGCTCATGGAAACGCTCACCGGCCACGGCGACTTCTTTCTCTCCACCCTGGCCTTTGTGCGCCGCCTGGGCACGGGCGCGGGCAAGCAGGTGTGGACCGCGCGTCCCACGGGCCGCGACCTGACCCAGATCAGCCATCTGCAAGGCATCTGCCTGTCCCCGTCCTGGTCCAACGACGGGCGCTACATCATCTTCACCCACATGGGCGAGCGCTACCATTCCATGGGCGTGTACGACCGGCGCACCGGCCGCGTGCACCAGGTCAAGTACCCCGGCAACACCATCATCGGGCCCACCTTTACCCCGGAAAACAAGGTCGCGGTCAGTCTCGCCTCGGGCGGCAATCCGGATATCTATCTGCTCAACCACGTGTTCCAGAAGGAAAAGGTGCTGGTGGAGAACTGGGCCATCGACGTGTCCCCCCGCTTCAGCCGCGACGGCAGCCAAATGGCCTTCGTGTCCAGCCGATTGGGCAACCCGCACATCTTCATCAAGGACATGGCCACGGGCAAGGAACGCCGTTTGACCATGGAGGGAAACTACAACACCGACCCGAGCATCAGCCCGTACGGCAAACTGGTGGCGTTTGTCCGCCGCACGAACGTGGGCCATCGCATCTTCATCATGGACGTGGCCACGGGCAAGGAACGGCAAATCACCTTTGGGCCCGGCAATGACGAGCAGCCGGCCTTTGGGCCGGATGGCTATTTCATCGTGTTCACGTCGTCGCGCAGTGGTCGCCAGCAACTGTATTTCACCACCCGGCACGGCAGCGAGGCCAAGCACATCCCCACGGGCGATGGCGAGGCAAGCCATCCGGCATGGGGACACATTCCGCAATAATCAGCTGTTCTGGCTTACGAAATGTAAAAAAAAGATGCCGCCAGGGTTGGCAATTGGCAGCGTGTCTGATAACAATGTTGTCATAAGTTACTGGGGGCATTGTTTTGTCAAAAAAAAAAGTGGTATAAGGCTCCATCGTTCTTGTGGACGATACACTTGCAAAATCTCCTTGAGGAGGATGATGGGATGAAATCGCTTACGTGGATGAAAGTTCTGGTTTTGTTGGTGCTCGTGATGATGGTGGGCGCAGGCTGCGCCAAAAAGCAGGTCGCCTCCGAGACACCTGTGGAGCAGAAGCCCGCCCCGGCCGCCGTGGAAAAACCCAAGGCCGACACGAGTTCCAAGGCTGCTGACGAAGCCCGGCTGCGCGAAGCCGCTCTTGCCGAGGCCATGGCCAAGGCCAAGGCGAAAATCAGCGCCAATGTTGTGTACTTCGATTACGACAAGTTCGACCTGAAGCCCGAAGCGCGCGACGTGCTGAAGGAAAAGGCCGCCCTGCTGAAGGAATACCCGGCCATCAAGGTGCTGGTCGAGGGCCATTGCGACGAGCGCGGCACCAGCGAGTACAACCTCGCCCTGGGTGAGCGTCGCGCCCGCGCCGCCTACGAATTCATGATGCTGCTCGGCGTGCGCGCCAACCAGCTCGAAATGGTCAGCTACGGCGAGGAATACCCCGCCGTGCAGGGCCACAACGAGGCTGCCTGGGCCAAGAATCGCCGCGACGAATTCAAGATCATCCAGTAAGCGCCTATATTGCCGCATGACAAAGCGCCGCTCCGGCAACGGGGCGGCGCTTCTTTTTGCGGCAAGGCGCTGCCATCCGATGGTGGGCGACGCGTTCTGTCCGCGCGCCACCGCACCTCGTGCGGCCCGGCGGCGGCTGATTGCGCCCGAGGGCGCCAGCGCGGCGCCCCGGCGTCAGGCCGGAAAAACCGCACGGGCCAGGGCAAGCGCGCCCATGGCGTAGCCACCGGCCACCACGTCGTCGATCATGATGCCGAAACCGCCGGGCAGCCAGTTTTCCGAGGCGCGCACCGGCCATGGCTTGGCGATGTCGAAAAGACGAAAGAGCACGAACCCCGCCGCAAGCCACCAGGGGGACAGCACGGCGAAAGGCAGGTAGGCGCACCACTGCCCCAGCACCTCGTCAATGACCACCTCGCCGGGATCCTTGCGGCCAAGCACCGCCTCGGCCCGCCCGGCGGCCACGCCGCCCACGGCGAACAGGACGGCCAGCACCGCCACCCGGCCGCCCAGGGACAAGGGCATGAAACACCACGGCGCGAGCACGGCCGCCACGGCGGACCCGCAGGTGCCCGGCCCCACGGGCGACAGCCCGGCAGGCCAGACCCGGCTCACCTGTAGGGCGGCGCGGTCAACCAGGGAATTCCTTTTTCCGAGCCGGAACGACGAGATACGAGGACCGCGCATCACCGGTCGCCCAGGGGATGGGGGCCACGCAATATGCCGGCGGGCGGCAGTTTCACCACGAACACATCGCCGGTTTTCCTGCAGGTGGTTCGGCCTTGGCCCTCAAGTTCGGCACGGTTGATGGACACGACCTTGTGGCGATACTCCCACCACTCCAGCACATCGCCCGCCACATGTTTTTCCGGGTCAAAAGCCACGGTTTCGACGAACACCTTGTTGCCCGCCCGGATATAGACCCGGCGGGCCTCGTACACGAACTTGCCCAGATCCTCGTCATATTCCTCAAGGAAAATGAATTCCTCTTCCGTCCACTTGTTCTTCATGATGTGTCAACTCCCTTGCGTGCCGCGCACCCTTTCGCGCGCGCCGTTCCTCAATACAGGCGGGGGCGGCGAATATCAACAGGACGCCCCTCGCTCGTCCCGCCACTTTACACGGCGGAATGCGCCTGCTATATATCGATAAATAAACAAAATAGTATCTGGAGTTCCCCCCATGAAACGCCTGACCTGCCTTTGGGCCGCATCCGTGCTTTTCCTTCTGGCCGCCGCTTCCCCCGCCCTGGCGGAAAACCCTCTGCCTTCCCATCAAGTGCGCATGGGATACCGGCTCATGTCCTTCGACTACAGCGAACCGGGCCTGATGGACGAAACCGGTTGGCTGAACGGCGCCTTTGCGGACCTGACCTACCATACCAAGGGCGGCTGGATGCTGCGGGGCGAGCTGGAACTCCTGGGCGGCACGCTGGACTACGACGGCCAATACCAGGACGGCACCCCCATCTCGCGCGACACGGACGACGTGCTGTTCGGCGCGCGCCTGCTCGTGGGCCGTGACTATTCCCTGGACGACGCCACGGCGCTCACCGCCTTTGCCGGCGTGGGCTACCGCGCCTGGGACGACACCATCAACGGTTCGGGCGGATACGAGCGCAACATCAGGCAGGTGTACATGCCCGTGGGCCTGGAACTGACCCACGCCTACGACGCATCATGGAAAACGGGTGTGCGGGGGGAATACGACCTGTTTCTCGGAGGCCAGGTGAAAAGCCACCTGAACCAGGCCGTGGCCGGGTTGAACACCCTGACCAATGACCAGGATTTCGGCAAGGGATATGGCCTGCGCTTCTCCCTGTTCGTGGAAAAACGCATGGATGCCGGGTGGAGCATGGGCGTTGAGCCGTATTTCCGCTATTGGAACATCGACAAATCAAGCACGAGCACGGTGACCTTCAACAACCAGCCCGTGGCCTACGGCTGGGAACCCAAGAACGAGACCACCCAAATGGGCCTGTCCCTGTACGTGGCGTTCTAGCGCATTGTACCATTGAAACAATGCGACGATTTGAAATAATGAAGCCTTCTTTCAACACAATGCATAAGAGCATCTAATCTTTTTCAAAGTCAGGATACTCTAACCCCGCCCGCAGGCGCACACCAAGGGGGGGGCTCCGCAACGGCCGCCTTCCCATTGACGGCCAGGGACAGCAGGAACAACGCATGCAGCCCGACACCCCACACGCGCTCATCGCCGCCCTGGCCACACTGCTGGAGCAAGGCCTGCCCCAGGACGCCGCAACCGCGCACTGCATCGAGTCCATGTGCGGGACATTCGAGCCAGAGACGCTGGCGCGGCTTGTCGATGACGATGGAAATGCGGAAGCGGCCACCATCCGCGAATTGCTGCTCTTCCCCACCCAGGAGGCCATGCGCGCCCTGGAGCCGGTCATGGAGGCAACCCGTTGCACGCAGGACGACGCCGCAGCGGTCTGCGCCGCGCTGGCCGCACTCCCGGCCGCTTCGGGAGGCCACACCTCGGCCCTGTTCCCGGACGGCACGCGCCTGCCCCTGGCGCTCACAATGGGGGATCTGGAATCCTTTGTCGCCCGCCTGCGGCCAACCAACCACCCCCCGCAGGAACTCGCCGCGATCATCGACGCGCGCATGCCGCCCGATCTGGCCGTGGAACTCAAGGTGTTGCTGCGCCATGGCCGGTTGGAGTGGACGCCGTCGCGGCTGTTCTTCCTGACCACGTTCCTGCGCCGGGCCACGCCCACCCCGGCGGCCAACCCGGACATACCGGACACGGCGGATACAGCGGTCAGCCCTGGCATGCCGGACGCGCCGGAGGCTGCGGCCAACCCGGACGCGCCGGGTGCGTCGGGTGCGGTGGGTGCGGCGAACAGCCAGCCCGACGCGGGGCCGGCACACACGCAGGTGACGCCCGGCCCAGCCGCCTTGCTGCGCTACGCGCTGGAATTGCTCGATATCAGCGACCCCAACGCCCCGCCGCGGTTCCTGCTGCACAGCCGCCACGAGGCGCTTGCCGGGCAGATCAAGGCTGCGGAGCAATTCGAGGAGATGCGTACCAAAAGCAACTTCGAGACCATGATCATGCAGGGGGCGCGCATCGCCCAGCCGCACATTCCCACCCTGCGCGGGGAACTGGCGTTGCTCGACGCCTTGTGCCGCGCCATGTTCGACCGTTCCGCCGCCGCCCTTGCCGCCACGCCCACACCGTTGCACGAGCGGGATATGGGCGACTTCCAGGACGCCGCGTCGCTCATGGACGCCTGGAGCACGTTCTCGGACTGATCCACCCGTTTGCCATTTTCACACAATAACCCTTCCCCTTCCCACGCCCCACCAGCGCCATTGCTTGCGCATGGGCAGCGCGGCTATTCCCCTGTTCACAGGGACGGTACCCTTGACGCTGACCGGCAGCCCCCCCAACCTCACGCGGGCAAAGGTCTCGAAGCCCTCAATCACGACGGGATGCTTCGTCCAGGCCACATGTGCCCCGGCCACGCCTTCTCCCCCCTGCGTCAGCGGCGCCAAGACGCGGTGGCCCAGACCGTCAGCCAAGGCCAACCACCGAAAAAACCGGAAAAAATAGAGACCGCGATGCGGCAAGGTAAAGCCCCCCCGCACAGCGGTTCGGATGGGAGCCGCCGTTGCGCCGTGCGTCCCCAGGCACGCGGCTACACCGAGCAGCGCAGCGTGCCCAACGGCTGTGCCAGCATCGGAAAATGCGCGGCGGTGGTAATGACGCTGGTGCGCAGCGGAAAGGACATGGACGGATCATCCTCGCTGACGCACACGGTCACCGAATGCCGGGTGAAGGCAATGCGCATGGGCACGGGCTCCTTCTCCTCATCGCCGCACAGGCTCTCCCGGCTGGTGGGTACAAACACATACGTCACGCCATCCGCCGCCGCCACGGACACGGCGGTCAACACCGTGGTCACGGCCTGCACCGCACCGGTGGGGCCAAAAGCCAGGGAGTTGACGTCGCCGTTCAGGCCCACGGCGTCGGGGTCATAGACGCTGATCTCGCCCACGGGCGTTGGGATGCGTTGCGGCTTGGCGGGCTCCAGCGACCGCAGCGTGCCGTCCTCGCGAAAGGAAATGCCGATGCGCGCCTCCAGTTCGCCCACAGGCGTGCGCACGGTGACGGTCTCCCCCGGCCAGAGGGTGATGCTGCGCACCCCGCCGCCAGGATAGAAGCTCGCGCCGATGATCCGCGCGGTCACGACGCCCGCAGGTGTGTCCAGGGTGACCGGATCGGCCAAGGAGCCCTCGTCCTCCTGCCCCCAATACCCCGTCAAATGGCCGTTGAGCGGAAAGATGCGGTTGAGCGAGCCATCGCCATGCAGCGTGACCAGCTCCGCAGGCATGGGCCCAAGGGGCGTATCCACCACTGTCCGCTGCTCCAGGGGAACGGCGCAGAGCATGCCGTTGGGGTGGAAGGTGACGGGCTGCACGGTCTTGCGCCGCACATCGTCCGTGGTGAACTGGGGGATCAGCCTGCCCAGCGGGGTTTCCAGCACCGTGGCGGCGTAGGGCACGCACGCCTTGAGGCTGCCGTCGCTGTGACAGTCCACATCCGCTGCGGCAGGGATGACGCCGTGGGAAGTTGTCAGGATCATGCACACTCCTTGCCCTGTTTGGGGCTGATGGCTATGCGCCAAAACAATGCAAGGAGGTTGCCACAGGCAAAAAGTCCATTATCAAGGAATATTACATAAAAACGCCCTTCCACGAATATGTACGCGCCTACAAAAAAGGCAACGCCAGGCTACAGAAACGTAGCCTGGCGCCATGCAAAAACCGGAATCCGGCCAACCCGGGACATGGGAAAAGGACTAGGGCGCGAGCCAGGCGTCACGGGTCAGCCACAACTCCTCCATACGGTACATGTGCCAATGGTCATGCATGAGCATGTGCCGGGCAAGCACGTACAAGCCGTACTGGTCGTACTCGGGATGCACGGCCAACCGCGCCCATGCCGCGCTGTCCTGGGCGGCCAAAAGCGCGGTCTGCGCCGCGCGCTCGTCCGCAAAGACGCCCAGCGCCGCGTCCACATCGGGCGGCGGCAACGTGGTGGGCGGATCGCCGTCGTCCGGTATGAACGGCACAAATGCCGGGGTGTCCTCGGCAAGAATCCGCTTGAGGCGCTTGGTCAGCATGGGCTGCACATCAGCCAGATGCGCCGTGTGCTCGGCGATGGTCCAAAAGCCCTCGCCCCTGCGCTCGTGCAGCCGGGAGATGGGGATGGCGCGCACCATCTCCTCCAGCAAGGCCGGAGTGGCGCGCAGTCCCTGCACTATCGACTGAACATGTTCCATGCGGCCTCCATGGGCGCGGGGTCAGCGCGCCTTGCGGATGTTGTACACGCCCCGCCCTTCGGCCACGGTCTTGTCCGGATCGGACGCGGCATACAGGCGCACGCTGGCGTTGCCCACGCGGTTGCCCAGAAGCTTGACCTCGCCCTCGGCGATAATGTCCTCGGCCGGGGCGGGCCGCAGATAGTCCACGCGCAGGTCGATGGTTGCCACCCGGTCGTTGACCGCGCACGAGGCCCACACGGCGGTGCCGCCGCACGTGTCCACGAGCATGGAGATGATGCCGCCGTGCAGGGCGGGCCGGCGGGAATCGCCGATGAACTCCGGACGGTACGGCAGCCGCAACCGGGCATAGCCGCTCCGTGTCTCCTCCACCTGCACCCCCAGAAACAGGTCAAAAGGAATGTCTTTTTCGATGACGTGTTTGATATCCTTGTTTTCGGTCACGGTGACCCTCCTGCACATCCCGTACACCAGGTATGCCAGGGGGTTCAAGCGTTGATAGGCGGTGCCGGGGAACGGTGCCACGCACGGGGATGCGGCCATGCCTGGGGCTGCCAATGCACGGCGCCCCCCTTGGCCCTTGCAGACGTGGCACCACGCGGTCCCCGGTTGGATAAAGAAAGGAATAAGGGGCTTGGAATAGACATCCTAAACCCCTTTCCGTGTGCTTGAGTTTTCCTCCACGCTCTTCGCCGCAGAGGGAGCCATGGTGTGGCGCGTCAGCGGTTCTTGCGTTTGTTCATGCGTTTTATCTCCATTGTCACATCCTTCCATCGCTCTTTCTCAACGCAGTTCGCGCTTTTTTCACTACGGGCCTGAACGTATTCCATTTCGCGCCGCATCTTGCGATAGTTTTCCAGCCGCGCCTGCGAAAGCGCGCCGGAGGCAACGGCATGCAGCACCGCGCAGCCGGGTTCGTGCTGGTGCGCGCAATTTGCGAAACGGCACGATTCGGCCAACTCCTGGATGTCGGCAAAGGTCGCGTCCAATCCATCGCCCCCTTTTGCAAACGCGATTTCGCGGATGCCCGGATTGTCCATCAAAAAGCCGCCTTGAGGCATGGCGATGAGCTCTCTGGATGTCGTGGTATGGCGCCCCTTGCCCACGCTTTCACTGACGGATGCGGTGCGTTGGATATCGCTGCCGTGCAGCAGGTTCGCCAGTGAGGACTTTCCCGCCCCCGACGAGCCGATCATGGAGGCGGTTTGCCCGGCGCTCACATAACCG
The DNA here is from genome assembly GCA_050251715.1 of Desulfovibrionaceae bacterium. GTDB lineage: Bacteria > Desulfobacterota > Desulfovibrionia > Desulfovibrionales > Desulfovibrionaceae > JBFWMG01. The sequence goes on along the minus strand of JBFWMG010000008.1, from coordinate 106,098 downwards.
TGCAGTTCCATGACGCCGCGTCCATCCCGTGTCGAGGTAAGCACAATGGGAACGCCGCATGCGATACCTTCGGCCTCATCCCGGAATGCGTCTGGAAACTCGTGCATGTCCGCCTTGGTCAGGACGATCACCGGCGTGATGCCGCAGTTGTAAACCAGCGCCAGGTATCGCTCCAACCGCCGCACGTTGTAATCGCGGTCGAGTCCGCTGACGATGAACACCGTATCGATGTTTGCGGCAAGGGGCTGTTCGCGCGGCGCCGCCCCGGCCTGTTTTCCCCGCGAACCCGCGTCGCCGCGGCACAGGATGTTTTTTCGCGGCAGAACCCGTTGCACGACGTTCTCGTCCACGAGCACCCAATCTCCTGTTACCGGGTAGTCCTGCTGCCTGTGATGGCGTATTTTCCCGGCGGGCGTGCAGAGCCATTCGGCGCGCCCATCGGTGACCAGGAACTGGTCGCGGTGCGCGCTCAGGACTCTGGCCACCTGGTCCACATCGACCATGAGACCTGCCGCCAGGCGTTCGAAATGATCGTTCCAGCCCAGATGCCGCAGCCCGTCCCCGTGTCCGCACCCGTTTGCGGAACATGTATGTGTATGCATGGTGATCCCATTGTGGTTATCGCGGCGAAGAAGCACTTCGACCGCGCGTTGTCAGTGTCAGGCCACACTGCGGTGGCGATGCCATGAAAACGGAATGGGGAATATGGAACAAGGGCAAGCGACAAGACCTGTTTCAGAGGAAACACGTCCAGGCTGGTTGCATGCAACCTATGGGAGCCGCACAACGGTGCGGCATGGAGGCAGCGTAGACCTGCTGGTTACCCTTTTTCCATATGGCGGGCAGCAAGATCCATTAACTGACGAGGCATCCAAACTCCTTGGTGAGTAATGGCGTACCATTCTTTGAAAACATGACGCGTGTCAAGCGGCCGGGCGGACGGCGGCGTTGGGGGCGGCTCACCCACTATGGATGATCCCATGGGGAATCTGTCTGGGTGCCGCGAAGGTCCAAGGTCACTCTTCCCATGGAACGATCACAGCCATGGAGGCCACCATTTCCAGTACCCGCGCCAAGGGCAGGCCCACGACGTTGCACGGATCGGCCAAACCGCACCCCGTCATCCTCATAAGGGGTTGCCTATCCGGACGCGGTTGCGTGGGGATTCGTGCGGCAATAGCGCCATCCCTGTCCGTACTTCCCGGCGATTATTCACGAAACGTTGCCATCTCCCTGCCGAGTGCCATGAAATCCCGCAGCAGCGGCGATAGCGTTCGCTGCTTGAGCCAAACCATGGCTACATCCATATGCAACGCATGTATCCATTGCAGCTCAACAACCTGTTGCCGCAATAGCTCGTTGTGAATTGAAGTTTTTGGCAGGACGGCAACACAGTCGTTGTCCAGCACGTATTTCTTGATGGCCTCAATGCTTGTGAACTCGATGATGGAAGATGGTTTTGCAATATCCAGCCCCAACAGCTGCTTGATGAGAAGACCATGCCCGCACCCGGCCTTTGGCAACAATACCACCTGACCGTTCAAATCTGAAACATCCATGTGTTTCTTGTTGGCAAGCATTGATTTCGCGTGCGTCACCATGGCGAACGTAACGTTCATGACTATTTCCGACTTCACGTTGATCGAATCGATGTGACTGGAAAAAATGAAGGCCATGTCAACGGATTCCGTCCGCAGTTCATTCTCAAGCCCGCTTAGCGAGCAATTGCTGATGTCGAAATTGACAGATGGGTGTGCCAGTAAAAACCGCCTTATCAAGGCGGGAAGGTAGGCGCTTGCAATCGCTTCGGGAGCCAATAGCCTGAGCGTTCCGGCAGGTCTTGTCTTGTTTGAGATGGTGTCCCGTGCCTCTTTTTCAAGAGACAGCATCTTGTCCGCATAAAACACCATTGCTTCGCCTGCCTCGGTAAGCATGATCTTTTTATGGACCCTCTTGAATAACAGCTCCCCAAGCTCATCTTCCAGCGCCCTGATCTGCATGGAGACCGTCGACTGCGCGAGGTTGAGGGCTTCGGCGGCCTTATTGAAATTCAACATCACCGCCGCCATTCTGAACGTTTTAAGCTTGCACAGGTCCATTCCGGCCCTCCCCAATCGAATTATACGATTAAATATATCAAGCATTCTCGTTGGACTCAAGAAGCTTACTGCGGCATTCATCCTTTACACATGCATCGATTCTATCGGCGCGTCATTCCGCCAGAAAGGCACGGTAAATAACTATTGGAAATTACGCTTCAAATCTGCGGCGGGCTCTTCTATCTCCTGAACAAGGTTTTCTTCTCCCGCGCGGAAAGGGAGGCCGGGATCGCCAATCGAAAAATGTGGCGCATCAGGTCGTGGGTCGTGTATCTGGCGGGACTCCCCGCGTGGGTGATCGTGTTTGCATCCGAGCACAACTGGATAGCTGCCGCAGTGGAATCCGGTGGCGCACCGGCTATGATTTCAGGACTGATCGTGGCCTGGCGAGGGCATGGCGCGGGACCGAAGTGGCTGGATGGCATAGCCAAGATATCTGTCCTTGGCGGACTGGGCTTGAGCTTGCATGAATATGGCGGGCTCACGGATGTGAGCCAACTGTGTGAGTTGGGCATCGCAGCAGGGTTTCTCCTTGGAACCTACATGATGGCACACGACTCTGCGCAGGGATATCTGTGGCTTATGCTCGGCAACGTAAGTTGCTCCGCACTGATGGGGCGAGAAGGATATTACATACTCATGAGCCAACAGCTTGTCTCGCTTGGCTTTGTTGTGGATGCGTTCGTGACGCGCAGGAGAAATCACTCGATCGCCGCAAAGGAAGACCGGAGGAGCAGCGCTGCGGACCGATGGTAAGTATGCAAGACCATGACGACCGGCCCTAATCGACGGCGAATGATCTACCCGAATGACTGTGAGGAAGAATGGGGGGAGCTTTGCCAGGAAAACAACACCGGGAAGGATCTTTCAGCCCTATGCTGGACCGATGACGCCCCAAGACATCAAGACGCCCAGCACCCTCGCCAGGGGCCGGCCCACGACACTGGCCAGAATGGCAAGATTGTAAGCCATTGCCACCAAAAGTTTTTTACTTCAAAAAGTGCCGTTGAGCGGGAACTTGCGTGAAAACCGCAGGGGCGCTGGTATCTTCGTGTTGCCGTTGGAAAACCAACTTGATATGCCATCACCACCCTTTGGATTTGGCTTGTTTATCGGCAACAGGTGTGAATGGCAATCCAACCGTGAGGAATGCATGAGAAAGACCATAGTTGCGTCATCCGCCTGCTGACGGATAAACGCCGCGGCAGGCGGAGGACATCCTGTTGACCCTTGAGCGGGGCAATGCCCCCAATTCAGCGACAGTAAACAGCAGGAGTCATCCCATGACGCAAATTAATTATTCAAAATCAGCGCAGTATACCGACCTGGACACCATCTATGCGCAGTGCAGCGGCCCCGGCGGGTTGCGGCTCAGCGACTTTCTGGCGCAGAAAATGGACTTGAAGACCGGCTCCCGTGTGCTCGACATCGGGTGCAATCGAGGGGTCCAGACCTGTTTTCTGGCGAAAGAGTATGACGTCGACATCATCGCGATCGACCCTTGGAACGACCGCATGCAGGGTGATCCCATGGTGGAGCACCTGCGCCGCAATGCCGAGTCGTGGGGCGTGTCGCATCGTGTTCTCGGACAGAAGATCGGCGTGCCGGACACGAACTTCGCGTCCCGCTCCTTTGATTACGTCCATTCGACCACCGCGCTCGAAATGGTCCGAGGTTTAACTGGCGAGGACGGATACCTGGACTGCCTCCGGGAAATCCACCGGGTGCTCAAACCCGGCGGCATTTTCGGACTTGGCGAGCCCATGCATCTTGACACGCCCCTGCCGGAAGACCTGGAACCCTATGTCTCACAGGGCGATTTCCCGTGGAAGGAATGCTTCCGGGACATCAAGGGCACAGCGGCGGACGTCGAACGGGCCGGATTCGTCATTCTGGAAAGCGGCTATGCGCCGGACGCGTGGTCGTGGTGGATGGAGTTCGCGAAACATGATCCCTTCTGCAAGAAGGATCCGGATGGCGACCCCAAAACCCTTGAGGTCGATAACGGACGCTGGACCAGTTTCGGGTACGTGATCGCCCAAAAGGCCGCATAGTTGCACGACGTAAGGGGCCGCAGGTGTGCACTACCTGCGGCCCTTTTGATTTAAACACGACGCCTCGGGACCACGACTCTCCATTCTTGCAGCACTTCCAGCACCCTCGCCAGCGGAAGCCCCACCACGTTGGTGTAGGAACCGCGCACGCCGCGCACCAGGAAGGCGCCCTGGCCCTGGATGGCGTAGGCGCCCGCCTTGTCCATGGGCTCGCCCGTGGCCACATAGGCCGCGATGACCGCCTCGGCCTGCAAGCCCATGTCCACCTCCGTGCTCGTGGCCCAGCGCGCGGCGAGCGATGCGTCATCAGGCCGCGCCGCGCCGCCGGGCAGCAGCAGGCAGCAGCCCGTCACCACCTCATGCGTGCGTACCGCCGCGTCGCGGGACATGCCCTGGGCCCAGCCGCCGCACAGCGCGCCCAGCATGGCCCGCGCGTCCGCCGCGTCAACCGGCTTGCCCATGATGCGCCCCCCCAACGCCACCACCGTGTCCGCGCCCAGCACCACGGCCTCGGGAAACCGCGCCGCCACGTCGCACGCCTTGTCGCATGCCATGCGCACCGCATAGGCGGCCGGGCTTTCCCCGGCCATGGGCGCGGGCTCCTCGCAATCGCTCGCCGCCACCGTGAACGTGAGGCCCGCCGAGGCCAGCAGCTCGCGCCGGCGCGGCGAGCCGGAGGCAAGCACGAACGCCTGGCGGGCAACAAAAACACCGTCTTGAGATATACCTTGCGTCACGATTGTGTTCCTTTTCTCAGTCTGCCCACCGATACGCGGCACAGCGGCGGGATACCGAACAGGAAGTTCACCCGCGCCCCCATGCCCCCGCGCCCCCAAAACGGGGCCGCCAACCGCGCACCCCGGCAATCGTTCAGTAGGCGAATAATTTTTATTTGGTTATTATTCAAGCAATTATGACGGATTGACCTCGCCCATGCCCAAAAAATTTCACCCGCCCCCTAAAGGTCGTCCCCCCCCCTGCCGATAGGATTAGCGAGAGGACTAAAACCGTGACCATCAGATCCTACCATGTCCGCAACATGCTGCTCAGCTATGACAAGCACCTTGTCAATGCGCGGCGGCTTGCCCGTTTCCGGCGGGCCATGCTTGCGGCCAATGGCGAGGAGGAAGAGGGCGCGGAATCGCGGGAGGCCAAGCGCAACCAGCTTGTGGAGCGCGTTGCCAAGGAAATCGTGGAGAACCTCATCATCACCGGCAGCGACGCCCCCCTGGTCGCCACCATCAAGGAACGGCTGGAGGCTGTTTTTGGCGCGGCGCTGACGTTCACGTACCCCCCAGCCGAGGAGGATGTCCACATCTTCAAGGAAACGTCCGCCGGACCGGCGGAAATTACCGGGCCGGACAAGGTGGCAATTTTGAACAAACTGTGGCAAGTTACGTTGGATACGGTGAACGAAACCATGCTGTGAACGCGCGCCCCCAGCCGCTTTTAAAAAACGGTAAGCCGCGCGGCACGTTACCGAATTCTGTCCATTTGGAAGAGAATACGACCTACACGCCTAAAGTATTCTCGCCAAACTGTCGATAAGGTGGGTAAGGAAATCTCCAGGGAGGAGAACCATGGAAATCAAGAACCTGCTCACAGGACTTGATCCCTACCAACAGCAGGCAAAGGTGGAAAAGAACGAGGCCGAGGCAAAGGCCCGTTCCGCCAAGACTGCTGACACCAGGGGAGGGGACAAGGTCAGCCTGTCGCCCGAAGCCCGCTTGCGCACCGAGGCCTACAAGTCGGCCCAGGCGGCGCCGGATGTCCGCCAGGAAAAGGTGGACGCCATCAAGGCGAAGATCGCCAATGGCGAGTATCAGATCGACACCAGGAAGATAGCTGAAAAGATGCTGAGCGAAGAGGTCGACCTCTTCTCGTAGCCCGCCGCCGTCACCTGCCGACACCATCCCTAGGCGCGCGCTGCGCCGGCATCACTTCTGCAACGTTATTTCTTCTGCTCGTGCAAGTAGAAGTTTTTTGAATATTTTGTATCAATTTGAGGTACTTGCAAACCTATGCGGGCATTGTAATTGACAAGGATGGGCCCAGTAAGGTTGAGTGCGGTCTTTTCCGGCTTGCCCTGCGGGATGCTCACCGTCACCAGCACCGCCACCTCGCGGATGTTCTTGAGCCGCAAAAGGCGCATCTCCGCCTCACCCACCTTGATCTCATAATCCGCCGTGAAACTGTACGGGTCCGCCACCAGCAGCCCCACGCTGGGCTTGTCCAGACTTTGCAGCATGAGGAAAGGCGCGCCTTCCCTGATCTGCAACAGCGTGAATTCGTACAAGTTTTCCAGGCCGATGAGCCCTCGGGGAAAATAGATGACCTTGTCCATGGTGATGGACTGCTTCCCCAGCCGGGTCTGGATTACCTTTTCTTGTTGCTTTGCCATAACTGCGTCACCGCCAACAAATCTGCTTCGCTGGCTGCAAGAGCCTCGCGGTTTTGTTCCTTGACCCTGAGGTAGAGCTCTTCCCGATACACGGTCATGTCCTCGGGCACCTCAAGGCCGATCTTGACCTGCCTGCCCTGGACGGAAAGAACCGTCACTTTGATGGAATCGCCCAGATAGATGGATTCTCCGGGGCGCCGCGTGAGGATAAGCATGCGGAAATACCGTTCCTTTTTCTCTGCACCACCTCCATGGGAGGCGGGCCGGACATCCGTGTCCTTGCCGCTCATGCGGGGGAGGCATTCCCCCGCATCGCGCGCCGCCGACATGTCTCGCACATGTAGCCGACCAGCGCGTTCCTAGTCCAGTGCATTCTTGCCCCCCGCCGTCACCGGCAAGGGCGCCACAGCCTGTCAAGCCGTCCTGCGTTACACATAATCCATGAGGCTCATGCCCATGATGGTGGAACAGGACTTGAGCACGCTCTGGTAGATAAGCTCCTGCTGGGCAAGCTTGGTCATCAGTTCGGTCACGTCCACGTCCTCGATGTCGCTCATGCTGTCCGTATCGGCCAGTTCAACGCTCGACATGACGGTTGATGCGACTTCGAGCCTGTTCTCCCGCGCGCCCACGCTGGCGGCCACGGTCATGATGTGGCTCATGGATTCGTCCAGCGACTCCAGCGCATTGGCGATGCCGTCCTGGTTGTTGGTCTCCAGATAGCCGATCAGTTCGCCCACGGTCTCGAACATGTTGGCCGCGCTGCCGTCCAGCGCCACGGTGGCGTTGCTCGCGCCCGTGGCCTGGTACACCCCGCCGAACACATCCTTGCCCACGTTGTTCACGGTGATGTACACGCCGGGAGAAATCTCGAAATCTATGTCCGCCTGGTTCGGGGCGATGACGAACTGCTCGCCCGCGTTCAGCGTGTTGCCGCCGTTGGAGGAAAGGATCAGGAACCCCCCCGGCACCACCAGGGTGGCGCTGTTGGGCGTGGAGGCGTCGGACACCGTGTTGCCCGTGACCCAGGTCAGGCCGTCGTCCAGGCTGTAGGAATAGCTGATGGCGTTGGACAGCCCCACCGTGGTGGTGTTGTCGATGCGCACGATGACATCGTCGGAAAAACTGCCCTGCGTCGTGGCCGAAAGAGCGCTGTTGCCCAGTTGGGTGATGGTGACCCCGTCCTCGTCATCGCCCTTGTATTCCGCGGTGGGCCGGATGTAGATCCACGTCCCGTTGTCCGCCGAACTCGTGCTGGTGGTGTCCACGGGCGACAAGGTGGCGCCGTTTTCCAGCGTCAGCTGCACGCCGCCCAGGTCGAACAGGGTGGACGTGGTCGACCCGGTGTTCCAGGTGGTGCCGCCGTCGGAGCTGTAGCGGAAAAGGATGGGTTCGCTGCCGCCCACGGTATAGTCGCCGCTGTGGGCGTCGGACGCGGTGATCTGCATCAGAATGGTGGAATCCGCGCTGCCCGCTATGGAATAGGTGGTGGAGGCGAGATCCTCGTCGTTGGTGGACATGCCAAGGGCCATGTCAAAGGCGGAGTCCTCGTTCTTCTGGCCGCCGAAGATGTGCTTGCCCTCGTATTCCGTGTTGCTCAGGGTGATGAGCTGCTCGAACAGCTCACGCACTTCATAGGAAATTTCCTTGCGGTTGGTCGCGTCCAGCGTGCCCGAGGCGGCCTGCTCGGCCAATTCCTCGATGCGGGTGAGTACGGTGCTCACTTCGAGCAGGGTGCTGTCCGCAAGCGCCAGCCAGCCCGTGGCCGTGTCCACGTTGGTCTGGTACTGCTCCAGGGCGGCCAGCGAGTCGCGGTAGTTGAGCACGCGGGACGTGCCCACCGCGTCGTCCGAAGGGCTGTTGATCCGCTTCTGGCTCGAAGCCTTGATGTTGGACTCCATCAAGTCGGCGAGAGAGGAGTTCATGTTGTTCACGAAGTGCGTGAACATGCTTCTTTGTGAGACGCGCATCACCATGACAGGTACCCCCTCGGCTAGGACTTGAGTCCCAGAATGGTCTGGATCATCTCGTCCGCCGTGGTAATCAACTTGGCTGCGGCCTGATAGGAACTCTGGTACTTGATGAGATTGGCCATCTCTTCGTCCAGGTTCACGCCGGACACCTCGTCCTGCCTGTCGGAAAGATCGGCGGCCAAGGTGCTTTGGTACTCGTAGTTGTACTCCGCGCTGGCGGTGTTGGAACCCACCTTCGACACGATGGTGTTGTAGTATTCCTGGAGCGTCATGGACGACCGGGCGCCGGACTTCGTGGTGATGACCACGTCCTCGCCCGCCAGGGACGCGATGGCCAGGGCGGTGGTGTTGTCGCCCGAGTTGGCCTCGCCCGCGCCATTCACATGGCCGGCGTTGATGCCGTCCAGGTCGCCGGCCACCTCGGCATTGAGGGTTATGGTCCCGGCGTCGGTGCCGTCGAAATAGGTGTTGACCCCAAGCGCGGCCCACAGCCCGGTGGTATCGGTGCCAAAGGCGAACTCGTAGCCCTCATTGGCCTCTATGCGCAGCTGGTTGTTCACGATGCTCGCGGTCAGGTAGCCGCCAAAGGTATCGTTGATGGCCGTGACCACGTCGTTCAGGCTGTGCGTTTCGGGATCGAAATTGAAGGCGCCGGTGCCGGTGCCCGAGAAATCAAGGGCTCCCGAGGCGTTGGACGCGTTGACCAGCTCGCCGGTGGCGGCGTCGTACATGTACATCACCGCGTTGCCCGCTTCGAGGCGGTCGCCAAAGAAGAGACCGGAGGTGCTCGTCCCCAGCGCCTCGGCCGGGTCGTTCACCGAGTAGGTGCCCAGCACGCTGTTCTCCAGATCAAGCCCCGCGCCCTGGGAATGCAGGCTGTTGATCTCCCAGACCAGGCTTTCGGCCAATCCATCGAGCATTTCCAGATAGTTGCCCACGTAGTAGTCGCTGAACTCCACATACCCGGCAATGGTGCCGCCGGAGATGCGGCGGTCATTGCTTGTCCCGTCCGAATACAGCTGGGGCGTGATGTTCACCGAGGTCGAGGTGTTCTCGTACCAGTAGACGCCGTTCTTGGGCACGATGGTGAAATTGTCGCCTGCGGCCAGCGATCCCAGGGAGGTGTCGAACCAGATTTCCAGGTCGCCCACGGTCTGCTTGAGGTTCTCGGTCGTGGCCTCGAAAATCAGGGTGTTGCCGTCCTCGTCCTCCAGCCAGGTCTGGCCGCCGTCCATGGAGACCTTGAACGTGGCGCCCGTGCCCGAGGCGTCGGACACCAGACCGCCATCCACGATCTCGATGGTGTATTCATACGAGTCCGAGCCGTCGAAATTGATGCTCCCGTCATAGGTGGAGGCCGAGGTCAGCGCGGTGTAGGTGCGCGGCCCCTCGTACGTGAGTTCGTAGGTTTCCGCGCCGTCCACCAATGGCTGGCCCGCCGAGGTGAGCACCAGGAAATCGCCGCCGCCGTTGTCGATGGTCTCGATGTCCAGCTTTTCCGCCAGCGCGCGCACCAGTTCGGTGCGGCTGTCGAGCAGGGCGTTCAGCTGGGTGGTGCCGGTGGTGCCCTCGATGCCGATCTGCTTGTTCAGGGCCGCTATCTGCGCGATGAGGGTGTTGGCGGTGTCCACTTCCTGGCTGATGTAGTCCTGCATCTGGATCTGCATGCCTTCCAGGTCGCTGGCCGTGCTCTGCAACAGGCTGACCAGGGTCGCGGTGTCGCTGATGAGCGCCTCGCGGGTGCTGTAGTCGTCGGGATTGAGGGAGAGATCCTCCCAGTCGGCGAAAAATTGGGCCAGCGCGGTGTTGAGCCCTTCGGAATTCGATTCATTGACCAGGTTGTCCACGCCGGAAAGCGCCTGATACAGGGTCTCGAAACGCGCCTCGTCGGACACCTTGTCCAGGTACTGCTCCTCGATGAATTCGTCGAAGTAGCGGTACACCTCTTCCACGTCCACGCCCGTGCCGTACTCGGCGGTCAGGCTTTCGGCGAGAACCACGTCCTGGCGGCTGTAGCCGTCCGTGTCCACATTGGCGATGTTGCTGCCAGTGACCTGGATGGCGTATTGGAACGCCAGAAGCGCCTTGGCGCCTATGTCAAGCACACTGCCAATGCCGGCCATTAGAGTGCTCCACGCAACATCGATGCGGACGTTACACGTTCATTGACCCGGCCCTTGGCCGAATAGGTGGTCATGGTCTTGGGCGTGATCTTCTGGTGCATGAAACTCAGCAGCGCCTTGCTCTGGTCAAGCAGGGCAAAGGCGAGTTCCGTGTTGTTCTTGGCCTTGCGCGCGCAGGCCTGTTCCATCTTGCGCACCGATGCCACCAGGTTGCGCAGGTAGTGCGCCTCGGTCACGCCGGCCAGGTTTTCAGGCTTCACGCCCGCAATGGCCACATCCGCGTCAAACGGCTCCTCGGGCAGGGTCTTCAACCACTCCCGCAGCCGCATGCCGCCCAGCAACACCTTCAATTCCTTACGCTCGGCAAGCAGCTGGCGCATCAGGTTGTGGATGGAGAACTCCACGGCGGTAATCGCCTGGGGATTGCGGCCCTTCAGAAGGGAAAATTCTTCCTCCTGGAGCACCAGCAACACCATCAATCCCCGTTCCTGTCTGGTAAGGTTTTCCCTGATGCGGCGCTTCATGCGTTATCCCTCTCTGCGTGCCGGGCTGCCTATGGAGAGCCCCGATTGCAAACGATTTTGAATCATTACAGGATCCCAGGCCTGTTCGCCCTGGCGCAGTTCAAAGTGCAGATGCGCGCCGGTGGATCGGCCTGACGAGCCTACAGCTGCAATTTTGCTGCCAGCGGCCACGGTGTCGCCCACCCGCACGTCCAGCTCGCTGTTGTGGCCGTACCAGCTCTCCCACCCGTCGCCATGATCCACGACGACCAGATTGCCGTAGCCGCCCCGCTCTCCCGCAAAGGTCACGGTGCCCTTCCAGCACGCCTGCACCGGGCTGCCCTCGTCGGCCACGATGTCCACGCCGGCGTGGAAGGCGTGCCTGCCGGTAAAGGGATCGCGCCGCCAGCCGAAGTCGGAGGAGATGTCGCCCTCCACGGGCCATTCCATGGGCGTCAAATTCATCTCGCCGCGCATGCGTCCGTACACGGCGCCCTGCTCCACGGGCACGGGCCCGCCCTCGCCCGCAGACACGCCCTGGCGCAATTCGATGCGGCGTTCCAGGTCGTTGACCTGGGCCATGACCTGCTCGGCGTCCAGAACGCCGTCCTGGCCAGAGGCCTGGGCCGAGCCTTGCGATGCGAACGCGTTGGCCACGAGGGGCGGTGTGGCACTCCCGCCAGGGGCGGCATCCGCCGCATTGGCCACGCCCGCCGCCCGGGTGTTCAACGCCGCCGTGACATGCGCCGCGAGGTTCGCCGCGTCCGTCATGGCGTCGGCCGACGTGCCCGCCGCGCCGTTCGTGGCGACCGCAGTGGCCTCGCCTTCCCGCCCGGCCTGCGCCAGGGGGGCGTACAGGCTGTCCAGGGAGTCCTTGAACGCGGCGGGAGCGGGCGCTGCGCCGGGGGAAACCGTGTCGTGCGCCGCCTGGGACGCCACGCGATGCGCGCCCTGGTCCAGGGGCTTGAGCGGCAGGGGGTCGGGCACCGCGGCGGGCGACGTGGCGCGGCTCGCGCTGGCGAGCTGCTGCTTCAACTGGCCATAGAGCATGTCGCCCAGGCCCATGCCGCCCGCGCTCGCCATCTTCTTGGACATCTCGTCATCGAACATGGAGAGGTAGTAGTCCTCTTCCTTGCTGTGCAGATAGCCTTCCTTGGGCACGTTGGCGCGCATCTGCTTCCACATCTTCTGGATGAAGATGCTTTCAAAGCCCTCGCACGCCTCGCGCAGCTTCTTCTCGTCGGACTTGCCCACCTCAAGGCGCTTGCGCAGCGTATCCAGCTCCACCTTGCGGCGGACGTCGTTCTGCTGGTCCAGGCTGCTCATGGCCTGCGCCATATCCATCGACGAGGTGGGCGACATCTTAAATGACCTCCAGTTCCGCGTGCAGCGCACCCGCGCTCTTCAGGGTGCGCAGGATGGAGATGAGGTCGCGCGGGGTCGCGCCGATGGCGTTCAGGCCGTCGATCATCTCCTGCAGGGTCGCGCCTTCCATCATCACCAGACGACGGTTCTGCTCGGTCACGCCCACGTCCGTGGTCGGGGTCACGGTGGTCGCGCCCTGGCTGAAGGGGCCGGGCTGCGACACGTCCGCGCCGGACTGCACCACGATCTGCAGGCTGCCGTGGGCCACCGCCACCTTGGACAGGCGCACGTTGCGGCCCAGCACGATGGTGCCGGTCTTCTCGTCCACCACCACCTTGGCCTTGCCGTCGGTGGTGATCTGCAGGTTCTCAAGCGAGGCCATGAGCGGCACCAGGTTGCCCTGGAACTGCGTGGGCACGGCCAGCTCGATGGTGGAAATATCCATGGCGCGGGCGTAGTCGCCGGTCAGCGCCTCGTTGATGCGGTTCACCACGTCCATGGTGGTGGTAAAATCCGCCGAGGACATGTGGATCTTGAGCGAGGCCTGCTGGTTGAAGGTAAAGGGCACGCCGCGCTCCACCACCGCGCCGTTGGGGATGATGCCCACGGTGGCCACGTTCTTCTGGGCCGTGGCCGCCTCGCCGCCCACGGAAAAACCGCCGAGCGTGAGCGGCCCCTGGGCCATGGCGTACACCTTGCCGTCAATGCCCTTGAGCGGCGAGGGCAGCAGCACGCCGCCCAAAAGGCTCTGGGCGTCGCCCAGCGAGGACACCGTGATGTCCAGGCGCGAACCGGGCTGCGACGAGACCGGCATCTGGGCGGTGACCATGACCGCTGCCACGTTCTTGGGCTTCAGCTTGGCCGAGTCCACGCCCACGCCCATCTTGTTGAGCATGTTGACCATGGACTGGATGGTGAACTGCGAGCCGGACTTGTCGCCCGTGCCCGACAGGCCCACGACCAGGCCGTAGCCCACCAGGCCGTTGTTGCGCACGCCGCCAAAACTGGCGATGTCCTTGAGCCGCACCGCTCCGGCCGAAGCCGGCAGAAGCAGCAGGGCCGCCGCCAGCAGCAGGGCCGTGGCCATGGAGGCCAGGCGGTGGTTGGGTTGCGTTGCCGCGATGGTATGCATGGGTCCGTGTCCTTGCGTCATGCCCCGGCCCCTAGAAGGGCCAGATGTTTTCCAGAATGCGTGACAGCCAGCCGGGCCGCTGCTTGTCCGCCAGCACGCCCTTGCCGTAGTATTCGATGCGCGCGTCGGCCAGTTGGGTGGACAGCACCGAGTTGTCCGATCCCACGTCCGAAGGCCGTACCAGGCCGCGCACCACCAGTATCTGCGTCTCGTCGTTGACCCGGATCTCGCTGCCGCCCTCCACCTGCATCACCCCGCCGGGCAGAAGCCGCACCACGCGGGCGGATACCGTGGCCGTAAAGTTGTTCTCGCGCTTGGTCTCGCCCGTGCCCTCGAAGGCGGATACCGACGAGGCCTTGATGAGCGGCGTGGTGCCGGTGGCGCCCTTCATGCCCAGCACCCTGGCTCCGGCAATGGGCAGCAGGCCGACCGTGTCCTTGCCGAACCAGTTCTCCACGCCGATGGTCATGGAATTGTCACGGTCCGCAGAGGTTTCGGCCTTGTTCTTGGCCGTGGAGGTCTCCACGATGTTGACCTGCACGATGTCGCCCACGCGGCGGGCGCGGTTGTCGGCGAACAGGAAATCGGCCTCGCCCTCGTTGAACAGCGAGCCGGGGTTTTCCGCCTGGCTCATGGTCTCCACGGCGGGGGCCGGCGTGATGACCGGCATGGGCGAGGTCATCCTTTCCGCCGGAGCGCACGCGCCCAGGGACAGCGCCAATGCCAGAACCACCATCCGATTACGTTGCATCGATCCGTTCATAACCGCTCCTTACAGCCTATTGCACGACCACCGTGCCGGCGTCGCGCACACGGGCGTAGACTTCACGCTTGCTTTGCAGATTCCGCACCAGAATGGCCTGGCCCGTCCCGCCGTCGTCCAGCGCCTCGGCCGCCACCTGCAACCGCACGTGGCGGCCCTCGAACATCAGGGTCACGGCATCACCCTTGCTGACCACGGGCTGGGGCTCGATGGCGTCCATGGTCACCACCTGCCCGGTGCCCACAGGGCGCACCATGCGCCAGGGGCCGCCACGTCCATCCCACGCTTCGCCACGCAAAAATGCCATGTTCTGGCGCACATACGTCACGTTGTCCGGTTGCAGCACATCGCCCCGGTTCAGGGGCTTGGCCGCCGCGGGCATGGCCCGCCACACATCCACAAACACGCTGGCCGTGGTGGAGCGCCGCGTGCCGCCGTCGATCCCCGCCTCCACGAGCCGCAGCGACAGCCGCCCCGGTCCGGGTGTGGTCACGGCCTCAACCGTGAGGGTGTTCGTGGCGTCCTGCAAAAACAGTATGTCGGGTACATGAAATTCGCGCAGCTTCACCTCGCCCTCCACCCCCGTGAGCAGAGGTGTCAAGGTGTTGACGACGAGCCGCTGCAACGCGGCCGCATCAAGCGCCACACCGCCGCGTTGGAGCAGCAAACGGCCCGGCAGCACGCACAAGGCGGCCTTTTCGCCCAGGTAATGGCGCAGCGCCGCTTCCAGCTTGTCGCGGGTCATGACCATGGGCTTGTCCGAGGCCGGAGGCGACTGCCACAGCTCCATGCCCGCCATGGACGCCCACTGCTCCTGGCCCAGCGCTCCCGCGGGCACGGCGATGTCGCCCAGCAGCACGCGCGGGCCATGCACCACGGCGGCGTCGCGTATGCGCAGCCGCCACGCACCGTGTGCGGTTCCGTCGGCCCCGGCGGCCAGCGCCGCGCCAACCAGCCACACGGCCAGCAGCACCAACGCCGCACCGGCGGTAGGCAACAGCCTCTTTTGCCGCGTCATCTGTTTCAGAAAACCCTGCATCAGTGCGTCCCCAGTGCGGCGCGTCCCGCGCCGCCCCAAGCGTTACCGCTTGAGATTGGTCGCCATCTGCAACATCGAATCCGATGTCTGGATGGACTTGGAATTGATTTCATAGGCGCGCTGGCCCACGATCATGTTGACCATTTCATCCACGATCTCCACGTTGGACATTTCCAGAAAGCCCTGGGAGATGGTGCCGGTGTTGTTCTCGCCGGGCGTGCCCTCCACCGCGTCGCCCGAGGCGTCGGTCGGCTTGAAGAGGTTGCGGCCCGTGGCCTTGAGGCCAGCCGGATTGATGAAGGTATAGAGCGGGATGTCGGCGGAGGCGAGTTCGGTGCCCGCGCTGTCCAGGGCCGCGATATGGCCCGTTTCGGTCACTTCCACATTCACCGTCTCGGCGGGCACGGTGAACTGGGGCTGGAGGATGTAGCCGTTGGCCGTGACCACGTTGCCGTCGCTGTCCAGCTTGAACGAACCGGCGCGGGTGTAGGCCAACTCGCCGTTGGCATCCACCTGGAAGAATCCGTCGCCCTCGATGGCCAGGTCCAGGGAGTTGCCGGTGTTCTGGTAGTCGCCCTGGGAAAAGAACTTGTGGATGGTGGTGGGACGCACGCCCATACCGACCTGCATGCCGGTGGGGATGCGGTTGCCGCCCGGGGTGAGCGAGCCCGCCACCTTGAGATCCTGGTACATCAAATCCTCGAACTCGGCGCGGCTCTTCTTGAAACCCACCGTGTTCACGTTGGCCAGGTTGTTCGAAATCACGTCGATATTGAGCTGCTGGGCCACCATGCCCGTGGCTGCCGTCCAAAGGGAACGCATCATGATCCATATCCTCCTTGCGCCAGGCTACTTCACGGTCCCGAAACCGGTGACCTTGGTATCCAATTCCTGGGCGCTTTTAATGGCTTTTGTGTAGGCCTCGAACTGCCGCTGCGTTTCGATCATGTTGACCATTTCCTCGACCACGTTGATGTTCGACGCCTCCAGGTACCCCTGGTTCACCGTGGCCTCCGAAGGCACCTCCTGCACCGGGCCGCCGTTGCGCCCCCGGTAGAGGTTGTGGCCGAGCTTTTCCAGCTCCGCCAAATTCCCGACGGTCACCACCTGCAGGGTGTCCACTAGGTCGCCGTTGGAAAAGATCTGGCCCGAGTCGTTGATGGTCACCTTGCCGTTGGACGGAAGGGTTATTTCCCCACCCTCGCCCAGCACCGCCTCGCCGCGCTCGTTCACCAGCGTGCCGTCGGCGGACATTTGAAAGTGCCCATTTCTGGTAAGAAAATCACCTTGTTGTGTGCGGATTTTCAAGAAGCCGTCGCCAGCCAACGCCACGTCGAGGGGGCTGTCCGTCTGCTTGAGGCTGCCCTGCTCAAAGTTGGTGAGCGACAGCGCGACCCTGGGCCGCGCCATGTGCAGCGGTTCGGGAAACAGCTTTTCCGAACGCAGGTTCATGACAGGCTCCATCATCTGGTCATGGGCGAACTGGATGAAGGTGTCCTTGAACGCGAGCTGGTCCTTCTTGTATCCTGTCGTATTTACATTCGCCAAATTATTGGAGATTGAACGCATTCTCCACTCTTGGGACATGGCCCCGAACATGGCGCTGTAGGCGGCTCTTTGCATGGCGTGGTTCTCCTCTGCGGCTCATTTTGCACAAAGCGGGCCAACCGGGAATATGCCTGTGTTTGTGCCGCCGCGCGGACTCCGCTCCGGATTTGCAAAAAACGGCCCGCCCAGGTATGATCTGGACCACCGCGTTTGCGCCCTTCCCCCGTCGGTCATGCGCTCGCCGCCTCGCCGCAAATCCCTTGACAAGAGTACATGCCCGCATTAAGGATTGCTCTCTTTTGAGAGCGGGCGTAGCTCAGCTGGTAGAGTACGAGCTTCCCAAGCTTGGTGCCGCGGGTTCGATCCCCGTCGCCCGCTCCACTTCGTGACCCATACAGCGGGACCGCGTTGGCGGTCGTATCACGGGGTGGCCACCTGGCCCCCTTTTTTTTTTCCCGCAGCCAGGGGCCGAGGTGGGTACGGCGCGGCGGGATGCGCCCCGGCGCGAGCGGAAAAGCGGCCCGGCAGGATGCGGCGCGGCAGGCTGAAGGCCCGGCAGGATGCGGCGAAATAGGATGCGGCGCGGCAGGCTGAGGACGAGGTGGGATGTGGCGCGGCGCGGGCAGACACGCGGCGCGGGCGGCTGGGGCGGCACGGACAAAGAACCGGAGCGGCCCGGACGCAGCCCGGTGCGCAGGGCGCACAGCGGCCACGCCGCAACGGGTATATCTTTTTAAGGATGGAACGCCATAATGGACACACGGCTTCACGACACGATAGTCGCACTCGTCAGACCCGTCATCGAAACCCTTGGTCTCGATCTGTGGGGGCTGGAGTTCGGCGCGTCAGGACACAGGACCGTCCTGCGCATCTACGTGGACGCCCCCCGCGACCTTGAAGCGGAGACGCGCGCCGTGGCCAGCCAACTGGCCCGCGAGAGCGCTCCCGCCCAGGACAGGGACACGGACTATGTCTGGGAGCGGGACGAGAAAACGTCCGACGCCCCGGAGGCGGCGCCTCTCGTCTTTGACCAGGCCGGCGTCACCATCGACCAGTGCGCCAAGGTCTCCCGCCACATCGGCCTCACCCTGGAGGTGGAGGACGTGGTGCCGGGCGCCTACACCCTGGAGGTCTCCTCGCCGGGATTTGAACGCCCGTTCTTCACCCCGGCCCAGATGGGCCCCTACGCGGGCCGCGAGCTGGCCGTAACCCTGCACAATCCGCTGGGTGACCCCTTTCCCGGGCGCAAGAAGCTGACCGGCGTGCTGGCGGCGGCCCCGGACGAGAAGGGCGCGTTCACCCTGGCCGTCGAGGGACACGACATCACCATATCCTGGCAGGACGTCAAAAAAGCGCGGCTCGTCCACCGTTTCGACGATGAAAACAAGAAGAAGCCCGGCAAATAACGCCGGCAGACGCATATGATTCTTTTCCGGAGGAACTTTTCATGAGCATGGAGCTGAAAAAAGCCATCGACCAGATCAGCAAGGACAGGGGCATCGACCGGGATTTGCTTATCGACACACTGGAAGAGGCGGTACGCTCCTCCGTGGCCCGCAAGTTCGGTGAAGATACCGACGTGGAAGTGGGCTACAATGACGAGACGGGGGAAATCGAGGTCTACCAGTTCAAGATCGTGTGCGAAGAGGTGTATGACCCCGCCACCGAAATAGAACTGGAAGAGGCGCGCAAGCACGACCCCGGCGTCCAGATCGACGACGAAATGGGCTTCCGCCTCAAGATCGAGGATCTCGGCCGCATCGCCGCGCAGTCCGCCAAGCAGGTCATCATCCAGCGCATGCGCGACGCGGAGCAGGAGATCATCTACGAGGAATACAAGGACCGCAAGGGCGAGATCATCAGCGGCATCGTGCAGCGCCGCGACCGCACCGGCTGGATCATCAACCTGGGCCGCACCGAGGCGCTGCTGCCCAAGGAAGAACAGATCCCCAAGGAACACTACAAGCGCGGCGACCGCGTGCAGGCCTTCCTGCTCGACGTGCGCAAGGAAGGCCGTGGCCCGCAGGTCATCGTGTCCCGCTCGCACCCCGACTACATGGCCTCGCTCTTCAAACGCGAAGTGCCCGAGGTGGACGACGCCACCGTGTCCATCATGGGCGTTGCCCGCGATCCGGGCAGCCGCGCCAAGGTGGCGGTTTCGTCCCGCGACCGCGACGTGGACCCGGTGGGCGCGTGCGTGGGCATTCGCGGCTCCCGCATCCAGAACATCGTGCAGGAACTGCGCGGCGAGCGCATCGACATCGTGGTCTGGAGCCCGGACATCGCCACCTATGCCAAGAACGCGCTTTCCCCGGCCATCATTTCGCGCATCACCGTGGACGACGAGGAGAACATGCTCGAAGTCGTGGTGCCCGACGACCAGCTCACCCTGGCCATTGGCCGCAAGGGCCAAAACGTCAAGCTCGCGTCCAAACTGCTGGGTTGGAAGATCGATATCTTCACCGAGACCCGCTACAACGAGCTGAACGTGGGCCGCCAGGCGCTTGAGCAACTGGCCAGCGTGGCCGAAATGCCGGTGGAGGCCTTCCTCGCCGCCGGATTCGACAGCGCCGACGCCATGGCCGTGGCCACGGATGAAGAACTGATGGGCATTGAAAACATGACCCCGGAAAAGATTTCGGACGTGCGCAGCGCCGTGAACCTGCTGGTTGACACCACGCAGCGCCCGACGGACGACGAAGAGATGGACGACGAGGAAACGGACGGCAAGGACGGCGAAGAGGCCGCCATGCCGATTGACGAGACTCCCGTTGAGGAGTCCGCCGACACTCCCGAGCACGGCGCCGACGCCGCAGGGGATGACGGTGACAAGGACGCGTCCGACGCCTAACGGCATGGACCACGACAACAATAACGGGAAGAAGCAAGCGCTCCGCGATGACGCCTTGACGCCAAGGCGGGCGGAACCACCCATGCGGACCTGTGTGATCTGCAGGGGGCGGTTCCCCAAAGCGACGCTCAACAGGCACGTCTGCCCCAGGGCGGACATCGCGGAAACAGGGGAGGGACTCGTGCCCGACCCGGAACAAATCCTTCCCGGCAGAGGCTTTTACGTCTGTACGGATTCCAGCTGCGGAAAACGGTTCGGCAAATTCCAAGGCTGGCGGCGGAAGTGTAAAGGGGAACGCTATGACAGCAGGTAGAATACGGGTGAAAGATCTGGCCACGGAACTCGACGTCAACAACAAGGATCTGCTCCAGGCCTTGCGCGACATCGGTGTGCAGGCCAAGAGCCACATGAGTCTGTTGACGGACGAGGATGTGGAAAATGTGAGCGCCAAGCTGAAAGGCAACGCGCCCGTGACCGAGGTGATCCGCAAGGAGATCCAGCCTGGCGTGATCGTGCGCCGCCGCAGAAAGACCGTGGCCGCCGAGGAGCAAGAGTCCGACGCCGCCGAGGTGGACGTCGAGGCCGACATGCCGGACGAGGCGCCCGAAGCGCCCGAGGCCGAAGCCGGGCCCGGCACGGCGACCGCGCAGGCCGATGAAGCCCCCGCACCCCAGGAACAGGCCGTGGCAACGGATGTTGCCCCCCCTGCCGCCGCAGAGGACGAACCGCGGTTCTCGCCTGCCCGCATCATCACTCCGCCCGCACCCGAGGCCGACGCCACCCCCGAAGAGGCCGCCCTTCCCCAGGTGACCCCTGACGTGGCGGAAGAACCCATCACCGCGCAAGCGCCCGCCGCACCCGAATCCGAGGCGGTCGAGCCGGTCGATGCGGGCGCTGTGACCGCCGGGACGCCCGCCGCTCCCCAAGCCCCCGCTGGCGCTGCCGACGCCGACGATGTGGACGATGAAGAGAGCGCGCAACGCAAAAAGAAGCGCAAGAAGAAGCGTGAAGCGCCCACCGGACCGCAGGTCAAGATCATTTCCAGACCCGAATTCACGCCCGAACCGCAGCCTGTGGCGCCTGCCGGAGCACCTCGTCCCGCCGCCGGACCGCGTCCGGCCGCGCCGCGTCCGGCTGCCGGCGCTCCGCGTCCTGGCGCGCCGCGCCCGGCCAGTCCGCGTCCTGGCGCGCCCTACCCCGGCAGACCCGCTCCCGCGCCCGCACCCGCAGGCACGGACGACGCCCGGCGCAAGGGTGGCCGCAAGGACAAGCGCGTGGTGGAATTCGGCCAGGCGGGCGACGATGCCCGCCGCAAGACCTCGTTGCAGGTCAAGAAAAAGAAGACCGCCGACGTGCCCGACCGCACCGGCGGCAAGGTCCGTTCCCCCAGACGCCGTGGCGGACGGCAGGATTTCGAATACGAAGACCAGTCCCAGCAGCAGGTGACCCAGCCGCTCAAGGCGGCCAAGCGCAAGCTGCGCGTGGACGAGGCCATCCGCGTCTCCGACATGGCGCACCAGATGGGCGTCAAGGCCCAGGCGCTCATCAAGGTGCTCATGCAGCTCGGCGTCATGAGCACCATCAACCAGTCCCTGGACGTGGACACCGCCACCCTGGTGGCGGCGGAGTTCGGGTACGAGGTGGAAAAGGTGGGCTTCTCCGAGGACGACTTCCTCATCCCCAAGGAGGTTGACGCCCCCGAGACGCTCAAGCCCCGGCCTCCCGTGGTCACCATCATGGGCCACGTCGACCACGGCAAGACCTCCCTGCTCGACGCCATCCGCAAGTCCAACGTGACCGCGGGCGAGGCGGGCGGCATCACGCAGCACATCGGCGCGTACCATGTGGGCACGAGCAAGGGCAACATCGTGTTCCTCGACACGCCCGGCCACGAAGCCTTTACCGCCATGCGCGCCCGCGGCGCCCAGGTCACCGACCTGGTCATCCTGGTGGTGGCGGCGGACGACGGCGTCATGGACCAGACCCGCGAAGCCGTGAGCCACTCCAAGGCCGCCGGCGTGCCCATTGTGGTCGCGGTCAACAAGATCGACAAGGAAAACGCCAACCCCGACCGGGTGAAGCGCGAACTGGGCGACCTGGGCATGGTTCCCGAGGAGTGGGGTGGCGACACCATCTTTGCCCATGTGTCCGCCAAGCAGCGCATCGGCCTGGAAGAGCTGCTGGAAATGGTGGCCTTGCAGGCGGAAGTGCTGGAACTGAAGGCCAACCCGGACAAGCCCGCGCGCGGCCACATCGTGGAAGCGAAGCTGGACAAGGGACGCGGCCCGGTGGGCACCGTGCTGGTGCAGGAAGGCACGCTCCGTCAGGGCGACGCCTTTGTGTGCGGCAAGTTCAGCGGCCGCGTGCGCGCCCTGTTCAACGACCAGGGCAAGAAGGTCAAGGAAGCCGGTCCCTCCATCCCCGTGGAAGTGCAGGGTTTCGAGGGCGTGCCCGAGGCGGGCGACGAGTTCGTGTGCGTGGCCGACGACAAGATGGCGCGCCGCATCGCGGACACCCGCGCCACCAAGCAGCGCGAACGCGACCTGGCCAAGGACACCAAGGTGACCCTTGAGACCTTCCTGGCCACCCGCGCCGACGCGGCCGAGGCCCAGACGCTCAACCTCATCCTCAAGTCCGACGTGCAGGGCTCCTTGGAAGCCATTGCCGACGCCTTGAAGAAGCTGTCCACGGACCAGGTCAAGGTCAACGTGATCCACGGCGGCGCGGGCGCGATCACCGAATCCGACATCCTGCTCGCCTCGGCGTCGCAGGCCATCATCATCGGGTTCAACGTGCGCCCCACGGTCAAGGTCAAGTACCTGGCCGAGCAGGAAGGCGTGGACATCCGCTACTACGACATCATCTACAAGCTGGTGAGCGAAGTGAAGGACGCCATGACCGGCATGCTCGCGCCGGTCATCAAGGAAGTCTATCTCGGCCAGGTGGAGGTCCGACAGACCTTCAGCGTGCCCAAGATCGGCGTCATCGCGGGCTGCCACGTGGCAGACGGCAAGATCACCCGCAACGCGGGCGTGCGCCTGTTGCGCGGCGGCGTGGTGGTGTACACGGGCAAGATCACCTCCCTCAAGCGGTTCAAGGACGACGTCAAGGAAGTGGCCAAGGGCTACGAGTGCGGCATCGGCCTGGAGAACTTCAACGATATCAAGGTGGGCGACTTCATCGAAGCGTTCGACCACGTGGAAGTGGCGCAGACGTTGTAGTCCGCGCCCCCCGGCTTGCCTTTGCGCGAGGGGGGATTATAATGCTGGTTGGCATTCTGCGCCTGGAGTTCTGGCTGCACGGCAACGACTCGCTCAAGGGCAAGCGGCGCGTGGCGCTTAGCCTCAAGCAGAAGCTGCGGAACAAGTTCAACCTGTCCGTGGCGGAGATAGAGGCGCAGGACAGCCACACCCGGCTCGTGCTCGGAGCGGCCATGGCCGGTTCCGACTGGGTGAACATTGAACGCAAGTTGCAGAACGCCGTCAGCATGATCGAGGCCATTTCGCCCGAAGAGCTGGTGGACAGCGACATAGACATCATCGGGACGGACTGACCCGACAGGGGCGCTGGCCGCCACCGGAGACCGCATGAGTGACTCACGTTTGGAAATCGTCAACATTCTCAAGGAGAATGACGACTTCCTCATAGCTTCCCACTACAACCCCGACGGTGACGCCCTGGGCTCCACCGCCGCCATGGGTTTCCTGTGCGAAGCGCTGGGCAAGCGGTTCCGGCTGTTCAACGCCACCGGCGTGCCCGACGCCCTGTCCTGGCTGCCGTTGCCCGGTGACATGCTCACCTCCCTGAGCGATCTCAACGGATTCACGCCCGGCACGTTCATAATCGTGGACTGCGGCGACCCCGCCCGCGTGGGCAAGGAGCTGCACGCCGCGCTCGATCCGGCACGCACCGTGAACATGGACCACCACCTGGGCAACCCGCTCTTTGGCGCGGTCAACTGGGTGGATCCGTCCAAGGCCGCCGTGGGCGAGATGATCGCCCTGCTCGCCCAGGATCTGGATGTGCCGCTCACAGGATCGCTGGGCGAGGCCATCTACCTTGCCCTGGTCACGGACACCGGCAATTTCAGCTATGCCAACACCCGTGCGGAAACCATGGAGATTGGCGCATCCATCCTGCGCCACGGCCTGTCGCCGCACGAATTCACGGACAAGTTGCAGAACCAGTGGACCATCAACCGGCTGCAACTGTGGCAGGACGTGCTGGCGGACGTGCGCTTTTATTGCGGCGGCCGCATCGGCGTGGTGCGCATCCCGTCGCTCACGCTGTTGCAGACCGGCACCACCACGGAAGATTGCGAGGGCTTGGTTGAATTCATCAGGCGGGTCAAGGACGTTTCCGTGGCGGTTGCTTTGCGTGAAAACGTCAATGCCCCCGGCGGCGCGGTCAAGTTCAGCCTGCGCTCCAAGGGCAGCACCAACGTGCAGCAGATCGCCCGGAGCCTGGGCGGCGGCGGACACCGCAACGCGGCGGGCGGGCAGATGGACGGCCCCATGGACAAGGCCGAGGACGAGTTGGTGCGGGCCATCGTCCAGGGCTTGGATCTGGGCGACCATTGCCTGATGGAGGTGTAGGTGCCCGAGCAGCAACACGGTCTTTTGGTGCTGGACAAGCCCAAGGGTCCATCGTCAACCAGGTGCCTGGAAAAGATAAAGTGGGCGCTCAAGCAAAAGAAGATCGGGCATGCGGGCACGCTGGATCCCATGGCCACGGGCGTGCTGCTGGTTCTGCTGGGGCACGGCACCAAGGTCGCCCAATACCTGCTTGACGGCGACAAGACCTACCAGGGACTCTTGACCCTGGGCAGGGCCACGGACACCTATGACGCCGAAGGGGTCGTGGTGTCCGAAGCCCCGTGGGAGCACCTCGATCCCGAAGTGATCCGTAGCGAGGTCATGGCGTGGCGCGAGCTGACCGAGCAGGAGGTTCCCCCCTACTCGGCGGCCAAGCACAACGGGCAACCGTTGTACAAGCTTTCCCGCGAGGGAAGGGAAACGCCCGTCAAGATAAAGACGATACACATTTCCGCGGTGGAGATCCTCGCATGGGATCTCCCCCGGATTCGTTTCCGGGTGACCTGCGGCGCAGGCACGTACATCCGGTCCCTGGCCCACAGCCTGGGGATGCGGTTGGGGTGCGGCGCCGTGTTGGAAGAGCTCATCCGGGAACGCAGCCATCCGTTCGGACTGGACCAGGCCCACTCGCTGGACACGGTTCTGGCCGAGCCGGATTCGCTGGCGCAGCGCGTGCTGCCGCTTGCCACCGCCCTGCCCCACTGGCCGCACCTGGAGCTTTCCGAGCCCCAGGCCAAGCTGGTGCGCAACGGCGGCCAGATCGAATATGTGCCCGAACCGGGCCAGGGCATCCATGCCCCTGGCACGCGGGCCATGCTCACGGCACACGGCGAACCGCTGGCGCTGGTCGAACTCCGGATACGGCATGGCATACCGGTATGGGCGATTCTTCGCGGGCTGTAGCCCCGGGCGTCGCCTCGGCAGCCGTTCAACCGTGACGGCGTTGTTTTGCAACATGACACATTGAGGAGGATAGCGCTGTGGTGCTTACCGTTGACGAAAAAGCAAACATCATGAAGACCCATGAACGGCACGAGGGTGATACCGGCTCCCCTGAAGTGCAGATCGCGCTCCTGACCGCGCGTATCGAGTACCTGACCGGCCATTTCAAGACCCACGCCAAGGACTTCCACTCGCGCACCGGTCTGCTGAAGCTTGTCGGCCAGCGCCGCAAGCTGCTCAAGTATCTGAAGAGCAAGGATGTGCAGCGTTACCGCGACATCCTGGCCAAGCTGAAGCTGCGCAAGTAGCGCCAAGGATTATCATTGCCGCGCCCGGCGTCATGCCGGGCGCGGCTTACACGCGCCTCTCCAAAGGCTTCTTGCACGCAATCCGGTGGTCGACGAAGCGTAAGTTTCGCCCTCCGCCCGGTTGCGGGAAAGAATTTTGGAGAGGCCAAACCCGGCGACATCGCCGGAATCGAGGTTTCTCTTTATGGCAAATGGATTTGATTGCACCAGACTCTCCACCATGGTGGGTCCCAACGAAATCATCATGGAGACCGGCAAGCTGGCCAACCAGGCCGACGGCGCCGTGTGGGTGCAGTGCGGCGGCACCGCCGTGCTGGTCACCGTGGTCACCCAGCCCCTCAACCGCGACGTGGACTTCTTCCCCCTCGTGGTGGACTACATGGAGAAGATGTACGCGGCGGGCCGCATTCCCGGCAGCTTCTTCCGCCGCGAGATAGGCCGCCCCGGCGAGCGCGAGACCCTGATCTCCCGCCTCATCGACCGCCCCATCCGCCCCCTGTTCCCCAAGGGGTTCAGGAACGAAGTGCAGGTGCTCGCCACCGTGCTTTCCGCTGACCAGGAAAACGACCCCGACGTGCTGGCCCTGTGCGGCGCGTCCGCCGCGCTGCACATCTCCAAGGTGCCGTTCTTCGGCCCCATCGCGGGCGTGCGCATCGGCCGCGTGGACGGCGAATTCGTGGTCAACCCCACCCAGGATCTCATCGACAAGAGCGACATGAACCTGGTGCTGGCCGGCAGCAAGGAAGCCGTGGTCATGGTCGAAGGCTCGACCCAGTTCCTGCCCGAAACCGTTGTGGCCGACGCCCTTGATTTTGGCCACAACGCCCTGCAGCCCCTGCTGGCCATGCAGCACGACCTGCGCGAAAAGGCCGGCAAGGCCAAGATGGAAGTCGCGCCGGTCGAAGTGAACGAGGCGCTCAAGCAGACGGTCGTGGAACTGGCCAGCGACGAGTTGGACAAGGCGCTGCAGGTGGCCGAGAAGATGGCCCGCAAGGACGCCAAGAAGGCTGTCAAGGAATCCGTCCTGGCCGCCATTGCCGCCAACGAGACCTATGCCGAGGACGCCAGCGCGCCCAAGCAGGCCGCCGAGTTCCTGAGCGGCCTGGAAAAGGAGATCGTGCGCCGCCGCATCCGCGAGCAGGGCGTGCGCATCGATGGCCGCAACACCACCACGGTGCGCCCCATCGCCATCGAGCTGGGCCTGTTGCCCCGCGCCCACGGCTCCGCGCTGTTCGCGCGCGGCGAGACCAAGGCGCTCTCCGTGCTCACGCTCGGCAGCGGCAGCGACGAGCAGCGCGTGGACACCATCCAGGGCGACAACACCAAGAAATTCATGCTGCACTACAACTTCCCGCCCTACTGCGTGGGCGAGGTGAAGATGATGCGCGTGTCCCGCCGCGAGATCGGCCACGGCGCCCTGGCCGAGCGCGCCATCCTGCCCGTGCTGCCCGACACCGCCGACTTCCCCTTCACCCTGCGCGTGGTGTCCGAGGTCATGGAGTCCAACGGCTCCTCGTCCATGGCCACCGTCTGCGGCGCAAGCCTCTCGCTCATGGACGCGGGCGTGCCCATCAAGGCTGCCGTGGCGGGCATCGCCATGGGCCTCATCAAGGAAAACGACGAGTACTTCGTGCTCACCGACATCCTGGGTGACGAGGACGCGCTGGGCGACATGGACTTCAAGATCGCCGGTACCGCCGAGGGCGTGACCGCCGTGCAGATGGACATCAAGGTCGCGGGCATCCCGGCCGATGTCATGCGCAAGGCGCTGTCCCAGGCGCGCGACGCGCGGCTGCACATCCTGGACGAGATGAACTCCGTGCTTGCCGCGCCGCGCCCCGAGTTGTCCAAGTACGCGCCGCAGCTGGAAGTCATCATGGTCGACCCGGACATCATCCGCGTCATCATCGGCCCCGGCGGCAAGAACATCAAGGCCATCACCTCCACCACGGGCGCGTCCGTGGACATCGAGGACAGCGGCAAGGTGTCCATCTTCGCCCCCACCCTGGAAGCCCTGGAAATGGCCAAGGCCATGATCCAGTACTACGACCAGAAGCCCGACCTGAACAAGGACTACGTGGGCACGGTCAAGCGCATCCTGGAGATCGGCGCCATCGTCGAAGTCCTGCCTGGTTGCGAGACCCTGGTGCACATTTCCCAGCTCGACACCGAGCGCGTGGAAAAGGTGGAGGACGTGGTCAAGCTGGGCCAGGAACTCAAGGTCAAGATCATCGAGATCAACGGCGACCGCATCCGCGCCAGCCGCAAGGCGGTCATCATGGAAGAGCGCGGTGAGGAGTGGGTTGCCCCCGCGCCGCGCGCTGCCCGTCCCCCGCGCGATGGCGGACGCGGCGGTGACCGCGGCGGCGACCGTGGCGGTCGCGGTGGTGACCGTGGCGGTGACCGTGGCGGACGCGGCGGCGACCGTGGCGGCCGTGGCGGACGCGATCGCTAGCCATCCCGACATCTGGAACGCAAAGCCCGCGGAACTGGTTTCCGCGGGCTTTTTTCATGCCAACTCAAAAACCTGCGGCGCGACCCGCAGCGCCGGTTCATCCATTTGATATTGCCGCAGGAAGTGCGTATAGGCCAATAAACGGATCAACCGCGTGAGGAAGGTATGAAGGTCATCTTTTGGGGAACACGGGGATCGCTGCCAGCCTCCATGACCGCATCCATGGTCAGGAAAAAGGTCAAGAAGGTCTTGGAGACCGTGGTCAAGCACGGCCCCCCGCCCAAGGAAGAGGCCATCGAGGCCTGGATAGACTGGGCCTTGCCGTTTTCGGTGTGGGGCGCCTATGGCACCAACACCCCCTGCGTGGAGATCGTGCCCGGCGACACCCCGGACACCTACGTCATCTGCGACGCGGGCAGCGGCCTGCGCGACTGCGGCAACCACATCCTGGCCACGCGCGGCCCGGCCAAGCCAGCCACCTACCACATCTTCCAGTCGCACCTGCACTGGGACCACATCCAGGGATTCCCCTTCTTTCCGCCCGCCTACATCCCCGGCAACACCATCGTGTTCCACGGCTGCCATGCGGCAATGGAAAACTCGCTCATGGCGCAGCACCACGAACCCCATTTTCCGGTGGATTGGTCCATGCTGGGCGCGGACATCCGTTTCGACATCATGCAGCCGGACACGGACTACCATGTGGCCGGACTGACGGTACGCGCCATGCGCCAAACCCACCCCGGCGCATCCTATGGATTCCGCTTCGAAAAAGACGGCCAGCGCGTGATCTATTCCACGGACAACGAACACAAGTTCGAATTTCTCGACCCGTCCTATCCCTTCCTGGAATTCTGCGCAGGGGCGGACCTGCTCATCTTCGACGCCCAGTACACACTCAAGGAGGCCACCACCACCAAGGAGGATTGGGGGCATTCCAACAACCTGGTGGCAGCGGAAATGGCCCAGGAAACCGGCGTCAAGCACCTGTGCCTTTTCCACCAGGAGCCTGCGGCCGATGACGAGACCCTGCAACGCTTCCTGGAGGAAACCGCCCATTACGCCTCGCTGGTCAGCGACGACTCGCCCATGAAGATCTCCATGGCCTACGACGGCCTGGTCATCGACCTGGGAACGTAACACCACGCCCACGCGGCCAGCTCGCGGCCACCTGGGACAACCACGCGCCGCGTAAACCGTTTGCCAGGCGTGGTGTGCACCCTGTGCGCACGGACGATTCGGCCCGGCCTGGCCGCCCTCCCGCCCCTCATTGCGCCGCCGTCCCTGCCCCGCATGTTTTGCTTTACGTCGCCCGCGACTTGCGGCATCGTGCGCCCGTTCGTCGATTCATGGCTGGTGCCGCTGCGGCGCGTGTCACGCGCCACCCCCGCCAGATGTTCTTCAATGCAATGTGGCGGACGCATTGGCGTATCGCCTATCCCCACGAGGTTACCATGGGATCCTACTCTCCCCTGACCAACATCCTGCTCACCCTGGCCGCCGCCACGGGCGGCGGGCTCATCATGACCAGATTCAAGATGCCGGGCGGCGTGCTCATCGGCGCCATGGTGGCGGTGGTGGCGCTCAAATATCTGCGCGGCGCACCCATGCCCCTGCCCACAGGCTCCAAGCTCATCCTGGAAATCCTGGTGGGCGCGTCCGTGGGCGTCATGTTCGAAAACGAAATGATCCCCGTGCTCAAGACCGTCATGGGTCCGGTGTTCATCTCCGCCTTCGCCGTCATCGCCGTGGGCCTCATCGTGGCCGTGTTCATGATAAAAATGGGCCTGCTCGACCCGGGCACCGCCTACATCAGCACCAGCCCCGGCGCCATGACCGCCATGCTCGGCATGGCCACCAGCCTCGAAGTCAACGTGCCCATCGTGCTCGTGTTCCACTTCGTCCGCATCATGCTCATCATCGCCACCGCCCCCCTTATCCTCAAGGTCATGCGGTTCTTTACGCCGTAGAAAAGAAACGGCGAACGGAGGAAGATTTCGCGCTGGCGCGCGACCAGGGCGCTGCCCTGGACCCGGCAGGGGGACGCCCCTGCACGCGAGTAGGCGGATGAGAGGGCGGGCAAGGCTGGCGTTACGGCGCGATGAAGTTGGGAAGATTGTGGCGGCGGTGGTGTGGTGGCGGGAAGGTGTGCGTGCGCCACAGTCCAGTATTTTCAAGGCAAGGTGGGTTTCAGGGAAGGCGGGTCAAGGCCCCCGCCTTCCCTGAAACCCACCTCACATTGTAAATTCTGAACTGCCCCCATTGGGGCTACCGCCCCAAACCCCGGATTCCGGTTGTATGGGGGAGGGGGAGAAAACGGATTGGCAAAGCTTACTGGAACGATGGAGCGAGTTCAGAAATATGCAGCTGGCCCGTTGATGCCATGCTCATAGTGAAAGAACTGCCCCGTCCCCCACATTATTTTTGTCTTATTCCCTCCACCCTCTGCGCCAGCATAAACCGGGGTATGGGGCGGAGCCTCGCAGGGGGCGCTACCTCCCATGGGGGGCAGTGCAGAATTGATAAAGTGAAGGTGGGGTTCGGCGGGATGGGAGGTCGTTTTCCCATCCCGCCGAACCCCACCTTTTCTTTGCCAAGTCTGGGCTGAGGGCCAACCGCGCCTGCCGACCACGCTTCCCTTGGCCCGTTCTCATCGCGCCGTTACGCCAGCCTTTCCCGCGTCCTCATCCGCCTACCCGGGTGCAGCGCCGTTGCGCTGCCGAGGTCCAGGGCGAGCAGCCCTGGTCGCGCGCAGCGCGAAATCTTGTCGTTCGCCGTTTCCTTCCCTTACGCACACCCGCTTTTGATCTTGGCGATAAACCCGGTGGTGGAGTAGCCCGGCAGGAGCGGCAGGCTATAGACCTGGCCGCCGTCGGCCTCGACGATGTCGCGGCCCACGATGGCGTCCACGCCCCAGTCGCCGCCTTTGACCAGGATGTCGGGCCGCACGGCCTTGATGAGTTCGTAGGGTGTGGATTCGTCAAAGGGGACCACGAAATCAATGGATGCGAGATGCGCCAGGACATAGGCGCGCTCGGCCAGCGGGTTGACGGGCCGCCCCGGCGCCTTGCCCAGCGAGCGCACGGAGGCGTCGCTGTTGAGCCCGAGCACGAGCAGGTCGCCCAGAAAGCGGGCGCGGGCGAGCAGGTCCACGTGGCCGGGGTGCAGGATGTCATAGCACCCGTTGGTGAACACGATCTTCTTTTTGCCGCGCAGGGGCGCCAGGCGCTTCAAGAGTTCGGGCAGACCCACGATCTTGGGATGGGCAAGGGTCGCACCCGCGATTTCCGGGGTGGCGGGCATGGTCTACTCCTTCATGGCCAGACGCGGGCAATCGCCGTAGAGCACCAGTTCCACCCAATCCAGGGCAAAATCGAGGCAGCGTTCCTCGTCGGCCAGAATGGCCTGCTGGTCGGCCTCGGCCACGGTCAGGCGGCTGAACATGTGCGTGTTGGCGATGAACGTCTGGAAGGTATCGCTCTGGTACAAGGCCAGCAGCGCCATGGTGGCTTGGCGCGGCGCCAGGGGCGGCCTGCCCTGGTGGCGGTGCAGCAGCGCCACGTAGCGGTCGTTGAAACGGTTGTACTCATCGAGTCCCTGGTCCGTGGCCCAGGTGGCGGTGGTCCAGTCCGCGTCCTCGTTGAAGCCCAGGCAGTGGGGCTCGCGGATGGCGAAGAACTGTTCCACCAGGGCGCCGTTCTCGTCGTAGCGTGTGGCGCGGCCTATGGGGTAGGTGCGGCAGGCCGAGGGACGGTTGCCGTAGACCGAGCAGCCCGCGTCCGTGACGAACGGGCACGGCGCGCCGGGCGCGTCGGCCATGTTCAGGTGCAGGCCGGGGAAACCGGTGTCCGGGGCCATGCCGACGCGGGCGTGCTGTTTGAGAAACGCGTCGCTGCCCATGTCGTGCAGGCCGTGGCGCAGGCGCAGCACGTCATAGGGGGTGAGCATGAGCGAAAGCTCGGAGCAGCAGCGGTTGAAGCACGCCACTCCGGGGTGGCAGCGGAATCGGAAGGGGGTGTCCGGAGCAATTTCCGGCATGCTGTCGAGAAAGGCCACGCTGCTGTCCTGGGAATCGCTCATGGCTGGCTCCGGCGGCCCTGCGCAGGCCGCGTGTCTCTGTCGGGCCGCGCCCGGCGCATTGATGTGGAAGCCGTGTCATAGACCAAAAGCGGCGGCAGCGAAAGGGGCGGGGGAGCCGGGAGCCCGACAGGCCTCCCGGCGGCGGATGGCGGCAGGTGGCGGCAGGGCTACTTCTTGCCCTTCTTGCCCTTTTTCTCGTTGTTCTTGGCCTTGTTCTCTTTTTCCTTGGCCTTCTTGGCGGCGGTCTTGGCCGCCTTGACCTTCACTTCCTGTTCCGTGTCCATGGCGCGGTTCTTGGTGTGGGCCACCAGGCCGGGGTGCACGCCCAGTTCCTTGGCGATGACGCCCCAACCCATGCCCGACTGGCGCATGGCCACGACCTGGGACTCGGGCACGCCCGCGGCCTTGGCCAGGGCGGCAACGCGCGCCGTGTTCAGATCGGCCTCGGCCTTGTCAAGCTCGGTTTCAGCGGCCTGCATCGTGGCTTCGGCCTGTTTGATGGCCTCGGCGTCGCCGACCTGCTTGATTTTCTCATAGGCCTTGGCGGCGGTGTCCAGTTCGGCGGCCACGCGGTCCACCTTGTCGAAAAGCTGTTCCGCGATGAGCGGCGCCGCATCATCGGCCATGGCCCGCACGGGCAGGCCAAGGCAGACCACGGCGGCGAAAAGCAACGCCGCCAAGCTGATACCTGTTGTAAATCGAGTGCAATGCATACTGTTCTCCTTGTATTGTCGTCAGCGTCCGATAAAGGGACAAGGGATCATCATAGACTATCCGACGGCATGGTCAAGGTTTTGTGCATTCTATTCATGCATCACCGCGAACGCCGCACGGCGTAGTACGCCACGGGAATGACCACCAGCGTGAACAGGGTGGAGGCCACGAGGCCGAAGATGAGCGCCCAGGCCAGCCCGGAGAAGATGGGGTCCAGGGTGATGGGCCACGCGCCCAGGGCCGTTGTGGCGGCGGTGAGCACGATGGGGCGCAGCCGGATGGCCCCGCTTTGCAGGATCGCCTCCCGCAGTTCCATGCCGTGCTTCATGGCGTCCTGGATGAACTCGATGAGCACCAGGGAATTGCGGATCACGATGCCGCCCAGCGCGATCATGCCGATCATGCTGGTGGCGGTGAAGAAGACGGGATCCGGGAACCCGCCCACCGTCTTGGTGAACACCGCGTTGAGCAGCCAGAAGCCGGGCATGATGCCCAGGAGCGTGAGCGGAATGGCCATCATGATGAGCAGCGGCATGAAGAAGGAGTCGGTCTGGATGATGAGCAGCAGATAGATGCCCACCAGCGCGGCGGCAAAGGCGATGCCCAGGTCGCGGAACACGCTGAGCGTGATTTCCCACTCGCCCTCGCCCGCCCACTCGGCCTGCACGCCCGGAGGCAGGGGATCGGCGCGCAGGGCGCCCTGCATGTCCAGAATGGCCTCGCCGGGCGCGCGCCCCGCCATTTCCGCATACACATAGACCACGCGCTGGAGGTTCTTGTGGTAGATGGGCTGCTCCTCGGGCACGGTCTCGAACCGGCCCAGCTCGCCCAGGGGCAGCATGGCGCCGTCTGCGGCCTTGACCGGAATCTGGGCCAGCGCGGCCACGGACGACCGCCTGGCCCTGGGCAGCACCAGCCGCACGGGCAGGGGTTGGCGCTCGCCGGGCAGATGCACGGTGGCCGGGCTGTCACCGCCCACGGCCAGGGCCAGGGTGCGGGTGATGGTGTCGGTGTCCACCCCATGCAGGGCGGCCTTTTCCTTGTCCGGCACAAAATTGACGCGGTCGTGCCGCGCCTCGAACGAGGCGTCGATATCCGTGACGCCGGGTTCCTTGCGCATGAGCTCCTGCACCTGCCGCGCCGCGCCGATGAGCTGGTCGTACCGCTTGTCGGGCGCGCCGTTGATTTCGGTGGTGATGGTGCTGAGCACCGGCGGGCCGGGGGGCGTTTCCACGATCTTGAGCCGCGCCCCGTGCGCGGCGGCCAGCGCCTCCAGATCCTTGCGCAGGCGCAGCACAATGGCGTGGCTCTGCTGCTCGCGGCGCAGCTTGTCGGCCAGGTTGACGCGGATATCGGCCTGGTTGGCCTGGCTGCGCAGGTAGGAGTGGCGCACCATCCCATTGAAATCCATGGGCGAGGCCGTGCCCGTGAAGGACACATGGCTTGTCACCTCGGGCACGTCGGCCAGAAACCGCTCAAAGGCCCGCACCGTGGCGTCCGATGCCTCCAGGCTCGTGCCCTCGGGCATGTCGATGACCAGCTGGAACTCGTTCTTGTTGTCAAAGGGCAGCATCTTGAGCGGCACGTAGCGCAAAAGGGCCAGCGACGCGCTGGCGGCCAAAAGCGCCACCACCACCCCGGCCAACAGCCAGCGGCGGGGCCGGGACAGGAGAAACGGCTCGATAAGGGCGCGGTAGCCGCGCCGTATCCACAGCGGCGTCAGCTCGGCGGTGTCGGCCACGGGCGCGGCCGTGCCGCCGCCCGCGCCCGGAGCGCGGCGCTTGAGCAGCAGATAGCTGAGCCACGGCACGATGGTGAGCGCGCAGACCGTGGAAAACGAGACCGTGAGCGGCACGTTGGCGGCCATGGGCGCCATGTACGGCCCCATCATGCCGGTGATGAAGAACATGGGCGTGAACGAGGCGATGATGGCCAGGGTGGACATGATGACCGGCGGCAGCACCTCCTGCACGGCAAAGAGCGTGGCCTCGAACGGCTTGCGCCTGCCCGCCATGATATGGCGCTGGATGTTGTCCACGTTGGTGATGGGGTCGTCCACCACCAGGCCGAGGGACAGGATGAGCGCGAACATGGTCACCCGGTTGATGGTGTAGCCGAACAGGTAGTTGACGAACAGCGCCAGCGAAAAGCTGACCGGCACGGCCAAGGCCACGACCAAGGCCTCGCGCCAGCCCAGGGTGAAGGCGAGCAGGGCCACCACGGTGAGCACGGCAAAGACCAGGGAACTCATGAGATCGTCCACCTTGGTCTGGGCGGTCTGGCCGTAGTTGCGCGTCACCTCCACGTCCACGCCGTCGGGCAGGATGTCCCGGCGCAGCTCGTCCACCCTGGCCAGCACGGCGGCGGCCACGTCCACGGC
Source organism: Desulfovibrionaceae bacterium (assembly GCA_050251715.1). GTDB lineage: Bacteria > Desulfobacterota > Desulfovibrionia > Desulfovibrionales > Desulfovibrionaceae > JBFWMG01. The sequence continues at coordinate 70,773 of JBFWMG010000008.1, read as the reverse complement.
GTTGGTGCCCTTTTTCTTGGCCAGGCACAGGGTCACGGCCGGGCGGGGCTCCGCGTCGGGCAGCCCGGCCTCGCGGGCGTGGAAGCGCGAGAAGCCGATGCGCGAATACGAGGCCGCCTCCTCGGGTCCGTCGATGACCCGCGCCACGTCGCGCAGGTACACGGGCCGGGAATCGAACACGCCCACCACCAGCGCCGCCGCCTCCTGCGCCGAGCGCAGGAAGGAGTCCGCCGTCATGCGTATGGTGCGGTTGCGCTCGTTCATGCTCCCGGCGGTGACCGAGGCGTCCGCCCCGGCCAGGGCGTCGGCGATTTCCATGGGCGACACGTGCAGCCCGGCCATGCGGTTGGGATCCAGCTCCACGCGGATTTCGCGGGGCCGCCCGCCCACGATGCCCACGCGGGAGATGTCGGGCAGCGCGGCAAGCCTGTGGAACAATTCCTCGCCGATGCGGCGCAACTGGTTGCCGTCATACCTGTTTTCAGGGGAATGGAGCGTCAGCATCACGATGGGTACGTCGTCGATCTCCACCGGCTTGACCACCCAGCCCGTGACGATGGACGGCACGAGATCGCTGTTCTTGTTCAGGGTGTTGTACAGCTTGATGAGCGAATCCTCACGGTTTTCGCCCACATAGAAACGCACCGTGGCCATGGCCGTGTCGCGGCGGGACATGGAATAGACATACTCCACCCCGTCGATCTGCCACAGCAGCCGTTCCAGCGGCGTGGCCACCAGCTTTTCCACCTCCTCGGCGGACGCGCCCGGCACCTGCACGAAGATGTCGGCCATGGGCACCACGATCTGCGGATCTTCCTCGCGCGCGGTGAACATGAGGGACACCGCGCCCAGGCACAAGGCAAAGGCGAGCAGCAGGATGGACTGCTTGCCCGTGAGAAAGGCCCGCACCACCCCGGCTATGAAGCCCGTGGGCAGCTCGTCGGAGGGATCACTGCGCCGCGCGTCCATCGCCGCCTCCCAGAGCCAGGGTTTCGCCGCCGGACAGGCCGGACAGAATTTCCACCTCGTTCCCGCGCGTTTCGCCCGTGGTCACGTAGATGGTGCGCACCGCGCCGCCCGCCACCACGCCCACGGTTTCCAGCTGTCCCACCCGCCGCACGGCCTCCGCCGGAACCATGACCGCCTGGCGCTCGCCCAGGGGGATGAGCAGCCTGCCGAACATGCCGGGATAGAGCCCCGGCGCCTGCGGCAGCGCCGCCTTGACCGTGAAGGTGCGCGTGAGCGGATCGGCAGAGGGGAGCACCTCCTCGATCACGCCTTCCAGCGGCTCGCCGGGAGGGGTGTCAAGGGCCGTGATGGCCACGGGAAAACGTCCGCCGGGCCGCACCCTGCGGATGAGCCCCTCGCGCACCAACGCCTCCAGGCGCAACGCGCCGCCCGTCTGCACCAGCAGCAGCGCCTTGCCCGGAAAGGCGAGGTCGCCCGGTTCCACCAGCCGTTGCAGCACCTCGGCGTCCTCGTTGGCCACGATGGTGGCATAGCCCAGGGAAATCTGGCCCTGCTCCAGATAATTCCGCGCCTGGCCCACGGCGGACTCGGCGCCGGACAGGCCGTCGCCCGCGCGGCGCAGGGCGGCCTCGGCCTGCAAAAAGTCCGACTCGGCCTTGTCCATTTCCTGCTTGGTCACCGCGCCGTCGCTAAACAATGTCTTGATGCGCTTGTACTGCGACTGGGCCTGGTCAAAGGCGGCCTGCGCCGCCTTGATGGTCTGCCGCGCCTGGTCGCGGGCGGACATGGATGAGGAAAGCGCCTGCCGGGCCTGGTCGGCGCGCGATTGCAGTTCGCGGCTGTCGAGCACCAGCAGCGGGTCGCCCTTGGCCACCTTGCCGCCGGGCCGCACCAGCACCTGCCGCACCTTGGCCGTCACCTGCGCCTCGATGCGGGTTTCGGTGCGCGGGCGCACCGTGCCCACGGCCTCGTACCAGTCGGTGATGGCGGCCACGCGCGCCGTGCCCGTGCGGGCCGGGGGCTCGCCCGCCGCGGCCGGGGCCACGGCGTCGCCGGGGCCGATGGTGTTGGTGACGAACGCGCCGCCGAACCAGAGAAAGATGACGGCCAGCGCCAACGCGCCCAACGCGCCCAACATGCGTTTACCCTTCATGACGTGCTCCTTGCGTGGCGGCGAGGGACCGTCCACGATGCGTCCGGGAAAGGCCGCCCCCGCCCGCCCGCCACGGGGCATGGTGGAGACGGCCCTGCGATATGCCGCCCGCTCGCCCTACCTGGGCACTCCCATCCTTTGCAGGATGGTGATGAGCGGGCACCAATTGGTAAAGGCCGACTGGAGCAGATTGAGCCCCACGAAGCCGGTGAACCAGAGCCAGTTGGGAGAATGGAAATGGGCGAGCACCAGGGTCGCCAGCACAAAGAACCCGGCAACGCCGCGCAATATTCTGTCGATGGTCATGGTGTCCTCCTTGTGGCGGCGGGCGCACCCGCCGCAAAGGCCTACAGTCCGGGGTATGGAGTCATACAATGCGGAGAATAGGAGCTTTTCGCGAAAAGGCAAGGGGTTGACCTCCGGCCGCTGAATCCGGCATGCGTTGTGGACAAGAACGCAACGCTGCAACCGCCCCGCCGGGCAGGGGGATATATGCCGGTCATCATGGGAACCGCCGGGCACATCGACCACGGCAAGACAACGCTGGTCAAGGCGCTTACCGGCATCGACTGCGACCGTTTGGCCGAGGAAAAGAAACGCGGCATCACCATCGAGCTGGGCTTCGCCTTCCACGACATGGCGGGCGGCGAACGGCTAGGCATCGTGGACGTGCCGGGCCACGAGAAATTCGTCAAGAACATGGTGGCGGGCGCGGCGGGCGTGGATTTTGTGCTGCTGGTCATCGCCGCGGACGAGGGCGTGATGCCCCAGACCCGCGAGCACCTGGAAATCTGCACCCTGCTCGGCGTGACCTCGGGCATCGTGGCCCTGACCAAGGCCGACATGGTGGAGGAGGAATGGCTGGAGATGGTCACCGAGGACGTGACCGGGTTCCTGGCCGGGACGTTTTTGGAAAACGCGCCGCTCATCCCGGTGTCCGCCCACACCGGCCTGGGACTCGACACCCTGCGCGCGGCCATCGACAGCCACGTGGCCGCCTTTGCCCCGCGCCGCCGCTCCGACCTGGCGCGGCTGCCCGTGGACCGCATCTTCACCATGCGCGGCCATGGCACCGTGGTCACGGGCACCCTGGTGTCCGGCTCGCTGCGCCTGGGGCAGGAACTCACGGTCTACCCGCGCGGCCTGAGCACCAAGGTGCGCGGCCTGCAATCGCACGGCGCGACCGTGGAGGTGGCTCCGGCGGGCCGCCGCACGGCGGTCAACCTGCACAATCTCGACGTGCCCGACCTCGAACGCGGCGACACGCTCGGCGCGCCGGGCTCGCTGTTCCCGGAACTGGAGTGGGACGTGGAGCTGACCTGCCTGTCCTCGTCGCCCCGCCCGCTCAAGCACCGTACCGAGGCGCACCTGCACCACGGCGCGCGCGAGGTCTTGGCGCGGTTCTATTTCCACGACCGCGAGGCGCTGGAGCCGGGCGACACCGCCCTGTGCCGGGTGCGCTTTGCCGAGCCCATGGTGGGCGTATACGGCGACCGCTGCGTGGTGCGCTCGTTCTCGCCCCTGCGCACCGTGGCGGGCGGCAGGCTCATCAACCCCCTGGGCCGCAAGACCAAACGCTTTTCCGAGGCCGTGGACCGGCTGCGCACCCTGACGGCTGGCGAACCCGCCGACATGGTGCGCACGCAGCTCCTGCTGGCGGGCGCCACGGGCCTGCCCTTTGCCCGGCTCATGACCATGACCGACATGGAGTCGAAACAACTGGAAAAGGTGCTGGGCGACCTGGGCGGCAAGCAGGAGGCGCTGCTGGTGGACCGGGACGCGCGGCTCTACCTGTCCGGCAGCGTGGCCGAGGAGCTGCTGGCGGCGGCCGCCGCCTTCCTGGCCGATTTCCACAAGCGCGAGCCGCTCAAGCCCGGCCTGGCGCGCGGCGCGCTGGCAGCGGCCTGGGGCAAGGGCGTGCCGGAGCGGCTGGCCCATTTCCTGACCGAACGGCTGCTGAAAAAAGGCACCGCCGTGGCCGAGGGCGAGGTCATCAAACTGGCCGGACACAAGGTCTCCATGGCCGCCGACGTGGCCGGGCTGCGCGAAAAGCTGCTCACCGCCTACAGCGCCGGCGGGGTGACCCCGCCCAATCTGAAGGAGGTGCTCGAACCGCTGGGCCTGGCGCCCAAGGACGCCCAGCACGTGCTGCAACTGCTCATGGACCAGGGCGAGATGGTCAAGATCAAGGAGGAGATGTTCTACCACGCCCCGGCGCTGGGGCAGGTGAAGGAGATGCTCTACAAGGCCTTTGAGGGCCGCGAGGAGATCGAGCCGTCGGATTTCCGCGACGCCACGGGCCTGTCGCGCAAGTTCACCATCCCGCTGCTGGAATACTTCGACAAGGAAAAGGTCACGGTGCGCGTGGGCGACAAAAGGCGGCTGCGCAAGCGGTAGCCGCCGCGCACCTCATTTCCCCAAAAAAAAGCGCGCCCCCCAGGCGCGTTTTTCAACGGTATGGTCCAACGGGCCCGCCCCGTCGCGGGGCTACAGCAGGATATTGAACACCCACTTGATCTGGTGCCAGATCATGGATTCCTTCTTGGGCATCATGTCCTGCGCGTGCTGGCGGCGCAGCCGCGCCACCTCGCGGTCCATGAGGCGGTATTCGCGGCGCATCGTGGCCGCCGCCTCGCGCACCGACCGGCGCAGCGTGGTCATTTCTTCCGTATGTTCGCGGCGTATCCGTTCAATGGCGTCGTACACGGCTCTTCTCCTGGCGGAAAGTCCCGGCGTTTGCGCGTCGTTCCAAAGGCGGGCGCAGACAGCATCCATTTCCTCTATATCTTCCCTATACGGCCACCCTACTGAAATCAAATAGAAAGTGCAGATACATGCCCATATCGATATCATATTGAAATAAAAGGGATAGACGAGAGTGCGCTTGCGCACGCCCACGAACAGGGGGCACAGTGGGGATGGCTGGCCCGCTATACGGGCGTTGCGGCCTTGGTTACATATTGATGAAAATAATAATAACATTATTTCATAATGTTATTAAAAAGATGCGCCCATAAAAACAGCCACGCGCCCCCTGTGCGAAACCGCACGCCAGGATCCAGACGCCCTGTCCTTTCAGCCGCATGCCTCCTGCACGGTCCGCCACGCGGTACCGCCGCAGCGCCCGGAGCACCCGGCGCGCTCCGCCCCATCACCCAGGCCCACTGTCGCCTCATCACACCGAATGGGGGCGCGTCTTGAGGATCATACAGAAAATATAGCGGTTTTTTACGTGAGATGCCTGGCCATGCCCTTCGCGGATACGCCGCTAGCGCATGTTCGCATTGAAACACTGCGAGGAGTTGAAATAATGAAGCATTATTGCAAGAAAATGCATAAGAGCATCTCATTTTTTCCAAAGTGAAGAGGCTCTAGCCTCCTTCGCCCCCTTGATCCGCGACCGCCCCCTTGGCGCGTTCGCTGCGGCCCACGCGCAACCGCACCGCTTCCAACAAGTCCCACAACACCGGCACCACGAACAGCGTGAGCGCCGTGGCCGTGCACAGGCCGGTGACAAAGGTCGAGGCCATGGTGCCCCACACCAGCGAATAATAGGGAAAGCCCACGGCCAGGGGCAGCAGCCCCAGGGTGGTGGTCAGCGTGGTCAGCAAAATGGGCCGCAGCCGCGTGCGGATGCCCGCGTCAATGGCCGCGCGCCGCGACAGGCCCGAGCGGTAGGCGCGGTTGATGAAGTCGAGCAGCACCAGCGAGTCGTTGACCACCACGCCGGTCACGCCCACCACCGCGATGAAGCTGTTGATCGTGAACAGGCTCTGCGTCACCACCTTGCCCACGATGACCCCGATGAGCGAAAAGACCACGGCGGACAGGATGATGCACGGCTGGCCATAGGAGCGGAACTGCGTGGCCAGGATGAGGTAGATGAGCAGCACCGCGATGATGAAGGCATAGGTGAGCGAGGTGTAGGAGCGCTGCGTGTCCTCGTGCTCGCCGCCAAAGGTGATGCCCGCGCCGGGATACCGCTGGCGCACCTGTTCGTAATGCGCCTTGACCCTGGCCACCACCCGGGGGGTGGTCACCTGGGAGCCGGGCGCCAGGTTGGCGGTCAGGGTCACGGCCCGGTTGCCCCGGTAGCGGTTCAGGTACCCCGGTTCCATGTAGGTCTCCACCCTGGTCACGTCGCCCAGGCGCACCGGGCCCGAGGCGTGCTCCACCAGCGGCACGCCCAGCGCCGCGCCCGGCGCGTCCAGCACGCGCTGCGTGATGCGCACCTTCAGGTCCACCTCCTCGTCCGGCAGGCGGTAGGTGCCTATGTAGCGGCCATCGAGCACGCCCGCCGCCAGTCCGGCCACCCGCGTGGGCGTGAGGCCGAACTCCGCCGCCCGCTGCCTGCGCACCCGGAAGCGGTACACGCGGCCAGGGCGGCCCTGGTCGTCCTCCAGATCCACCAGCGCCGGGCCAAGCTCCGGGTCGGCGCGCAAAAAACGGTCCATCTCCGCAGCCAGGGCTAGCACCGAAGCGGGGTTGGGGCCGCTGGCGCGCACGTTGATGGCCTTGCCCGTGGGCGGGCCATCCTTTTCCGCCCGCACGTGGATGCGCAGCCCGTCCTTTTCGAACCGTTCCTTGACCCTGGCCCGGATCCATTCCAGGTGCGTCGCCGGGTCGTTGGCCGGCGCGTCGGCAAAGTGGCGGTCGTCGCGCACGGGCAGGTTCACGATGACCTGGCCCAGGTTGTTGCCGTGGATCTCCCGATAATCCTCGTCCGTGAAAAAGCCCGCATAGCCGCTGGCCGACTCGGCCATGCCCGGCCCGTCGGCCATGAGAAACACCGCGATGTCCTTGAGCCGCGCCGAGACCTCCTCCAGCGGCGTGGACACCGGCGCCTCCAGGCTCACGTAATAGAGGCGGTAGTCGTCGGGAAAGAACTTGATCCGGATGAGCTGCGCGCGCCCGGAGAGGGACAGCACGAGCACGGCCATGGACGCCGCGAAGAGGCCCAGGATGGTCAGCACCGTGGCCACGCGATGGCGCATGGTCAGGTTGACCAGCCATTCCACGCCGCGCCGGATCAGGCGCAGGACGGCGGTGTCCGCCTCGTGCTGGGGCAGCGCCCCGGCCGTGGGCCTGGCGCCGTAGTCCATATAGTGGATGGGCACCAGCAGCATGCACTCGAACAGCGAGGCGGCCAGGGCAAAGGACACGGCCTTGGGGATGAGGGCGAAGAACTCGCCCGTGGACCCGGTCATGATGAGCATGGGCAAAAACGCGGCAATGGTGGTCGACGTGGCGGACACCACGGGCCAGAACACCTCGGCCGTGCCGTTGACCACGGCCTCGCGCAGAGGCAGCCCCTCCTGCACATGGCGGTAGATGTTCTCCACCACCACGATGGCGTCGTCCACAATGATGCCCGACACGAGCACAAAGGCGAACAAGGTGATCTCGTTGAGCGAATTGCCCGTGGCCCACATGATTATCATGGTCACCAGGAAGGAGAACGGGATGCCCACCGTGGTCAGGCAGGCGTTGCGCAACCCCATGAAGACCCAGATCACGCCCATGACCAGGGCCATGCCCGCCAGCAGGTTCCAGCCCAGGGTGGACATGGCGTCGTGGATGTAGGCCGTGGAGTCGCGGGTGTACACCACCTCCACGTGCTCGCGTTGGAGCATGGGGGCGAAGGACGCCACCACCTCCTCCACGCTGGCCTTGATGTCCAGGGCGTTGGCGTCCTCGGTCTTGGTCACCAGCAGGGTCAGGGCGTCGCGGCCGTTCACCGAGGAGATGACCACCGGGTCGCGGTAGGCCACGCCCGCCTCGTCCACCACGTCGGCCACGCGCACGAACGAGCCGTCCAGGTCGCGGCGGATGATGGTGTCCACCACGGCCTCGCGGCTGCGGAAGGTCTCGTCCACCGTGACCACGAAGTCGCCGGACGTGTCCGTGAAGTCGCCCGCCGGGATGGAGATGTTGGCCGCCCGCAGGGCCGTGGCCACGTCATCGAAGGTCACGCCGTAGCGGGCCATGCGGTCCGGGTCGAGCACCACATGGAACTCGCGCTGGTACTCGCCGGACAGCGCCACGTCGCGCACCCCCGGAATCTGCGCCAGGGGCGTCTTCATTTCCTTGGCCATGAGCGTGAGCGCCCGGTTGCCCCGGTCGCCCACCAGGTTCACGGCCACCACGGGCAGCCAGTCCGAGGTCTCGATGAGGTTGAAGCGCGGCGGGTCGGCATCGGCGGGCAGCTCGCTCTGCGCCGACAAGACCTTGAAGCGCATCTCGTCGAACCGCGCCTCGTAGTCGATGTCGTCCACGAACTTGACCCGCACCATGGAGCGCTCGCGGTACGAGGTGGCCTGCACCCACTCCACGTCCTCCAGCCCTTCGATGGCGTCCTCTATCTCGCGCGTGACAAGGGTTTCCACCTCGGTGGGATTGGCGCCCCGGTAATAGGTGGTGATGTACGCCTCGCCGAAATTGACCTGGGGATAGCGCTCCGTGGGCAGCGTGAGGAACGAAAACACGCCCGCCACGATGCAGAGGGCGAAGACCAGATTCAGGAAGACCGTCTGGCCCAGGGTGAACCGGACAAAACCGCGCATGGCCTAGTCCTCCCGCGCCACAAAGCGGTCGCCGGGCCGCACCTCGGGCGCGGCCACGCGCACCGTGCCGTCCGGCCCCTGTCCCAGCAACACCACCTTCACCCGCTCGCCGTTGGCGCGGGTGAGCCACTGCTCGTCGTAGCGCGCCTCCACGCACCGCGCGGGCAGCAGCACCGCGCCGGACGGGTCGGGGGTCCGCATCTCCCATTCCACGCGCAGGCCGCCCCGGTGCTCCACCGTGGCGTCGGCGATCTCCAGGTCCACGTTGATCTTGCGCGTGGTTTCGTCAAAGGCGGGCGACACGCGGGCAATGCGCGCCGCCACGGTGCCGCCGTCCTCGGGCAGGCGCAGGGTGAAGCGGGTGTCGGCGCGGCCGTCATGCGCCTTGAGCCAGTGGTACTCGGCGGGCGCCAGGGCAAAGGGCACAAGCAGCGTGGCGAAATCGCCCAGGGTGGCCACCTTCTGCCCCGCGCCGATCCATTCGCCCGGCTCGACATGCCGCGCCGCGACCCGCCAGCCCGCCGGGGCGCGCACGGTCTTGCGCGAGCGTTCCTCGGCCAGGCGCGCCTCCTCCACCTGCTTGGCGCGCAGGTTGTGCCGCGCCTGGGCCAGCTGGTCCTCCAGGTCGTCCAGGGTGGCCTGGGGCGCGGTGTGGCCCGCCACCAGGTCACGGTAGCGCCGGGTCTCCTTGTCCAGGTAGTCGATGCGCGAGCGCAGCTGGTCCTTTTCCACGGCCACCCGTTCCAGATCCAGGTCGATGAACCGCGTGTCCAGGCGGACAAAGACGCCGTCCTTGCCAATGGTGTCGCCCACGTCCGCAGCCACGGCCATGACCTTGCCGGAGAGTTCGCTCACCAGATCCATGGTGCGCCGGGCACGGGTAAAGGCGGTCAGCGTCACCGTGCGCAGGGCCGGAACCGCCGCCACCGCCTCCGCCGCGTGCAGATCGGGCGCGGCAAATAACGTCATTCCGGCAATAATCACGCCCAGAAACAACCTAACCCATAAAAAACAATGTGTCGCCGCCATGCGTTTCTCCCCCGCGCCGTATGCTTTTCCGAGTCTTCCAGGCCAGACGATGTACACGGCGGTGTATCTATTGACAATGGCGTCCCTTGCGCTTTCCACAAAAAAAAACCAAAAACAGCATGTCAACAAGATGGTTGTCATGACAGGGTGAAATGCTATACCCTGGTCAAAGGGTTTACGAGAAGCCCACGACCGTGTCTGGCGTGCGCGTTGCGGGTATCGGATATCCCTGTGCGCCAGACGAGCGACTTTCGTATGCCGCAGCCACGCGGCAAAGATCCGGCGGGAGTCCCCCGTCGGCATGTCATGTGCGCCCCGGAACGTACCGGGCGGACGGAGGGTTGGACCATGAGGCTTGTTACGCGGGCGGATTTCGACGGCTTATGCTGCGCCGCCCTGCTCAAGGAAATCGGCTTGGTCGACGAGATCAAGTACGTGCACCCCAAGGATGTGCAGGACGGCCTGGTGGAGGTTTCCGCCAACGACATCCTGGCCAACATCCCCTTTGTGCAGGGGGCGGGCATGTGGTTCGACCACCACATGAGCGAAGCCGTGCGCCTGAAGGAAATCGGCGCCTCGCTCAAGGGTCTGAAGGGAGCCGTGAAAAAAGCGCCCAGCGCCGCACGCGTGGTGTGGGACTATTACGGCGGCTTCAGGCGCTTCCCCAACCGTTTCGAGCCGATGATGACCGCCGTGGACAAGGTGGACAGCGCGGACTTGAACGAGGAGGAAATCCTCCATCCCGAAGGCTGGGTTCTGCTCGGCTTTCTCATGGATCCCCGCACCGGACTGGGCCGCCACCCCTTTGCCAGAAACAACTGGGAGGTACTCGCCGACCTGGTTGACCACTGCCGCACCCTGCCCATCGAGGAAATTCTCGCGCTGCCCGACATTTCGGAGCGCATCATACACTATTTCGAACAGGAAGAACGATTCAAGGCCATGCTGGCCACCAAATCCACGGTGCGCGACAAGGTGGTGGTCACGGACCTGCGCGACGTGGACGAGTTCTTTGTCGGCAACCGGTTCATGATCTACGCCATGTACCCCGGTTGCAGCGTCGGCATGCAACTCATGTGGGACCACAAAAAAGAAAACATCGTCTTTACCGTGGGGCACAGCATCGTGAACCGCACCTGCAAGGCCAACATAGGCACCTTGCTGCTGGAACACGGTGGCGGCGGCCATTTTGGCGTGGGAACCTGCCAGGTTGCGCCAAGCATGATGGAGCATGCCATGGAGAGCATCCTCGCACGGCTTGCGCACGCCTGTTGACGGCCTTCATGACGCGGGCCACGGACACAGAAGGGGAGCCCTATGCGACTGGTGACACGGGCGGATTTTGACGGGTTGTGCTGCGCTGTCCTGTTGAAGGAACTCCACCTCATCGAGTCCTTCCGCTTCGTGCATCCCAAGGATGTGCAGGACGGCAAGGTCTATGTGGACCAGGACGACATCATAGCCAACCTGCCCTATGCGGCGGGATGCGGCTATTGGTTCGACCACCACTCCAGCGAAACCGAACGGCTGGAATACATGACGCTGTTCGAGGACGGCCTCAAGGGCGCGTGCGAGATGCTCCCCAGCTGCGCCCGCGTCATCTGGAAATATTTCGGTGGCCACGACACCTTTCCCAAGCACATGGACGAGATGATGGACGCCGTGGACAAGATGGACAGCGCCAACCTCTCCATCCATGAAATAAACAACCCCAAGGGCTGGATCCTGCTCGGCTTCATCGTGGACCCGCGTACCGGGCTCGGCCGCTTCAAGAAATTCAACATGGACACCTGGGAGCTCATGGAGAACCTCTCCAAGTACTGCCGGGCCATGCCCGTGGATTTCATCCTCACCCTGCCCGACCTCAAGGAACGGGTGGAAACCTACAAGGAACAGGCCGGGATGTTCCGCCAGATGATCCGCGACAACGCCGTGGTGCACGGCAACGTCGTGGTGGTGGATCTGCGCGACGTCAAACCCATTTACGCGGGCAACCGCTTCGCCGTGTACGGCCTGTACCCCGAGTGCAACGTGAGCGTCCAACTCATGTGGGACCACCGGGGCCGCAACGTCGTGTTTTCCGTGGGCTACAGCGTGGTCAACCGCACCTGCGCGGCCAACGTGGGCCAGATCATGCTCTCCTTTGGCGGCGGCGGCCACAAGGCCGTGGGCACCTGCCAAATCCCCGCCGAAAAGGTGGATGCCGCCCTGGAAGAGATCATCAAGCGCCTGCACGAATAGGCCCGCCCGCCACGCCCTTTCACACAGAAACGCCCGCCCCACGGCATGTGGGACGGGCGTATGTCTTGCGTGCGGCAACGCGCGCCACGCGGTCTGGCGCGCGCATGGGGTCACATCGCGGGTGCTATGCCACCGCCTTGATGGCGGCCAGGGCAGCGGCGTAATCCGGCTCGCTCGCCATTTCCTTGACGACCTCCTGGTAGGTCACCACGCCGGTCCTGTCGACAACGAGCACGGCGCGGGCGAGCAGGCGCAGCTCCTTGATGAGCAGGCCATAGGCCATGCCGAACGAGGCGTCGCGGTGGTCGGACAGGGTGACGACCCGGTCCGCGCCCGCCGCGCCGCACCAGCGGGCCTGGGCGAACGCCAGGTCCATGGAAAGCGTCAGAATGACCACATTCCCGCCCAGGGCGGCGGCCTCCTGGTTGAAGCGGCGGGTCTGCAGGTCGCAGATGGGGGTGTCGAGGGAGGGCACGGCGGAAATGACCACGGTCTTGCCCGCAAAATCGGCCAGGGTCTTGAGGGACAGGTCGTTGGCCAGGACTGTGAAGCCGGGCGCTTTCTGGCCCACGGCCACGGGGGTGCCCACCAGGGTGAGCGGATTGCCCTTGAAGGTGATGACGCCGGTGCGTTCGTTCATGACATGCCTCCTTGCGTGCTTGGGTTCACGTGGGAATATGCTTGGGTTGCCGCCCGAGGGCGGATTGATACATAGTAGGGTAAAAACAGCGGGCGTCAATGGATGCCGGAAAATGAAAGACGATTTCCGCCCCGCGACGGCATGGGCCGGGACAGGATAACAGGACGCGCAGCCTGGGAGGTGTTCGATGATTCCGTATGTGGTGCTGGTTTTCGTGGCGGGCGTGCTCGCCATCCTGGTTCTCACGCGCGTCAAGCCGCGCCACCGCAACCGGGGCAGGCTGGCCTGGCCCGACACGGTGGGCCTGACCGCCACGCTGGCGGGCCTGCTGGCCGACCGCGACGGCTATGCCCTGCATTATTGCGGGCCGCGCCCCAACCCGTCGGGGCTGCTCTTCGTGCCGGTCCGCTCGCCCTGGGACTGGGAACTGCCCGGCGGCGCGAACGGCTGGAAGCGGCTGGAGGGGCCGGACGCGGACGCGGACGTGGCGGACGTGCTGCGGCGGCTGGAGGATCAGGATATGGGCGTGCGGGTGCGATTGCATGCGGTGCTGCCGCCTGCGGACATCAAGGGGCTGGAGTGGGGGCTGTGCTACCTGTACACGCCGGGCAGCACCTCGCCGCGCCGGGCGGGGACCGCCACGGACCGCTTTGTGCTCCCCCCGGTGCCCGAGATGCGCAAGCAAAAGGATTCGCCCCAACATTGACGCGTCCGCACACCCGACAAGCGCCCGGGGACGATGGCCGGGGGACGAGGCGCCGCCAGGTCAACGCCGGAAACGAATCAGCCACGGGGCCGCCAACCGGCACGGACCTGTCAGGTGGCGGGACCGGCGCCGGGCTCCTCCGGCTTTTCCGGGCTTTCCTCCTGCGTGGCGTAGCCGCACGAGGAACAATAAAAGACCACGATGACCACATCCTTTTCAATGTCGCTGACCATGCGCATTTCGCAGCCGCACTGGGGGCAGGGGTTCTGATCGTTCATGTCGCGCTCCGTCGCGCACCGCGTGAAAAGCGGGTTGGTTTGCGCTGAAGGCCAGTATACCGCAAAACGCGGCCAATGGCACCACATGCGCCCCGTAGCCCGCGATGGCGCGCAGCCGCCGTCCCCATGGCGTTACGGCTTCTCCCCGCGCCGCACCAGACGCACCACATCAATGGCCGACGGCACGCCGAGGCGCACCGGCGTGCCGGACCACAGGCCCGCGCCGTTGGCCACCAGCAGCGCCATGCCGCCCACCTCGTACCATCCGCCCACATACCCACCGTTGAGCCAGGCCGACAGCGGCCGCATGGGCAGCAACTGCCCGCCGTGGGTGTGGCCGGAGATCTGGAGTCCCACGCCATGCGCGGCGGCTTCGGCCGCCACGGCGGGGTGGTGGGCAAGGAGCAGGCGGAAGGCGGCGGCTCCCGGTTCGGGCGCGCCCGCCAGGGCCGCGTCCATGTCCGGCGCCTTGCCCGGCCTGTGGCCTCCGGCCCGGTCGGCCAATCCCGCCACCACGAGCGTCGCGCCGCCCGCGTCCACCACGGCGTGGCCGTTGTAGAGCACGGTCATGCCCAGCACGGCAAAGGAACGCAGCCGTTCTTCCACGCCGTAGATGTATTCATGGTTGCCGGGCGAGACAAAGACGCCGAGGGGAGCGCGCAGCCGTGCGAGCGGGGCCATGTCCGCCGCGAGGGAATCGAGCGGGCCGTCCACCACGTCGCCGGGCAACACGATGAGGTCGGGTTTGGCGGCCAGGGTGGCGTCCACCACCCGCTCGACCCAGGGACGACGAAACAGGGGGCCGACGTGCAGGTCCGCCAGCACGGCGATGCGCATCCCGTCCAGTTCGGGCGGCAGGCCGCGCAGGACCACGGGCGTCTCGCGCACGGGCGGCACGCGCACGGCCTGGGCCACGCCGTAGACGCCGAGGAGCAGCGCCGCCGCGCCGAGCACGGCGGCCCGGGCCACGGGCGGCACGGACAGGCGCAAGACGAGGGACACGACGTCCGCCGCGAGGCAGAGCATGAAGAGCACGAGCACCGACGCCTGGATCCACGAGGTGACGAGCAGCGCCGCATCGGACAGCCGCACGTCGAACAGACGGACGATGGTGATGCGGTTGGCGGCCAGCAGCACGCCCGCGCAGCCCAGAAGCCGCCATCCGAGCGCATACGGCAGGGGCAGCACCAGCCGCCCGCACACGTAGAGGGCGACGAGGGTCATGACGACGGTGAAGAGCTGGAGAAACATGGCGGCTCCCGGTTTGGCCTTGGCGGCGCGTTCGGCCCGATGCTAGCCCATGACGGACGGCGGGCACAAGCAGGGAGGGTGCGTCATAATGCCGGTTATGGCGCGCGGCATGGAACCTCGGCCGTCTCCTCCTGCCTGCCGGCGCGCCTCATTATCCTTGGGCCATTTCCCTTCCCGGCATACCCCGGCCCCATTCCATCGCCACCGGATTGCGGATCATCCCGCCAGCTGAACGTATTCATCCCGCCCCCTTATCCCCAACCAAAAACGCCGGAAGGTTTCCCTTCCGGCGTTTCGCTATCCATGCGGGGCGGCGGGCCGCCGCGCGT
The DNA here is from genome assembly GCA_050251715.1 of Desulfovibrionaceae bacterium. GTDB lineage: Bacteria > Desulfobacterota > Desulfovibrionia > Desulfovibrionales > Desulfovibrionaceae > JBFWMG01. The sequence continues at coordinate 55,614 of JBFWMG010000008.1, read as the reverse complement.
TCTAGAGCATCTTACCTTTGAAAAGGATTAGATGCTCTTATGCATTTCATTGAAATAATGCTTCATTATTTCAAACCCTCGCATTGTTTCAATGCCAAAATGCGCTAGTAGCGGTAGTGGTCGGCCTTGAACGGGCCTTCCACGGGCACGCCGATGTAGTCGGCCTGCTGCTGGGTCAGCTTGGTGAGCTTGGCGCCCAGGCGGCCCAGGTGCAGGGCGGCCACTTCCTCGTCCAGCTTCTTGGGCAGCACGTACACCTTGTTCTCATGCTTCTTGCCCGCCAGTTCGATCTGGGCCAGCGCCTGGTTGGTGAAACTGGCGCTCATGACGAAGCTGGGGTGGCCGGTGGCGCAGCCCAGGTTCACCAGGCGGCCTTCGGCCAGCACCAGGATGGAGCGGCCGGACTTGAGCGTCCACTTGTCCACCTGGGGCTTGATCTCCAGCTTGGTGATGCCGGGGGTGTTCTCCAGGTAGTCCATGGCGATTTCGTTGTCGAAATGGCCGATGTTGCACAGGATGGCCTCGTTCTTCATGCGCTCCATGTGCTCGCCGGTCACGACCTTGAAGTTGCCGGTGCAGGTGACGAAGATGTCGCCGAGCGGCGCGGCGTCCTCCATGGTCACCACCTCATAGCCTTCCATGGCGGCCTGCAGGGCGCAGATGGGGTCGATCTCGGTGACGAGCACGCGCGCGCCGAAACCGCGCATGGACTGGGCGCAGCCCTTGCCCACGTCGCCGTAGCCCACAACCACCACGGTCTTGCCCGCGACCATGATGTCGGTGGCGCGCTTGATGCCGTCGGCCAGGGACTCGCGGCAGCCGTACAGGTTGTCGAACTTGGACTTGGTGACCGAGTCGTTGACGTTGATGGCCGGGAAGAGCAGTTCGCCGTTCTTGGCCATGTGGTACAGGCGGTGCACGCCGGTGGTGGTTTCCTCGGACACGCCCTTCATGTTGCCCGCGACCTTCTGCCAATGGCCCGCATTGGCCTTGTGGCGCAGGGCCAGGCGGTCCATGATGATCTGGAATTCCTTGTTGTCGTACTTCTTCTCAAGCAGCGCGGGGTTCTTTTCCACCTTCACGCCCTCGTGGATCATGAGGGTGGCGTCGCCGCCGTCGTCCACGATAAGGTCGGGGCCGGAGCCGTCGGGCCAGGTCAGGGCCATTTCCGTGCACCACCAGTAGTCGATGAGGTTTTCACCCTTCCAGGCAAAGACCTTGGCGGTTCCGGCCTTGGCGATGGCGGCCGCGGCGTGGTCCTGGGTGGAGAAGATGTTGCAGGAGGCCCAGCGCAGGTCCGCGCCCAACTCGTACAGGGTTTCGATGAGCATGGCGGTCTGGATGGTCATGTGCAGGCTGCCGGTCACCTTGAGCCCCTTGAGGGGTTTCTGGGGGCCGTACTTGCGGCGGATCTCCATGAGGCCGGGCATCTCGTTCTCGGCCAGGTCAAGTTCCTTGCGGCCCCATTCGGCCAAAGCCATGTCGGCGATCTTGTAGTCCAGGGAGAGATCGAGTTCCTGGGGAAGGGTCTTGGCGGTCATGTATTCCTCCAACGGTTATGGTTTGTGCGCCGTCACCAGCCGGATGCGCAGGCCGCTGTCCAGGCTGACGGCATCGGAGGCGCGGATGTCGAATCCGGCTTCCCGGAGCCACGCGAGCAGCTCCTGTTCCGTGAATCCGAGCCAATGGTCGCCATGGCGGGTGCGCAGGGCTTCACTGGCATGCTTGTCAAAGTCGGCCAATACGAACGCGCCGCCAGGGCGCACCACGCGGTACGCCTCGCGCAGGCCCGTGGCGGGATCCGAAAGATGGTGCAGCACCATGCTCATGACCACGGTGTCGGCCTCGGCATCGCGCAGGGGCAGATGCTCCAACTCGCCGATGCGCAACGAAAGGCCGGATGCCGCGCCGAAACGGTCGCGGGCGCGGTCGAGCATCTTTTGCGAACCGTCCACGCCGATGCGCTGGCCAGCGCAGGGTTCGAGCGCGGCCAGCACATCGCCGGTGCCGCATCCCAGGTCGGCCACGGTGGCGCAGGCGGGCACGCGCGCGGCAATGGCGGCGGGCAGGTCGAACCCGCCCAAAATCTCCTTGGCCATGGATTCCCAGTCGCCCGCCACTTCATTGAAGAAACGGGTGGTGGCGCGGGTGCGGTCCTCGATGGCGCGGCGCGCGCGGGCCAAGTCGGCGGCGTATTCGGGATGCGGCGCGAGCAACCCGTCAAGACACGCGGCAAAGGCGGCGGCGGGCTCATCGCTTCCGGCCCGGACGGCGTAGAACACCCACAACCCGTCGCGGCGCGGCGCCACCAGCCCGCAGTCGGCCAATATCTTGAGATGCCGGGAAACGCGCGACTGCCCCATGCCCATGATCGCCGTGAGCTCGTTCACGTTGAGCTCGTGGCGGGTGAGAATGTGGTAGAGGCGCAGCCTTGTTTCGTCGGCAAGCGCCTTGAACAGCGATATGGGATGGCTCACGTTTTTTCCTTGTTGCGCGGCAGGCGGTGGGCATGCCTGGCCCGGCCCTCTCCGGTTCCACTCGGCCCCGTCTGGCCCCACTCGGCCCCACTCGGCCCCGTCTGGCCGGAACCTGTGCCCGGTCCGGCCCGCAAGCGCGGCCACCATGGCCTGCGCGGCCCAGCAACGGGCGCTGTATCACTAAATCAAGATATCTTGATATAGGCATATATCCACGGGCGCGGGAGGTGTCAAGCACTCTTGACGGCCTGCCCCGCGCAACATAGGTTGCGTGGATGGAAGGACGGCGTCGGGACAAGTGGGCGCAGGCCAAGGCGCTGGACCGGGAGATGCCCGCATTGATGCGCAAGCTGGGAGCCGGAGGGGGCTTTTCGCTGGTGCGCTTGTGGCGTGCGTGGCCCCAGGTGGTGGGCGAGCACATCGCGGAGGTGGCGCGCCCGCTGGGGCACCGCAAGACCACGCTCATCATCGGCGCGGACGATTCCATGGTCGCGCAGGAGCTGACATATTACGCCCCGCAGATCATCGAAGACGTGAACGCATTTTTAGGAAAAGAAACCTTTGACAAAGTGCAAGTGGAATTGGTAATGGGCAAAGCCCCTCTCGACACGGTCAGCCTTGCGAAACCGGTGATGCCGGAAACGAATCCCGGGAGGCCCGAGAAGTTGGGAGGGTTGGCGGGACGCCTGGACCCGCAGTCGCCGGTGGCCCGCTGCTACGAGGCGTACATCCGCATGATGCGCGGATAAAAACATATTTTTATTCTGGAGGAGCAAAAAATGAGCGAACTCACCATTGAAAGCCTTGGCCTGAAAAAGTCCCTGGACAAGATGACCGCCAAGGAACTGCGCGACGTGGTCATCAACAAGCTGCCGATGATTACCGGCGCGACCGGCATGAGCAAGGAAGAGCTGGTTCCCGCCATCAAGGAAGTGCTGGGCATCGTGGATGACGGCGAGAACAAGGTGTCGCCGTACAAGGCGCAGATCGGCACGTTGAAGCGTACGATCAAGGGTCTGCGCGCGGACCGCGTTTCCGCGAGCACCCGCAAGGACCGCGAGATCATCCGCAAGAAGATCAACAAGTTGAAGAAGCGTACGCGTCGTCTGGCCGCCGCCACGGCGTAGTGGGCAGAAATTATTTCGAGGAACGGACTTTTGGGGGTTGACAGGTTGGCCCTGTCCATTTAAAAGGCGTTCCTCTGCTGTTGGGGGATCGTCTAGCGGCAGGACGACGGGTTCTGGCCCCGTTAACCAAGGTTCGAATCCTTGTCCCCCAGCCATACGCGTCCCTATCGTCTAGTCTGGCCCAGGACACCGGCCTTTCACGCCGGCGACGGGGGTTCAAATCCCCCTGGGGACGCCAGTAAAGAAAACGGTGGGTCACAGCGAAAGCTGTGACCCACTTTCTTTTGCCTTCCTCCTGTTCCCCACACTATGCCCCATGCCATCCCCACCACACGCGGGTTCATTGTTACGTCCTTGACCCGTCTCCGACGCAGCGGCGTATAGCTGTCGTGAACGCACTTGATGCGTACAAATGGCGAACCTCGTGCCACGATGGCATCACCGACGCCATACCGGCTCAATACCGACTCGTCCCCGAAGGCATCCACGGCGTCCACCACTGGCAGCGCGTATCCGCCAATGGCCAGCAGCCTCCAGAGCCGGACGTTTTCCTGTTCGAGTTGCCGCAGCCGACCCCATCGGCCGGCATGCCGCTGAAGCGCTGCCGCACGGTGTAGCGCGCCTGCTCGCCGACCCCGTGTTTCCTGGCCACCTGCGCCACCGGATCGCGGTCCGCCCCGCGCGGAATGCCCGCCATCCCTTCCTCGGCAAATCGTCCCTTTCTCATGGCTCCCTCGTTTGTTCGGGAAGCCACCTTCTCACGCCTCAACTGGTCCGATAGCGGATCTGCGCTTTTTGCAGCAACGAAGCGCCCCAGCCCTTTGCCGAGCCCCGTGAGGCTGTTAGGGATAGGGACAGCGGCGATAGACGCCGGTTCGTCAGCAGCCTGTGCGATCACGGCATACGGAACGCAGCGTGGCATCAGCGTTCCGCCCCCTGTGCGCACACGGCCCGTGAGGGACGCCACCAACGGCGCGAGCGTGGATATTCGCATGAAAATTGCAAAACTTGACACGCAATAACAGGCTGCGATAGGACGCGATGGAACCGCCGGGCGTGACCGCGTGTGCCCTGCCTCGTCCGCTGACGGACGGCCCCGCGACCTGTTGTGGATACGGGAAAGGGGGGACGGTGGTGGTAGCTTCCCATGAGTCAACCGCCGTCGAAAGATGTGTCGTTGGCAGACTATGAGGACACAGGCTGTTAGGATGGGGACTCTTGCCCCACGAGGCACACCACTTTGCCCACCTGCATGACTATCTTCGCCGCTGCCCGACGGGTTGCCTGCGAGGTCGACGCGTTCGTGACCGGGCCATTTGACCGGGCGACGCACCGACCGGCGGTTCTCGTATCGCTTTGGCTTACACCGGTGGCCTTGCTGGCCACCATCATGGTGTTGTTCACTGTCAATATGCCCGAAGGCGACGATGTTCCCATGCTCGTGCGCTTTTCCCTGGGCTACTCCACCGCCGCCTGGCCGTTCGGCAAACTCGGTGCGCTGATGACCCCGTACAACGAGCACTACGTCTTGTTTCAGCGCGGGGCCGTCATCCTCAACCTGTTGTTTACCGGAAGCGTGAATTTCAACGCCATGAAATGGGTCGGCGTCATTGCCTTGCTGGGCATGCTGCCTCTGCTGTGGAGCGCGGCGGGACGCATGGAGAACAAGGCGCTGCTGCTGGCTCCCGTCCCCCTGTTGCTGCTCAACGCCCAGCAGTGGGTGAACTACGTCTCGGTCGTCGACGCGTTGACCTGGAATAGCGTCATGGTCCTGGGGTTCGGGAGCCTCCTGTTGTTGGCTCAATCCTGGCCCGCGCCCGGCGGCGACGCGGCCGATGTCCCTCCCCGGATTCGGCCCGGCCTTTTCTGCCCGGCCACCCTGCTGGCCCTCTTTTGCGCCCTTACCTTGGTCGGCGGGCTGGCCGCCTTGGTGACCGGGGCGGCCCTTCTCTGCCTCCAGCGGCGATGGAAGGCGGCGGGTCTGTGGTTCGCGCTAGCCGGAGGCATTGTGGTCCTCGTCGGGCAACGCGGCATGTCCACCCCGTTTTCGGAACTGGCGGCCTTCGCGTTCACGCACCCGGTGGATTTCGTCCTGCTGTTTTGCTACCTCTGCGGCTCGATCGCGCGCATCGGCGCGCAAACCGTGACCGCAGGCCTGTTCGGCGCATTGCTCCTGTTCGGCGCCGTCCGACTCATCATCCTCGGCGCGCCGCGCGTCACAGACGAGGAAGCGCCGCCGCGCGTCGCGTTGCGGCTGTTCGCGGCCTACATTCTTCTGTTCGCCGGCAGCATCGCCCTGGGCCGGTTGGCGCACGGCGGCCCCATGCAGGGGTTGCAGTACCGCTATGCGATTCTTTCCGGCGTGTTGGCCTGCGTTGTGTACGCCGCCTATGCACCGAGCCTTTTTCGTCGATTTCGCCGGTTCCTGCCGTATGTGCTCCTTATCGCCCTGCTCATGAACGCAGGCGGCTATGTGAGCAAACTCGGCAGATTCCAGACCCGGCTGGACAGCCTGACAGAGGACAGCGCACGCCTGCGGGACGCCCTGGCGACACCGGGGGCGCCGGTGCCCACGGGAATCGACCCGGCCGTCATGGAAATGGCGCGCAAAGGATTGTTTCGGCCATGAACGCCAGAAAGAAGGTCTTTCGGACACCGTACTTCACGATCTGGGAAGTGCCTGGACAGGCGTTCGCCCCGGCCGAGGACGACTCTCCGTACTATGCCGTGGAACCCCCGGACTACGTGTGCGTGGTGGCCATGACGCGGGGCGGGGAGATCCTGCTGGTACGCCAGTTCCGGCCCGTGGTCGGCGAGCGCACCCTGGAACTGCCCGCCGGTTGCGTCGATCCCGGCGAGACCCCGGAGGTCACGGCCCGTCGCGAACTGCTCGAGGAGACCGGCTACACGGCCGACGAGTTCACCCCCCTTGGCGCGTTGCTGCCGGACACGGGACGGCTGTGCAACCTGGAGTGGTGCTTCTTCGCCCACGACGTCCGCCGCGCCGCCGCGCCGATCGAACAGGGCATCGAGACCATCGTGGTTCCGGCCAGCGAACTGGACCGCATGGTCGCGCGGGGCGAATTGCGCTCGGCCTTGCACCTGGCCGCACTCCACACCGCCCGCGCCCAGGGACTGCTGCCTCAAGAACCGTGTTCTTCCCGATAGAATCATGGGCACTTCACAAGATAAAGCCAAAGAAATCGAATTCTTCGATTCCTTTTCAAAAGAGCGATCCTACAACGTGTTCACCGACGCCAGCAGCGTGGACCTCGTTCGGCGGTTGGTCGAGCAGGTCGGATTCGCGGCGGGCGGCCGCGTGGGGGATTTGGGCTGTGGCTCGGGCGCGTTCACGGACATCCTCCGCAGCCAGGGATTCGCCGCGTTCGGCCTGGACATCAGCCACGGCCTGCTTGTCGTCGGCCGCCGCGAGTATCCCGGCATCCCCTTCATCACCGGCGACGTGGAGCACCTGCCCTTTGCCGACAATAGCCTGGACGGCGTGCTGCTTTCGGGCATCGTGCACCATTTCCCCGACCCGGCGGCCTTTGCCGCGGAAGTCCACCGCGTGCTCAAACCGGGCGCCGGTTTCGCGGCCTTCGACCCCAACAGGCTGAATCCTTTCATGTATTTATTGCGTGACCGAAGCTCGCCATTCTATTCGTCCAAGGGTGTGACCGAGAACGAGCGCCCGGTGCTGCCGGGTGCGGTTCGCCGAACCTTCGAGAACGCCGGTTTTCGTGTCCGCACCGAATATTTATCCGGCATCCGCTACCGCTACGTGGCGATGGGTGTGATGCGTTATTTCCTCCCCCTGTACAACTGCATCGACGCGACGATCTTCACCACGGCCCTTTTCCGGCGGGTGCGCGCGTTCGTCCTGACCTCAGGAGTAAAACAATGACAACCGATTCCACATCCTCCTCGGCATGCGTCCGAGCCTCCTTCGCCGACGGACGCGGCGTGGACATATGCATCGTGGGCGGCGGCGGGCACGTCGGCCTGCCCCTGGGCATCGTTTTCGCGAACAAGGGCTACAACGTCCTTATCAACGACATCAACGCCAAAACCCTGGAGAACATCGCCCAGGGCCGCATGCCCTTCATGGAGCAAGGCGCGGAACCGCTGCTGCGCAAGGCGCTGGACCAGGGCCGCCTGTCCTTCTCCTGCGACGTTTCGTCCCTTTCCGAGGCTCCGGTGCTCATCGTGACCATCGGAACCCCGGTGGACGAGTTCCACAATCCCGACTACAAGGTCTTCAAGAATTGGATCATGGGGGTGCTGGACCATCTGCGCGACGGCCAACTCCTGCTGCTGCGCTCCACGGTCTTTCCCGGCACCACCACCTGGCTTGACGGCTACCTGCGCAAGCATGGCCGCAAACTGGACGTGGCCTTCTGCCCGGAGCGCATCGTGGAGGGCAAGGCCGTGGAGGAGCTCACCCGGCTGCCCCAGATCGTCAGCGGCACGTCCGAGACCGCGCTCAGGAAGGCGGGGGAGCTCTTCAAGGTCATCGCCCCCTCCGTCGTGGAACTCAGCCCCATGGAGGCCGAATTCGCCAAGCTCTTCGCCAACACCTACCGCTACGTGCAATTCGCGGTGGCCAACCAGTTCTACATGATCTGCGACGAGGCGGGCATCGACTACCACCGCGTGCAGGCCGGGGTGAAACAGGACTATCCGCGTCTGGCGGACATGCCGGGTTCAGGTTTCGCGGCCGGCCCCTGCCTGTTCAAGGACACCCTGCAGTTGGCCGCCTTCCTCCAGAACCGGTTCGCCCTGGGCAACGCGGCCGTGAGCGTCAACGAGGGGATCATGCTCTACATCACGGACCACATGCTCCGCGACCAGCCCCTGGGAACCATGACCGTGGGGCTGCTCGGCATGGCCTTCAAGGCCAACAGTGACGACATTCGCTCCTCCTTGAGCTACAAGCTCAAAAAAATACTGGAAATCAGGGCCAAGGACGTGTTGACCACGGACCCCTACGTCACCGTGGATCCAAACCTCCTGCCGCTCGACGAGGTCATTGACCGTAGCGACCTGTTGATCCTGTGCGCCCCGCATTCGGACTACAAGGGCTTGGACCTCAAAGGCACGCCGGTCCTCGATATCTGGGGTTTCTTCGACAAGGCCCAGAGGTTCGGTCACAAGGGATAAACGGCGCATGGCGACGACCACGAAAAAACACCTACGGTTCGCCATCGTGGGCATCGGATTCGGCCAGGCCGTGCTCGTGCCCGCGTTGCGCCGCGTGCCGGAGTGCGAACCGACGTTGCTGTGTGCCTCGGACCGCATCCGGGCCCGCGCCGTGGCGGATCGGCTGGGCGTGGCGGAGGCCTCGGGCGACTGGCGCGCCGTGGCGGCGGCCCCGGACATCGACGCCGTGTGCGTGGCCGTGCCGCCCGCCTTGCAGCCGGACATCGCCGTGGCCTGCCTGGAGGCGGGCAAGGCCGTGTTCTGCGAAAAGCCGCTGGCCCCGGACGCGGCCGGAGCCGCGCGCATCGCCGACGCGGCCCGCGCGTCGTCCGTGCCCTGCATGACGGACTTCGTGTTTCCGGAAATTCCGGTGTGGCGCACGGCCCGGAGCATCCTGCGCGAGGGGCGCATCGGCGCGTTGCGGCATCTGCACGTGGCCTGGCAGGTGGAGACCTACGCCAACCGGCTCGGCCTGGCCTCGTGGAAGACCGACCCGGCCCAGGGCGGCGGGGCGCTGTGCGCCTTTGTCTCGCACACCCTGCATGCGCTGGAATGGTTCGCGGGCCCCATCGCCCGGATCGAGGCGCGGCTGCACAAGAGTCCGCGCGACGAACGGCCCGGCGAGACGCTCGTGCTGTTGCAGGCCCTGCTGCGGGAGGGCGGCGCGGCATCGGTTGTCGTGGGCACCGACGCGCCCGGCGGCTCCGGGCACCGCGTGGAGCTGTACGGCGACCAGGGGTCCCTGCGGCTGGGCAACCCCGGCGGCGACTACATCAACGGCTTTTCCCTGGCCGCCGCGCGGCGCACCGGTGACGCCCCGGCCCAGGAATGGGACGAGGCCGGGCTGAACCACGGCATGGACGGCTGGCGTTCCGGTCCGGACGGCCCCCTGGACGGGCGGCAGACCGCCGCCGCATCCCTGCTCCACACATTCGCGAATTGGATCCGAAGCGGCGAGCCCGCTGCGCCCTCTGCGGAACACGGGCTGCGGGTGCAGCACCTCATCGAGGCGGCCCGGCGATCCCACGACATCGGCGCATGGGTGGAGGTTCCGCCGCCCCGCGTCCCTAGCGCGTTTTAGCGTTGAAACAATGCGATGATTTGAAATAATGAAGCATTATTTCAACAAAATGCATAAGAGCATCTCATCTTTTTCAAACTTAAGATGTTCTCATCTGGAGAAGGTTTCATGACGAAAAAATTCTATCTGGTCACGGGTGGCACCGGCTTCATCGGCCAGGCCCTGGTGCGCAGGCTTCTGGCGGACGGCCACCGCGTGCGCGTGTTGGACAACGATTCGCGCGGGTCCAAGGCCCGCCTGGCCGACGTGCTCGACGACATTGAGCTGCATGTGGCCGACATCCGCGACAGCGCTGCCGTGTGCAAGGCTGCCGCCGGGGTGGACTCAATCCTGCATCTGGCCTATATCAACGGCACGGAATTCTTCTATTCCAGGCCCGAAATGGTGCTCGACGTCGGCATTCGCGGCATGCTCAGCGTGGTGGACGCCTGCCGCGCCAACGGCATCGGCGAGATGGTGCTGGCCTCCAGTTCCGAGGTCTACCAGACCCCGCCCCTGATCCCCACGCCCGAGACCGTGCCCCTGACCGTGCCCGACATCCTCAACCCGCGCTATTCCTATGGCGGCGGCAAGATAGCCAGCGAACTCATCGCCATGAACTACGGCCGCACCGGATTCGAGCGCGTGCTTGTGTTCCGGCCGCACAACGTCGTGGGCCCGGACATGGGATGGGAGCACGTGCTGCCCCAGTTCTGCCTCCGCCTGAAGCGGCTATGCGTCGAACATCCCACAGGCGTGATTCCCTTTCCCCTCCAGGGAGACGGCAGCGAAACGCGCGCGTTCATCGACGTGAACGACTTCATCGACGGGCTCATGCTCATGCTGGCAAAGGGCGAACACCTGAACGTGTACCACATTGGCACCCGCGCCGAGCGCACCATCGCCGACGCGGCGCGCACCGTGGCCGCCTATTTCGGCCGGGAGATCGAGATCGTGCCCGGCCCGCTGCAACCGGGAGGCACCCTGCGCCGCTGCCCGGACATCACCAAGCTTGAGGCCCTGGGTTTCACCCCCGCAACGCCCTTTGCGCATACCGTGCGCCGCTTGGCCGCGTGGTACGACGCGAACGCGGACAAGGCGCCCCAAAAATAACGGCCACTCCATCTTATCGAAGGAAAATAAAAGGGAAGACATGACCACCACCACACTCACCGCCGGCACCGGCTCCAGCGCGGTCGTGACTCGTTGCCAAGTGTGCGACAGCCCCGACCTGGTCCCGTTCCTGTTCATCGGCTACATCCCGCCGGTCAACCAGATGCATCCACAGGGAGACCCCCTGCACGAGCAGCCCGCCTATCCGGCGCAGGTGCTCTTCTGTCCCACGTGCGGCCTGGTGCAGTTGGGCTGCATCGTGGATCCGGCTGTGCTGTTCCCCCCGGACTACCCCTATACCTCCGGCACCACGCGCATCCTGCACCGCAACTTCGAGGACATGGTCGTGGACTGCACGACCAACGTGCTCCCGGTCGGCCCGGACGATCTCGTCGTGGACATCGGCTCCAACGACGGCACGCTGCTCTCCAAATGGCGGCAAGCGGGCCACCGCGTGCACGGCATCGAACCCACGGACAAGGCCAAGCTCGCCAACGAGCGGGGCATTCCCTCCACCCAGGCGTTCTTCACGGCCGAGTCGGCGGCCAAGGTCCGGGCCGAACAGGGGCCGGCCAAGGTGCTCACCGCCACCAACGTCTTCGCGCACATCGAAAACATCCATGGCATCGTGGAGGCGGTGCTCGCGCTGTTGGACGAGGACGGCGTGTTCATCTCCGAATCCCACTACCTCATGGATCTGCTGGAAACCTGCCAGTACGACACCGTCTACCACGAGCACCTGCGCTACTATTCCCTGACCAGCCTCGCGTACCTGCTCAACCAGCACGGCCTGGAGGTGGTCCATGTCAAGCGCATTCCGTCCCACGGCGGCTCCATCCGCGTCTATGCGGCGCGGCACGGCAAACTGCCGGTGTCCGGGGCCGTGGCGGCCATGCTGGCCGAGGAGCAGGCCAAGGGCGTGCGCGAGTTGGCGCCCCTCCAGGAGTTCGCCCGGCGCGTGGTCATGAGCAAGCTCGACCTCTACGCCCTGCTACGCGACATCAAGGCCCGCGGAGAGCGGGTGTACGGCGTGGGCGCGCCTTCGCGCGCCTCGACCCTGATCACCTACACGGGCCTGGACGCCGGGGTGCTCGACTGCGTGCTGGAAATCAAGGGCTCGCACAAGATCGGCCGCTCCATGCCCGGCACGGTGATTCCGGTCATCGAGGAGGCCGCGCTGTTCGAGGACCAGCCCGAATACGCGCTGCTGCTTTCCTGGCACATCGCGGACGAACTGATGCCCAAACTGCGCGAAAAGGGGTTCAAGGGCCGGTTCATCCTGCCCCTGCCCTCGCCGCGCATCGTGGGCTGAGGACACGCCGACTCCGGCGGCACCATGGACAGTCTCCTGGATATCATCATCCCGGTCTACAACGAGGGCGATAACATCCGGCGGACGCTGGACGCGCTGTTCACCTCCAACCGCACGCCCTTTGTGGTCCATATCGTCTACGACTTCGACGAAGACAACACGCTGCCCGCCGTGGCGGCGTGGCGGACGGACAACCCCGCCCACGCGGCGCGTATCCGTCTGCTGCGCAACGAGGGGCGCATGGCGCATGGCGCGGTGATGACCGGATTTGACCGGACCACCGCGCCCGCCGTGCTGATGTTCCCGGCGGACGACGACTTCAATTTGGGCATCGTGGACCGCCTCCATGCCCGGTTCGCGGACGATGGCTGCGACATCGTATGCGCCAGCCGGTTCATCCCCGGCGGCTGCATGAAGGGCTGCCCGTGGCTCAAGGCCGTCCTGGTGCGTTGCGCGGCCTTCACCCTGCACCACGTGGCGCGCATTCCAACCCACGACGCCAGCAACGGCTTCCGTCTGTTTTCCCGCCGCGTCCTCGATACGATCCCCGTGGAATCCTCCGAAGGATTCACGTATTCCATCGAACTGCTCGTCAAGGCCCATGAGCGGGGTCTGCGAATCGGCGAGGTTCCCGCGCGCTGGTACGAGCGCAGCCGGGGATCAAGCCGCTTTCGGGTGCTCAAGTGGCTGCCCGCCTATCTGCGCTGGTATGTGTATGGGATGCGGGTAGCCTACCGCCGACTCATCGGCGGCGGGAGGCGGGTTGCCCGATGATGCCCGTAGCCCTCTTTGATGGCGGCCTGGCAGCGTGTGCTCCGCCACAGTGACGCGGCCCTCTTCTCCTGGAAGGCAACCGAGGATTTCCCGCGCCCCCTGCCGGTCCGTGCCTCGCACGTCTTGCGGTCGGCTGCGATGATTGTCGCGCATCGTCTTTTCCAATACTTCGATGCGCTCTTCAAATGCAGCGTCGCGCATCTCGTTGGCCAGCAGGTTGGCGCAGTATACCCGCGTTTTTGCCCGCGCATCGTCAAGCTCACCCGCCTCGAGGCGGTTAATGGCCCTGGCCATGCAGCGGCGGATGCCATCAGCGCGTTTCAACCGCAAGCGGACAGGGGGTACCTCCTCTCTCCTGCTTGAACGGTGCGGCTTCACGCCGATATGAACCGGCAGAACCTGCTTAACATATTCGCATAACGCCCCCAACGTGCACCTGCGCCTTATGTTAAAGAAACCGCATTTCGCCTTTCACCGCCTTACCCAGGTCAATATGGGATTATAAGCGCCCGCCTCCGAAAGGACACGTGGGACACTTCGCAGGTAGGCCCGTTGGAACCTGTTCCCGGGCCCGCCCGGTTGGATCGCGGCGACGTTGTCCTCGCCCGCCAGGGCCGCGACCACGTCCAACGGAACGCGCCTGCCATTGGCTCCGGCACCAATAAGGAGGATGCACTTCGGGAACCTCGTGGTCGAGGGCAAGGAGCACCCGCCCATCTCATGATGCGGGCCGAACCAGTCCGGCGCGGTCAGGGTATACTGCCCCCGCCGCAACGGACTGGCCCATGGAGAAAAACACGGGAATCTTTACCACCTCGTTGATTTTGCATGCAGCGACGTATAGGATGGAAACTCATGTATACTCTTTGATGCACGGGAGATCGCATGCACAACCACTTCCGGCAGCGCCGCTTCCCGGCGGGCCTGACCCACTGCCTCACGTTCCTGGCCGTCCTCATCGCGGCCGTGACCTTTGCGCCGTTGGCCAGCCGCGCCGAAGCCCCCCCCGCCCCCCCCCTGACCATTGTGTTCGATCCCACCTATCCTCCTTTTTCCGTTGTGGATCCTGGGGGCGCCCCGGCCGGCCTGCTCATCGATTTCTGGAAGCTGTGGGCCGAGGCGACCAACACGCCGGTCACCTTCCTGCCCACCAGCTGGGAGGAATCCCTGGCCGCCATGCGCGACGGACGGGCCGACATCCACTCCGGCCTGTTCCAGAGCGACGCCCGCGCCAACTGGCTCGCGTTCTCCACCCCCATCCATAAGGTCGCCACAAAGATATTCCTCCTGCCCAACGATGCCGCGCCCCAAAACCTGGACGACCTCGCCGGATCGAAAATCGGCGCCATAGCGGCAAGCTACCAGGCCGACTACCTCACGAAACACGCACCAGGCATACGCGTGGTGACCTATCCCTCCGGCCAGGACATGGTGAAAGGCCTGTTCAAGGGCGAGGTGCGCGGCGTGGTGCACGAAGCGCCGTCCATGGACGCCGCCCTGGCCCAATTGGGCATGCGCGGCGCCCTTGTCCGCGCCGCCATCGACCTGGGCGGCAACGCCCTGCTCGGCGGTGTGCGCAAGGATCGGCCCGATCTGCTGGCACGCGTGAACAAGGGCATTGCCCTCATACCCCATGACAAGCTCGCGGCAGTGGAGAAACGGTGGCTTCCCTCCGCCGACGACCAGTTCTACGCGGCGGAAGGCGTGCTCGCCCCCCTGACCAAGGCGGAACAGGCGTGGCTCGACACCGCCCCTGGCATCCGCCTGGGCGTCACAACGTTCCGCGACCGGCTCGACACCGCTGTCGGCGCATCCGGATTCAGCGGCTTCCACGCCGACCTTGTCGCCGCCTTGAGCCAACGCCTCAACACGAACATCGTGCCGGTCTTTTTCGACTCGATGGACACGCTGGCGGACGCGGCCCAGTCCGGATCCATTGACGGCGCCCTGGGACTGCCCCAGACCCCGGAACGGGAGAGGGCGCTCTTCTTCACCCAACCCTATGCCCACGACCCGGCCGTGCTCATTGTCTCCCGCGAGCGCCGGGACATCGCGGGCTGGCGGGATCTGGGCGGGAGAACGGTGGGGGCGCACGAGGACATGGCCCGCGCCGGCTGGCTGCGCGCGGCCCTTGGCGGCGGCATCGCCACCGCCATGCGCAACGACCTCACGGCGATCGAACAGCTGGAAGGCGGCGCCCTGGACGCGTATGCGACCCGCATGTCGTCCTACCTGAGCGCCGTGACGCCCGCACCGGACAGGCGTTGCCGCATAACCGACTACCGGCGCGACGAGGCCGGGGCGTTGCGGGTGGCCGTATCCAAGGGCAAGCCGGCTCTTTTCGGCGTCCTGCGCAAGGGGCTGTACGCCATGACGCACGACGAACTGGCCCGTATAACCAGCCAGTGGCTCACGCCCCACGCCAACACCAAAAAAGACGGGGCGACCTTTGTTCCCACCCCGTCGGAGCGCCGTTTTCTGGAAGCCCACCCCATCATCCGCGTGGGCGCCATGGACAACTGGCCGCCGCTCAACTTCGTACGCAACGGCAAGCCCGACGGCATTGGCGCGGCATTCATCGCCGCCCTGAACAAACGGCTCAACGGCGCGCTGCACCTGGCGCCCGGCAAATGGGACGATCTGTATCAGCAGGTGCAGGATCAGAAGCTCGACGCCATCATGGACATCACGCCCAAGAAGGAACGCGAGGCGTTCTTTGCCTTCACCCATCCCTATTTCACACTTCCCCACGCCATCTTTGGCCGCAAGGACGGGCCGCACTTCGACTCGGAAGAGGCGCTGCGCGGCAAAACGCTCGCCCTGGAATCGGGCTTCTACAACGTCACCTACTTTCGCCAGACCTACACCGACATCACCGTGCGGGAATACGCGGACACCGCCGCCGCCCTGGACGCCGTGGCCAGGGGCGAGGCCGACGCCTATGCGGGCAACCGCGCCGTGGCCCTCTACCTTATAAAGAACGGGCTGCTCACCAATCTGGAACCCCAAGGCGCGCTGCGCAAGAAACCGGTCCAGCTGGCCATTGGCGTGCGCAAGGACTGGCCCGAACTCGCCGCACTGATCGACAGGGCTCTGGACACCATTTCCGTCGAGGAGGAACGCGCCATCCTCGCCACGTGGAGCGAGGGGGACGACACCAACCGCGTGGCGCTGACCCGCGACGAACAGACATGGTTGCGCGACAACCCCGTGGTGCGGTTTGCCGTGGATCCCTTCTGGTTGCCCATTGAAAGCATCAACCAGAAAACCGGCACGTACGAAGGCGCCATGACCGACATCCTGGACGCCATCGCCGCGCGCACCGGCTTGCGCTTTGAATTGTACCCCACGCCCACCTGGAAGGATTCCGTGCAGGCGGTGCGGGAAGGCAAGGCCGACCTCCTTCCCGCCGTGAGCAAGACCCCGGAGCGCGAGACCTTTCTGTCCTTCACCTCGCCGCACATCATGCTTTCCAATGTGGTGGTCATGCGCCATGACGCGCCCTTCATCACCGGCCTGAGCGACCTGAAGGGGTTGCGCGTGGGCGTGGTCCAGGGCAACGCCATGCACGCCTATCTGCAACAACACCACCCCGAACTCGACATCATCCCCACCATGGGCAGCGTGCAGGGGTTGCAGCAACTCACCGACAACACACTGGACGCCTTTGTGGGCACCCTGGAGGTACTCGGCTACATCATCAACACCAAGGGGCTGTACAACCTCAAGATATCCCTCAAACTGCCTGTGGAGCGCACCCTGCACATGGCGGTGCGCAAGGACATCCCCCCCGAACTGGTCCGCATTCTGGACAAGGGGCTCGCCTCGCTTTCCCATACCGACATGGAGGCGTCCCTGCGCAAGTGGATCTCCCTGCACGTGGAAACTGGCACCGACTATGCGCTGCTGCTGCGCACCGTGGGCGGCGTGGTGGGGGTGGCGGGGCTCATCCTGTTCGTGGTCATCCGCGCCAACCGCAAGCTGGCCCGCGAGGTGGCCGAGCGCAAGCTGGCCGAAGCGCGCCTGCTCGATTCGGAACACCAGATCCGCGCCATGAGCGAGGCCATCCACGACGGCCTCATCATGATCGACGCCGCGTCGCGCGTGCTGTTCTGGAACCGCGCCTCGGAAGCCCTGTTCGGCTATACCGCCGAGGAGGCCTTGGGGCGGGACATGCACGCGCTCTTTGTGGACGAGGCGTTGCGCCCCCAGGCCCAGGCGGGCATGGAATCCTTTGCCCGCACGGGGCAGGGGCCGGTGGTGGGCAACGTGGTCCAGGCCACGGCGCTGCGCCGCGACGGCACGCCCTTCCCCGTGGAGGTGGGCGTGTCCGCCTTCCAGGTGGCCGGCGCATGGCGCGCCGTGGGCACGGTGCGCGACATCACCGAGCGCAAACGGGTGGAAGACCAGCTGAACACCCTGTCCCAGGCGGTCAAGCAAAGCCCGGCCTCCGTGGTCATCACCGACAGGTCCGGCTCCATCGAATACGTCAACCCCACATTCTGCGCGGTCACGGGCTACACGTCCGAGGAGGCCGTGGGGCAAAATCCGCGCATCCTCAAATCCGGCGCCCATCCCCCGGCATTCTACCAGCAGCTGTGGGACACGCTGGGCCGCCAGGAGACCTGGTACGGCGAATTCGTCAACCGAAAAAAGAACGGGGAGCTCTATTGGGAAACCGCCTCCATCTCCCCCATTGTCGACGAATCGGGCATGACCACAGGCTACCTTGCGGTCAAGCAGGACGTGACGGCCCGCAAGCAGGCCGACGAGGCGCTCAAGGAAAGCGAACAACGGCTAAAAACCATTCTTTCCTCGTCCAACGAGGGATTCTGGCTTATCGACAAGAACGCCGCCACCCTGGACGTGAACCAGGCCATGTGCGCCATCCTTGGCCTGCAACGCGACGACGTACTGCGCCGGCCGATATTCTCCTTCCTGGACGAGGCGAACACCGCCATCATGATCCAACAGCTGGAGCGGCGCGCCAAGGGCGAATCCGACGCCTATGAGATTGCCTTTTCCCGCCCGGACGGCACCACCGTGCCGTGCCTGCTCAACGGCACGCCGCTCATGGACGCCGAGGGGAAGGTGATCGCCTCCTTTGGCATGGTGACCAACATCTCCGAGCTGAAGGCCAAGACCCAGGCGTTGCGCGAAGGCGAGGAACGCATGGCCCTGGTGCTCGACGGCGGCGAGCTGGGCTATTGGGACGTCGCTCTCGCCACCCAGGCCACGGTGGTCAACGACCAATGGGCCGTCATGCTCGGCTATGAACCAGCGGAGGTGGCCGACCCCGCCGTGCTGTGGCGCGAATCCCTGCATCCGGAAGACAGGGAGCGCGTGCTGGCGGCCGGCGAGGCGTACCGGGGGGGACGCCTGCCCGCCTATGAACTCGAATACCGCGTCGTCACCAGGGACGGCGAGACGCGGTGGCAGATGTCCAAGGGCTCCATTGTGGAATACGCGCCCGACGGCACGCCGCAGCGCATGGTGGGCGTGGTGTCCGACATCACGGAACGCAAGCGCCATGAACGCCTTGTGCGCCTGGGCGGCGCCATCAGCCAGGCGCTCACGCGCGGCGGCGACCTGCGCGGCACCCTGCAGGCTGTGGCCGAATCGCTGCTCAAGCACCTCGACGCCGGGCTGGTGCGCCTCTGGACCGTGGACGACAAGTACATGCGGCTCGAAATGCAGGCCAGCGCCGGGCTCTACACGCACATCAACGGCGCCCACGGCTACCTGAGCCTGGACGGCGACTCCAAGATCTGCCGTGTGGCCAGATCGCTTGAACCCCACTTCTCCGCAGCACCCATTGACGACCCCCTGGTGGAAAACAAGGCCTGGATACGCGAGCACGGCTTCGTGTCCTTTGCCGGACTGCCCATGGTCGTGGAGGCGCGGCTCGTGGGCGTGGTGGCCATTTTCTCCCGGCAGGCCATGTACGAGGATACGGAGCAGACCCTCATTGCGGCGGCGGACGCCATCGCCGTGGCCATTGACCGCAAGAAGGCCGAGGAGGCGCTGCGGGAAAACCAGCAATTCCTGCAAGGCGTCATCGACAACACCACCGCCCTTGTCCACGCCAAGGACACCGAGGGACGCTACATCCTTGTCAACGCCAAGTGGTGCGCCACCACCGGCAAGACCAAGGAAGAGGCGCTGGGAAAAACAGACCAGGAGCTGTTCCCCGACAAGGCCGGGCAATACCGGCGAAACGACCTTGCGGTGCTGGCTACCCGCCAGGCGGCATCCGAAGAGGTGGTCGTCACGCTCCAGGGCCAGGAGCGCACCTTCATCGCCGTCCGCTTCCCCATCCTGGACAGCTTCGGCATCGGCCAGGCGGTATGCACCATGTCCACGGACATCACCCCGCTCAAGGAGACGGAAAAGGAGCTGGCCGCGGCCAAGGAATCCGCCGACGCCGCCAACCAGGCCAAAAGCGACTTTCTCGCGCGCATGAGCCACGAGATCCGCACGCCCATGAACGCCATCATCGGCATGAGCCACCTTTGCCTGCAAACCGAGCTCACGGCCAAGCAGCACGACTACGTGACCAAGGTCAGCACGGCGGCCCACAACCTGCTCGGCATCATCAACGACATCCTTGACTTCTCCAAGATCGAGGCGGGGAAAATGGACATGGAATCCATCCCCTTCGAACTGGAGGACGTGATGGGCAACCTGGCCAACATGGTGAGCATCAAGGCCGAGGAAAAAGGGATCGAGATCCTGTTCCGCACAGCCGGGGATGTGCCCAACCACCTGGTCGGCGATCCGCTGCGCCTGGGCCAGATACTCGTCAACCTGGTCAACAACGCCGTCAAGTTCACCGAGTCGGGCGACATCCAGGTCGCCGTGCTCAAGGAAAAGGAGACCCAACGCACGGTCACCCTGCGTTTCACCATCCAGGATTCCGGCATCGGCCTCACGCGGGAACAGATCGGCAAGCTGTTCCAGTCCTTTTCCCAGGCCGACGGCACCCACACGCGCAAATACGGCGGCACGGGCCTTGGCCTCGCCATCTGCAAGCGGCTCACCGAGATGATGGGCGGCTCCATCCACGTGGACAGCACGCCGGGCCAGGGCAGCACCTTCACCTTTACCGCCGTGTTCGGCCGGGGGGAGGACACAAAGGAAAAGCAGTACCAGCCGTCCCTGGACCTGCGGCACATGCGGACCATGGTCGTGGACGACAACGCCACCTCGCGCGAAATCCTCACGGACGCCCTGCGCACCTTCACCTTCAACGTCACGGCCGTGGATTCCGGCTTTGCCGCCATCAAGGAAATGGAAAAAGCGGTGCTCAAGGACAAGCCCTTCGAGCTGGTGCTCATGGACTGGAAAATGCCCGGCATGGACGGCATCGAGACCGCCCGCACCATCCTGGGCAACACCCACCTGCCCAGGGCGCCGCAGATACTCATGGTCACGGCCTACGGCAGGGAAGAGATCATGCGCCAGGCCCAGGATGCCGGGTTGTCCGCGTTTCTCATCAAACCCGTCAGCCGCTCGGTGCTGTTCGACACCATCATGGAGGTCTTTGGCAAAAGCACGCCGCGCAAGGCCCGCTCCGCCGCCCCAAAGGCCGCGCACCAGGAAATGCGCCAGATCCAGGGGGCGCAGGTGCTCCTGGCCGAGGACAACGAGATCAACCAGCAGGTGGCCACCGAACTGCTGGAGCAGGCGCGGCTGGTCGTCACCGTGGCGAGCAGCGGCATGGAGGCCGTGGACAAGGCCTTGGCCGGTGCATACGACATCATCCTCATGGACATCCAGATGCCGGAAATGGACGGCCTGGAAGCGGCGCGCCGCATCCGCGCCGCAGGCAAGACGGACATCCCCATCGTGGCCATGACCGCCCACGCCATGGCGGGCGACCGGGAACGCAGCCTTGAGGCGGGCATGAACGACCATATCACCAAGCCCATCGATCCCGACCAGCTGTTCACCACCTTGGTGCGCTGGATAGCCCCCGGCGACCGGCCCGTGCCCGACGCGCCCGCGCCCGCGCCGCCGACCGGCGCGGACGAGCTGCCCCTGGCGGGCATTCCCGGCGTCGCCATCAAGTCCGGGCTGACCAAGGTGGGCGGCAACAAGGCGCTCTACAGGAAACTGCTCGGCAAGTTTGTGGAAAAACACCATGACGCGGTGCGGGAAATCCGCGAGCAGCTGGCCGCCGGCGACAGGAAGACCGCCGAACGCACCGCCCACACCGTCAAGGGCGTGGCGGGCAACATCGGGGCCGAGCCGACTCAGGCCGCCGCGGGCATGGTGGAGGCGGCCATCAAGGCGCGCGACGACGCGGCGTTGGACGAACTGCTGCACACGCTGCATCTGCACCTGTCCGAGGCCGCAAGCGCCATACAGGGATTGTTCAAACTCCAGGCCGGGGCATCGCCACAGTACGCCATGCCCGGAAAACCGCCCAAACTGGATGCCGCGGCCGCGATCGCCCTGGTGGCGGCCATGACCAATCTGCTGGAACGGGATTTGCCCGAGACCCTGCGGCTTCTCGAGCCCCTGCGCCGCATGCTGGAGCGCACCCCGCTGGAGCCGTTGGGCAAAACCCTGGCCAAAGACCTGGACGCCTTTGACACGGACGCCGCAACCGTCACGTTGACCGAGTTGCACACCGCGCTGCAGACGCCGACCGGCGCCGGAACGCCCAAACCAACGGCGTCCGCCCAGCCCGACGCCGCCGCCGTGGCGCCCCTGCTGCACGAAATGGCCGATCTGATGGAAAGCGACCTTGCCGCGGCCATGGACCGTCTTCCCGCGCTGGAGCGCCTGCTGGACGGCACCACGGCCCAAACCGCCCTTGAAACACTTGCGCAACACCTGGATGCCTTTGACACGGACAGCGCCCTTACCGCGCTGCACGCCATCGCCACGGCATGCGACATTCCCTGGGGAGAGCAGTAGATGACCGAACCGCACCGCAAATTCAAGATTCTCATTGTCGACGACACGGCGGAGAATATCCATATCCTCATGGAAGCGCTCAAAACCGACTACGCCATCGTGGCCGCGACCAACGGGGAAAAGGCGTTGCGCCTTGCCCTGTCCGATCCGTCCCCCGACATCATCCTGCTGGACATCATGATGCCCGGCATCGACGGCTACGAGGTGTGCCGCAGGCTCAAGCAGGACGTGCGCACCAAGCACGTTCCCGTCGTCTTCATCACCGCCCTGACGGACGAGGAGGACGAGGCCAAGGGACTGGCCCTGGGCGCGGTGGACTTCATCACCAAACCCTTCCGGCCCAGCCTGGTCAAAATGCGCGTGCACAACCACCTGGAGCTCAAGAACCACCGCGACCATCTGGAGGCCATGGTCCGCGAACGCACGCGCGAACTCGCGCTCACCCAGGAGGTGACCATCGAGGCCATGGCCTCGCTGGCCGAAACCCGCGACCCCGAAACCGGCGGGCACATCAAGCGCACGCAGAACTACGTGCGGCTGCTGGCCCAGAACCTGCGCCAGCTGCCCGACTACGCCCCCCTGCTGGACAGCGACAAGACCATCGAAATGCTCTATCTTTCCGCGCCGCTGCACGACATCGGCAAGGTGGGCGTGCCAGACGCCATTCTGCTCAAGCCGGGCAAGCTCGCCGCCGACGAATATGAGCAGATGAAAAAGCACACCATCTATGGCCGCGACGCCATCCTCATTGCCCAGGCCAAGCTGGGCGACAGCTCCTTTTTGCACCATGCGGCGGAAATCGCCTATACGCACCACGAAAAATGGGACGGCACCGGCTACCCCAACGGCCTTGCCGGAGACGCCATCCCGGTGTCCGGCAGGCTCATGGCCATTGCCGACGTGTACGACGCGCTCATAAGCAAACGGGTGTACAAGCCCCCCTTCCCGCACACCAAGGCGGTGCGCATCATCGCCGAGGGACGCGGCACGCACTTCGATCCGGCCATGGTCGACGCGTTCCTGGGCATCGAGGGACAGTTCCGGCTGGTGGCGCTGCAATTCGCCGACCACGAGGAAGAACGCATGAACCTGGCCGCGCAATAAGGGGCTGCCATGGCCGACCCAAAAAAAGAAACCATCCTCATTGCCGACGACACTCCGGAAAACATCCAGGTGCTCATGGAGACGCTCAAGGACGACTACGCCCTGATCGCCGCGACCAACGGCGCCAAGACCCTGGACCTGGCGGCGCGCAAGATGCCCGACCTCATCCTGCTCGACGTGATGATGCCGGAAATGGATGGCTATGAAGTCTGCGCGCGGCTCAAGGCGGACGCGGCCACCAGGGGCATCCCGGTCATCTTCGTGACCGCCAAGAGCGACCCCGACGACGAGATGCGCGGCCTGGCGCTGGGCGCGGTGGACTACATCACCAAGCCCTACAGCCCGCCCGTGGTGCGGGCCCGGGTGCGCACCCACCTGGAGATCAAGCGCGCCCGCGAGGAATTGCGGCGGCAGAACGAAATCCTCCTGGAAAACGCGCAACTGCGCGAGGACGTGGAACGCATGACGCGCCACGACCTGAAGACGCCCCTGAACGGCATCATCGCCATCCCCCAGCTTCTGCTCATGGAACTGGGCGACGGGCTGCGCGAGGATCTGAAGGACATGCTCCGCTCCCTGGAACGGGACGGCTACCGCATGCTGCACATGATAAACCTCTCCCTCGACCTGTATAAAATGGAGACGGGCGCCTACGTGCCACGGCCCGAACCCGTGGACGTCATGGCGGTGGTGGCCAACATCGTGCGCGAGACCGCCGCGCTGGCCGAGATAAAGGCGCTGTCCGTGCGCGCGTCCATTGACGGCGCTCCCGCCGCCCCCGGGGCATCCTTCATGGTGCTGGGCGAGGAATTGCTCTGCTACTCCATGCTGGCCAACATCATCAAGAACGCCATGGAGGCCGCGCCCCAGGGAGGCGTCATCACCGTGGCGCTTGCCGGCGGCCCTCCCGCCGCCGTGGCCGTGCACAACATGGGAGCCGTGCCCCTGGACATGCGCGGCACCTTCTTCGACAAGTACGCCACCTCGGGCAAGGCCTCCGGCACCGGGCTCGGCACCTATTCGGCCAGCCTTATCGCCCGCACCCTGGGCGGCGGCATCGCCATGGAGACCTCCGAGGCCCACGGCACGACCGTGACCATCACGCTGCCGGTATAAAAATTGTTGCGCCGCCCCGCGCATTCGGCATAGGATTACATGATGAAGGAATTGTTCAAGGCAAAGGTCGTGCTCATCGTCGAGGACCACGACTCCATGCGCACCATCATGAAGGGGTTCCTGCGCAATCTGGGCTTCGTCAGCATAGAGGAGGCGGGCGACGGCACCAAGGCCTGGCAGATCGTGCAGGATACGCCCATCGACCTCATTGTTTCCGACTGGAACATGCCGGTGATGAGCGGGCTGGAACTCCTCAAACGGGTGCGTGGCAATCCCCTGTACGAGGACATCCCATTCCTCATGGTCACCTCCGAGGCGCATGAGGATCTGGTGGTCACGGCCATTGACGCGGGCGTGACCCACTACATCGTCAAGCCCTTCACCCTGGACACCTTCAGCAGTAAAATCACCACCATCCTGACCCACCGCCCCGCCTCGTAACCGTGCGACCGCGCCCCTGGGGCATGGGCTCGGCCAGCCCCATGACCGCGCCGACATGCCGCCCCGCGCCATCATCTCCCGCCGCCCCGTTTCATGCCGTTCCAGACCGCGCCCTCCACTTCGCAGCTGTTTCAATTTGTTCCAACTCTTTGCAAGCTGTAAAAAGAGCTGACGCCTCGCCGCGCCCATGCGTGCCGCAGCACACGCTCCACCAAAAAATAATCCCTTTTATAACAAGTAATTATACAGAAAATATTCCGGCAGCCCTTGGCACAATAGTTGCCTAAAGAAGAGGAGAAGAGGCGGCGAGACGGCGCACAGCCGCACCACAACAAGGCGGTCTGCATGGAACAACGGGAACCAGAGGGACGGACCAAGGCTGACAGCGGCGGCAAGACGCGCCGGACACCGACCGATCTTGCCGCGGCCCTGCTGCATGGCGTCTTCGACGCGCCGGTGGCCTTTGCCCCGCTGCTCGACGAGATTCCCATGGGCGTGCTGCTCGTCACCCCGGACCGCCGCATCGTGGCCATGAACAGGGGGGCGGAGGCCTTGACGGGTTTTTCCAGCGCCGAGGCGCGGGGCGTGCCCTGCCGCCATGTGATGCGCAACAGCGTGTGCCTGGGCAAGTGCCCGGCCATGGCCCAGCCCGGCGCGACCTGGCCCGCCCACTGCGACGGCGACGTGCTCACCCGCGACCGCCGCCATGCGCCCGTGCGCATGACCATGGCGCCGTTGCTCGACCCGCGCGGCCGCGTGGTGGGCTACATCGAGGCGCTGGAGGATCTGCGCCAGGCGACCACGGGCGAGGATGCCATTGCCCACGCCTTTGGCTCGCGCGGGCTCTTGGGCGCCAGCGAGGCCATGCACAAACTGTTCACCCTGTCCTCCGCCATTGCCCTGACCGATTCCGCCGTGCTCATCACGGGGGAGACAGGCACGGGCAAGGACGTGATCGCCGAGGCCATCCACCGCGCCTCGCCCCGCGCCAAGGGGGCGTTCGTCAAGGTCAATTGCGGCGCGCTGCCCGAAACGCTTCTCGAATCCGAACTCTTTGGCCACCGCAAGGGCGCGTTCACCGGAGCCACGGAAAACAAGCCGGGCCGCATCCGCCTGGCGCACCAGGGCACTCTCTTCCTCACGGAAATCGGCGACCTGCCCCTGCCGCTCCAGGTCAAGCTCCTGTCGTTCCTGGACGACAAGGTCATCCATCCCCTGGGCGAATCGCATGGCGTGCACGTGGACGTGCGGCTCATCGCGGCCACGCACCGCAACCTGGAGGCCATGGTGCGCGAAGGCCGCTTCCGGCAGGATCTGCTGTTCCGGCTGAACGTGGTGCGGCTGCGCGTGCCGCCCCTGCGCGAACGCGAAGGCGACGCACGGCTTTTGCTCGACCATTTCCTGCACCAGTTCTCGGCGGGGTTCGGCAAGCAGATGCGCGGCTTTTCCGAAACCGCCCTGGACGCGCTGCTGCACTACGACTACCCCGGCAACGTGCGCGAACTGCGCAACATCGTGGAGTACGCGGTCAACGTGTGCCCTGGCGGCTGCGTCGGCACCGAACACCTGCCCGCCTATCTTTTCGAACCACGCCCCGCGCCCGAGGCCGAGCCGCCCGTGTCCATCGTTCCGGACCGCCAGGCCGCCGCGCAGGCCGAACCCGGCCAGGGGCAGCCCGCGCCGAGCCACCCCGCGCCGCACGGCGACTCCACCTGGTCCGGCGTGGAGCGGGCCATGATCCTGGACGCCCTGGTCCAGGCCCGGGGCCGCCGCGCCAAGGCCGCCGGCATCCTGGGCATGAGCCGTTCCACCCTGTGGCGCAAGATGCGTGAATACGGACTCGAAGCCGGAGGCTCCACC
This sequence comes from Desulfovibrionaceae bacterium, assembly GCA_050251715.1. GTDB lineage: Bacteria > Desulfobacterota > Desulfovibrionia > Desulfovibrionales > Desulfovibrionaceae > JBFWMG01. The sequence goes on along the minus strand of JBFWMG010000008.1, from coordinate 29,106 downwards.
GCTTCCGCGCCTTCCCGCAAGGAGCGGTGATGGACGGCAAGATTCTCATTCCCCTGCACGGCGACGAGATTTCGCCCCGCTTCGACCTGGCCAGCGAGGTCTGGCTGGGCAGGCTGGACGCCCAGGGCCGGGTGATCGAGGCGCGCACCGTGGTGCTGCCCCAGGCCTCGGCGGAAGACCTGTGCCATCTGGTGGTGACCGAGGGCGTGGCGCACGTGATATGCAACGGCATCGACCAGGACCACTATGACTACCTGCGCTGGAAACGCGTGGCCGTGACCGATGGCGTGATGGGCCTTTTGCAGGACGTGATAGACAGCCTGGAACACGGCGGCCCGGAAGCCGGTGTGAACCTGTTCAAGCCGGGCAAGGAGAAGGGACATGGCATGGTTTAGACATCTCTGCGGTTGGTGGCAGTTGTTCGATTTCCCACAGGAGGTGCCGTCCGTGGAGCGCTACGACGTCCTGCGGCGCAAGATCAACACGCTCATCGTCACCGTGACCCTGACTCCCCTGTTTCTCATGGCGGGCATCAACTACCATCTGTACAAGTCCGCGCTGGAAAAGGAAGTGGTCACGCCCCTGCGGGCCATGGTCAACAAGACCAAGCACTCCTTCGAACTGTTTTTGCACGAACGCCAGTCAGCGGTCAGCTTCATCGCCTCCGCCTACACATACGACCAGCTTGCCGACCCCAAGACCCTGAACCGCATCTTCCATGTGGCCCGCAAGGAGTTCGACGGACTGGTGGACCTGGGCCTCATCAACGGCGACGGCGTACAGGTGAACTATGTCGGCCCCTACGCCCTCAAGGGCAAGGACTATTCCGAGCAGCAGTGGTTCCACGAGGTCCGCATCCGTGGGGCGTTCATCAGCGAAGTGTTCATGGGTTTCCGCAATTTTCCGCACATCATCATTGCGGTGGAGGGGCGCACGGACAGCGGCCAGAGCTGGACACTGCGCGCCACCATCGACACGGACAAGTTCAAGGAGCTCATCGCCTCCATGGGTCTTGCGGCGGACAGCGACGCCTTTCTCATCAACCGCAACGGCGTGCTGCAAACACGCTCGGCCCAGTTCGGGGACGTGCTCGAACGCATTCCCCTCGCCGTTCCGCCCGTGGACTACCAGCCCCGCGTGAGCGAGATCACCGACGCCAAGGGCCGGCGCATGCTCATGGCGGCCTCCTATCTGGTCCACCCCAATCTCGCCCTGGTGGTGGTCACGCCCACCTTCGGCGTCATGCGGGCGTGGTACACGCTCAAGGGCGAGCTGCTCATCGTGTTCGTCACGGGCCTGCTGGCCATTTTGATCGTGGTGTTCCGGCTCACGCACACGCTGGTGGACCGCATCCAGCACGCGGACCAGCGGCGCGAGGCGGCCTACCGCGAAATGGAGCACACCCACAAGCTCTCGTCCATAGGACGCCTTGCCGCGGGCGTGGCGCACGAGATCAACAACCCCCTGGCCATCGTCAATGAGAAGGCGGGGCTGATGATGGACATCCTGGCCCACTCGGGGGACTTCCACAACAGGGACAGGTTCCTGTCCATGACCGACAAGATCCTCCAGTCCGTGAAGCGATGCCGCACCATCACGCACCGTTTGCTCGGCTTTGCCCGGCGCATGGACGTGCATATCGAAAACCTGGACATCAACGAGGTCATCCGCGAGGTGCTGGGCTTCCTGGAAAAGGAGGCGCACCTGCGCAACCTTGACCTGCGCATGCAGCTGGCGGAAAGCATGCCCCGCATCGACTCGGACCAGGGCCAGTTGCAGCAGGTGTTCCTCAACATCCTCAACAACGCCTTCGCGGCCGTGGAGAACGGCGGCATCATCACCATCACCACCTGGCAACCCGATCCCGACACTGTGGCCGCCTCGATCAAGGACAACGGGTGCGGCATTTCGGAAAAGGTGCAGAGCCAGATATTCGAGCCCTTCTTCACCACCAAGCAGGGCAAGGGCACAGGCCTTGGCTTGGCCATCACCTATGGTATAGTGAAGAAGCTGGGCGGTCGCATTGAAGTACAGAGCGCGGAAGGCAAGGGGGCGACCTTTACCATCACCCTGCCCTTGCAGGCGCCGGACGCGTCGGGAGGCATGTCATGAGCATTCGACAGGTGTTGCTGGTGGACGATGAAACCGATTTCGTGACCACGCTTGCCGAGCGGCTGCGGCTGCGCGGCATCGGGGCGCAGACCGTGTCCAGCGGGGAGGACGCCTTGTCCGAGTTGGCGGGCGGCGTGTTCGACGTCATGGTGCTGGACGTGAAGATGCCGGGCATGGACGGGCTCGACCTCCTGCGCCTGGTGCGCAAGAAACATCCGGACCTGCCGGTGATTCTGCTCTCGGGCCACGGCTCCACGCGCGACGGGATGGAGGGCATGCGCCTTGGTGCGAGCGATTATCTGGTGAAACCTGTGGACATTGAGGAGCTGATGGACCGCATGAGCGAGGCCGTGGCGCGCGGGACCGTTCAATAATGTTTCAAAACGTCTGTCTCGTTATGTCTCATATTGATCCAAAGACAGTGCCCCCCCATTATGGCTTCTTTATAACTGGTTGTAATGCAACACTTTCGTTTATGGCACGCTCCTTGCCTATACAAAGCCAACAACGCACAACATCGCCCCGCACACGAAGAGGGGTGACGAACCAGGAGAACGCCATGAACACCATCACCATGCTGCAAAACACCTTCGCCGCCGTCGCCTTCGCCGAATCCAACCTGCGCGAGGAATCCCTGACCATGGCCGGCCTGGTCGCCGCGCCCCGCAACGCCCTGTGCGGCCTCGAATCCCTGGCCGCCTCCGTGGCCTTTGCCGAAGCGGGCGATCGCGACGCCACCCTGCGCATGGCGGGCCTGTCCGACCTGGCGGACTCCACGGTTCTCAACCGCCTCGAAGCCCTGGCCGCCTCCGTGGCCTTTGCCGAAGCGGACGACAGGGACACGTCGCTGTGGCTGGCCAACCTGACGCCCTCGCCGGAACGCGCGGCGTCCATGTCCGGCCTGGAAGGTATTTACGCCGCGGCGGCCTTTGCCGAATGCGGCCTGGAACACGACGCCATGGCCATGGTGGGCCGCCGCGCCCCCCGTCCTGGCAATTGCCCCGACGCCCTGATCGACTTCATGAGCGATATCGGCTTGATGGGCGTCCAGTTCCGGTACGGCCTTGCACGCATCTAGCGCGGGCAATGGCTCGGACGGCCGCCCTACGGCAGGTCGTCGACACAACCAATAAGCCACGGGAGGCTGCGATGGACAGGATCAAGATGCTGCTGGTGGACGACGAACAGGAGTTCGTGGAGACGCTTGCCGAACGACTCAGACTGCGTGAACTGGGACCGGAGGTTGCCCTGGACGGCGAACGCGCCTTGCAGCTCGTGCAGGATGAAATCCCGGACGTCATGGTGCTGGACCTCAAGATGCCGGGCATTGACGGCATGGAGGTGCTGCGCCGGGTCCGCGCCAAGTATCCCGCCGTGCAGGTGGTCATCCTCACCGGCCACGGATCCGACAAGGACCGCGACGAGGTCATGCGCCTTGGCGCGTACGCCTACCTGCAAAAGCCCGTGGAGATCGACGAACTTGTCAGCGTGGTGCACGACGCCTACGCGCACAGACCCCAGGAAGCTACCGCATAACGTTCGAGGGGGGGCTCCCCCGAACGTGGGACGCCGCGTCCGACCCCTGGTGGCGCGGCGTCCCCTCTTGTCGCACGCCGCGACGCAATGAACATGACCATTTGCAAAAGGGAGCAATCATAGTATCGGAATGCCTAGCGGCACATCCGCCCGGCTTTCCGGCCAAACCAAGGCTTGCCGCCTGAAATGACATGAACATGACCCTGCGCAGAAAAATATTCATCCTCATCGCCGCCCTGGTCACGGTCAACCTGGCGGGAGCGGGCGTGACGGTGTGGTACACCTTCCGCACCCAGACACTGTACACCAACATGGTGGACAACGATCTGGCCGCCCTGGAGGCGGCCCAGGGACTGCAAAGCGCCCTGGTCTCACAAAAAGGATACGTCACCTATTTTTTCCTCAACAGCGACAGCACCTGGCTGGACAAGTTGGCGTTGCAGCACCAGGCCTTTGAAAAATATTTGCGCGCGGCGCGCAACTCCGTGTTCACCGACAAGGCCCGCGACATTCTCAACGACATCGAATCCGAATACCTGCGGTATGTGTTCGGGCGCGAACGCGTCATCGGCCTGTACAAGGAGGGCCGCCGCAAGGAAGGCGAGCAGCTGCACTGGGACATCCGCGACCAGTTCCTGCACATCATGGAGCTGTGCGCCAAGTACAAGCAGATCTACGAGGAAAACATCAGCGAAGCGCGCTATCTGTACGAGCGCCGCGCCCGCATCATGTCCGCCATGACCTGGGTCGCCGTCCCTCTTTCCGTCACCACCGCCTTTCTGCTCGCCTTTGTGCTGCTGCGCCAGGTGCTCAACCCCATCCGCCGCCTGGCCGTGGACACGGGAAGCGACGGCTCCTCCGCAAGCCCGGTCACCGATGAGGTGGAAGCGCTGTCCGGCAAGGTCAAGGGGCTGATCGAGGATGTGGACAGCGTGCGCACCAAGCTGGACAAGAGCCGGGCAAACCTCGTGCAGCATGAAAAAATGGCCCAGGTGGGCAAGCTGGCGGCCAGCGTGGCGCACAGCATCCGCAACCCGCTCACCTCGGTGAAGATGCGCCTGTTTTCCCTGGAGCGCGCCCTCAACCTGGAGGCCTCGCAAAAGGAGGACTTTGAGGTTGTGTCGCAGGAAATAGGCCAGATAGACGGCATTGTGCGCAATTTCCTGGAATACGCCCGCCGTCCCAAGCTCAAGGTGCGCCTTGTCAGCCCCTCCGAGGTCATGGACACGGCCCTGCAACTGCTCGCCCCGCGCATCGAGGCCTATGACGCCGTCATTGTCCTGAACCGCGAGCAGGCGCTGCCCGAGGTCGCCGCGGATCCGGAGCAGCTCAAGGAGGTCATGGTCAACCTCATCATCAACGCCCTGGAGGCCATGGGGCCGGGCGGCTCCATCACCATCACCGAGGAGATGGGTTTTGTGGAACCGCACGGCAAGGTGGCGGTGCTGCGGGTGGCCGACTCCGGCCCCGGCATCGCGCCGCAGGATCTGGACAAGGTGTTCGAGCCGTTCTACAGCTCCAAGGAAGAGGGGTCCGGCCTTGGCCTCAACATTGCGAAAAAAATCATGGAAGAGCACGGCGGGTGGCTGCATTGCCACGCCACGGAGGGCCAAGGCGCGGTCTTCGTGCTTGGCCTGCCGTGTGAAAGGAGAGCGGATTGGCTTCGATCCTGATCGTTGATGACGACCAGCGGCTGCGGGAGAGCTTTCAGCGCCTGCTGACCGCCGAAGGGCACAACGTCGCCATGGCCTCGAGCGGTGAAACGGGCATCGAACGCGTGCGCGCCGAACGGCCCGATCTGGTCATCATGGACGTGCGCATGCCCGGCATGGACGGCCTGTCCGCCTTCAAGATCATGCGCGACCTGGAACCAGACCTCCAGGTCATTGTCATGACCGCCTTTGGCGAGGCCGACACGGCCATCGAAGCCACCAAGATGGGCGCGTTCGATTTCGTGCTCAAGCCGTTCGACATTCCGGCCATGCTGGATTTGATAGGCAAGGCGCTGGAAGCGGCCCGTTTTGCCCGCAAGTGCGGCGTGGCCTGCGAACCCGAGGGCCGCGCGGGCGGCGTGCTGCTGGGCCGCAGCGCGGCCATGCAGGAGGTGTGCAAGTCCATTGGCCGCGCGGCCCCCACCGAGGCCACGGTGCTCATCCGGGGCGAATCGGGCACGGGCAAGGAACTGGTGGCCCGGGCGCTGTACCAGCACAGCAAGCGCTCCAACGGCCCCTTTCTGGTCATCAACTGCGTGGCCATCCCCGAAACGCTGCTCGAAAGCGAACTGTTCGGCTATGAGAAAGGGGCGTTCACCGGCGCATCCAGCCGCCGCGTGGGCAAGATCGAACTGGCCAACCGGGGCACCATTTTTCTGGACGAAATAGGGGACATGCCGCCCGGCATCCAGGCCAAGATCCTGCGCCTGTTGCAGGAACGGCACATCGAGCGCCTGGGCGGCGGCAAGCCCATCGCCGTGGACGTACGCATCATCGCCGCCACCAACCGCGACCTGGAAGCCGCCGTGGCCGCCGGGCAGTTCCGGGAGGATCTCTACTACCGGCTCAAGGTGGTGACCCTGAACCTTCCCCCCTTGCGCGACCGCAAGGAGGATGTCGCCATGCTGGCCGACCATTTCCTGGACCGGTTCGCCCGCGAAATGGGCGTGACCAACCCCGGCATCACCCCCGAGGCGGGGATGCTGCTGGGCGAGTACGACTGGCCCGGCAACGTGCGCGAACTGTCCAACAGCTTGCAAAAGGCGCTCATCTTCAACCGGGGCGGGCCGTTGCAACGCGACGAGATTGAGCACGCCCTGGATCTGGTGGCCGCGTCCTCCGATGGCGCGGGCAAACCCGACGAGGCGCTGGAGGCGTCCATGCGCCACTGGATCCGCCAGGAGCTTGCCGCCGGCGGGCGGGACGACGCCTTTGACGCGCTCATGGACCATTTCGGCGCAGCCGTGGTGGGCGAGGCGCTCAACCTCACGGGCGGCAACCGGACCCGCGCCGCCAAGCTGCTGGGGTTGTCGCGCCCCACGCTCTTGTCGCGCATCGACAAATACGGCCTCACCATCGAAGTCACCACCACCCAGTCGTGATATCCAGGGCCGAGCCCACGGCCCCGACACTCTTTTACACCTTGTCAGCTTCCTTGACAGGAACCGTTGCGCCGCATGCCGTATGGCGTGGTTCCTTCTTTTTTTTCATCTATCATAACGAATAGTTGCAACTTCGAATACAACGACGATTCTGGCACGGAGCTTGCCGGATGATCTACCAAGGGGCACACCCGGAGGGTACGGCATGCAACGATTCCGCGTGGTAATTACAGATAAAAACCATAACGTACGGGCCATACTGCGCCGCACGTTCGCGGAACGCCGCTTCGATGTCGCCGAGGCTATGAACGGCAACGAGGTGGCGGCCTTTCTGAACGACGCAACCCCGCCGCATGTCATCGTGCTCGACCCCGATATTCCCGGCGCCGAAAAAATCCCCGCCCTGGAGCGGCGGCGCGACCCTCAATTTTGTGTGCCCATTGTGCTGCATTGCCTTGCCGAGCCAGCCGAGGACGAGCCGTTGCGGCGGCGCGCCACCGCCATAGTGGAAAAACAGGGCGACGTGTCGCGGCTGACCGAGGCCGTGCGCCGCATCCTGCTGGAGCGCTATCTGCCCGATGCGGAAACGCGGGAGGCACTCCTGCATGATGCGCTATGAGTCCCACGCGGCGCTGATGCGCCATTTGACCGTTGCGGTATCGGTGCTGACGCTTGCGCCCATGCTGCTTCTGGCGTTGGTGCTCATGCGGCAATACCCGCTCTCCATGCGCGAGGCCACCCACGAAGTGATCCTTCGCGAAGCGCAGTGCCAGGCCAACGTGCTGGACAACCTTTCCGCACTCCCGAACGTATCCGGAGATGCCGGCAACCTGGAAACCGGATCCGCATCCAGCGGATCCCCGGCCATCTTCGTATTCGACGAGCAGGGGACAATGACCGGGCCGCAAGGCTCCTGGTCCTCACCAGCGGGCGCCACCCCTCCCGCCATGGAAGGACTGGCCGAGGAAGCGCGCATGCGCGGATCGGCGGTACGTTCCGTCACCCTGCCGGACGGAGGCGAGGCCGTGTACGCCGCGGCCCGCCTCCGTCACTCCAGGGGCATTGTCGTGGTGGGGCGCAAGGATGCCGCACTGTCCACGGCCTGGTCCATGGCCATCTGGAGTATCATCTGCCTGTCCACCGTGGCGGTCTTCAACGCCACGGTCTTCGCCTCCTGGATCATGCAGGGGGTCATGGCCTCGGACAAGCGGCAGGAACACACCCAGAAAAAGATCGTGGAAGCCAACAAGCTGGCCGCCGTGGGCGAATTGGCCGCAGGCGTGGCGCACGAGGTCAACAATCCCGTGGCCATCATGGTGCAGGAGGCCGGGTGGGTGGAGGATCTGCTGGAAGAAGTGCACTGCGACACGGCGGACACCAACGCGGAAATCCGGCGCGCCCTGGCCCAGATCAAGACCCAGGGCGCACGCTGCCGCGAGATAACCCGGGGACTGCTTGAGTTTGCCCGGCGCGGGGCGTCGGCCACGGCCACTGTGCCGCTCAACGAACTCATGGAAACCACGGCGGGGTTGTGCATGCAGCGCGCCTCCACCCTGGGGGTCAGCATACGCCTGCGCCTCGACCCCACCGGGCCCGCATGCTTTGCCTCGCCCACCAACCTGCAACAGGTGCTGTTCAACCTCATCAACAACGCCCTGGACGCCATGAAGGACGAGGGGGGCGAGTTGGTGCTGGCCACGGGCCACGCTGACGACATGGTCACCTTCACGGTGGCCGATTCCGGCCCGGGCATGGACCAGGCCGTGCTCATGCGTGTGTTCGAGCCCTTCTTCACCACCAAGCCCGTGGGCCAGGGCACCGGGCTTGGCCTGTCCATCTGCCACGGCCTTGTGCGCCAGGCCGGTGGCCGCATCAGCGTCAAGAGCGGCCTTGGCCGGGGCACCAGCTTTACCGTGCACCTGCCCGCCGCCTCCAAGGGCAAGGCCGCACCCGCGGACTAGAGCATCTTAACTTTGAAAAAGGTTAGATGCCCTTATGCATTTTGTTGAAATAATGCTTCATTATTTCAACTCGCCACATTGCTTCAGTGTGAAATCGCGCCAGCGGACGGTTGCACGGATCGGCGGCACCCTTTGTCACGGGCGCCACAGCCAGGTTCCGCCCATCCCCTTGCGACATGCCCATCCCCTTGGCTCCCTTTGATACGGCGCGCCGTTTGGGCGCGCGCGGCACTGCGGCAGCCTGCCACCATGCCCGTCAAACCGTTGCGCCCGCTCCGGCTCCGGCATGCGCTGGCCGCACCTCCCACACGGTTTCAACCCACTGAAACAGGGCTCCCGCGCGCCTTGACCGCGCCGACCGCGCGCCACCAAAACCCATCCACGGCGTGTCCGTTTTTTTACTGCCCGTAAAAAAGCCTGACAACACCGGCTGGCCCCTTGTTGTGGGCCACATGTCATCTTCTTCACAACCATCTAAAATGGAAGGACTAAAATCCTGCCACCGCAAAAGAAGAGTTGGCACGGCCATTGCCTTTACAGGGTATGCCCCGGCGTCTCGCCGGGACACGACGACGGAGGGGTTATGGGCGAAAACGATTTCCATGTGCTGCTGGTGGACGACGAAGAAGACTTTTTGAGCGTCGTGGCAAAACGCCTGGCCAAGCGCGAACTGCGCGTGGCCACGGCCACAAGCGGTGAAGGCGCGCTGGCGCACATCGAGGCCGCGCCGGTCGACGTGGTGGTGCTTGACCTCAAGATGCCGGACATGGACGGCCTGCAAACCCTGCGGGCCATCAAGGCCATGAAGCCCGGCATCGAGGTCATCATGCTCACAGGCCACGCGGATCTGGCAACCGCAGTGAGCGGCATGGAAATCGGAGCCTTCGATTACCTGCTCAAACCAACGGACGTGGACGAGTTGCTCTACAAATTGCGCGATGCACGCAAGAAGCAGCTCCTCGGGCAGGCCAAACGGTAAGCGGCGACTCAAGGGGAAGCGCCCGCAACGCGGGCACGGAATCACGAACAACCACACGCGAGGGAAAAACATGCACGGAATGAGGAAACTTTACAGAATGATGCAGGCTGCGGCCATGGCTCAGGCCAGATGGGAATTGGAGGTATCGCAAACCATTCTCCACAGCCGCAAGCGGATGATAGTTCTCATGCTGGTTTCGCTGCCCGCACTGCTGTTCGCAATCGCATTCGCTGCGGATTCACTGCCTGCGGTGCTGGGCGGCAAGCACGCGTACAGCCCGGCCTTTTACGACACCAACGTCTTTCTGGTCTCCATCGCCATCGGCCTGTGCGCCGGCCTCATCACCGGTTGCATCGGCGCGGGCGGCGGCTTCATCATCGCCCCGGCGCTCATGAGCGCGGGCATCAAGGGCATCCTGGCCGTGGGCACGGACCTTTTCCACATCTTCGCCAAGGCCATCATGGGCACGGCGGTGCACAAGAAGCTGGGCAACATCTCCGTGGGCCTGGCCGTCTGGTTCCTGGTGGGATCGCTGCTGGGCGTCACCGGCGGCGGCGTCATCAACCGTACCCTGTACGAGATCAACCCGATCCTTTCCGACACCTTCATCAGCATGGTCTACGTCTTCCTGCTGGGCTTCCTGGGTGTCTACGCCCTGACCGACTTCATCAGGCTGAGCAAGGCCGGCGGCACGGTGGACGCCCATGGCGGCGGTTCCGGCGGCGACCCCAGCAAGAAGGGTCTGCCCGCGCGTTTGCAGTCCGTCTCCATCCCGCCCTTCATCACCTTTGACGAAGACCTGGTTCCCGGCGGCAAGCGCATCTCCGCCCTGTTCGTCGTGCTCTGCGGCGGCTTCGTGGGTTTTGTGGCGGCCATCATGGGCGTGGGCGGCGGCTTCCTGACCTTCCCCATGTTCGTGTACGTGCTCGGCGTGTCCTCGTTCACCACGGTGGGCACGGACATCCTGCAGATCATCTTCACCGCGGGTTACGCCTCCATCACCCAGTACGCCACCTACGGATTCATCTTCTACACCCTGGCCATGGGCATGCTGCTCGGCTCGCTGTTCGGCATCCAGGTGGGCGCGCTGACCACCCGCGTCATCAAGGGCATCTACATCCGCGGTTTCTACGCCACGGCCATCATGGCCGGCTTCATCAACCGTCTCTTCGCCCTGCCGAGCAAGCTTGAGTCCATGAAGTGGATCTCCCTGGATCCGGGCACGGGCAAGATGCTTGCCACTGTGGGCAACTGGGCCTTCTTCATCGTGGTCGCCTGCTTCGCGGGCTGGGTTCTCAGCATGTTCCTGCGCAACATCAAGCAACTCCGGGAGGCATAAGCAATGTTGATCAGACACAAAAAGACATTCTCTCTCGGCCTGTTCATGGCGGCGTCCTTCATGGGGATTCTGTTCTACATGTTCACGCCCTCCTTCAACGGCGAGACCGCGTTCCACGCCTCGGACAGGCTGTTCAACTCCATTTCCAAGGGATCAACCTACTACATCCCCCACATGGAGGAACTGAACAAGGCCTTCGAGGGCGAGGAAATCAACGTGACCTTGGAGTTTGCCAACGAAAAACTGGCCTCCCAGGCCACCACCCTGCTCACGCTGTCGGGCATATCCGTGACGCCCGCGGCGGGCAAGCTGGAAGTGTCCGGCAATCTGGCAAAGCTGGCTGCGGCCATGCTGGCCGACTCGGACGCCATGTTCAAGAATAACGGCGAGGTACTGTCCAGCAAGTACGGCATGCCCGAAAAGAATGCCCAGTACACCTGGTGGATGGTGAGCAAGGCCACGCAAGGCGCCCTGAACGACCAAAAGAAGTTCAAGCTGTCCAAGCACCTGCACGAAGTCTCCACCAAGGCCATCGAGGTGGGCTACAACTACTACGGCGTGCAGGCCGAAAGCGCCAAGTCCAAGATGGGCATCCTGACTTTCGCCCTTGTGTTCTACGTTGCCTACACCTTATGGTGGGGCTACGCCATCTTCTACCTGTCCGACGGGATAGGTATGCAGATGAAGGGCGGCAAGAAGAAGGAAGTATAACCGCCCGTGCGTGGGGGCATGCAATGGGCTTTTTGCAATACCTGAAAGAACGCTTTCTTGGATCCCGGAGAACATCGGCGCTTGGCGCCGATGCGCTCCGGGATATCTTTTCCCGACGCTACCACGCCTTCAAGGTGCTCATAAGCGCCAACAACAAGGCGCTTGAAATCATGGCCTCCATGGAAGAAACGCTGCGCGGCACGCAGCCCTATGGCATGGATTATGTCCAGGCCCAGGCCGCGCGCCTGTCCGCCGCCGTGTTTCAGATCGTCCGCCAGATGCACATCCTGGCTCCTGGCGGTTATCCCGCCCTGGACACGCGCTTTGCCGCCATCCACGCCGCCATCCTGCGCCCCTTGGCGCAGGATGCGCACGAGGAGGACGGCCCGCTTGTGCTGCCCGTGGACGCCCTGGACCGTACCAATGTGGACCAGGCCGGGGCCAAGATGGCCTTTCTGGGCGCGTTGCGCGGCATGGGCATCGCCACGCCCGACGGCTTTGTGGTCACGGCGCGGGCGTTTCGCCTGTTCATGGCCCACAACGGCCTGCAAGAAGAGATAAACCGGCGCATCCAGGTGGCCGAGGGCGACGATACCGCCGCGCTGTACGCCGTGTCGTCCGCCGTGCAAAACCTCATCCTCGCCGCACCGCTGCCCGAGGCGTTGCAAGGCGCCATGATCGAGGCGCTCCAGAACTTGGGGGGCGACAACATCCTGGACCTGCGCCTGGCGGTACGCAGCAGCGCCCTGGGCGAGGACATGCCCGGGCTCTCCTTTGCGGGCCAATACCGCTCCCAGCTCAACGTGTCGCCGGAACATTTCTTCCAGGCCTACCGTGAGGTCGTGGCCTCCAAGTTCGGCCCCCAGGCCATGGCCTACCGCCTGCATCGGGGGGTGCCCGACGAGGCTGTGGCCATGTGCGTGGGCGTGCTGCGCATGGTGGACGCCGTGGCGGGCGGCGTGGCGTATTCGCGCGATCCCATGGATGTACGCGGCGATACCGTGTGCGTGCATGCGGTGTCGGGCCTGCCCAAGGGCGTGGTGGATGGGGCCATGGCATCGGATCTGTATGTTTTTTCCCGGCAGGACGGGCTGCACCTCATCCGGCGCGACATCGCGACCAAGCGCGAGCGGGTGGTGGCGCTGGCCGGAGAAGGGGTCAGCACGACGACGGTTGCCGAGGACGACGCGCTGCATCCCGCCCTGAACAACGACCAGGCGCGCGAACTCGCCCGCCTGTGCGTGCAGTTGGAAGAGCGGTTGGGTGCGCCGCAGGATATGGAATGGGCGCTGGACGCCCAGGGGGAACTGACGGTGCTTCAGGCGCGCCCCTTGAGTCTTGCGGCCGAAACCCGCATGCCGCGCGGCGGCCACGTTCCCGACAGCGCCCATCCCCTGCTGCTGCAAGGTGGCGTCACCGCCGCACCCGGCGCGGGCGCGGGGCCGGTCTATGTGGTGGAAAAGGATGTCCAAGCCCTGGGATTTCCCAAGGGCGCGGTGCTCGTGCTGGCGCGGCCGTCGCCGCGCTGGGCGCCGCTTCTGCCCCGGGCCGCCGCCGTGGTGGCCGAGACGGGCGGCGCGGCCGTGCATCTGGCCAATGTGGCGCGCGAATTCGGCGTACCCGCCCTGTTCGGAGCACCCGGCGCGCTGCAAACCCTCCGGACCGGTGACGAGGTTACCGTGGATGCGGACACGCGATGCGTCCATCCCGGCCGCATCGAGGCCATCCTCGCGGCGGCCAAGCGCCCCACCGGCGGTTTCATGCAAGGCAGCCCGGTGCATGCCGCCCTGGTCGAGGCGCTGGAACACATCGCCCCGCTCAATCTCACCGACCCGGACTCGATCCTGTTCAGGGCCGCCAACTGCGAGACATTGCACGACATCACCCGTTTCTGCCACGAAAAGGCGGTGGAGGCCATGTTCCATATGACCGACGGCGACGGGTTCCCCATTGGCTCGGCCAAGCAGTTGTACACGGGCACGGCCACGCAGTTCTGGGTGCTGGACCTGGACAACGGCTTCAAGGATGCGGACCCCGCCAGCCGTTTCGTGCTGCTGGAGCAGGTCGTGTCCACGCCCATGCGCATTTTGTGGGAAGGCATAACCGCCATCCCCTGGGAAGGCCCGCCCAGCCTGGATGCGCGCGGATTCATGTCCGTGCTCATGGAGGCCTCGGCCAACCCCGCGCTCGATCCCTCCATGGCCTCGCCCTACACCACGCGCAACTACTTCATGGTGGCCCGCGACTTTTGCAGCCTGCAAGCCCGGTTCGGCTTCCACTTCTGCTCCATGGAGGCGTTGGCGGGCGAGCACCCTGCCGAGAACTACTGCGCCTTCCGTTTTTCGGGCGGCGCGGCGGACCATGACCGGCGGGCAGCCCGCGTGGCCTTTATTTCCGGCTTGTTGCGCGGGTACGGCTTCCGTGTCGCCGTGACAGGCGACACCCTGGCCGCCAGGCTGGAGGGCGTCGAACTGGCCGCCATGCGCCCGCCGCTCATCGTGCTGGGCTACATGATCACCCACACCCGGCAGCTGGACATGGTCATGGCCGATCCCTCCGCCGTATCCCGCCTGCGCGACAAGTTCCTGCGCGACCTTTCCGGGCTTCTTGCAGGCGGCACACCAAACTCTGCTACTGCGTAAAAAAAGCCGACACCCGGCCTGTCCCGTCCGCTCCGCCCTTCTTTGTATTTTTAATTTTTTTTACATAATTCCAGTATATTAAAACATCTTTGCTTCGCATATCAGCTGGCACGCCCCTTGCGTCTCGTGAAATATCACCGGGGGCTCGCCCCTGGCACGTACGCAACGACCAGAGGAGAAACGCCATGTTCGACGTCAAAAAGATTCTCTGTCCCGTGGACTTTTCGGATGCCGTGAAGGCCGTGGCCGAATGTGCCCGCAAGATGGCCCTGCAATTCGATGCCGAGGTGTTGTTGCTGTATGTGTCCCCGCGCATGAACCGCTACGCGGAACTGTATGTCCCCAACACGGACCTGCAGCGCGTGGTGCGGCAAATCGCGGACGGCGCACGCAAGAACATGGACGCGTGCCTCAAGGAACATTTCCAGGGCATCAAGGTCACCAGCATGGTCAAGATCGGCTATGCGCCGGAAGCGATCTGCGACGTGGCCCTGGAGGAGCATGCCGACCTGATCGTCATGGGCACCCACGGCCGGCGCGGCATAGACCGGGTCATCTTCGGGTCGGTGGCTGAAAAGGTGGTCAAGTCGGGCACCACGCCCGTGCTGCTGGTTCGCCCCTTCGGCCCCCAGCCCAGACACGACGCCTCGTAATGGAACAACGGCGCGCCGCCCGAAGACGGCCGCGCCCTGACAATGGCTGATTGAAAACGATGCGGCCGCATGGCGGCAAGGAACCGATGCGTCTTCGCCGGGGCAAGCAGGCGATGAGACTGAAAGATGGAACGGCCGGGGCGGCAAGCGCCCACCCCCGCGCAACGCGGCCATGCCCGGCCGCCCCGACCGTATCCTCGACGGTTTTCCCGTACATGTGCGTGCACGCGCAGCAAGGAGATTCACATGGTCACAACCACAGCGCATGATCCCCAGACATCCGGCATCCCCACATCCAACGGCGAAACCCGCCGTCTGCTCCTCACTGTCAGTGAAAACGCGTCTCATTTGTACAGCGTGCGCTTTGTGTCACAGTTTTTTTCCAACACCGACAAGATAGACCTGACCCTGCTCTATATCACCCCGCCCAAGACCACCCCCATGGTCGGCCCCAAGGGCATCCGCAGCGGCGACATGCCCATGGACGAAGAGACCATCGCCCTGCGCGAACAGCAAGGCATGGACGGCATGAACGCGGCCCGCACCATTCTTGGCGCGTCAGGCCACGACCTGAACGCCCTGAATGCCAACATCCGGCCGCAGCAGGTATCCAAGGTGTGGGATATCATCAACGAAGGCGTGACCGGACGCTACGACGCCATTATCCTGGGCAACAGGGGCCGTTCCAGGCTGGACGACATCCTGGAAGGCCGCGTGAACGTGAACCGGGAAATCCTGGAGAACTCCTGCCGCGCACCATTGTGGATTTGCAGCGAAGTCGCATCCGACGCCCGCAACGTGCTCCTGTGCGTGGACGGCTCCGACGCCGCCTACCGCATGACCGAGCATGTGGGCGACATGTTGTCCATTGCGCCCGACCAGAAGGTGACGCTCATGCGCGTGACCCGCGAAAGCTCCATCGGTCCCTCTGATCCGCATCGTATCTTCACCATATGCATGGAGCTTTTACGCAAGCGCGGCGTGAGCGAGGATCGCATCAGCACCAAGGCGGTGTGGGACAACGACGTGGTGGGCACCATCCTGCGCGAGGCGCACCATGGCGGCTATGCCGTGGTGGCCGCGGGACGCACCGGCGTGGGCGGCGGCCTCATGCAGTCCCTGTTCATGGGCTCCGTGGCCAAGGCGCTGTTCCGCAAGCTTTCGGGAGCCGCGCTGTGGGTGCGCTGCTGATAGGTATTCGCCGCATCGGGCGGGCGCGCCCCATCCACGGGGCGCGCGGCCCATGCGGCCGTTGGCCGGATATGAGCGCATTTCAGCATTGAAACAATGCGAAGAGTTGAAATGATACTTCATTATTTCAACAAAATGCATAAGAGCATCTCATCTTTTTCAAAGTTAAGATGCTCTCATGGGGCGGTCCCCATCAACAAGGAGCATGCGGCATGAACGCCCAGACATGTGGAACCGACTACGTCAACGGCAAGGTGTACGACCTGGATCTGGACACCATACGGCTCGATCCGGGCCAGCCCAAGGCCCACTTCGACGAGGAAGTGGTCATTGAGAAGCTCTCCCAGGCCATCAAGGAGCATGGGTTCTTCCAACCGGTCTTTTTCCGGCTCGATGACGACGGCGTGCCTGTGCTGCTCCTGGGTGGGCGCCGCTATTTCGCGGCCAAGCGTTCGGGCATGAAGACCATTCCCGGCGTCTATTGCAACCGGCCCAACTGCGAAGTGGCGTTTGCCCGCAACCTCATGCTGGGCGACCTGACCGCCGTGCAGGAGGCCGAGGCGCTGCGCCAGGCGCTGGCCTACCGCTACACCTACGAGCAGTTGTCCCAGGCGCTTGGCAAGGATGTGGCGCACATCAAGGAAACCCTCACCATCACCAAGCTGCCCCAGGAGATCCTGGACGAATGCCGCGACGACGCGGGCTGGAACCGGGACGTGCTGGTGGCCATTGCGCGGCAGACCTCTCCGCAAAAGATGCTGGATCAGTTCCAGCAGGTGAAGCGCTGCCTGTGTGCGGGCGACAACCCGCCCGAAAGCTGCGAGGAGGTGCGCTACCTCAAGTGGGTGCGGCGGCAACTGCTGGACATGGTCGCCTATGCCCCGGCGGAACGGCGCGCCGTCCTGGCCCGCGAACTGAAGCGCCTGGGCAACGAACTGGAAGACATGGTGCAGAATCTGACGCATGCCAAGCGCTGACGGCCCAGGACGTCGCCATGTGTAAATCCCTCCGCCCTTGTGCAGGGCGCAGACGGGGTGGCCTGCCATGAGCATTCATGGTCTCGACACCCTCTTCCACCCCCGGTCCGTGGCCATTGTGGGGGCCACGGACCGCCTGGGGGCGGTGGGCAGGGCGGTGGTGGACAATCTGCGCCGCCACGGCTTCGCGGGAGCCATCCATCCTGTCAATTCCAACCGGCGCACGGTGCTGGACCTGCCGGCGGTGCCGTCGCTGGAGGATATAGGGGGCGACGTGGATTTGGTGATCCACGCCGCCCCCATTATTTCCGCTCCCGAAACCGTGGCCGCCGCCGGGCGCATGGGCGCGGCCGGGGTGGTGATCCTGTCCAGCGGCGGCGGCGAGTCCGGTCCCGCTGGCCGCGACACCGAACAACGCCTTCTGGACGCCGCCGCCCCCTCCGGCATCCGCGTGGTCGGCCCCAACTGCCTGGGCATCATCTGTGCCCGCGCGCACCTCAACGCCACATTCGCCACCACCATGCCCCGGCCCGGCAACATGGCCTTTGTGTCCCAGTCCGGCGCGGTGTGCACCGCGGTGCTCGACCTGTGCGACCGTGTGCGCATCGGCTTCAGCCATTTCATGAGCCTGGGATGCATGCTCGACGTGAACTGGGGCGACATGATCGACTACCTGGGCAGCCTGCCGGAGGTGGCGTGCATCCTCATTTACATGGAGCAGGTGGGCCGGGCGCGGCATTTCATGAGCGCGGCCCGCTCCGTGTCGCGCACCAAGCCCATCATCGTGCTCAAGGCCGGGCGCAGCCGGGCGGGCACCTTGGCCGCAGCCTCGCACACCGGCGCCATGGCGGGCAACGACGCGGCCTATGACGCGGCATTCGCCCGCGCGGGCGTGGTGCGCGTGCGTACCTTTGAGGAACTTTTCGACTGCGCCGAGATCGTGGCGCGGGGCGTGCGGCCCCGGCGGCCCGCCCTGGCCGTGCTGACCAACGCGGGCGGTCCCGGCGTGCTGGCCGTGGACGCCCTGGCCGATCACGGCGAGGAACCAGCCGTGCTGGAACCCGCCACCCTGG
Source organism: Desulfovibrionaceae bacterium (assembly GCA_050251715.1). GTDB lineage: Bacteria > Desulfobacterota > Desulfovibrionia > Desulfovibrionales > Desulfovibrionaceae > JBFWMG01. Next base: position 10,838 of record JBFWMG010000008.1, on the reverse strand, counting down.
CGCGGCTCAACGCGGTGCTGCCTCCCCACTGGAGCCAGGGCAACCCCGTGGACATGCTGGGCGACGCCACGCCTGAGCGCTATGCCAAGGCCTTGCGCATCCTCCTGGACGCCCCCGAGGTGGAGGGCGTGCTGGCCATGTGGGTGGCGCAGGCCATCTCCGGCCCCGAGGAGACCGCCCACGCCCTGGTGGCCGCGCTGCACACCGCGCAGGGCGGTGCCACGGCGGCGCCGCGCAAGCCGGTCATGACCTGCTGGCTGGGCGGGCCGCTGGCCGAACGGGGCAGAGCCTCGTGCCGCCTGGCCGAGGTGGCGGCCTTTGACACGCCTGAACGCGCCGTGCGCGCCTTCATGAATCTGCACCACCACGCCCGCAACCTGGAGGCGCTGTGGGAAATTCCCCCGCGCCACGCCCCCGGCGCGCCCCCCGACCGCGACCAGGCGCGCCTGTTGCTGGAGGCGGGCCTTGCCCGCCAGGGCGGCCTGCTCACCGAGGCCGAATCCAAGGCCGTGCTGGCCGCCTATGGCGTGCCCTGCGTGCCCTGCACCATGGCCTATACGGCGGGTGAGGCGGCGCGCGCCGCCGAGGCGCTGGGCTTCCCCGTGGCGCTCAAGATCGCCTCGCCCGACATCACGCACAAGTCCGACGTGGGGGGCGTGGTGCTGGGACTGGCCAGCGTGTCCGCCGTGCGTTTCGCCTTTGCGGCCATCATGGCCAAGGTTTCCAAGGCCAGGCCGGACGCCGTGCTGGACGGCGTCACGGTGCAGCCCATGCGCACCAGCCCCTACCCCGAGTGCATCCTGGGCGCGCGCCTCGACCCGGACTTCGGGCCGCTCATCCTGTTCGGCGCGGGGGGCACGGCAACGGAAATCCTGCACGACACCGCCATGGCCCTGCCCCCCCTCAACAGGCCGCTTGTCTCGCGGCTGGTGGACGCCACACGCGCGGGCCGCCTCCTGTCCGGATTCCGTGGCCTGCCGCCCGTGGACCGAGCCCCCCTCGAAGACGCGATCATCGGCCTTTCGGCCCTGGTCACGGATTTTCCCTGCATCGCCGAACTGGACGTGAACCCGCTGCTGGTGTGGTCCCAGGACGTGGCGGCCCTCGACGCGCGCATCGTCGTGCGTCCCAACCCCACGCCCCCGCCCCTGCACTGCGTCATCAGCCCCTACCCGGCCCACTATGAGCGGCGCGTGCGCACCGCCGGGGGCGTGGACATCCTGGTGCGCCCCATCCGGCCCGAAGACGCCGACCTCTTTGACGCGCTGTTCGCCTCCCTGTCCAACCAGAGCGTATACTTCCGCTTTTTCCGCCCCCTGCGCCAGCTCCCCCACGACATGCTGGTGCGCTTTACCCAGGTGGACTACGACCGCGAAATAGCCCTGGTGGCCATTGCCGATGTGGACGGCGTGGAGCGGATGCTGGGCGTGGCCCGCGTCATCACCGAACTGGACGGCGTGAACGCCGAGTTTTCGGTCATGGTGGGCGACGCGTGGCAGGGCAAGGGCGTGGGCGCGGAACTCCTGCGCGACTGCCTGTGCCGCGCCAGGCAGCAAGGCATCCACCACGTGCGCGGCGTGGTGCTGCCGGAAAACGCGCACATGCTCGCCCTGGGCCGCAAGCTCGGCTTCGCCTCCCGCCGCAGCCTGGACAGCGGCGAATGCGCGCTGGACAAGGATCTCGGCATGCTGGAGTTGGGCTGTGACAATGGCTGCGGCCCCTCCTCCACCCAGCCCGCGCCCCCCATCCGTTCCCAACCAACACCCCGCAAAGGCGCTGGACGCCGCCGCCCCTAGCCCCGAGCATCAAACCCGCACGGGGCTGACGGCGACGGGGGGGACGCCTCATGGAAACCGGAGGCGGGCGGCCCCAGCCGGAACTTCGGGAATGGGCTGCGGCACGGCGTTCTCCCGTGCGCAGCAAAAAGCCAGCGAGTCGCCTCGCTGGCCTCCTGAACATCATAGTGTTACAGCCCCCCGCACACCGGCCTACCAGCGCGCGGCGCCACGGCAGGCTCCCCCGGCTAGAGCATTTTACCCTTGAAAGGGCTTAGATGCTCTTGTGCATTTCCCTGAAACAATGGGACATTGTTTCAGGGGCGAGTCTTGTTTCAAGACTTAAATGCGCTAGCAGGCGCAGTCGTTGTACCGGTCGTCGATGACGCGCTTGGACTTGCCAAAGGAGCGCGGCAACTCGCCGGGATCCACGATCTCCACATTGGCGCGGGCGAGCAGGGATTTGTGCAGGGCGTGCCCCACGGTCTTGGCCAGATCCTGGTCGTGGTCGGCGCTGGCCTCGGGCCTGCGTTCCACCTTGACCAGCATGGTGTCGCGGCCCCCCTCGCGGTGCAGGTGGATCTGGTATTCGGAGCTCACGTCCTTGAAGGTGTCGAGCACCGCCACGATCTGGCCGGGGTAGATGTTGACGCCCCGGTAGATAATCATGTCGTCGGAGCGGCCCATGATCCTGTCGTGGCGGGGCGAGGTCACGCCGCAGGCGCAGGCGCCGGGGATGAGGCGGGTCAGGTCGCGGGTGCGGTAGCGGATGAGGGGCGACGCCTCCTTGCTCAGGGTGGTCACCACCATCTCGCCCACCTCGCCGGGCGCCACGGGCTTGAGGGTGTCGGGGTCGAGGATTTCGAGGATGAACATGTCGGCCCAGTAGTGGATGCCCGCGTGGGCCGCGCATTCAAGGCCCGTGCCGGGGCCGTAGAGCTCGGTCATGCCCGCGATGTCGAAGCTGTCCTCGAGGCCGAGTTTTTCCTCGAAGAGCTTGCGCATCTTGGGGCTGTGGGCTTCCGCGCCAAAGATGCATTTTTTCAGGGCGATCTTGTCCAGCAGGCCGTTGCGCTCCACTTCCTCGCCCATGAGAAAGGCCATGGAGGCGGTGGAGCAGAGGCAGGTGGGCTTGAGGTCGGTGAGCAGCTGGAGTTGGATTTCCATGTTGCCGGGGCCGATGGGCAGGGCCATGGCGCCGAACCGCTCGCAGCCCAGTTGAAAGCCCGCGCCCGCGGTCCACAGGCCGTAGCCCACGCAAATCTGCACGCGGTCGAGGGTGGTGAGGCCCGCCAATTCGTAGCAGCGGGCGAACATGTCCTTCCAGGCGTCGATGTCGCGCTGGGTGTAGGCAAGGATCTTGCGCTTGCCGGTGGTGCCGCTGGAGCCATGGATGCGCACCACGTCCTCCTCGGGCACGGACAGGAGGGGCAGGGGGTAGCCCTCCTTGAGGTGGTCGGCCGTTGTGCAGGGCAGGCGCTGAAGATCCTCCAGGGTCTTGATGTCCTCGGGCTCCAGGCCTTCGTTCATGAGCCGCTCCCGGTAGAAGGGGCTGCCCGCAAAGGCGTGGGCCACGGTCCACTTGAGACCTTCGAGTTGGCGTTTCGCCAGTTCGTCCGCGCTGAGTTGGGGGATGAAACGGTATTGCGACATGGCCAGGCCTCCGTGTCTTTGGCCGCCGCCCGGACTTGTCCGGGCGGCGAAAATTCTTTATTCAAGGGAGTGCGTCGCGCCATCCTGCGCGGCGGCGGAACGGTAGCATGAAACCATCCGGGGGAAAAGCCTTGCGACGCAAGGTTCCCCAATCAAGGACAAAGGAGGCCCCAGTGAGGGTACTTATCGTGGGATCCGGCGGACGCGAGCACGCCTTGGCCTGGAAGCTGAAGCAGAGCCCGTCCGTGCGGGAAATCTTCATCGCGCCCGGCAACGGCGGCACGGCCGAGGCAGGCACCAACATTCCCATCAACGTGGACGACATCCCCGGCCTGGTGGGTTTTGCCAAGGAACGGCAAATCGACCTGGTGGTCGCGGGGCCGGAGCTGCCCCTGGTGCTCGGCCTGGGTGACGCGCTGGCCAGCGAATCCATTCCCTGTTTCGGCCCCAACGCCTTTGCCGCGCAGCTTGAGGGCAGCAAGGCCTTTGCCAAGAACATCATGCGCGAGGCGGGCGTGCCCACGGCGGATTTCGCGGTGTTCGACACCTTTGAGGACGCGCGCGACTACGTGCTGGCCAAGGGCGCGCCGCTGGTGGTCAAGGCCGACGGCCTGGCCGCGGGCAAGGGCGTCATCGTGGCCAAGACCACCGAGGAAGCCCTGGAAGCCCTTGAGGACATCATGGTCAAGGAGGTCTTCGGTTCGGCGGGCAACCATGTGGTGATCGAGGAGGCGCTGGTGGGCGAGGAGGCGTCGTTCCTGGCGTTCTGCGACGGCCATAACGTGGTGCCGCTGCCCTCGTCGCAGGACCACAAGGCCGTGGGCGAAGGCGACACCGGCCCCAACACCGGCGGCATGGGCGCGTACAGCCCGGCACCCATCCTGCCCGAGTCGGAGTATGAAAAGACCGCCGACCTGGTGCTGCGCCCCATCGTGCGCACCCTGGCCAAAAAGGACTGCCCCTTTGTGGGCATGCTCTACGCCGGGCTCATGTACACGGCCAACGGCCCCTACGTGCTGGAATACAACGTGCGCTTCGGCGATCCGGAATGCCAGCCGCTGCTCATGCGGCTCGACACCGACCTGGCCGAGATCATGACGGCCTGCGTGGAAGGGCGGCTGCCCTCCATAGAGGTCAAGTACAAGCCGGAGACATCGGTATGCGTGGTCATGGCCGCCGCAGGCTATCCCGGCGCCTACCCCAAGGGCATGGCCATTTCCGGCATTGCCCAGGCCGACGACCTGGACAACGTGAAGGTCTTCGAGGCAGGCACCAAACTCATGGACGGCAAGACCGTGACCTCGGGCGGCCGCGTGCTGGGCGTCACCGCGCTGGGCGCGGACCTCAAGGCCGCCCAGGAGCGGGCCTATGAGGCCGTTTCCAAAATATCCTATGACTCGAGCTATTATCGCCGCGACATTGGCGACAAGGGCCTGAAACGGCCCTAGCGCCGCCAAAAGGAGACGACATATGCCACGAGTGGCCATATTCATCGGCAGCATTTCCGATGAAGAAAAAATGCGCCCCTGCGCCGACGTGCTGGACAAACTGGGCGTGGACTATCTGTTCACCGTGACCAGCGCGCACCGGACGCCGGAGCGCACCCAGGAACTGGTGCTGCGCATGGAACAGGACGGGTGCCAGGTGTTCATCTGCGCCGCCGGAATGGCCGCGCATCTGGCGGGCGCGGTGGCTGCCAAGACCATGAAGCCGGTGCTGGGCGTGCCCATTGACGCCTCGCCCCTGGGCGGCATGGACGCGTTGCTGGCCACGGTGCAGATGCCCCCCGGCTTCCCGGTGGGCACGCTGGCCCTGGACAAGGCGGGCGCGCGCAACGCGGCCTGGATGGCGGCGCAGATTCTGGCGCTGTCGGACAAGGAGCTGGCCTGGAAGATCAGCGAGGAGCGCAAGGCCATGAAGCGCGCCGTGACCAAGGCCGCCGAGGAACTTGAGGCGCGGAACAAGAAATAACCCCCGTACGCCTCCCTTGCGCCACATGCAAAAAAGGACGCCCCCGGACAACACGGTCCGGGGGCGTTTTGCATCGCGGCACATCCGGAAGGGGTCAGGCGTGGCCGCCCTCGCCGCCAAAGATGAGCGGGTTGGTGAGCAGCGTCTCACGCAGGCGCACCACCCTGGTCTCGAAATGGTTCTGGTCGGGCATGCACGCGGGGCAGCCCGCCGAAACAATCAGGCAATGGTCGTCCAGCAGATCCATCTCGACGCCGGACCGCGCCAGCATCGCCGTGGTGCGGCCCGCTTCCCACAACACCGGACGACCGCATCTGCCGCACTCCACATAGAGCATTTCAGGGTCGTGGTCATGAGGCGCGACCATCGGCGTGCGCGCCGCAACAAGATGGGGATGGTTCATGGCGACTCCTCCTGAGTTTGGCCCCTGGGCAGACTGCCCGCCGGGCGGTCCTACCGCGTCCCGCTCCCTGGACGCGGCACCAATTGCAGACCCGGCCCAAAACACCGCTTGCGGGCCAGGCTGACGACCAGATACGTGCCAAGGGCCGTCGAGCCCACTATCATGAACATAATCACGATCTGGTAGCGTATGGCGGACATGGGGTCCGCACCGGCCAGTATCTGGCCGGTCATCATGCCCGGAATGGACACGAGCCCCACGCCCATCAATGAATTTATCGACGGAATCATGCCCGCCTTAAGTGCGCCGCGCACGATTTCATGGCTCGCCTCGGCCATGTCCGCGCCCAGGGCAAGGCGCATCTCCACCTCGTCGCGCCGGGTGCGCAGGTCCGAGAAGAGCCGGTCCAGGCTGATGGACAGGGCGTTCATGGAATTGCCCACCACCATGCCGCCCATGGGCAAAAAATACTGCGGCTTCCACCACGGATCCGGCTGCACGATGACCGCCGTGACCACGATGGTGACCAGAAAATAATTGGCGTACATGGCGGCCATGGTGGGCGCGAACCAGTCCACGCCGCGCTCCTTGACCCGCCCCCGGATAATGCGCGCCCCAAACCAGATCATGACCGCGAACACGCCCACCACCAACGGAAGATAGGCATGCCCGAAGATGAGCTTGAGCGCGAAGCCCATGATGAAAAGCTGCGCCACCGTGCGCACCGCGCCCACCAGCAGGTCGCGTTCCAGCCCCAGCTTGTGGCGCAGGGACAACACGCCAGCCGCCAGCACGAACAACGCGGTCAGGGCCAACTGGCCGTTGGTGATGAACACGGGTTCCATCACGCCACCTCCCTTGCCCGCTCTTGCGCAATGGCCGGGCCCAGATGGCAGCTCCCCCGCCCCACCCGCAGTTCAAGCGGCGCCACCCGCCTGGGCGCGTAGTCCGCGTGGCTGATGAGCACCACGGCCACCCCGGCCAGGCAGGCCGTTTCGGCGGCGTCCTCCACCTCGCGGCGGCTGGCCGCGTCCAGCGCGCTGGTGGGTTCGTCCATCAGCAGCACCCTGGGCGCCAGCAGCATGGTGCGGAGGCAGCACAACCGCTGCCGCTGCCCCACGGACAGGGTGCGCGCGTTGTCGTCCAGCCGCACGCCGTCCAGCAAAAATTCGTCCAGCCCACCGCGCAACGCGGCGTCATCCGGCCTGGGCAGGCCCGCGTTGACCCTGAATCCGAACGGCAGCAGCAGGTTGTCGCGCACCGTGGCGTCCAGCACCGTGGGCGTCTGCTGCACATACCCCACCTCGCGGCGCAACACTTGGGGCGCGTAGGCGTCCAGGGGCTTGTCCCGGTACAGGATGCGCCCGGCGGTGGGCTCCTCCAGCCGGTTCATAAGCCGCAGCAGCGTGGATTTGCCCGCGCCGGACGGACCGCTGACCAGCACGAAGCCGCCCTGCGGCACCTCGAACGAGACGCCGCCGAACACCTGCCGCCCATCCGGGTAGGCAAAGTCAACGGAAACAAAGGCAAGCGCGCTGGCCATGGGCAATCCTTTTCGCGTGCAACAAGAGGCGTGCCGACAACACAACCATCAGCGTACCACAACGCCATGTCAAACTTGTTACAGATAAGCATTCCCAGGAACGACGCAAGAGGCGGATCCGCCGCGCCTTATGCCATCGACATTGCCCTGGAACACCGGCATCGGCTGTTGACAGCGGGCGGCCATGGCCCCACTATACCCCATCGCCGCACAATTAGGTACCCTTATGACGCATTCCGTTCCAAAACCGCCCGCCCTGGGCCGTCCCCGCATCAAGCAGCTCCCCCCCGCGCTCCAGAACCAGATAGCCGCGGGCGAGGTGGTGGAACGCCCCTCCAGCGTGGTCAAGGAACTGATGGAAAACAGCCTGGACGCGGGCGCGACCAGGGTGGACGTGGCCATCGACCAGGGCGGCCAAGGCGGCATCATCATCCAGGACAACGGCGTGGGCCTGACCGCCGACGAGCTGATCCTGGCCGTGACGCGCCACGCCACCAGCAAAATCGCGGACCTTGACGACCTGCAACACATCATGAGTTTCGGCTTCCGGGGCGAGGCCTTGCCGAGCATCGCCTCGGTCGCCCTGTTCCGCATGACCTCGGCCCCCACCATGGGGCCGGGTGGCCCGCCACCCGACGGGCAGCCCGAGGCATCGTTCATCGAGGTGCTGCACGGCGCGGTGCGCGGCCAGGGACCGGCGGCCATGGCGGGCGGCACCCGGGTGGAGGTGCGCGACCTGTTCTCCAACGTCCCGGCACGGCTCAAGTTTCTCAAAACGTCCGCCACCGAGGCGCGGCGCTGCCAGGAGGTGTTCTGCCGCCTGGCGCTCACGCGGCTCGACGTGGCCTTTTCCCTCTCCCTGGGCGGCCGCGAGGCGCTCCGCTTCCCGGCCGGGCAGGAGCTGGCCACGCGCCTGGCCGCCATCTGGCCGCCCGCGATCACCGAGGACATGGTGCCCGTGGACCGGCACGAACCAGGCCTGCGCGTGCGCGGCCTGACAGGCCATCCGCACAAGGCCCAGGGGCGGGCGGAACGCATGCTCTTTTACGTCAATGGCCGCCCGGTGCAGGACAAGCTGCTGCTGCGTGCGGCGCGCGACGCCTACAAGGGCCGCCTCCTGTCCAAGGAATATCCGCAGATGGTGCTGTTCATCGACATCGCCCCGGACGCGGTGGACGTGAACGTGCACCCGGCCAAGAGCGAGGTCCGCTTCCGCGACGAACGCGGGATATTCCTGTTCGTGCGCCAGGCGCTGGACCAGGCCTTGACCCGCGCCCTGTCCATGGACGACCTGCCCCCGCTGCACGCGGCGCCCGACACCGCCGATGCGGTGCGCGGCGTTTCCGCCGGCACGGGCGCGGACGCCTGGAGCGGCGTGCGCGGCATCGCCCCCTCTGCGGACGGCGCAACGGACTACCCCTCCGGCACGTCCCCCTCCGCGCACGCCCCAGCCCAGAACGGCGAGGCGTGGCGGCCCGTGGCGCCGCTTGTCCCGGCCCAACCGGAAAAGGGGCGGACGGAGCAGGCCATCCCCCTGGACATACGCCCGGCAGCGCCCGCGCACCATGCCGCCATGCCGCCCCATCCCGCGCCCCTGGCCCCGGACGCGGCGGCGACCGCCCCGCGCGCGCCAGCGCCCACCCTGTCGCCCCCGCGCCAGGGCGCCAACCCGGCCACGGGCGAGGCCTATCTGGGACGCATCGCCAACACCTACTTTGTGCTCCGGCTGGCGGACGGCAGCCTGGGGCTGCTGGACCAGCACGCGGCGCACGAACGCGTGATCTACGCCCGCCTCCAACGCGCGGGCACACGGGGCGATGCCCGCCCCCTGGCCCTGCCCCTGGACATGCCGCTGCACCCGTCCGAGGCCGCAACCTTGCAGGACATGTGGCCGCTGCTGGTGCAACTCGGCTTTGCGCTGGAAACAGGCGGCCCCACCCTGCGCATCCGTAGCGTGCCCGCCAACCTGGAGCCAGGCCAGGCCAAGGATTTCCTCCGCGAAGCGGTGAGCGGCCAAACCACGGGCATGGAATCGCTGTGGGCGCTCATGGCCTGCAAGACCGCCATCAAGGCGGGACAGGCCTTGGCGGACAACGAAGCCCTGGTCCTGCTGGAGGCGTGGCACGCCACGCCGGACCGGGAATTCTGCCCCCACGGCCGCCCCATCCTGGTGCGCTTTACCGCCGCCGACCTGGAAAAACTCTTCAAACGCCGCACCTGAACCGGACCGTCCACCTCATGCGCAGACTCACGGCCATCGACGCCCGCATCCTCATCGCCACGGCGGCGGCCTTTGGCGTGTTCGCGTGGCACGCCGGACCCGTGGGCCTGGCGCTCTACAGCGCGGGACTGGCCTGGGCGTGGCGCCGCACGGACGCGCCGCCCGCAGGCAGCGCCCAACTGCGCGGCTATGCCTTGTTCGTGCTGTTCTGGATGGCCGTGACCTTTGCCCTGGCCACGCTCTTTCCCGAGGGCAGCGCCCGTCCGGACATCTGGGCCGAGGCGCGGCGCACCGGCCTGCTGGGCTGGCGGCTGGCGCTCATGATCGGCATAGGCCTGTGCCTTGCCCGGTCCGGCTCGCCCCACCGGCTGGGGCTGGCCCTGTGCTGGGCGCTGCGCCCCCTGGTGGGCCGCGACCGGGCGTGGCGGGCGGCCCTGTCCCTGTCGCTCATGATCCATTTCCTGCCCCTGGCCACGGACAGCGCGGCGCGGGCGCGGCATGCCCTTACCGTGCGCAACCTGCGCCTGCCGCTCCTGCAACGCCTCACCCTGCTGCCCCAGACCGTGTTCCGCTGCATCGCCCAAAAAACCTGGACCCAGACCATAGCCGTCGCAGCCCGCAACCTCGACCGCCCCGAGGCCTGGACCCCGCATTTCGCGCCGCAACCCGCGGCCTGGGCCATGGGCGTGGCCCTCATCGCCACGGGCTGGGCCGCCACGCTCCTGTGAGCGATGCGCCCAGGGCCATCCACCACCCCTGGTCTTCATCATCTCCAATCCCCCTCATCTTCGTCGTCTGCGCATCCTCCACCGCCCCTGATCTTCATCGTCTGCGCATCCCCCACCGCCCCTGGTCTTCATCATCTCCAATCCCCCTGATCTTCATCGTCTGCGCATCCTCCACCGCCCCTGATCTTCATCGGCTGCGCATCCCCCACCTCCCCTGGTCTTCATCATCTCCAATCCCCCACCTCCCCCCGTCCTCATCGTCAGCGATCCCCCTTTTTCTGAAAAGTCGATCAAAAAGCTTTTTTGCATGCCGTCCCGCAGGGCGGCATGTAAAAAAGCTTGGCGGAGCGGCGCATTTTGGGAGGGGGCGGCGGCAGCCCGCAGGGCGCATCCGCCGTTCCCTCTCAAAATGCGCCGCTTCTTCGCCTACCGTACTGGCCCAACCCTCCCTTTTCCCTCTTCCTCCCGGTTTCACCTCCCTCTTCCTCCCGGTTCCCCCCTTCTTCCACCCCCCATCGCGCCGTACGCTCCACCTGCGCACGCC
>JBFWMG010000007.1:0-154706 GCA_050251715.1 Desulfovibrionaceae bacterium | reverse complement strand
CCCCCCCCCCCCCCCCCCCCCCCCCCCCCCCCCCCCCCCCCCCCCCCCCCCCCCCCCCCCCCCCCCCCCCCCCCCCCCCCCCCCCCCCCCCCCCCCCCCCCCCCCCCCCCCCCCCCCCCGCGCCGTTTCTTTCTTCCGCGCGCCGCGCCGCGCCGCGCCGCGTTAGTTGCCGTTCCGTTCCTTGGCGCGTTCGGTGGCGATGAGGGGTTCGAGGTTGAATTTGCGGACGCGGTAGCCCATTTGGCGTGGGGTGAGGCCCAGGGCTTCGGCTGCCTTGTATTGGATCCAGCCGTTTTGGCGCAGGGCGCGGACGACCTCGTTGCGTTCCACGTCCTTGAGGGTTTCGGGGCGGGGGGCGTTGGGGAATTCGCACAGGGCGTCGCGGCAGGATTCGCCGCCCAGGTAGGGGCGGATGTGTTCATCGGTGATGCAGTCGCCGTCGGCCATGATGGCCACGCGTTCGATGAGGTTTTCCATTTCGCGCACGTTGCCGGGCCAGTCGTAGCGGCGCAGTAGGCCCAGGGCTTCTGGCGCAAGGGTGAGGGCGCGGCCGTATTCGCGGTTGACCTGGCCGAGGAAGTGGGTGAGCAGGCCCACGACATCTTCCTTGCGTTCGCGCAGGGGTGGGACGTGGATGGGGAACACGGAGAGGCGGTAGAAGAGGTCTTCGCGGAAGCCGCCCGATTCCACGAGTTGGGCGAGGTCGCGGTTGGTGGCGGTGATGATGCGCACGTCCACGGTGCGGGTGCGGTTGCTGCCCAGACGTTCAAATTCCTTTTCCTGGAGCACGCGCAGGAGCTTGGCTTGCAGGCCCATGGAGAGTTCGCCGATTTCGTCCAGGAAGATGGTGCCCTTGTCCGCCTCTTCGAAGCGGCCCGGCTTGCTGGATGTTGCGCCGGTGAAGGCGCCCTTCTCGTGGCCGAAGAGTTCGGATTCGAGAAGGTTGTCGGGGATGGAGGCGCAGTTGACCTTGACGAAGGGGAAGTGTTTGCGGTCGGAGATGTCGCGGATGATGCGGGCGATGAGGGTCTTGCCCGTGCCGGACTCGCCGAGCAGGAGGATGGTGGCCTTGGTGGGGGCCACGCGTTGCATCTGCTTTTCCACTTCGAGCATGGCGATGGAGCGGCCCACGATGTAGGGTCCCTTGCTTTCCTTGGACACGCGCAGCTTGAGGGAGACGTTTTCCTGTTCCAGGGAGCGGACCTTGGCGCGGAACTGGTCGTTGAGGCTGATGAACTGGGCGATGAGGGTGGCGACCACGGTGAGGAAGGCGATGTCCTCGTCGGGCGGCACGTCGTCGGTGAACAGGCGGTCCACGTTGAGCACGCCGATGGGTGCGCCGTGCAGCAGGATGGGCACGCCGATGAAGGAGAGGCGGTCCTTTTCGATCTTGCGCGCGCCGGTCTTGTCGAGGAACAGGGGTTCCTTGGTGATGTCGGGCACGAAATAGGGGCTGGCGGTGCGGAAGATGCGGCCTGTGACGCCTTCATCGAAGCGGTAGACGCCGCGCGCCTTTTCATCCTTGGTCAGGCCGTGCGAGGCGGTGATGACGAGTTGTCCCGTCTCGCGTTCGGCCAGGGTGATGGTGGCGCGCTTCATGGACAGCGTTTCCGAGAGGATGCGCAGCACTTCGTGCAGTGATTCCTCGAGGTCGAGCGCCTTGTCGATGATTTGGCTGATGGCGGCGAGCACCTTCAGCTGGAGGTTTTGTAATGAGAGGGCCATGGGCTGGGATGTGCAAGAGTGATGCCTGAACCGGAGCGGAATGGGGCGGAAATTGTATTGCGCCAACCAGCCGGAATTGCATGTCTTGCTTGAAAACACGACAAGTACGTTTTTGTGGCTTTTACAAAATATTACAAATTCATCATTTTAGTGTCCCATATTTGTAAATATCTGCGAGGCGACTGGCTGGGGAGGCGATGGCTGAACCAGGGGGGGGCGGGATGCCTGGTCATGGGGTGGATTCATTGATTTTTAGCCCATGTTCGCCATCTTTCCGTTGGGCTCGATGGAACGTGGGGCAACACGGGGCTACAGAGCCAAGGCCACGCCCTTTTCCATGCCTGAACCTACGGCCCAGAAGCCAGGGATGATTCCTGTTGGAGCGGAGGAGGGAGCGCCGTGGCGCGATTCGCTCACCGGTCAGCTTCCGATGATCTTGACCAGGACGCGTTTCTTGCGGCGGCCGTCGAACTCGCCGTAGAAGATCTGCTCCCAGGTGCCGAAGTCGAGCTTGCCTTCGGTCACGGCCACCACCACCTCGCGGCCCATGATCTGGCGTTTCATGTGCGCGTCCGCGTTGTCCTCGTTGGTGTTGTGCCGGTACTGGGACACGGGCTCGTGCGGCGCGAGCTTTTCCAGCCATTTGTCGTAGTCGTGGTGCAGGCCGGTCTCGTCGTCGTTGATGAACACCGAGGCTGTGATATGCATGGCGTTCACAAGCATCAGTCCCTCGCGGATGCCCGAGGCGCGCAGGCATTCCTCGCAGTCGTGGGTGATGTTGATGAACCCGCGCCGCGACGGTACGTTGAACCAGAGTTCCTTGCGGTAGGTTTTCATGCTTGTTGTCCCCGTGGCGAATGGTATGGGTTAGGATGGTTGGGAGGGCGCAACGGCGGCTCCCGCCGCGTCTTTCCCCGCCTTGTCCGCACCGGCTTCGGCCAGGAAGGCGAGGATCATGCGCCATGCCGTTTCTGACGTTTTCACGCAATACCAAGAGCCGTCCGCCTCGCTGTGCGGCTGCGCCTCGTTGCAGAAGCCGTGGCCAGCGCCGGAGAAGATGGTCAGGCGGCAGTCCGCGCCCGCTGTGCGCATCTCGTCCACAAACGGGCTCACCTCGGCCATGGGCACGACCTTGTCCGCCGCGCCGTGCAGCGCCAGGATGGGGCAGCGCACGCCGCCAGGCGCGCAGGGCAGGGGCGTGTTCAGGTAGCCGTACACGCTGACCGCCGCGCACAGGTCCGCGCCGGAACGCGCCAACTCCAGCGCGGCGCAGCCGCCAAACGAAAACCCCATGGCCGCCACCCGCGCCGGATCCACGTGCGGCAGCCCGCGCAAGACAGCCAATCCCGCCGCCGCCCGCGCGCGCATGCGCCGCCGGTCGCCGCGCAGGGGCCGCGCATGGGCAAGTGCCTCGTCCGCCGAGGCGGGACGCACCCCCGCGCCGTACATGTCGGCGCACAGGACCGCATACCCGGCCCGCGCCAGCCGGTCCGCATGCCGCTGCATCATGGGGGTGAGCCCGGTGTATTCGTGCAGCAACAGCACGGCGGGGCGTTGGCCGCCCTGTGTGCCGTCCACCACGAAAAGCCCCTCCAGGGGGGTATTTTCATGGCGGTAGGCGATATCCAGCCGGGTTATCATGGCAAGGTGCGCTCCTGGCACACCCTAGCACAGCGTCCGCGAGGCGCAAAGGCCGGCAGGGGCGCGTGGGCGGCAGGGACGGGGCGGGCCAGGGGCTTTTGCAGGGCCAGCGCCCGGATGGCGCGTGCGCGCAGGCGCAGGCGTTGCGCGACTCCGGGAAATGGCCTACCGTGCCATAATGACCGCATTAAAATGCCCGGGGCAGGACACGCGTTTCTGGACCCCGGACGACATCTTCGAGATCCCGTGCCCGCACTGCGGCGAGGCCATGGAATTCTTCAAGACGGACATGCGCCTGCCCTGTCCCGCCTGCGGTCGGCACGTGGCCAATCCCCGCCGCGACAAGGGCTGCGCCGCCTGGTGCGCCCATGCCGTGGCCTGCATGGGCGGTCCGGGCGACGGCGATTGCTGACGCGGGGCTGGCCTACGGGGTGGCAAACGTGTATGGTCTGGCTTGACAGGAATGGTTACTGTCACGAAACCGGTATGTTGACTGGGAGCTCCGGGCAAAGGGGGTTGCATGGATTTCGCGTCTTTTCCGCCGGTCATCCAGGCGTTGTGCGCCACGCTGTTCACCTGGCTGGTCACGGCCATGGGTGCGGGCGTGGTGTTTCTTACCAAAAACGTCAGCAAGAAATTGCTGGACGTGATGCTGGGCTTTGCCGCCGGGGTCATGATCGCGGCCAGCTATTGGTCCCTGCTTGCCCCGGCCCTGGAAATGAGCGCGCACATGGGGTCGTGGTCGTGGGTTCCCGCAGCGACCGGATTCATGATGGGCGCGGTGTTTCTGCGGCTGGTGGACAAATTTTTGCCGCACCTGCACCTGAACGCGCCGACCTGCGCCGCCGAGGGCGTGTGCACCTCGTGGAGCCGCAGCGTGCTGCTGGTGCTGGCCATCACCCTGCACAACATCCCCGAGGGGCTGGCCGTGGGCGTGGCCTTTGGCGCGGTGGCGGCGGGGCTGCCGTCCGCCACCTTGTCCGGAGCCATCGCCCTGGCCATCGGCATCGGCATCCAGAACTTTCCCGAGGGCGCGGCGGTGGCCGTGCCGCTGCGGCGGGAGGGCATGTCGCGGTTCAAGAGTTTTTGGTACGGCCAGCTGTCGGGCATTGTGGAGCCCATTGCGGGCGTGGTGGGCGCGGCGGCGGTCATGGTGGCGCAGCCCCTGCTGCCCTATGCCCTGGCCTTTGCGGCCGGAGCCATGATCTTCGTGGTGGTGGAGGAGGTCATCCCCGAATCGCAGGCGTCGGGCTATGGGGACTTGGCCACCATGGGCACCATGGTAGGATTTACGGTGATGATGGTCCTGGATGTGGCTCTGGGCTGATGAACGGGGATTGTGGTCCGCAACCCTGCGGGTGCGCTCAAGCATGCGGGGGGGCTCCTGCATGGGGCGTTTCTTGGGGGTGGGCAGAATGGGGCGGGCCATGGCCGACGGGCTGGGTGCGAGTGATTTTTCCGCCATCGCCCGCATGGTCTGACGCGTTCCGTTGCCCGACGCGTTGGGGCGGCGGCCCGGGAAAGCGTCCAACCGTGCGTCTTTTGGCACGAAACCAGCATGATATGGGTGGAGGCGTACCGCATCCCGGCAAAAAAAGCCGCATGGCGCTGGCGCGCGCCCATGGTGCGTACCGCATGGTCTGTGGGGAGTTCCGGAAGCCCCAGGAGCCGCGCCCATGCAGTTGAATGCAGACAAAATTTGTTGGTAATTGACCGGAATATTTTTATTTTGTCGTTTGAAGCGTAGTCGTGCCTTTCACGGGCGGGGCACAGGGCCGGGGCGCTTGCGCCGCGTGCCCAACAGGCGTGCGAGGGCCGCGCCGTCGCCGCCTTGACGCGGCTCCGGCAGGGCCGTAGTGTCGCGAAATTGACGAACAGCACAGGAAACGCCGCGCATGAGCAAGATTCTCGCACAGGATGAAGTCGACTCGCTACTCCGGGGATTGTCCGGAGGCGAAATCGAGACCGAGACCGACGTTCCGGAGGACGATTCGGGCATAGTCCCGTTCGACCTGTCCAACCAGGACCGGATCATCCGAGGCCGGATGCCGGTTCTGGAAATCGTGAACGACCGTTTCGCGCGGCTGTTCACCAACGCCTTGTCCAACGCGGTGCGCAAGCGGGTGGAGCTCAACCCCATCTCCATCGACATGACCAAGTTCGGCGATTTCATGCGTTCTTTGCCCGTGCCCACCTCCATCAACATCTTCAAGATGGAGCCGTTGCGCGGCAACGCCATCATCGTGGTGGACTCGCGCCTGGTGTTCGCGCTGGTGGAAAATTTCTTTGGCGGCGCGGGCAGCCAGCCCAAGATCGAGGGCCGCGAATTCACGCGCATCGAGCAGGCCATCGTGGACCAGGTCATCAAGCTGGCCCTGGACAACATGGAAGAGAGCTGGCGGCCCGTGCACGAGGTCAACCTGGAGCTGGTCCGTTCCGAGATCAACCCGCAGTTCGCGGCCATTGTGCCGCCCAGCGACGTGGTGGTGGTCATCACCTTTGAAGTGGAACTGGAAAACGCCATCGGCTCGCTGGTGGTGTGCCTGCCCTATGCCACCATCGAACCCATCCGGTCCAAGCTGCACGCCAGTTTCCAGACCGAGCGCCTGGAAATCGACCACGTGTGGGTGGCGCGGCTCAAGGAGCGGTTGCTGGAAACCCCGGTGGAGATCGTGGTCCATTTCGGCAAGAGCAAGATTTCGGCCCGCCAGTTGCTCAATCTGGACATCGGCGACATCCTGTTGCTCGATACGGACACCGACGAACTGCTTGACGGCACGGTGCAGAACGTGCTCAAGTTCCACGGCATTCCGGGCACCGTGAAGGGCAACAAGGCGTATCAGATCATCACGGAAGAGGAGCCGAAGCTGACGTAGGCTTGGCCGCCGAACGATGTGACAAGGTTCCGGACCGCGGAACGCCTGCCGCGTGGCGCGGCGGGCGCATAGGTTGGGAGCCTTTTTTCGTGTGCCGGAACGGCTGTTCCGGCGCGTATCAAACCCATCATTGAGGAGTCGGTTCATGTTGAAAAATGGAATATGGCGTATCGCGCTCGTGATCGCGCTGGCCCTTGTGGCGCTGGTGGGCTGTCAGGAACAGAAGGCGCAGCCGGGCGTGGCCGTGGTCGATGCCCGCCGCGTGCTCCTCGAATCCGAGCACGGCAAGAAGGGCATGACCTACTTGCAGGACAAGAACGCCGCCATGCAGGCCGAGCTGGAAGTCATGCAGCAGCAGGTCAAGGGCAAGGAAGACAAGGAAGCGGTGCAGAATCTGCAAAAGGCGCTGGGCGAATACCGCCAGACCATGCAGTTGGAACAGCAGCGCATTGTGTCCCTGTTGCAGGACGAGTTCGCCAAGGTGCTGGAGACCTACCGCAAGGACCATAACCTGGCGGTGATCCTGGACAAGGAGAGCGCGCACGCCATGTCGCCCGACGCGGACATCACGGACGCGGTCATCGTGGCGTTGAACGCCGCCAAGATCGACATCCCGACCGTGGAAGCCAAGCCCGAGGCCACCCCCGAGGCCAAGCCCGAGGCCGCGCCCAAGAGCTAGGCCACGGCGCAACAAGTGTTCAAGGCGGTCCGCCCATGGCGGACCGCCTTTTTTTATGCGGGCTCGTCGGGGGAGGTGTCCGGCTGGGGCGCAGCGTCGCCGCGCCGCAGGCCGTAGCCCACGCAGCGGACCATGTCGTAGGGGTATTTGCCCTGGAAATGGTCAAACGTGGGGGTGACGGGCGTGACGCCCTTGTCCTGAAAACCGCGCAGCACGTCCTCGATGGCCGCCACGTCTGCGGCGGGCAGGCCCGTGGCCTCGGTCGCGGTCAGCTCGCCACAGGCCACGGCGCGGCCCAGGTGCGCCCAGATGGTGCCGGATTTGCGGTCGCGCGCGGCGGCCACGGCGGCCACGTCGCGCAGGTCTCGGAACAGGGCCACGGTTTCGCGCTCGGTATCGTTGAGCCCGGTGCGGCGCTTGGGCGTGCGCTCGATGGGCTCGGGCAGGGGCGGCAGGTCGTCCGGCACGCCATGCTCGGCGCGGTGCGCGGCCAGCGCCTCCAGAAAGGGGTCGGAAAAACGCTCCTGCTTGGCCAGGCCCATGCCCGACAGCCGCGCCATGCCGTCGCGGTCCTCCGGCCGGTAGCGCACCATCTCCAGCAGGGTGCGGTCGGGCAGCACCGCATAGGGCGGCACGCCCTGCGCCTTGGACAGCGCGTAGCGCGTCTCGCGCAGCCGCTCCCACAAGGCGCGCGCCTCGTCCGTGGTCACCGCGTCGCTGTTGGCCAGTTTTTCCCGCCGCGACCGCCGCTCCGTCTTGGACAGCTTTCTCGGGTCGTGGCGCAGATGCACCTCGCGTTCGCCGCGCAGCACCTCCCAGCTCGCCTCCGTCAGCCGCAGGCCGCCGAACCGCTCCATGTCCACCTGCACCAGGCCCGCGGCGGTGAGCTGCCGGAATACCGAACTCCATGTTTTCTCGTCCAGGTCCGCGCCCACGCCAAAGGTCTTGATGCGGTCGTGCTGGAATTGGGCCACGCGCTTGGTGGCGTTGCCCCGCAGCACGTCCACGAGATGGGCCACGCCGAACCGTTGCTCGGTGCGGTAGATGCACGACAGCGCCTTTTGCGCGGCCACGGTGCCGTCCCAGGTGGCCACGGGAGCCAGGCAGTTGTCGCAGTTGCCGCAGGGGTGGGGCATGTGTTCGCCAAAATAGGCCAGCAGCGCCTGGCGGCGGCACGAGGCGGTTTCGCAGAAGCCGAGCAGGGCGTTGAGTTTGTGCCGCTCCACCCACTTGCGCTGGGTGTCGGCCTCGCCGCTTTCGAGCATGCGGCGCAACAGCAGCACGTCCTGCATGCCATAGGTCATCCACGCCTCGGCGGGCAGGCCGTCGCGGCCCGCGCGGCCCGTTTCCTGGTGGTACGCCTCCAGGCTCTTGGGCGGATCCAGGTGGGCAACGAACCGCACGTTGGGCTTGTCCACGCCCATGCCAAAGGCCACGGTGGCCACCATGACCAGCCCTTCCTCCAGCATGAACCGTTCCTGGTTGCGGGCGCGTTCCGCCGGGGACAGGCCCGCATGGTAGGGCAGCGCCTTGATGCCCTTGGCCATGAGCTTGGCCGCCGTGTCCTCGGTTTTCTTGCGCGACATGCGGTACACGATGCCCGCCTCGCCCGCGTGCTCCTCGCGGATGAACCGTTCGAGCTGGCGGTCGCTGTGGTCCTTGGGGATCACGCCGTAGCGGATGTTGGGGCGGTCGAAGCCGCCGGAAAAGATGCGGGCGTTGCCGAGCCGCAGGTGGGCCAGGATGTCGTTGCGCGTGGGGCCGTCCGCCGTGGCGGTGAGCGCCATGCGCGGCACGCCGGGATAGCGGTCGGCCAGCACGGCCAGCTGCGTGTATTCGGGCCGGAAGTCGTGGCCCCATTGCGACACGCAATGCGCCTCGTCGATGGCGAACAGCGCCAGGGGCACGCGGTCGAGCAGCGCCATGAAGCGGTCCGTGAGCAGGCGTTCGGGCGCCACGTAGATGAGGTCCAGCTCGCCGCGCGCCAGGCGCGCCTCCACATCGGCGGCCTCGCGGGGGGCCAGGCTCGAATTGCAGTAGGCCGCGCGCACCCCCGCCTGCGTGAGCCCCTGCACCTGGTCCCGCATGAGCGCGATGAGCGGCGACACGACAACGCCCGTGCCCTGGCGCAGCATGGACGGGATCTGGTAGGTGAGGGATTTGCCGGAGCCCGTGGGCATGAGCGCCACGGCGTCGCCGCCCCGCATCACGTGGTCGATGATGTTTTCCTGCAGGCCGAGGAATGCGCGGTAGCCGAAAACGGAGCGAAGGATGTCGAGAGGTTGCGTCATGGTCGAGGCGGTCGGTGCATGGTTCTGCGGTTGAGGGTTGCGGGCGTTTGCCGGCATGGGTGGCCGGAAGTCGCGGCCCGGTGTCACATATCGCCTGCGGCGTCGCGCCGTATCCCGCCGAACAGGCCACGGAGGCGGATGTCCGGGCGGACGTAGCGCACCCAGTACAGGTAGCCCGCCGCGCCGAGCAGCGCCACGTTGCGGAGGAAGGCCGCGCGCAGGCTGTCCAGGCCGGGTACGCCGGGGCCGAAGCAGCCGCAGTCTATGCCCAGTTCGGTGATGATGCCGTACCAGACCACGCCCAGGTAGGTGGCCAGCAGCGCCGTGAGCACGGCCAGCGCCCCCTCCACGTCCCACGCCAGCCCCACGGCGGCGATAATCTCGAGCAGGGGCAGCAGGAGGCTCAATGCCGGGATGGCTGGCGCGGGCGCAATGCCGAACCCGGCGATGACCGAGGCCATGGACTCAGGCGCCGCCGCCTTGAGTGTGCCCGCCGCCAGGAACACGGCGGCAAGGGCGTAGCGCGTGCAGCGGTAGAGCCACGAAGAGGCCAGAATGGCGTGGAATGCGGGCATGGACCCCCCAGGATGCGGCGCGTGCCGCACCCATAAATGGCATAGCGCGCATCACGCGTGAAGTACAGGAAAGATGGCGCGCCGTGCGGCGGGCATGGCGCGTGGCGCGGCCCGCGCGGTTGCCGCAAGGGGGGAATGGGCGTATACGGAGCCAAACCCGGACCCGCATGCGGCCCGGCCCACGAGGATGCGTCGTGAAAAAACAGTTGCCCTGGATCGTGTTGGGTGTGGCCTGCCTGGTGCTTGCCGGTTTCGTGGCCTGGAAGGCCGCGCATATGGAGCCTTCCGGCGATGCGGCGGGCCATGCCGACCGCAGTACGGCGGACAAGGTCATGCAGCTTGGCAAGAAGCTGTTCGGCGTGGGCGCGCCCGCGCATGAGCCGGATATCGGCAAGAGCCTGCCGCCCCGCGACGCCGGACCGGCAATGCCCCCCGCCGTATCGGCCAACGAAACGGGCGCGGTGGCGGGCAACGTGACCATGCCCATGGCAAACGCCTCGGGCTTTGCCGGGCCGGAGCAGGGGTTCGCGCCGGATACCTCGGGCCAGGACCGCGTGGTGCGCTGGGCCTTTGCCGATACCGTGGCGCGGCTGCTGGCCGAAGGCTATTATCCCAAGGGCAGCCATCCGCAGGCCGTGAAGCGCGGCGTGCTGCTTACCGGCGTCAAGTCGCTCAACCTGGAACTGGGCGTGCGCATGACCGGCCTGGAAACCGGGGCGGACGATCTGCAGGCCGCCCGGCGCATGGTGTATGACTACGCGCTCGCGCCCGGCGTGCAACGGCTCTTGTATTCCCTGTACGCCTCGCGGTTCGCGGACGCGCTGGATGCGTGGGCCGCCAGGCAGGAACGGGTTTTCGCCAGCGGCAAGCCCCGTCCCCTCGCCGTGGACGAGACCAGGGAGCTGTTCCGGCTTGCGGCGGCGCAGGCGCGCGGCCTGGGCGGCGTGCTGGCCTCGCTGGCCGACATGGATGATCCCGCCGAGCGCATGCAGGCCTATGCGCGCGCCATGCGCGAGGCCATGGAGGCCAACGCCCAGTTCATCCGCAATCTGCAAGCCTTTGAGGCCGCGCGCGATGCGGCTCCATCCGTGAAGGGCAGGATTGTGCCCAACGCGGCGATGCGCCGCGCCGAAGCGGACATGCAACGTGCGGGCGACGCCTACCAGCGCGCCATCGTCTACCGGGAGCGGGCGAAACAGGCGCTCATCGCGGCGGTGCGGCGCGGTGACGCGGCCTCGTTGTCCGAGGACGAATGCCTGTATACGGCCATGTGGGCCTTCCGGCGGCTGGACGGCAGGCCGGAACGCAAGGCGTCGCTGGCCACGGCCGCGTCGCTGTTGCAGGATATGGCGGCGTTGCTGCTGGCCCGGCAGTCCTAGCCGCCGGGCGTGCGGGGGGGGCGCGCAGGGGCGCGGTTGCAGGTGCTGCCCGCGTCCATGGCGCACAGGCCGTTAGGGACGCGGGCCTTTTGGGACGCGGCATGGCCATTGCGGACGCGGCATGCCGTGGTTGTCCAGGATGGTCGGCGTAATCCGGTTCTCTTTCTATTGAAATTCCCTGACGATAACCTGTTCCTTGCCCAGGCGGCACCATTGGGGGCGTTGGTCGCCTTCGGGGATGGGGCGGTCCGGCGGGTTGGACACGGCGCACTGGGGGCCGAGTCCGGCATCGGCACGGCGGCAGAAGGGACATTCCTTGCAGAGTTTCACCACAACGATCATGGGGATTCCTTTTGCGGCCCGGTTGGATCCGGGCCGGATGGCGGCGCGTGCCGCCTGGTTGGCCGTCAGAACTTGAACGCCTCGCGTTGCACGTTGCCCGCGTCAATGCCGCAGGAGTTCAGTGTCTCCAGCACCGCGTCCTGCATGGCCGGGGGGCCGCACAGGTAAAAGGAGGCGCTGGGCGCTGCCCCGTGGCGTTCAAGCATGTTTCTGTCAAAACGTCCTTTTTCAAAGAAGATGCGTTCGCCGCCACTGTCTGTGGGCGGCTCTTCGCGACTTATGACATGCACCACGGTGAGGTCAAGCTCGCGTGTCATTTCCCGCAGCTCATCCCGGGCAAAGGCGTCGGCCACGGTCTTGTTGCTCCAGAAAAGCAGCACGCGGTTGTGGGTCTTGTTTTTGCGGAAAAAGCGCAGCACGCTGAGGAAGGGCGTGATGCCCACGCCGCCCGCGATCATGACGATGTTCTCGCGGGTGTCGATGTCCTTGCAGAAGACGCCGAACGGCCCCTGGCACATGATTTCCGCACCGGGCTTGAGGTCGCGCAGGCCCGAGGTGAACCGGCCCGCCTTCTTGATGGTGAACTGCACCTGGTCCTGGTCCGGGTCGCAGGAGATGGTGAAGGGATGGGGCGCGCTCCAGGCGTCGCCGGTCTTGACGCGGATGGTGGCGAATTGGCCGGGCCTGCGTTCGAGCATTTTGCCCCTCGCGTCCCTGGGCGCTTCGATGAATACCGAGGTGACGTCCTCGTTTTCCGCAGCCACCTTGGCCAGCTTCCATGTGGGCGTCTGTTTTTCTTCGGTCATGAGTCGCTCCGCTCGCCGGGGTTGGTGCATGGCGATGCGGCATGATAAACCGCTTTGCAGGAGAATTCCAGCCGCCTGAAGGCAAAACGCCGCTTGGCACGTTGCTTCGCGGACAGGCTTGCGCTACATAGCGGCAGGGTGGCAAGCCGCCCGAGGATACCCGACCCATGCCGCTGATACGCTGCCCAGACTGCCATAAGGAGATTTCCGACCAGGCGCCGCATTGCATCCATTGCGGCAGGCCGCGCAATGCCGCGCCGCCGCAGGCGCCGCCTCCCCCGCCGCCGAAAAACCGTCTGCCGGCGCACACGATTCTCTCGACGGTGGGCATAGCGGCGTTGGCTGCGGGCATCTTCTGTCTGGTGACGGAACATCCCCAGTACGCGGCCCCGTTGCTGCTGGCCGGGCTGGCCGCCGCCATTGGCGGCGGCATATGGGGCTGGTGCGCGCGCGGATAAGGCCCGGGAAAGCGCGTCGGCATGGCGGCCAAGCATGCAATCTTGGCGTGATGTTTGCCAAGAGTTGGCTTTTGCTCTAGGTGTGAAGGAGCAAGGTATTGTGACGGAATGAAAACGATCCGGAAGTGCCCGCGACCGGCATGAGCGAGGTAAGTCAGATGCGTCTTCTCACCAGATCCGATTTCGACGGCTTGGCTTGCGCCGTGCTGCTCAAGGATATCGGGCTTATGGACAACTGGATGTTCGTGCACCCCAAGGACGTGCAGGACGGCAAGTATCCGGGCGATCCCGAGGATATCGTGGCCAACGTGCCCTACATCAAGGGGTGCGGCTACTGGTTCGACCACCACTCCAGCGAGGATGAGCGCCTGGGCACGGCGTTGGATTTTCGCGGCGCGTCCAAACCCGCGCCCAGCTGCGCGCGGGTCATCTGGGAATATTTCGGCGGCCATGAAAAGTACGGCGACAAGTTCGACAAGATGCTCCATTACGTGGACAAGGTCGACAGCGCCAACCTCGGCATCGATGAGATCGAGAACCCCAGGGGCTGGGTGCTGCTGGGATTTGTCATGGATCCGCGCACCGGCCTGGGCTACCACCGCAATTTTCGCGTGAGCAACTACCAGCTCATGGAAAACCTCATCGACTACTGCCGCAGCATGCCCATCGAGGACATCCTGCTGCTGCCGGACGTGAAGGAGCGGGTGGAGTTGTATTTCGAGCGCGACCAGGTGTTCCGCGCCATGATCGAGGAGCGGGCCGAGGTGCGCGGCAACGTGCTGGTGCTCGACCTGCGCGATGTGGAGGAAATCCATCCCGGCAACCGCTTCACCATGTACGCCATGTACCCCGAGGCCAATGTCAGCATCCAGGTCATCTGGGGCAGGCAGAAGCTGAACACCGTGTTTTCCGTGGGCCACAGCATCGTCAACCGCACCAGCCGGGTGGACGTGGGCAGCCTGATGCTGCGCTACGGCGGCGGCGGCCACAAGAAGGTGGGCACCTGCCAGATACCCAACGAAGAGGCCGCCATGCGCCTTGAAGAGCTGGTGGACGAGATGCAGAACGAGTGAGCCGGGGAACCAGGGGATTTTCCACTCCCCTGTTCATCCTTTTCCAAACAGGGCGCATGGGCAGGTAGCAGGCCGTTGCGCAACGCGCGTGGGCACGGCGGCGTGCCACGGTGTTTGGCGGACGCGTGGCGCGGTCGCCCCTGCCGTATGCGTTGTCCGGCCTGGCTCTTTCCCTTTTGCCCATATCCCGGCGGCGCGCACCGCTGTCCGGCCTGCTCCCTTCTCTTCTTTCGTGTTCTTTTTCGCGCCTTTTTGTTGTGGGATCAAAACCACTTGCGCCGCTTGAAGTAGACCACCATGCCCCCTGCCAGCGCGGCCATGACCGCCAGCACGAGGGGGTACCCCCACGTCCACTCCAGTTCCGGCATGTATCTGAAATTCATGCCGTACACCCCGGCCAGAAAGGTGAGGGGGATGAAAATGGTGGCGATGGTGGTGAGTATCTTCATGACGGCGTTCATGCGGTAGCCCACCAGGGAGACATGCACGTCGAGCAGGCCCGAGGCAATGGCGTGCAGGGTGTCCAGGGATTCCACCACCTGATGGGCGTGGTCGAGCACGTCGCGCAGATAGGCCTTGATGGGTTCGTCCACATTGCCCATCTCCTCGCGGGCGATGCGGCCAATGGCCTCGTGCAGCGGCCAGGCGCTGTTGCGCATGAAGAGCAGCTCGCGCTTGAGGGCATAGGCGGCCAACAGCGAGGCGTCGTCCTCGCGGGCCATGAGCGAGGCGTCGATGCTTTCCAGCTCCTGGCCGATGGCGCTGAGCACGGGATAATACCCGTCCACCACCGCGTCGAGGAGCGCCACCATCAGGTAGTCCGCCCCGCAGGTGCGGATGCGGCCCTTGCCCTTGCGCACGCGTTCGAGCACGGCGTCCAGCGACGGCTGGTCCTCGGCGGGCTGGAAGGAGAGCACGAAGGTGTCGCCCCACAGGAAGCTGATGTGCTCCTTGACCACGCGCGCGGCCGTGGCGTCGTAGCGCACCGCGTTGCAGGCCACAAACACCCCGGCCTCATGTTCTTCGGCCTTGGGGCGCTGGGTGGTGTCGCAGATGTCCTCCAGCGCGAGGGGATGCAGGCCGAACCAGGCGCCCACCCGCTGCACGAAACCGGTGTCGTGTATGCCGCGCGCGCGGTACCACGACACGCGGTCCGGCTGGGGCGCTGGCTGCTCTTCCGTGGCGTCCAGGCAGGCTTCGTCGATGTCCGGCCCGCTGTAGCGCACGAGTTCGATCCAGGGGGTGAACGCCCTGGCCTGGCCCACGTAGGCCACGGTGCCGGGAGCCGTGCCAATGGTGTGCTGCGTGTCCTTGAAGATGTCGAACATGGCCCGCTCCTAGCCCGGCTGGTTCACGAGGAACAAGGTCCGCGTGGGGTAGGCGAATTCCACGCCCAGCGTTTCGAAGCGGCGCTTGATGGCGAAATTGATGGCCTGTTGCACGTCCATGTAATCGTTGTATTCCTTGGACAACACATAATACACGCATTCGAAGACCAGGGCCGAGTCGCCGTATTCCTTGAAGTGGGCGCGGTCGAAGCGGGTCATGGGGGCGGCTTCGATGATGGTCCGCACCTCGCCGGGCAGGGTTTCCAGCACGTCCGCCCCGGTCTGGTAGGTCACGCCCAGGGTAAAGAGCACACGGCGTTCCTCCATGCGCTTGTAATTGCGCACGCGGGAGTTGGTCAGGTCGGAGTTGGCGCACACGATGAGCTCGCCGCCCAGGCTGCGCAGCCGCGTGGTCTTGAGTCCCACGTGTTCCACCGTGCCCATCACGTCGCCGGTGATGATGAAGTCGTCGATCTCGAAGGGGCGGTCGAAGAGGATGGCCACATAGCTGAACAGATCGCCCAGGATGGCCTGGCCGGCCAGGCCCACGGCCACGCCGGCGATGCCGAGGCCGGTGACGATGGCCGTGACCTGGAAGCCCAGGTTGTCCATGAGAAAGGCCAGCGCCAGCACCCAGATGATGGACTTGATGATGGGCAGGGCCGCCCGCGCTCCGGAATCCAGCCCCTCCACGCTGCGCCTGCGCAGGTACAGCTCCAGGGCGAATGCCGCCAGCAAGGCCGCGAGCCGCGCGCCGTAAAAGGTGCTCAATAAAAGGAAGCCCTTGCGCATCAGGTCCAGTTGCGCCCAGTGCGGCAACACGGCATGCAGCCCCAGATACAAAAGTCCCAGAAAAAGCAGGGGGGTGGTGGCGCCTTCCAAGGCGTCGTACCGGTCCGGTTCGATGGGGGTGGTGGGCTTGTAGGCCCAGCGGCGCGCGGCCCGCAACAGCGTGCGGCGCAAAAGCCAGGCCGCCGCAAGGGCGATGATGCCCAGGGCCAGGGCCGTCATAAGCATGCTGAAGACAGACGTGTCGGTCTGTTGCACAGGTGGCCTCCATGGATTCGATCGTTGTGGCCAGTATACGGAATTCATGGCGGATGTCATGCCCATTGTCGCGCGATCAGGCGGAAACAGGGGATTTTGGGGGCGTTCAGGAATGGACGATACAGGCGCAATTGTGTAGAAACAGGTCATTGACCATCCAGCAAAAGGGGTGTGGTATGCCGGTTGTCGATGGTGAGGGGCGGTTTATTCCAACATTTTTGGCGCGCCAGCCCATTTTTGACCGCAAACAGCGCACCGTTGGCTATGAGTTGCTGTTCCGTAGCGAATCCTGGTCCGAATCCGCCAATATCGAGGACATGGACAAGGCCACGGCCGACGTGGCGGCCAGCGCCATCTCCGGCGCGGCGGAACTGCTTGGCAGCGATGACCGCATCTGGGTGAATTTTGCGCAGCAGACGTTGCTGGACAAGGTGCCCTATGCCTTGCCCGCAATCCAGACCGTGATTCAGGTGCCTGAAGAGGTGCTGCTTGACGCAAGCATGCGTGAGACCATGGTGCAGCTGAAGCAGTCGGGCTACAAGATCGCGGCCAATGATTTCACGGGCAAGCTGGACGCGGGGTTTCAGGACGTCCTCGACTACGTCACCATCGACATGTTGGGGGTGGAGCACAAGGCCGTGCAGGCGACCATCGCCAAGGCGAACGGCATGGGCGTGACCGCCGTGGCCAAACGCGTGGAGGATGTGGCTTCCTACGACGCGGCCCGCAATATGGGCTTCGCGCTTTTTCAGGGCTATTTTTTCCGCCGGCCGGAGATCATCGCCGGCCGGAAGCTCACCTCGCACGAGGCGTCCCGGTTTCGGCTGCTGCAAGCCATCGAGAGCAGGGAGCCCGATTTTGACCGGCTGGCCACCGTTATCCAGCATGACGTCTCCATCAGTTTCCGGCTGCTGGCCTATCTCAACTCCGCCTCGTTCAGCTTTCGGGACAAGATCAAGTCCGTGAAACAGGCGCTGGTGCTGCTGGGCTGGAACCAACTGAAGAGTTGGCTGCGGCTCATCATCCTGACGGACATGACGCCCAAGAAGGACAACGCCCCGATCTTCCTGCTGTCGCTGCACCGCGCCACCTTCTTCAAGATGGTGGGAACGGCCTGCGATTCCATAAAGGCCGCGCCGGACAACCTGTACCTGCTGGGGCTGTTTTCCCTGCTGGAGGCGCTGCTCGGCATGCCCATGAAGGAGATCATGACGCAGCTGCCCCTGGACGATGACATCAAGCAGGCGCTCGCGGGCGAGGAAAACGAGTACTCGGCGTGGCTGGACATGGCCGAGGCGTTTGAAGGCGCGGATTGGATGCTGCTCGACCAATCCATCCGTGCCCTGGGCTGCAACAGCCTGCTGGTGGCCATGGCCTACTACGACTCCCTGCCGCTGGTGAAGGAGTTCATGTGCAACAGCGGGGCATCCATTTCGTAGGCGTACCCTTGCGCAACGGCAAAGCCCCCGCGTCGTCAGGCTCGGGGGCTTTTTTTGGGACATATTGGGTCAGGGCATGCATGCCCAACCAGGGGCGCGCTGCCCGGCAGATCCTGTTTGCCTGAAACACGGCCGCCTCCCGCCCGTCATCCTGGCGTCATATCAGGCGAATAACCACCTTGAGACGTGCGGTCTGGGCCAGCGGCGCGTTCCTGGCCGGAGCCTCGCGGCGTCCCCGCGTATGTCCTTTTTCCCGATGGCCCAGAGCCATCGGGGTCCGGGACGGCTCTTTCACCCTTGGCGGACTTTTCAGATGTGCTGCGTCCGCAAGTGTCTCTATCATACTATATTGGTATTGTTAGTCTTTTATGGCAACGGGTGTCCTTGTGTGTTAGGCAACACAAATGGTCATTGGCGGCAGCATCTTCTAGATATTTGTCATAAAATAGTAAAGGGGGTTGTTGTGCGGTTCAAAGATATAAAAACAGGAGTCAAGCTCGGGCTCGGATTCGGCCTGTTGGTTCTTCTCATGACGGCCCTTGGGCTTTTGGGGTGGTTCTCCATGAATGCGGTCGGAACCCAATTGGAGGAATACGTGGTTTGGGGCGATGTGGACATGGTCATGAATGAATCCGTGGTCCAGAAGGCCATGGCCTTGAACCTGTCCATCAAGGTAAACCAACTACGGGGAACTCCGGAGGACATGGCCGCCCAGTCCAAGGCATTCGAGGATATGGCGTCGGGCTTGGCCGAGTGGCGCGCCGTTTTGGCGGCAAAGCCCGCCCTGCTCGGCGTTGCGGACAAAATCAAAGGGGACGTGGACGGCCTGCGGAGGCTTTCCGCCGAGTACGCCGAAGCAAAGGCGCGGAGCGCGGCAACGCTGACCAAATGGGACGCGCTGGTGGATGAGATCGCGGCCTTCCTGTTGCAGACCATGAATGAGGTCATCGATCCAGCCAAGACAAAAGCCGAGTCCGCCGCGCATATTTCTGAAATGGTGCGCTGGAGCGCTGTGGACATGGTCATGAATGAAGAGGTCATTGCCAATGTGCTCAAGCTCAAGGTCGCGACCCACGATTATGCGGCTCATAATTCCGTTGAGCACTGGGATGCCTACGTGGCGGCCATGGGCAGGGCCAAGGAGGGCGTGGCTGCTTGGCGCGTCACCCTTGCCGGATTGACCAGGATGGAGCGGGCCGCCGACAGGGTCGCCGCGTACCTCGGCGAGTACGAAGCGCTTGCCGCCGACTACAGGAAGAGCCTCATGGCCAGAGACGCGGCTGACGGCACGATCACGAAGAACGTGGCGGAGATGGCCAGCACCGTGGAAAAAGTCATGGAACAGCAGATCGATCCGGCCAAGAAACAAGCGGTGGATGACGCCGAGGCCGAACGTGTCCGCGCAACGACGCTCATGGCGGTGGCGCTGACGGCGGCCATCCTCATCAGCGTGCTGGTCGCCTGGCTCATCACGAGGTGCATCACCGGCCCCTTGGGCAAGGGGGTCGCGTTCGCCAAGAGGATCGCCACAGGTGATCTGACGTCCAGGCTGGATGTCACCCAGAAGGACGAAGTGGGCATTTTGGCCACGGCCCTGTGCGACATGGTGGAAAAATTGACCGACGTCATCGGCGGCATCCAGACCGCCACGAGCAATGTGGCGTCTGGCAGTGAGGAGTTGGCGTCGTCTTCCGCGAGCCTCTCCCAAGGGGCGACGGAACAGGCCGCAAGCGTGGAGGAGGTCTCCTCGTCCGTAGAGGAGATGGTCTCCAACGTGGATCAGAACGCGGAAAACGCCCGCCAGACGGAGCACATCGCCTTGGCCGCGTCGGAAGACGCCCTGAAGAGTGGGAAAGCCGTGGGCCAAGCCGTGGCGGCCATGTCCAACATCGCGGAAAAGATAACAATCATCGAGGAGATAGCGCGCCAGACCAATCTGCTGGCGCTCAACGCCGCCATCGAGGCCGCCCGCGCTGGAGAGCATGGCAAGGGCTTTGCCGTGGTCGCGGCGGAGGTGCGCAAGCTGGCCGAGCGGAGCGGCACGGCGGCGGCGGAGATCAGCGCGTTGTCGTCGAGCACCGTGTCCATATCGCAGGATGCGGGGCGGATGCTCACCGCCTTGGTGCCCAACATCCAGAAGACGGCCCAGCTTGTCCAGGAAATCACCGCCAGCAGCGTGGAGCAGAGTGCCGGGCTTGCCCAGATCAACAAGGCGTTGCAGCAGCTGGATCAGGTGGTGCAGCAGAATGCGTCGGCATCGGAGGAGATTGCCGCCACATCGGAACAATTATCCAGCCAGGCCGAAGAGCTGCAGCAGACAATGGGTTTCTTCACGGTCAGCTCCAACGGCGACAGCCGCAAGGCGACGAAAAGGGTGTCTGTGGCCATGCCAAGGCCAAGGCTGCAACAGGGCAGGACAACACCTGCGGCGGCAATCAGCCCGGGCAATGGCCAGACAACGGCGGACACCGGCGCCAAAACCAAGGGTGGTATTGTCTTGGACATGGCCGAGGCTTCGGGTGACGAGGATTTTGAGCGGTTCTAGATCGTTCGTCGTCCGCCCCGCCACATGCGTGCGGGGCGGGCGGCATCCCATGCGCGCGCGGGCCCGCATTGCCTGGAACAGCCGCTTCTCTCCCTTCAGTTTCCAGATCCAGCCGCTTCTCTCCCTTCAGTTTCCAGATCCAGCCGCTTCCCTGTGTCACTTCCAGCACGCCCATGGTGGCGCCCGCTAGCGCATTGTAGCATTGAGACAATGCGAGGAATTGAAATAATGAAGCATTATTTCAACAAAATGCATAAGAGCATCTCATCTTTTTCAAGGTTGAAATGCCCTAAATGGGCGGGCAGATGGACACCACCACGCGCATTTCCGTGGCCGCGCGGATGCCGTGGGGCTCGCGGATGGCGGACACGAGCACGTCGCCCGCCTGGGCCTCGATGGTGGCGTTGTCCGCGCCCAGAAACCAGCCCGAGCCTTCCAGCACCACGATGGACAGGGTGCCGTCCGCGTCGTGGGAATGGATGGGCAGCTCCTGCCCGGCCTTGAAGTTGAAGTTGAGCATGCGGAAATCGGCGCAGTCGTGCACCAGGGTGCGCTTCATGCCCAGGTCGTTGAACTGTCTCATGTCGTTCAGGCGGATGTGTTGCATGGTATTTCTCCTTGTTGTTGACCGGATCATACACCAAAAACCGTCCCCCGCCTTGATCCAGGTCAAGACCGAATGATTTTTCGCAACGGGGGGCGCGGGCGGGTGGCATGGGCGATTGCTTGACTTTTTACGCGGATGTAGTGATTTTGGGACCATACGAAAAGCTTGGGAGGACGGCATGGCGATCAAACGAGTGGGCATATTGACCGGAGGGGGCGACTGTTCGGGACTGAACGCGGTGATCCGCGCCGTGACGCGCGCGGCCGTCATCCAGCACGGCGCCAAGGTCATCGGGTTCGAAAACGGATTCGACGGCCTGGTGTTCAACAACACCATGGAGCTGACCACGCGCAACACCCGCGACATCCTGGCCCAGGGCGGCACCATCCTCGGCACCACCAACAAGGGCAACCCCTTCAGCTACCGCGAGCTGGACGACGACGGCCAGATAGTGGTGCGCGACTATTCGCAGCGGTGCATCGACCATTTCCGCGCCCACGACCTGGATTGCCTGTTCGTGGTGGGCGGCGAGGGCACCATAGAACTGGGCTACAATTTCCAGAAGCTCGGCGCGCCGGTCATCGGCATCCCCAAGACCATCGACAACGACCTGGAAGGCACGGACTACACCTTTGGCTTCCAGACCGCCGTGGAAGTGGCGTGCGACGCCATGGACCGGCTGCACACCACGGGCCGCAGCCACCATCGGGTCATGATCCTGGAAGTCATGGGCCGCACCGCCGGATGGATCGCCCTGGAGGCGGGCATTGCGGGTGGCGCGCACATCATCCTCATCCCCGAAGTGCCCTACGACATCGACAACGTGGTCAGGAAAATCGGGTTCCGGGCCAAGGGCGGCAGCCCGTACAGCGTCATCATGGTGGCCGAGGGCGCCAGCGAGATGGGCGGCGACGTGATTACCGCCGAGGAGGCCGAGGGGCGTTTGCAGGGCGTGGCCAAGCTGGGCGGCGTGGGCATGTACCTGGCCAAGCAGATCAAGGACCGCATCGACCTGGAGGTGCGCACCACGGTATTGGGGCACATCCAGCGCGGCGGCTCGCCCTGCGCCTTTGACCGCGTGTTGGGCACGCGCCTGGGCGTGGCGGCGGTGGATGCGGCGGCCAAGGGGACATTCGGCGTCATGGTGGCGCTGCGCACGCCCAACATCGAGCTGGTGCCCATCGAGAGCCTGGCGGGCGTGGTGCGCCGCGTCCCGGTCGACGCCCAGATGATCCACGCGGCCGAGGCCACGGGTATCAACATGGGCCGGGGCGCCATGTAGCGCCCTGCCCGGGGGGGGCGGCGGCACGGTAGGCATGCCTGCCGTGCCATGAGCGGCCGCAATGCGCCGGGTTGTCAGCGCTGGCAGTGGGGGCAGTAGGTGGAGGTGCGGCCCGCGACCTTGATGGCCACAAGCGGCGTGGCGCAGCGCACGCAGGGCGCGCCCGCGCGGCCATAGGCCTGGAACGTGTTCTGGAACGCGCCCGCGTTGCCGTGCGCGTCGCGGTAGTCGCTGATGGAGCTGCCGCAGGCCGCAATGGCCTCGGCCAGCACCGCCTGCACGTGGCCATGCAGGCTTTTGAGTTTTTTGGCGGGCACGCGGTCGGCCGGGGTGTCGGGCCGAATCCCCGCCCGGAACAGGGTCTCGTCCGCATAGATGTTGCCGATGCCCGCCAGCACCGTCTGATCCATGAGCAGCGCCTTGATGCGCCCGCGCCTGCCTGCGAACAGGGCCGCAAAGGCCGCCGCGCCGATTTCCAGCGGTTCCGGACCCAGCGTCCGATAAAAATCCCATCCCTCCAGCTCTCCCGGTCCGAACAGGCGGCAGTAGCCAAAGGTGCGCGCGTCCTCGAAGAACAGGCTGCGCCCGTTGTCCAGCGCGAACACGAGATGCGCGTGCTTGCCGGGCGCGGCGTCCGGTTCGGGCAGGTAGCAGCGGCCCGTCATCTTGAGATGGAAGGCCAGGGTGCGGCCCCCTGCGGGCCTGTCCAGGCGCACGAGCAGCAGCTTGGCCCGCCGCCCCACGTCCGCGATGCGGCTGCCGGGCAGGGTGGCGCGGAACAGGGCCGCGTCGCCCTGCACGCTGGCGGGCCGCCGCAGCTCCACCGCAACGACGGTGCGCCCCGCGAGTTCCGGCGCAAGGCCACGGGCAATGGTTTCGACTTCCGGGAGTTCAGGCATGGAAATGGCGCGTCCCGCGCGTATCAGTCCTCGTCCACGACAACTATGGCCAGGGACAGGGGCGCGCCGTTGCGCTCCACGTCCAGGGTCAGCGTGCCGCCCGCGTCGCGGGCCGCCACGCCCGCCTTGTGCAGCGTCCAGAGCGAGTCCACGGCCATGCCCTGCGCGGCGCGCAGCACGTCGCCGGGCGCAAGGCCCGCCGCCTCGGCCTTGGAACCGGGCGTCACGTCGAGAACCACGGCCCTGTCGCTGTGAAACTCCAACGTGAAGCCCAGGCGGCTGGTGTGGATTTCCGGGCAATAGAAAAAGGCGTCGGCCATGCCCGGTTCGGGCGGCTTGCCGCCCCGCCACGGCATGATGGCGAACGACGTGCCCGTGGGATCAAAGGTTTCCAGGCGATGGGCGATGCCCCAGCCCGCCTCCACGTGTCCGGATCCGGCAATGATGATGACCGGTACGCCGAACCGGGTGCGCAGCAGGGCGGCCTGCTCGGCCATGGCCGAGTCCCACAGCGACTGCACTTCCAGGAAACGTTGCAGGTCGGGGGCGGGCGCGCTGCCGTTGGCGTCGGCTGGCGCGTCAGTGGCCGGGGCGGCTTCCGCGTTGCCGTGCACGCGCGTGGCGTTGCCGTGCCCGGCGCGCATGGCCATGTGCTGGCCAAACACCGTTTGCAGCGAGGCGATCTGTTCCTCGGCGGGCAGGACCACCTGTGAGGGCAGATATCGCAAATCCGCCAGGTCGATGCCCTCGATTCCCTTGCGCACCACGTCGCGCACCACGCGGCTGGGCAGGTTCAAGGCATAGACAGGGGGCATGCCCGGTTCGCGGGACAGGGCGAAGATGGGTTCGTACCCGTTCCAGTCGTGCCGCCAGGCCGTGTCCCAGTCCAGGGCGTCGCGCAGGTCGGCCAGGGCAAGGCTTCCGGCGTTGAACCGGTCCAACACGGGCTGCGCGTCCGTGGCCACCATCTCCATGCCGAGGATCGGGGGCTGGGCGGCGGTGTTGGCCAGGGACAGGACGCGGATGAGCCGGGTCTGGACCATGTGGTCGCAGGCCGAGGTGTGCCCCTCGCCGATGAGCACATAGCCCGCGTTGCCCGCCAGGGCGGCCATGGCCGCGTCATCGAGCGGCGCGCCCCCGGGCAGGAGCAGCGCGCCCTCGACCGGGTCAATCATGCGGCCCGGCGCGCCGGTGGCCGGTTGTGTCCCATTGGCCGGTTGTGCCCCGGTGGCTGGGCGTGCGGCGTTATCGGCCTCTGTTGCCGGGGGCTGCGCCTTGGCGGCGCACCCCCCGGCCAGAAGGCATATGAGGCACAGCAGCCGGACGCATCCGGCGAGCGTGCGGGTTAATCCCATTTCCGCTTGTCCTCGATGGGACGGATCTGCGGCGGCAGCGAGCCGGGCGCGCTGACGATGAGCGTGGGGCGCAGCTTGATGCGTTCGCGGAACATGGCCAGCAGTTCGTCTTCGCGCTTGAAGTTGCTGGCCTCGACCACCAGGGTCATCTCGTCGATGCCGCCGGGGTTGGTGACCTCGATCTGCCAGCGCTTGATCTCCTCGAAGCGGGCCATGACCTGCTCCACCTGATGGGGGTACACGAACATGCCCTTGATGCGGGCGGTGGTGTCCACGCGGCCCACGATGTTGCCCAGGCGCGGGCTGCTGCGGCCGCACGCGCACGGGCTGCGGTCGATGAAGGAAAGGTCGCCCGTGGCCAGGCGGATGAGGGGATAGGTCTTGTTGAAGGCGGTGACCACGATTTCGCCCACCTCGCCGTCCTTGAGCGGGATGCCGGTGTCGGGGTGGCAGATCTCCACATAGGCGCGGTTGGCGATGTGCAGGCCGGTCTTGTGGAAGCATTCGTAGCCTATGCAGCCCACGTCGGCGGTGCCGTAGCCCTGGCGCATGATGCAGTCGAACTTCTTTTCCAGGGTGGAGCGCATTTTTTCGGAGAATTTTTCACCGGTCACGAACGCCACTTCCATGAACAGGTCCTTGCGCAGGTTGATGCCGGATTCCTCGGCCTTTTGCGCCAGGTGCATGAGGTAGCTGGGCGTGCCGATGTAGCCGGTGACGCGCAGCTTCTGCATGATTTCGAGCTGGGTGGAGGTGTTGCCCGGTCCGGCGGGGATCACGGCGCAGCCCAGGTTCTTGAGCGGCTCCTCGAACATGAGGCCCGCCGGGGCGAGGTGGTAGTTGAAGGTCACCTGCGCCAGGTCGCCGGAGCGGAAGCCCGCGGCATAAAAACCTTCGGTCCAGCCCCAGTAGTCGTCCTGGCGGTCTTCGGGATCGAAGATGGGGCCGGGCGACAGGAACACGCGCTTGAGTTCGCCCAGATCCTTGGTCAGCAGGCCGCCCAGGCGCGGTCCCATGGATTGCAGGAAGATGAGTTCCTTCTTCTTGAGGATGGGAATGTGTTTCAGGTCGGCCAGGGTCTTGAACTTGTCCACATTGAACTGGGCGCGGTCAAAGCGCTTTTTCACGTCTTCCGAGTAGCGGTAGGCGTAGTGGAGCAGATCCTTGAGCTGGATGAGGTAGTATTGGCGGCGTTCGCTCTCGTCGAGCACTTCGCGCCTGCTGTAAATGCCTTCGGTACGGTCTTTGCGGGTCATATGGCTTCTCCGTGGGGACAGGTGTCGTTTCCGGGTCCGTGGTCGGTATTTTTCGGACCAAACTTGGCAACTACCACACTGTTTGCGAATTGCAAGAAGAAATTTGTAATTGATTGGTATTACATGTGTTTTTCGTGCATTCCTGAAATGTCCATCCCTGCTGGAAGCGGGGAGAAAGGCGTGATAATGCTGTATGCGTAGCGGGTTATGAGGGGGACATGGCGGCAGGGCGGCAGTGGTGTGGTCATGAGCACCTCGCGTTGACCATGACTATTATTCGAACTATATTATGGTCAAAGCAAGGAGGCGGGCATGAAGCTGAGCGAGGCGGTGAAGCCAGTGAGTTATGTGAAGGCGCACGCGTCGGAGATCATCCGGCAGGTTGGGGACGAGGGGGGGGCGCCGGTGGTTATCACGCAAAACGGCGAGGCGCGGGCAGTGCTCATGGGCATCGAACAGTATGAGCGCATGCAGGAGAGCCTGGCCATGCTGCGTATCCTGGCCATGAGCGGTCGGGATGTGGAGGAAGGGCGGCTCACGCCTGCGGCCGAGGCGTTCGGCGCGGCCCGCGCCCGGCGGGCGCGGCGCGGGCAGGAGCGGGGCTGATGCCCGGCGGCGGTCGCGGCCCGGCGAGAGAAGCCGGGCAGGGAGCGAAGGCGGGGGCGAAGAAAGGTTCGCGGGCGGCGAAAGGCACGCCGTTTGCCGTGCTGCTGACGGATCAGGCGGTACGCGACCTGAACGACATCGGGGATTTCATCGCCGCGCGCGAGGGCGAGGAGCTGGCGGACGCGATGCTGGACCGTCTGGAAGGCGCGATCCTGTCGTTGGCCGCGCTGCCGGACCGTGGCGACATCCCCCCGGAGCTGGAGCGCATCGGCGTGCTCACCTACCGCGAACTGCACGAAAAGCCGTACCGCATCCTCTACCGACGCGAGGCGAACACTGTCTTCATCCACGCCATCCTCGACGCGCGGCGTGATGTGCAGAGTTTGTTGGGGGAGCGGGTGTTGCGGTGAGGAGGCTTGTATAAGATATTACATTTTTATGATATGACCACACTTTTGAGCCGAGGCTACGAGGGCTTGCATGTCAATCGGATGAATAATTTTGCGACCTTTAAGTGCTCGACTTATATCTTTTAGATTAAGCGCCATATGTTGTTTGGTGTCATACTCTATTACTCGGACACCAATTTCACGAACAACCCCGCTATTAACTCCAGAAACTTCAAACCCATAATTGTTGTCTTTGGAAATATGGAGTTGAACAATATGGCGGATGCCTGAGATTCTCCAATTCCCACTTCTATAACTAATATAGTATGGAGACTTTGTTGAAAATGATCCATTTTTATTAAATTGATGAATGGCACAGGAATATGGCCTTCCAGTG
Organism: Desulfovibrionaceae bacterium; assembly: GCA_050251715.1. Lineage (GTDB taxonomy): Bacteria > Desulfobacterota > Desulfovibrionia > Desulfovibrionales > Desulfovibrionaceae > JBFWMG01. The sequence goes on along the minus strand of JBFWMG010000007.1, from coordinate 127,711 downwards.
TTAACGGATATTGCTCGTATTCCCCTAGAGCTGACAAGCTCTTCTGTAAGACGAAATTGCGATATTATTCGACTGTCGTTTGTAGGTTCTGTTGTGGAACAAAATGCAAGCTCATTGTAGAGTTTGCTAATTTCTTCATGCAATTTATCTGGCTTGCGAAATATGTCGAACATAGCAGTGTATATGCTAAGCAGGTTCTAGGAAATTGTTTGATCTGAAGTCGAGTCAGAGGCCTCCTGGATCATATTCTCATCTGCCGCATCCCGCTCCTGCTGCCTGCAGAACACCAGGAAACCCGTGTGGGCGACCATGCGGTCGTCCGGGCGCATGCGGTCCGGGACCGTCTTCCAGCGGCGCACCAGGATCTCCAGCACTTCGATGCCGTCGAACGGGCCCGCCTGCAACGCGGCCACCAGCTCGCTCACCTGGTTGACCGTGGGCAGCAAAAAACCCATGGGCGCGCCCGGTGCCACCGCCGCCACGGCCTGGTCCAGATATTCCCACGGCGTGCGCACGTCCAGAAACAGCGCGTCCACGTTGGTCTGCAAAAATCCCTCGGCAATGTCGTGGTTGAACTGCTCCACGTTGTCGCCCTGGCCCGCCCAGCGCAGATTGCGGCCGCACAAATCCCGGAACTCGGGCCGCCGCTCGTAGGTGTAGACCTTGCCCGTCGCCCCCGCGAACCACGACAGCGCCACGGTCAGGCTGCCCGAACCGCTGCCCGCCTCGATGATGCGCTTGCCCGGTCCCACGGAAAGCCGCATGATGATGTAGCCGATATCCTTGGGATAGATGATCTGCGTCTGCCGCTTCACGCCCATGACCAGGTCGTACAGCGAGGGCCGCAGCACCCGGTAGGCGCGGTCCATGTGCGTGCGCACCAGGCCGCCGAACGCCACTTCCGTGAGCGCGCCCAAGGGAAAATGGCCGTCATTGGAGTGAAACTCCTCGCCCGACGCCACCCGGCGCAGATATCGCTTGCCCTTGGGGCTGACCAGAAGTACCAATTCACCTTCACACGGCATGTGTTTTCTCCTATAGTGCAGGGAGCGGAAAAGACGCGGCAGGCGCATGCTCCGGATGGCGCAGCGGCCACGCCCTTGGCGGAGCCTGGCCGCGCTGCCGCTGGAGCACGGCGCAACCTTGTCGCGTTCTTCGCCTTGGGCGGAAAACCCAGGGGAAGTGTGGGGCCGTCTGGCCCCAAATGCCGCCGACGCAGCTCCCAGGATGCCCGAACGGGGTACGTGCCGCCGCCCGCCGTGTCAAGGTCCGCCACGCCGCCTGCCCCACACACGGCCCGCGTGGCCAACGTACAGGACACCCACTATGGAATACAACTACATATTCGGCCCCGTGGCCTCCAGCCGCCTTGGCCGTTCCCTTGGGCTTGACCTGCTGGGCGACCGCATCTGCTCCTTTGACTGTCTGTACTGCGAGGTGGGCGCCACCACGCGCCGCACCATGGAGCGCGCGCCCTATGTCCCGGCGCGCGCCGTGCTCGACGAACTGGCCCATTGGAAGGCGCACGTCTACTCGCCCATCGACCACGTGACCCTGGGCGGCTCGGGCGAACCGTGCCTCAACAGCGACCTGGGCGCCATCATCGCCGGATGCCGCGCCATTCTTCCGGAAATTCCGGTCGCGGTCTTGACCAACGCCACGCTTTTGGGCAACCACGATGTACGCCGCGAATGCGCCGCCGCCGACGTGGTGCTGCCGTCGCTGGACAGCCTGGCCGAACGCGAGTTCGCGCGGGTGAACCGTCCCTGCTTCGGCCTCACCGCCGCGGGTGTGGCCCAGGGCATCCTGGATTTTCGCGCCGGGTTCGCCGGAAAGCTGTATCTGGAAATCCTGCTGGTGCGGGATGTGAACGACAGCGAGGAAAGTCTCGCGCTTTTGGCTGATTATGTGCGCAGACTCGCGCCCGACCGGGTGGACGTGGTCACCATGACCCGGCCCGGCGCATTTGCCAAGGCGCTGCCCGTGCCGCCCGAAACGCTGTCCATGTGGCGCGTGGCCATGGGCGCGGCGCGCGCGGGCGCACCCGCTCCGGCGGCCGATGCGCCCGGTTCCGGCACCGCCATGGCCGTTGGCGCGGCGGATGGCGCGGCGGCCTTGAGCCGCGACCGCCATGCGGGCCAGCCCCGCACGGACGCCGCCGTGGCCGACGCGGTGTATGCGTCCCTGCGCCGCAGGCCGCAGACCGTGGCGCAACTGGCCATGGCCCTGGCCCTGGACGGGCCGGACGGCGCGGCGCTGGTGCGGCGCGTGGTGCGCGATCTGCTGGCCGCGCAGCGCATCCAGCCCATGGCGCAGGACCGCGCGGGGCAGGGCGGTGCGACCGGCGCGGACCTGGACGAGATGTTTTACGGCGTGCCCGAGACGGGCAAGTACCAGGGCTGACGCAGGCGACGGCCCCCCGCCGCCCTGTCGACCCGTTGGCCCGCCGCCCAGTCGGCCCCCCAGCCGCAACACGGCTCGATGATGGCCTCGCTGGCTGTCCGCTGGTGGAGCGCGACGGGGCCGCTGGCCTACGCGGGCTGTCCGTTGGGGTTGCGGGCTGTCAGCCGCAACGTGGCTTGTCCGCTGGCTAAGCGCCACGGTATGCGCCGCGTCCGCCCCGTCGCGGTGTGGCCGTGGCTGGCCGCTGGCTGGTTCCAGTCCGGGTCCAGCCTGTTGGCCGTGCGGGTGGCACGCCGAAAAAATTTGTGATTTTTCAGGATTTTTTCATTTTTTTATACAATTTTACCCAATTTCCGAGGAGTGTATGTCGAAAAAGATAAAGAGAAAGATGTTTATCAGTGTGTTGCCCGGCGAACAGGTGGAGGTGCTCATAGCCGAGGATGCGGTCATCCAGGAATACTATGTGGAGATGCTCCACCAGCAGAAGAACAAGGGTGACATCTACAAGGGCATCATCAACAACGTGGATCCCGCCCTTCAGGCCGCGTTCGTCAATTATGGCGCGGTCAAGAACGGTTTCCTGCAAATCGACGAAGTCCACCCCGAATACTACCTCACCGACCACGACGCCTCCAAGCACAAGTATCCGCTCATCCAGAAGGTGCTCAAGGCGGGCCAGGAAGTGCTGGTGCAGATCGTCAAGGAGCCCGTGGGCAGCAAGGGCGCGTTCCTCACCTCCTATCTGTCGCTGCCGGGCCGCCATCTGGTGCTCACGCCGGGCCGCGAGCAGATCGGCGTGTCCCGCAAGATCGAAGACGAAAAGGAACGCGACCGCCTGAAGCAGGTCATCGATTCCTTCAAGTCCGACCGGGGCGTGGGCATCATCGTGCGCACGGCCAGCACGGGCGAAAGCAAGACCAACCTTTCCAAGGACTTCCAGTTCCTCAAGAGGCTGTGGAAAGAGGTGCGCGCCCGTGGCCGCGAAGTGGACGCGCCCAACCTCATCCATCGCGAGCCCGACCTCGCCACCCGCGCCATCCGCGACTATATGACCGAGGACATCGGCGAGGTATGGGTGGACGACCCGGAAACCGTGCAGCGGCTCAAGGATTTCTCCTCGCTGGTGGCCCCGCGCAACCTGAGCCTCATCAAGCTCTACGCCGAGGAGGACTGCTCGCTCTACGAGCGCTTCAACCTGCAAAAGCAGGTGGAGCAGATCTATGCCCGCGAAGTGCACATGCCCAGCGGCGGCCGTCTGGTTTTCGACCAGACCGAGGCGCTCATGGCCGTGGACATCAACTCCGGCAAGATCGGCGGCAAGTCCAATTTCCAGGAGATGGCGCTCAAGACCAACATGGAGGCCGCCGAGGTCATCGCCCAGCAGCTCAAGCTGCGCGACGTGGGCGGCCAGATCGTCATCGATTTTATCGAGATGAAGGATTCCAAGCACTGCCGCGAGGTCGAAAAGACGCTCAAGACGCAGATGAAGAGCGATCGCGCCCGTTACGATGTGGGCAAGATGAGCAAGTTCGGCCTGCTCCAGGTCGTGCGCCAGCGCATGGGCACCTCGGCGTTGGCCGTGTCCACCGAGACCTGCCCCTGCTGCGGCGGTTCGGGCACCCGGCGCAACATGGAATGGCAGTCGCTCCAGGCCATCAAGGAGTTGTATCGCCTCCTGCGCGCCAAGAACTGCCCCGAGATCGTGGAGTATGCCACGCATCCCGAACTGGCCGCCTATCTGCTCAACAAGAAGCGGGCGCAGCTCATCGAGATGGAACAGAAATGGGGCCGCACCGTGCATGTCACGGCGGGAGTCCGCTAGCCGCGCCTCCCGGCGCGCATTGCCCTCCCATGCCCCGCGTGCTTGTGCATATCTGCTGCGGACCGTGCGCCATCAGCACGGTCCGCAGCCTTCTTGCCGAGGGGTTCGAGGTCACCGGCTTCTTCTACAATCCCAACATCCATCCGCTCCAGGAATACCTGCGCCGCCGTGAGGCGGCCGCCCAGGCCGCCGAACGCCTCGGCATCCCCGTCATCTGGAAGGACAACGAGTACGACCCCCAGGCCTGGTTCCGCGCCGTGAGCCACCGCGAGGCCAACCGCTGCTTCCACTGCTACGCCCTGCGCCTGGAGCGCACCCGCCAGATCGCCGCGCGCGGCAATTTCGACGCCTTCACCTCCACGCTGCTCTATTCCAGGCGCCAAAAGCACGACGTCATCGCCCAGGTGGGCCGCGATATGGCAGGCGGCGGCGCGCCCGCCTTCCTGTACCGCGACTTCCGCACCGGCTGGCAACAGGGCATCGACACCTCCAAGGAGTGGGGTCTCTACCGCCAGCAATACTGCGGCTGCCTGTACAGCGAAAACGAGCGCTACGAACGCGAACTGCGCGCGGTGTGCGCGGCGTGCGACGAGAAGAAATAACGGCGCTGGGGGAAGGAGGCGGGAAGAGAAAAACCTTTTTCTGCGCGAAAAAAGGTTTTTCTCTTCCCGCCTCCTTCCCCCAGACCCCCATCCTCCACCCATCTCTTTTCCAAAAACTGCGGGTTGGGGAAGGCGAAGGCGCACGATTGAGCGTGTTGTGCCCCCGCGAAGGTTTGGCCGGGGGCGGGAAGAGACACGGAAAAGATGGAAAGCATGGCGCGGCGGTGAGGGAAAGGGATGGCGGACGGGAAAATGGTCTGGTGAGGAAGAATAAGGAAGACAGCCCCGGCCTGTGCTGCGCGACGACGGCCATGGCTGGCGCTGGTGGTGTGGTGACGTTTTATTGGTTGTAATCTTGTGGCATTACCGTCGAATGACCCGTTCAGTGGCTGCGGAACAGGCACAAACTAACGCTTGCCTCTTACATGACATCCCGTTGATGTGGTAAAACCACCCCGACAGCTGCGAGAATGGCCGCCTCGCCGTTGTCGGCGACCATTGAGGGCCGCTTTCGGCCAGAGCCACGCCTCCCCATTGTCCCACAGATAGCCGCCGTGCCCGCCCCGTTGCGGATACCGGGCACGCGGACGTTCCCCACCTGCCGCGCACGCACGCCGCCGCGCAGGCGCTTTGTCGCGCCCTGCGTCCACCGATGCGCCGCGCCGTGTGCATGGGCGGGAAGGGTTTACGCCAACCTTTTGCCAATCAAGGAGAATGTCATGCCCTCTATGCCCGTCCAAACCCGGATGTTCCGTGTCCGTTTTGCCGACGGCTCCGCCCGCATTCTGGACCAGGCCGCCATCGACGCCTTGCCGCGCGGGCGCGGCCACATGGATTGTTTTGTGGAGGACGAGGTCACGGGCCAGCCCGAGGCCATGCCCCAATCCCAGCCCCAGCCGCAAGCGATGCCGCAACCCCAGCCCGAGCCCACCTCGCCCCTGCGCGACGGGGCCGAACCGCCCTACGCCTGCTTTATGCAACCCGGCCCGGATGGCCGCATCGCGGCCAGGACCGAAATCTGCGGCGGCAGGCGCATCGAGTGGGCCTATGGCTACGATAAGGCCGGGCGGCTGGCCTCGGTGGCGCGCAACGGCGTAGCCGTGGAGGCATACGCCTACGACGCCAAGGGCCGCCGTTCCGTGGAGCGCAACCTGCTGCGCGGCATTGAGGCGCGCCACTACCGTTACAGCGGCGCGGGAGACCATCTTGACGCCGCCGGGCCGCTGGTGTTCCGCCACGACATCCGCGCCATGTGCAACCGCAAATACGTGCGCGGCGAGCAGATCGACTACGAATACGCCAACGATGGCCGTCTCATGCAGGTCACGCGGCCGGACGGCGTGCTCGTGTCCTACGAGTACGACGGCCAGGGCTGCCGCACCGCACGCTACAAGAATGGCCGCTGCACGGCCAAATATTTGTGGGAGACGCCGCAGCGCTTGGCCGCCCTGTACGACGCGGCATCGGGCGCCATGCTCGAATTCCTCTACGCCCCTGCCGCGCGCCTGCCGCACGCCGCGCTGGTGGATGGCGAGCCGTTGCACCTCTTCTACGACCAGATCGGCTCGCTACGCGTCGTTGCCAGCGCCGCAGGAAAGGTGATACATGAAATCGCGTACGACACCTTCGGCTGCATCGTGGACGAGACTGGTCCCGCGTCCGGGGCCGCGTCCGGCGGGAACTCCGGGGCAACGCTGTCCATCCCGTTCGGCTACGCGGGCGGCCTGCACGACCGCGCCACGGGCCTCATCCGTTTCGGCGTCCGCGACTACGACCCCGAGGTGGGCCGTTTCATGGCAAAAGACCCGCTGGGCCTGAAGGGTGGCGACCCGGACGTGTACGGCTATTGCCTGGACGATCCGGTCAATCGGATTGATCCCACAGGGATGGCCTCCACTTGCAAGGAAACATACCGCAATTTCGATGAATTACAGGGGCGATGCTACAAGGGGCTCGACGAAGACGCGTGCATTGCATTGAATAACCACGGATATCAGGACTGGAATGATTGCAACAAAGATACCGTGAAGAAGGGGGGCGAGGTCTTGAAAGACTATTACGAGCAGCGTATTCAGCAGTATAGTGCTCCAAAAAGTCCCATTTCTAAAAGATAATAACCATGGCCCCCTCATTCAGCATGAGAGTGAGGGGGCGTTTAAGGGTAGAAATATGCGGTATTCATCGATCAATATTCTAACGGTATATTTAATTTTCATTATGCTGCTGTTTGCATGCAGATCATACGCGCAGAATGAAGATGATGCGCAGTCAAAAGTTGCCAGCAGCTATGAAGAATTATTCCCGGCAATGGCAAATAATGATAATGCATTCTTTCCCATTGCGTCTCTCAAAAGTAGCCCTAGTCTGTTGGAAAAGAAAATAGTTGCCGACCTGTCTCTCGCTGCGGAATATGCGCTGAAGAATGGCGTTCTCACGCCAACTGCTCAAAAAATAACAGAAAAATACAGCACAATTGAGAACATTCTAACGAACATCGCCAATAAGAAGCACTGCACACCGCCATTGCATGATGGCAGCATTGAATATGAGTCAATTAGCAGGTATTTTCAGATTATATCAAACTACATTGTGCTTAAGGCATTTCAAGCTGTAAGGAATAGCGATGATGATTTTATAAATGCTGTATCGTCCATGTTTTTATTGTTCAACATTTCTTCATCGTATATTTCAAGTTTTCCTGACTTTGTAGTCTCTACTTCAATACTTACTAAATGCATTTCAATTTCAAATTGGTATCTAGAACATTGCGCAACACGTAGCGGAGCCCGACGAATTGCCGTTTGCATATCTTCTTTGCGCGATATTCAGGCGTCATATGCAAGAGCGCTGAATGGCGATTTGATACGCAACATGATGCAGCTAAAACTGGTGATGAATTGCAGAGCAACGAAGGGCACCACGCTAACCGAGGAAAATGTTCAAAATATGAACAATACTGTGCTGTTGCAATCTAAAATTGTCCAAGGACTCTTGTCGGATCGCTCCATGCCCCTCGGAACGCTAGCCGATCTAGTCAGAGAATCAAACGCTATAACTTGTACAAAGCAATTGCCTGTGTGCAGTGACTACATTCTCCCCAGGCCTGATTTTCCTCTGTCCCTTGAGGCATCACTACGAAACATATTGGTTGCCACTCTACGTCGTGCCAGCGAATGATGCTGAGCCAAATTGACAACTGGAATCTGGAACCGGTGCCCCGCTCGGCCTCAAGGGCGGCGACCCGGACGTGTACGGCCACTGCCTGGACGATCCGGTAAACCGCATCGATCCCACGGGGATGGAGTGGAAGGGGCTGGGCGAGATCGGAAGCGCCATCGCCTCCTGCCGCGCCACGCGCCGCCATTCCCATGTCTTGGATTTGTCACCCGAATGGTGGTAGGGTGCCGCATGACAAGGAGGACGTCATGCTTCTGAAAGGAAAAAAAGCCCTCATCCTGGGCGTGGTCAACGAGCGGTCCATTGCCTACGGCGTGGCCAAGAAATTCCATGAGCAGGGCGCGCGCCTCGCGTTCAGCTACGCGGTCGAGCCCATCCGCAAGCGCATCGAGCCCATCAGCGAAGAGCTGGGCGGCGAATTCATATTTCCCTGCAACGTGGCCGAGGACGCGGAAATAACCGCCGCCGCCGATCTGGTGCGTGAAAAATGGGGCGGCGTGGACGTCATCGTGCACTCCATCGCCTACGCCAACCGCGAAGACCTCATGGGCCGCTTCATCGACACCAGCCGCGAAGGCTACCGCATCGCCCTGGATGTCTCGTCCTATTCCCTGGTCGCCCTGTGCCGCGCCTTCGAGGACCAGCTTTCCCCCGGCGCGTCGGTCATGACCATGAGCTACTACGGCTCGGGCAAGGTGGTGGCCAACTACAACGCCATGGGCGTGGCCAAGGCCGCGCTGGAGGCCTGCGTGCGCTACCTGGCCGTGGACCTGGGCGCGCGCGGCGTGCGCGTCAACGCCATCAGCGCCGGGCCGGTCAAGACCATGGCCGCGTCCGCCATCTCCGGGTTCAAGACCATCCTCTCGCGCATCGAGGAACACGCGCCCCTGCGCCGCAACATCGACATCCACGACGTGGGCAACTGCGCCCTGTACCTGGCCTCGGAACTCTCGTCAGGCACCACGGGCGAGACCATTTTCGTGGATTCGGGCTATAATATCATGGGAGTATAGCAGGGCGAACACGCGGTGCGGCGGTCCCCCTTGCCATGGGCGTGCGCGCCGCGTAACTGACCGCTGGAAGAACAACACCCGCAGGCCGTTCAAAAAGTGTGAGATGCAAGGAAGTGAAAAAATCCAGGGCGCGCAATCCGACTAGCTGTTAGACGAGCGTATGCGAGTCTTACAGATATCGAGAGCAGAGCTGTATTGCGCATACATAAGCGGTCTGGATTTTTTTACTGACGCAGCGCTTTAGCCCTTTGCCGAGCTTTGCGAGGCTCTAGGGATAAGGACAGCAGAGATAGATTGCACTTTTTCAACGGCCTGGTAAGCCTGTGCTGGCGGGGGGGCGCCTACCCCCCCGTCCGGAACAACCATGCTGCTCTACATCCACGTCCCGTTCTGCGTGAAGAAATGCGTGTACTGCGCCTTTCATTCCGTGCCGCTCAACGCCCCTGACTTCGAGGCCTACGTCTCGGGCCTGGGGCACGAGATAGCCCTGTGGGGCGACCGGCTGGCCAGGGCCAAGGTCTCCACCATCTTCTTTGGAGGCGGCACGCCCAGCCTGCTGCCCGAAACCGTGCTCGCCGACATCTTCCGCAAGCTGGAGCGCGCCTTTACCATAGACCCGCGCGCCGAGGTGAGCTTTGAGGGCAACCCCGACTCCCTGGCCTATGGCGCGGGCGCATACCTGGCCACGCTCAAGAGCCTGGGCGTGAACCGGCTGTCCATCGGCGTGCAGAGCTTTGACGATGCCACCCTGCGCCTGCTGGGCCGCGCCCACGACGCCCGCCAGGCCGTCAACGCCTACCGCCTGGCCCGCGCCGCCGGGTTTTCCAACGTGAGCCTCGACCTCATCTGGGGGCTGCCCGGCCAACGGCTCAAGCTGTGGCTGGATGAGCTGAAAAAGGTGGTGGATCTCGCGCCGGACCACCTTTCCTGCTACGGCCTGACCATCGAACCGGATACTCCCCTGGAAACCATGGCCTTTTCCCATGATATGAAACTCCCTTCCGAGGACGAGCTGGCCCGCATGTTCGTGCACGGCGGCGACTACCTGGAGTCGCGCGGCTACCTGCACTACGAGGTCTCCAACTTCGCCAAAATGGGCTTCATGTGCCGCCACAACCAGGGGTATTGGGAGGGGCGCGACTACCTGGGCCTTGGCCCATCCGCCGTGTCCACGGTGAACGGCCTGCGCTGGGACAACCCCCGCGACATAGGCCAGTACGCCCGCGATGCCCGCGAGGCGCGGCTGGGCGAAAAGGCCGAAGCCCTGACCCCGGACGAACGCGCGCGCGAACTCATCATGCTGCGGCTGCGCACCGCGCGCGGCCTGCGCCTCAAGGCCTACCGCGAGATGGTGGGCCGCGATTTCGTCCAGGAACACAGGCAGCTCATCCACGGCCTGCACCGCATGGGGCTTGCGCGCATCTCCCAAGGCTACCTGCGCCTCACGCGCAACGGCATGCTGGTGTCCAATTCGATATTGGAGCGATTCTTTGACGCGGCCGGGACGCCGAACGGTGATGCGGACGGGGAGGCGTAGAAATAAAACGGTGCGGGGGGCGTTTCGCCTGCTTTTCATTCTTTCCGCTCCGCCTCGCGTGGCACAAAAAAGCCCCGAAAATTATTCCGGGGCTCAACCTGCTGACAAACCGCCATGTATTCCTGCTGTTTTTTCTTGAAGTCTTACGGCTCACGGCGTCGGTTGAACCGCCGTCCATCAAAGAATCCGCCCGCCTGGGGAACTCGCGTATCCCAACCTTATCCACATCCCCTACCAGCAGTTTTTGGGGAAAGAGATAGGAGAGAGGATGGGGGTCTGGGGGAAGGGGAGAGGAAAGAGAAAACCCCTTTTTTCGCCGAAAAAGGGATTTTCTCTTTCCTCTCCCCTTCCCCCAGGGTTTTGTGTGAAAATGGCAATTGGCGTCAGTTGGCGTTGTGCATGTGCACGTCCTGCTGCGGGTAGGGAATGGTCACGCCCGCCGCGTCGAACGCCTTCTTTACCCGCTCGATGAAGTCGCGCCGAAAACCCCAGTAGTCGCCGCTTTTGCACCAGGGGCGCACCACGAAATTCACGCTGCTGTCCCCCAGTTCGTCCACGGCCACCAGCGGCGCGGGCTCGGCCAGCACGCGCTTGTCCGCCGCCAACTCCTTGTTGATGATGTCGCGCGCCTTGTCGATGTCGTCGCCGTAGCCGATGCCGAACACCATGTCCACGCGGCGCGTGGCATTGGCGTTGGTGTTGGTGATGACGCTGCCCATGATGAGGGCGTTGGGCACCACCACGCGCTGGTTGTCCTCGGTGGCGAACACCGTGTACAGCACGGTGACCCGCTCCACGTTGCCCGTCACCCCGGCGGCGGTCACCCGGTCGCCGGTCTTGAACACGCGCATGAGGATGAGCATGACGCCCGCCGCGAAATTGGACAGGGAGTCCTTGAGGGCCAGGCCGACGGCCAGGCCCGCGGCGCCCAGAATGGCCAGCAGCGAGGTGATGTTGATGCCGAGCTGGCCCAGCGCGGCGATGAGCACCACGGCCAGCATCAGGTAGTAGAGGATGTTCTCGGTAAAGTGGGCGATGGTGTTGTCCACGTTTTGGGCCTGCATGGCTTTGCGGACGAGCCGGGAAACCTTTTTGGCCAGCCAGCGTCCCCCCAGCAGGATGATGATGGCAATGGGCAGCGTGAGCGCGTATTGAGCCCCCCACGCCACGGCGGAGCTGTAGAAAGTCTGTAACATATCCATGGATTGCCCTCCAATAGAGTGTGTAATGCTGCGAACGTTATGCCATGGAATTGCGCGATTTCCAAGGGGAGAAATGGAAAAAGGGCGTTACTTCTCCACGTCGAGTTGCCGTTTTTGCGCGTAGAGGAAACGCAGCAGCTCGTACTCGAAGGGCGAGTCGGTCATGTAGTAGCGGAAGGGCTCCTGGTAGCGCGTGTCCACGAGGTTGAGCGCCGTGGCCGTGCCGCGCACACTCGACCGGGCAACGGGATCCAGCGTGGCCAGGGCCGCCTCCTTTTCGTAGTCGGCAAGCAGGTAGCTGCCCGCGTATCCGGCGGCGTCGCGCAGGTTGGAGGGGCCGAGCAGCGGCAGGATCAGGTAGGGGCCGGGCGGTACGCCCCACACGCCGAGGGTCTGGCCAAAGTCCTCGTCCGGTTGGCGCAGCCCCTCGTGGCCCGCCAGATCGATGAGCCCGCCGAGCCCCAGGGTGGTGTTGGCGGCAAAGCGCGAGAAGGACATGAAGAATTTGCGCAGGTCGCCCTGGAGCAGGCAGTTGAGCATGACCACGGGCTCGTCGATGTTGCGGAAGAAGTTGGACACCGCGGTCCGGGCCGGGGCGGGCACGGCCATGGTGTAGGCGTCCACCACGGGCAGCAGCACATAGCGGTCCGCCGCCGCGTTGAAGGCGTAGATGCGCCGGTTGAGTCCCTCCAGCGGATCATACACGGCCAGCGGCGGCTGGTAGCCGGGCACGTCGGGCACCTGGCGCTGCACCGGCGCCTCGAAGGCGGGGGGCGGCGGCGTGGTGGCGGCGCAGCCTGCGGCCAGCAGCAGGAGCAGGGCGGCAAGGGCCGCCAAAAGACGCGGGGCGTGGCGCGGCGTCATGGCGTGCCTCCGGTTGCGGGAGCGCCCAGGTAGCGTGTGATGGCGCGCACCGTGTCCGTGTGGAACAGGTTGCCGCAGTGGCCGCCGCGCGGGTAGATGGTGGCCCGGTCGCCAAAGGTGGCGCGGAAGAAGTCGAGGTTGGCCGGGGTGAGGATGATGTCGTCCGCATTGTGGATGAGGCGGACGCGGGTGTCGTGGGCCAGCCAGTCGGCGATGCTCTCCAGGCTGCAATCCGCCATCACGGAGTCCCCGTCGCGTTCGGGATGCGCGACAGCCAGCCAGGGAACCAGATATTCGGTGATGTAATCCGCGAAATTCACGGCCACAGCGGCCTCGAAATAGGGGCGCAGCGAGTCTCCCAGGCCCAGGCGCGTGCCACGCGGCACCAGGTAGCCCGCACCGGTGCACACGTCCGAGGCAAAGACCATGTTCATGGAGGACAGGCGGAACGACAGGCCGATGATGGTGCGCAGTTCCGCGTCGGTCAGGTGCGCCTGCGCCTGGAGGCGGTAGGGCAGGTCCGCGTCCGCCTCGAAGTGGTCCACGTTCTTGTAATAGGCCGATGCCTTGGCCAGGATGCGGTCCACCATGGCCTGGCCCGCGATGGGGTCGGGCGCCTGTTCCAGAAACATCCGGTCCAGCAGCAGGGCCGAGGTCTTGAGGCTGACGGGCGGGTTGATGCACAGCACGCGGTCGAACCGGAACGCGCCGCGCTCATCGTCGAGCCGGGCCAGGAACGCGGCGTGCAGCGCGCCCAGGCTGTAGCCGGTGATGCGGTAGCCGGTGATGGCGGCATCCCGGCCCAGATCCTGGGCCACGGCCCGCATGGCGGCGTAGAGGTCTTCGATGTCGTCGGGCACGTAGCCGGGCACGCGGGTGCGCGAGGCCGAGACGATGAAATTGAAGCAGGTGGGCGAGGACAGGCAGGCCACATGCACGCCCGAGGCGTAGAGATAGCGCAGGAGGCCGAGCATCTTGCCGCTGTTGTGGCATGCCCCGGTGCCGGCGATGACAAAGACAAGGGGCGCGGGGTGGCCGTGCAGGGCCACGGTGTAGCGCATCCCGTCCTGGTGGCTGAAGATGCCGGGCAGGTAGCGGTCCGGCGCGGGCAGGGAGCGGGTCTCCACGGGCACGTCATCCGGCAGGGGCGGCATGAGCCGCGACGGCGTGCCCAGCACGGTGGCGGCTACCGCGTCCAGTTCCGGAAAGCTGTAGCCGTCCGTGGGGGCGGCGGCCGGCAACGCCACGGGGGCGGACTGGGCCGCCAGGGCGGCGGCCGGAAGCGCGGCGAGCAGGCAGATTGCCAGGAATGCCGCCCTGATGAAGGGGGGAGACGTGTGCATGCCTAGGGGCTATCCCGTCTTGCGGTCAAAGTAAATGCGTGCGGTCGGCGGGGGTTGGCCCGTCAAGCGCCCAGAAGCGCCTGGGCAAAGTCCTTGCCGTCAAAGGGGCGCAGGTCTTCCATCTTTTCGCCCAGGCCCACAAAGGTGATGGGCACGCCGAACTGCATGGCCACGGCCACCACCACGCCGCCCTTGGCCGTGCCGTCCAGCTTGGTGAGCACGATCTCGTCCACGCCCACGGCCTCGTTGAACAGCTTGGTCTGGGACAGGGCGTTCTGGCCCGTGGTGGCGTCCACCACCAGGATCTTGCGGTGGGGCGCGCCGGGATGGCGCTTGCCCAGCACCTTGTTGATCTTGCTCAACTCCTCCATGAGGTTGACCTTGGTGTGCAGGCGTCCGGCCGTGTCGATGAACACGAGATCGTAGCCGTCGCGCACGGCAAGGTCCATGGCCTCGTAGGCCACGGCTGCCGGGTCCGCGCCCTGGCCCTTGCCGTAAAAGCCCGCGCCCACGCGCTTGGACCAGATTTCCAACTGTTCCATGGCCGCAGCGCGGAAGGTGTCGCCCGCCGCCACCAGCACCTTGCGGCCCTGCATCTGGGCGCGGTGGGCCAGCTTGGCTATGGTGGTGGTCTTGCCCACGCCGTTCACGCCGATCATGAGCACCACCTCGGGCGGGTTCACGGCCTTGATGCGCGGCGTTTCCTTGAAGATCTCCTCCAGCTCCTCGCGCAGCACGCCCTTGAACGCGGCGGAATCGGTCAGCCCGGCCTTGCGGGCGCGCTCCTTGAGCCGGTCCATGAGCTGCGTGGCGGCGTCAAAGCCCACGTCGGCCATGATGAGGATTTCCTCCAGCTCGTCCCAGAAGGCCTGGTCCATGGTGGCGTGGCTGGCCAGCAGGCCGTCGATGCGGCGGGTGATCTGCTCTTTTGTCTTGGCCAGCCCTTCGGAAAGCTTGAGGAACAGGCGGTTGCGCTCGTCCTCCTCGTCTTCCAGGTCCAGGGCCAGGGCCAGGCGGTATTGCAGCTCGGAGCGGAATTCCTCGACCTGGGTGTACTCCATGTCGCCGAGCCATTTCCTGAACCGGGCCACGAAATCCTCGGCCTCCTTGGCCGGGGCGTCCAGCGCGGCGAACAGGAAGGAGAGCCGTTCCCACAGGGTGGGCGAGGCCTCGGTCTGGCCCTCGAGCACATGGCCCAGCCACACGGACAGGCGTGGCTCGGCTTGGCGCAGGGCCAGGGTGAGGGCTGTTTGCCACTCGTTGCCCGCGCCTTTGGCGGGCGCGGCGGGCTGGGGTGCGGGCGCGGCGGGCGCCTCCGGTGCCGCGTCCGTCATGGGAGGCGTGGCGGGCGGTGTGACAGGCGGCATGACAGGGGCGGCGGCCGACGGCACGTCGGGCGCGGCGTCGGTTGCCGGGGTTTCCGGCTCGGCCTGCGGCGCAACGGGCTGCTGCGCGTCCTGTTTTTTCCAGAGCTTCGTGATCTTGGAGAAAAAACCCATCTATCACCTCAACGTGGTGCCGTTGCGCACGGCGGATAGGAGTGGTTGGCAATGGTGCGCGCGCAGTGCCGGGTTGGCGGAGCACGGGGCGGCCCGGATCCGGCCGGGAACCGTGCCTCGCCTGTCGGGATGTGGTCCGGCGGGCGCGCCGCAGGGGTTACTTTGCCCAGAAGGGCGGCGGCGTCAAGTCCGGGGCGGGTGGTCCGCCCGCAGGGCAAAGGGCAGGGGCAGCAGGTCCGCGACGCGGTGGACGCTGCCCGGTGTGCCGTCGGGCCCGGTGGCGTTGGTCACCACCACGGCGTTGGGCGCGAGTTCCGCCAGCCATTGGCGGCAGCCGCCGCATGGGGCGACCGTGTGCGGGGCAATGCGGCCATCCGCGCCGGGCACGGCATCCAGGCAGAACACGGCCACGGCCTCCACGGGCGCGTCGGTGTGCAGGCGGGCCGTGGCCAGGGCCACGCGCTCGGCGCAGATGCCCAGGTTGCTGCTCGCGTTTTCCACATTGGCGCCGATGTAGTGCGTGCCTCCGGCCAGCACCGCCGCGCCCACGCGGAAGCCGGAGTAGGGGGCGTATGCCCGCCCGGCGGCGTGGCGGGCGGCGTCCAGCAACGAGCGTAACCCAGTGTCCATGCATGTCTCCCGGCCTGATGCGGCCTTGGGGGCGTTGCCCCCTTGTCCGGGCGCGCCCGTGGACGCGCCGGATAGGCATCGATCGTGTAAGATCCGGCGCGTGCCGGGCCGCGTCCCCCGCGTGCCCGGCACGCCGGGGGGCAAGGCCCGGGCGGCGTTGCGCCCGAATAGGAAGAGTTGTGGCAGAAACCCGGGGAAAGGTCCATTGCACGTGCGTGCGGGGATGCGCAAGGCTTGGTTTGCGGCGGCCAACGTGTCATGTGTTGCAATGGGTTATGAAACATGGCAAAGCTATGTACACATTCTACGCATGATACGGCTGCGGCAGGCAGGCTGCGGATGGATTCCGTGAGATGGGCGTGCAACGGATAGGGGCGTGCATGGAGTTGTCGCGTTTGGGAAGGATGGCGACACTGGCGGCCATGGTGGCCGTTTGCTGCATGGTCGGCTCTGCCAGGGCCGCTGAACTGCGTCTGGGCATGTCCGCCGCCTTCAACGGGCCGTCCCGGGGGCTGGGCATTGAACTCTACCGGGGCTCGCAGGCGTATTTCGAGCATATCAACCGGACCGAGGGGGGCGTGTTCGGCAGGCGCATCGTCATCGTGGCCAAGGATGACGGCTATGACCCCACCCCCGCCATCCGCAACACCATCGATCTTATTCTCAACGATAATGTTCTGATTCTGTTCAATTACGTGGGCACGCCCACGGTCACCCGCGTGTTGCCGCTGCTCAAGCGGTATTCCAGCAAGCATGTGGTGTTGTGCTTCCCCTTTACCGGCGCCCAGCCGCAGCGTGAACCGCCCTACGACGATTATGTTTTCAACCTGCGCGCCTCCTATCGCCAGGAAACCAAGGAATTGGTGGATAAGCTGTTCTCCTTGGGCCATACGCGCATCGCCCTGTTCTATCAGGCCG
This sequence comes from Desulfovibrionaceae bacterium, assembly GCA_050251715.1. GTDB lineage: Bacteria > Desulfobacterota > Desulfovibrionia > Desulfovibrionales > Desulfovibrionaceae > JBFWMG01. The sequence continues at coordinate 110,701 of JBFWMG010000007.1, read as the reverse complement.
ACGCCTATGGCCGCAGCGGGTGGGACGGCGTGCGCCGCGCCATGGGCGAGCATGACCTGGACCTGGCCGCCGAGGCGACGTACCGCAGGGGCGCGAGCTTTTCCCAGTCCATGGCGGAACAGGTGGACATCATCAAATTTGCCGTTCCCTCCGCCGTCATCTCCGTGGGTTCCTACGAGGCGTGCGCCGCCTTTGTCCGCGATGCGCGCGACGCGGGCTACAAGGGGCTCATCGCCAACCTGAGTTTCGTGGGCAGCGAAAACCTGCTGGCGCTGTTGGAGCATGAAGGCCTGAAGCGGGGCCGTTCCTATACCACGGACTGCATCAACAGCCAGGTGGTGCCGAGCTACGAGGATATGTCCCTGCCCGCGGTTCAGGAATACCGCGCGCTCATGGATGAACTTGATCCGCAGGTGCCGGAGGGGCTGGTGCACGAGCCGTATACCCCGCTGCGGTACAGCTATGCGGGCTTCGAGGGCTTTCTCAACGCCAAGGTGCTGGTGGAGGCGCTCAGGGAGTACGGCAAGCTTCCCGACCGGCAGGATTTGCAGGTCATGTTCGAGAGCATGGGCGCCAAGGATGTGGGCATCGATGCCCCCGTGACCTTCAGCGTCCTGCGTCACCAGGGGCTCCACGAAGTCTATTTCACCATGATGGAGAACGGCACGTTCGTGCCCGTGCGTGACTGGAGCCGGTGGCGCAGATGAAACATTCGCGCATCTTTCGCCGCACCATCATCATCATGGTGGGCATGTTCGGCATCATAGCGGCCTGCACGTCGGTGCTCTCCGCGTTCATTCTCTACAACCACCTGGCCCAGGAATACACGGTCAAGGGCGTGGCCATCGCCAAGAGTCTGGCCAACGCCAACGCCGAGGTGCTGCTCAACCGCGACGCCTCCACCATCCAGGCCATGATCGACGAATACCTGGACATCGAGGGCGTGGGCTACGTGTTCGTCACGGACAGCGACGGGAACATCCTGTCGCATACCTTTGTGCCCCGCGTGCCCCGCGAAGTCCGCCACATGCCCCCCGTGACGGCGATCACCATCTCGCGCATCAGCATGGAAGGCATGGGCGGCTACATCGACGTGGCGTCGCCCATTCTTGCGGGCGTGGCGGGCTATGTGCACGTGGGCATGGACCGGGGCAGGATCCTCGGCTTCACCCGGAGCGCCATTCTCAAACAACAAGGGCTCATGGCGGTCATCATGGCCCTTGCCCTGTACGTGACCTATCTCCTGGTCAAGCGGATTTCGCGTCCGCTGCGCGAACTGACGGCCTATGCCGAACGCCTGGCCGCCCATGACTTTTCCGCCCGTGTGGATATCTCGTCCGATGATGAGATCGGCATCCTGGCGCGGACCATGCGTTCCATGGCCGAGGAGATATCCTCGCTGGTGTTTGGCCTGGAACGCTCCGTGGACGGCGCCACCCACGAACTGCAGGACACCCTCATGTCCATGCGGGCCATTATCCACAATCTGGCCGACGGCCTGCTGGTTGTGGACGCCAAGGGCCACATCACCCATTACAACCCGGCGCTGCTGGCCATGTACGGCCTGGGCGAGGTGGACCTGACGGGCAAGGAGGCGGGGCTGGCCTTTCCCTGCGATGTGACGGACGTGGCGGCCAGGGCGGTGTCCAGCCCGGGCGAGGTCTACATGGGCGAAGTGGCGTTGTACAAAGGCCGGGTGGGCAAGGCGGTCGCCGCCGCCATCCAGGAGGCGGTGCCCCAGCCCAACGTCAAATGCCTGGGTGCGGTTGTGCTGGTGCGCGACATCACGGCGGAAAAGGAAGTGGACAGGATGAAGACGGACTTCATCTCCACCGTGTCGCATGAATTGCGCACGCCGCTCACCTCGGTGCTGGGGTTTGCCAAGATCATCAAGAAGCGGCTGGAAGCCATTGTGCTGCCCGCCCTGCGCAACACAACGCCGTATGTGGACCGGGCCGTGGACCAGGTTCGGGACAATATCGGCATCATCGTCTCCGAAGGCAAGCGCCTCACCGATCTCATCAACGATGTCCTCGACATCGCCAAGATGGAGTCGGGCTCCCTGGAATGGAAGATGCGGGAAACGGACATCGCGCACCTTATCAACCGCACCGTCGCGGCCACGCGCTCCCTTTTCGACGAGAAGGGACTCACCTGCGAGCTGCGGCTGGCCGATGACCTGCCCCAGCTGGTCGTGGATCGGGATCGCATTACCCAGGTGCTCGTGAATCTCCTGTCCAATGCGGTCAAATTCACGCCGGACGGCGGTGTGACCATACAGGCGGGCGTTGTGGGCCTTGGCGTGGAGATCAGCGTGGCCGACACCGGCATCGGCATGGCGCCCAAGGACCAGGAACATATCTTCGACCGGTTCCGCCAGGTGGGCGACACCCTGACGGAAAAGCCCAAGGGCACCGGCCTTGGCCTTGCCATCTGCAAGCAGATCGTGGAGATCCATGGCGGGAGAATCTGGGTGGAGAGCAACCCGGGCACGGGCAGTGTCTTTTATTTTTATCTGCCCACGGGCGAGACGCAAACCTGCGAGGCGATCCCGTTCGACAACGGTGCGTGCGAGGAGGCGCTTCCGCCGCTGTCCGGCCTGCCGCGCATTCTGGTCGTGGACGACGATCCGCACACCCGCACCTATCTGACGCAGGTGCTGGAGGATGAAGGCTACGAAGTGGCCACGGCGATTGATGGTTTTCAGGCCTTGGACATGGTGGAGCGCTTCAAGCCCCATCTCATCACCCTGGACCTGATGATGCCGGGCATGGACGGGCGGACGGTCATCGGCAAGCTGCGCGGCAGGCCGGACACCGCGCATATTCCCATCCTGGTCATTTCCGCCCTGAACATGGGGCAGACCCCGGGCGCGGACGTCTCCCTGGTCAAGCCCGTGGACGAAAGCGCCCTGCTGGGGGCGCTGCACGGTCTGGTGCAGGGCGTGGCCATGCCCGACGCACCGTGCATGCTGCTGACGGAGGAGGGCGCGCCCGCGCCAGAGGACGCCCATTATCTCGTGCTGTGCCCCAGCGCCGTGACCTGCACCCTGGAAGAGGCGTGGCTGCGCCTGGACGAGGGATTCCAGGGCATTGTGTTCGTCCCGGTGGCCCTGGCGGCGAGCCTTGATTTCGAACGGTTGGCCAGGCACCGGGAGGTGCAGGTGGTCATCCTGCCCACCGAGCCGACGATAGTGTGAGTGTGCCGCCTTGGAGCGGCAGCCCGCCTTGTCTTGTCAAAACCCCCTCTTGGCGGTAGAGTTTGGCCCATTCCACATGATGCACGGACCCTCCGGCGCATCCAGGAGGCAGTGTGCCCGCCAAGCCCCGATCGTTCCGCAAAAGCCTTGTGGCCAAGCTGCTGCTGGCAGTGGGCATGACGCTTGTGGTGGGGATTTCCGCCTGGTCCCATTTCAGCATCGCCTACCAGCGCCAGAGCATGCTGGACCAGTTCATCGCCGCCGAGGACCGCCTGTCCACGACCATCAAGCTGGGCACGCACTATGCCATGATGCTCAACTCGCGCCAGGACATCGCCGAGATCATCCGCAACACCAGCCGCCAGAAGGAAATCGAGTCCATCCGCATCTACACCAAGGAAGGGCGCATCAGTTTTTCCAACCGCGACGGTGAGGTGGACTCCACGGACGGCATATGGGACGGGGCGTGCCAGGTGTGCCACCACACCGAGCCGCCCCTGGCGACCCTTGGGCTGCGCGAACGCACGCGCATCATTTCCGGACCGGACGGCCAGAGGCGCCTTGGCATCATGAGCCCCATCTACAACGAGCCGGGATGCTCGCCCGGGCCGTGCCACGTGCATCCCGAGGGCAAGCAGGTGCTCGGCCTGCTCGACGTGGTGGTGTCCATGGAGGAGCCGGACAGCAAGATGGCCATGTTCCAGCGCCGCACCGTGGCCTCGGCCTTTTTCGTGTTCCTCGCCTCGGCCTGCATCATCTTCGTGTTCGTGCATACGGTGGTCACCAAGCCGGTGCACAAGCTCATCGAGGGCACCAAGCGCATCGCGCGCGGGTCGGGCTTTACCCGCGTGGACGTGGAGCAGGAGGACGAGCTGGGCGAGCTGGCCCATGCCATCAACCAGATGGGGCGGGACATCTTTGACAAGCAGACCGCGCTCAACGAACAGCGCGACGAATACCAGAACCTGTTCGAGGGCGTGCCGTGCATCATCACGGTGCAGGACCGCGACTACCGGATGCTGCGCTACAACCGCCAGTTCCGCGACCGTTTCCACCCCCTGCCCGGCGACCATTGCTACCGCGCCTACAAGGGGTTTGACCACAAGTGCGCCAATTGCCCGGTGGAGCGCACCTTTGCCGACGGCAGGTCGCACGTGAGCGAGGAGAGCGCGGTGCAGCCGGACGGCACGGTGCAGCACTGGCTGGTCACCACGTCGCCCATCCGCAACGCCCAGGGCGAGGTGGTGGCGGCCATGGAGATGTCGCTCGACATCACGCCGCGCAAGCAGTTGGAGCAGCAGCTGGCGGTTTCGGAAAAGAAGTACCACGCCATCTTCAGCAACATTCCCAACGCGGTGCTTGTGCTGGACGAGCAAAGCCTGGACATACTGGACGGCAACGAGCGGGCCATGCTGCTGTACGGCGTGCCCCACGACCAGTTGCGGGGCATGGCGTTTCCCGATTTTTTCCATGAGGAGGACCGGCAGGACGCGGCCCTGCGCCTGCGCCGGGGCGATGGCCTGGACCAGGTGCGGCAGGTGGCGGCGGACGGGCGGCGGTTCTATGTGAGCCTGACCGTTTCGCCGTCGGAATATTCGGGCCGCCGCGTGTTGCTGGCGTCGGCCACGGACATCACCCGGCGGCTGGAGGCGGAGCAGCAACTCATCCAGGCCAGCAAGATGGCCACGCTGGGCGAAATGAGCACGGGCGTGGCCCACGAGCTGAACCAGCCCCTGTCCGTGATCCAGACCATCTCCAGCTATCTGATGCGCAAGCTGCGCCGCAACGAGGTCATCGACGCCGCGGCGTTCCAGGAGATGGCCGAGGGCATCAACGCCAATGTGGAGCGCGCGGCGAAGATCATCAACCACATGCGGGAGTTTGGCCGCAAGTCGGACCTGAAGACCACTCCGGTGGATGTGAACGGGGTGCTGGAAAAGGCCATGGAGATATTCCGCGAGCAGCTGAAGCTGCGCAATATCGACGTGGAATGGCGTCTCGCGCCGGACCTGCCCGCCATCCAGGCCGAGCCCAACCGGCTGGAGCAGGTGTGCATCAACCTTTTCCTCAACGCCCGCGACGCCATTGAGGAGAAATGGGCGGGCTGGCCCGCGCCGGAGGGGGACAGGAAGATCGAGATCGCCACGTCCCGTCTGCGGGGGCAGGTGGTCATCGAGGTGTCGGACACGGGCGCGGGCATTCCCAAGGCCATTGCGGAAAAGCTGTTCGAGCCGTTTTTTACGACCAAGGAAGTTGGAAAAGGCACGGGGCTTGGCCTGTCCATCAGCTACGGCATCGTGAAGGATTATGGGGGGACGATCACCGCGTTGACGCGCCAGGGCGGTGGCGCGCGGTTCGTCATCACCTTTCCGGTGCCGGACGATCAGGATTCCCGGAGCATGTAGGGTTTTGCCGCGCAACGGCGCGAGCCCGGACGGCCATGGGCTGTCCGGGCTTTGTTTTTGGCTGCGTTTCAAGCTGGTTTCATATTCTCTCCCGCATTAGTAGGGGAACGGGGTGTATCCGAATTGCCCGTTTCCGACCCCGCATCCCGCGCGCAACTGTCATGCACAGGCGCCGTGGGCCATTTGCCCCCATCATCTCGGACACTGCCCAGAAAGAATATGTTTTTTCAGCATGTTGCGCAATGCGGTGCGCACGCGGCCTCATCCGTCCGCGCGCGGCGGCAATTGCCCCTGCGCAGGGCTTATTTCCGCTTAATTTGGTGTAGAAATGAATGCCGTGCGCGGCGGGAAAGGGGGTTTTGCAAGGCGGATTCGCGTTGCAAGGTGCAATAAAACTAATAAATTATAATACGTTATAATTTACTCCAAAAAGTTGGAGAAATTTTTCACATTTTATACTTGACTGGATGCGTATTATTTCATACTCCTCGGGCGTGTTTTAGTAAGCCTACTGAAAAGGTAGAATGACGGCGAGGCGTATGTCGGAACAAAACCTCTCCAATCGTTCTCCTGGATTTTGTAAGTCGACTAAAATGATCGACTTTGCGAGGGATGGCAGCGGATCGGACGCGGCAAGGCGCGGCGCGCGGACAAGGCGCATCGTGGCTGCGGCGCGGCACCGCACCCAGGGCACACGGCCTGTGGATTCGGGAAACACAGTAGCCACCAAAGAAGGACCGAGGACCATGGAGAAAGGAAGAACACTGTTGCGATGGCTTGGAATCATGGCCGGCGTCGGCGTGATTTCATTGTACGCGATCGGCGCCCAGGGCGTCAGCCATGCACCGGCTGCCCCAGGCGACGAGGAGCGGGCCGATGTGGTCGTCATCAAGGCGATGGCCGCCTACGGCGCGCTGGACGAAGAGACCGTCGTCTTCTTGCACGACAAGCACACCGAGGCGTTGCAGGCCAAGGGCAAGAACTGCGACGCGTGCCACAAGGCCGATGACAAGGGCGTCATGTCGCCCAGGTTCATGCGGCTGGCCGATGGCGGACATGACGCGGACATGGCGATCTACCATGACAACTGTATCGGCTGCCATAAGGAGACCGCCGCCGCCGGTCTTGCCGCCGGTCCCACCGAGCAGTGCGGGCGTTGCCACACGCCGCTCAAGGTCAAAAACGCGCGCCAGCCCATGGGGTTTGACAGCTCCCTGCACGCGCGCCACGTGGCGGCCAAGGCGCTTGCCCCGGCCGAAAGCGGCAAGACCAACTGCGCCGCCTGCCACCACGAGTACGACAAGGCCGCCAAGAAGACGGTCTACGTCGAAGGCAAGGAGGGCACCTGCCGCTATTGCCACAAGAGCGAAGTGGTGGAAGAGACCCGCACCATGGAACAGGCCTCCCACGCCGCCTGTATCGCCTGCCACCGCAGCGTGAAGGAAGGCGGTGCGGATTCCGGCCCGGCCAACTGCGCCGGCTGCCATGCCGCCGCCGCCCAGGCCAAGGTGAAGAAGCTCGACAAGGTGGAGCGCCTGAAGCGCAAGCAGCCCGACGCCACCCTGGTGCGCACCACCGCCGAGGCGGACGCCACGCTCGCCCGCATGGCCCCGGTGCCTTTTGACCACGCCGCCCACGAGGGCTACGTGGACAGCTGCCGCGCCTGCCACCACGCCTCCCTCGACGCCTGCGGCAAGTGCCACACCCTGTCCGGTTCCAAGGACGGCGCGGGCGTGTCGCTGGAAACGAGCATGCACACCCTCCAGGGCGGCAAGGGCTGCGTGGGCTGCCATGCCAAGGAGCAGGCCAGGAAGCCCGAATGCGCCAGTTGCCATAATTTCCTGGCCAAGACCCGCCTCAAGGACGACTCCTGCGCCTCCTGTCATGCGCCTGCCGCCGCCGGGTTCCTCAAGGCCGAAGGCACCGCCGAGGCTCTGAAGGCCGAGGCCGCGGCCAATGCGACCGCGCTGCTCGGCGCCCGCACGCTCACCGCGCGGACCTACGGTGTGGACGATATCCCCGAATTCGTGGAGATCGGCTCGCTGGCCAATGACTTCAAGGCGTCCAAGATGCCGCACCGCAAGATCGTGCTGTCCCTGGTGGACAAGGTGAGGAACGACAAGCTCGCCGCCGCCTTCCACCGCGACCCGGGCACCCTGTGCCAGGGCTGCCACCATCAAAGCCCCGCGTCCAAGACCCCGCCCAAGTGCGCCAGCTGCCACGGCAAGCCGTTCAACGAGTCGGACATCCACCGTCCGGGTCTGAAGGCCGCCTACCACCAGCAGTGCATGGGCTGCCACAACGCCATGGGTCTGGAAAAGCCCAAGGACACCGCCTGCGTCGAGTGTCATGAGAAAAAGCAGTAGGACGCCGCTCCTATTAAACGAATTGAGGTGCTCACATGGCAATGAATCGAAGAAAGTTTCTTGGACTGATGGGGGCCGCCGGCGCAAGCGTCACGCTGGGCGCGGCCAAGGCCTCGGCCGCGGGCAACGCCCACTTCGAAGGGTATCCGGACAGCAACGGCGTGCTCTTTGACGCCACCCGCTGCATCGGCTGCCGCAAGTGCGAGGCCGCCTGCAACACGGTGAACGAACTGCCCAAACCGGCCAAGCCCTTTGACGACCTGACCGTGCTTGACACCAAGCGCCGCACGGACGCCAAGGCCTTCACCGTGGTCAATAAATACCAACCCGCCGCGCCCGCCAATCCGGTGTTCCGCAAGGTGCAGTGCAACCACTGCCTGGAACCGGCCTGCGCCTCGGCATGTTTCGTCAAGGCCTTTACCAAGACCCCCGAGGGCGCGGTGACCTATAACGCGGACGTCTGCGTGGGCTGCCGCTACTGCATGATCGCCTGCCCCTTCAGCATCCCGGCCTATGAATACGACGAGCCGCTCACCCCGCGCGTGATGAAGTGCACCATGTGCCATCCGCGCATCAAGGAAGGCAAGCTCCCCGGCTGCGTGGAGGCCTGCCCCAAGGAGGCGCTCACCTATGGCAAGCGCGACGACCTGCTCAAGATCGCCCGCAAGCGCATCGAGTCGCATCCCGGCCGCTACCTGGACCACATCTACGGCGAGAAGGAGATGGGCGGCACGAGCTGGCTCTATCTTTCCGGCGTGCCCTTCGAGGAGATCGGCATGCGCACCGACCTCGGCGTGACCTCCGCTCCGGAGCTGACCTCCGGCGCGCTGGCGGCCGTGCCGGTGGTGGCGGGCCTGTGGCCGGTGCTGCTCACCGGCATCTACGCCATCAACAAGCGCAAGGACAAGGTTGCCAAGGAAGAGCGCGACGCGGCCGTGGCCAAGGCCGTGGCCATGGCGAGCCAGGAGGCCGAGGCCACGCTGTCCGAGGCGTTGACCAGGGCCGATGTGGAGAACAAGCGCAAGATCGAGGTCGAGGTGAAAAAGGCCGTGGAGACCGCGCTTGCCGACTATCACAAGACGGAAGAGGAGGAGGCGTAATGTCCGATCAGACCCATACCACGGGGAGCGGCAAATCCGCCCTCACCCCGTTCAACCTCGTCGCCGGCCTCATCGTCGTCATCGGCCTGGTGCTGACCTACCTGCGCTTCTTCAAGGGGCTGGGCACGGTCACCAACCTGGACAACAACAATCCCTGGGGCATCTGGATCAGTTTTGACCTCCTGTGCGGCGTCGCATTGGCCGCGGGCGGCTACACCACGTCCGCCGCGTGCTACATCTTTGGCCTCAAACGGTTCCATTCCGCCGTGCGCCCGGCCATTCTCACCGCGTTCCTGGGCTACGCGCTGGTCGTGTTCGCCCTGCACTACGACGTGGGCCGGCCCTGGCGCCTGCCGTACCCCATCTTCGTGTCCCAGGGCACCACGTCCCTGCTGTTCGAAGTGGGTTTGTGCGTGTTCCTGTATCTGACCGTGCTGTTCCTCGAATGGCTGCCGGTCTTCTTCGAGTGGCAGAAGCTGTCGAAGCTGCGCAACGTGTTCATCGGCGTGACCATGGTGCTCACCATCTTCGGCGTCATCCTGTCCACCCTGCACCAGTCCTCACTCGGCGCGCTGTTCCTCATCGTGCCCAGCAAGGTGCACCCGCTCTGGTACAGCCCGTACCTGGCGCTGTTCTTCTTCATCTCCAGCATGTTCGCGGGCCTGTCCATGGTGCTGTTCGAAGGCACGCTGGCCCACAAGAACTTCCATGACAAGATGGACGCCACCCACCTGGCCGAGGCCGACGGCGTGGTTCTGGGCTTTGCCAAGGCCGCGTCGCTCATCATGGCCGGCTACTTCGCCATGAAGGTCATGGGCGTGGCCCTGGAGAACAAGTGGTCGTACATCTTCACGGGCTACGGCGTGCTGTGGCTGGTGGAGATGCTCGGCTTCGTGATGCTGCCCTGCCTGTGCTACGCCATCGGCGCGCGTGAGAAGAACAAGAAGCTCATCCGCATCACCGCCCTGTGGACCGTGCTCGGCATCGTGTTCAACCGTTTCAACGTGAGCCTGGTGGCCTTCAACTGGCAGTTGCCCGCCTCCGAGCGGTACTTCCCCAGCCTGGGCGAGATCGGCATTTCCGTGTTCGTGGTCACCGTGGGCATCCTTGTCTACCGTTTCATCGTGACCCGCATGCCCGTCTTCTACGAACATCCCGACTACAAGGATGCGCACTAGTCCTTACAAGGAGAGGTTATCATGGCACATATGTTCTACACGTTGCAGGAGTTCATGCTCCACGCCAAGGGCATCACATACATTCTGATGGGCCTGACGCTCGTGGGCATGGTCGGATTCTGGCTGTTCCTTTCCGGCAAGGACGAAAATAAGATCCTCTAGGGGATTTTACCAGCGCATCTTACAGGATTGCCAAGGAGTAATGACATGTACGAATTCCTGACAGGGCCGATGCTGTGGCTGGCGTTCATCATCTTCTTCGGAGGATGCGCAGCCCGCGTCTGGCTCTATATCAAGGGTCTCAACTGGCAGCTCGACCGCGTGGCCTACGGCTATTTCAACGACTACGCGGTGCGCGGCGCCCTGAAATCCGTGTTCTTCTGGCTGGTGCCGTTCGTTGCGCGCTCCTGGCGCAAGAACCCCTTCTTCACCCTGATGTTCTTTGGCCTGCACGTGGGCATCGTGTGCATCCCGCTGTTCCTCACCGCGCATGTGGTGTTCATGGAGCAGCGCCTGGGCATCTCGCTGCCCACGCTGGGCGGCACCGCGGCCGATGCGCTCACCGTGGCGGCCATGGTCAGCGCGGCGTTCATCGTGCTGCGCCGCATCGCGCTGCCCGAGGTGCGCATCATCACCACGGCCTATGATTACCTGCTTATCGCCATCACCATCGCGCCGTTCGTGACCGGCTTCATCGCCGCGCACCAGCCTGCGGATTACGCCTTTTGGCTGCTGGCGCACGTCATCACGGCCGAGGTCTGGCTCATCGCCGTTCCCTTTACCAAGCTGTCGCATGCGGTGCTCTTTTTCTGCTCCCGCGCGCAGCTTGGCGTGGACTACGGCATCAAGCGCGGCGGCATGAAGGGCCGCGGCATCGCCTGGTAACCCCGGCGGCATCAGAGAAGGAGCAACACCATGCCTGAAGGAATCTTCTGTAATAAGACGCCCATCTCCACTGACGAGGCGCTGAAGAAACTCCTCTCCGACACCCGTGGTCGGCAGTATTACGAGGAGATGATGCAACTCGAGGTGGACAAGGACAAGCTGCGCACCGCGCTCAAGAACACCCTCAAGTCCCGCACCAAGACGTGGCTCGAAATCTGCGCCCACTGCGGCCTGTGTGCGGAAAGCTGTTTCCTGTACCTGGTCAACGAGCGCGATCCCAAGCAGGTGCCCAGCTACAAGATCCAGTCCACCCTGGGCGAGATCGTGCGCCGCAACGGCGATGTGGACAACGAGTTCATGCGCCACTGCATGGACGTGGCCTGGTCCCAGTGCACCTGCTGCAACCGGTGCGGCATGTACTGTCCGCACGGCATCGACATGGGCATCATGTTCGGCTATCTGCGCGGCCTTTTGTACGCCCAGGGCTTTGTGCCGTGGGAACTGAAGATCGGCGCGGGCATGCACCGCGTCTACCGCGCCCAGATGGACGTGACCACCGAGGACTGGGTGGAAACCTGCGAGTGGATGGCCGAGGAGCAGGGCGAGGACTGGCCGGGCCTCGAGATCCCCATCGACAAGGAAGGCGCGGACATCATGTACACCTGCAACGCCCGCGAGCCCAAGCACTACCCCGAGGACGTGGCCGAGGCGGCCATTCTCTTCCACATCGCGGGCGAGAATTGGACCGTGCCCAGCGAAGGGTGGGAGCAGACGTCGCTGTCCATGTTCGCCGGCGACTGGGAGGCGTGCAGGATGCAGGCGCAAAGCGTGTATGACGCCATGGAGCGCCTCAAGCCCAAGCGCATGATCGGCACCGAGTGCGGCCACGCCCACCGCGCCACGGTCATCGAAGGCCCGTACTGGTGCGGCCGCCGCGACGGCAAGCCGCCGGTGGAAAGCATCCATTACGTGGAGTGGGTGGCCGAGGCGCTGCGCACCGGCAAGCTCAAGATCGACCCGGCACGGCGCATCAAGGAACCCGTGACCTACCAGGACTCCTGCAACTACGTGCGCAACTACGGCCTGGCCGAGATCGCCCGCGAGATCATCAGCTACATCGTTGAGCCGGGCTACTTCGTGGAAATGACCCCCAACAAGGAGCACAACTTCTGCTGCGGCGGCGGTGGCGGCTTCAACGGCATGGGCAAGTACCGGCCCCAGCGCAACAAGGCGCTGCTCATGAAGCGCGAGCAGATCCTGCGCACCGGATGCAAGCTGGTCATTTCGCCCTGCCACAACTGCTGGGACGCCATCCGCGATCTGGAAGAGGAATACCCCATGGGTCTGCGCTGGAAGTTCCTGAAGCCGCTCCTGCTCGATATGGTCATCGTACCCGACCATCTGAAGCCCAGGGACGAGGAAGAGGAATAGCTCCGCGCGTGGAAAGGAAGGGCCCCCCATCCAGGTTCAACCAACGAGGTGAGATAATGTTCAAGAAGATTCTGTTCGCAACAACGGCGACCCCCGCCTGCGACGACGCCGCGCGCGTGGCTTTCGAGCTGGCCGCGCGCCACGGCGCCAAGCTGGTCGTGTACCACGTGCTCGGCGTGCCCACCCGCGCCTTCAGTCCGTTCATCAAGGACATGCGCACCGGTGAGGAAATCGCCATGGACGACGAGTACAAGGCGTGGGTTCTTGAGGAGTTGAAAAACACCTATGCCCGGCAGCTCGCCCGCTGCGCCACCGTGGAGGTGGACTGCGCCACCGGCTATCCGCACCGCGAGATCCTGCGCAAGGCGCGCCAGGAGGACGCGGATCTGATCGTCATGGGCGCTTCCACCCGCGACACGGACGAGCCCACCTACCGCTCCGGCATCGCGGGCTCCACCATGCAGCGCGTGGCCAAGGCGGCCCGCTGCCCGGTGCTCACCGTGGCCCGGCCCGCGGCCTCCTACTGGGGCGGTTTCTCCAACATCGTGTTCGGCACCGACTTCTCCAAGCCCGCCGATTCCGCCTTCCAGTTCGCCTACAAGGCGGCCAAGGAAAGCAACAGCGAGCTGCACCTGTTCCACAGCCTCGACATCTCCTCGGTCTCTTCGGGCGTCGTGCTGTCCCAGGACGAGATCGAAGACAAGATCATCGCGGCCCGGGACAAGATGCGCACCCGCTACGTGGCCAAGATGGAGGACTTTACCAACTGGGACATCGAGGTGTGGGAAGGCGTGCCCTATGTGGAAATCGTCAAGTTCGCCCGTGAGCGCCAGGCCGACCTCATCGTCATGGCGCACCACACCCGCGAGGCCGACCCGGACAAGGCCATGATCGGCTCCACCGTGGAGCAGGTCATCCTGCGCGCCACCTGCCCGGTGGTCAGCGTGAACAGGCCCGACAAGGTCTAGCCGCCACCACGCCAGCAAGGAGAGGAACCAGCAATGGCTAAAAAGATCATGATTATCGACGACGACCCGAACATCGTCTCCTATTTGTCCGAGCTGTTCGAGGACAACGGCTACGCCACCTGCACCGCCAACGACGGCGCGGGCGCGGTGGACATCGTGAAGAGCGAGCAGCCCGACCTCATCACCCTGGACATTGAAATGCCCGACGAGTGGGGGCCGCGCTTCTACCGCAAGCTCACCCAGGAGCAGGAGTACAAGAAGATTCCGGTCATCGTCATCAGCGGGCTCACCGCCACCAAGTATGCGGTGCCCAAGGCAGTGGCAAGTCTTACCAAACCATTCGACCGTGACGAACTGCTCAAGATCGTCAGAGACACCATCGGCGACTAGCGCGCCGAAAGCGGGATATCCACCGGCGCGTACCGGTAAATCGGCCATTGGGGCCGTGCGGGCGCGCAACATCCCGGAGGAGAGGCAACCATGGCAAAGAAGATTCTGGTCGTGGACGATGACAAGAACATCGTCGATTATCTCGTGACCGTTTTCACCGACAACGGCTACGAAACCTGTATCGCTTACGATGGCAACGAGGCTCTGGAGGTGCTCAAGGCCGAAAAGCCGGACCTGATTACCCTGGACCTGGAAATGCCCGAGGAGTGGGGGCCGCGGTTCTACCGCAAGTACTCCCAGCTGGAGGCGTTCAAGGATACGCCTGTCATTGTCGTGAGCGGGTTGTCCGGCATCCACCTTGCCATCCGAAAGGCGGTTGCCACGGTCAAGAAGCCCTTTGACCCCGAGCAGTTGCTTGCCATCGTCCGGGAGACGATAGGCTAGCGCATCTTAACTTTGAAAAAGTTTAGAAGCTCTTGTGCATTTTATTGAAATAATGCTTCATTATTTCAATTTGCCACAGTGTTTCAATGTGAAAATGCGCTAGTTGGCTCTTGTGCGCGGCGCGTCCGGACCCCAGGTCCGGCCGCGCGTGCGCGGGCCGCGCGCGGACGCCTGTGTGCTGCCGCACGGCACGGCGCGGTGCTCACCCCAACGCCCGGAGTGCACGTTGACTGACATGATGGAAAAGCTGCTGCTCGTAGACGACGAAGAGGGCATACGCAAGTTTCTTGGCCTGTTCCTCAAGGATCTTGGCTACGAGGTGCTCACTGCGGAAAACGGCGCCAAGGCCTTGGAAATCATGGAGCGGTTCCGCCCCACCATCGTGCTTACGGACATCAAGATGCCCGGCATGGACGGCGTGGAACTGCTGCGCCGCATCAAGGAGCGCAGGCCCGACACCGAGGTCGTCATGATTACCGGCCACGGCGACATGGACATGGCCGTGAAGAGCCTCAAGCTCGAAGCCGCCGACTTCATCACCAAGCCCATCAACGACGAGATCCTGGAAGCGGCCCTGGGCCGCGTGCGCGAAAAGATCATCCTGAAACGGCAGCTGGCCCGGTACACCGAGCACCTGGAAGACCTGGTGCGCGAAAAGACCGCCCTGCACCAGCAACTTTTTGACGAGTCGCCTTGCTACATCAGCGTGGTGGACAGGCAGTTCGCCCTCACCTCGGCCAACCGGCAGTTCAAGGCCACCTTTGGCGAGTGCGCCGCGAGCCTGTGCTACCGCTCCTACACCGATCGGCCCGAGCCCTGTCCCAACTGCCCCACGGTCAAGACCTTTGCCGACGGAGGCACGCATCAGACCGAATCCATCCTGGGCGACGCCACGGGCAAGCCCCGCAACGTGCTCATCCGCACCGCGCCCATACGCAATCTGGCCGGGGAGATAACCCATGCCATGGAACTGGGCGCGGACATCACCGAACTGCGCAAGCTGCAAGACAACCTCGCATCCCTCGGCCTCATGATCGGCTCCATGTCGCACGGCATCAAGGGCATGCTCACCGCGCTTGACGGCGGCATCTACCGGCTCGAATCCGGCATCAAGCGCAATGCCCCGGACCGCGTGGCGCAGGGGTTTGAAACGGTGAAGGAGGTGTCGGCCCGCATCCGGGGCATGGTTCTGGACATGCTGTACTACGTCAAGGACCGCCCGCTGGAATGGGCCGAAAAGGATGTGGCCGCGTTTGCGGCCAAGGTCGCGGCCATGGTGGAGCCCAAGGCCACGGCCAACGGGGTGGCCTTCCACTTTGCCGTCAACGGGGATGCGGGCGCGTTCGAGATTGACGAGGCCGCGTTTTCCTCGGCCCTGGTCAATATCCTGGAAAACGCCGTGGACGCCTGTTGCGCGGGCGGCGGGAGCGGCGGCCGGGTGGATTTCATGGTGGAACCCCTGCCGGACAGCGTGCGGTGCACCGTGCGCGACAACGGCGCGGGCATGGACGCGGAAACCCGTGAAAAGATGTTCACCCTCTTTTTTTCGTCCAAGGGCAAGAAGGGCACCGGACTCGGCCTGTTCATCAGCAACCGGGTCATCGAGCAGCATTGCGGCGGCATCACGGTGGCGTCGGAACCCGGACAGGGAACGTGTTTCACCATCACCGTGCCGCGCACGCTGCCGGATTCCGTCAAGATCCAACCGGTGGACCGGGACTGAAGCCGGCCTATCCGGCGCACCCCGGCCTTGGAGACCATTTTTCATGCTCACGCTCACCACGAAAAGCCGCTACGGCACCCGCATGCTTCTGGACATAGCCCTGTTCGGCAAGAACGGCCCCGTGCCCATCAAGGATATTGCGGAACGGCAGAATATCTCGCCAAAATATCTGGAAAAACTCATCCGCGACCTGCGCGGCGCGGGGTACATCAAAAGCAAGCGCGGCCCCAAGGGCGGCCATATGCTCACCAGGCCCGCCAACGCCATTTCCGTGGGCGAGATCGTCCAGGTGCTGGAAGGGGAACCGACCCTGGAAGGGTGCCTCACCGAGGAAGGCGCCTGCCGCCGCGTGTGCGACTGCGTGACCGGTTCCATCTGGATCAAGGCGCAGCAGGCCATGTACGATCACCTCAAGACCATCACCCTTTCCGACCTGGAACGCGACGCCCGTCGCTGCCCCATGCTCCTTATCGGGACGCCCGGCGACGTGCTGTAGCGCAGCGGCATGCGGGGCGGGCCGCGTCGGGGTGCCTCCGCCTCGGGCCGCGTTTTCCATGACAGATCCTCTTCGCAGCCAGGGTATGTGGGGTTTTCCCGCGTCCTGAACGCGTTTGTTGCCAAAAGCTTTCGCATGGGATATAGAATCCGTAACTATTCTCATGCCATGCAATGCGGTGTCGCGTGATGCGCCCGCGCATAGGCAAAGGGGGATTCCCCATGGATGAGCCGGGACACCTGAAAAACCGCCAGACGCGGGGCGCCGTCTTGAAGAAGACCGCCCTTATGTTTGTTCCCCTGTATCTGTGCAGCACCCTTTTTTTGTGCGGCATCCTGTTTTTCTTCCATCAATCGGAAAGAAACCATATCGTTGACGCAATCAAGGGGCGCCAGCGGACAAGCCTTGCGTTGCAGCATCAGAGCATGACGCACGTTTTTGACGCCGTTGTAGGCGACCTTATCTTCCTCGCCCAGGACAACGAACTCCAACTTCTCTTTGCCGCCAACAACCAGGGGCAATCATTGGCCGCCATAGGCGCCTTGCAGCGTGAGTATATCGTTTTGGCCAAGGCCAAGGCGGTGTACGACCAGATCCGCTACATCGATGAAAAGGGCATGGAGCGTGTGCGCGTCAACTTCAATGCCGGCAATCCGGTTGCCGTGCCGCACGACGCGTTGCAGGACAAATCCGCGCGCTACTATTTTTCCCAGGCAATGGCGCTTCAGCAGGGCGATGTCTATCTTTCCCCCTTTGATTTGAACGTGGAGAACGAGCGGATCGAGATGCCCCACAAGCCCATGATCCGTTTCTCCACCCCTGCCGTGGACGGCAACGGCGGCAAACACGGCGTCGTGGTGCTCAACTATCTGGCCCAGCAGTTGTTGGACCGCATCATGGAAATCGGCAAATCCACGGACAGCGAAAAGATGCTGGTCAACGCCGACGGCCACTGGCTGCTGCACCCGGATCCGGGCCAGGCGTGGGGATTCATGTTCCCGGACCGGGCCGGGATGACCTTTGGCGCCACCTATCCAGAGGAATGGCGGGGCATCATGGAGAGGAAGGAAGGGCAGATGCAGACAAAAAACGGTGTCTTCACCTTCTCCACGATCTACCCCATAGAGGAGGGGATGCGAAACTCCCTTGCCGCAAGCGGCAGCGGCCATGAGCGCACCGCCCCATCTCCCGAGATTGTTTGCGAGAAGAAGGCGGCCTATTCCTGGGTGCTGGTCAGCCGCGTTCCACCGGCGGTCCTGGCCGCCAAGACCGCGTCCCTTGAGACGGATGTCGCGTTATTTGGCGGCGCCATTCTGGCTTTTTCCGCAATAGCCACCTGGATGCTGGCGCTGGCCCTGGTCCGGCGGCGCATGGCGCAGGCCCAGTTGGTGACCATGGCCCAGTTCGACCTCCTGACCGGCCTGCCCAACCGCGCCCTGTTCCACGACCGTCTGGACGTGGCTCTGCGGGAAGCGGAACGCCACGGATACAAGGTGGGGCTTTTGTACATCGATCTGGATGGGTTCAAGAAGGTCAACGACACCATGGGGCATCACGCGGGCGATGAAATCCTGGTCAAGGTGTCCCGGATTCTGGAGGCCTGCACGCGCAAGTCGGACACCGCGGCCCGCCTGGGTGGGGACGAGTTTGCGGCGATCCTTGTCCAAATAGCCAGCGTTGAAGACGCCCAGCAGGTGGGGGACAAGATCGTCACCAGCCTGAATGTGCCGTTCGAGCTTGCCGCGGGCACGGCGCGCATCGGCGCCAGTATCGGGGCGGCGGTGTTTCCTGACCACGCCACGGACAGCCGTACCCTGGTGAGCCTGGGGGACAAGGCCATGTACGCCGCAAAAAACCAGGGCAAGAACGTCTGCGTGCTGGCCTCGCCCTGACCCCGGGCGGCCGGCCGGCGGGCATGCGGCCGACGGCCATGGCGGCCTTTGTCCGGCCCTGCCGGGATGCCCCGTTGGCGCGCGCCAGGGGCATGGCGCGTCGGACGAGGAATGGGTGGTTTGTGTGAAAAGGGCAAATATCAGGCGGTCTGGACGAGCTCCCGGCCCCGTTTGCGCCACGCCACGCCCTCCGCCACCCACGCCTCCACCGCTTCGAGCCGCGCCTTGGCCACGCCCATCATGCCGGCTATCACGCCAACTTGTTCCCGTTCCTCGGCGCTGTAGTGTTCGTCGGCGTGCGAAAGGCTGACCAGCTCAAGCAGCACCACCTGTTTGGACTGGGGTGAGGTGAACGCGGCCAGGATCGAGGAGAGGTCCGAGGTGTAATCCGTGCCGATGTCGAAGACCGGGGAAAAGTCCACCTGCAAATCCGTGGCGGCCTGCTCGATGACCACCAGTTCCTCGGGCGCGATGGCGCCGTCGGCCATGGCCATGTGGACGAGCAGCTTGACAAAGGGCAACCTTTCCGTAGCGGCGAGCAGGTCGGTGTACATGGTGGGCCTCCATGGCATTTTTGTGTGAAACGTACCGTACAGCATCCTGTTCGAGTTCACAAATGGTCTCTATCATACTATAGTCGCAAAAAACAATGCGGTGCCCACCGGGAGGAATGGACGGTGCAGGAAAACATTACCTATGCGAAAGGTGAGCTGGTGTGCCGCGAGGGCGAGGTCATCGACCGGGCGTATGTCGTCAAGCGCGGCGCGGTGAACGCGTTCAAGGTGGTGCGCAACAGGCGGCTGCACCTGGCCCGTTTTGGGCCGGGGCAGGTGCTGGGTGAAGGCGCGCTCCTGCCCGGCTCACTCATGGCCGTGAGCATGGAGGCCGCGGATGACACCGAACTGATGCCCGTGGATCTGGGTGTGCTGCAAGCCCTGCTCGCCAAAAGCCCCAACCCGGTGCAGCGCATCGTCGACGCCCTGATCCATCGCCAGCGCGACCTGCTGGAGTTTCTCGCCACACAGCCCACCGACACCATGTTCCACAGTGTCAGCCAGATCCTGTGGCTCATGCATCAGGCCAAGTCCGTGGGAGAGGAACGCCCCGCGCTCAGCCGGAACGAGCTGGTGGGCACGGTGCAGGCCGTGGCCCGCGTCGCCGCCGTGGAGGTGGATTACGTGCTCAACGAACTGGAGCGCCAAGGCATGCTCGTCAGCAAAGAGGTCATGGGCGAGAAGACCGTGGAGAATTTTTGGGGCGAGGTGGACAAGCGCATCCCGATTGTCGCGGACCACACGTATACGCTGACGGCTCCCGATGATTTTTTGGCCAAGGCCGCGACTGCGGCGGACGCCTACCGGTCCGAGATAGCGCCGCCCTTTGTGGGCGATCTGGAAAGCATGGACCTGGAGGCGCTGGCGCAGGCCGAAGGGCTTGACCCGCAACGGTTGCTGCGCGCCGTGTGTGTGGGTGACCTGCCGCTTGCGCTGGTGTGCCTGCGCAGGCAGGCGGTGCAGGAATGGCTTGGGGCCGGGGGCAGAGAGAAGGTCGCGGCACCATGAAGCGGCGCCGCGCCCGAGCCGTGCGCCGCACCTCAAGAGCCCCGTCCCGCGCCGGGGTTTTTTTGTGCGATCCGTTCGTCCCGTGCGCCAAGAAGGCTACGGCACGATGAGCACCGGGCAATGGATGGAACCCAGAACCTTGTGCGTCACGCTGCCGATAAGCAGCCCGGCGATGCTGGAATGGCCGCCCGAGCCCATGATGACCATGTCGAAGCGCCCGCTTCCGGCCATTTCGGCAATGATCTTGCCCGCGCGTCCCTCCTGCAGGACGCTCTTGAAGGGCACGCCCGCCGCTTCGAGCTTTTCGCGCCCGGCCACAAGGATCTTGTTGGCCGATACGCCATACTGCCGCCGCACCTCGTCGATATGAGGCATGGCCATGTCGTCCAGCGTCGGCAGCAGGTCATAACAGGTAAGCAGGGTGATGGACGCGTTGGTCAGTTTGGCCATGGCCACGGCATGGTCCAGGGCGTGGTCCGAATGGACGGAGCCATCAAAGGGAAGCAGGATGTTTTGAATGTTCATGACAAACCTCCTGGCTGCTTGTGCGCGCAACGCAAGGCGGCGCGCATGGCCGGGGCCACTCCGGGTAGGGCGCGCCGCAAGGAGGGCGCATCCGTGGAAGGTCACATCAGGCTATCTTAATATAAGGGCTGCACGGAAATCTGGCAAGAAGGAAGAAAATCAATCGGCGTTCCCGATGAGCGAGGCGACGGTGGGCAGCAGCGTTTCCTTGGCGAGCGGTTTCGCCAGGATGGCGTCGGCGCCGAATTCCTTGGCATGGTTGAGGAAGTTGAGACCGGTGTTTATGGCAGCCGTGCCCGCCGAAACCGCCACGATCTTGCAGCCCGCCCCCTGCGCGCGCAGTTCCAGAATGGTTTCCAGGCCATCCTTGTGCGGCATGAAAATATCCACAATGACGAGTTCGGCCCTGCGCACGCCGAGCATGTGCAAACCGGCTTCGCCGTCCTCCGCCTCCGAGACGTCATAGCCCGCGTGGCTCAGATGCAGCCGCAGGAAGGCGCGCATGTTCTTGTCGTCATCAATGATGAGGATGTGCTTCATGGTGGTGGGAATCTCCAATGGACAACTATTAACCTCATGCCGCTCCGTCTGCAAGGATAATAACTTGGTCACATGGAAACATATTTAACGGTCACCACGGCCAGATAGGCTCTCATGGCGTCAAGCGCTTCGTGGACGCGCGCGGCGTCCTGCGCGGTGGCGGCATGCTCCAGGTCACGGCCCAGGTTGCTGATGCGCTCCAACCCATAGCTCGTGCCGACGCCCTTGCTGTTGTGCCCCAGCTTGCGGATGGTGTCGAAGTCCTGCGTGTCAATGGCGGCGTGCATGGTGTGCAGGTCCTGGCCCAGCGAGGCAAGATAGCCGGGCATGATCTCTTCCAGCGCCTTATCCACCAGCACCACGTTTTCGGCGGGCAGAGGGGGCAGAGGGAGCGGGGCGTTGCCGCTGTTTTCGGCGGGCGCGTCGGCCCGCAGCGCGGCGGTACGCGTGTGCTTTTGCAGCATGCGCAGCAGCTGGTCGCGCCCCAGGGGCTTGGCCAGGTAGTCGGTGCATCCGGCGGCGACCGCTTTGCCGCGATAGTCCGCGAGCACATGCGCCGTGATGGCGATGATCGGGATGGGCGCGCGGCCAGTGGCGCGTTCCTCGTCCCGAATGGTGCGCGTCGCCTCATAGCCGTCCATGACCGGCATTTCCATGTCCATGAGGATGATGTCAAAGGCGCTGGAACGGTACGTTTCAAGTCCGATCTGGCCGTTCTCCGCCATGGTCAGAGTGATGGGCTGGTGTTTGCAATACATGGCGATCACCTGCCTGTTGGGCGCGTAATCCTCGACCAGCAACACCTTGAGAGGGGGGTTGTCCTCGTGTGCCACGACCGGCGTCGCGGGCGCCTTGGGGGTGACGCCGGGCGCGTGCAGGGCTTCGATCAGCGTGTCCCGCAGTTCAAGCCGACGCACGGGCTTGATGAGGTTTCTGGCATGGAACAGCGCGCGGGCGCGTGATTTTTCCGTAACCGAGGCCGTGGACGTATAGAGCAGCAAGGGTATGGGCGGGGTGGGCACTTCCCTGCGCATGCGTGCGAGGGCGGCAAATCCCTCCATGTCCGGCAGGGAATTGGCCATCAGCGCGATGCGGAACGGCTTTGCCGCGGCAGCCGCGGCCTTTGCCATGTCCAAGGCCTCCACCATGCTCACGGAGCCTTTGGCGTCCATGCCAAAGTCCTCAAGAAAGTCCAGCAGCACGCGGCGGGACAGGTCGTGGTCGTCCACCACCAGGATGGGGACTCCGGCGAGTTCCGGGGGCGGTGCGGGCATGGCGAACGCGTCGGGCGGGGCGGAGGCGAACGAGGCGTGGAAACTGAATCGGGAGCCGTTGCCCGGCGAACTGACCACCTGGATGGCGCCGCCCATGAGCGTGACGAGGTGCCGGGATATGGCGAGTCCAAGGCCGGTGCCGCCGTAGCGTCGGGTCGTGGAGGTGTCCGCTTGTGAAAACCGTTGGAAAATGGCTTGTTGCTGCTCAAGGGCGATGCCGATGCCGGTATCCGACACGGCAAAGAGAAGCCGTTGCTCCTGGGGCTCCCCGGGGACGGCGCTGACGTGCAGGGTCACGTCGCCACGGTGGGTGAACTTGATGGCGTTGCCCATGAGATTGATGAGCACCTGCCGCAGCCGCGCGGGATCCCCCACCACATGGCTGGGCACATCCCGGGCGACATGGCACACGAGTTCCAGGTTTTTTTCGTGCGCGCGAAAGGCAAGGAGCCGGGCCACGGTTTCCACCTCGTCCCGAACGGAGAAGACAATGGATTCAAGCGTGACCAGTCCCGCCTCGATTTTGGAAAAATCAAGAATGTCGTTGATTATTTCCAAGAGAAGCGTGCCTGACGAGCGAAAGGTCTGCACATAGTCCTTCTGGTCGGGCGTGAGTTCCGTTTCCCACAACAATTCGCTCATGCCCATGATGGCGTTCATGGGCGTGCGGATCTCATGGCTCATGCGGGCCAGGAACTCGCTTTTGGCCAGATTGGCGGCCTCGGCGGCCTCGCGGTCCTTGATGGCCTGATCCTTTATCGCGCGCTCCGTCCTGTCCTCCATGGTGCCTTCCACATACGTGGTGCCTGTGTCGGAGCGGACAAGCCAGCACGACAGCGAGACCCAGACCTGGCTGCCGTCCTTGCGCAGGAACCGGACCTCCACGTCCTTGACCTGGCCCTTTTCCTGGAGCGTGCGCATGATTTTGTGACGGTCTTCGGGGTCGTAATAAAAGTGGTGGCTGATGTCGTTTCCCCTGGACAGCAGCATGGCATCGGGGCTGTCGTATCCCATGATGGAGGCCATGGCGGGATTGGCGTGCAGCAGGCGGCCGTCTGGCGTGGATTGGAAGATGCCCGCGATGGAATTTTCGAACATGGAGCGATAGCGTTCTTCGGCCTTGCGGGTGGATTCTTCCGCGAGCTTGGCGGCTGTGATGTCGTGTCCCTGGGCAACCAGCGTCGTGACGTAGTGGCTGTCGTCGCGCACCGGGGTTATGGAGAAATTCAGGTAACGCACGGTACCGTTTGGCGCGGGCACCGTGGTCACGAGGGTGGCGATTTCTCCGGCGGCGGCCTTTTGCACCGCTTCGCGCAGGTGCAGGCGCTCCCTGGCGGAGTGCTGCCACCAGGCCGCCTCCCACAGCCGCGTGCCCGACGTGGGCTTTTGTTGCGCGGGGGCGTGGGACATGATGCTGTGATTG
The DNA here is from genome assembly GCA_050251715.1 of Desulfovibrionaceae bacterium. Classification (GTDB taxonomy): domain Bacteria; phylum Desulfobacterota; class Desulfovibrionia; order Desulfovibrionales; family Desulfovibrionaceae; genus JBFWMG01. Next base: position 86,900 of record JBFWMG010000007.1, on the reverse strand, counting down.
CATTCGAGGAGGGTGCCGTCCGGGCCGAGCAGGGCGATGAAGAGCAGGGAGTTGTCGAAAACGGCGCGCATGCGGTGCGTGCTTTCCTGCACCGCATGTTCAAGGACTCGGTGTGTGTGCCGCTCCCTGCGTATGAGGCGGTCGGTGGCGTGGCCGAGCCGGAGCAGATACCCGCCGAGCACCGCAACCACGCCGATGCCGATGATGCAGGAGGCGATGAGCCATCCCCGTTGCATCGCCACGGCCCGCGCCATTTCCTCGGGGTAGAAGCCCGTGCCCACCACCCATCCCCACGGGGTGAATTTCTTGACAAAGGATATCTTCTTTCCGATCCGCCGGGGGTCGTCCTTCCATTGCCAGGAATAGGAGGCATAGCCCTCGCCATGGGTCCGCGCGGTATCCACAAAGTCCAAAAACAACCGTGTTCCGGTCGTGTCCATGAATTCGGTGAGTTCCACCCCTTCAAGATCACGGCGATAGGGGTGCATTATCATGCGCGGCCTGGTGTCGGTAATCCAGAAATAGTCCTTGTTCTCAGGTCCGTAGCGCACGTTGCGCAACATTTCTTTCGCCGCGTTTTGCGCTTCGGCGCGGGTCATTTCGCCGCTGTGGACCTTGGCTTCGTAGAGTTCGAGCAGGGAGCAGGCCGCGTAGGTCAATTGGCGGACAACATCCTGTTTCCCTTCCAAAAGTTCATTTTTTACAATGGGATGAAAGGCCAGGAGGCCAGCGGCGACAACGCCCAGGATAACCAGAACCGACGTGGCGATGCGGGGCAGGAGACGGCCCTGCCAACCCGAAGTGTCGGCAGGGCCGCTCCGCCGGAGTGTGGCCAGGAGGGACGGGCGATCATTCATGTGCGTTCCGGTACCCGTAGGGTCAAGGGATACAACGTATACGCATTGGCATAGCAAAAAAAGGGTGCCAGGCAAAGATCAATTCATAACAACGCGCTACGATTTATCGTCATCCCGCAGCTCTTCCGTTTGAGACAGGGGATGCCCGACAGTGCGCAGGGCGCATCGTGCGCGGTGCGTCGTGGCCGGGTCCGGGGGCTGCCGCGCCGCGTGCGGCACGCCCCCGCTCGGCGAGCGGCCCAGCCCAGGGGGGCGTCTTCCACCGCGCCGCGGCCCGTGCGGGCACGCCGGATCAAAAGCCGGTTTTGAGCAGTGTCCAGTAGTGTTCGTACACCTTGATGACATCCCCCACGTCGTCCTGGAACTCCGAGATATCCATGATCCTCCAGGGCGGAAAAACCACGGGATTGGCGCGGAACGCCTCGGGAAGGTTGGTCATGGCCTTGGCGTTGGGCGTGTTGTAGCCCACGTACAGCGAAATCTCCTCCGCGATGTCGGGGCGCAGGATGAAATTGATGAAGGCGTGGGCATTGGCCTTGTTTTCGGCGTTCTTTGGGATGACCATGCAGTCCATCCACATGATGCCGCCCTCCTTGGGCCAGACAAAGGCGATCTGCTCCCCATCCTTCTGGGCCTGGTACGCCTCGCCGTTCCACAGCATGCCCAGGCTGACCTCGTTGTTGATGTACGGGATCTTGGGGTTGTCGGAGTTGAAGGTGCGCACCGAGGGCAGCAGCGTCTTGAGCAGCTCGTAGGCCTGTTTGATATGCTCCGGGTCGGTGTCGTTGATGGAATAGCCCAGGCGTTGCAGGCCAATGCCAAAGACCTCGCGCAGGTCGTCCTGCAGGAGCACCATGCCCTTGAATTCGGGGCGCCACAGGTCGGCCCAGGAGGTGATGGCCGCCGGTTCGGTGCGCCGGGGGTTCACGCCCAGGCCCGTGCCGCCCCACAGATAGGGCACGGAGTAGACGTTTTGGGGGTCGTAGGGCTTGTTGAGCAGGTTGCCGACCAGGTTGCCGAAATGGGAGAGTTGGTCTCTGTCAAGGGGCGCGAGCATGCCTTCCTTGCGCATGCGGCTGACGTAATAGGTGGAGGGGATGACCACGTCGTAGCCCTTGCCGCCTGTGAGCTTGAGTTTGGTGTACAGCGCCTCGTTGGATTCGAAGGTGGAGTAGACCACCTTGATGCCGGTTTCGGCGGTGAACTTTTCCAGCACCGCATCGGGCATGTATTCGGTCCAGTTGAACACGGACACGACGTTTTCGGCGTGTGCGGCGCCGACGAGCGCCAGGCACAGCACACAGGCCCGGACGCAGTGGGCAAGGGCGTGTTTCATTTCTTCTCCCGCAGCAGCAGTTGCGATGCGATGACCACGGCCACCGTACCGGTTACAAGAAGGGCGGACAAGGCGTTGACCTCGGGTTTCACGCCCAGCCGGACCATGGAATAGATGCGCAGGGGCAGTATTTCGAACCCCGGCCCGGTGACGAAGAAGCTGATGATGACGTCATCCAGGGACAAGGTGAACGACAGGAGCCACCCCGCGAGGACCGCGGGCCTGATGAGCGGCAGGATGACGTGGCGGAAGGCCTGGTATTCGCTCGCCCCCAGATCCTCGGCCGCCTCCAGGATGTGCACGTCGAAATCCTTGAGCCGCGCATGCACGGTGACCGCCACAAAGGGCAGGCAAAAGGTGATGTGCGACAACAGGAGGGTGATGAACCCCAGCTCGATGCGCAGCGCCACGAACAAGGTGAGCAGCGAGACGCCCATGACGATGTCCGGCGACACGATGACCACGAACAGCGCGGATTGCAGCAGCCGCCTGCCCCGGAACCGATGCTGGTGGATGGCCGTTGCGGCCAGGGTGCCCAGCACCGTGGCCAGCGTGGCGGACAGGGCGGCCACGGTGAGCGAATGGACCGCCGCGTCCAGCAGTTGGCTGTGGGTGAACAGGGCGTTATACCAGCGGAAGGTGAAGCCCTTCCAGGTGGTGAGGTACTTGTTGTCGTTGAAGGACAGGACGATGAGCACGGCGATGGGGGCGTACAGAAAGAGGTACACGCAGGCCATGTACACGGCCTTGCCCATGCGCCGGGTCATGCGTCGTCCTCCTGGCCCCGGCGCACGCTGTGGTAGCTGCGGTAGTACAGGAGCAGCAGCGCGGTCATGAGCACGGTGAGCACCACGCCCGCCGCCGCTCCGGTGGGCCAGTCGCGCGCCATGAGGAACTGGTTCTTGATGTAGTTGCCAAGCAGCATGGTCTTGGCCCCGCCCAGGATGTCCGGGATGTAGAACATGCCGAGCGCGGTGAGGAACACGAGCATGGAGCCCGTGACCACGCCGGGCATGGTCAGCGGCAGCACCACGCGCCAAAAGGTCTGCCGCGTGCCCGCGCCCAGGTCGCGCGCCGCCTCCAGCAGGTGGGGGTCGAGTTTTTCGATGGAGGCGTAGAGCGGCAGGATCATGAAGGGCAACAGCGTGTAGGTGAGCCCGATGAACACGGCGGTCTCGGTGTAGTAGATGGTCAGGGGCGCGTCGATGAGCCCGAGGGCCAGGAGCACGGTGTTGATGAGCCCGTTGGATTTGATCATGAACACCAGGGCATAGGTGCGGATGAGCGAATTGGTCCAAAAGGGGATGATGACCAGGAGGAGCAGGAGGTTTTTCCAGCGCGAGCGCATGCGGCCCAGGATGTAGGCAAAGGGGTAGCCGACAGCCAGGCAGAAGAGGGTGGCCCCGCCCGCGATATAGGCGGAGTTCCAGAACACCGTGAGAAACACGGGGCTCAGGATGGCGCGGTAGCCGTCGAGCGACAGGGCGGGACGCACAAAATCCGTCTGGCCGCGCGTCAGCAGGCTGACCACGGCCATGAGCGTGAAGGGCGCCACCACGAACAGGGTCAGCCACAACCCCGTGCCGTGGATGCTCACGCGGCGGAAGAGGTTACGTTCCGGCATCGGACAGCACGGTCTCCCAGCCCGCGAACCAGCTGATGAGCACGCGCTCGCCCTCCCGGTAGGCGATGGACGTGGCGTTCTCGTTGAAGAATTCCGTGGCGGTCAGTTCCTTGCCGCTGGTCAGGGCGATGCGCAGGTCATAGGTCGTGCCGTGGTAGGTGGTCTCGATGACCGTGCCGGGAAACCAGGGGCCGTGGTCTCCCTCGGTCTCCCGGCGCGCCACGCGGATGTCCTCGGGCCGCAGCAGCACCTTGATGTGTTCGCCCTGGGAAAATCGCCTGGGGGTGCGCAGCGAACACACCTTGCCCTCCACCCGGGCGGTCAAGTCGCCTTTATATCCCTCGCCCACCACGCCGTCCAATATGTTGGTCTCGCCCACGAACGAGGCCACGTACAGGGTTTCCGGCGCCTCGTACACCTCCACGGGCGTGCCCACCTGTTCGATGCGGCCCACGTTCATGACCACCACGCGGTCGGACATGGAGAACGCCTCTTTCTGGTCGTGGGTCACGAAGATGAAGGTGATGCCAAGCTCCCGGCGCAGGTGCTTGAGCTCGAACTGCATTTCCTTGCGCAGCTTGGCGTCCAGGGCGGAGAGCGGCTCGTCGAGCAGCAGCACCAGCGGGTTGTTGACCACGGCGCGGGCAATGGCCACGCGCTGCTGCTGGCCGCCCGAAAGCTGCCCGGGCATGCGCCCGGCCAGCTCCTCCAGCCGGGTCACGCGCAGGATGCCGCGCACCCGCTCGCCGATCTCCTTCCTGTCCACACCCTGCATGCGCAGCCCAAAGGCCACGTTGTCGAACACGTTCATGTGCGGGAACAGCGTGTAGCTTTGGAAGACCGTGTTCACCTTGCGCTTGTTGGGCGGCAGGTCGTTGATGCGTTGGCCAGCCAGGAAGATGTCGCCGCTGGTGGGCTTTTCGAACCCCGCGATGCAGCGCAGGATGGTGGTCTTGCCGCAACCGGAAGGGCCGAGGATGGTGAGGAATTCGCCGTTGGCGATGGACAGGTCAATGGAGTCGAGCACGCGCGTTGCGCCGAAATACTGACTCACGCCCCGGAGTTCAACGATGCTGTCGCGCTGCGCCATGACCCCTGTAGCCCTGTGGTGTGGTGTGCCGGGTACAACATGGGTTGGGAGGTAAGCCCCGGCAACGAACCAGTTTTATTAGTAATGATCGGGGGTAATTGCAAGCTCCACGTAACATGTCGCCATCATTTGTTCTTATTCCTCCCCGTCGTTGCTTCCCTTGTGCCGGCGCGTTGTTACGGGTGGGGTGCCGCGTGTGTGTGGCGCGCACTGGCGTTGCCCGGAAAAAAGGAGGGTGAAGGGATTGGGTGTTTAGAAAAATATACTTGACAAAATTTTATTATTTGATACGGTACAAGATAGTTTTTTTCTAAAAAGAAAACAGCCAAGGTGGGTTGAACGGCATGAAGGAAATTCTGGACGCACAAGACCGCAAGCTGGTCTCCATCCTGGCCGAAGACGGGCAGCTGCCCGTGGGGCAGGTGGCCGAACGCATGGGCGTGACCGCGCCCACGGTGCGTTCCCGGCTCAAGAACCTCGTCCAGGCGGGCGTGATGCGCGTTGCCGGGCTCATCGATCCCTTCCGCACCGAGGGGGTGACCGTGGCCATGGTGGCCATTACCCTGCAAAGCCACGAGCAGCTCGACAGCAAGCTGGACGAGATCGCGCAACTGGACAAGGTGCATTGGGCCGCCGTGGTCACCGGGCGCTACGACATCATGGTCGAGATCGTGCTGCCCGACTCCATTGCCGACCTCTACCGCTTCATCAACGAGGATCTGTCCCGCGTGGGCGGGATCAGCACCAGCGAATCGTTCGTGGTCATGAAAGGCAAGCGCAAATGGGTGCTTCTGCCGGACAGCGCCAGGGAATGGTTCAAATAGCCAGCACATTCCTTAAGGAGGATTTGGATATGATTATCGGCGTCCCCACTGAAATCAAGAACAGCGAGAACCGTGTGGGCCTGGTGCCCGCAGGCGCGCGCGCCCTGGCCGACGCGGGCCACACCGTCCATGTGCAGCAGGGCGCGGGCCTGGGCAGCGGCATTGCCGACGACGCCTACGTGGCCGCAGGGGCGCGGATTCTGCCCACCGCCGCCGAGGTGTACGGCAAGGCGGACATGATTATCAAGGTCAAGGAGCCGCTGGCTCCCGAATACGGCCTGCTGCGCGAGGGCCAGATCCTCTACACCTACCTGCACCTCGCCCCGGCCAAGGAATTGACCGAGGCGCTCATGGCCAGCAAATGCATCGGCGTGGCCTACGAGACCATCCAGCTGCCCGACCGTTCCCTGCCGCTGCTCACGCCCATGAGCGAGGTGGCGGGCCGCATGGCCACCCAGGTGGGCGCGTTCTACCTGGGCAAGTCCCACGGCGGACGCGGCGTGCTGCTGGGCGGCGTGCCCGGCGTGCGGCGCGGCGTGGTGACCATCATCGGCGGCGGCGTGGTGGGCGTGAACGCGGCCAAGATCGCCGTGGGCATGGGCGCGCAGGTGTACATCCTCGACGTCTGCGCCCAGCGCCTGGCCTATCTGGACGACATCTTCGGCAACGGCATCACCACGGTCATGTCCAACACCGAGAACATCGCCCAGCTGGTCAAGGAATCCGACCTGGTCATCGGCTCGGTGCTCATTCCCGGCGCGCGCGCCCCGTGGCTGGTTTCCAAGGAAATGATAAAGACCATGCGGCCCGGCTCCGTGGTCGTGGACGTGGCCATTGACCAGGGCGGCTGTTTCGAGACCAGCCACCCCACCTCGCACGCCGAGCCCACCTATGTGGTGGACGACGTGGTGCACTACTGCGTGGCCAACATTCCCGGCGAGGTGGCCTGCACCTCCACATTCGCCCTGACCAACGTGACCCTGCGCTATGCCCTGGCCATCGCCAACAAGGGCATCAAGCAGGCCGTGGCCGACGACCCGGCCCTGGCCAAGGGCGTGAACGTGTGCGGCGGCAAGGTGACCTACGGCCCGGTGGCCGAGGCCGTGGGCGTGGACTGCGCCGACCTGGGCGCGTGCATGGCCGCCCTGTAGCGCTTTCAGCCGCCCACCCGCCCGGGCGCGCGAAAGCCCCGGGGGAAGGAGAGAGGCAAGAGAAACCCCTTTTTCGGCGAAAAAAGGGGTTTTCTCTCTCCTCTCTCCTTCCCCCGGACCCCCATCCTCTCTTCTCTCTCTTTCCCCAAAAACTGCTGGCTGGGGAGGTGGATACGGCTGGGACAGGTGCGTTCCCCAGGCGGGGGGCTCGTTGTCCGTGGACGAGGGCATGGAGGGCAGTTCACCCGACGCAGTGAGCCGTAAGGCTTCGAGAAGGACGCAGCAGGGATACATGTTTGTGCCGCCACAGCGGGTCCGCTTTGCAGAATACGTTTATATATAGCATGTTATCGGAAGTGCATGGCCCTTGACAGGGGCTAGGCGGGAACGTAGAAGTCGCCTGTCAGGCGCCCTTCGGGGCTTGATAGGGAATCCCGTGCAAGCCGGGAGCGGTCCCGCCGCCGTAAACTCGATGAACGCCGCGTTCCTTGCGCGCCACTGGGGGCAACCCCTGGGAAGGCCGAACGCGGTCGGGTGAGCCGGAAGACCTGCCTGACACGTGCTAGGAGATGTCCGCTCGGTACGGGCTTATACCGGTCGGACGCACAAAGGGGTAAAAAACGGAACCCTTCCATCGGCTGTCGCCGTGGAAGGGCTTTTTGCGTTTTCGCCCCGTTTCAGGCAAGGCCCATTATTGTGGGAGGTTCCCATGACCATTCGTTTCACCCGCCATCTTTGGTTGTTCGTGTTCGTCTTGTGCACCGCACTGTGCGCGCAGACCGCGTTTGCCGGTGCCCATGGCGGCGGGCGGCCCGACAAGAAGGGCATCCTCATCGTGGCCTTTGGCACGTCCGTGCCCGAGGCCAAGGTCGCGCTGGACAACATCGACCGCAAGGTCAAGGGGGCGTTTCCGGGCGTGCCTGTGCGCTGGGCCTATTCCTCAAAGATCATCCGCCACAAGCTCGCCGCCGAAGGGGAGCGCAACCTGTCGCCCACCCAGGCGTTGGCCGCCATGGCCGACGAGGACTTCACCCAGGTGGCGGTGCAGTCCTTCCACACCATTCCCGGCGAGGAATACCACGCCCTCATGCGGCAGGCCCATGCCTTTGCCGGACTGCCCAAGGGCATGCGGCAGGTGGTGGTGGGCTATCCCCTGTTGGGCGTGACCGCGGACGTTGAAGCCGCCGCCGACGCGGTGGTGGCCAACCTGCCCAAGGAACGCAAGGCGTCTGACGCGGTGGTGCTCATGGGCCACGGCACGCCGCATCCGGGCGACATCTACTACGCCGGGTTGCAGTACCATCTGTGGAAGCGGGACAAGAACATCTTCGTGGGCACGGTGGAAGGCACGCCCACCCTGGACGACGTGATCGCCGAACTGACGGCGCGCAAGATCAAGACCGTGTACGTGGAGCCGTTCATGGCCGTGGCCGGGGACCATGCCCGCAACGACATGGCCGGGCCGGAGCCGGATTCGTGGATGTCCATCCTCACGGCCAAGGGGTTCGCGGTCAAGCCCGTGCTGCGCGGCACGGCCGAGGTGGACGACTTTGTGGCCATCTGGCTCGACCACCTGCGCGCCGTGTTCGATACCCTGGACTAATTCTGGACTAACCGGAGCAAGGCGGCAATGACGCGGCACACGGCATATGGGGGAAGGGCGCGGCGGCCATGGCTGGCCATGGCGCTCATCGCCCTTGCCCTGACCGTGGCCAGCGCCGTTGCCGCCTGCCTGCTCGGGCCCATGGACATCGCCCCGCGCGAGGTGGTGGCCATATTGGCCAAGGCCGTGGGCCTGGGCGCGGGCTCGCCGTCCGAGGCGCACACCCTGGTCGTGGTCGATATCCGCCTGGCGCGGGTGTGCCTGGCCTGGCTGGTGGGCGCCGCCCTGGCCGTGGCGGGCGCGGTGTTCCAGGGGCTGTTGCGCAACCCCCTGGCCGACCCGTTCACCCTGGGCGTGTCCAGCGGCGCGGCCTTTGGCGCGGCGCTGGCCATCCAGGCGGGCGCCGTGGGCCTGCTGGCCGGAACCAGCGCCGCCCCCCTTGCAACCTGGGCCCACCGCGCGGGCGGCGACCTGCTGCCGCTGGCCGCCATGGCCGGGGCGCTGGCCGCGCTGGGCGCGGTCATCGCCATAGGCCGCTCCGCAGGGGGCTTGCGCCGCGCCAGTCTGGTGCTGGCGGGCATTGTGGTGGCCACCTTCCTGTCGGCGTGCATTTCGTTGGTCAAGTCGCTCAACGAGGAGTCCGTGGCCTCCATCGTGTTCTGGATCATGGGCAGTTTTCAGGGGCGGGGATGGGGGCATGTGCTGCTGTTTTTGCCCTGGTTCGTGGTGGGGCTGGCCCTGGTGTGGCGCTGGTCGCGCGAGCTGGACATCCTGGCCCTGGGCGAGACCCAGGCGCGCCAGCTGGGCGTGGACGCGGGCCGCGTGCGGCTGTGGCTGCTCATCGGCGCCAGCCTGGTCACCGGGGCGGCCGTGGCCGTGAGCGGGGTCATCGGCTTTGTGGGCCTGGTGGTGCCGCATCTGGTGCGCATGGCGCAAGGCGCGGCGCACCGTCCCCTGCTGGTCACCTCGGGCCTTGTGGGCGGCACGCTCATGGTGTGGTCCGACGCGGCGGCGCGCGCCCTGTTGCCGCACGGCGCGGAGCTGCCCGTGGGCGTGGTCACGGCGCTGGTGGGCGGGCCGTTCTTCTGCCTGCTGCTGCGCCGCCGCATGAAGGGGGATACGCTGTGATCCGGCTGGACGGCGTGGTGGCCGGGTATGGCGGCGGAAGCGGCGCGACCGTGCTGCACGGCATCGACCTGGCCGTGGGACGGGGCGAGATGGTGGGCGTGCTCGGCCCCAACGGCAGCGGCAAGACCACGCTTTTGCTCACCATGTCGGGCATGCTGGCGCCCCGGGCGGGCCGTGTGTCGGTGCAGGGCCGCGACGCGGCCGACCTGCGCCCGCGCGAACGGGCCAGGGCCATGGCCGCCGTGCCGCAACGCCTGGACGGGGCGTTCGACCTGCGTGTCTTCGCCTTGGCGCTCATGGGCCGCTACCCCTATATTTCCTGGCTGGGCGGCTACACGGATGCGGACGAGGCCAAGGCCTGGGAGGCGCTACGCGCCACGCATACCGACCACTTTGCCCACCGGCTGGCGGGCGAGCTGTCCGGCGGCGAGTACCAGCGCGTGCTCATTGCCCGCGCCCTGGCCCAGGAGGCGGACATACTGCTCTTGGACGAGGCGGCCTCGGGCCTGGACGTGGCGCGCAAGCGCGAGGTGTACGACCTGTTGCGCGAGCGCAACCGCCACGGCGCGACCATCGTGTCCGCCATCCACGACCTCAATCTGGCCGCGCTCTACTGCGACCGGCTGGTGTTCTTGAAACAGGGCCGCATCGTGCTCGACGGCCCCACGGCCTCGGTGTTCACGGCCCGCAACCTGACGGAAATATATGAGACACCCATCACGGTCATCGCGCACCCGGCCACGGGCGCGCCGCAGGGGCTCATGGCTCCGGGCGTGCCTGGCGGGGGCGGCGGCGCTGCTCCTGACGGCGACCGCTAGCCTCGCCGCCGCGAGCGGCCCGGTGGCCATCACCGACGACCTGGGCCGCGAGGTGCGCCTGGCCGCGCCCGCGCGCCGCATCGTGGCGCTGTACGGCGCGTTCAACGAGATGCTGGCGGCCATGGACCTGGCGGACCGCATCGTGGCCCGCACCCAGGCCGACACCCTGCCGCCGTCCATTGTGGCGCTGCCGGTCATCGGCACGCACATGCGGCCCAACACCGAGTTGGTGGTGGGGCTCGCGCCCGATCTGGTGTTGCAGATGGGCGGACGCAGCCAGGCCACCGAGGCCGTGGCGGCGCTGGAGCGGCTGGGCGTGCCCACGGCCTGTTTCGAGGCCGGGTCGTTCGAGGCGCTCTTTGGCGTGATCCGGCGGCTGGGCGTGCTGACCGCCGCGCCGGACCGGGCCGAGGCGCTCATCGCGTCCATGCGGGCCCGGCTCGACCGGGTGGCCGAGGCGGTGCGCGCCGCGCCCGCCATGCCGCGCGTGTTTTTCGAGGTGCGCTACCCCAACCTGCTGGCCGCCGGACGCGGTTCCATCGTGTCCCAGGTCATCCAGGCCGCCGGGGGGGAGAATTGTGTGGAGGCGCCGGGGCGCATCGCGCGGCTCAACGAGGAAGAGGCGTTGCGGCTTGCGCCGGACGCGTGGCTCGTGCAGCGCGGCCCCATGAACCCCGATCCGACGCCCCTGGCCGACAGGCCGCATTTTGCGGCGCTCGCGGCCGCGCGGTCCGGACGGGTGCTCGTTGTGGATGAGGGAACCTATTCCAGGCCCGGTCCCCGCCTTGTGGACGCGGTGGAAGAGCTGGCCGCCTGGTTGCATCCCGGCCTGTTGCCCGCAACGGGCGGGCCGGAGGAGATACAGCGACATGAGTGATACCGGAATCCTGTACGGCGTGGGCGTTGGCCCCGGCGACCCCGAGCTGCTGACGCTCAAGGCTGTGGCGGTGCTGGGGCGCGCGGACGTGATCTTCGCCGCCGCGTCGAGCAAGAACGATTATTCCGTGGCCCTGACCATTGCCGGACCGCATGTGCGGCCAGGCATTCCGGTGGAGCGGCTCGACTTTCCCATGACCCGGGACGCCGCCGTGCTGGAGGCGGCCTGGGAAGCCAACGCCGTGCGCGTGGCCGATGTCCTGCGCCAGGGCCGGACCGCGGTGTTCCTCACCCTGGGCGATCCGCTGCTGTACAGCACCTTTGGCTACCTCATGCGCACGCTGGCGCGGCACGCGCCCGAGGCGGCGGTGGAGGTCGTGCCCGGCGTCACCTCGTTCCAGGCGGCGGCGGCGCGCACGCGCACCATCCTGGCCGAGTCGGGCGAAAATCTCATGATCGTGCCCGGCGTGTGCGGCGAGGCGTCGCTGGAAAACGCCCTGGACGCGGCTGACAACGCCGTGATTCTCAAGGCGTACAAGAACTTCGGGGCGATCCGGTCGGTGCTTGCGGCGCGGGGGCTGGCGGGGCGCTCCGTGTTCGTGTCACGGGTGGGCATGGCGGACGAGGTGGTGGCCACGCCCCTGGACCGCGCGCCGGACAAGCCGCATTACCTGTCGCTGGTGCTGGTGAAGAAGGGGGAATAGGGCGTGCCTGGCCCTCGGTCCTGACTTGGCAAAGAAACGGTGGGGTTCGGCGGGATGGGAGGTCATTTCCCATCCTGCCGAACCCCACCTTCATATTGCCGAAGCCGAACCGCCCCTCATGGGGCCAGCCCCCCGCCGTGCTTGTCTCCCCGCCACCGGTTCAATGCATAAGGGGCAAGCCACCGGGCGGGCAGGGATTTCGGCATGGCCGTGCTCCCTTCCCGCCTCCTATAAGCGGCATTATGCCGCTGCCGCCTACTTTTTGACCAGCAGCCAGATGACGTGCACCAGGCCGGGCACATAGCCGAACAGGGTGAGGATGGTGTTGATCCAGAAGTGCGGGCCGAGGCCCACCTTGAGAAACGCGCCCAGGGGCGGCAGCAGCACGGAAAGGATGATGCGGATGATGTCCAAGGCGTCTCCCTCGGACGGGGGGTCAGGCCGGTAGCACCACGACCTGGTTGCGTCCGCCGTTTTTTGCGGCGTACAGGGCGTCGTCCGCCATTTTGATGGTGGCTTCCAACGATTCCTGCTCGATGGTGCACAGCCCCATGCTCACCGTGAAGCGGATGTCGTGCTCCGCGAAGGTGACGGTGCTGTCCTCTATGTATTGCCGGTATTCCTGGGCAAGCCCCAGGGCGTTGGCCGGGTCCAGGCCGACCAGCAGCACGCAGAATTCCTCGCCGCCCATGCGGGTGACGATGCCGTGGTCGCCAAAAATGCGTTGCAGATGCTTGGCCACGAAGACGATGACCGCGTCGCCCGCATCGTGCCCGTAGGTGTCGTTGACCTTCTTGAAAAAGTCTATGTCCGCCACGATGGACATGAGCGACATGCCGTTCATCATGGTCTTGCGAAAGAGCGTCGCCCCTGTTTCGAACAGGTAGCGCCGGTTGTGCAGCCCGGTGAGGAAGTCGCGGATGGAGGCGTCCCTGATGGCCTGGATGAGTTCGAGCATCTCGACGCTGTGGTTGATGCGGCAGTAGAATTCCTCGGCCACGAAGGGCTTGCGCAAGAAGTCGTTGGCGCCGCAACGGATGAACTGGGCGGACATGTGGTTGTTGCCCTCGGCGGACACGCCGATGATGGCCAGCTCTTCCTTGGGGTGGCGCGCCCTTATTTTGGAGGTCAGGCAAAAGCCGTCCATGTTGGGCATGTTGTAGTCGGTGACCACCATGCGCACGTCGGGATGCGCGGCCATCACTTCCAGGGCGTGCACCCCGTCGAGGGCTTCGATGACCTGATAGGCGTGGATGGTGAGCAGGCGGCTGATGATGATGCGCGACACCTTGGAGTCGTCCACCACCAGCACCTTGATGTGCTTGTTGTTGATAAGCCGTTTGACCATGTCCAAGGTATGGCGCAGGTTCTGCTCTCCGCCCTTGGCCACGCAGTCGGCAACCCCCTTGGCCCACAGGGTATCGATATACTGCCGATCGCATTCCTCGGTGAACACGATGGTGGGCAGGAGCGGCGCGAGCAGGCTTACGGTCTCCGCCCAGGAGGCGTCGGGCAGGGCCAGGCTGGCCAGGGCCACGTCAAAGCCCGCCGGATTGTCCGCAAGGAGAGCCTTGGCCTCGGCAAGCGTGTCGGCCACGCTGACCGTGCAGCCCAAGGAGTTTTCCATGCTGCGTTGCAACAGGCGGGCGAAGATTTTGGCGTCATCCACAAGCAGGACGCGGGACATGCAACCTCCGGCGGCAAAGCGCACAACAAGGCGTGGCCTGGTCAAAGCCCACGCGTGCGCCACAAGGGTCAGGCGATTATTTTTTTGATCTCTTCCAACAAGGATTCGATCTCGAACGGCTTGGCAATGTAGGCGGTCATCCCGGCTTCATTGCCCAATTCCCGATCCCGCTCCATGGCGTAGGCCGTGAGCGCGATGACGGGAATGGCGGCATTATTCTCCCCAGCGCCACCTGAACGGATTTTGCGTACCGCGTCAAGCCCATTCATGCGCGGCATCTGGATGTCCATGAGCACAAGATCGTACGTCCCGGATGCCAGGGTTTCCACAGCCTTTTCGCCGTCGTCCACCACGACGACATGGTGCCCGTGCTTGGTGAGAATGCGGCTGGCAAAGAGCTGGTTCACGGGTTCGTCCTCGGCCAGCAGGATGGACAGGCATCTTTTCACGGAGGGCTTGGGAGCCTCAACGGGCATGGCGGGGGCGGGCAGGGGGAGATCCAGTCCGACGCGTACCTCGACGGTAAAGACGCTGCCCTCTCCCTCGGTGCTGCGCACGGAGATCTCGCCGTCCATCATTTCCACCAGCTTTTTGGATATGGACAGCCCAAGCCCGGTGCCGCCGAATTTCTTGGTGAGGAAATCCTCGCCCAGGGTGAAGCTGTCGAAAATGGTGCGCTGCTTGCGCGGCGCGATGCCGATGCCGGTGTCGGACACGGTGACGCGCAGGCGGTCAGGCTCGGCCATGGACACCACTGCGGCAACCGTTCCATCGCTGGTGAACTTGATGGCGTTGCCGAGGATGTTGATGAGTATCTGCTTGAGCCGGGCGGCGTCGGCAACCACATGGCGGGGCACGGCCTGGTCCAGGGACCAGGTGAGCGCCAGTCCCTTTCCCGCAGCCTGGGTTTGCAGGGTGCGGAAAAGCGTGTTGCACATCTCGTGCAGGTCAAAGGGCGTGGGCATCAGCGTGACCTTGCCCACCTCCAGGTTGGAGGATTCCAGCAGATCGCTGACGATGCGGAAGAGGTGCCGGGAGGACTCCAGGGAAAGGTCGAGCAGTTCCCGCTGGTCGCTGGTAACCTGGGTGCGCAGCAACAGCTGGGTCATGCCTATGATGCCGTTGAGCGGGGTGCGCAGTTCATGGCTCATGTTGGCCAGGAATTGGGTCTTGGCCTCGTTGGCCGCCTCGGCGAGCTCCTTGGCCGAGACCAATGCCTGTTCGCTTGCCTTGCGCTCGGAAATGTCCCTGGTGCCGCTACGGAAGCCGAGCAACGAGCCGTCCATGTCGAAAATGGGGGTGGTGCTGACCTCCACATGGACGAGGCGGCCGTATTTATGCACGCGGACGCTTTCGGTGGGCGGCAGGGGGATGGGCTGGTGTATATGCTCGTTGAAATGGGCGAGGAAGCGGGGCCGGAGCTCTGGGGGAATGAAATCCGTGAACGGGCGGTCGATGAGCTCCTCGGGCGCATAGCCCAGGATGTTGCGCACCTTGGGGCTGGCGAAGGTGTAACGCCCCTGGAGATCCATCTCGGTGATGTAGTCGTTGACGATGTCCACCAGGGAACGGGCCTTTTCCTCGGAAAACGCCAGTTCGCGGGTGCGTTCGGCCACCTGCCGTTCCAGGTTGGCGCGGTGCTCCCTGTTTTCCTTGATGAGGCGGGACCGCTCCAGGCATTTGCCCAGGGCGTGTTCCAGCACGGCCATGTCCTCGATGGGCTTGGTCACATAATCCCACGCCCCCAGCCGCAGCGCCTCGATGACATCATGCAGCACGCCGGTGCCGGACACGACGATGACGGGTGTTTCGGGCGCCGATTTGGAGACATGGGTCAAGACCTCGAGCCCGTCCAATACCGGCATGCGCAAATCCACCAGCACGGCGTCCGGGGCGTGCTCTTCAAAGGCGGAAATGCCGGAAAGGCCGTCCTGCGCCTTGATGACCGAATATCCCGCGTCTTCCAGATAGTCGGCGATCATGTCCCGGATAAGCTGTTCGTCGTCAATGGTCAGTATGGTGCTGTGGGGCATGCGTGCAACCATTCCTCGGCATGGTGGGTGGCAGGGTTGGCAGGCGGTGCGTCCGTGCCTGTGCGCGCCGGGGCGGCGCGGTAACCCAGGGGCTGGCCGCAACCATTCCTACGAGGGGAACAGCCCATCGGGCGCCGGGGTGCCTCAGTCTGTCGGTTCGCCAAGGTGTTCTTGCACATATCGCCTGCTATTCAGTGCGGTTACGTTGGAGATGCCCCTCCCGTGAGGCCGACTCGTTGAGCGAATCATATCACGGCAAGCCTCCCGATGCCACCGCGAAGGCGCAGGCCAGACGGTGCGGCATCGGCGGGTGCGCGCAAAAAGACGCGGGAAGGCGTCACGATGCGGGGCGGTCGGGGCTGTCCTTTTGGAGAGCGGCTTGAAGCGCCAGTTGCAAGGCCCGCATGTCAATCGGCTTGGCGATGTAGTCGTCCATGCCTGCCTGGAGAAAGGCGTCGCGGTCGCCTTCCATGGCATGGGCGGTCATGGCGATGATGGGCAGTGCGGTATTGATGCGGCCGCTCGTGTCGTCGCGGATGGTCTTGGTGGCGTCGATGCCGTCCATGTCGGGCATTTGGATGTCCATGAGCACGGCGTCGAATGGGGTGGAGGCCAGGGCGGCGAGGGCTTCGGTGCCCGTGGCGACCGCGGTTGCCCTGTATCCCAGGTATTCCAGGATGCGCACGGCGGCCATACGGTTGACGGGGTCGTCTTCCGCCACGAGGATGGCATGGGACGCGGCTGGCTGACGTGGTGCGCTGGCGGGGGGCTGTGCCGCCGCAACCGTTTCGGGGGGCAACTGGAAGGGAATCTGTATGTAGACAGTGGTGCCCTTGCCACATTCCGAGTCCACGCCCAAGGCGCCGCCCATGCACTCCACCAGGCGCTTGACGATGCGCAGGCCAAGCCCGACGCCTTGGTGCTTGCGGGTGTAGCTGCCATCCACCTGCGTAAAGGCGCCAAACACGTAGTCGATCTTGTCGTCGGGTATGCCTATGCCCGTGTCCTCGACGATGAACAGGAGGAACACCCTGTTGTTTGCCGCGTCGCGGTGCGAGCAGTGCAGCGAAACGCGCACGCCGCCCTGGGTGGTGAATTTGCAGGCATTGCCCAGGACGTTGATGAGTATTTGGCGCACGCGGCCCTGGTCGCCCACCACGTTCGGGGGGATGTCGGAGGCGCATGCGGTATTGAACAGCAACCCCTTGTCGTTGCATTCCTTTTCGAAAAGTCCGGCCAGGGTGCGGAGTGTCTCCGCTGGATTGAAGGGGGCTGTGCGCAGGGCAAGGGCGCCCGATTCCACCTGGGACAGGTTGAGCAGATCGTCGAGGATGGTCAAAAGGCCCCGGCCCGACTGGAGTGCGATGCCCACGTATTCGTGCTGTCTGTCGTCGAGCGGGGTGCCTTGCAGCAGTTGCAGCATGCCCAGCACCCCGTTCAGCGGCGTGCGGATTTCGTGGCTCATATTGGCAAGGAACTGGGTCTTTGACAGGTTGGCGGTCTCGGCGACGGCCTTGGCCGATTGCATCTCGGCTTCGGCTTGTTTGCGCAACGTGATGTCGGTGTGGGTGCCCGCCATGCGGAACACGCGGCCTGCATCGTCGCGCTGATGCGCTCCCCGGCCCAGGATCCACAGGTAGGAGCCGTTCTTGTGGAGCATGCGGTACTCCACGGCGAAATTTTTCACCGTCCCGTCCAGGCATTGCCTGTTGGCGTTCATCACGGCATCCAGATCCTCGGAGTGGATGCGTTGTATCCAGCCCTCCAAGCTGTCCAGGGCGGGATCATCTTCCGTAAAACCGAGCATCTGTTTGTAGCGGGGGGAAAAATACACGACATTGTCGCGCAGATCCCAATCCCAATAGCCGTCGTTTGCGCCGCGCATGGCCAGGGCGTAGCGCTCGCGGCTTGCGCGCAGCTCCTCCTCCATTTTTTTGCGGGCGGTTATGTCCCGCAGGTACACGGCGAACAGGCCGGGGGCGTGACGGTAGACGGTGAGTGCAAGGTGTTTGCCCAGGTCGGCGTTGAAATGTTCGCGGTGTACCGTTTCGCCGGTGGTGGCCACTTGATGGCAGATGGCTATCCAGTTGGGGTCGGTCTGGGGGAGAAGATCGTAGAGCGTGTGGCCGACCGCCTGGTGGGCGGTAAAGCCGGTCAGGCGCTCAAAGGCGGGGTTGACGGCGAGGAAGCGGTAATCAACCGGTGTGCCCGCATCGTCATAGATGAGTTCTTGCAGGGCGAATCCGTCGAGCATGTTGTTGAACAGGTCGCTGTACCGGATTTCAGCCTGTTTGCGGTCCGTGATGTCGTGGACAAGCCCTTCCAGATGCGCGGTGCCGTCCTCGTGGGGCACCAGACGGGCGTGCAGCTCCACCCATATATGGGTGCCGTCCTTCTTGCGGGCGAGCAGTTCGGCTCGGGCGACCGTGCCGTCGCGGGGCAACTGGTGTATGAAGTGGATCCTGTCGTCCGGCACGAGATAGAGCTGCTGTCCGATCTTTGTGACCGAACGCAGCAGATCCTCGGTGTCGTCATAGCCGAAAATACGGGCCATGGCCGGATTCACACTGATGAATCCGCCTTCAGGCAGGCTTTTGAAAATCCCTTCCGTGGCATGGTTGAAGATGGTGTCGTAGTCTTGGGGCTGCGGCGCCTGCGGTTCCAGTGCCCGTGTGCTGGCCAGCGCGGTTTCCAGAAAGGCGATGCGTTGTTTGGCCTCGGCCAATGCCTGTTCAAGGCGGTGCAGTGTTTCGTCGGTCATCGACCTTCCTTGGGGGCGGCGTCGGTGTGCGATGGGAACGACTGATAGTGGTTCACTCCGCGTTGACCACTACCAAATTAATCAGGGGTTGACCAGCGGAGCACGGCGAAAGCAGGGTGACGGCAGCGTGGCGCGCCGTGCTGGGGAGCGCCTTTCCAGTGGGTACGGGATGGACGCGGGAGGGTATTCGGGGTAGTGTTTTAAGGTGTGTGGTGTTTGGGTCGGAGCCATCCAGCGGGTCACCGGTAGCACAGAGGAGACGCGGCAATGACGCACAGACGCAGGCCGTCATGCGATCAAGCCAGAAATGTGGGACACAAGGCTGTACTGTGGTTCTGTGCCGTATGTTGCGCAGCTGTCGTATATGGTGCGGTCTGTTCGACTTCCCTGGCTGCGACGAAGGCGCTTATCCCTGTCACGTTGCAGCTGCGTTGGTTTCACCAGTTTCAGTTTGCAGGGTATTATGTTGCCAAGCATCTTGGCTACTATCAGGATGCTGGCCTTGATGTGACGATAAGGGAGCGTGAGGTTTGCCATAATGTTGTTGATGCCGTGTTGCGGGGTAACGCGACGTTTGGCGTGAGCAACTCGGACGTTCTTCTGCGGCGTCTGCATGGAGATCCTCTTGTGGCCCTGGCTGCCGTGTTGCAACACTCGCCGCAAGTCTTGCTGGCGCGAGGTGACAGTGTGCACAACCTGCACGACCTTGCCGGGAAAAGGGTTCTCTTGAGCACCAAGACCGAGGATGTGGAGATCCTGGCCATGCTGCGCGGAGAACATATGGATATGTCGAAAATCCATATCGTCGACAGGTTTGCCCAGGCCGAGGACTATACGGATCCCACCATCGACGTATTGGCCGGCTACATCACCAACCAGGCCTATCTGTTTGACCGCGACGCAAAGCCGTACACGGTCATCCGGCCCGCGACCTACGGCATCGACTTCTACAGCGATTGCCTGTTCACCACCGAGCAGACCCTGTTGCACCGTCCCGATATGGTGAAGGCTTTTTTGGAGGCCAGCCTGAAGGGATGGCGGCAGGCCATGGCCCACCCCAAACAGGCCATTGACCTCATTTTGACGGAGTACGGATCCAGGAAGTCGCGTGCCCACCTGGAGTATGAGGCGCAGCGCATGCGTGAGCTCATGCTGCCCGACCTGGTGGAAATAGGGCACATGAATCCAGGCCGGTGGCAGCGCATGGCCGAGGTGTTCAAGGATCTCGGACTCGCATCCACGGATGCGGGGCTGGAAGGGTTTGTCTACGACCCCCAGTCCAAGCAGATGCTTTCCTTGCGGCGGTCCCTGCGTATCGCCCTTGCCATGTGGTTGGGCGCGGCGGTCCTTCTGGTGGTGTTCTTCATTTTCCTTGCCAGGCTGCGCCGCGAGGTGCGCCAGCGCAAGCGGGCCGAGGACGAAGCGGCCCGCCACGCCTTGGCCCTGCGGCAGATTATTGATCTCGTGCCGTACCACATCTTCGTGAAGAACCAGGAGGGGCGGGTACTGTTGGCCAACGTGGCCTCGGCCGGCTCCGTGGGACTGGCTCCGGCGGAGTACGAGGGGCGGCTGCATGCGGACGTGCACCCGGACAAGGAGGAGGTGGCGCGCATGCTGGAGGACGACCGGCGCATCATCGCCTCCGGCGAGTCCATGTTCTCGAAGGAGCAGGTGTTTCACGACGCATTGGGGCGCAGGCGTTGGCTGCGCGTGACCAAGGTGCCCTATGTGGCCGCCACGGGCGATGCCGCCGTGCTGGGCATGGCCATGGACGTCACCGAGGAGAAACGGACCCAGGAACTGCTTATACAGACGGAGAAGATGATGTCCGTGGGCGGGTTGGCCGCAGGCATGGCGCACGAGATCAACAACCCCCTGGCCGCCATCATGGGCGGGGTGCAGAACGCCGAGCGCCGCCTGTCGCCCGACCTGAAGCCGAACGCGGACGTGGCTGCCGCGTGCGGCGTGGACTTGGACAGGATGCACGCCTACATGGAGCGGCGGGGCATATTCGGCTATCTGGAGGGCATACGGGATGCGGCCCGGCGCGCCTCGACCGTGGTGCGCGGGATGCTTGAGTTCAGCCGTGGCGGCGTGATGGAGAAGCGTCCCTGCGACGTGCACGAGCTGTTGGAAACCACCTTGCGTTTGGCGGGCAATGATTTCAATCTGGGCAAGGAATACGACTTCCTGTCCATCCCGGTGGTGCGCGCGTTTGACGCGGACGTGCCTCTCGTGCTCGCCGTGCCCACGCAGATCGAACAGGTTTTTTTGAATTGCGTGAAGAACGCGGCCCAGGCCATGGCGGAAAAACGGTACGAGGAGGGCGGCCCACGGCTGGATCTGCGCACCTCCGTGGCCGACGGCATGGTCACGGTGGAAATAGAGGACAACGGCCCCGGATTGACCGAAGAGGCGCGGGCGCGGCTCTTCGAACCCTTTTTCACCACAAAGCCCGTGGGACAGGGCACGGGGCTTGGCCTGTCGGTGTCCTACTTCATCGTCACATCCGGCCATGGCGGCGCCATAGAGGTGGAGAGCAAGGAGGGCGCCTGGACGCGGGTGAGCATCCGTTTGCCGGTGGCGTGAGACCATGGCGCCCGGTCGTCCCGCCTTGGTGCGGGCGGTATTGCCACATCGGGCAAGGACGGGCATAGTGGCGCGAACGTGTTGCGGCGCGTTCATTACACCAGTGACATCAAGGAGAGCATATGTCCCAGCAGGAAAAGAGCACGCTTTTCAGCGGCGGCGCCCAGGGCGCGGAGAACGAATTTGGCGTGCAGGCTGAAAAATGCGGCCTGTCGGAAGTGAATTTCACCTTCGAGGGCCACAAGATCGAGCGTACACGCGGCCTGCGCGTGCTCACCCAGGAGGAGCTGTCGCGCAAGGACGTGAGTTTGACCTACGTGTCCAAGCTGCTCAACCGCAACTTCACCAACGCGCCGCAGATGCGCAAGGTGTTGCAGACCATCATGTACCAGGTGGATGCCGGGCTTGAGATCTTCGTGGTCGGCGCCATCCAGGAGGATGGCACGGTCAAGGGCGGCACCGGTTGGGGTGCGGAATTCGCCAAAATCTGCAACAAGCCGCTGTACACCTTTGACCAGGGCAAGGACGGCTGGTTTAGCTGGAGCGGCACCGCCTGGACGCCGGTCGATGCCCCGCGCATCACCGACTCCCACTTTACGGGCACGGGCACGCGTTTTCTCGAAGACAATGGCCGCAAGGCTATTGCCGCGCTGTTCGAACGGTCCTTTTAGGGCATCTTACCTTTGAAAAAAATGAGATGCTCTTATGCATTTTGTTGAAATAATGCTTCATTATTTCAAATCCTCGCATTGTTTCAATGCCAAAATGCGCTAGGGCCGCGCCACAGTCCACGCATGGCCGGGTCGCCCCGGCCATTTTTTTTGCCCTGTGGCGGGAACTCAGCCCGAGGGGCGGGCCAGCGCCACACGTCGCAGCACGAGGCCAAGGGTCTCCATGTCAAAGGGCTTGGCCACATAGTCCTGCATGCCCGCCTCCAGAAAACGTTCGCGGTCGCCGGTCATGGCGTGGGCCGTGACAGCGATCACGGGCGTGTCCCGCACCGCCTTGAAGGCGTCTTCGTTCCGTAGGCGGCGGGTGGCCTCAAGGCCGTCCATGACCGGCATCTGCACATCCATGAACACGCAATCGAAGCGGTCTTGGCGCAAGGTCTCCAGGGCCAGCGCACCGTTTGCCACGCCCTCGACGGAATGCCCCAGGCGTTCGAGCAGGCGTGTGGCCGTGAGCATGTTCACGGGATCGTCCTCCACCACAAGGATGCGCAGGGGGGATGGTGGAACCGCGGTGGCAAGCGGAGGAGGCGGGGCGGATTGTTCGTCCGGGGCGGGCAGGAAGGCCAAGGTGAACCGGAAGGATGTGCCTTTGCCCGGTTCGCTGGCCACGGTCACCTCGCCGCCCATGAGCCGCACGAGCCGTTGCACGATTTGCAGGCCGAGTCCCGCGCCCTGGTAGGCTCTGGTGTAGGAACCCTCCACCTGGGTGAACGGTTCGAATATGAGGGTTTGTTTGTCCGCCGGGATGCCGATGCCGGTGTCGGTCACCGCAAAGGCGATGCGGCATTGCCCGGTGGGAACGGTGTCCAGCGGCATGGCGGAAACGGCGATCGCCCCGGCCGGGGTGAATTTGAGGGCGTTGCCCACCAGATTGAACAACACTTGGCGCAGGCGCGCGCTGTCGCCCAAAAGCGTCGAAGGAACGCCTTCCGCCAGGGAAAAACGGAGTTTGAGTCCCTTTTCAGTGGCGGACAGGCGGAACATGTCCTCCACGGAGTGCAGTACCTCGGCCAGCATAAACGGCTCCTGCCGCAGAGTGAGCATGCCCGCCTCGATGCGTGACAGGTCGAGGATGTCGTTGAGCAGGCCGGTGAGGCTGCGGCAGGAGCGCAGGGCGGCCTCGAGGAAGCTGTGCTGTTCCGCTGTGAGCGGCGAAAGGCCGATGAGTTGCAGCATGCCCATGACGCCGTTCATGGGCGTGCGGATTTCATGGCTCATGTTGGCCAAAAACTCCGATTTGGCGCGGTTGGCGGCCTCGGCGTGCTCCTTGGATTCGAGGAGCACCCGTTCCAGCCGCTTGCGGTCCGAGATGTCG
This sequence comes from Desulfovibrionaceae bacterium, assembly GCA_050251715.1. GTDB lineage: Bacteria > Desulfobacterota > Desulfovibrionia > Desulfovibrionales > Desulfovibrionaceae > JBFWMG01. Next base: position 63,773 of record JBFWMG010000007.1, on the reverse strand, counting down.
ATACTCACCGCGAGTGCGGCGTATGGCTCGCCCCGTTCGTCGCGCAACGTGTATATGGTGAGCATGCCCGGAAAATGTTCTCCGGAGCGCCGCACCAGTGTCACCTCGTCCCGGTATGCCTTTTCTTCCTCCATTATGCGGCGGCGGATCTCGGGGAATCGGGCCGCATCCTCGGGCCGATGCAGGCGTGCCACCGATCGGCCGAGCATTTCGGACCGGGACCAGCCGTAGAGGGCTTCCGCGCCAGGGCTGAATTCCAGTACGATGGGTTCCGGCGTCTGGATATCAACGATGGTGAAAGCGACATCCGTTGCGGCCTCGAACAAGGCGCGCAGGCGGCCTTCGCTGTGCCGCAGGGCGGCTTCGGTTTCGTCCCTCTTGCGGGACATGGCGTTGGCCGAGGCCGCAAGCTCCCGCAATTCGGGCAGTTCCAGCCGTGTTTCGTCAATATGCGCGCCCTTGTCGCCGGAATGGGAAAAGGACTCGATGAACACGGCGAGTTCGCGGCGCAGGCGGTGGGACAAGGAGGCCGTGGCCAGGGTGATGCACGCCAGGACGATGAGGCTGATGACGCCGATCTGGGCGATGCCCCGCCGCATGTCGCGTTTCAGGGTCTTCTGCCGGGCCGCGATGTTGGCCTTGATTTCGTCGAGGTAGACGCCGCTGCCGATGATCCAGTCCCATTCCGGTACGCGTTTGACGAAGACGATCTTCGGGATGGGGTCGTCGGTCATCAGCTTGCGCCAGGAGTAGCGTACGAATCCACCGTCCTTGTTGCTCACGCCGCGCAACTGTTCCTGAAATATCTTGATCCCGTCGGGGTCGGTGAGGTCGCGGAGGTTGGCTCCGCCGCGTGTGACGACTCCATTGGTGAACAGGGGGGAGCCATCGGTCTTGCTGCCGAACAGGTAGCCGTCAACGCCAAAGCGGATCTGCGCCAGATAGTCGATGGTCTCGCGCTGCATGTCGCGGATGTAGTTGTCGAGGAGGTCGCCTGTGCCCACGATCCAGTCGTAGGGCTCGAAGGTCGTGACATAGGCGGCCGCGAGGCGGGAACGGTCCGCATGGCCGGGCGTGGCCCACGGATAGCTGGCGAATCCGCTGCCCGAGGTGCTGGCCAGCGTGAGACATCCTTGGACTGCGGCCAGCGCAGTGGCATCGAGCGCCTGGAGAAGGCTTTTCCCTTCCTGTTCCGGATGGAAGGGGGAGAGCAGGTTCATCCCGTCGCGTCTGAGGATGAAGGTGCGGCCATGTCCATGATTGAAGGCCATGGGCCGCAGTGTCTCGATGATGCGTTGCTGGATTTCCTGGGGTGGCACACGGCCCGTGTTGGTCCGGCATATGCCGTCGATGATGGAGACGGCCTCTTCGGTGTGCATGCGCAGGGCGTTTTGCAACCGCAGTTCCGCCATGTCCCGCGCGTACCGCACATGGACGACGGCGTTCTCCACGCGGTTTTTGAGGCAGGTTTTCTGTTCCTCAAGGTAGTGTGCCGCGTCGTATTCCAGGTCGCTCTGGAGCTGCTGATAGCGGTTGATGGACCAGGCGGCGCCCATGGCCACAAGGCTGATGACCGCCACGGCGGTCATGGCGAGGGAGAAGATGCGGGGAAGAGGCCACGTGGTACGCACGGCATGTCCTTACGATACTGTCCGATAGGGGAGCATACGGTGTGCCATGCATTTTTTCAACGGCTTCTTGAGCGCATTCGCTATGGGTGGTCCTCCACGTTAGGGCGCCTGATGCGGCGTAGGGGGGCGAGGCGGGGTGCTCCCTGACCCGTTGCCCGTTCATGCCGGCCTGGACGGGCAACGGCCCCACGTCCTGAGGGGCGGCCCCGACGGGGTGGAGGCCTGTATGGCGGACGGCTTTGCCTGGATTTTGCATGGCTGGTCGGGCGACCGGCGGTTGGCGCCCTCCTCCGTGCGAAAGAGGGGGCCAACCCGTCGACCCGGTTGCCCTTGCCATGCGTACGCCCTGTGGATACAACATGCCAGACTGGACGGCAGGCAAGGTTCGTGGGCGGGAAAACTTTGCCGTGGCCCCGGGGCGCATGGCGGGAAAGAGTGGCGCAGCCGTGCGCCGTGCACCCATACACAAGGCGTAAGCGTGAAAAAAGTATCCATCGTTGTTCCGACATACAATCAGGCCGCATATCTGCCCACCTGCCTCGACTCCATCTGGTTTCAGGAATACCCGGACGTGGAGATCGTGGTGGTCAACGACGGCTCGCCCGACGACACGGCCAAGGTGCTCGACGCCTATGCGCGGGGTATTGCCGAAGACACGGCCTCCTACGCGGCGGATTTTGACGAACAGAGCGGCGAGGTGCGCCGTGTGTGGCACGCGCGCTATCCCGCCGCCGGGCGCAGCCTCGTGTGTCTGGCCCACGACCCCAACCAGGGGCTGTCGGCGGCGCTCAACACCGGTTTCAAGGCCGCCACTGGCGAGTACTGCACCTTTATCGCCTCGGACGACATGCTCCTGCCCGGCATGGTGGAAGGCCTTGTGGCGGCCCTGGAGGCGCACGACGCGGATTTCGCCTATGCCGACATGCATGTGGTGGACGACACGGGGCGCATCCTGCGCCGGTTTTCCCTGCCGGACTACACGTTCGAGGCCGCCTTTTGCCACTGGTACCTGTGCGGCGTGTGCAAGTTGTACAGGCGCGAACTGCACGAGCGGCATGGGTATTTTCATCTCGACTACACGGCCCAGGACCACGAGATGTACCTGCGTTTCGCCATGGGTGGGGCGCGGTTCGTGCACGTGCCCAAGGTGCTGGCCCATGTGCGCATCCATGACAGGGAGCGCAACAAGGACAACCATTCCGAACAGAATGTGTCCAGACTCTTCCGGGAGTCCCAGGAACTCGTGCGCAGGGCGCGTGCGCACGCGGGGATGAGCCGGGTCTGACACGCGCCGTTGCGACGGAGCGAAAACCGGATGCGCGCCGCGCGCCGTCTCCGGTACCATACACAAGGATGTGACCGAGCATGCTGCGACAAGCGCTCATTTTGGCCGGAGGCCGCGGCACGCGCCTTGGCGCGTTGACCGACGCCGTGCCCAAACCCATGCTGCCCGTGGCCGGGCGCCCCTTTCTCGAACACCTCATCCGCAACCTGCGCCGTTTCGGCGTGGACAGGATCGTCCTGTCCGTGGGCTACCTGGCTCAGGCCTTTGAGGCCCATTTTGGCGACGGCGGCGCGCTGGGGGTGTCCATTGCCTACAGCCACGAGGCCGCGCCTCTGGGCACGGGCGGCGGGGTGCGCCACGCCCTGCCGCTGCTTGACGACGCCTTCCTGGTGCTCAACGGTGACACGCTTTTTGACTGCAATTACCTGGATCTGGCGCTGCTTTTGGGCCAGGCCGGGGGCGCGCCCGGCGCGGCCCTGGCCCTGCGCCGGGTGGACGACGCCTCGCGTTACGGCAGCGTGCGCCTGGACGGCGACCGGGTGGCCGGGTTCGCGGAAAAGAGCCAGGCCGGGCCGGGACTCATCAGCGCCGGGGTCTACGCCCTGACGCGGCGGGTGGTGGAGGAACTGCCCCCAGGCGCAAGCTCCATCGAAACCGATCTCTTTCCCCGGCTGGCCGACCGAGGCGCGCTCGCGGCCCGGGCCTATCCGGGCTTCTTCATCGACATCGGCCTGCCCGAAACCCTGGCCTTTGCCGATCGCGCCATTCCCGACTGGCAGCGCAAGCCGTGCGTTTTTTTCGACCGCGACGGCGTGCTGAACACGGATTTCGGCTACGTGCACCGGCCCCAGGATTTTCAGTGGACCGAGGATGCCATCGAGGCGGTGAAGTGGTGCAACGACTGCGGCTATCTGGTGGTCGTGACCACCAACCAGGCGGGCATTGCGCGGGGCTACTACGACGCGGCCGCGTTCCATGGCCTCATGGATTGGATGCGGGGCGAACTGCGCCGCCACGGCGCGCATCTGGACGCGGTGTACCATTGCCCGCACCACCCCACGGCGGGGCAGGGCGAACTGGGCTGCGTGTGCGACTGCCGCAAACCCGCCGGGGGCATGGTGCGCCAGGCCATCGAGGACTGGACCATCGACGCGGCGCGCAGCGTGCTCATCGGCGACAAGCCTTCGGATATCTCAGCCGGGGAGTGCTGCGGCGTGGCCGGGCATCTGTTCACCGGAGGGAGCCTGCTGGCGATGGTGCGGGAGTGCGTGGCGCCGCTTCGTGAGGCGTGACAGCGTCAGGTGTGGTGCCCCCGTTGGTGTGGCATATGATTGGTGCGCCAACCGGGTGGATGGTCTGCTTTTTGCTGTACCCTTTTTCGGGCGCGCCCACGGCGTCGCATTGTTGACATATCCCGCAGCGAGGAAAACCGATGCACCCACGTGAAACCATACCGCACACCAAAGATGGCTGGGAGCCAGGGCAAGATGCGCCAGTGGACGTCCTGTTCATCAATCCGCCCACGCCAGTGTTCATGGGCAACAAGGAATTCATGTTCCCGCCGTCGCTCATGTATCTGGCCAGCTACGCGGCCCGGTACGGGTTTACCTCGTCCCTGCTGGACCTGAACCTGCATCTGCGCGACGACGACGAAACCAATCCCGGCTACTACGAGCGCTATCTGGATATCATGTGCGAACGCATGCGCCGCGACCAGCCTCGCGTGGTGGGGATCGGGTGTCTTTTTTCCGGCCAGTTTCCGTTTGTGGACGCCGCGACAAGGCGCATCAAATCGATGTGGCCGGAAGTGATAACCTGCACCGGCGGCATACACCCCACCATTTTCGGCAAGGATATCCTGGAGAACTGCCCGGACATCGACTTCGTGGCCATTGGCGAGGGCGAGGAGCAGTTCCTCAATATTCTCAATCGGGCCAAGAATCCTGGCCACGTCATCGACTGCGAGGGAATAGGCTTTCGTGATAACGGCACGGTGGTGGTGCGTGAGAAGACGCATTTCATTGCCGACCTCAATGCCTTGCCCATGCCCGATTACCTGCTTGTCGATTTTGACGATTACCGCCACGACTTGAGCAAATGGCACAATCCCAAAGGGCATGCCTTTGACATCTCCGTGCCGCTCATCACCAGCCGCAGTTGTCCCAACCGGTGTAATTTCTGCTCCATGTTCCTGGTCATGGGCCCCAAGTTCCGGGCGCGCTCCGCTGAAAACGTGTTGGAGGAGATCGAATACCTCTACAACGAGCACGGGGTACGCCATTTTTCGGTCATGGACGACAACCTGACCTTCAGCAAGAAGCGCACGTTGACCATCTGCGACACCATCGTCAAACGCGGGCTGGACATCCAGTTCGACACGCCCAACGGCCTCATGGTGCGCACCCTGGACCAGGAGGTGGTGGACGCCCTTGTGTCGGCCGGATGGGTGCGCGGCTCCATCGCCATTGAGAGCGGTTCCGACTACATCCGCAACGAGGTGGTGGGCAAACGGTTGCCTCGGGAAATGATTTTTGACGTACTCGGCTATGTGGCCAAGTACCCCCACGTCTACCTGAGGGCGTACTTCATCATGGGTTTTCCCGAAGACACGCCCGAAACCCTTGAGGCGTCTTATGCCATGATCGAAGAGATGCACATCGACGACATCTACATGAGCAACATCATGCCCTTCCCGGGAACGAACCTGTTCAAGCAGTGTGTGCGGGACGATCTTCTTCTCGGGATCAACCATACGAATATCTGGCGGGCAGAGATGTTGTATATGACTGGAAACAAGAGATTCTTCATCAAACCGTACGCCATGGACCTGGCACAGCTCCAGGCGTATCGGGTGCGCTTTGATGCGCAATTGGACCGCAAGCGCCAGGAGGCGCGGGCGCGCAGGAAGGCATTGGGAACCACCCCAGCCACAACCAGGAACCACATCGCCGCCGCTCTCGCAGCGGTGGAGCGCACAGCAAGGACCGATGCATGATAAAAAGCGTTTCGGAAACCACGCTCGAAGGCGTCCTGCTCATTGAGTTGGACAGTTTTGAGGATCATCGCGGCGAGTATGTGGAGACGTACTGTCTGCAGGAATACAAGGACGCCGGGATAACGGTGGACTTTGTCCAAGACGATTTTTCCATCTCGCGCAAGGACGTGCTGCGTGGCCTGCATGGCGACGCCTACACCTGGAAGATGGTCTGCTGCCCCTTTGGCCAGTACTATCTGGTGGTGGCGGATTGCCGCGAGGGCAGTGAAACCTTTGGCAAATGGGAGTCCTTTGTGGTCTCGGACCGCAACAGGCGGCAGGTGCTCATCCCGCCCGGATTCGCCAACGGCCACCTCATTTTGAGCGAGCGGGCCATTTTTCAGTACAAGCAGTCGGCCTACTATGATGCCAAGGGGCAGTTCTCGTACAGATGGGACGATCCCAGGCTGAACATCTGGTGGCCCATCAAGAGCCCCATCCTGTCGCGGCGGGATGAGGCGGGCGCTTACGTGTAGGCCCGCCGCGCGTGGAGCGTGCGGGGCGGGCACCGTCTTTTTGCGTGTCTGCCGCCCGTAAACGTGCTATGCGTCGGGCGCACCAGAACACCTTTCCTGGCAAGGAAGCCGCGTATCATCATCAAACGAAGAGAGGCTTGTTACAGTGCAGTGGAAGAATCTTGACCTAGAGGATCTTGCCCGCCTTTTCGGCGCCGCGCCCGAGGAACTCGCCCGGCATTGCCATGAAGAAATAGCGTCCGTTGACCTGCACTACAGTCCGCTTGGCTCCGAAGAACGCGACGCCCTGCTGCTGCGCATCCTCAAGACCATGGACGAACCCGCCTTGCCCGTGGCCGGCGAGTCGCGCAAACCCGACTGGGAGCGCGGCTGGCGCGAAAACCTGGACGATTTCATCGCTTCGGGCCATGACGTGCGCGCGCTGGTGCCCAAGTACTACCGCAAGCGTGCCCCGGCCCGATTGTTCGGTGACTATGTGATGCCGCGCAGCGACGACTTCGTGTTCAACGTGACCCACATCTTCCGCCTGTGGCTGTTCAAGACCTATTTTACGGGCAAGCGTCATTTTTTTGAATTCGGTTGCGGATCGGGACAGCACGTGGCGTTCCTGGCCAGCCTGTTTCCGGGCGCCGCCTGCACCGGTCTCGACTGGGCGCGGCCCTCGCAGGAGATTATCGCGGTCATGGCCGAAAAAACCGGCTGGGACGTGCGCGGTCGCAACTTCGATTTTTTCAACCCGGACAAGTCCATCGACATTCCGGACGATAGCGCGGTGTTCACCTTTGGCGCGCTGGAGCAGACCGGCGCGAACCACGGTGCGTTTCTCGACATGCTTATTGAAAAAGCCCCGGCCATTTGCGTGAATATTGAGGGCCTGCACGAGCTGTACGACCAGGACAATTTTACCGACTACCTGGCGTTTCGCTATCACATGCGGCGGGGCTACCTGCGCGATTACCTGACGCGGTTGCGGCAGGAAGAGGCCAAGGGGCGCGTCGCCATTCTGGCGGTGCACCACCAGCGGTTCGGCAACATCTTTGACGACCCTCATTCGTATGTCATCTGGCGGCCAATAGCTTAGCGGTGGGGATGAGGCTGTAATGAAAGTGTTTTTCCACCGCATGACGCACTGCGCGGCGACTGGCTCGGGACGATTGTGCCAGGGAGTCTCTCCTGTGTGGGGAGGGGCTCTCTTCGCAGAAAATGGTTTATTAACTTATGGAACGGTTGTTGCACAGTACTGCCCATCGCGAATACCCATGACACCACGGGGCGCAAAGCAATGATTATCACCAGGACACCGTTTCGCATCTCCTTTTTTGGCGGAGGCACCGATTACCCCGGCTGGTACCGGGACAACGGCGGCGCTGTGCTGTCCACGACCATCGACAAATATTGCTACATCAGCTCCCGCTTCTGGCCGCCTTTTTTCGGCAAAAATTACCGGGTGGGCTATTCCAAGATCGAGGTGACCGACTCCATCGACGAGTTGCAGCATCCCTCTGTGCGGGCCTGCCTCCAGTACCTCTGCTTCAACGATGGCTTGGAAATCACGCACAACGCGGACCTGCCGTCACGCGCCGGGTTGGGGTCGAGTTCCAGCTTTACCGTGGGGCTGCTCAACAGCCTCTACGGGTTGCGCGGCAAGCTGACCTCCAAGGCGCGGCTGGCGGAGTTGGCCATCCATGTGGAACAGAACGTCATCCAGGAAAATGTGGGATCGCAGGACCAGGTGGCCGCAGCATACGGAGGCGTCAATGTCATCACCTTTGGGGGGGCTCAGGATTTCGCCGTGCAGCCAGTGGTCGTTCCCAACGCCCGGCTCGACGAACTGAATAAACACCTCATGCTCTTTTTTTCGGGCATTTCCCGCTACGCCACCGAAATCGCGGGTGAGAAGATCAAGAATCTGGGCAAGCGCCGTAGCGAACTGACCACTATGCACCGGTATGTGTACGAGGCCACGGATATCCTGACATCCAAGGGTGACATCCGGGACTTTGGCAGGCTGTTGCATGAAAACTGGCAGCTCAAGCGGAGCCTGTCCTCTTGCGTGAGCAACTGCGAGATCGACGAAATCTACAAGACCGCCATGGACAATGGGGCCATTGGCGGCAAGGTGCTGGGCGCGGGCGGCGGCGGGTTCATCCTGGTTTTTGCCGAGCCGGAAAAGCAGCCCGCCATACGCAAGGCGCTCAAAAAGTATCTTCATGTGCCGTTCCACTTCGAGTTTGGCGGCAGTCAGACAATTTTTTACAGCCCGAATGATTCGTATAACAATGGGAATGGGAACGGGAATGGGAATGGCAGCCATGCCTCATAGATCGGTGCCCTTGGAATGGCCCGTCGTTGTGGCGCAGTTGCGATGCTGGGGAGGGATGGCGTGATGTTGATGTCCAGGGGCGCGCTTGACCATATTGATGATGTAGGAAAGGATGACCGCGTTCTTGTGTTCGACCACATCCCAAAGTGTGGTGGAACGACACTGTACGGGATCCTTGAACGGTTTTTCAACAAGAACGAGGTTGAAATAAGCCATACCTTCTCCAACATGTCATGTATCGACATGGATGGGAAGAAGTTTGTCAGGGGGCATAGGTGCTGGGGCGTTCATGAATTGGATACTGAGAGAAAATTTTTCTATTTTACCTTTCTTCGTGACCCATACAAGATAGTGACATCATATTATGCATTCCTAAAAAGCAGAAATATGATTGCGATGGAGTTCGATGAATATCTTACGCAGCGGTATGAGCACAATTTTCTCGTGCGTCATCTTGGCCGCGGGTCGCTTGAAGCGGCAAAGCGCAAAATCGTTGGGGAGTATGCCCTGTTCGGGCTTGTCGAACGGTACGATGAGTCCCTGTCGCGGCTATTGGATCTCGTGAGCGTGCTTTTCGGCGTGCATGGGCAGGAAGGCGGAATCACCTACGAAGTGCAGAACAGATCGAAGAACAAGCCGGAGTTGAGCGGCAGTGCATTGCGGTACTTCCGTGAAACAAACGCGCTGGATCTGGAATTGTACGCCTTCGCCGAGGAAATGTTTTCCGCCCCAGTACGGGTAAGGGACGACGCGGTATTCCCAGTGTTTCAGCAACCGCGCCCCGGACAGGGGGGGGCGTATGTGGATCGCCAGGAATCCGCGTATGCGGGCGTGGATGAGGCGAAGGGCGAATTCGCCAACGCCATGGCCCGGAAGGCCTTCGATGAAGCGGACGCCGCCCTGCGCAGGGGCGAGACCTTTTTTTCATTCAGCATGTACTTCGAGTACCTGACGTATTTCTCGAAGATGGAGCGGTACGAGCAGTGTGTCAGGTACACATCGAGCCTCCTTGAGCGGTTGCGGAATGTCGGCATAGCCGAACAGCATGGGGTTCTTGGAGAGATGCTGTCCATGGTGGAGATAGACAATGCATACTATCGCTACAAGATGGACGACGGATTCGATATCGTCGGCTTCCTGAATGCGAAACTGGACGGCATCGATTATTCGACTCTTTCACGCATTGATTATCCACATCTCATGTGGATAGTCGTCCCTATTGATGACGAGGAACTAGCCAAGCGGTGTGGTCGTGACCTGTTGCGCAATACCCGGTCCTCGGTGGGCTGGGATGACATGGCGAAGCCTGTCTTCAAGTACCTCTTGAATAGCGGAAACGTGGCGCTTGTGGCTGGGGGGGGCGAAGCGTTGCTGAGAGGCAACAGGTATGACTTTGACGCGCTGCAGATGATGGCCGTCCTTTCAAGAAAGGGAATGGCAAGCTTTGATTTGGACATGCTGCGCGACTATTGCGAAACGGTCCAGCATGGGCCGAACCGCATGATCGCCGCCCGGGAACTGGTTGTCACGGCGTACGAGCGCGGTGTCGCACCGGATGAAGCCCTCGGTTCCCTCCTTGGAGGCATGGCTTGGGCCGACGACGCAATAGGCGCCGTTGAGCAGGAACACCCCGACCGGCGCACGTTTGGCGAACTGCTCGAACTGGACAGTCTTTTGGTCGTGTGCAGCGGCCCCCTGCCGATGCTGTCCATGTGGCTCCGGTACGCCTCTTCCCGGAATCGGGAGGGGGGCGTGGGCTACGTCATGTCGGCGGGCGCGCGGGAAAAGGTGGAGTCCGCCATGTCGGACTGTGCCGTCTTTCCCAGGCCTTTCTTCGAGATGGCGCATGATTTCGAAGAGGTGGCGTCTTCTCTGGCGAGAAGGCAGTACGATGCCGTTTTGTTTTTCATGTCCACGTACCGGACTGATGGGTATGCGGAGATAACGGCGCTGGCCAAAAGTCTTTCAAGCGGCCCCGTGTTTTTCTGCCTGTTCGATCAGGTGTTTTCGATGAAATATCGCGATAGTGCTTTCGTCGTTGCCTGATACCCTAGGCGTGGCCTGCGCCACTTTGCCGCGCGTTCAGCGGAGGGTGGCCTCGATGGTGTCGGCCGCGTTGACCGGGTGGGAAGAATAGGCAGGCCAAGCAGCGTCTTGCCGATGTCCGGGAGACTGGATTTTGAGAACGTTCTTGGCAATGAAACTTTTGTTTGTTAACTGAGTGAACAGAAGCAGGAGTGTACATGGAAAGCCCTTTGGTTTCCGTCCTGGTGCTGACCAAGGATAGCAAGGCGTCCATTCGGCGGTGCCTCGATGCCTTGGTCAAACAGGATTACGCGAATATTGAAATCGTCATCCAGGATGGAGTCTCGACCGACGGCACGCTGGACATCATTGCCGGGTACAACGCCCCCAATATATGGCTGGAGAGCGAGCCGGACCGTTTCGGCGCGTCCGAGGCGTTTTACAAGGGGCTCAAGCGGTGCAAGGGCGAGATCATAACCCTTTGCTGGTCCGACGAAGAGATATTCCCCCACACCGTGCGTTGGGGCGTGGAGCAACTCGGACGCAATCCGGACTGTGCGGGCATCTACGGCGGCGTCTTCACCTCGGACATCAAGGGCGTCATCAGCGGCACGGACAACGTGGACATCCGGCAGATGGCCTGGAATCTGGAAAAGGCTCTGTGCTGGGAACTGCTGCCCAACTACGTGACAAGTTTCTTCCGCAAGAGCGCGCTGACGGAATCCGGCTTTTTCGAACGGGTCGCCTCCTACTTCGAAGAGGAGCGCGTGCCGCACGGCTGCATCATGTACGAGTACTACATCCTGCCCGCGCTCCGTCAGCCCGTCAGGGCGGTGCCGCATTTCATGGGCAAGTTTGCCTCGCATAAGCACCAGTTGTGCTCGCAGCCCCAGGTGCTGCACCAGCTTTTGGCCGAGTTGCAGGAATCCTTCGACTACGTGGCCTCGCTGCCGGACACGCCGGATTGGGTCCGGGCGTTGCGGGGCAGGGCCATGGCCGGCTTCCATCTCATGATGATCCCCAATCTCCTGCGCTTCCGGTTCTATGACGAAGCGTTTGATATCCTCAAGAAGGCCGCGACGCTCGAGTACGAACTCGGCTTCTTCCGGTCCATCGCGCACCATGCGGTGGCGCTGCTGCAGGGACAGTGGGATTTCGCCCAGCAGAACCGGTTCCTGGATCTCATCATGGAGTATGACGGCGACTATTTCGAGTGGCACCACTTCCGGGGCTACGCCCATATGGGACTCGAGGAGTTTCCGCAGGCCATCGCCGCCTTCCGGCAGTCATTCACCCGCAACGGAATGGATAAGAATTCCTACCGCTTCGCGGTGGAGTTGCAACTGCGGATGCTTATGGAGCGCGCGGACGTGAGACAAAAGCTGGCCGATCTTTTCCGTGTGTCTCCGAACAACAAGAGCCGAATGGAGCTCATCACCAAGAACATCAAAGAGTTCCTCACCAGGGACAAGCGATTTTCCCACAAGGTGGCCATGTTCCACAAGATCGGCGTGGCCAGAGCGTACGAGGTGATGGAATACCTGCTCGGCGTCATGGGGGAGCAGGACAGGGAGTTGCGCGAGATGTGCATCGCCGCCCACTACTTCGGCAAGGGCTATTTCGAGGATTACGCGCCTGCGGTCGTTTGCGAATGAGGATAAACCGGATCGCGGCCCCGTCCTACAGGGACGGCGGCCGCGCGAGTGAACAGTGCGGGAGAGCCATGCGCGACAGGATTCCCTTTTCCCAGCTCTGGATCGAGGAGGAGCAGTACCTGTGGACCCTGGGCGATACCCTGTCCGGTGCCGCGGTCGTGGTTGAGATCGGCTCCGGCCAGGGCGGGTCGGCCTATATCTTCGCCCATACGGCGGGGGCGCTGGGCGCGCGCATCCACACCCACGACATCGCGCCCGCCAGGGAGTTGTACGACAACCTGCGCGGCCTGCCCGTGGACATCCGTGCCATGTCCTCGGCTGAGGGCGCGGCCCGTTGGGACGGCACGCCCATCGACGTGCTGTTCATCGACGGCGGCCACACCTTCATCGACGTGTACACGGACTTTGCCCTCTGGGCGCGTTTTCTGCGTCCGGGCGGCAAGGTGCTGTTCCACGATTACGATCCCCCTGCGCGCGGCGGCGTGCCCCATCTGGGCGTGCGCCTCTTCTGCGACACCCTGCGGGGGGCAGGGGCCCTGGCGGATGTGGCGCACGAGGGGCGGCTCCTCATAGGGCGTGTGGACTCGCCCCAAACCGCGTTGCCCGATATGGCGTCGTTCGCCGAGACCTGGACAACGTGGGGCGAGAGCTTGCGGCGTCTCATCGCAGCCCGCCGACCCGGGCTAATGGCCAACGCGCTCCCTGGAAAGGCCGCGTTTGTGCGCGAGTTCCTCGGCGCGTCCGTGGTGGTCGACCCCAAGACCTTTGATGGAGACCTGCTGCTCGTCATGGATCGTCCGTTCACCACCGCCACGCAGGCGTTGCTCGAAGGCGGCGTTGCCGCGGCCTATGTCGATGACTGGATGGTGGGCTATCTGGTGCAAGAGGCGCTTGGAAGCAACCGCGACCTGCTTCTGAACCGGGTTGCCGACCGGAGCGTACTGTTCAAATACAATGAATTGAACGAAATGATGGCCAGTGGGGCAGGGCGGGCCTACAGCCTCGACGCGGTGTTCGCCCATCCTCCCCGGAATCTGGAGGCGCTCTCTGCGCATTGCGCGCATGAACTCGTCCGATTGCATTTTATGGAACAGATTGCCGGGACTCTCGAAGAAAAACAGACAGGCGCGGTCCCCATGGCCGCCTCATAGACGATTTGCAGAAGGAACATCCCGTGCGCATCCTGCTCGTCATGCTCGAATTCCCGCTCTGGCTTCGGGCCAGGCACTGGTCGTTCGTGGGCAACTACGCCATTGTGGAGGCGCTGCGCAGCCAGGGCGTGGAGTGCGTGTGCCTGCCCGCCTACCACGGCATGGACTCCACGGACAAAAAGACCTGGCTCGGCCATGCCCGCGAACTGCTGGAAGGCCAGACCTTCGACCAGGTGTGGCTGTGGCTCGTGCACAACGAATACGATCCGGAACTGCTGGCGTTCTTCAAGACCCTGGCGCCGGTGCGCGTGGGCTGGCTGGGCGAGAACCTGCTGTACACCGATCACGAGCACGCCATGAGCCCCGAGCTGCACGAGCGGCGCGAGAGCTTCATGCGCCAGGTCAAGGCGCTCACCCACGTGCTGGTGGCCGCCGACGAGGCCGAGACCGCCTACATAGGCGAGCACTGCGGCCTGCCCGCCATCTGGTGGCCCACGGCAGTGCCTTTGCCCCATGTGTTCCGGCAGAAGGAATCCGCCTTCATCAGCCAGGCCATCTTCTGCGGCTTCCCCTACGGCGACCGCAAGCGGTTTTTGCAGGACGAGGCTGTCATGCGCGTGCTCATGACCATCTCGCCGCCCGAGAACGCCTTCAGTCTGCCCGATACCTTCAACGACCTGTGCGCCGCATCCCAACAAACCCTGGAAAACGGCGGCCCGGTGGACATGGCGGCCCTGGCCGAATTCACCGGCAAGCTGCACGAGGTTCGCAAGGAGATTTTCACGGTCTGGCAAAAGGGGCTTGCCCGTTATGCGCTCACCGTGAACCTGCCCAGCTACGGCAAGTGCTACACCTCGCGCGTGGCCGAGGCCATGGCAACGGGCCGCGCGGTGTGCGCGTGGCGCGTGCCGGACCGCCCGCGCAATGAGGCGCTCTTCGCCGACGGCGAGGACATCTTTCTGTACGAGGGCGACGACCCGGCGGGCTTTGCCGCGTTGGTCACCCGCGTGGTGAACGACAAGGCGCTGCTGGCCCGTGTGGAGGAAAACGCCCGCGCCAAGATCCTGGCCTACCACACCATGGAGATCCGCGTGCGGCAGGTGCTGGACTGGATCGCGACGGGCGAGGAGCCGGTGTATTCGGACGCGGAGCTGGCACGGCGCGACGCGGCCCGCGCGGCAGAGGGGCAAGAGCCGGACAAGGCGTTCTATGTTGACCTTTTCACACAAAACGCCGAATGGTCCTCGCCCGTGCCCAATGCGGACGAAGCCGCGCGCTGGGAGGCCATCGGCGCCTTCCTGGCCCAGGCGGCTGCAACGCTGGGCGCGCGGCCCCGCGTGCTGGACGTGGGGTGCGGGCGCGGTTGGCTGTCCGAACGGATCGCGGCGCACGGCGACTATGTGGGGTTGGAGCCCGTGGCTCCGGTGGCGGCGCACGCGGCGCGGCTGTTCCCCGGCCACACCTTCCTGGTGGGCAGCTTTGCCCCTGGCCAGGACGGCGCCCTTGGTGCCGACCAGTTCGACGTGCTCGTGTCCACCGAGGTCATCGAGCACGTGTGCCAGCATCGTCAGGCCGCCTTTGCCAGGCGCATGTACGAGCGCACGCGCGACGGCGGCTTTTGCATCGTCACCACGCCGCGCGGCGAGGTCTACAGCTCGTGGCGCACCATTGTGGAGCCGCAGCCCACGGATTTCTGGTTTTCCGAAGAGGGGCTGGAGCGCCTCTTCATCCTGCAGGGGTTCGAGACGGTGGCCATGCGCCGGGTCTTCAAGACCATGCCCAAGGTCTATGCCGCCGATTCCGTCAAGGACGGCTTTGTGGCCCCGGACCAGGTGCCGCTGTATCAGGCGTGGCTTTTCCGCAAACCCGCGGCGGAGCCTGCCGCATAATGTGTTTGGCAAGAGCGAGGAACGACTATGAAACCAACCATTGAGGCACTGCGGGACAAGGCCTCCGCCCTGCGCCGCACCGTGTTGGAGATGTGCGTGCGCAACGGCGGCCATCTCGCCTCGTCCTTTTCCTGTATGGAAATTCTGGTCGCCCTGTACCAGGGCGGCAGGCTCAACGTGTCGCCGGACAACCCCGGCGACCCGGACCGCGACCGGTTCATTCTCTCCAAGGGGCATGCGGAGACCGTGCTCTATGCCGTGCTGGCGGACAAGGGGTTCATACCCGCCGAGTGGCTGCGTTCGTGCTACCGCAGCGGCGATTGCACCCTGGGCGGCCATCCCGACCACAAGACGCCGGGCGTGGAGATCACCTCCGGCGCGCTGGGCCACGGCCTGGGCATCGGCGCGGGGCTTGCCGCCGCCGCGAAGCTGGACGGCAGGGCGCAGAAGACCGTGGTGCTCATGGGCGATGCGGAATGCACCGAGGGATCGGTGTGGGAGGCGGCGCTCTTCGCGGCGCAACGCGGCCTCGGCAACCTCATAGGCATTGTGGACCGCAACCACATCGGTTCGTTGGACTATACCTGCAACTACGCGGGGCTGGGGGGCTTTCCCGACAAGTGGCGCGCCTTTGGCTGGGAGGTCATGGAGGTGGACGGCCACGATCTGGCCGCGCTGGGCACGGCCCTGGACTATGCCTGGGCGCGGCGCAAGGAACAGCCGTTCATGATGGTGGCCAATACGGTGAAGGGCAAGGGCGTTTCCTTTGTGGAAAACGAACCCATTTGGCACGTCAAGGGCATGTGCGACCCGGACGAGATCCGGCAGGCCCAACAGGAATTGGGGTGTGTGTGCCATGAAACAGACTAGCAGCGCCGTGACGCTTTCCACCATGGACATGCGCGACGCGTTCATCACGCGGCTGGACGCCAAGGCCCGGCAGGACCGTGACATCGTGTTCCTGTGCAACGACTACGGCGCGCCCAGCCTCGACCGCTTCCGCACCGACATGCCGGACCAGTTCTTCAACATGGCCATCTCGGAGCAGAACATGATTTCCGTGGCCGCGGGCATGGCCATGCAGGGCAAAAAGGTGTTCGTGTACAGCATCGCCTCGTTCCTCACCCTGCGCTGCCTGGAGCAGGTCAAGATCGACATCTGCTGCATGAACCTGCCCGTGACCCTGGTGGGCGTGGGCACGTCCTACGCCTACAGCGCCGACGGTCCCACCCACCACGCCACCGAGGACATGGCGGTCATGCGCTGCCTGGCCAATATGGCCGTGTACAGCCCGCCCGATTCCAGCGCCGCGGGCATGCTGGTGGAGGTGGCGCTGCGCCAGGACGGTCCCAAGTATTTCCGGTTCGACAAGGGCAAATATCCGGTGGTCTACGAGGACGCCCTGCCTGACTGCGGCTTTTCGGTGCTGCGTCAGGGCGACGGCCCCTGCCTGGTGGCCACGGGCACCATGACCAGCCGCGCGGTGGAAGTGGCCGACGCGCTGGCCGGACAGGGCGTGGCATGCACGGTGGTGGATCTGGTGCGCGTCAAGCCCCTGGACGCGGGGCTGGCCGATGTGCTGGCCGCGCACAGGCATGTGGTGACCATAGAGGAACATGCCCTGACCGGCGGCATCGGCAGCGCCGTGGCCGAACTCGTGGTGGACAACGGCCTGGACTGCCGCCTGAAGCGGGCCGCCATCGCCGAAAACAAGCTCTATGCCTACGGCATGCGCAACCGCATGCACGAGGAACGCGGCCTTTCAACGGCCAGGCTGGTGGAAACCATCACCGCCTGGACGGCGTAACGAATGAAACCGCGCCATGCCGCAGGGCGGCGGCGCGACGGCAGCACAGCAGAAAAAAGGAGATCCTCATGCGTATTCTGATAACCGGCGGCGCAGGCTACCTCGGCTCCATCATGATCCCCGACCTGCTCGCCCTTGGGCATCAGGTCACGGTCATCGACAATTTCATGTTCGGCCAAACGCCGCTGCTCGAATGCTGCGACAACTCCAATTTCACCATCGTGCGCGGCGACGCCCGCGACAAGGAGTTGGTGGCCAAACACATCAAGGACGCGGACTGGATCTTCCCCTTCGCCTGCCTGACCGGCGCGCCCATCTGCGCCAAATTTCCTCTGGAAGCCCAGAGCATCAACTACGATTCCGTGAAGATGATCATGGACATGAAGAGCCGCGACCAGCGCATCATCTTCCCCACCACCAACAGCGGCTACGGCATTGGTGAACAGGGCGTGCATTGCACCGAGAAAAGCCCCTTGCGCCCCATTTCCATCTACGGCCGTCTCAAGGTGCAGCTGGAAGCCGAGCTGCTGGAGCAGGGCGAATGCATCACCCTGCGCCTGGCCACCGTGTTTGGCGCCAGCCCGCGCCCGCGCATCGACCTGCTGGTCAACGACTTCACCTACCGCGCCATCTACGACGGCTTCATCGTGCTCTATCAGGCGCATTTCATGCGCAATTTCATCCATGTGCGCGACATTTCCCGCGCCTTTATCCACAGCATGGACAACTTCGACACCATGAAGAACGAGCCCTACAACGTGGGCCTTTCCGACGCCAACCTGAGCAAGTGGCAGCTGTGCGAAGAGATCCAGAAGCAACTGCCCAACTTCTATTTCGTGGAAGCCAAGGTGGGCGAGGATCCGGACAAGCGCGACTACATCGTGAGCAACGAGAAGATCGAGAAAACCGGTTTCAAGCCCAAGTACAGCATCCAGATGGGCATTGCGGAGCTTATCAAGGCGTACACCATCCTCAAGCGCAACCAGTACGCCAACGTGTAACAAGGCGGGAGGCAAGGCATGGCGAAGTACAATAAAATTCTCGTCACCGGCGCGGGCGCCGTGCTGGGTCACGGCTTCAAGGCCATTCAGGGCGAATATCCCGACGTGGAGTTCGTGTTTCTGGCCTCCAAGGACTGCGATCTGCGCGACCCGGACAAGACCATGGAGGTCTTTGCCGCGCACAAGCCCGACGCGATCATCCATCTGGCGGCGGTCAGCGGCGGCATCGGCCTCAGCATCAAGCACCCGGCCTCGCTCTTGCGCGACAACACGCTCATGATCTTCTCCGTGCTCGAGGCCGTGCGCAAGCTCGGCATCGGCAAGATCATCATGACCCTGACCACGGGCATGTACCCCACCAACGCGCCGCTGCCGCTCAACGAGGACAACATCCACGACGGCTACCCGCACGGCTCCAACTACGGTTCGTCGTTCGCCAAGCGGCTGTGCGACCCGGCCATCCGTTCCTACCGCGAGGAATACGGGGTGAACGCCATCGGCCTGGCGCCCAGCGGCATCTTCGGCCCCCACGACAACTTCAACTTTGACGACGCGCCCATGCTGCCAGCGCTCATCCGCCGGTTCTACGAGAACCGCAACACGGACGAGAACGTGGTCATCTGGGGCGACGGCACGCCGTTGCGCGAATACACCTTTTCCCAGGATCTGGCCCGCATCTACATGTGGGCGCTGGAAAACTATGACGAGGCCCAGGTGCTCAACGTGGGCACCACCGAGGAACACGCCATCAAGGACATCGCGTACATGATCGCGGACCTGACCGGCGTGGACCGGAGCCGCATCGCCTTCGACACCACCAAGCCCAAGGGCGTGTTTCGCAAGAACACGGACAATGCCCGGTTCATGGCCCTGTCCAATCATGACTACGTGCCCTTCCGCGAAGGGTTGGAAAAGACCATAGCCTGGTTTGCCGACGCCTACGAGAACAGGCCGGAGACCATCCGGCTTTACAGCAAGGCCAAGGCCGACTAGCGCGACGCGCGCATGACACGCGCCGCCGCGCCTCCATCCGGGCGCGGCGGCGCGGCGACCCCCCACCGCTTCAGGGCGTGGGCGTACAATGAGGAGACCACAGTGCGGACAAAGAATCTTGGGAACACCTCCCTCACCTCTTCGGTTATCGGCTTCGGCACCTGGGGGCTGGGCGGCGTGTCCTACGGTCCCATCGAAGAGGAACACGCCATCACGCTGCTGCACATGGCTCTTGAGCGCGGCGTGACCCTGTACGACACCTCGGACCTGTACGGCGACGGCAAGAGCGAGGCTCTGCTCGCCAAGGCCTTTGCGGGCAAGCGCGACAGGATTCTCATCGCCACCAAAGGTGGCACGCTGCCCCACACGGGCTTCCACATGCCGCAGGATTTTTCGCGCAGGCATCTGGAAAGCGCCCTGGAGGCGAGCCTGAAACGGCTGGGGACCGATTATGTGGACCTGTACCAGCTGCACAGCCCCACGCTTGAGGACATCGAGGTCAACGATTGCGTGGCCACGCTGGAGGCCATGCGGGCGGCGGGCAAGATCAAGGCCTTTGGCGTGTCGGTGCGTTCGCCCATGGACGGCAAGGTGGCCATCGAAAAATACGGCTTCCGCTCGGTGCAGGTCAATTTCAACCTCATCGACCAGCGCGCCGCCGAGTGCGGCCTGTTCGACGCGGCCCTTGCGCACGAGGCCGGGCTCATCTGCCGCACGCCGCTGTGCTTCGGCTTTTTGAGCGGCTCCCTGGGCGCGGACACGCCTTTTACCGAGGGCGACCACCGCGCCAACTGGCCCAAGGAACAGCTGGCCTGCTGGGCCGATGCGCCTTCCCTGTTCAAGGGGCTGACCGAGGGCAAAGGCCGCAGCTATGTGCAACTGGCGTTGCAGTTCTGCCTGGCCCAACCCGCCATCTCCACGGTCATTCCGGGCATGATGCGGGAAAGCGAGATCGAGGAAGACCTGGCCGCCGAGGCGCTGCCGCCGCTTTCGGCCGCCGAGCTGGCGGAAATCCAGGCCATCTACAAGGCGAATACGTTCTACGACAAGTCGGCCAAGGCGCGCGGCAAGCAATAGCGCGGACGGCCGGGCCAGGCGTGGGCGTATAACAAAAAGGGGCGGTAGGCCGTGCGGGAACTGGTTTCCGTCATTATCCCGGCGTACAACGCGGCGCATTTCATCGACACCGCGCTGTGTAGCGTGCGGGCTCAGGACTGGCCCGTGGAAGCCATCGTGGTCAACGACGGCTCCACGGACGACCTGGCCGGGGCGCTGCGCCCGCATGCGGGGCGCGTCACGGTGATAGACCAGGAAAACCGGGGGCTCTCGGCGGCGCGCAACGCGGGTCTGCGCCGCGCTGCGGGACGGTATGTGCTCTTTCTCGATGCCGACGACATGCTTGGGCCGGGTGTCGTCGCCGGGCAGGTGGCGGCGCTGGAAGCGGCGGGCGGCACGGGCGTGCCCGTGTGCCGCACGCGGTTTTTTTCGGGGCTCGACGCGCAGGGCGAGCCTGAACCGTGCGGCCAGTGGCGCAGGTTTCCCGAGCGGCTCGACATCCATGTGTGCCATTTCAACGTGGCCCCGCCCCTGGCGTTTCTGGTGCGGCGCGACGTGGCGCTGGAGGCGGGCGGGTTCGACGAGACGCTTGGTGCGTGCGAGGACCATGATTTCTGGCTGCGCGTACAAGGGGTGGGCCATGCGCCGTTTCCAGGCGCGGAGGCCACCGTGTGGTACCGCAGGCATGCCGGGTCCATGTCCGCCAACCTGGAGCGGCAATGGCGGCACGACATGGAGATGCACCAGCGAATTGCCCGGCTGGTGGAGGCGGGCGCGCCGGGCTTTGCGGACGCGCGGGGCACACGCCTCCTGGCCTGCTGCGCAGGCATGCTGCTGACCGCCACGCGGTTGGGGCTGCCGGAGGCGGCGCCATTATTGCCCTGGTTGGAACGGCTGTTCTGGCTGGCGGCACGGGCGTCCGTGCCAGGGCAGGGTGGTGCGGAAACGTTGTTTCGGTACTTTTTGGCGCGCTGCCGGGGGCTGAGCTTCAAGGTTGCCGACATTTTTCCGGAAACGCTCGCCGGGGTCGTGGCTGATGGAATCGCCACATGCCTTGAGATGGCGGATTGTGCTGAGTGGCGGTGTCTGGACGCAACGGCCATGGCCGACAAGGCCGCGTCCATGGGGGAGGCCTTGTACCTCGGCGCGGCGGCAAATTGAAGCGGCACAGGTGGATGGGAATGAAAAACGGTAATGAAAAGGTGAAAGGCATGAAGCTTCCACGCATCAATGACCACGATGTGCATGCCTGGGGATTACGCGAGAACGCCCTTCATTGGGGCGATCTGCTCAAACGGTATCCGCCCGAGGCGCGTTCAAAAGGTAATCGGATACTACTCATTGCGGCATATCCCTGGATCATGTCTTCCATTGTCGCGTATGCCGTGCTGCTGCGCCGCCTGGGGCACCACCCCACTGTGCTGTGGATGCCCGTGACCGACGGCATTCAGGATCCGGACAAGCCCACCGTGGCGGCCATGGACAAGGAATTTGCCGACATGACCGGGCCGCTGGCCGAGGTGGGCATCGGCATCGAGCGGCTCAATACGCTGCTGCAGATTCCGTTGCCCACGGCGTTCATGCTCAAAGTCGCCGAGGCGGCTAGGCGCGACTACCTGTACACCTACCATCTGGACCAGTGCGATCAGTTGGCCGATCCCTTCTTCTATGGTTTCCGCTTTCAGCGGAATCTGCGTCTGGCCTGCAACATGGCCTATTTCCTCAGCGTTCACGAGTTCGATACCATCATCAACGTCAACGGTACGGTCAACGAGTTCGGCATCATCAACGCCTATCTGGCCGAGCTCGGCCTGCCCCGGTACAATATCGAGGCCGCCAACGTGCGTCGGGTATTCGTGTCGGCCAACAAGCCCATAGGGATGCTCGACATGCACGGGGCGTGGGACCATGAGGCGGTTCACGTGTACGATGAAGATATAGAAGCGAGCTATGCCGCCCTGTGGGAACAGCGGGCCGGGGTGGCGTACTGGGAGGAACATTGCGTGCTGCCGTTGCAGCGGACATCCATGGCGGCAAGCTTGCCCCTGCTGGATACGACCGGGCGTCGGCTGGCTCTTCTGTGCACCACTGTGGCGTGGGACTCCATCGCTCTGGCCGCCACCTCGGCGTTCAAGTCCATGCTCGACTGGGTTGCCAACACTATCGAACACGTGCGAGGCCACGACAAATTGAGTCTCATCGTGCGCGTCCACCCGGCGGAATCCATGGTGCCCCAGGGTGAGTACACGGCGGATTTTCTGGCCAAGCGGTTCCCCGAACTGCCGCCGCACATCGTGGTGGTGCCGCCGGACGCCCCAGTGAACACTTACGCGCTCATGGTCAGGGCCGACATGGGGCTCACCTACATGTCCACCTCGGGATTCGAGATGGCGTCGCGGGGCATCCCCGTGCTTACGCCCATGTGCGCCCACTATACGGGCAAGGGATTTGCCGAGCATGCGGAAACCGCGCCGGATTATTTCCGTCGCCTGGACGAATTGGCCGACCCGGCACGGGACATTCGGCTGCGGCCCGACCAAATGGGACAGGCTAGGTGCTTCTACGAAATGTTCTTCAACAGGGTGCAGAAGAAGGTGCCGTGGTCGTTTCAGCGGTTGGAAGGCGAATACGGCGACCCAGAAATGGAAGACGTGCTGGCGGACAAGGACTTGTTGGGCACGAGGGCCACGTTCGAACTGTTGGCCGAGCCGTTTTCCGCCTATGAGGGCATCGTGGTGGATCCACGCCCCAGGCACGCCGATGGTCTTGGGAGGGAGGGGCGTGAACCGTCGGAGGGAATGATGTGAACGTCATTGCGGTCATACCCGCGCGCGGCGGCTCCAAGGGGTTGCCTGGCAAGAATATCCGCTCTCTGTGCGGCAAGCCCCTCATTGCCTATACCATAGAGGCCGCCCTTGCCTGCAAGAGAATCGACCGGGTCATCGTGTCCACGGACTCGGCGGAGATCGCTGACGTCGCATTGCGGTACGGGGCCGAGGTGCCTTTTTTGCGCCCGGACGAGTTGGCGGGCGACAGGGCGAACGTGGGCGAAGCCATCGACCACCTGCTGGCGCGATTGGCGGCGGAAGGCTATCCGGTGGGAGCGTTCGTCACCTTGTTCCCCACACATCCGTTCCGTCCCGAGGGCATGGTGGATCTGCTCACCGCCAAGTTGCGCGAAGGCTTTTCGCCTGTGCTGACCGTGCGAGTACTCCGCTACGAGAACAACGTGTTCCAAGTGGACAACGGGTCGGGCTCCCTGCGGCATCTGCCTCCCCTGGGCAATACGCATGCCCCTTCGCCGACATCGTTCCACCGCAGCTACGGCCTGTACACAGGGTACGTCATCGGCGCACCCAATATGCCGTATCTATATGAAATCGATTCGCCTTTCCATCTTATAGACATTGATTACCCCGATGACTTCCTGCTTGCCGAAGAAGTTATGCGCAGCGGGGTGTTGGGGGAAAGAATGCCATGCTAGCCGTGATTGTCGCATACCGGTCGTTCGCCTGGGAGATATGGGCGTCTCCGGAATTGGCCGCATCCAGGATAGGCATGGTGGGGTGCGCCCTTTCCTGCGGCCTGTTCGATGCGGTGTACATGGCGTCCGACGCCGCCGATGTGTTGCGCGAGGCCAAGGCCATCGGCGCAAGGCCTCTGTTGCTTCCCCGTCCCGCAGAGCGGGAAGGGGGCGTGTGGCTCGGTGGGGTTGCCGCAGCACAGGCGGCCTTGGACGATTTTGGCGCCGAAGCGGATGTGATGAGTTTGGATGCCGCGTGCCCCTTTGTGGACGAGACCGTGATGCGCCGGGCGGCCGATCGTTTGGCTGCCGTGTCCGCGCCCGTCGTGATTTCCATGACCATGGCCGAGGATCACCCCTGTCAGCAGTTTGTCTATCTACGCATAGTGTCCTCCGGGATGTTCGTGCCTGTGGATGCGGCAATGCGCCCTTGGCGGGGCCGGGCCATGTCGGCGGCGTTTCCCTTTGATTGGACCGGTGTCGGGGCGCGTGGTGCGAAACCGGGCTCCTTTTGGGGGGTGCTGGCTGGGCGCCTGGGGTGGGCGTTGGCTCCTTTGGGTGCCGAGGAAGCACCGGATACCGTTTTTGTTTGTGAGGAGGCGGGGTTGGCCAGGGCTGTGGCGGCGGAGGACGGAGGCGACGCCGCCATGCTGTCCTTTGATCCCTGTCGTCCCGGGGTGTGCCTGAGGGCGGTGCCCGGTGACGCGGGACGTGTACGTATGGATATTCCCGGTGGCGAGGAAGGCGAGGCGTCCTTCTTGTACCTCGCGGCGAGCCAGCACGATGGACGGAGTGTCGCGGCCTTTGCGCGCCGGGATAGGTTCGGCGGCTTTCAGGTGGGGGCTGACTTCGCGTCGGTCGGACGACCTGTGGCCTATTATGCCCTTGCTCCGTGGCGTAACAGGATGGGGGATGAGCCTATCCATTTTTCCTACGAAGCCCCAAGGCTGTGGGGGTATGATGCGGAAGGCTTGACCGTCAACCTTGCCACGGGAATGCGCATCAATGGGCGGCAAGATTTTCCGGAAGTTTATGTTCCGGTGGGGGGCGTGTGCGTGGTTCGTGCGGGGCATGCCCATGCATTGCAGGGGGAAGGCCTTGCGATCATGGCTGGCGTGACGCTTTCGCCGCGCGAGGCCACACGCATTGATGGTCTGCCGGGCCTGCTTGCGGCCAGGGTTTTGGCTCATGCCGACTCGCATACATCATGCACCGCAGTTCCCATGGATTGCAGGGCGGAACGCGTATGATTGGCAACGCCCATGTCCAGGATCAGTTCACGCGGGAGGCTCTGGACGGCCTGTCGTTGCATATGCAGGCCGGGGTTTTTCCCGCCGATACCGTGCGAAGGGGATACGGCAACACCAGAGCCCTGTTGTCATGGTCTTTGAGCAAGGCCAACACCACCCGCCAGGCCTATATGAAAACAGTGCACGGGCAGTGGGCGGCGCATGCCCACAGGGCGCGTGAGTTGGGCGCCATCGGGAACCATGCTGCTGCGGCGGGGGAATGGTTGCACGCCTTGTTTTTCGCCCCCTGGCGGGCGGAATGCCACCACGGCTTGCTGGCTGCTGCGGAACAGGTCGGCGACGAGGCTGTGCTGCGTGCTGAACGGGCAATGCGACTTTCCCCGCGACCGGCGCTTTTGGCTGATGAGGGATTGCGGTTTGTGGAATTGTTGCCGGATGGAGAGGACAGGTCGTGCTTTTACGCCACGGCTCCGGCAGACGGCGTCATCGTACGCTACGACGCGCGCGCCGAGCGCGAGATGGGGCGTCTGTCCCTGCCGTCGGCAAGGTGCAACGGCGTGTCCGTTGCGAAAAACGGTTTGTGGGTGTGTGACATGGCGGGGAGGCACTTGGTGTGCCTGTCTCCGGGCGGGGATATCCTTGCCTCGGTCGGCCTGGACGCCATGGGCCTGACCGATCCCGCCCTGTCTCCCTACGTGTTCTCGTGCGAAGGCCCGTACGGCTGGCTCATCGTCGAAAACGCGGCAACCGGCAAGGGACATCTCTTCAGGACCGATTTTTCCGGGGACAAGCCTCTGGCCCGCGCTGTGGAGTCCCCGGCCCTGGCCGATCCCCGCTACGTCCACGTCCACCGGGGCGAGATCTACGTATGCGACTACGAGCGTCTGGTCATGCTGCGCGGCCGTGACGGCGGGCCGTTCGAGCCGTTTATGGAGGACGCCCCGTGCGGCCGCATCTGCCGGGTGTCGGGGCATGGCGGCCATCTGTACCTGGTCGTGGAATACGACCTGCTGGTCAAGGTGGGCTTGGATGGCCGCACCGTGTACGCCACCTTCCTGCCCCAGTTGTTGGGGGAGGGCTTGGGCTGCGTGTCGCCCCTGGTGGTTGACGGGCCGGATGGGGAAACCTTGTTGCTGTCCGACTTCAGGACAGGAATGATTCACCGTTTCGACGTGTAGGAGGCGTGTCGTGCCGCAACCACCCACCATGCTCGAAGCCCTGCAGTACGTGAAGAACGCGTCAGGCGACAGGCCGCATCTGCGCCTTGCCGTGCTGCGCACCGTCACCATGGAACCCATGGAGGCCTTCCTGCGCTACGAGGCGTGCCGGGCGGGATGGGACGCGCGCGTGGTCTTCGGCGGGTTCGACACCATGCTGCAGGATCTGCACGGCCCCTTTGGCCGGGACGAATTGCCCGGCGCGGATTGCGTCATCGTGGCCGCGTCCCTGGCATCGATCTCGCCAAGGCTCACGGACGGGTACGCCCGCCTGGGCGAGGCGGGTGCGCGCGCCGAGGAGGAGCGGGTGGCGGAACACCTGGCCGGGGTGTTGCGCACCCTGCGCGCAAGGACGGACGCGCCGGTGCTGGTGCAGTTATTCGAACAGCCGGTGTTCCCGATCCTCGGCATAGGCGATCCGTTGCAGGCCAGGGGGCAGCGGGCGGGGGTGGCGTGGCTGAACGAGGGACTGCGCGCCCTGGCGGCCTCGCTACCCAATACGTACTGCGTGGATGTCAACGATGTCATGCTACGGGCCGGCGCTGCCAACGTGATGGCGCCGCGCCAGTGGTACGGTTCGCGTACCCCGTACACGCCCCTCGGCTTCGCCCTGCTGGCGCAGGAATATTTTAAGTACGTCAGGGCGATACGCGGGCAGGTCAAGAAGTGCCTGGTGCTCGACTGCGACAACGTGCTGTGGGGGGGCATTGTGGGCGAGGACGGGCCGGAGGGCATCCGCCTGGGGCCGGACCACAAGGGCGAACCCTATCTCGACTTCCAGCGCGCCGTGCTGGACCTCTCCGCCACCGGCGTCATCATTGCCTTGTGCAGCAAGAACAACGCCGCCGACGTGATGGAGGTGCTGGAGAAGCATCCGCACATGCTCCTGCGCGACGAGCATGTGGCCGCCTACCGGATCAACTGGCGGGACAAGCCCGCCAACCTGCGCGAACTGGCCCGGGAACTGAACATCGGGCTGGGCTCCATGGTGTTCATGGACGATTCCGCCTTCGAGATCGAGGCCGTGCGCATGCTGGCGCCCGAGGTGGAGGCCGTGCATCTGTCCGCCGACCATCCGGAGAACAACGTCGGTATCCTCCGGGGGTGCGGGCTGTTCGACAGGCTGTCCCTGTCCAGTGAGGACAGACAGCGGGGCACCATGTATAAGGCGCAAGTGCGGCGCAACACCCTGCGGCAGGAGGCGTCCTCCCTGGATGCCTATCTGGGCGAGTTGGCCATGCGCGCCACTCTGGGGCGGGCGGGCAGGGCCGAGATGCCCCGCGTGGCGCAGCTTGCCCAGCGCACCAACCAGTTCAACCTGACCACCCGCCGCCACACGGAGGACGACGTGGCCGCCTTTGCCGCGCGCGGGGGCGAGGTCGTCTACCTGGATCTGGAAGACCGCCTGGGGCCGCTCGGCATCATCGGAGCGTGCATGGTGGACTGCGTCGGTGACGAGGCGCTCATCGACAGTTTTTTCCTGTCCTGCCGGGCCATCGGCCGCACGGCGGAAACGCTGCTGCTGGACACCGTGCTCGGCCTGTGCGCGGCAAAGGGGATGCGTGTGGTGCGGGGCGAATATATCCCCACGGCCAAGAATTCCATTACCGCCACGTTCTATCCGGACCACGGATTTGCGCCCGACGGCGAAAGCGGCGAGGCGAAGAGCTTCGTCATGGACCTGGCCGGGTGGCGGGCGCGTGCGGACGCGCCCTTTGCCGTGAACCTGAAACTGTAGATCAAGGAAGATGTACCCATGAAAGACAAGCTCTACCCCATATTGAGCGCGGTGCTCGAAATCGAGCCTGGCGCGTTGCACGAGGGGTTGACGGCAGAGGAAGTGGGCGCCTGGGATTCCATAAGGCACCTCAACCTCGTGCTGACCCTGGAGCAGGAGTTCGGCGTGGCCTTCAGTGACGATGACATCTTCAACATGCTGAGCGTGAAGGGCATCATGGATTGCCTCGAAAGCAGGCAGCAGAGCTAGACATGATCGGGCGCATGGCCGAGGTGGACAGATTCCTTCGTGTGCAGTTGGGGGTCATATTGCGTTTCCTGGATCCGGAGGAACAGACGCTGCATGCCCGCATCGACGCCTTTCTGGACGCCTTCTGCGCCTTCCACGCCATCACGCCCGAGGAGGCGGCGGCCGGATACGGCCGGTTTGTGCAACAGTACGCCCAGGACATGCGGGACTTCAAGGCGGACGGCCTCTATCCCGCCCGCCGCGGCAATGCGCGGCCGCCCCACACCCGGGACTACCATCTGTTTCTGTTGGCCAGCCCGCTGGTCACGCTCCATCGCTTCCGCATCATGCAGCGCCTGGCTGGCTTGGCGCCCTTGCGCGGCAACATCCTGTCCATCGGCACCGGGGCGGGGCTGGAACTCGCCCTGCTTGGGGTGGATGGCTGCGTTGTGGACGCCTTCGATCCCACGGTGTCGTCCTATGCCAGCCGGACCTTCGACGGGGTGGCGTTCCACGGGCGTCCCTTTACCGGCAACGGGGGGCCGTATGACGCCGCCTTCGCCGTCGAGTTGCTGGAGCACCTGGAGGATCCCGGCCGCCTGGTGGCCCAGGTGGCGGCCACGCTTCGGCCCGGGGGCGCGTTCTGCTTCACCACCGCGCGCAACGTGCCCCAGTTTGACCATGTGGTGAATTTCACCGACCCGGCCGGGTTCGAGGCCGCCGTGGAAGGGGCGGGGTTGCGCATTGTGGAGCGAGAGATCATTGCCCACCAATTCATCATGAAACCGGAGGATTGCGACAACGTCTTCTACCTGGCCCGCAAGCCGGGCGGTGACGGCCGCGATCAGGGAGCGAGCCTGCCATGAGTCTCTTGTCCAAGCCCGTGGTGATGCGGAAGATGATGCGCTACCGCGACAAGGCGCGGCAGCGCGAGTATGCCCTGCAACTCGTGGAACTGAACTACGACAACCGGTGCAACTTCAAGTGCGAGCACTGCTTCTCGCGCAACCTGATCCAGGGCGAAAGGAAGCTCTCCCTCGCCGACGTGACCCGGCTGGCTGACCAAGCCCACGAACTGGGAGCCTGGCAATGGCATTTGCAGGGCGGCGAGCCGCTGCTCTGGGGCGACCTCTTCGACGTGATCCAGGCCATCGGGCCGGATCGCTACCACATCATGATAACCACCAACGGTTCGCTCATGACCGAAACCATGGCCAGCGACCTGCACCGGGCGGGCGTGGACAAGATTTCCGTGAGCCTGGACAGCTTCGTGCCGGAAACGCACGACCGGTTCCGGGCCTTTCCCCACGCCCACGAGCGGGCTGTGAACGCCCTGGCCCTTGCCAAGGCCGCAGGCATGCAGGCCAACGTGAATACCGTGGTCACCCACCAAAACGTGCACTCGCAGGATCTGCAGGACATCATCGCCTTTGCCGAGGGCAACGGCTACACCCTGCTGCTTGTGGTGGCCGCCTCGGCCGGAGCCTGGGCAGGTAGGACCGACATGCTCATCACGGAGGAGGACGCCGGCTATCTCCTGGAGCTAAAGAAACGTCATGACGGTATCCACCGCGATCTGTACCCGATTTTCGATTTTGAGTGGGGCTGCCGGACCATGAACGGCCTGGTCTACGTGACCAGCGATGGGGAATTGCTGCCATGCCCGTTCATCCACATCAGTATGGGCAACGTGTTGGACGAGCCTCTGGCGGACATCCTGCGCCAGGGCTGGCGCGTCCGGTACTTCCGCGATTACAGCCCACGCTGCCTGGTCGGCGAGGACAGGGCGTTCATCCAACGCTTCATGGGATTGTCCGTGGGCCGCAAGGGGCCGGTTCCCTTTGCCGAAGCCTTTAAGGAAGAAGACCTGTATGAAGAATAGGCATGGCGAGGAGACGGGCGGCGCCCCCACCGTGTATGTGGTGCATTGCGTGGACACCGAGGGGCCGCTGGGTGAGACGTTGCAGGCCACGTTCCAGCGCGTGCGCCACACCTTTGGCGTTGACCTGCCGCCCTCGCGCGACACCTTGGCCCGCCTGCAGCGGCGGGAGCTCGACCTTGGCGGCCGGGAAGAGGCGGTGGCCAGGATGGTGGCGCCGGAACTGCTGGCGTACAAGGATTCCTGGGACAAGATGGACGCCATGCTCGACCGCATCCAGGCTCCCGAGGTGCGCCTTGCGCTGACGGACTCCTTGGGGCGCGGCTGGATTTACAACTGGTTCTGCGTGGACCACGTGGGCTACACCGAAAACCCGCGCGGCCGGGACATGGGCTACCACCGTGTGTTCGACCATTACGCAGCGCGCTGCCTGGAGTCGGGCAACAGTCGTGACGCAGTATACTTCCACTATCATCCCATGCATTTTTCCCGGCATGCCCATCGCTCGGGATCGCACTACTTCGCCCATGCCGACACCCTGTTCCAGATATTGGCGCGGCGGATTATCGACCGGGGGTGGTTTCCCTCTTGCAACCGGGCGGGCTTCAATGTGGAGCGGCCAGACAGCCATTGGTTTCTCGAACAATACGTGCCCTTCGACCTGTCCAACCAGTCCTGCCACGAGGACGCGGACCAGCCGGACATCGCCTGCGGCCGCTACAGCGATTGGCAGGCCGCGCCCCGCGATTGGGCTCCCTACCATCCGCACCACGACGACCACCGCAGGCCGGGCGCCTGCCGCCGCTGGATCGCCCGGTGCCTGAACCTGGGCACGCGGTTCAAGCTGCTGCGCCAGGCCGACGTGGATCAGGCCTTCCGCGAAGCCGCCGAGGGCAGGCCCGTGGTGCTGGCCTTCACGGACCACGACTTCCGGGAAATGGAACCCGACGTGCGTCTGGCCATGGACATGCTGGACAAGGCGTCGCGGGCGTACGGCGGCGTGGCTTTCCGCTACTGCACGGCCAGGGAGGCCATGCGCGCCGCGCTGGGCCTGGCCGAGGCGCCGCCTCTGCGTCTTTCGATCGAGCAAACGCTGGAGGGGTTGGACATCAGGGCCCAGGGGCGCACCTTCGGTCCCCAGCCGTTCTTGGCCCTCAAGACGCGGGCAGGCGCCTATTTCCACGACAACCTCGATCCCGTGCAACCCTTTGCCCACTGGCGCTACGCGCTCTACAGCGAGACGTTCGCTCCGGAGGCTCTGGAGAGCGTGGGCGTGGCCGCGTGCGACGCGCTGGGCAACGTGGCCGTGGCCCGCTTGGACATGCGCGACGGCTCGCTGCGGCAGGAGACGTTTTGACATGGGTGGCGCCCTGGCTTCACTGGTGACTGCGCAGGGTCTGCGATCGGCCTTGCGCGAGGCGGGAGTCGGGCGCGGCGACATGGTGATGGTGCAGTCGGCCCTGCCCACCTTGGGCGCCGTGGAAGGCGCGCCCCAGGGCGACGCCTATCCGGCCTTTTTCCACGCCGCGTTCCGCGAGGTGCTGGGCGAGGAGGGCACCCTGTGCGTGCTCACCTCGTCCGAGGACTACGCCCGCCATGGCGTGCCGTTCCATCTGGAAAGCACGCCGTCCCAATCAGGCATGTTCAGCGAGTACGTGCGCGGCTTGCCCAGGGTGGTGCGCTCGGCGCATCCCATCACCTCCATCACGGCCGAGGGCCCGGCCGCGCAGGCCGTTTGCGGTGGCGCCCACCACGAGGGATACGGCTGGGATTCGCCCTGGGGACGGCTGCACCGCGCGGACGCATGGATGCTCTCCCTGGGCCTCGGGTTGGCGAGAGGCATGGCGTTTCTGCATTACATCGAGGCGCTGTACGGCGTGCCGTACCTGTACGTGCGGGTGTACGACACCCCGGTGCATGCGGCGGGGGCCGAGGCGCCGGGGCCGTTTACCATGCACGTCCGGTTTCTCGATTTCGAGGTGCAACAGGAATATGCCGCGTTTGAGCGGCATCTCGTGGCAACCGGCGCAGCCCGCGAGGTGCGGGTGGGACGCGGCAGGTTGCAGGCCGTGCGCTCGTCCGTTGCCTTTGACGAGGGGATCCGCTGGTTGCGGCGGGACAGGTACGGATTTCTTGCCGCGCCGCCCGCGTTCCGCAAGGGCGAGGTGCCTTTTTAACGATGGCCCCGGGAGGGAACATGACCGAAACCAAGCAGGAAGCCTTCGCATACGTGGCCGACGCCTCGCGGCACGGTTCCATGGACGCCTATCTGGAGGGGATCATCGGGCCCGCCTTCGGCGAGTACCGCCGGGCGTGGTACCGGGCCAGCAAAGAACGGCAGGACGTGGAATTCCCCCTTTATCTGAGCATAGAGTCCATGATGCGCTGCAACTACCGCTGCGCCATGTGCACCTTCGGCAGGCCCGAGGAACTGAAGGACATCGTGTATCCGGAGGTGCTGTCCGACGCCATGTATCAGTCCATTCTCGACGAGGTGGGCGAGCATTACTGCCCCTCGGCGGGGTTGAACATGGTCAACGAACCGCTGCTGGACAAGCGCATGCCGGACATGATCGCCGGGATCATGCGCGCCGGGGTCATCGACAGCCGCATCAACACCAACGGCAGCCTGCTGACGGCGGACACGGCGCGTCGGCTCATCGACGCAGGGTTGGTGCGCCTCTACGTCGGGCTTGACGCGGCCACGCCCGAAACCTACGCCAAAATGCGCATAGGCGGCGACTACGACAAGGTGATGCGCAACGTGATGACCTTTCTGGACATCCGGGAAAAAATGGGCGTCAGGTTGCCCATCCTGCGCGTCTCCTTCGTCAAGACCTCGATCAACGAGATCGAGGTGGAGGCGTTTCACGCCTTGTGGGGCAACGTGGCCGACATGGTATCCATCCAGGAATACATGCCGCCCTACATGGATAGCGAAGGGTTGGCCAAGCATGCCAAGACCAAACGGATACCTGCGGACTATTCCTGCCCGCAGCCGTTCGAGCGTCTGGGCATAAAGGGCAACGGCGACGTGCACCCCTGCTGTGCGCAGTTCAACTACAAGATAAAGGCGGGCAGCCTCCATGAATCCTCCCTCCACACCATCTGGCATGCGGAAACCATGCGGCGGTTGCGGGATTCCATGCGCGCTAACACGTGGCGCGCGCATCCGGTGTGCAATGCCTGCCTCACCAACTC
This sequence comes from Desulfovibrionaceae bacterium, assembly GCA_050251715.1. Lineage (GTDB taxonomy): Bacteria > Desulfobacterota > Desulfovibrionia > Desulfovibrionales > Desulfovibrionaceae > JBFWMG01. The sequence goes on along the minus strand of JBFWMG010000007.1, from coordinate 30,411 downwards.
CTATCTGTATGGGGGCTAGGCTATGGCTGCGGGAGGGGGGTATGGCCTTTGGACAACGGTTTCAGGCGTGTTTCTTGCAACGCAAACCGTATCCCCCGCGCGGAGCGTTTTTTTGACGACAACACGCCGCACGCATCCAGAAAAGGGCGCGGCAGCGGCGCAACGGGAAGGATGATGCGCATACAAGGCGAAAAAATATTGGTGACGGGAGCTGGAGGATTCGTGGGCAGCCATCTGGTGGAACACCTCGTGGCCCACGGGTGCGATGTCCGCTGCTTTGTCCGCTATACCTCACGCAACGACAAGGGGTTGCTGGGCGACTTGGACAAGCGCGTGCTGGACAGCGTGGAAATCGTGGCTGGCGACTTGCGCGACCCCGAGGCCGTGCGCAACGCGGCGTTAGGGACGCACGTCATCTTCCACCTTGGCGCGCTCATCGCCATCCCCTATTCCTACCGCAATCCCGGCGAGGTGGCGGAAACCAATGTCATGGGCACCCTCAACGTGCTGCAGGCGGCCCGAGTTTGCGACATCCCACGCATCGTGCATACCTCCACCAGCGAGGTGTACGGTACTGCCCGCATGGCGCCCATGCCCGAAACCCACCCCTTGCAGGCGCAGTCGCCCTATGCGGCAAGCAAAATAGGCGCGGATAAATTGGCCGAGAGCTTTCATCTTTCCTATGGCCTGCCCGTGACCACCATCAGACCGTACAACATTTTTGGCCCCCGCCAGTCCGAACGCGCCGTCACGCCCACCATTGTCAACCAGGCGCTCTACCGCGACGTGATCCGTCTCGGTGCGCTGTCGCCCACGCGTGACTTGACCTTTGTCAAAGATACGGTGCGGGCGTTCCGCATGTTGGCGGAATGTGACGAGGCCGTGGGCGGAGTGTTCAACGTGGGCACAGGCACAGAGGTGTCCATTGGGGATCTCGCGACCCTGGTGCTGGAACTGGTGGGCTCGAATGCGCCCATCGTCACGGATGAGGAACGGTTACGCCCGGAGACGAGTGAGGTTTTCCGTCTCATCGCGGACAGCTCCCGCGCCCGGGAGGTGTTCGGCTGGACACCAGACTACACGCTGCGGGACGGCCTGCTGGAGACAATCGCTTGGTTCAGGGAACATCCGGAACGCTACGGAGGAGGGAAATACCTTGTCTGATCGCAGATGCGTCATACTGGCAGGTGGCAAGGGAACGAGGTTGCGGCCCTACACGAGCGTCTTTCCCAAGCCGCTCGTGCCGTTGGGCGAGCGGCCCATCATCGACATCATCATGCGCCAGCTTCACCATTACGGGTTTCGCCGGGCCACTCTTTCGGTGGGCTATCTGGCGGAACTGCTACAGTCCTATTTCGCCACGGTCAACGATGGGTTTCCGGACATGAGTCTGGATTTCGTCAAGGAGACGAAGCCGCTCGGCACCGCAGGGCCGCTGGCGGCGGTCAAAGGGTTGGATGAGACGTTCATCGTCATGAACGGCGATGTGCTGACCACTCTTGATTACAGCCGATTGTACGATTACCACAAGGCGCAGGGCAATGCGTTAACCATCAGTGTGTACCGCCGCCAAGTGAAGATCGACTTTGGCGTATTGGAACTGGGCGAGGCCAACGTCGTACAGGGCTACATTGAAAAGCCCGAGCACCAGTACAGCGTGAGCATGGGCGTCTACGTCTATGAACCGCATGTGCTTGAATATATTGAAAAGGACACGTATCTTGATTTTCCCGATCTTGTGGTGCGTATGCTCGACAACAAGGAAAAGGTCGGTGCCTACCCGTTCGACGGATTTTGGCTGGATATCGGGCGCCACGACGACTACGCCACAGGGCAGGAGATTTTCAGCCAGAACGCGGCCATGTTCTTGCCGGGCTCGTAGGAGGCCGTGATGTGGAGGGTGCCGCTTTCCGACATTGCTTATGACGCCGCAGAGCGCCAAGCCGTACTAGGCGTGCTTGAAAGCCGCTGGCTCAGCATGGGCGAGTCGGTGCGCGTTTTCGAGGAACGCTATGCGGCCATGGCCGGTACGCGGCATGCGGTCGCTCTGGCCAACTGTACGGCGGCCCTGCACCTGGCGTTGCTGGGGTTGGACATTGGGCCTGGCGACGAGGTTGTATGCCCGTCCATCACCTTTGTGGCCGGAGCCAACACCGTGTTGGCCGTGGGTGCGGTTCCCGTGTTCGCGGACATCCACGCCCCGGATACGCCCACCGTGGACAGCCGCGCCATAGAGCGATGCCTCACCACCCGCACCAAGGCTATTCAGGTCATGCATTATGCCGGGTTCGTTTGCGACATGGAGCCGATCATGGCCCTTGCCGCGGAACGAGGCATCCCGGTGGTGGAGGACTGCGCCCATTCCCTCACGGCGCATCCCCAGTGCGGGATCGCCGGATGCCACAGCTTTTTTCCCAACAAGAACATGACCACCGGTGAAGGCGGCATGCTGACCACCAATGACGACGCGTTGGCCGCGCGGGTCAGGAAGATGCGTTCGCATGGCATGACGACCCTGACCTGGGACCGGCATAAGGGGCATGCTTTTTCCTACGACGTGGACAGTTTTGGACTCAACTACCGCATGGACGAGCTGCGCGCCGCCCTTGGGCTGGCCCAACTGGGCAAGCTGGAAGACCTGAACGCCCGGCGCGCGGCGCTGGCCGCCCAGTACCGGGACAGGTTGGCCGGAGTCGATGGCGTGGAGCTGCCCTTTGCGGGACGAGACAAGGGCTCGTGGCATATCTTTCCGGTGCTTGTTCAGGCGGCGTCGCGTCGCGGCCTGATGGAGGCATTGCGCGAGGCGGGTGTGCAGACCAGCATCCATTATCCGCCCGCGCACCGGTTCTCCCTGTACCGCGAGCTCTTTCCCGAAGCGCCCGCCTTGCCCCTGGCCGAGGAGTTTGGGAACAGAGAATTGACCCTGCCCCTGCATCCCGGGATGCGTGGCGAGGACGTGGCGTATGTGTGCGAGGCCATAGGCCGCGCACTCGACAAGGGAGAGACCGCATGACACCGGCGGCGCGGCAAAAAACTGCAAATGCGACAAGGCGTGGGCCCATGAATATTCTGGCGGTAGGTGCGCATTTCGACGACGTGGAGCTTGGTTGTGGTGGCACGCTCATAAAGCATGTGCGCCAGGGCGACAGGGTGCATATCATCGTGGTGTCGGAGTCCGAATACCGCAACCCCAAGGGTGAAACCATCCGCGACGCGGAGGTGGCCGAGGCCGAGGGCAGGGCCGCCGCCGCGATCATCGGCGCGTCCCTCGAGTGCCTTGGCTTCAAGACCTTCCACGTGCCCTTTGCCGAGGAACTGACCAGCCTCTTTGACCAACGGCTCAAGGATCTGGCCGTGGACATGGTCTACACCCATTGGCCCTACGACGTGCACCGCGACCACCAGTTTGTGACCAAGAACGTGCTCATGGCGGCCCGGCATGTGCCCAGGGTGCTGGCCTACCGCAGTAATCACTACGACGCGGAGCAGCCGTTTCGGGGCACCTTCTATTCGGATATTTCAGATGACATGGAGCAAAAGATCGCTTGTATCAAGTGCCATGTTTCGGAGTTGGAACGGGTGAACTACGCCTGGGTGGATTTTTTTCGCCGACAGAACCAGAATGACGGCATGGCCATTGGCGTGGAGTATGCTGAACGATTTGAGGTGATACGGTATCTCGTATGAAGGTGTTCATCCACCAGCCCGATTTTGCACCCTGGTGGGAATATTTCAGGCGTTGGGCGTACAGTGATTTGTTCATAGTGCTCGACGACGTGCAGTTCCTACGCCAGGGCTGGCATCATCGCGACCGAGTGAAGACGGCGCAGGGAGTGCGTTGGCTCACCGTGCCGGTGCAAAAGAAGGGGCGCTATGAACAGACCATCGCCGAGGCTGAAATCAGCTACGAGACCCCATGGCGCCGCAAACATCTGGAGCTGTTGCGCGCTGCCTATGGCCGTACGCCGCAGTTTGCGCTCGTGCACGGCATGCTCGCTGAGCTGTATGCGGCCAAGCCCGTGCGGCTCTTCGATCTCAACTGGTCGTTTCTGCGCGCTGTGGCCGAGTTGTTGGGTATCGCCACGCCGTTTCTCTTCGCCTCGGCCACAGGAGTGGGGGGCGCGGGGGCGGAACGCATTCTGGCGCTGGTGCGTCAGGCGGGCGGCACGGTCTATCTGACCGGCGCGGGCAGCCGGGCGTATCTTTCCGAGGCCGTGTTCCGCGAGGCGGGGGTGGCGCTTGAAATAGCCGAGGGGCAGGGGCCGGTCTATGGACAGCCCCACGGCGAGTTTTGTCCGGGGTTGTCGGTTGTCGACTACCTCATGTGCATGCCCAGGGAGCAATGGAGTGTCCGATCGTAACAAGGTTGTCGCCCCTCACCCGCCGGAGGGCCGGCACGGCTACCGCATCACGCTGCTGTGCGACGATCCCGGCTCGTGGATCATGCCTTGGGTGGAGCGGCTGCGCGGCATCTTGGCTCCGCACCATGCGGTGGTGGTGTGCCACGACCTGGCCCGATTGCCCGAGGGTGACTTCTGTTTTCTGCTGGGCTGCACCACGCTGCTTGGCCCGGAACAGCTTGCACGGCACAGTCACAACCTGGTGGTGCATGAAAGCGACCTGCCGCGCGGCAGGGGATGGTCTCCCGTGGCATGGCAGGTGGCGGCTGGAGCCGCATCAATCCCGGTGGCGCTGCTGGAGGCCGTGGTCAGGGCCGACGCCGGTCCCGTGTATTTGCGGGACGCCATCGCGTTGGACGGTGTAGAGCTGCTGCCTGAACTGCGGGACAAACAGGGGCGCAAGACCATGGACATGGTGCTTGCCTTTCTGGCGCGGTGGCCGGACCTTGACCCTGTGACGCAGCAGGGCGAGCCCACCTATTTTCGCCGCAGGGGCGAGGAGGACGACCGCCTGGACGTGGACAAGCCCCTGGGTGAGTTGTTCAACAGGCTGCGGGTGGTGGACAACGAACGCTACCCGGCCTGGTTCGAGTACAATGGGCGCAGGTTCCGCCTCGCCATCCATCCCATGGACGGCAAATCAGCCGCCGAGGAGGATTTCTAGTGATAGTCGTGGGCTTGAACAGCGACATGTATATATCCGCCGCCTGCCTGCTGCGCGACGGCAACATTGTGGCGGCGGCCGCCGAGGAACGGTTCACGCGTGAAAAACGCACCCGGCGTTTTCCTGCCCAGGCCATCGCCTATTGCCTCAAAGAGGCGGGCGTGGCCGCCTCCGAGGTGGACTATTGGGCCGCGTCCTGGAATCCTGGCGTGTATTTTCGCAAGTTCAACCCGCTTTTTTCCGGCCAGCGGCGGCACCTGGTGGAGCAGCTCTACTCCGTGCCGGACAACCTGCTCGGCTTCTATGGCCGTGCTCCAGGCGATCATGTGTATCAGGAAATGCCCACGGACCAGGGCGTCATGCGCACCTATTATGTGACCCACCACCGCTGCCACGCTGCCAACGCCTTTTTCCTGTCCCCCTTTGACCGCGCGGCCATCATGACTGCGGACAGCCAGGGCGAGCTTGAGAGCACGACCCTGTGCCACGGCAAAGGCAGGGAAATCACCCTGCTGGAGGGACTCAACTATCCCCACTCCCTGGGCGTTTTGTACAGCGCGTTCACCGACTTTCTCGCCTTCCGGCCCAACAGCGACGAATGGAAGGTCATGGCCATGGGCGCGTTCGACCATTGGGACAACGAGTTCTATCGCACGCTCAAGACCCATGTGGTCAAGGAGGGGCCAGGCGGTTGGTTCGAACTGGATCTGTCCCTTTTTAGCGGCTTCCTGCATGACACGCCGCATCAGTTTAGCACCAAGTTCACATCCCTGTTTGGCCCGGCACGCAGGCCCGGCGAGCCCATCACCGCGCGGCACAACGCCATTGCCGCCGCCCTGCAACAATGCGCCGAGGAGATAGCCGTCACCACCCTGTGCCGTTTGCACACCATGACCGGCGAGGAAAATCTGGCTTTGTCCGGCGGCTTCTTTATGAATTCGGTGCTCAACGGCAAGGTATTGTCGGCCACGCCGTTCAAGAGGGTGTTCATTTCTTCCTGCCCCGACGACAGCGGCAACGCCCTGGGGGCGGCGTACTATGTGTACAACCATATCCTCGGACGGGAACGGGGCGCACCCATGACCCACAACTCGTTTGGCCCGGCCTATGACGACGCGGCCATCGAGGGGTGTTTACGCGAATTCAAGTGTGCCTACGAGCGGGTGGACGACCCGGCCCGCGCTACCGCCGAGTTGGTGGCGCAGGGGCTCATCGTGGGCTGGTTCCAAGGCCGCATGGAGTTTGGCCAGCGGGCGCTGGGCAACCGCTCCATCCTGGCCGACCCCCGCGACGCGGCCATGAAGGAGCGCATCAATGCCTCGGTCAAATTCCGCGAGGCGTTCAGGCCTTTTGCCCCCGCCGTGTTGCGCGAAAGGCGTGACGAATATTTTGAGCTGGATCCTGGCGTGGACGTGCCGTTCATGGAAAAGGTCTACCCCATCCGACCGGAAAAAAGAGTGGTCATCCCCGCAGTGACCCATGCCGACGGCAGTGGGAGGTTGCAGACCGTCAGCCGCGACACCAACCCGCGCTACTATGACATGATCCGCCATTTTGAAGTCTTGACCGGGGTGCCCGTGGTGCTGAACACGTCGTTCAATCTGAACGGCGAACCTGTGGTCTGCTCGCCAGAGGACGCTATCCGTACCTACCACTCCTGCGGGCTGGACGCCCTGTGCATCGGCGGATTCATGCTGCGTAAACCAATGACGCGCCCTGGCGCGTAGGATAAGCCATGCCGCGACAAGACGACGACAGTCCGGATTTCCGTAAGCGGGAGTCCGATCTCAAGAAAAAATGGGAAGGGGTGGCCGACAATGTGCCGGTTAATGAGATCCAGCACAGCTATGACTCTCCGGCCCGGGAGCGGCAGTTCATCCGGCGTCAGTTCCCCGATCCCGGAGATTTCGCCCGCTACCAGTGGTACCGAGAGGAATGGTACCGCCGTGCTAAAGAGCTGGATGGCGGCCCCATGCCCCTGGCCGTGACCTGCGAGCTGGTCAGCTCGTGCAATCTGCAATGCTCCATGTGCTACACCATCACCCCTGAGTTTCAGAATTCTGTGGTGGGCAAGCAACGCATGCTACCGTTTTCCATCGTGCGTGCGGTTATTGACGAATGCGTGGCGCTTGGCGTGCCCTCCATCCTGTTCAGCTGGCGCGGCGAGTCAGCCATGTACGTGTCCCGTGAGAACGGCGAAACCCATCGGTTCACCGATGTGTTGGCCTATGCCCGCAAGGCGGGCATGCTCGAAGTCACCTGCCTGACCAACGGTCGCCTGCTCAGGGAGGCTGACCTGGAGGCCATGGTGGAGGCCGAGCCCAATTGGATTAATTTTTCCGTGGACGGGCTGGAGGATGCCTACAACAAAATCCGCGCGCCCAGGGCGGGGCTCAAGCCCGGTGAGAACCCTTTTCAGGAAGTGGCCGCCACCATCCGTAAGGTTGTGGCGCTACGCGACGCGGCGGGCAAGACGAGGCCTCAAATCCGAACCAATGCCATTTTTCCCTCGGTGGCCCGCAATCCCCAGGCTTATTATGATTTCATGCGGAGCCTGGGGGTGGACTGGGTGACGATCAACGAACTGCTGGACATGCGTGGCGAGGTGTTGCCAGCGGAACAGGTGGTGCCCGGCTGGGTATGCCAATATCCCTTCCAGCGGCTCACCGTGGCGGCCAACGGGGTGGTGCTGCCCTGTACAGGCGCGCATAACGAGGAGCCCGAGTTGGTGCTCGGCATATACCGCAACTCCTCCCCCAAACAGGTCAAGGATGGCGACGGCGACTGGCGCACTGTGGACCTGCCTGAGCTGACACTTGCTCAGGCCTGGGGCTGCGACGCGCTGGAGGCCATCCGCGCCACGCACCGCAGGGGGGAACGCACGGCGATCACCGGCTGCCGTAACTGCCGCCACGGCATGGTCAAGAACGGTGTGACATGGCTGCCCGATGACTGGGACATGGATACCATGCAGTGGGCGGGCGGCGTGTGGCGCGAATAGAATATCAGAAGGAAATAAAGATGGATAGCATGCCTTATCTTATAGCTGAAGTGGGCTTCAACCACGAAGGCGACATGGATTGCGCTAGGCGCATGATCCGTGCCGCAGCTGACTCGGGCGTGGATGCGGTCAAATTCCAGACCTACCGGGCCATAGACATCGCCCTGCCGTCGTCGCCGCATTTTGCCGCCATAGGTATGGGCGAGATGGATATTGCGCAGCACCGTATGCTCAAGGCCGAGACCGATGCCTGCGGCGTGGCGTTCCTCTCCACCCCGTTCAGCGTGTGGGCCGTGGATCTGCTGGAGGAGGTGGGCGTAGGGAGATACAAGATCGCGTCCATGGATGTGTCCAACCCCGTGCTGCTGCGCCGCGTGGCCTCCACGGGAAAGCCCGTGATTTTGTCCACGGGCATGGCCACCCTGGCCGAAATCGCCGGGGCGGTGGAAGTTCTGCGCGAGGCCGGGGCGGGCGAGATCGCGCTCCTGCACTGCATCTCCAAATACCCTGCGGCCACGGAAGACCTCAATTTGGCGGCCATTGCCCGGTTGAAGGAGGTTTTTGGGCTCGTCACGGGTTATTCGGACCACTATCCGGGCATCGAGGCATGTTTTGCCGCCGCCGTGGCCGGGGCGGATATCATTGAGACCCATTTTACTTTGGACAACACCCTGACCACGGCGGACCACAGCCATTCGGCAACGCCTGCGCAGCTTGTGGAACTGCGGGAACGCCTGACGCTGCTGCGTGCCATGCTGGGCAATCCCGATGTGAACGATAGGCTGGACGCGGCCAACGCCGCCATCTTTCGGCGTGGGGTGTATGCGGCGCGGGACATCGCGCCCGGTGCCGTTGTGACCGAAGAGGATATCCTGCTTTGCCGTCCGCCCACGTCGCTTACGCCTCACGACGCACTGCGATTGCCGGGCCTGCGCAGCGAGGCCGGTATGGCGCAATACGCTCCGTTCAGCCTGAGGAAGGTGTAGTCGTGCGCGGCCTGCTTTTGGTCGTGCAGTGCCGCTATGCGTCGCGGCGGCTTTTCGGCAAGGCGCTGTATCCGTTTGCGGGCATGCCCTTGGTCGTGTTTTTGCTGCGTCGCATGCAACGTGCGTTGCCCGGCGTTCAACTGGTGCTCGCCACCACGCAGCGGTCAGAAGACGATATCCTGGCGCGTTGGGCGGACGAGGTGGGAACGCCCTGCGTACGAGGCTGCGAGGATGACGTGCTCGCCCGCTATTGCCAGTGTCTGGATGCGTTTCCCGCAGAATATGTGGTGCGCATCACGGGTGACAACCCCCTGACCGAACCGGACGCCATACGCCCGTTGGCCAAGGCCGCCGCCACGGGGCGGTGGAACTATTTGAGCAGCCTTGGTGCGTTTCCCAGGGGGGTGGGGGTGGACGCGTTCGAAGCGGACATGCTGCGCGCCATGCACCGCGACGCACAGACACCCCATGCCCGTGAACATTTGAACGTCTGGCCCCTGGAGCATTTGGAACCGGCCCACATTTTTCACCTGCCGCCCGTGGCCGAGTCCCTGCCGGACATCGACTGTTCCATTGACACGCACGAGGACTGGCTCCGCGTGAGTGGATTGGTCGCCAACCATCCCGATCCTCTGGGCTGGAACATCCGTCGTGCATATCCGGGAACTCGTCCTACGCCTCTTTCCTGAGCCACAGCCGACGCGGCTGCTGTTCAGGGTGGACGCCGGCGCGGTGCGCGGATTGTCCTATGGCCATCTCATGCGGTGCCATCGGCTCGCTCGCGCTGCGTCCGCTGTCTTTGGGGCGGGCAGCGTTTTTCTCATGGCTCGCACCGCCCAGGGAATGGATGTGGCCCGGGCATTGGGGGAAGATGTTATCAGTGCGGTGGACGTCGCCGATAGGTGGAACCTTGTGCGCGGTGCGGACACTCTCGTCGTTGATGTGCCGGGAGGCGACGGTGCGTTGATGGGACAGGCCAGAAAGGCCGGGCTGCGTACTGTGGTGTTGGATGACGGCGGCGGTTGCGCGGAAGATGTGGACACGGTGCTTAATTACAGTGTTCTGGCAGAGGGGGCACTGTACCCGCACGCCGCAAGAACCCTGCTCGGCCCGGATTATTGCATCCTGTCTGAGGAGTTTGAAGGGCTTTGCCGCACGCCGCCAGACGGTCCCCATTGCCATGTGCTGGTCACGTTCGGCGGCGCGGATCCGGCGGGGCTGACCGTACGGGTCGCTACCGTGCTGGAGGCGAGCCGTCTCCCCCTCCGCGCCACGGTAGTGTTGGGGCCGGGAATTGCGGATAGGACGTTGTTGCGGCTGCCAGATACCTCGACCGTGCGGTATGTGCGCAATCCAGCGTCGCTTGCCGCGCTCATGGCGGCATGTGATGTGGCCGTGGCTGCGGGCGGTCTTACGCTGTACGAATTGCGTGCGCTCGGTGTGCCCACCATCGCCATAGCGTCCATTGAGCACGAAGCGCCGGTGGTGCGTGCCTTTGCGGCCAAGGGTGAGCTTGTGGCTGGACTTGAACGATGGGATGGTGGCGTATTTTCCGCCGTGCTTGCGGCTGCGGTGACCGCAGCGCTGGATAGCCGAGAGGGGTAGCGGCGGGCGGCATGTGATATCCGGCAATGGCGTGGCGCCGGTTGCGGGACGCTTGCCTATGCTCCGGGCGTCGCGTCGCGTCCTGTGCCGTGATGAACATGAGGCCGCCGGCCTGTCAGCGCTTGAAATCCGCCTCGGAAAACCATGTTCCTGCCACATGGGCAGTGTAGCCCCTGCGGTAGCCTGGAGCAGAGGCGTCGCCATGATGGTAGACGCAGAGGAACTGGTTGTTTTTCGCTATGCGGCTACCGCGAGCGTTTCTTCTTGAAATCCGTTTTTTGGGTGTCAGCTCCACCCAACCCGAGTATCCAAAGTCAGCCAGATGAGCCTGGCGGTCGTTCTGCAATTCCAGGACGTGGGCGTTGATCCAGGCGTCGGGTATTTGGCCGTTCGCGTGGTCCCACGACCATGTATAGTCGCGGCCCAGTCGCGGTTCGTGCGTGGCAAGGTGCATGCGCCGCCACAACACATCGCACCGGTTGTCTTCCAACCGGTCGGCAACCCCCACCAGGATGGGCCTGCTGTTGACATTGGTACGGCCCGCCGGGAAATCCCCCTTGTGCTCGCCATCCACGAACAGGCTGCATTGGCCAGGTACGTAGTCCACGCGGATAGTGTGGGGAATGCCGAGGGCGTACGGCACTCGTGGCGTGGTTTCGTCTGTGGAGGCCGTGATGGGGCGGGGTGCCAGGCCGTCCGGGTAGAGTTTCCACCATATGCCACCCAGATAAAGGCCGCAGCCGTGCTGGTCCGCCTCGCGCACATGCACCTCGACCTCCAGGCTGGCCGTGGCGAATTCCGGATCCGTGATCGGTCGCAAACCATAGCGCACGGCAGTGTCCAATCCGCCTGAACAGGTTGTGAGCAATCCCTCCGGGGTCCAGCGCGGATTGCCCGGCGTGGGATGCAGGCCATGCACGGCGAAATCCGAGCACAACTCCTCCAGCGTGCCCAGCCACGCCTTTGTGCCGGGGGCCGGTCCCACGTCGCGGTAGGTGACGAGCAGCTTGCCGGATTGGGTCCAGCCCAAGGAAGGGCGATGGCCGACCAGCGGTGTGGGCATGGGTTGGCTCCAGGTCACGCCGTTGTCTTCACTCACGCAATAATACATGGGTTCGCCCACAGAGGAGTTTTCGCGCATGAGCGCCAGCAGGCGTATGGGTTCCTTTTCCCCTCCGGTCTTGCCGGGAAGGCGGATCACGGAGGCTTCGCACAGGACAAGGCATTTTTCATTGGCGATGATGGACAGGGGATTCCAATAGCGGCCCCGATTGGGAGAGAGATATCCCATTTGCTCGGTGGGCGCTTGCCTGATCTTGGGTTGTGGGCGGTTGCCGCGATGCAGATGCCCGGTGGTGAAGAGCACGTCGGTGTCGAATTCCAGAACGTGGTCGATAAGGCCGTGCGCCAATCCGGCGTTTTGTTGCGGAGCCCATGTGCGGCCCTGGTCGGTGCTGAAGTAGAGGCCGGTGATGGCGTCGTCGGTGATGATGAGCATGCCGTCCGAAAGGCGTGTGATGCGGGGGCAGTGGCTTTCCTGGGCGCAGAGCATGCGCGGGGCGTCCCAGGTGCGGCCTCCGTCCTCGCTACGTTTGAGCATGAGTCTGCGCCGTGTGCCCACGTGCTTGTCGAATTCGTTGTACACGCACAGCAGCGCGCCGTCGCCGCTGTGGGCGATGTCCGGGAAGCATAGGTAATGCCCCTCGCGGCGGTCGATGACGACATGGCGCTCGGGCATGGTGGTCAGGCTTGGCATGGTCGCCTATCCTTGGCGCCGCGCCCGAGGGCGCGGGGTTGCGGTGTGGAGAGACATGGCGCTGGGCGCTCCTGGTCGGCTTTCCGGTTTGGGCTGGCGCGCGGCCATCCGTGGTTCCGCCCAGGCGGTCACGAGGCCGGGCGTCCAAGGGAGGTCCGTCTTCGCCATTGGAAACAACGGCTCCCGTGTTCATGCATATCGTGTGTTGTGGCCGTAACTATAGGGGGCGTGCTTTCAAGGGCGTGGGGCGGGTCTACCTGCAATCGGTGCTGGACTGCCACTGCCGCTACGCCTGGGGGCGGCTGTACACCACAAGACTGCCGGTGACGGCGGTGCATGTATTGAACGAGGACGTGCTGCCGTCCTGCGAGGTCCATGGGGCGGCCATCAGCACCATTCTCTCGGACAACGGGCGGGAGTTCTGCGGCAGGCCCGACAGGTATGCCTATGAGCCGTTCCTGCAATTGGCGGGCATTGAGCACCGTGCAACCAAGGTGCGCAGGTTGCAAAGCAACGGCTTTGTGGAGTGCCTGCGCCGCACGCTCATGGACGAGCACTTCCGGATCAAGAGCCGGGAGAAGTGGTATGAATCCGTGGCTGAAATGCAAAAGGATTTGGACAGTTACCTGCACGGCGACAACCACGACCGAACCCGCCAGGGGCGCGGCATGGAAGGCAGGACGCCTCATCAGGCCTTCCTGGACGGACTGCCGAAGACCGAGCAGACAAAGAAGGCAGGCTACAAGGCAGCATAATCAACACCCCGCCAGGGGCGGCAGTGTCAGGTGAATACTAGCGCTGTACAGTTAGTGCGGTGAGAAGCCATGTGCTGGTGCCACAAGCCATGCAACGCGTACTGTCTGCCAGCATCCAGGGCATGGCGTGCACAGTACCTGTCTGGTTTGCCGCCTGACGTACCGTTTACAAGGTTGGGGGGCGTCCTAGGTGTCATCTACCATGCCCAATAGACGCATTTTTGTCGAAGTCGGAACATGCGGCGCATGTTCTCGTTGACATCCCACTGCGATGCCGTATGAGTCTCTAATTTTCTAATATATGAATGCTATCGCTATGGGAAGGAGAAAAAATGCATACAATCGATTCAGATGAATGTCAGTTCTGTGGCGCATGTCAAAGCGTTTGCCCTGCTGAGGCGATCATCCACACTCCCGGGAAAAGCTACTATGAGATAAATGACAACTGTATTGATTGCGGCGCATGCGAGGCTGAGTGTGGCTTCAATGCAATCAGTACGGATGCGTAGGTCGCATTGACTGACCCGGCTGCGTTCGAAGCGGCCGGTCACATGCAAAACGGCACCTGAGTCCTCTCGGGTGCCGTTTTGTATGAAAGAGGGAACGGCCGGCGCGCCATTCAAGACTGGAAACGATCCCCGGCAACGCGAAAAGGGTTGCATCTTGCGATGCAACCCTTTGCTTTCTTTGGCGTCCCCAAGGGGATTTGAACCCCTGTTAACGGCGTGAGAGGATGCTTGTCCCTACGATATGGAGCGTAGCACAGCTATTTGATGGAAATCAAAAGCAGTGAACGAGTAGTTTCATAGCTTTTTACGTCCCATTTTACGTCTTCTTTTTGTCGAATTTTATAGTAGATATTTTTGTCAACATGGAGATACACTACAAAGCATGCTCTATATACCACTTGCCGTCAGTGTTTTTCTTCATGCATAGATTTATTGGGTATCCACAATTACATTGCGTTATTATATGTATTTCTTCTGTCGCGTTGTCTATGGCGGCTGGGTTTGGTATCGGGATGGCATTTTCGTGGCCATATTTGCACGATGTCGAAATATAAATCAATTCTTTGTTGCTATCCGTTTGGTTGTCGTTTGACACGCTATCTTTATTTTCTTTTATGCGGTTCATTGCATAGTATACCGATGCATTTTCATTGCATGTCATTTCCTTATTTTCTATAAACACAAGGCTATCGAGTTCGCTTTTAAATTTTTGAATTGTTTTAAGCACATTTTGCGATGCTAAAAATGATTTGCTCGTACTCCCATATGTATTTCCGAGCTCTGTTGAGAGATGAGTGATGAAGATTAACGCGCGCTGCAATGCTTCACCATGTTCAAGATGCTGTTCAAAAGAAAAATGCTTTTTCATAATGTCCTCCAAGTGTTGTCGGTTGCGTTTCCCCTGCTGCTGCAACATTATCGTGCCTAATTGGTAGCTGTTGCACCGGCACACGGGGTGCAGGGCATCTCGCATGGGCTAGATGTGGGACGGGGGATGCGCTTCCATCTTGCCGGGATCGTTGCCGGGACAAGAGAGCCCAGCCGATCTCGGGCCAGGCTTTGCCGCAAGGATTCGGCACCGAAACGCCGGGAAGCCTGCCGGAACATTTCCCCCCACTAGGCCGCCTTTTCGAGGCATGCCTTTTGTCGTGTCGTTCCTGCAAGTTGTCGTTTGTCTTCATTCCCATCCCAAACGCGTTTGAGGGCCTTTCCACATGAGAGGATGGCTGCGCAGTTGGCTAAGTCGAATGCCTTAATTAATATCGTACTATCGTATCGTGTTGTCAACTTTTGTGATTGCTTTTTCACCGCGCCTGCGCTCGCGGCCGCCCGCCCGGGCAGGCCGGACGGCACGCGAGCGCGGGGAAGGCTAATTGCGATTTTCTGTTGACGTTCCATGCTGGAGGCGTTAATAACGCATTTAGGCGTTATAACGCCAAGGAGCATGATGTGAGTACGAGTCAAAAAAGGCCAGGGAAAGTGATCTCGTTCTATGCTGACGAGAAGACGAACCAGCAGATTGATTATTATTCGGAAAAATTAGGCCTGACAAAGAGTCAATTTATTAAAAACATTATTGAAGTTGGCTTGGATGAAGCGCGCATGTTGAATAAACTTGGCTTATTCGCATTGGGCGTTTTTCTTCGAGATTTTGGGGATAAGTTGAGGAAATCCATAAAGAAGACCAAGGAAGACATGTTGAAGGACGAATAGGCAAAGGAAGAGCCTCGGATCGTAGGGTGGCCGCCCTCCCCGAGGCTCGTCGGAGTAACCCCTAGGGGGTCACAGAAACAGGGTAGGTTGCTTGTCCTGCGCTGTCAATGTGCCCTCCTGGACAAAACAAAGGAGTAAGCACATGGATGCTTCCCCTGTTCCCGCCGTTGACTCGGTTCCCCCTCCCGGCCCCGTTCCTGGGGGCCAAACGTCTATCAGGCCCCCCGCTAACGTGAAACACTCGGACGATGGCACGTCTTGCCGTGTCTTGCTGTCGGGAGTCGATGCCCTGTGCCTCGCCCTGGATGTGGTTTGGCAGGACGATGGCCTTTTCACACGTTTGCGTTTCGCCAAGGATGCCGCACAGAATAACAAAGGCACTCCTGAACCATTTGTCCTGGTGAACGATGAAAAGGAACCGCTCTTTTTCGAGGTACGGCCCCATGGGATGCGTGGGTATGAATGGCTGTTGGTCAGCCATGCCTTTTCACTGCGCTTCGCCAACGCCAAGAGGCCCGGCAACCGTCCCAACGTGTACGTTGAAATCCGCTCCGAATCGCTTTGGCATCTCGGTCCTATCGAGGCCATGACTCGCGTTCTCGACGCGCTCAAGCGCAACAACGCGGTACTGCATAATGTGAAGATCAGCCGCTTGGACCTTTGCGCTGACGTGCTCATGCCGGAAGAGATGTTCGGGCCGGAGCTTTTGGACCTCGCAGTATGTCGCGCCCGTGATGCCGCCATGTACTTTCGCCGGGGGCAGGCCACGTTCTTGACTGGCATCCACATCGGCAGGGGCGCCATGTCCGCACGGCTCTATGACAAGCCCCGCGAGATCAGCGACAGGGGCCACAAGAAGGATTGGATGTATTCGCTGTGGAATCTCTCGGAGGTTCCCGAAGGGTTCAAGGTCATCCGCGTCGAGTTCCAACTGCGCCGCGAACCGCTCAAGGAATTGGGCCTTGATTCCGTGTGGTCGGCCTTTACCGAGTTCGAGCACATTTGGGCCTACTGCACGGAAAAATGGCTCAAGTTTCAGGACCGCCCCGGCCTGCACCATACCCAACGCTCCACGCTGCCCTGGTGGCAGGATGTGCAAAGCAACATCATGGGGCTTTGCGGCGGCGTGCCTCTGGTTCGTGAAAAGGCCATCAAGGCCGACGAAAGACAACTTACCTCCCAGGCTCTTGGGCTGCTCACGAGTCTTGCCGTCCTGGCCGAGAACAATGCCGGGATGGATGCTGGCCAGAACGTCTTTGCCGCCATCCGTGAAGTGTTTGAAGCCAACCTGATGCAAAATGCTTCCAGGCAGAAACTTGCCGACTCCGTACAACTGAAACGTGCCAAATACCGCAGGGGAGGCAGCCATGAATGACCTTGGCCGCAAACTCTCCTTGGAGGAAGTGGCGCAACTCTTCGAGGTCTCCTCGGCCACGCTGCTTCGCTACCCGCATCGGTACGGTGGTGTGCGCGTGGGACGCCGGGTGTACTTCTTTGACCAGTTGATCGCGGAGAAAGTGAGGAAAGATTATGCCATACAAGAGGGTGAGGAACAACAAGACTCGCTGGTACGGTTCGGTGATGCGGTATGGGGTGAAGAAGGAACAGGTGTTCGACACCAAAAAGGAGGCCCTGGAATGGGAAGCGGCAATGCGCCGCTCGTTCAAGGCCCCGACGCGGACCCCTTCGATCTCGTTGCTGGCCTGGGCGACAAAATATCTTGAGTATTCCATGTTGGCGCACAGCAAGCGGGTGTTCTCGGAAAAGCGGTTCATCTTCCAGCGGTTCTTCAAGGTCGTGGGCGCGGACATGCCGGCGGAACGCCTGACCAAGCAAATCGCCCTGGACTATTTGCAGGCCCAAGCCCGCAAGCGGTCAGGCCATGCGGCGAACAAGGAACGCAAGAACCTCGTGGCCGCGTGGAATTGGGGCGCGGAGTACATGGACTTGCCCACGCTCAACCCCTTCAAGGTCCGCAAATTCCCGGAGGAGAAGCACCCCCGGTACATGCCGCCCCTTGAGGACTTCTGGGCGGTCTACCAGCAGGCCGACAGGGCGGACCAGGTGTTCTTGCTGACCTTCCTGTACACGGCGGCCAGGCGCGGCGAGGTGTTTTCGTTGACCTGGGAGGATGTGGACTTTGCGCGCAACCGGGTACGGCTTTTCACACGCAAACGGGCAGGAGGGAACCGCGAGGGCGATTGGGTGGAGATGGTGCAGGAGTTGCGGGAATCCTTGCTCTGGTGGTGGGAGAACCGGCCCCACAAGGATTCTCCGTATGTGTTCACGGTGCACGGCGGGCACACCTTCGAGAACCAGCACGAGGGCGAGCAGTTCCGTTCCCGGCAGCATTTTTTACGTAAGCTCTGCGAGAAGGCGGGCGTAAAACCGTTCGGGTTCCACGCCATCCGGCACCTGACCGCCTCGATCCTGGACATGGCGGGCAAGGAGCTGACCTTGATTCAAGGTGTGCTGCGGCATCAGAACCCATATACAACCGCCCGGTACCTGCACTCGCTGCGGGGCGTTCGGGCAGAGTTGGAAGACTCCTTGCCCAAGCCACCGGCAAGATAGTGCTGGTTAGAAAAACTAAGGAATAGCAGTTGATGAGGTGCAGCAAGGCGCACTGGGCACAGCTTTTAAGTCGTGCCCAGTGCGAAACTTCGTGATGATGCTGTGGGCAGCGGTGTAGAGGTTTAAGGCATTACCATTTTGGCAGATTGCATTGAATTGGCTCTGCTTGCGGGAAACGCTCCCCTACCTTCGGATTTAATTTTTCCCCCAGGTAACGCTCGACACCGTCACGCTGATTAAGTTTTACCTTGGCCCACGTAACCTTGAGTCCCTTGTCAGCGTAGGCCTGAATATCTTCATTATCCCGATGGTCAGTTAGCCTCTCTCTGATTTGTCCTTGCCCAACTCGTACAGTAATGGGCTTCGAATTTTCCATGTACCAAATAATGTATACTCCATCTAGGTCGTCGAAATATTCATTGTCAAGATTAACGGTATTGAGCTTACACCAAACGTCCCCTTTGCAGTGCCCCCATTTTAATTCAAGAGTCATGCTGTCCCCTCCTTGTTTGGTTGTTTCTAGCTTAAATTGTAGTTGTTCACTACTGTTGGATGTATAAAGATCATTGGCAATGATTGTCAATAGATATAGCTATACAAAATTGTATAGCCTATTTTAAAGAGAAATATTGACGTATCTAGTGGCGGAAAGAGAGGTGGTTTCCGTCTTTTTACCGTCCCAACGAAAAAAGGGTTACGGCGTTATCCGTAACCCTTTGCTTTCTTTGGCGTCCCCAAGGGGATTTGAACCCCTGTTAACGGCGTGAGAGGCCGTCGTCCTGGACCAGGCTAGACGATGGGGACGTCTGGTCGCTTCCGGCGTGGGCGGCCTGCCGCCTGTGCCGTTAGGAGAAGGTTCCTTTAGGGAAAAACCCCCGCCGTTGTCAAGTGATTTTCCATGCGCCGCGCTACGAGCCGAAAAAGGCGATGCACATGACCCCAGCAACCATGAGCGACGCCCCGGCCAGCCGTTCGCCAACCCCCTTTTCGCCCAGGAATATCGATCCGAAAACCACCCCGAACACCCCGGACAGCCGCTTGGTCGCAATCACATACGGCACGATGGTCAGGGTGAGCGCGAGCATTTGCAGCACAAGGCCCGATGCCTCGAACAGGCTGAGCACCGCGACCTGCCCCAGCCGAGGCAGCGCCGCCCGCCCCAAGCGCCGTATCCGTACCAGGGCGAACGGCGTCAGAATGGCCGCGATCGTCCCATAGAGCGCGCACAGCCACATGAGCGGGGAGCTGTTCAACACGCCGATCTTGTCCAGGTTGGCGCCGATGCTCCACAGGAAGGCCACCAGCAGCATGAGCCGGGGGCCGCGCTCGCTGACCAGCGCCCGGACCGGTCCCAAAAAGCCGCTGCGGCGCGCCTTGAGGTGCAGGATGTACGACCCGGCCACGATGCACACGATGCCCGCGCCGCCCATGGCGTCCGGATATTCGCCCACCAAAAGCGGCGACGTGGCCAGCAGGAAGAGCGGGGTGAAGGTGAGCATGGGCGCGGTGAGCGACAGGTCCGAGGCCCGGATGGCCGTGAAATACAGGGTGAGCGCCACGCTGTTGAGCGCCGCGCTCGAACCGAGCGCCACCCAGAAGTCCGGCCTGATGTCCGGCACGCCCGTGGCCGCCAGGCCGAAGAGCAGCATGGCCGTGGACATCCAGCAATAGGCGCAGCACAGCACCAGCCCGTCGCAACGGGTGTTTTTCTTGATGAGCACATCCTTGGCCGCCTGCGAAAGCGCGGTGCCAAGGGCAAGGAAGAACCACATAAGAGGATGTCCGTGGCGTGTTCGTGATCCGGGCGGTTCGGCGGAACCATACGCCTTGCCGCGTCTTGGCGCGGGCGGCGCGGCAAACCCGAAAGCGACTGCTGGCACGTTTTGCCCTGGGACGCAATGGGCGAGGGGGGCTATTTTTCACGCCCGCCGGTTTTGCGGGGGGGCGGTGGATAGGGGGGATGGCGCAAGAGGTTCCGCCCATGGCGCGTTGCGCACGGGTGAACAAATTCGTGGCGGGGAACCGCTTTTTGCGGGGAGGAAATTGACAATCTCCAGTGTTTGGTGGCAAATACTATTTTTTGCGCTGAAAGGTCGGCCACCGTCTGGCCGGTCTGGTTCGAGTGGAAGGAAATATTGTGTAAATCCCACACGATACAGGTGAAACAAGGAGGAAGGTGCATGTTCCGTAAAGTGTTCAAAATGGCGTTTTTGGCCGCCTGCATGCTGACCCTGGCCGCTGGCCCGGCCATGGCCAAGACGGTGAAACTGGCTGTCGCCGCTCCCCTGACGGGCGCTGCCGCCGCCTACGGTGACAACATCAAGGCCGGCGTGAGCATGATGGTTGACAAGGTCAACGCCGCTGGCGGCGTGAACGGCATGACGGTTGAGGTGGAGTACATGGACGAGCAGTGCGAGCCCAAGGAAGCCGCCACCGTGGCCTCCAAGATCGCCATGGACACCGGCATCGTCGGCGTGGTGGGCCATGTGTGCTCCTCCGCCCATCTGGCCGCGCTGCCCACCTATGTGCGCAAGGGCGTGCCGGTCATCTCCGCCACCGCCACCAACGTCACCATCAGCCAGAAGAACGCTGACCGTGACGGCAAGGTGTGGTCCTTCCGCAACGTGTACCTGGACGACTTCCAGGGCTACTTCCTGGCGCACTATGTTTCCGAAAAGCTGGGCCTGAAGAAGATCGCCGTGTTCTTCGAGAACAACGACTACGGCATCGGCCTGAAGGACGCCTTTGTGGCCGAGGCCAAGAACATGGGCCTGGCCGTTGTGGGCGAGGAAGCCTACGTGAAGGGCGCTCAGGACTTCACCCCGCAGCTGACCAAGCTGAAGGGCCAGGATCCTGACGGCCTGTTCATCTCCGGCTACTACGGCGAAGGCGCGCTCATCGCGGGCCAGGCCAAGAAGCTGGGCATGCATGTGGTCAAGTTCGGCGCCGACGGCATCGACAACGCGGACTACATCAACCTGGCCAAGGAAGCGGCGGAAGACACCTATCTGACCGTGCCCTTCCTGCCCGAACTGGCCACTGGCGACGCGGCCACGTTCGTGGTCGACTACAAGGCCAAGTTCGGCCGCGACGTGGACTGGATGAGCGTGAACGCGTATGACGCGGCCGGCCTGCTGCTCAAGGCCATTGGTTCCGTGGGCGCCGACCGCGCCAAGGTGCAGGCCTACCTGGCCGCCATGACCAGCGCGGACAAGGGCTACATGGGCGTGGGCGGCAACACCTTCTTCGACGCCAAGGGCGATTGCAAGAAGAACGCCTTTGTGAAGATGGTGAAGGGCGGCAAGTTTGTGCCCGCCCCGGTGCAGATGCAGTAGCTGCAATAATACATCACACGTCTGTTGAACGGGCCGGATGTTTCCGGCCCGTTTTTTTTGTGCTTCTTCATGGTCCATGGACCGTTATGGAAGAGGGCGTGTGTCTGAAGCAATGCGTATCGATCGGCGCGCATGCTGTTATATCTGGCGTATTGAAGAATGCAGGATATGGAAGAGGAAGAGTCGTGTGCTCGTATATGTCGAGTGGATTGTCAATGTTGTTGTCCTGGCATGCTGATGCAATCGATGGTCGTGTTTGTGGAGATGTTTCCGTGGTGGCAATGAACAGCATGGATTGGGCATGCAGGCCGTACTTGTGGAAATTGCTATAGGGCGATGCTTGTTGGGGGCGCGGCACGGCCCGCTCACCTTTATCCAGGCCTTTGCCAATTGAGCAATGGGCTGGCGTGCTGCATGCCCGGGGGGGATATATGGGCAGGATGGGAGCCAAGAATGGCCATGCAACGTCTAGATGTGCACATATTTAATTAATTTGTATTACATATTAAAAGTAAATTTGTTGCCTTGATGAGATATTAAATCATTATGGCGCTTACAATCAGACAATATTTAGTTGTGTAATTATAAATATTGTCTGCCTGTATGATTTATATTGAGTAGTAATGGATAGAAAAATTATATTCAAGTTCATTTAAATATGTACATTATAAGACAGATTAAGTGTAAAGTATACATATCATAAATATGCATGGATATAGATCGTGATACAATGCTATAAATATGATATAAAATTCTGACGCATTGTTGTGTGTAGATATGAAAATGTAAAAATAAAAAATACATTCGTTGTCTTGCTTATTTGTAATATTGCGATTTTCATTAATATGATAGAATCAATTTCTTTCAAGAAATGACGCTCCATTCTTGAGAATACAACAACAATGCGAAGTAAAACCATGTATCTTTGACATAATGAAATGCGACGTGTATGATTTCCTTTTTTCAAAGGTAACCCATAAAAACGAGGCTTCATGCAGGCAAAGATCGAAATCAGAAATATCAGCAAGGTATTCGGCCCTCATCCCGAAGAGGCGCTCGCCCTGCTCGAACAGGGCGCCACCAAGCAAGACATCCTGGCGAAAACGGGGTGCGGCGTGGGCGTGGCAAGTGCGTCCTTCACCGTCGCGGCTGGCGAAATCGTCGTGGTCATGGGCCTTTCCGGCAGCGGCAAATCCACCCTCGTGCGCTGCATCAACCGGCTCATCGAGCCCACCTCCGGCCAGATATTCCTGGATGGCGAGGATGTCACCGCCATGTCGCCGGAAGAACTCCGCGCCCTGCGGCAGCGCAAACTGGGTATGGTCTTCCAGAATTTCGCCCTGTTCCCCCATCGTTCCGTGTGCCGCAACGCCGAATACGGCCTTGAGGTGCAGGGGGGGGACCCCGCCCTGCGCCGCGAAAAGGCCATGGCCGCCCTGGAACAGGTGGGCCTCAAGGGGTGGGAGGACCAGTTCCCGGGCCAACTGTCCGGCGGCATGCAGCAACGCGTGGGCCTGGCCCGCGCCCTTGCCCTGGATCCCGACGTGCTGCTCATGGACGAGGCATTCAGCGCGCTCGACCCCCTCATCCGCCGCGACATGCAGGATGAACTCATCGACCTGCAGAACCGCGTCAAAAAGACCATCGTGTTCATCAGCCACGACCTGGATGAGGCGCTCAAGCTCGGCGACCGCATCGTGCTCATGAAGGACGGCGCCCTCGTGCAGATAGGCACGCCCGAGGAGATCCTTACCGCGCCCGCCGACGACTACGTGGCGCGCTTTGTGGCCGAGGTGGACATCACCAAGGTGCTCACGGCCGAATCGGTCATGGAAAAGGCCAAGGCCGTGGCCTTTCTGGAACATGACGGACCGCGCGCCTGCCTGCGCAAGATGCGCAAGGAAGGCGTGTCCAGCCTCTTTGTGCTCGACCACGCCCATCGCGTGGTGGGCGTGGTCACCGCCGAGGCGTGCGCGTCCCAGATCGAGCGCGGCGAAAAGGACATCCCCGCCATCATGCGCGACGGCATCATTACCGTCACGGTGGAAACGCCCGCCACGGAGCTCATCAACATCCTGCACGACCTGCCCTATCCATTGGCCGTGGTGAACGAGGATCGTAAACTCAAAGGGGTGATCGTGCGCGGCACGCTTCTGGGCGCCATTGCCGAAAGGGGGCGCAACTGATGCTTATTCCACGTCTTCCGCTGGGCGATGGCATTGAAGTGTGCATCGATTTTCTGGTCGAGCACTTCGCCTTCATCACCAAGGCCTTTTCCAAGACCATGGAGGTGGGCCTGGCCGGGCTTGAGGGCGGCATGCTCTTCATTCCCCCCTGGCTCTTCATCCTGCTGGCAGCCGTCGTCGCATGGCGGCTGGCGCGCAGCCCGCGTTTGGGCATTGTCGCCGCAGCGGGCCTTGGTCTCATCTGGAACCTGGGCTTGTGGGAGGCCACGGTGTCCACGCTCGCCCTGGTGTGCATCGCCACCCTCACCGCCCTGGCCATAGGCGTGCCGTTGGGCGTTGGCGCGGCCATGTTCCGGGGGGTGCATCGTGTGGTCATGCCGGTGCTCGACGTCATGCAGACCATGCCCGCCTTTGTCTATCTCATTCCGGCCATTCCCTTTTTTGGCCTGGGCAAGGTGGCGGCCATCTTTTCCACCGTGATTTTCGCCATGCCGCCCGCCATCCGGCTCACCTGTCTCGGCATCCGGCAGGTGCCGGCCGAACTGGTGGAGTGCGCCGACGCCTTTGGCTCAAGCCGGTGGCAAAAGCTGGTCAAGCTGGAATTCCCCCTGGCCATGCCCACCATCATGGCGGGCGTGAACCAGACCGTGATGCTCGCCCTGTCCATGGTGGTCATCGCCGCCATGATCGGGGCCAAGGGGCTGGGCGGCGAGGTGTGGCGCGCCATCCAGCGCTTGCAGATGGGGCGCGGCTTTGAGGCGGGGCTCGGCATTGTCATAGTGGCCATGATTCTGGACCGCGTGCTGCAAAAGATCGGCACGCGCAAGTAGCAATAATACAATGAAAAGGAGGCGTGTTGTGAAAAACATCCTGAAAATCGTGGTTTGCGCCGTGGCGTTGACCCTGGTGCTGACTGGGGCGGCCTTTGCCGGAAAGGGCAAGGTGCGCATCGCCTATGTGGAGTGGGATTGCGCCGCGGCGAGCACCAACGTGGCCAAGGTCGCGCTGGAGCGGATGGGCTATGATGTGGAAATCCTGGCCGTGGGCGGCGCGGCCATGTGGCAGGCCGTGGGCACCGGCGACGTGGACGCCATGGTCACCGCCTGGCTGCCCGTGACCCATGCCGACTATTTCGCCAAGGTCAAGGACAAGGTCGAAGACCTGACGGTCATTGCCACCGGCGCCAAGCTCGGCTGGGCCGTGCCCTCCTACGTCACCGCCGAGTCCATTGCGGACCTCAACGCGAACGCCGACAAGCTGGACGGCAAGATCATCGGCATCGACCCCGGCTCCGGGCTCATGCGCCTGTCCGCCGACGCCATGAAGGCCTACGGCCTGGACAAGCTGGAACTCATGGAAGGCAGCGGCGCGACCATGACCGCCGCGCTCGCCGACGCCATCAAGCACAAGAAGTGGGTGGTGGTGACCGCGTGGTCGCCGCATTGGATGTTCGGCAAGTGGGATCTGAAGTATCTGGCCGATCCCAAGAAGGTGCTGGGCGAGGAAGAGCACATCGACACCGTCGTGCGCAAGGGCTTGGATAAGGACATGCCCGAGGTGTATGCCTTTTTCAAGAACTTCAAGTGGGAAAGCCCCAACCAGTTGCAGATGGTCATGGCCTGGAACGCGGAAAAGGGCGCCGACCGCTACGAAAACGCCAAGCGTTTCATCAAGGAGAACAAGGCCCAGGTGGCCAAGTGGATGGGTAAATAGCCTTTCCGCCATAGCGCATTGCACATGGAACCGCCCAGGATCCCGAAGGATCCTGGGCGGTTTTTTGCGTGCGGGCGCGCGGCGGGGCGTGCCGCCTGGCGGCTACGCCTGGGGGCGTGGGCCGCACAGGTAGTCGGCGATGCGCTGCGCGGATCCGCCGTCCTGGTGCGCGAACGCCTTGCCGCGCAGGGCGGCGCGTTGGGCCGCGAAGCCGTCGTCGCCTGTGGCGGCGCGTTCGAGCGCGGCGTGCAGTTCGTCCTGGGTGCGGCATTGGGGGCCGGGGGTCATGGTGTCGTAGGGGAACTGGAATTCGCGGTTGTTGCGCACGTATTCGTCATAGTCCGGGCAGAAGAAGACCACGGGCCGGTCGAGCAGCAGGTAGTCCATGTAGATGGAGGAATAGTCCGTGAGCATGGCATCCACCATGGGCATGAAGGGGTAGACGTCGCTGTCGTTGGCGTAGAAGGATATGTGCGGCAGGGAGGAGTCTGCCTCGATCGTGGTCAGATGGTGCGCCTTGATGACCATGTGCAGGCCCGCCGCATCCAGAAACGCGTGCAGCTTCTTGAAGTCGAGGGCGTTTGCGCCAATGGGGTTGCCCACCTTGTCGCGGAAGGTGGGGGCGTAGAGCACCACGCGCCGCGCCTTGCGCAGGGAGGCAATGCGCTGGAAGGTCTCCATGTCGGCGGTGAGTACGTCGTCCTTGGTGGGCCGCCGGAACAGGGCGTCGTTGCGCGGGTAGCCCAGGTCCACGAAATGCTCGGCCCGAAAGGCCTTGCGGAACACCTCGTCCACGTAGAAGGGGGAGGTGGACACCACGGTATGGTAGCCGGAGTAGAGTGCGTCGATCTCGTCGGGCGTATAGCTGCCCGCCACGGCCATGTCCTTTTCCATCATGCCGATTTTCTTGAATCCCACCCCATGCCACAGCTGGATGATGCGGGTGTTGCGCACCAGCGGCGCCCACGCCTCGTGTTTGAACTCGAAGGCGTCCACCACCACGGTGCCCGCAGAGGCAAGGGTTTCCACGGCCCGGCTGTCGGGAAAGAGCAGCGTGGGCAGCCCGTTGCCGCGCAGCAGTTTGGCCACGGCGCTGAAGCTGGTCAGGAAGTAGCTGCGCACATCGGGCCGGTGTCGCGCGAAGTGCTGGAACAGGTACTTGACGTTGCCCACGAATCGTCCGCCGCCCTGGCCGATGAAGACGTAGGTGTCCGGCTGTTTGGGCATCAGCTCCGCCAGCCGGGCCAGTTTGGCCTGCACCTTGGCGTCAATGGTCATGGGAGTCTCCTGGTTTGCGCCGCACGTCCACCACCATGCCGGAGAAGTCGGCCATGAGCGTGTCCAGGGTCGCCTGGGCCACGGCCTCGGGCGCCAGCAGGCTTTCCGGGGGTTCCACGCCAAAGTTTTCCCGGCGCATGGGGGTGTTGGTTCGTTCGGGGTTGATGGCGTTGATGCGCACGCCGTCCGCGTGCAGTTCCTCGGCCACGCCCTGCACCAGGTTCACCACCGCCGCCTTGGTGGAGGAGTAGATGGTGTAGAGCGCCCGCCCCCTGGTGTAGGAGCTGGAGGTGAACAGCGCCACGGAGCCCCGCGACGCCTTGAGAAAGGTCAGGCTGGCCTTGATGACGTTGACCGACCCCTGGTAGTTGATGGCGATTTCCTGCTCGATGTCATCGATGTGCCGCCCCAGCAGCGTGCCGGAGCGCAGCACCGCCGCCGTGTTGACCACGGCGTCGATGCGCCCGGCGGCGGCGTGGACCGTTTCCAGCGCCTGGCGCACGGCACGGTAGTCGCGCACGTCCACGCCGTTGTGGCGCGAAAATCCGTACATGTGCGCACCGCGTTCGCGGCCCAAGTCCATGATGTGCTCGCCGATGCCCCGGCTGGCGCCGAATACCGCCACCACCTTGTCGGCCAGCGTGTCGCGGATGCGGGCGTAGTCCACGGACACCGTGTTCAGCTGGAATATCTTGTCCGCCAGGTACAGGTCTTCGGGATAGGTGATCTTGATGTTGCGTTCGTCGCCCGGCACCACGAACACGTCGCCCAGGCCGTAGCGCAGGATCAGGCCGCAGTCGTCGGTCACCTCCACGGCGGGGTCGGCCATGGCGCGCTGGTGCGCCTGGCGCAGCACGCCCGCGTGGAAGCCCTGGGGCGTCTGGCCCCGGCGCAGGTTGGCGCGCTTGGGAATGTCGGTGATGCAGTCCCTGCCGTCCACCTCGATGATGGTGTCCACGGCGGGGATGGCCACGTCCACGGACACGTGCCCGGCCAGGGCGGCATAGCAGTCGGCTATGATTTTCTGGCTCAGGAAGGGGCGCACCGCGTCGTGCAGCAGCACCAGTGCGTCGTCCTCCTCCACGGCGAAGATGCCCGCCGCCGAGCTTTCGCGCCGCGTGGCGCCGCCGTTGATGATCTTGGTGACCTTGGCGAAACTGTTGCGCAGCAGGATTTCCTCGAGAAAGGAGCGGTATACGCTTTCGATGACGATGAATATCTCATCCACATCGGGGTGGGCGTCCACCGCGTCCAGGGTGTGCTCTATGACGGTGCGCCCGGCCAGCTTGAGGAACTGCTTGGGCGTGGGAAACTTCATGCGGTTTCCCGACCCGGCGGCCAGGAGGATGCAGTAGCGCTTGGGTCTGTCCATACGTCCCCCTATGCGTTGGCTCCGGCGATGTGGCGGAGGTCGAAAATGTTTTCGCTGGGCGCGAGGTCGAGGATGTAGGCGAACTCGCGCATCATGCGCGGCGAGGCGAACACCGCCTGCTGCGCGGCCAGCCATTCCAGCGCCTGCTTGTACGATATGGCCTCGCCCTTCGGAAAGACAAGAGCCGGATTGGGCACGAAGCAGCACGGGGACCATGTGGCGCCCGGCACATAACGGGCCAGGAGCGCTGTGAGCGGCTCGATTTCGTCCGCCATGCACAAGAGGGGCAGGGGGGTGCCGCGTTTTGCGGCGGTCAGGGCCAGCACCAGCAGCCGCGCCTCGTTCAGGGCGCCGCGCCAGGCGCCGCACAGCCGCTCGGCCACGCCCAGCACGTCCGGGTGGTCGCCCACGGGCGCGTCGCGCATGGTGGCCGCAGCCTTGGTGTACACGTGGTCGCGCAGGGCGGTATCCACCGCCGGGTCACCCCGCATGGCGTAGTGGCGTGCCATCTGGCGTATCTCGCCAAACTTTTTCAGCAATTGAATGCGTGTCTTGGTGATGTCAATGGTTTCCCGTTGCGCCAGCACGTGGTCCATGGTCTCCTGAAACCGTTGCCGGTCCAAGGGGGGCAGCGCGAGCATGGCGTCCAGGTCCATGTGCGGAAACCATTGCCGTGACAGCAGGGTGGAGTCCGATGTGCTGTAAAAGCGGGTGCCCGTGGTCTTGGCAATGGTGCTTGCGAAGAAATCGGCTTCCACGGCGGTGGCGATGTACCATCTATGGCCGTGCACCACGGTGTCGTCGCGACTGCTCAAAAGACATTCAATTTCCCGTGGGACAATGGGCAAGGGCTCGGGCTTGCCGCGCCACAGGGGATGGAGTTCGGGCGGCAGCGGTGTGGAGAGATTGGCTCCGGCCAGGAAGGCGTGCGGGGCGTGCAGCGCCTCGGCCAGCCCCATGAGGCCGGTCAGGCTGCTGACGTAGCTTTCGCGCAGGCGGGCCCGGTTGGGCAACAGCTCCAGGTTGAAGCTGTCCATCATGACCACGCCCTTGAATTTGTGGGCATAGGAGTGGAAGGGCGCGATGGAAAGCGGCACGAGCACGGTGTCCGGCATGGGCGGCAGGGCGTCGAAATAATGCCGTTGCATCTGGAAGGTGTCGAGCTGGATCACGAAATCCGGCATCACGCCGACGGACACGCACGCGTGGACGGTTTTGGCGATGCAGGCCACGAGACATCGCTCGCGCAAGGCGGGCAGATGGGGCACGATCTCATGTATCGATGGGCCGGGCAGCAGCAGGATGACGGGCATGCCCAGGCGTGTGGCGGCCAGCTTGTCGGCAATGGGGGAGCTGAACAGCCACGGATAGTTGCGTAACACATTTATTTCACGGAGAAGATCCGGGATGGTTTCCGTGCGCACGCCCATGGGGTCGGCGGTGGCGTGGGAAAAATTGGGAAAAAGGATGTATTTGTAGTGGGCGTGCAGGAGCACCTTTTGAGTTTCCAGCACCCATGCCATGTCCACGCTGTCCCTGTCAGGGGGCAGCACGAACACGATGCCGCCGCGCAGGATATCCAGTTGCAGCGTGCCGGCGAGTTCCGCCAGCGCCTGGGGCGACGGGGAGGCTATGCGGATGGTTTTGTCGGCGGGGATGGCGCTGTCCACCACGGCGCCGCCAAAGGCGACCACGGCCTCGCCGCGCCAGTCCGCCTCTTTCAGTTCCCCCAGGACACAGGGATAGTTGCATGCGCTCATGCGTTCAATCAGCTCCAGGTCAAAATGTTGGCTCCAACGCGAGATGCAAAGCAAGTTTGGTGCCATGGGACCGGGCGCAAGCCCGGTCCCGCCCGGCCGCCGCGTGGCCGCACTGTGCCACACGGCCGGGCTTGCGGCAAACGGCAAGATGGCAAGCAGGCAAGCGCGGCGGCGGGCGCGTCATGCGGAGGGCAGGCGGGGCGTCTTGCCTTCCGGTGCGCGACGTGCCACATTCGCGCCCCCGGCGACGCGGGGAAGGAGGACACATGGCAGGCACCAAGAGCGCGGACAAGACCGAGCATTTGCAGGCGTTGGGCAAGGGCGGCGCAAGCGGTTACCAATTCGACGGGCCGCACGCGGGCATCCTGGAGACGTTTCCCAACCAGTTTCCGGGGCGGCCCTACATCGTGAGCATCGAGTTTCCCGAGTACACGAGCCTGTGCCCCAAGACCGGACAGCCCGACTTCGCCACCATCATCGTGGAGTACATCCCGGACCAGCGCATCGTGGAGTCCAAGAGTTTCAAGCTCTACATGTTCGCCTTCCGCAACCACCAGTCGTTCATGGAGACCATCGCCAACACCATGCTCGACGATTTCGTGGCCGCGCTCGATCCGCTGTGGTGCCGGGTCAAGGGTATCTTTTCCCCGCGCGGCGCCACGTTCCTGCACGTGTTCGCGGAGTGGTACAAGGAGGACGCCGCGCTGTACCCAAAGGTCCGCGAGGTGGTGGCGGACTGGAAGCGCGAGGCCGGGCGGCACGGGGCGTAGCGCCTCAAAATAAAGCCCCGGGGGGGGGGGGGGG